>NZ_BOLK01000006.1 GCF_016861565.1 Secundilactobacillus yichangensis
CAAGCTTGGCTGGGTCCGTTTGAAAGAGTTTGGCTACATTCCTACAGACTCAGAACATTTTGTGATCAAACAAGGCCGAATCAAATGCAAGGCTGGTAAGTATTATTTGACCTGTTTAGTGGAACAGGCCGAACTGCCAAAGTTAGAATTAACGGGTGAGCCTGTTGGAATTGACCTTGGCCTAAAAGAATTTGCCATTCTGAATGATGGTACTTTGTATCATAATCAGAATAAAAGTAGCCGGGTAAGGCGCATCAGAAAACGCCTGCGCCGGCTGCAAAGAAAGTTGTCCCGTCAGCATCGCACGCTGAAAGCTAGAAAACAGAAAGAAGGGAGATCTGCTACTGATTTAAATCTAGCCAAAACTCAGCGGAAAGTACAACGCTTGTATCAACGATTAACCAACATTCAATCAGACTATCAAAATAAGATTATTGCCACTGCGGTGAGAGCCAAACCGCGGTGGGTAGCCTTAGAAGACTTGAATGTTAAAGGTATGATGAAAAATCGGCATTTAGCCAAAGCAATCAGTTACCAAGGCTTCTATAACTTTCGGCTTAAACTGATTGCTAAATGCCAGCGGTTAGGCATTCCGGTGCACTTAACTGGCCGATTTGAACCGACTTCTAAGTTATGCCATCAATGTGGCTATAAAAAAGTTGATTTAAAGCTGCAAGATCGAGTGTATGAATGTCAAAACTGTGATTATACCGAAGATCGAGATATTAATGCGGCCCTGAATATCAGGGATACTGAAAACTTTGAATTAGCCTACTAAAACAGGCTTCAAAGCATGTACCGGTGGCTAGCCGGGAATTAACGCTTGTGGACTATCATATCAACTGTATTAGTAAGCTTTATACGAGGCAGGATAGAAAGAAGCAAGAATAATCTATAACTTCTTATAAGTTATCAGTAGCAGGAGTTTGAGATGAAAGATAAAGTGGACGCAGTTGCCGAAAAGGTAGCGCCAAGCGAATTCTTGGCGTACTTCCTTTACGGTTTTG
The DNA here is from genome assembly GCF_016861565.1 of Secundilactobacillus yichangensis. GTDB lineage: Bacteria > Bacillota > Bacilli > Lactobacillales > Lactobacillaceae > Secundilactobacillus > Secundilactobacillus yichangensis. The sequence goes on from NZ_BOLK01000006.1 coordinate 1,008, forward strand.
GTCAATGTTTTAGTTATGGTATTGTTGGTAGTTTCATTTTGATTTACTACACGGATGTTGTCGGCATTGCTTCTGTCATTGCCAGTGCAATCTTCTTAATCGCCCGTGTTTGGGATGCCGTTTTCGATCCCATTGTCTCAGGATTTATGGATAAAGGCCGTAACACCCATGGCAAGTTCCGTAAATACATGAAGATCGCCCCAATCTTTATTGTGGTATCAACCATCGCGTGCTTCTTCACGCCTAGTATCAGTATGACCGGGAAGATTGCCTACGCTGCTGCTTCATACATCTTATGGGGCACCACTTACGCCTTTTCTGATATTCCTTTCTGGTCAATGTCTACGGTTATGACTAAGGACAGCCGTAAGCGGACTAACTTGGTTACCACTGCTAGTCTAGGGGTTTCTGCCGGAGGCGGCATGGTCGCTATTGTCTTACCATTCATGCTGGCCTACTTTAAAAATAACCAGACGCCTGCTACCAGCTACTTGATCAGTATTATGATCTTGATGATCATTGGTTTTGTCTTCATGCAAATCGGCTATCGGTTCACAAAAGAACGGGTCAAGCCATCATCTAAATCTGAAAAGATCACTACTCATGACATTATCATGGCTGTCAAAGCAAACAAATACTTGCTTAAAATGTTACTCATCATGTTGCTAAAGATTTTCATGGAAATCGTCAACTGCATCATCATTTACTTCTTTACCTACAACTTGGGTAACGCTAAATTTATGAGTATCTTCGGTGTTATCGGTACATTTAGCGCCATTACTTTCTTAGTTATTCCGTTCATTACAAGATACTTTAAGAAGCTTCAAATTCTTAGATTTTTACTTATTTCTGATATTATCTTCCGGGTTATTTTCTTCGCACTTGGTTACAAGAATGTCACCCTTGTCTTCATCCTATTGACCGTTACGCAATGTATCTATGGCTTGACTGGTCCAATCACGGTTGCCATGTTATCCGAAACTGTTGAATACACTGAAGTTAAGACTGGTAAGCGTTGTGAAGCTATCGTATTCGGTGGTCAAACCTTCGCCAGCAAATTAGCCATTGCCTTTGCTGGTGCAACTACTGGTTTGATCCTATCATTCATTAGCTATCAACCGAACACTGCACAATCTTCTAGCACTTTAACTGGTCTATTCATCATCATTTCAATTTTGCCAGCTTTAGGTTCACTCCTTCGGCTGTGGGTTCTGAAAGGTTACGACTATAACGAAGACGACTTCCGCAATTGCCGTAAAATCTTGGATGAACGGGCTGCTAAGCTTGATCAAGAAGACGACCAATCTGCTGACGTTGACAATCCTGCAGTTGCTAACGGGCTGCAAACAGAAGCGACTAAAGCAACTGGAGATGCGTCATAGATAGTATTTCATTATTAATATAAACCGCTATTATTGACCAACATTCATATATTTTTTCAAACTATCCTTCCTCTTTTTAAAAGCGCGGTATATCGCCCCTTCAAATATAGTATGCTGACAACTAAAATAGCTACGAGATTAAATTTAATCTCGCGGCTATTTTTATTGCTGACGAAAAATTTCAGAATTGTTTTCCCTTAATCAGAACAACATGCTAAATTAGTTATTGTACATGTTTTAACTGTGTTTAATTAATTCTGTAAAGTGGTGAATAAAATGCTATTAGGAAGTATCGAAGCCGGCGGCACCAAATTCGTTTGTGCTGTTGGTGACGAAAACTATCAAGTTAAAGAACAGATTCAATACCCAACAACATCACCCGAAGAAACCATTCAGAAATCAATTGATTTCTTTAAGCGTTTTACTGACTTACAGGCAATTTCAGTTGCCTCATTCGGTCCAATCGAGATTCGCAGAAATTCAAAATGGTATGGTTACGTCACCGACACGCCCAAAGCCGGCTGGTCGCACACCGATTTCTTAGGCGTGCTGAAAGCAGCCTTTGATCTCCCAATCTACTGGACCAGTGACGTAAACGGTTCGGCGTATGGTGAATACATCTTAGCTACGGCATCGAACGCGCGGCTCTCCGCACTAACGTATTACACGATTGGGACTGGTGTCGGTGCTGGGACAGTTTTGGACGGTAAGTTTATCGGCACTTTAGGGCATCCCGAGGTTGGTCACGTTCGGTTAAAACGTCATCCTGATGACTTAGATTTCAAAGGTATTTGCCCCTATCATGGCGACTGCTTGGAAGGTTTAGTAGCCGGACCAACTTTTGAAGCCCGAACCGGTCGCAAGGGTCAAGACATTCCTTTGACTGATCACGTGTGGGATATCATGGCTTATTACGTGGCTCAAGCTGCTTTGCAAACAACACTGCACATCCGCCCGCAGAAAATTGTGTTTGGCGGCGGCGTAGTTAGCGAAACCTTTCTGAAAAAAATTCGTCATGAGTTTGCGGTACTGATGAACGGTTACCAAGATGTCGGCAATCTGGCGGATTACATTACCATGCCGCTCGCCCCAAACAACGGGTCAGCAACCATTGGAAATTTTGCGTTAGCATATCGAGAAACTAAACAATTAAAAAGTAACCAGCAACCCAATGCATAAACTAAAGCAGCAACCGATTTTCCGAGAATGGGAAATCGGTTGCTGCTTTTAATGATATTGATTAATTCAAATCACTTAACATAAGTCGTCTTAAAGTTATAGTTAGCGCCAGCTGAGTTGTAAACAAAGTTCTTCACGTTCCGGTTAAATAACCATGGTGCCGCCGATTGATACAGTGGTGTGATTCCCTGATCCTTCAACAGGATATTTTGCGCCTTAACCATATCGTCCCAACGTTGCTCTGGCTTGTTAGCATCCGTGGTGGACGAAGCTTTGATCAACTGGTCGTAAGTGCTGTTAGACCAATCGGAAATGTTGCTTGGGTTGTGAGTCGTGTAAATGTTCAAGAACGTGATCGGGTCTGAGAAGTCCGCAAACCAGTCAGCCATCGTCACTTGATATTGCCGACTTGCTTGCCGTGCCAATACTGTCCGTGGCGGAATGCTGGAAATCGTGACCTTCAGCCCTGGTAAATGCTTTTCGAGAGCGCTTTGCAGATACTCACTCACCTGTTTAGTAGCCTCACTGTCACCGCACATAATGGTAAATTTAGGATTAGTAGTGCCGGTTTCTTTCAATCCTTGCTGCCACAGCGACTTCGCTTTAGCCGGATCGTATTTCATGGAAGCAGGCGCTGTGGTATCTGCGGTAAAGTCCTTACCAGTTTTGGGGTTAGTCGCTAACCCTTTGGAAACGAAACTGTTATTGACGAATGACCCATCACCAAGGACCTTCTTAGTGATCTGCTGACGATTTACGGCCATGGAAATCGCTTCACGAATCTTTAAATTCTTGAATAACTTCATGTGTTGATTCAAAGCGAGGTAATAGGCACATGACTGAGGCCGTGAAACCAAATCTTTATTGTGCTTAAGGTTCTTCGCTTGAGGGCCAGTTAGTGGCGCACCGATCAATTTCTTGGAATTATATTGATTCAAAGCCGTCTGACTGTCTTTAACAACTTGGTACTTGATAACACTCATCTTAACGGCTTTCTTATCCCAATAATGATCGTTCTTCACAAGGCTCCAGGTCGTCCCAGTTCCATTCCATTTAGTTAACTTGAACGGCCCATCGTATACCATCCGATTGCTTCGTGTACCATACCCGTCACCATATTTTTCGACCACTTTTTGATCTTGCGGATAGAAAACTGGGAAACCAAGTAACAGCTTGAAATATGGAATTTGCTGATCCAGATCAATGGTTAACTGATACTTGCCAGTAGTTTTAATCCCCAAAGTATCTGGCGCTTTTTTACCTTTGGTAATCGCATCGGCATTCTTGATACCGCTGAACAAATACGAGTACTGAGAAGCCGTTTTGGGGTTGACGGTTCGCTGCCAAGAATAAACGAAATCCTTAGCGGTCAGCGTATCACCATTACTCCACTTGGTATTATGGCGGATATCGATCACATAATGGCGGCCATTATTAGACTCGGTCAACTTGGTTGCTAGCCCCGCCTCCGGTTTACTATGTGCTCCCAAGCGGTACAGCCCTTCATTCGTATTATTTAAAGTATCAAAGGTCGCCAAGGCAGTGGATTTTGAAAGATCCATAGTTGACAACTCACTATCAGCGGGCATCGTGAACGTCTGTTTCTTACTCGAACTGCTACTTGAACCACAAGCACTGAGCATTAACGCTAAGCCTGCTAAACTAGCGATAATCGCCCATTTTCGATTAAATCCCATATTCTTTCCTCCCAGTCAACTCAACTAAAGGACAACAACGATTACTCATATTCTATCACAACTATGAGTAAATACACATATTATTTTAATATTTCTTTAATGTTACGTTTTCTAAAGTAATGATTATAGGCCTAATTATCCCTGTTAAAATAGGGTTTATACAATTTCACAAGCATCTAGAATTTTTTCCTTATTAATTAAAATTAAAGCAAAATGAGAAATAGGATTTCTATTTGCATATATTCTAAAAAATATTCATTTTTAAACTGTTCAATATACATCTGATGATGCCAACTAGAGATACAAAAAAAGTGCGTCACAAAAGTGCGTCACAATAGTAAGAAAATTAACTATTGTGACGCACTTTAAATTGGTTATTAGTTATCCATTACTTGATATAAGTCGTCTTAAAGTTGTAGTTTGCACCAGCAGAGTTGTAAACCACGTTCTTCACGTTCTGGTTAAAGAGCCATGGTGCTGAAGATTGATACAGTGGGGTAATCCCCTGATCCTTCAACAGGATGTTTTGGGCCTTGACCAAATCGTCCCAACGTTGCTCTGGCTTATTAGCATCCGTTGTTGAGGAAGCTTTGATCAACTGATCGTACGTACTGTTAGACCAATCGGAAATGTTGCTTGGGTTGTTCTTGGTGTAGATATTCAAGAACGTGATTGGATCTGAGAAGTCCGCGAACCAGCTAGCAAACGTCACTTGGTAGTTACGTGAAGCTTGCCGAGCCAATTCGGTACGGAACGGAATATTCGAAACGGAAACCTTTAACCCTGGCAGGTTCTTTTCAAAGGAGTTTTGCAGATATTCTGTAATCTTCTTACCAGCGTCAGTATCAGAACCTAAAATAGTGAACTTAGGGTTAGTAATTCCAGTCTCCTTAAGTCCCTGTTGCCAGAGTTTTTTCGCTTGAGCTGGATTATATTTCATAGAGGCCGGCGCAGTGGTATCTTCAGTAAAGTCCTTACCAGTCTTAGGGTTGGTAGCTAATCCCTTAGAAACAAAGCTGTTGTCAACAATTGAACCGTCACCAAGAACCTTCTTCGTGATCTGCTGACGATCGATTGCCATGGACATAGCTTCACGAATTTTCAGGTTCTTGAATAACTTCATGTGCTGGTTCAAAGCAAGGTAGTAGCTGCTGGATTGTGGCCGAGCAATTAAGTCCTTGTTATGCTTAAGGTTTTTAGCTTGGTTCCCTGTCAATGGCGCACCAATCAGCTTCTTAGAATTATACTGGTTCAAGGCCGTCTGGTTGTCCTTAACGACCTGATACTTGATGGCACTCATCTTAACGGCTTTCTTATCCCAATAAGTGTTGTTCTTGGTCAGTGTCCAGGTCGTACCAGTCCCGTTCCAATGAGTAAGCTTATACGGTCCGTTGTAGACCATTCGGTCACTTCTAGTCCCGTAACCATTGCCGTATTTATCAACAATCTTTTGGTTTTGCGGATAGAATACTGGGAACCCAAGTAACAACTTGAAGTATGGAATTTGATAATCCAAATCAATGGTTAGCTGATACTTACCAGTAGCTTTAATTCCCAGGGTATCAGGCGCTTTTTTACCCTTGGAAATGGCATCCGCGTTCTTGATGCCGCTAAACAGTTATGAGTACTGTGACGCGGTCTTCGGATTAACTGTCCGCTGCCAAGAATAAACGAAGTCTTTAGCAGTCACAGTATCACCGTTACTCCACTTAGTATTATGGCGCAGGTCAATCACGTAATGACGGCCATTATTCGTCTGTGTCATCTTGGTAGCCAATGCCGTTTCAGGTTTACTATTGTTCCCTAAACGGTATAGCCCTTCATTGGTGTTATTCAACATGTCAAACGTACCTAACGCAGTGGATTTTGACAAATCAATTGTTGATAATTCACTGTCGGTTGGCATTGTAAACGTCTGTTTCTTGCTCGAACTGTTACTCGAGCCACACGCACTGAGTATTAACGCTAGACTTGCTAGGCTAGCAGTTACTGCCCATTTTGGACTGAACTTCATATCCTTTTCCTCCTAGACACTCATCAAATCAACAACAACGTTACTCATATTTTATCACATTTATGAGTAAATACACATATTTATTTAATGCCTGCTTAATTATTATACTTATTATCAGGTGTGTGAGATACCGCTAAGCACCTAAAAATCAGTATTACTTGTATCAACCATCAATTTTCTGTTATGCTCATAAAAAAGGAAAGGTTGCAAATAAATGAGAAAACTAAAAGTTCCCCTTATTCCCCAGCGACCAGAATTACCCACCGGCTGTGAAATCACCGCGGTCACCATGATGCTGCAGTATGCTGGTGCACAGGTAAATAAAGTTCAGCTCGCCAAGGAAATGCCCTATGATACAGCTGACTGCAACAAAGGCTTTGTAGGTGACCCGTTTACGGAAAACGGCAACAGCATCTATCCCCCAGCCCTCATGGATTTAATCACTAAATACGCCGGTCACGGGACTGACCTGACCGGAGCTGACTTATCAACCCTAAAAGCCCAAATTGATCTGGACCATCCAGTAGTCGTTTGGGTTGGTGAGTTTGATGGCTTCCACACTCACGCGCTGACCATGATCGGCTATGACGACAATGCCGTCATCGTAAATGACTGCTGGACGGCTAAAACTGAAAAGTTATCCAATCAGCAATTTGCTGAAATTCGTGCTCATTTGAATAATCGGGCAATAACAATTTAAAAAGAACCGTTGATCAGCTGTCACAATCGGCAGTTATCAACGGTTCTTCTTTTATACTTTTAAAGCTGTTTGGTCATTTTCATCAGCTAAATAAGCGCGACCCGTATTTTTCACAACCACGTAGTTCGCTAAATGCTGATTCAGCTGTTGCTTGAATGAAGCTAACAGATCGTCATAAGCAATCTCAGTTTCACCCTTTTGGTATAGCAGCTGTACAAAACCATCGTATTCATCTTCAAGGAGTTCGCTGAAACTGCGCACGCTTACGTAACTTGGCGGATTATTGCCCTGTTTTTGATAGTCCTTGGTGCAAGCTACTTCCTTATCCAGCACATCTGGAGAAACTCCCATTGCTTTGATGATATCCTCAGATGATGGTAAACCGAATTTCTCGATAATTTCTTCGGGTTCCATGTTAGGTTGAGGCATCTATAAATCACTTCCAGATTTTTTATTTAAATTCATTAAATTCCTTGTTACCAGTGAGTTTTAAAAAGTCGGGAGTTAAGCAATCCGAATCGCTAGACGCGCGTTTTGAACACCAAATACCGTCCGCTGGCAGAAACGATTCATGACCGTTTTAAGAAAAACGGCAACGATTTCCGCTAACTGACCCACGTCGTAGCCGTTCATTGCCGGCTGATGATATTGAATCGTTAAAATCGCTCGGTGATGCTTATGGTCCGCACGCACCGCGGCCAGGCGCGCCGTTCCCTTTTCATTACCAGCAGTATAGGGCACATCAGTATGCCACTCATCCGTCCACGGACTTTGCGAAAGCAGCAGCTCATGAATCGCAAACTCCAGCTGAGTACCAGTGGTGATATGACGCTGATTATGACGGTCGAGCCAGTCAATATAAACTGGCAGCTGAAAGACAAGCGTAGTATTGATATAGCTCCCCTTCTTTCTACAAACTCACTAATGCACAAAGTATACTACCATGAACTAAAAATGCTATAAGACATCGCCCATCTTTAATTTAAATTTAAATACTTTTATGAAACTGTTAAACAAGCAAAAAGCAACCACAGAAAATGTGATTGCTTTTTTAACTGAAACAGCTTACTTAGCAATTGAAAGTTCCGGATATTCACTTAAAAACTGTGCAACTGCTCCAATGAGATTGGATTCGTTACAAAACCGGCAACGGTCAATATCGGTTGTAACGGTCGCACTTTTTTGCATCAAAAGGGCACGTACCCGTTCTCGAAGCATCTTTAAGAAGTCGTCTCGAACCGATATCCCCCCGCCTATTAACAATCGATCGGGATTAAAACTGGTAATTAAATTATAGGCAGCCAAGCTTACCCAATGCAGCATATTGTTGATGCAATCATTTGCTAATAAGTCACCCGTTTTAGCGCGTTCAAAAATCTGCGGTGCTTCTACCGTTTCGACTGAATGACTGGCTTGGGTATACCGGTTCGCCATTTTCACCGGGCTGGCCAGGTCACTCAAGGTCCTATCGTGACCATCCATAATGCTGTAACCAAACTCACCCATAAAATTATCACGCCCGGTCAAAAGCTTACCGTCCTGAATAATGCTGCCGCCAATTCCGGTACCAATAACCAGTAACGAAACTGAAGAAACATCTTTGGCGTTACCGATCCAGGCTTCTGCCAACCCGGCACAGTTCGCGTCATTTTGAATCGTAACCGGTAACTTAAACCCATCGCTGAGTGCTTCACGAATTGGAAAGCCGGTTAAATACGGAACTGCGGTCGTTCCAGAAATCTTGCCCTCACTAACATTTACACTTCCGGGTAAACTGATGGCAACGCCATGAATCGGTCGATTAAGCTGTTCGGGTAACCTCAGTAACTGCGTTAACATTTCGGACCAAGTTTTCGGTGTCTTAAACTTTCCCAGCTTAGTCATCCGCTGCTGATCCCAGTACCCGTATTTAACGGACGTTCCACCGATATCCACTGCTAGTAAACCACTGTCATTTTGCACCGTCAGCATTTTCATCACCTAATTTCTCGCCCTGAGTTGCAATCACTTTTTGGTACCAGTAAAAGGAATCTTTACGGTATCGCTTCAAAGAGCCGCTGCCGTCATCATCGCGATCAACATAAATAAAACCGTAACGTTTGGATAACTGGCCGGTACTGGCGGAAACAATATCAATGGCGCTCCAAGGCGTATAGCCCATCACGTCTATTCCGTCATCGTTTATCGCCAGTTCCATCTGCTTGATGTGATCCCGCAGATACTTAATCCGGTAATCATCGTGGATTTGATCGTCTGCTTCCAGCTGATCGATTGCGCCAATGCCATTTTCAACGATGAATAATGGTAAATGGTAGCGGTCATTCATCCAGTTGAGAGCGTAGCGCAACCCCTTAGGATCAACTTGCCAGCCCCAGTCTGACTTTGGCACGTACTTGTTTTCAACGAGGTCATTCGCTTCGTTATAAGAATAGTACTCATCTTCACCCGGCCGTGCTGCCGTCGCAAATGACATATAGTAGCTAAAACCGAGGTAGTCAACTTTACCCTGTTTCAGAACGGCCAGATCTTCCGCCGTAATATCCAAATTAAACTTTTTGGCAGCCTGATACTTGCGTAACCAATTAGGATAACGCCCCTCTACTTGGACATCCGAAAACCAGAATCTCGCCTGCATCGCTCGTTGGGCCTTCAGTATATCATCTGGTTTATCAGTTGCCGGGTAAACTGGCGAAAAGGCCACCATGGCACCAATTAATAAATCAGGGTTCAATTCATGAGCAAACTTTACCACCTGGGCACTGGCAACCACTTCGTAATGAGCTGCTTGATACATCACCGCTTCAGCGTTCTCCCCCTTATGAATTTGAACACCAGAGTTGGTAAATAACGTAAACGCACGGTCGTAGTTCGTTTGGTTATTGATTTCGTTAAAGGTCAGCCAGTATTTAACTTTTTGCTGGTAGCGGGTAATAACCGTCTTCGCAAATTTAACGAAGCAATCCAATACTTTCCGGCTGCGAAAACCACCGTATTCCGTTACTAAGTGATAGGGCATTTCAAAGTGTGACAGTGTCACCACCGGTTCAATATGGTACTTGTGGCACTCATCGAACAGTCGATCATAAAACTTTAATCCAGCTTCATTGGGTTTTGCCTCATCACCGTTAGGAAAGATTCTTGACCAGGCAATGGAGGTTCGGAAACACTTAAAACCCATTTCCGCAAATAACTTCACGTCTGCTGGAAATTGATGGTAAAAGTCGATGCCCTCGTGATTCGGGTAAAATTCACCGGCTTCAACGCCATCGGTTATCCGCCGCTCGTCAAAATTACCGGCAGCCGTCATCACATCCGCGACACTGAGTCCTTTTCCATCGACGTTATAAGCGCCTTCAGCTTGGTGAGCAGCAATCGCGCCACCCCATAAAAAGTCCTTTGGTACTTGCATATTTATTTCCTCCTAATTAATAAACAAAAGGAGCCCAAATACCTATCTCATGTGGGTATTTGAACTCCTTAAACGATTAGATTATCCGATTGATTAATGATGAAGGATCAGTCTTGTCCCATTCATGTGAAGAACGCTGTGAATTGCCATTGAAGCACCGCCAAGTAGCGTGGCGTAATGAACGTCTTTTGACATTACTAACGGTGGCACTAACGGTAAAAAGGTGAGTTTCATTTGCACGTTCTTCAAAATTTCTGGCAGACTATCGATTAACGGTGAATTATAGAAGATCATTTGCGGATCATAAGCAGAAATCAAATGGCTGGTGACGATTGCCAGGTAGTAGCAGAATGAATCGATTAACTTCGATACCTGTTCATCATGATTCTTATAATCTTCAATAAGCATTGTCAGATTATAATCCTTATTTCGCTTAATGACGCAGGCTTTATTAATGATTGCATTCAGCGACCATTCTGACTCAAGGGTCGGCAATTTTGCTAACCGTTCCTGACTCTTACCTGAATCCGGAATCAGCATCCGACCAATCTCACCCGCCTGACCATAATTGCCAGTATAGAGGTGTGCGTCAATAATCACGCCGGCACCAACGCCTTCGTGAATACTGATGGAAACCAGATTTTGTAATTCCTGCTTACTATAATCCTCTTCAAAAATTGCTGACAGGTTAGCCTCATTTTCGACGATCACCGGCACGTGGTACTGATCCCGAAAATAGTCGACGAGGTTAACGTCATCGTAATCAATAAAATCCGAATTGAGGATTTCGTTCTCATAGACCACGCCAAAGACCGCGATTGAGATAGCCTGTAAGCCATTAACAAAGTGAAAGTCTGGCAATTGGGCTATGAGATCATCCATTTTCTTTAAAATAACCGATATCGGCTGATGATTAATTTGCTCGACATTATATTCCAGCACCCGACCATCAAATTTAGTCGCTAACATTTCAATTTGAGTGCCTGAAATACTGAAATTCACGGTGTATCCGAACTCAGCGTTATATTCCACCAGTTCGGGTTTCCGACCACTGCTGCCGTTACTTGAGTGCCCTTCACCCAAGCTCTCTACCAGCTGACGTTCTAACAGCTGACCAACAATATCTGACACGGTCACCTTATTCAGGCCCACCTTTTGGGAAATTTCATTCCGTGATAATGGCCCGTTATTAATGATCTCAGCCAGTACTGAGCGCTCATTATAGCCGCGCATAATGTCTTTGTTAATAATCATCCGAATCGCTCATTTCTCATCATTATTCTGCTTCTGCATTTTCTTTAGCATGCTTAGCTGCTAAATCACTCTGCATCTTCTTTTCAATTCCATCTACATGATAGAACAATAATGCGATGGCGGATAGTCCAAATCCGAGAAGCGGTACCCAAATGTAATTCATTTCAATTCCGTGTAAAGCAGTTGCAGTTTGCGCGTGGTTTGCAACGTAACCGGTTGAAGAAAGGATGGCACCAGTAATGGCACCGCCGATACCCATACCAAGCTTAGCTGAGAAGCTTGAGAATGAAGTAACGATACCTTCTGCACGGATCCCGTTCTTCCATTCACCATAATCAACGGCATCGGCCAACATAACGGCAATCAAGCCTGAAACGTAACCAGTACCAAGGTAACCGATGATAGTTGCGAAGACGATCATACCAACGCTTAAGTGTGAAGCACCTAAGTCCAACAGAAGTTGACCAACGCAGGCTAAGATCATCCCACCTAACATGGTATTGCGCTTACCAATTAATTTAGAAGTCAACGGTGTCAAGACAACGGCAACTAAGGCAACTAATTGCAAACTCAGTACCAATGAAGCTAAACCAGCATCGTGCATGTTGTACTTAAAGAAGTAAACCGTAACTTGTGAACGGGTTTGCATCCCCAACCAGTAAATGAAGTTGATGAAGATGATGATCGCCCATGGCCAGTTTTTCTTCAGTGCTTTAAGGGATTCTTTAATTGGAATAGATTGACGAGAACTCTTCGTTTGTACCCGTTCGTGAGTATTCTTGAAGACGACCGCAAAGATCAGGACAACGATAATGCCGACAATCAATGCCCAAATGAACCAGCCGCGTTTGCTGGTAGTAGAACCACCTAAAAATGCAACCATTCCTAAGGTAATTCCAGTAATAATCGTGGCACCGGCAGTCCCCATGAATTGACGAATGGTTGACAGTGTGACACGTTCTTGAGGGTTACTTGTTAATGATGGCAGGATTGAAGTAATTGGAATGTTGACGGCTGAATACAGCACATCAACGCCAATATAAGTAATGTAGGCCCAAATTATTTTACCCGTAACACTCAAGTTGGGTGTCGTAAAGACGAGGACACAGAAAACCGCAAACGGGATTGAGAACCATAACCAGTATGGCCGACTCTTCCCCCACTTAGTATGGGTATGATCGATCATAATTCCCCAGAATGGACCATCAAAAGCATCCACGATCCGGGCAACTAAGAACAAAGTACCAACTGCGGCTGCACTAATACCGAAAGTATCAGTGTAGAAAATCATTAAGTAAGTTCCAACCATTTGAAACGATAGGTTACAAGCAAAATCACTTAAGCTATAAGAAAACCGCTCTTTCCAAGGGACCTGATTTTTTTCAGGTGCCGCTTCTGCGGTCTTTGAGACATTTTGGCTCATAATTAGCACCTCATATTTAATTAGGATGTGATTATTAATAAATTCAATTTTCAAATTAAATAATACTGTAACCGGTTACACCTGTCAATAGGCCGAGGCTTTCAAAATTAGACTTAAAAATCATTATTTCCTATAATAACGGTGTTACTAGTTTCGTTTAATTATTTTTAAAGTAATGAAAGCGTTGACAAAATCATTAAATTCAATTACACTAATCACGATTATTAATAAGTTCAATTTCTAAACTAACGTAATAGAGGTGCTTTTTTCATGAAGTTTACGAATGGTTATTGGCTAGACCGACCTCAATATGAGATTCAGTCGCCAAAAGAAGTTTTCGACGTTAAGCAAGATGGTGATAAATTAACGCTTTACGCCCCATTTAAGTACATTAATGAACGTGGCGATGAATTAAACCTTGGGATGTCAACCATTGAATTAACTTCTCCAATGGAAGGCGTTATTGGTGTTAAATTAATTCACTTTGATCAACCTGAAAAAGGCCCATCATTTGAATTGGCAAATGAACATCCAAATGTAAAAATCACTACTGGCGATAAAGAAATTTCTTATCAATCAGGTGATTTAGCTGTTAAAGCACCATTTAAGGGCCACTTCGAACTTGATTTCCAACGCAATGGTAAGACCATTACCAAATCAATGGAAAAGGCCGAAGGTGTCATTTTAGATAAGTCAACTGGTAAAACCTACATGAGAGAGCAACTCTCCATGGGCGTTGACGAATTGATCTACGGTCTTGGCGAACGGTTTGGTTCCATCGTTAAAAACGGTCAATCCGTTGATATCGTCAATAAAGACGGCGGTACCGGTTCTGAACAAGCTTACAAGAACATTCCTTTCTACTTAAGCAGTGAAGGCTATGGTGTGTTCGTTGATCAACCCGAAACGGTTTCGTTTGAAGTTGCTTCTGAAAACGTTGACCGGACACAATTCAGTATCGAAGGTCAATCCATGCAGTACTACGTTATTGATGGGCCTACCCCTAAAGGCGTCCTCGATAAGTACACCCGTTTGACTGGTAAAGTTTCACTACCACCTGCTTGGACGTTTGGTCTTTGGTTATCAACTTCATTTACAACTGATTACAGTGAAGAAACGGTTCTTAAGTTCATTGACGGCATGGCTAAGCGTAAGATTCCGTTGGATGTCTTCCATTTTGACTGCTTCTGGCAAAAGGGCTTTGAATGGTCAACGTTACTCTGGGACCGTGAAAAGTTCCCAGATCCAGAAGGTTTGATCAAGAAGATTCACGACCGCGGTGTGAAAGTCTGTGTCTGGTTAAACCCTTACATTGCTCAAAAGTCGCCCCTCTTCAAAGAAGGAAGAGATAACGGTTATTTGATCAAGCGCCAAGATGGCAACGTTTGGCAATGGGATCTTTGGCAAGCTGGTAACGGCTTCGTTGATTTCACTAACCCAGCTGCCGTTAAGTGGTACCAAAGCAAGTTGAAAGACTTACTAGACATGGGTGTGGATTGCTTTAAGACCGACTTTGGTGAACGGATTCCCGTTGAAGATGCCGTCTTCTATGATGGTTCTGATCCTAAGCGTGAACACAACTACTACACTTATCAATACAACCAAACAGTCTTCGACATTATCAAACAAGAAAAAGGCGAAGACCAAGCCGTCGTATTTGCCCGTTCAGCAACTGCTGGCTCTCAGAAGTTCCCAGTACACTGGGGCGGCGATTGCCTAAGCCGCTACAAGTCAATGGCTGATTCACTTCGCGGTGGTCTGTCATTCTTGCTTTCAGGCTTTGGCTTCTGGGCTCATGATATTAGCGGGTTTGAGGAACAAGCTACACCAGACCTTTACAAGCGCTGGACGCAATTTGGCCTCTTAAGTTCCCACTCTCGTTATCATGGTTCAGGTCAATACAAGGTGCCGTGGATCTTTGACGAAGAAGCCGTGGACAATACCCGCAAATTCGTTAACTTGAAGCTTTCACTCATGCCTTATATCTTTGATGAGGCTGTTAATACTCATGAAACTGGTACACCTTTGATGCGACCACTCTTCCTCGAATACACAAACGATCGCAACACCTATCATTTGGAACAGCAATATATGCTAGGCAGCAAATTAATTGTTGCACCCGTCTTCAACGCTGAAGGCGACGTTAACTATTACCTGCCAGAAGGTAATTGGACCAATATCTTGACTGAAAAGAGTTACCACGTTGAACATGGTCAGTGGTTCTCAGAAAATTACGATATGCTCAACTTACCTGTTTTGGCTAGAGACAACAGTATTATCCTGCGTCACCCAGGCGCTGAACACGCACAGTACGACTACACGGACGCTCCGGACATCAACATCTATGAACTAGCAGACGGCAACACCGCTACTACTCGAGTCGTTGATGAAAAGGGTAAGCCTGCAGGCAGCGTTAAAGCACAACGTCAAGGTAATACGTTAACCGTTACCTCTGATGGTCTGAAGGGTACTTCAACCGTTAACTTCCACGCTAATGGCGAAGTTAAGACGTTTAAGTTAAACGGCGGTTCAGGTAACTTCACACTTTAAACTGTTCGTTAAATAAATAATTCAACTCACACAATAGCACCCTCTCCATAACCTGGAGGGGGTGCTATTCTATATGCCTATTGTATACAAATAACCCCAGCGTGGTCACTCAAAGATGACCATGCCGGGGTTATATAATCTTAAACGATTTTAGTTATTTTCACGCCGATAAGCTAGCAACTGTTGGCTAATTTCCTTAGTCTGATCATAAACCTGCGCGTAAATCTTGTGCAGCTGATCGTACTTCTTAGCATTGTCAGGGTTTGGCATGTACGTCTTACCAAAGTGCACGAACTTCTCAGCACACTCCTGGAAGTTCTTAAACCAGCCCAAGCCAACAGCGGCAATCATCGCAGCACCCATACCAGGGCCCTGCTCGTTAGTTAAGCTAACAACCTTCTTATTAAAGATATCAGCTTGAATCTGAAGCCATAACGGGCTCTTAGCACCGCCGCCGATAGCAACAACGGTATCAAACTGCTTATCGTTCTCATCGTAGATATCCATGATGTCTTTGAATGAGAAGATGATGCCTTCTAGAACTGCCCGAACAAAGTCGGTCTTCTTGTGGGTCCCATCAACACCGGTAAAACTCCCACGAATATCAGCATCCGCGTGAGGCGCCCGTTCACCGACGATATATGGCGTGTAAAGTAACCCGTTAGCACCAACGGTCGATTCAGCAGCGCTCGCTACCATATCATCGAATGAGTCATCTTTGGCGAAGGTCCGCTTGAACCAGTTTAATGAATAGCCGGCAGCCAAAGTAACGCCCATGGAGTAATAAGAATCAGGAATAGCATGATCTTCAAATTGAAGCACGCCGTGATAATCAACGGTTGGATCTTCCTCGTACTTCAGTACAACACCTGAAGTTCCGATACTTGAAAGTACCATGTTAGGCGACAGGATCCCGGCACCAACAGCACCGGCAGCGTTATCAGCAGCACCGCCAAAGACTTTCGTGTGGGTATCGAGTCCTGAGAAGACAGCATAACTGCTAGAAACCGTTCCCGCTGAATCGATCGACTTCATCAGTGGTGGGCACATGGACATTGGAATATCGAAGGCATCGCAAATGGTTTGACTCCATTGCCCGTTCTTAACGTCTAAGAGCACCGTCCCAGTAGCGTCGGAGTAATCCATTCCCAGCTTACCGGTCATCCGATAACGAACGTAATCCTTTGGCAATACGAAGGTCTTTGCTTGCGACCAGATGTCTGGCTCATTTTCCTTAACCCAAAGCATCTTAGGCAACGTAAATCCTTCAAGCGGCTTATTCTTAGTAATATCGATGAATTCCGAACCCAGTTTATCCTCAATTTCACGACACTGCTTAGATGTTCGAGTATCGTTCCAGAGAATAGCCGGCCGCAGAACTTGGTTGTTGGCATCGAGTAAAACTAACCCGTGCATTTGACCAGAAAAACTGATCCCAGAAATTTCAGCTGGCTTAATGTGATCGTCTAAAATCAACCGGACAATGGCTACCGTTGTGCCAGATACCCAGTCTTCTGGGTTCTGTTCACTATAACCAGGACGTGATTGAATCAATGGGTAGTCAAAACTTTGCTGGGCAACAATTTCACCGTCACGGTTCATAGCTGATACCTTAACGGCACTAGTACCCAAGTCGACCCCTAATACATATTCATTCATATTTAAGCTCCTTTATAACCAGTATACCAACCAAAAAAGCAGTCAGCAGACAATCGGTCCACTGGCTGCTTCATTTAAATCACATTATTTGCCTAAGACATTAACAATGTAATGGTTGATTGTATCTTTGATTTGTTCCAAGTGATCTGAAGAAGTTGCGGCACGTAATTCAGCTTGGGTCTTGTCAAGTGAGTAATCTTCAAGGGTCTTGAAGGTTGCCTTGCCACTTTCGATGTCGGCACCAATGCCAGAATTGTATGAGCTGTAACGTTCCTTGACGATGTTATCAAGAACGCCGTCTTCCTTCATCTTCATAGCAACACGCAGGCCGGCAGCAAAGCTATCCATACCTACAATGTGACCGTAGAATAAGTCGTTTGCTTCAAATGATGAACGACGAGGCTTAGCATCGAAGTTCAAACCACCGCGAGGGCCGATACCGCCGTTTTCAACAACTTCGTACATTGCAGCAGTTGTTTCGTAAAGGTTTGAAGGATATTCATCAATATCCCAGCCAATCAACTTGTCACCTTGGTTAGCATCCAATGAACCAAGTAAGCCAGCTTCACGAGCAACACGAATTTCGTGTTGGTAAGTGTGACCAGCCAAGTTAGCATGGTTGCCTTCCAAGTTCAGCTTGAAGTCTTTATCCAAATCGTATTCCTTCATGAATGCGATAGTGGTTGCGGCATCAAAGTCGTATTGGTGAGTAGTTGGTTCCTTTGGCTTTGGTTCGAGCAGCATTTGTGCGTCGAAGCCAATTTCGTTAGCGTAATCCTTAGCCATGTGGAACATCTTAGCAGCATGTTCTTGTTCCAACTTCATGTTAGTGTTCCAAAGTGATTCGTAACCTTCACGACCACCCCAGAAGACGTAGTTTTCAGAACCGACACGCTTACCAATTTCCAAACTGTGCTTCAACTGAGCAGCTGAGTATGCAAAGATGTCAGCATATGGTGAAGTACCAGCACCGGCAACGAAACGAGGGTTAGTGAACAGGTTCGAAGTGTTCCATAATACCTTCATGCCAGTTGTCTTTTGATATTCAACAATCCGGTCAACGACTTTGTCCAAGTTCTTGTTGGTTTCACGTAATGTGTCGC
The DNA here is from genome assembly GCF_016861565.1 of Secundilactobacillus yichangensis. Classification (GTDB taxonomy): domain Bacteria; phylum Bacillota; class Bacilli; order Lactobacillales; family Lactobacillaceae; genus Secundilactobacillus; species Secundilactobacillus yichangensis. The sequence continues at coordinate 19,378 of NZ_BOLK01000006.1, forward strand.
CTTCTGGAGCTAAGTCACGATCATGGAAGCAAAGGAAGTCATTACCTAATTTGTCGTAAAATTCAAATGCGTAATCAACCTTAGCTAATGCGTTGTCCATTGGATCAGTGTACTTGTCGTATGGACGCATTGCAGTTCCGTCACCGAATGGGTCTACCAAACGTTGATCAAATGTGTGCCAGTATGCAACGGCGAACCGTAGCCAGTCACGCATTTTCTTACCGCCGATAACTTCGTCTGGGTTGTAATAGTGAAATTCAGCACCAGAACTTAAATTAGAGTTACCAACATACTTAATCTTATCCATGTCCCATAGTTGTTCAGCCATGAAGAAGCCTCCTAATAGTTTTAATTCAAATCAGTTTAGATTAGTTTGTTCAAACAACCAACTCACATTTATTAGTATAGCGCTTACATTTAAAAATACAAGCCCCTCTCGGTCAAAATCGCACATTCAACCACGACAATTCCTGTTATATTAGGCTTACAAGCGTAAAAAAAAATTCAGAATCATTGTAAATGATTCTGAATCCAAATTACAGAACAGAGGTCTGAGCCTCAAAATTCAGTTTAGCATCTTCCATTCCCAACGCCTCACGCGTTACAAGAGAGCAACCACCTAGCAAAGTAGCGTAGTGGGAATTTTGGGTTAATTTAATCGGTACCAATATTGAAGGTGCCATTTTCGCATAAACTTGTTCGATCTGCGGCTCTAACTCTGGTAATTCTTCTAGAAGTGGCGAATTCAGGAAAACAATGTCCGGATCGTAATTATTCGCCGCATTATAAATGATTCCAGCAACGTTTTTTACGAAGGCCGCCAAAGCTGACTTAGTCACCTCGTCACCCTCATTGAATAGCCGGACCACATCATCTCGCGTCATGTTCGTTGCGTGCTTCTCATCCTGAATTTGGTTAATAACTGCATCTTCAGAACAGTAATCTTCCACTTTCCTTGGCGCACCATCCCAATGCCCATCAATGGAAACAGACCGGCCAATTTCACCGGCTTCACCATGAGTACCGCGATGCAGCTTTTGATTAATGATCAATCCGGCACCGATCCCACGGTGAATACTGATAGTAACCATGTTCTTCAGCTGGTCGTTAGCCTTATTAAAATCACGCTCATAGACCGCCGAAACGTTGGCTTCGTTTTCCAGCAATACCGGAACTTGAAATTCTTGCGTATAATAGTCAGCCAAATCAACGTGATCCATATCTAAGAAAGGTGAATAAGTTACCTGATTGTGATCAACTGTCCCGTGAATGGCAAAACTGATGCCTAAAAGCCCGTGGCTTGTGTTATCCTTAGCTGACACACTTGCTAATTCATCATTAATTAATGGTAAAATTTGTTTAAGGGTCAGTCCCTTAACGTTCACCTGCTTGTATGAAAGGACATCACCAGACAAGTTATTTTGCATCACGTGCAAATGACGGTAACCAAAGTCAAAGTTCATCGTGTAACCGTACCGTCTGTTGATTGCCAGCAATACGGGCTTGCGGCCGCCTACGTTAGATGCGTCACCTTCACCAAGCTCTTCAACGTAACCCTGTTCCTTTAAATCCCTGTACAGAGCGGAGACCGTCGACTTGTTGAGTGCGAGATTTCGTGAAATTTCGATTCTTGAAATCGGTTGATGATTGAAAACTTCAGCCAGAACCGACTGGATATTTTGCTGATGCAGCTGCATTCTGTTGCGGATTGCACTCGACAATTTTGTCCCTCCCTTAGCTCTAAAACCCATTCTATTGTACACTAATGTTAACAAGGTCAACAACAGCCGTTTTCATTTTTCTTTAATCTACCTGAAAATAAAACCAGAATCAACCATTAATAATAATTAATATCGTAAAAAGGAGTTCCCTATGAAAATCGCAGAATTTGGCGTTGAAAGCTGGCTTAACCAGTGGGAAAAAAGCGCTAAGTATGATATTTCTCAAAGCACGATCGATTCAATGACCATTGCCGAATTGCTTAAAATGACGGGTGATGATGAAAGTGTTCTTTACAACCAGTTACTGCACACCAAGATGAACTATGGCTGGATCGAGGGTTCACCAGAATTCAAAACCCTGGTAAGCAAGCTGTACGACCACGTGAATCCTGATCAAGTTTTGCAAACGAACGGCGCTACCGGTGCCAATCACCTGGCGCTATATTCACTGATCGAACCCGGCGACCACGTGATTAGTGAATACCCTTCCTATCAACAGTTGTACGATATTCCACGCTCGCTGGGAGCTGAGGTAGACTTTTGGCACATCCACGAAGCGGACAACTGGTATCCGGACATTAATGAACTCAAACAGCTCATTCGGCCAAACACCAAAATGATTTGTTTGAACAACGCCAACAATCCAACCGGTACTTTGCTAAATAAGGCCTTCTTGCAGCAAGTCGTCGATTTAGCAGAAACGGTTGGCGCGTATATCTTAATTGATGAAGTTTATCAGCCATTGGACGACTTCGAACACTTTACTTCCATTGTGGATCTTTACGACCGCGGGATTGCCACTAACTCCCTGTCAAAAACTTATTCATTCCCCGGAGTCCGCATCGGCTGGACGGTAGCTAGTGACGAAATCTCTGATTTATTTAGAAAATACCGTGATTACACCATGATCTGCGGCGGCGTCTGGAACGATATTTTAGCAGTTTATATTTTGCAACATAAAGATCAGATACTGGCCCGTAACCGCAAGTTGATTTTAAACAATCTGGAGATTCTAAAAAATTGGGTGGCTTCCGAGCCCCGTGTCAGTGTCGTACTACCTCAAGCCGTGTCGACCTCCTGCATCAAAATAGACATTCCAGAACCTACCGAGAGTTTCTGCATTCGGTTATTGAAAGAAACCGGCGTTTTATTGGTTCCAGGTGAGCGTTTTGACTTGCCAGGGCATGCCAGACTGGGTTATTGTACTGATGAAGTTACCTTGAAAAAGGGGCTTAGTAAGTTATCAGAATTTCTGCGTCAATTTGACTAAACATTCGGAGGCAATGAAATGGCAGCAAACGAAGCGTTACTCATTATTGATTATACGAACGATTTTGTACACGATGATGGTGCCCTTACCTGTGGCAAACCGGGACAGATTCTGGAACCAGAGATTATTAAGTTAGCCAATCAATTTGAAGCTGACGGCAGCTGGGTCATTTTACCTACTGACGTTCACAAGCCAAACGATCCGTATCATCCTGAAACTAAACTATTCCCGACGCATAACGTCCGGGGTACTTGGGGCCGAGAATTTTACGGTCAACTTAAGCCATGGTTTGAAGAACACCAAAACGACGAAAAAGTCTATATGTATGATAAAACCCGTTACAGCGCTTTTGCGGGAACTGATTTAGACATCCGTCTGCGTGAACGTCACGTTGATACTGTACACTTAGTTGGTGTCTGCACCGATATTTGTGTCCTTCATACCGCAGTAGATGCATATAATTTAAACTATAATATCGTTGTTCATAAGGGCGGTGTCGCTGCACTGACGCCAGCTGGGCAAGACTGGGCCTTAGGCCACTTCGAACACGTCCTTGGGGCAAAAATTGAGTAGAAAAGAGTTTTTGTATGCAACCGTACTTTAACAAAGTCACTCAGGCCGGCTACGATAAGATTGCTGCTGAAATTGAAGCAGTAAAAAAAGAACGGCCAGGCCGAATCAAGGCCCTTTCAGATGCCCGTGCCTTGGGTGATCTTTCCGAAAACGCTGAGTATAGCGCAGCTAAGCGTGATCTACGCCATCTGGAAAGTCGCTTACGTTATTTGAAGAAACAGCTCCGTTACGCACAGGTGTACGAGCCTGCCGATAACGCTGTGATTGAAATCGGTAAGAGCGTCACACTGCAATTTCAGGATGACCAATCTGAAGAAACTTTTGAATTGGTTGGTAATCCTGAAGCTGACATTGAACACAATAAGATTTCACTGTCATCTCCGATCGGTCAGGCATTGTTGAATCATACGGTGAATGATGTTGTTACCATCAGTTCACCTAATGGCAGTTATCAGGTGAAGATATTATCGGTGAAAAAAACGTAATTTATTAATACAAAAGCTCCCTATTCTAAAAGCCATGGAATAGAGAGTTTTTTCGTTTTAACTAATGTGAAATTATTACTAATATATACTTATTTAAAAGATCATATTATTTTAAAAATTCGATTAAAATACTGATAAATTAAGTATTAAAACGTTTACAGTGTTACGATGAAGTTGATGTGAATGATATCACTATCTGAAAGAAGGACTTTAATTTGGAAGCACTGGTTATTAAAGAATTTGGTTCAGCAGATGAGTTTTACGAAACGGAACTCGATCAACCACAAATCACTGATGATACTGTATTGGTTGCTGTTAACGCCTTCAGTATTAATCCGATGGATGTGGCTGCGCGTTCGGGAAAGCTGCCAGCTCAATTTTCCGCCAACTGGAAATTCCCGTTAGTTTTAGGCTGGGATTTTGCTGGAACCGTGATTAAAGTTGGTAAGAACGTTACCGGATATCAGATCCGAGACCGGGTTTTTGGCAGTCTGCCTTACGACCACGCAAGTAATAACGGCTCATATGGCAGCTACGTTGTCGCTTCACCCGAAACAATGGCCAAAATTCCAGCTGCTCTGTCCTTTGATCAAGCTGCTGCATTACCAATTGCTGGCGGTACGGCCTATCAAGCGATTATTGACAACCTCAGCGTTAAAAAAGGTGAAACTGTCTTAGTTCAGGGTGGCGCCGGTGGTGTGGGACTGTTCGCGGTTCAAATTGCTAAGGTTCAAGGTGCCAAAGTAATTGCGACAGCAAGTCCCTCGCACCATGAGCTATTGAAAAAAATGGGTGCCGACAAAGTAATCGACTACCATGACCGAACGGCAGTTAAATCACTTAAAGACGTTGATGCAGTCTTCGATACTGCTGGTGATATTGACGATAGCTTAGCCGTATTAAAATCAGGCGGTAAATTGGTGACTGTCGGTGGTCGGCCAACTCAAGAACAACTCAACTTAACAGACAAAACCGTTGTATCTCAGTTTACGCACGCCACTACCGCAACGTATGACAGTTTAGCCGAATTAGTTAGCTCAGGTAAACTTCAAATCAAACTGCAGACCCTACCGCGATCAGCTGATAATCTGATCCGAGCTCAGCAAATGGTTGAAGGTCACCACATGGCCGGCAAATTTGTTATTCATGTAAAGGATTAGATCAAAGGAACTCGTTTAAAAGAAAAAGGGACAGCAGATTTCAAATTAGTAAAAATCCGCTGTCCCTTTCTTATTCAATTATTTAATTTAAATACCGGTTTAACGGTAAACGATCCCACCATCAACCATGATAGCTTGACCAGTAATGTAATCAGCTTTTTCGCTTGCTAAGAATGATACTAAGTTAGCAACGTCAGCTGGTGTTTCCCCACGGCCTAATGCGATGCCATCAAGGTAAGCTTTGATTGATTCACCAGGTGCAACGTTATGCAATTCACCCATTTCGGCATCAATTTGATCCCACATTGGTGTGAGCACGATACCTGGGCAATATGCGTTAACAGTAATCTTGTCTTGTGCCAATTCTTTAGCGGCAGCCTGGGTAATCCCACGAATGGCGAACTTAGTTGCTGAGTAGGCACCTAATAATTCGAAGCCTTCATGACCGGCAACTGATGAAGCGTTGATGATCTTACCTGGTGTTCCCTGCTTCTTGAATTGAGCAGCTGCGGCTTGAATACCAAAGACAGTCCCTTTAACGTTAATGTCCAAAAGACGATCTAAGTCTTCTTCCTCAGTTTGGCAAACTTGTGCGACGTGAGCAATCCCCGCATTGTTAACGAAAACATCAAGTTGACCAAGTTCTGAAACAGTCTTAGCAACTGCATCAAAAACTTGTTTTTTGTATTGAACATCCGCTTCAATGGCAATTGCCTTGCCACCATCAGCGTTGATATGATCAGCGACCTTTTGGACCTTATCCAAATGACGGCCAGCAAGTGAAACTGCGAACCCATCTTTAGCGAGTTGTAAAGCGATACCTTCACCGATACCTTGACCGGCACCTGTAATTAAAGCGACTTTTTGATTTGCCATGATTAACCTCAGCTCCTAATTGTTATATAATTCACAATTTTAGAGTTTACCTGATAAATCGTAATTCGTCAAGGATTATTGGGAAGTTAATACTTTATTAATAATTAGATTTAATCACGCATGTGATATATTGAATATTCTGATAGTCCTTTTCGGCTGGAGCTTATCGTTATACTGGCAGCACAAATAAAGCGGTCTGATTACATCAAAGTAATCAGACCGTTTTATTGTTATTTTTAACTGTTTTAGATTTTGATTTTCTATTGCCTAATCGGGCTGCAGCTCTCTAAGCGCCCGCCTTCGCACCTTAGGCCGTTGGCGCCACCTTTTTCTCAACCCAGCCTAAAACTAAATCGAGAATAATCGCCATCAGCGCTGTTGGTAAAGCACCGGCTAGGATAATGGCCGTCCCATTCGTCGCGTTTGTCCCACGAATGATGATGTCCCCTAAACCACCAGCGCCCACGAAGGTTCCGATAGCAGTAATCCCAATTGCTAACACCAGTGCGTTTCTCAGACCAGCCATCACCATTGACAGCGACAGCGGAATTTCCACCAACCGCAAAAGCTGCAGTCGGGTCATCCCCATGCCTGTTCCCGCGTCTAGCAACGTCGGATCTACGTTTCGCATACCGGCATCCGTATTCTTAATAATCGGCAGTAACGAGTAGAGGAACACCGTCACGATAACCGTATTGACCCCTAAGCCTAAACCAATCATGATGATGGATAGCATAGCCAGCGAAGGTACCGTTTGAATCACGTTAGCAATCCCGATAACCACGCCATTTAAACGGGTATGGTGCGCGATGAAGATTCCGATCGGAATGCCGACAATAGCCGCCAAGATTACACCATACGCCGAGATCAAGAAGTGGCGGGTAAATTGTGCTAAAACGTAGCTGCCATTATGGCTGTAATAGTAAATGAGCTGTTCCCAAAGATTCAAATGGGTCATTTAGTCGCCACTCCCTTCAAAGTAATGATGCTGTTCCAGATACTGTTTAGCAACCACTTCCGGTTCCATCAAGTCATTATCAACTTTATAGTTAAGCCGCTGCATGGTCTTTAAATCAATCTTGCCGCTTAACTTACCAATAACTGGTTTCAGCTCTGGATGTTGCTTAAGCACTTTATTCGTTGCAACGGCACTTGCAGTATATGGTGGGAAGAAGTGCTTATCATCCTTCAGCATCTTTAAGTGATAACTGCCAACCCGGCCATCCGTCGAATACCCTAAAATGGCATCCATTTTATCGGCCGCAACCGCGTCATACACCAGCCCAATCTGCATTGGATGAACTGCACCAAACTTATAACCATACGTTTTCTGGAAGCCGTCGTAGCCATCGCCCTTCCGGTTTAACCAGATTTGATCGATCCCGACATTCATCTTGCCGGCAACTGGCTTAAGGTCGCTAACATTGTTCAGGTGATAGCGTTTGGCAGTTTTTTGAGTCACCATCCAAACGTAGGTATCCGCGAAACCATACGTTTTAAAATACGTCATGTGATACTGGTTTTTAAAATGTGTTTCAACTGTCCGAGTTGCTCTCTCCGGATTACGGTCAACGGGTTTGCCCATAATCGTGGTTAAATCAGAACCAACATAGCGAATCGCTGAAATATCGGCCTGATTATTTTTCAATGCGTTAAATGACACGTTTGCTGAACCCAAATTATTAATGATTGTCGTGTGCAGCTTCGTATCATGCTGAATCATATCCTGTAACATATAGGACATAATCTGCTGTTCAGTCGTGTTCTGTGACGCAATTCTGATCGTGTCGCTACCACTTCCAGCTAAACCTGGGAAGCCGCATCCTGCTAATCCAATGGCACAAAGTAAGGAGAAGCTCAGCATGATCAGCCATCTTTTGATGTTTTTCACGGTTTCCCCTCCTATTCTTCTGATGTCCGCGGCGTTAACGCCGTTTCAACTTTACCTAGCAGCCAGTCAACTACCAGTGCCAAAATAATCACTGGAATTGAACCGCCAAGGATCAGATCACTTCGGTACAGATTCAGGCCATTAAAGATAAAATCACCAAGTCCGCCAGCACCAATGTATGAAGCTAGAGCTGCCCAAGCAATCACGTAGGTCGCCGAAAGCCGGACACCAGACATGATCACCGGTGCGGCTAAGGGCACTTCAACTTTAATGATTGATTGCCAGGGTGTCATCCCCATACCTTTCGCGGCATCCTTCAGCGATGGATCCACGTCGTTCATCCCAATATAGGTGTTTCTTAAAATCGGCAGTAAGGAGTAAATGAACAGCGCGATGATAGCTGGCTTAACACCGATTCCAAAGATGGGAATCATGAACGCCAGTAATGCCAATGCTGGAATCGTCTGCAGCATACTAGCAATCGAGATAACAATATTGGCCGTTCGCTTCGTACGCGTCAGCGCAATACCCAACGGCACCGCAAAGATGATACCCAGTCCCAGCGAAATCCCTGAGATATAGATATGCTGCCAGGTTTTCCCCAGCAAGGACAAGCCGTAAACGGCTAAGAAGTGCATCATTTGGCGTCACCACCTTGGTCAGCTGCTGCTGTTTCAGCCGTGGTGTCCTCGCTATCACTCTTTTTATCGTCATCGCCCCAAAGTGCGTCGTAAACAATATCGACCAGCGCTGCCCGGGTCACGATACCAACTAACTTATTATTACTATCCACAACGGGAACGTTCTTAAACCCCCGCTTTAAAATTCTTTCGACTGTATCCCGAACTAAGGAATCCGATTTAACGTAGAACACATCGTTGTGCATAACATCGCCGACACTGGTAGCCGTCTTAAAGTTATAGTCAATATCTTCAATGTCAAGATAGCCCTTTAAAGTACCGCCATCATCCGTTACCAACAGTGAATCAACCCGCCGATCATGCATGGTCTTCAAAGCTTCCTTTAGCAGCTTATCAGGTGTGATAGACGCTACGTTAGTCAGCATTACCTGGCCAACGGTCGTAATACTTGGGCGCGCTTGAATCAAACGGTCCTTCCCAATCAGGTTCTCAACGAATTCGTTAGCTGGATGCTGCAAGATCTCATCTGGTGAAGCAATCTGCATAATCTTACCATCATCCATAACAACGATTTTAGTTGCTAAAGTTAAGGCTTCATCCATATCATGGGTCACAAAAATGATTGTTTTACCCAAACGTTCCTGCAAGTCTTTAATTAAATCTTGAAGTGACTCACGGGTAATTGGATCTAAGGCCCCGTATGGTTCATCCATTAAAATGATATCTTGATCAGCTGCTAAGGCCCGAACTACCCCAATTCGTTGCTGTTGGCCACCTGATAGTTCAGAGGGATAACGATCCAAAAATTCCTCTGGCAGATCAACTAACTTGATCATTTCCTTGGCACGTTGGTCCATCTTGTCTTGCGACCACTTCAGTAAACGTGGTACCAGCGTGATATTTTGACGAATCGTCATGTGCGGCATAAGACCAATATTTTGAATCACATAACCGATTTTACGACGTAGTTTAACGGGATCCATTTGACTAATATCTTGGCCGTTGATTTTAATTGTTCCAGATGTTTGTTGCAGCATCCGGTTGATCATCCGCATAGTAGTTGTCTTACCAGAACCAGAAGTCCCAATAAAGCATACGAATTCACCCTTTTCAACTTCTAAGTTAAAGTCCTCCACTGCGACTTTACCCCCAGGGTATGTCTTGTTGAGATGTTCCATTGATAAAAACATCGGTTTTATCCCATCCTCTCTGCAATAATCTTGAACAATTCTCTGAATACACTTGGGTTAATTGTATCACTTATATATTATGACATAAATTTTCCAGCCCCTCATCCATTTAGCAATTTTCTGGTAAACCATAGAATAGCCAAATTAATCAAAATTAAAGTAAGCGCTTTTATTGCTTTTTATTTGCGCATATGTATAATTAGGTTGTACACAATTTAATTCTTGAAATGAGGTAATTCCAATGGCAAAAAAATTGTACACAACTACCATGACTAACAAGGGCGGCCGTGCGGGTGAAGTATGGTCAAACGATCGTAAATGGGATTTCAAAATTGGTACTCCCGGCGTAGATAAGGATTCAACAAACCCTGAGCAATTATTTGCTGCTGGATTTGCTTCCTGTTTTAATGGTGCTTTAGACATCGCTTTACAGCAGGCTGGTGTTTCTGCAGAGCCAACTGTTCGCGCGAAAGTTTCCCTATTTCAAGAGGGCGACGAACCTAATTTCCACATTGGCGTCGACTTATTTGGCCACATTGAGGGCCTAAATGAGGCCGACACGAAAAAGTACATGGAAATTGCCGAAACCATCTGTCCGTATGCCAAGGCAACCCGTGGTAATATTGATGTCACTTTAAATGTTGAATAAGGTTGGGCTTTAATCCAGAAACTGGTCAACTTAAGTAATCAATTTTCGGGTTTTATCCAAGATTCATTCCCTTATAAATGAAATTAAAGAGGTTCCAGACTGTAACATTACATCAGTCTGGAACCTCTTTTGTTACAAAACTCATAGCCACGTGTCTATGTATAAGATGTAAAAGCTATCAAAATGGCGTTTTTGTCATATAACTTAATCTCCTGGTAATTGTCGGTTAACATAAATGAAACATTTCCCGTGTATGCTGTTTAATAGTGATAAACGAATAAGGGGATTTTTAAAAATTATGTCAAAAGCGAATATAAAAATGAAACTTGCAGCATTCTTACTGATTTTCGGATTCGCCTTTGGAATGGGCACCGATGTTACATCAGGTATCAGTACACAAACACAAACGGTCACAGCACAGGCCTCAAGCAGGGTTTCTGCTAATCAGGCTAAGCAAATTGCTCAAATCAATGCTAACTTATCTAAAAACCAAAAAGCAGCTAAAAACTGGATTGCTTACCATGAATCCCGTTTTAGCTACACTGCCCGTAACGGAAACTGTTACGGTCGTTACCAGCTATTGAGAGCTTACTTGCATGGTAACTACAGTCCAGTTAACCAAGAAAGAGCGGCTAATAATTACGTCAGCGCCCGTTATGGAACCTGGACGCATGCTAAGCACTTCTGGCAGGCACATCACTGGTATTAAAATTACCGGTTAAATCAAAACTAATACGACCTGGGACTTCTCACGAAGTACCCGGGTCTTTTATTGTCTAATCCTATTTATTCATTTTATCGACTTTCTTAGATAATTGCGATACTTCCCGCGTTAACTGCTTGATCTGTTTTGTTAACGCTTCATTCTGCTTTTTTTGTTGCTGTTGTGCATCCTCTTGACCCGTTCGGTCGGTGAAGAAGTCAGTAATCGTACTCGTCAGCAAACCAATAAAACCGACTCCGCCAATCATCAGCACCGCCGCGATTAGTTTTCCCCAGGCGGTACGCGGCGAATCATCACCATAACCAACGGTGGTCGCCGTTGTAATCGCCCACCATAATGACTCCGATAACGTCTGGTGCTCCACCATAGAAAAGAACAGCGCACTTAAACAGATAATGACCACACTAATGGTAAACAAGTAAATAAAACCGGTATCATACGTAAACCGGTGAAGATCACGGGTCCATTTACCAGAGATCCCTAATTTCCAAAAAATATGGTGGGTTCGAACCATCCGAAAAATTCTTGCCAGCCGGAAAAGCGAAAAGGCTGGGTGCATTGGCAAAATCCCCAATAAATCAAAGGCATTATTAATTAAGAACCACTTGCGGTTTTTGGTAAAAATAAATCTGATAACGTAATCAATCGCAAAGAAGATCAATAAACCTTGAAAGGCAATCTGCCCCGCTCGTCCAACTTTGACATTTATCATCAATAGGATTGCTAAGATACTGGACGCAACAGCTAAAATGGCTACGATGATGTGATAAACAATCAGCCATCTTTCCTGCTGTTGCTTGGTTGCGTTACGCATTATTGATTGGCCTCCGTACCATAAATCGTCTTCAATGCCCCGATGTCACCGGCTGACAGGCTAGTGTTGCCCTGATCCACCGGGTACATCACCGAACTACGGTAACGACTATGATCTAATCCCAGTGCGTGGCCTAACTCGTGAATTGCCACTGATTTTCTGAGGGCAGCTGACGGATAATAAACGTTTAAGCCGGCTCTTGCGTGATTAGCTGTATAGGCACTCCAGCCGGTCTGCTGGATAATTTGCGGGCCACCGTGTCCCGACTCAATCATCGTGGTGTTCCCATTGCTGGGCATTTGTTTTGAATACACAAAAAAGGTAATTGAATTTTGCCGTTCAGTACCGTTACCTGGCACCAGCTTAACAATGCCGGTCTGATTATAAACATTCACGGCATTTTCAAAAACGGCCTTAGCACTGGCCGGTACATTGTCTTCAAAATGATAATAGTAAGTTCGGGAAAGTTTCCGGTTTTGAACGATCGATTCAATCGGCGTATCACTAGAGGAAATCTCCCGCTTTTGTGTCTGCTGAGTGGTCGTCTTAAGATTCGGGTCCACTTGATCGATGAATCTGGTAATTTGGCTGCTAAAGTTAATCGGTGCCGGCTTTGAATCCACTGCCATTGGTATAAATACAACAGCTAAGCCGAGAGTCACCCAAGTTAACCAACCTTGATAGCGCACAACAGACACCTTCCTTTTATTTATTAATTAGTCATAGACTACTGATTTTACTAATAAAGGTCAACCCATCCTACATAACTACACTAAATTTTAAATTGTACATCACTTTTAGCCAGTTAAACCTAAAATAATATATATCTTTTCAGTCTCTATAAGCTTATAATTATATAGCAGTTTTGCAAAAATACTTTATTTAATTCGGGAGGTCAATTTTTTGACTAAGCAAGTTTGGAAGAAAACAGTAACACTTATTTTAGGGGCATTACTAGTGGGCGGTATGATAAACACGTTAACCACAACGCAAGCTCATGCCGACGTAATGATTCCGTATTCAACGTACCAAAGTGATTTAAACGGTATTGAATCTGCTTTAACCAAAGCAAGTTCAGATGTCAAAGGCGACACCTCAGTTGAACTTCCGGAAGATCCTAAGGACGCTTATGATAGCTCCGAGACTGACTCATTTGCAAACTATTTTTACGCACTTGCCGATAGCATGGATAATGTCATTGACTACAGTGATCCTGATACAGTTCAAGACCGTCTGCTAAAAGAGAACTTAGAATGCTTGAATGATTCTTACGCCATTTTTCGTTCTCGGCTGACTGACGGTGAAAGAATTCAGTTAGATGCAGCAGCAGCTAATATTAATAATGCCATCGGTAATGAAGATGAGGATACTGTAAGTGACATGGAACAAAGCTTTGGATACAGTTTGGGTAATGCTGTTTCTGATTATGGGGATAACTATGATGGTGTTGCTACACCGGTAATCAATACAAACCCAACCCCATCTTCAACACCAGTTACAACTGCTCAACCTCAAGCTACACCCGCACCTAAAAAGAGTTATATTTTTAAGCTTTCTGCCACTACTTCAAAAAAATACGTTAAGGTCACTGGTTCTGCTAAGCTTTATAAGTCCGCTAATTACGCACGGATTCACACCTACAAAGGTAACAAGTATACTAAATTAAACAGCAATCATAACTTCCACAAAAAAATCTACGCACCAAAAGCTAAAACTGTGAAAGTAACCGTTGGTCATTATAGTAACGGTCATTTCACCTCTGTTACCAGCACCAAGACAGTCCACGTTAATTAGATATTAATAGTTTTCTAGTTCAAATAAGGCCTATTCCGACAGCTCTGTCAGAATAGACCTTATTAATTTGTGTGGCAATCTGATGTCATTCTCACAATCTGGTTACAAATCATCTAAAATGATTGACCTAACGCCTTTTAAATCATTAGTATAAACAATATTACTTATAATGCATAATTGCGTTGGAGGGCCATAAATGAGCAAAAGTTTAAAAATCTTAATTGTTGAAGACGATGAAGCATTGGCTAAAAACCTAGAACGGTTCTTAGCCGAAATCGCTGAAACTACGGTCAGTAATGACGGTATTGAAGGTCAAATGCTGGGTCAGGACGGTATTTACGATTTGGCAGTTTTGGACATCATGCTGCCTCAAGTCAATGGTTATGATATTTTAAAATACTGGCGTCACGACTGCCAGCTGGATATGCCCGTTCTCATTTTAACCGCTAAAGATACGCTGGATGATAAAGTGCGCGGCTTTCAGTTGGGCGCCGACGATTACCTGACAAAACCCTTTCACCGCGAAGAATTGATTATGCGGGTCAGAGCGCTGTTACGCCGAACCGGTAGTCTGGGAACCGACAATCAGCTGAGTGTTGCCGACTTTGACGCCAACCTTAACAGTCGGACAGTTTCGCTCCAAGGTGAGAATTTATCGCTGAATGGTAAGGAATACGATCTGCTGGTCTATTTTCTGCAGAACCCTGATACCATTATTACGAAGGATCAAATTTTCGACCGGCTATGGGGCTTCGACTCAGAAACCGCCCTTTCAGTGGTGGAAGTTTACATGAGCAATTTGCGTAAAAAAATCAAAGCTGTGACCAGCGACCAGCCGATTCGAACCTTAAGAAACGTGGGCTACATGCTGGAAACGGAGGCTTAGAGTGAAAATTCAAACCGCCGAAAAGCGCCAGCAATGGCGCCTTTTCATCAAAGAACTGATTACTTTCGCTGCTCTCTTCGCCGCGCTGGGACTAGTTGTTTACTTTCTTTTTTACCAGTCGATCTACCACGAAATGAACCATGGTTTCCAGTGGCAAAAAGAACAGATCTTACAGAACGCCCCTAGTCCTAAAGTCCGCCGTCTTATGAGCAGTGCTCCTCCTAAAACTAAAAATCATGCTTCCCCTAAAGATGGGCCTTTCCGGGCTAACTTAGTGGTTTTCAACAAGGATGGTAAGGTCTCTAACGACCCCATGCTCGGTCAACGGGACTACGATCTGCTCAAGAATACCCGCCTGATTAAAAGCCGCCTTAACCAGGTAACGAATCTGACTTTAACGGCTGATGGTATCACAGGCCACTTTAAAACGTTGCTGATCAAAGTCCCCAAATCAAATCCTAATCGGGTTTACGCTGGCCACTACGTCTTAATTATGAAAAACATCGATGCAGACCTTCAGGCCATGCAAAACTTCCGAACGGCCTTAATCACCACGCTGATTATTTTTTGGATTCTCGCCATCGCCATTGCCTACGTATTGTCGCGTGCAAGCATGAAACCAATCATCCTTGCCTGGCGTAAACAACGCGATTTTTCTGGGAACGCGGCTCACGAGCTGCGTACTCCATTGACTGTGATTCAAAACCAGCTGGAATACCTGCTAACAAAGCCTAAATCACGGATCATGGACGAGGCTGAAGAGGTTTCTACAGCTTTGGATGAAGTCAGTCATATGCAGACGCTCACCAATCAGCTGTTACTGCTGGCCCGTTCTGATTCAAACGTTATTCAGCTGAACCGAACAAACGTCGACCTGCAGCCGTGGTTGGAAAAAGCCATTAAGCTTTACTCAGATATTGCCCAGAGTCAGCAAAAGCACCTCCAGGCGACGATTAATGTTCCTGGCAACGGTTCGTTTGATTCTGACCTCATCCGTCAGGTACTGACGGTTCTGCTGGACAACGCCGTCAAATACACGCCTGCTGGTGGTACCATCACCGTTAACGCTAAGCGAATCCACGACCCCCTTCAGCATGAAGCTTTACAGCTGCAAGTTGCGGATACGGGCTCAGGGATTGCTGATGCCGAAAAGGAGAAGGTTTTTGAACGCTTTTACCGCACCGATAAATCGCGAAATTCGAAAACCGGCGGCAACGGTCTCGGACTAGCCATTGCCAAGTGGATCATCACTCAGCACCACGGTAAAATTAGCGTCAAGGATAACCACCCAACTGGTGCAATTTTCACCGTTACAATTCCACTATAATCATCAAAATAAAGAGCACCGTGACTCATGATACATAGGAGTCACGGCGCTCTATTTTACTTACTCAAATGGTTCACGGTGCACTTAGCCAAATGATCATCTAAAATACCGAGGGCTTCTAACCAGGACTGAACGATCGTCGGTCCTACGAATTTGAAACCCGCTTTTTTCAGTGCTTTGCTGACTTTCTGCGACAATGGCGTTTGCGCTGGTACCTCCGCTGCGGACGAATACCGGGTCACCACGGGCTGATTATCGACAAACGACCACAGATAAGCATTCATGGTCTTACCCGCCGCGTGCCAGTCCACTAACTGCTGCGCGTTATGAATGGTATCTTTAATCTTCAACCGATTACGGATAATACCGGCATTGTTTGTTAGCCTAGCAACGTTATCCGCATCAAATCGGGCAACTTTCTCCACGTCAAAATCCGCAAAAGCCGCCTTAAAGTTCGCTCGTTTATTTAAAACGGTTTGCCAGCTTAGTCCCGCCTGCATCATTTCCAGTGTCATCAGTTCAAAGGTTTCGCGCTCATCCGTAGTGGACACACCCCACTCGTAATCGTGATAATGCGTCATTAATTCGTTGGCATTCTCTGCCCAGTCACATCGTGTCATGTCCTTCCTCCGATCAAGACTTCTTTTGAGTAACAAGCAGGTTGGTTAAATAATCGTGACTTGCACGCATCTCACGACTATCATTTTGGTCAGCCAAATCAATTTCGTAAATATTGATTGCTTTAGGATTAACGACCTTCATGACCCGTCGCCAATCAATCTTGCCCTTACCTAGTTCCAGACTGTCATGATATTGACCCATAGAGTCCACAAAGTGATAGTGGACCGTCTGCGGTGCTAATCGCGCAACACTTTTAACCAATTTATCGTTATCACCATGCAACACAATAAAGCCGTGGCTGATATCATAGCATAGCCGATAGTGGTGTGCGATGACGGTCTCTTCAACATCCTCATCACCATAGTCAAAGGTTGGTGAAATTGAATTTTCAAACATCACGTGGTTGCCGCCCATCTTCTGAAAGTAATCCAGCCGGGTAAAAATCACTTTCCGCGCCGCTTTGAAATTCCCATAGGAATTAACCACGCTTTCTTTGTCTGAGTAACCGCCGTGAATCAGCACCTGGACGTTTAGTTTGATGGCCAATTCGATTAGCGCCTCGGCGCTGCTCATCATAAACTGATAGCCAACGGGGTCTTTCAGAGCCGATACGGCCACTTCATTATGATGGTGATCATAAGCCATTGGATGATGGATCACGATATGTTTAATGCCAACTGACTGAACATACTTGATCATCTCTTCCAAGTGAGTCAGTCCGTTTTTGGTCATATCGTGTTCATCCGTATAGAATTCAAACACTGACGGGTGGTATTGCAGCCGCTCGTTAGTTTGTTCTAATGATGTACTTGCTTTTAAGCCTAAACTTGGCAGCATTTTATCACCTCATCTTTATTTTATCGCATCGTCCAAGCAAGCTTGAAGCGAAAAAGGTACCAAGTAAAAAATTAATTTTTACCTAGTACCTTTTATTCTAAGGATCCTATGCCGCAACCTCAACTTAGGCGTTTAGCTTTCCTTAACTTGCTTACTTAAGACGTTTCTTAAAGCCTAATAATCCAAACAGATTCAACAACGTTAAACCTAATACTGTCAACCAGGTTGCTGGACTTTCACTGGTTTGCGGTAATTTATTTTGTGCGGTAACTTGATTCTTATCGGTCACATGCTGCGCCATTTGATCCGCCGTTTTTGGTTTCGTAACGTCACCAGTTTGACGAACTGCACCTAAAATGGCGTTTTGAGGATTATTTTGATTAATCGGCCAAGTACCATTTTGAAGACTCTGCTCCGTATCAGTCTTGTCTACATACCGCGTCGCAACTTGCTTGTAATCTAACCCAGTCTGATTCAATACAGCTAATTTTGGATCCCCAGGAACAAATTCAGCTATCTCTCCACCCCCATTGAAGACTGGCTTGAATTTTTCTTCGTTAGTACCAATACTTGTCACTGCAACTTGCTGTGACAATGGTTCTCGTAAAGATTCGTCAGTTTCATTCGTCGGCAGACTAGCCGTAGTACTACCCATAGCTGGTGTTTCAATCAGTATTGGTAAGCTAGCCTTAATATCATCTGAACTAATCGTGAAGTTGGGGTTAGCTTCTTGGAGCGCCTTTAATCCTTGATTGCTCAAGGTCATGGTATACGTACAATTTCCCGTATTCACACGAATAAAATCAGCCGTCGTCCAATTAGGTTGATTGATTTTCACTCCCGTATCAGTCGTAATCGTGACCACTTGCTGACCAAGAGTTTGATAACTGGCATCTACTAGAAATTTGAATTGCGGTTTCGTCGGCAAAATCGTCAACTGTCCATCAACAGTTGTAACCGAGTAGTTTTGATTTTGATTCGCTGGTGCGTCAACCGTAATTTTGTACTTACCTGCTTCAGAATCAGTATTCAGTGCAGTTAGCGAGTAAACCGGCGTTACACCTTCACTAGGAACACCTGTAATCGTTGGTACCACTGAATCAACATAAGAACTACCATCATAATTTTTAGTTAATGTTGGGGCAGCAATTTTAATCGGCGCTGGCGTAATCTTAAAAGATCCTGGTGTGACGTTTTCCGCTGAAATAATGAAGTTAGGATTCTTGATCTGCAGATCCGACAGACCTTTGTCACTCAGTTTAACTGAATAGTCACCAATGTTAGCACTGCTAATACCACTTAGATCAAAGTCATCAGCAGACCATTCAGGCGTCTCTAAATCATTAGATACCGTAATATTAAGCTGATTTGTATTAACAGCAGTTGTCCCATCATAATTTTTGCTGGTATCACCAATGGAAATAACAGCCTTCTTACTAGGATTAACAGTAATTCTTCCAGAGACAGTTGTTATTTTATAATTGGCATTATTCGTACCCTCAATAAGCTGAACCGTTGTGGTGTATAGACCCGCATTGAGTAGGTCTCCATTCACAGCAATTTTGTAGCTTGGCGTCGCCGTTAAGCTGTCAGATGAAGTTGTAATATTTCCTGCAGGTACGGAAATCTGGGTGCCGGTATATTCCGTAATCAGGCTGGGAGCCGCAATTGTGATGGAAGCCGGTGTTATGACTAATGAACCCGTTTTAGAATCATCAAAAGAAACCAGATAATTCTGTGCTAAAGCGTGTTCGATTTCAGCCTTGCCGCTTTCAGTTAATTGAACATGATAAATACCAACGTTTTGAACGGCATCATCTTCATCCTGTTCTGCTGGCAAATACTCAATACCGCTTGCCTTAAGGTTATAATTACTACCATCTGGTAACTCAACAGTATACTTTGCGGGATCAATTAACTGTTCTTTGCCGGTATAAACCTCAGTATCTCGGCCGCTTAAACCTAGCGTGACTTCTTTCAGGTACGTCACAGGCACTGTAATACCCGTATCGCTAATTGGTACATTGATTGCGTCCTGCTGTTTAATTTCATAACCTGGTTGTGTCAGCGTTGCCGTATTCAACTGAGTGCCACCTGTTTGGCTAACAGTGACTGGCTGGAAATCGTTGATCCGAACGCCATTGCCATCAACTGGGATTACCGTTACGGCAACTGTTTTTGGTGTGTACTTAATTTGGATTGGCTTAGCATCGTCGGGCACCGTGTAAGTGTCGTTCGCTAGATTGTATCCCAGCACTGAAATCGGTGTAACTGCTGAACCAACGATTCCATTCGCGGTGACGAGTGCTAAATTAGCAATTGGTTGTCCGTTATCATCAACCGCCTGCATCGTATAGCTAACCTGCTTTTGATACTGAACCGTAAAGGTCTGTATTTGATGGGTTGGCGTGATACTCTGTTGGGAAGTAACATAACCCAAAGTACTGTAATCTGGTGTTTCAACAACGGAACCATCCTTAACGTAGCCACTCACCTGAACAACCCCTGGCACATTAGTAATCGGTACATTATTTGCGTCAACCGGAGTAATTCTATAAGGTACTAATGACTGTTTAAGGTGATAGTTCACTGTAATTGGTGAATTAGTGGTTGAGTCAGCGGCGTTATCAGCCGTAAACTCACCATTAACTGCGGCTTCATCAGGAGTAAAACTATCCAATAACGGTGATACTTGCGAATAGGCTTGGCCAACCACACCGGATAACGTTACTGCCTTGGGATTCGAATCGGCCCCGGTGTAATTAATTGTTACTGAAGCCGGTTTCCCGGTGTAATTAACAACGTGTAAGTTAGCACCCCTATCCGCTGAGAAGACGCCTTTAATTGTCGTTTGGTCGGCTGTATAGCCCGGAATATCAGGAACCTGTATTTGAAATTGTTTACCGAATTGTCCCGTTACCGTTGGTGCTTGGTACGTGCTAGCAGTTGCTGAGTCCAACCCCGCGTACTGAACCGTAACCTCCACGGTGATTGGCGTATAGTCGACAGTCACCGTAACAGGTTCTTCCTGATTCTGGTATATGCCAGTAACAGTGGTCACGTCAGGCGTGTACCCTTTAACCGTTGGTGAAACAATGGTATAGGCTTCGCCAATCTTGCCGTGTTCCACTTGTTCAGGCAGATTTTGACCATCAGGTAAATTGTAATTAACCTTCAATGTCTGAGTGTTAGACACGTACTTTAACTGATAATCATCGACACCGGGTAACGTCACTAAGGGGTCCTGCCCGGCAATCAGTTGATATCCCTCTTGACTATAGTCAGGAGCAGCAATGATTGCCCCCGTCTTTGAAATTCCACTATTTTGACTTAAACCGACAATGGCAACGCCATTCTCGTCAACAGGCGTGATCGTGTAGCTATTATCGTTTGCGGTAAAAGTAACGGTTTCTTCTGAACCGCCTCGACTACTATAGGTCCCGGTCAAAACAGTTTTGTCAGGAGTATAACCAACAACCTCAGGAACATCGATTGAATAGATGCCATCCGTTACGCCGATTTGCGTAAATGCTGGCAAATCTTTTGGCAACCCAGTGAAATAAACCGTTAGTTTAGACGCGTTTGGCGTGTATCGAACATTAATTGTCGGCGTCGTAGCCGAAACAGCGGGTACTATCTCACCATTTGGCTGTACGGTGTAACCCTCATAACTTGGGTAATCAACTTTATCGCCCGTTTTGCCTTCAACCTGCTGAACTTCTAACGATTGGATTGGCTTTTGCTGACCATCAACCGGTTGCACCTTGTAACGCTTAGTGTCAGCAGTATAGTGAACCACAAAAGCCCCATTTTCAGTAGTAGCCGGTCCAAATACACCAGCAATACTTGATTGATCTGCGGTATAGCCAGTAACCACTGGCGTGTCGACTTGATAATCCTCTCCCGTTGTACCTGAGATGGTTTTAGCATTCGGATTAGTTGGTAATCCCTCATAATTCACGGTCACTTGATACGTGTTAGCTGTGTAATGCACTTGATAGCTATCCTTACCGCCCTGGGTAATTGGCAGCGTCTGATTCGTAGCTAGACTATAGCCAGCGTACGTAGCTGGATTGATTGGCGTCTCAGTTACACTGCTTTCAGTAGTCTTAGGCAGCGCTGCAATAACGTTACCAGCATCATCAACAGGAATAATTTGATAGCTGTTGCTGCTGGCAGAGTACGACACAACTAATTGTTGATCCGCATCCGTATAGACGCCTTGGATAGAGCTCAGATCAGCCTTATACCCGGGGATAACTGGTGTGTCGATCGTGTAAGTTTCGCCAAACCGGCCACTGATATTGACCTTTCCAAGCGAACCAGTCGGTCCTGCGTAGTTGATCACTAACTGTGTAACGTTGGCTGAATAATTAGCCTTGATCACACTACCGTCTAAATCAGGGGCAATGATGCCGCTATTTGTAGCGGTATAGCCGGTTAAAAGCGGCGCTGAAACTTGTTCCCCAATCATTGAAGTCATTTGTTTTGGTGCAGCAATACTGTTCCCTTGAGCGTCCACTGGCTGAATGGTGTAATTCACTTGATTGGTATAATAAACGTTGATGCTATTGCTTTGATCATTTTGCATGGACGCGTTCGTAATCGTCAATGAGTTAGTTCCTGCATTGGACACCGCTTTGACGAATTGATAACCCTTAATTACACGTGGTGCAAAGGTGCTGGTATTTAAATCAGTGATTTTATCAATACCAATCGAACTACCAAAATTAACATTGGTAACGTCAGGTGCATGCAGAACCGTTTTGCCATCTTGACTCAGGTAATTAATCTGAACTGGCACGTGACTTATTGAAGCATTAAAGGCATTTTGACCATCAATATTTTCAATTGTGACGGTTCTTTGATTAACGGCATCGCCAACTGCTCCAATCGCCGCAATTGACACTGACTGGTCTAATGAGATAGACGGTCGATCACTGAACCACGGTGCATTTCTTTGTATAGTTGCCATCGTTTGAATCAGCTTGGTTCTAGCTTCATCCTCATAAGTAGAATAGGTAAGAAAACCTGTGACCTGGTGATTAACGACACCCGTCTGCGGCGTCCAGGACAGTGTTACATATTCCGTAAGCGGCACCTTTAGACCCGGATTTTGGTCTGAATACCAAATCGGTGTATCTTTAGATAAGACACCCGCATTAGTCGTTTGACGCACCGTTAGTTGGTTCCATGGTGTATCACCATCAGCACCAATATAACCATCCCGACCAATAAAGGTAACGTTCTGCTGGCCTGCAATACCAAGGTTAGCAGAAGGATCGCTGCCCGCACCAACACCGGCATTCTGCGGGTCAACTGGCTGTATAATAAAGCCCAGTCCACCGCCACCACTTTCGGTCACTTTATCACTGGCATTTTCTGTGTTAAACGTGGCGTTAATAGTAAATGGTTTACTGGTATCAATTTGGTTTTTAAAGACTAATGTACCAGCAGTTGTGCGCTGATTTGTCGGTACTAATGTCACACCACTATCTTTAATGGTGTTAGTTATATCCGATGCGGTTATTTCGCCCGTTGGAGATTTGACGGCCTGTTCTGCTTCAAAGTTAGCTTGAACATCGTTAGCGTTGGATACGGAGACCTTAGTTTTATCATCAGTTGAAACACTGCCATCTTCATTTAAATTAGCTGAATTGATCTTATTTAAGTTCGCAGTCGTAAGCTGATTGCTATCAGGTTGATTAACGGCTGCTGTAACTGGTTTTACCGCGGCTTTAGATGTCGCTTGTACTGCAGTGTCAGTCGCTGTTTGCGTGTGTGCGACGGCCGGTGCCGGTGGTGTGGTTGCGTCTACTGTACTTGGCTGTTCGCCGTCAGTGCTGCTATTGGTCTGACCGCTTAAGTTACTTGCCGCTTGGTTAACAACTGTATCCTTGCTTGCAGTGTCCGCTTTAGCCGTCATTACTGGCGCAACCCAAAGAGCACCTGATAACAGGACAATCGCAGCAAATGACCAAGCACCCCCACTTTTATACATTTTATAGTGTTCTTTATGATCCGTAATGGCTTTATTTAACTGTTTTTCTTGTCGTTTAGTCATATTTAAATCGTGCCTCCATCCAATGACCCAATAAAAGTTGCTAATCGAATTCAAGATGATAATCGAATGATTGATCATCTTCGAAGCACGAATAACATCGTTTACCTGTTCTTAAACTAATTTAGTGTGTAATCGAAAAGAACAGCCAATACGATAGAAATAAAAACTCATGACTACCTGATTTAAAAGGATGGTCATGGGTTGTCTTTTGCTAGCGCAGACTATTATCTTTTATAATTAAATTTAAAACTTATTTCTGGAACATCATATCACTTATAGAATAAAATGCACGTTTACTATTACACAAAGTTGCTCACTTTTTTAACTATTTTGCAACACTTTTATTCTGTTAACGGTATCATTACTGATAGCGCAACTTATACGTTTTCCTAAGATTGTAATAATTTAATTTAAAAACTTTTTAAAATTCTTAACTAAACGTCAATAGTTCTAAACGGATTTGCCAATACAAAAAGCACATTTGCCAGTTCATTGACTGACAAATGTGCTTTTTAAACGACTAAAAGTTTATTGATCCGATTTACGTTTCTTAAATCCTAGCATCCCCAATAAACTCATGAGCGCTACACCTAGGACTGCAAGCCACGATGATTGTGTCTCATCAGTTTGCGGTAAGTGTTTGACTCCAGCAGCCATTGATACACGAGTGTTTGCTGATTGCCGTTCGAGTTTCACCCTATTTTGATAAGAAGCACGTGATTCATATGAAACATTACCTGATACAGCAGTACCAGACCTTGTGTAATTACTGCTCTGTTTAGTCTCTTGCACGCCACCTTCAGCACCTTGTTTAGACACCTTGGCGGTTGAATGCTTGTTTGAACTTTGACCGTGCGTTGAGGCAGAACCATCCTGACTCGAAACAACCAATTCTGCACCTTCTGGGGCAGACTTGATGATCTCTTTGGCTTGATCAAGCTCCTGGGCAGCCGGAATCCGCAACGTTATTAACTGTCCAATAGTTGAGCTACCGCGTTGATCTGACCGGTAGAATACCGGCTCAGCAACTGCTTGCTTAAACTTTGGACTTTCTGTCTTAGGCGAATCTGATTGTGTCACAACAATTGGTCGCGGCAAAATCTGATAGTTGTTCGAAACAGTTGTGATTTCGTAATTAGAATTCAGCTTAGGATCAGCAATGATGCTGACCAAGTGAGTTCCGACACTACCGCTGTTACCATAATTAACCTGATAAACAACTGAGGAACCATTTACTGGTCGACCAGTAACCTGTCCAGCAGCTGTGCCTGAATAAGGTTGACCGTCGTCATCCTTCGAAAGGCCACCAGGCGCGGTAATTGTAATTGGCGCCTTGGTAATCGTTAGTTGACCTGGAGTGATATCGTCAACGCTAATGACGTAATTGAGATTAGCTGCCTGAAGCGCCGCTAAGCCAAACTGACTTAAGGTCACAGGGTAGTCACCCGCGTTTTCACTGGTGTCTTTCCGTTCAAAATCACCTGCTGACCATACTGGTGCTATCAGTTTATCTGGCAACGTTACGGTGTAGCCAGTCGGGTCGTCAGCTGCACCATCGTAAACCTTTGTTTGGCTGCCAACTTGGATTTGACCCAGGTCAGCTTTTGCCACGCTAACAGGTTCGATAACAAGTGCGCCGGGCGTTACCTTTGTTGGGTCCGCTTCAACAACGTCATTGAGGTTTGCTTGCTGTAACTTCTTCCAACCAGCCTTACTCAAGGTCACTAGATACGTGCCAACGGTATCAGGCGTACCCGAAATTACAAAGTCTGCGGGTGTCCACTCCGGTTGAATAAGGTCCGCCCCGGTGATGGTCACTGGATAAACCTGATTATCAGTTGGTTTACCACTATAAAGTTGATAACAAGCATCAATCATAACCCGGAATTGCGGTGTGATTGGCGTGATTGTTAACTGCCCCGCTGTGGTTGAAATGGTGTAATTGGAATTATCCTTTGCCGAGAAATTAACGGTAATTGAATAATGTCCTGCATTCACATCATCGTTTAGCGCTGTCAGGGTATAAACCGGCGCAACTCCTTTTGCGGGTACGCCATTGATAACAGGTGTCATTGAACCGGTATATGGATAACCGTCGTATTGTTTAGTCAGATTTGGTGCAGCAATCGAAATTGGTGCTGGTGTGATCACTAACAACCCATTTTGAATCGACTGTGCATCAAACTGGTAGTTCTTGTTAACTGCTTGGAATTTTGCGAGACCCAAAGCGTTCAAGGTAACCACGTGCTGACCAGCATTTTGACCATCGCTAACCGTCGTGAAGTCATCAGCAGTGAAGGTCGGAATGTTAAATTCAGAATAATCGCTTGGTGCCAAAACTTGATACGTTGTTGGATCCGTGGCGGTATCGCCATCATAGACCTTAGTAGCACCCTGAACGACTACGAAATCATCAGCCTGATGATTATCAGTTGGATCGTCGGTATTAGCTGGCGAGCCAGCTGAATTAACAGTGGCCTGACCCAATGTTTGTGGTGTAATCGTCAGCGAACCATCAACGTAAGTAATGGCGTAGTTCGAAGTATCACCAGAAGCGCTTGCTTGAATACCGTAAGTCCCAGCATTGACATTCTGGCTGATATCAGTCAGTTTGAAGCTTGGACTGGTGGCATTTACCGGCATACCACTGATTTTAGCCGAATAATCTCCAGCATACGCCACACCATCATAAGTTTGGCTGATAGTTGGTGCAATCACCGTAAGTGATGCAGGATTAATTGTCAATTGACCAGCTGTAACATTACCGGCGTTAAAGCTGTAGTTAGTGTTAGCGGCATTTAATTTTTGAATCCCTTTGTCGCTCAACGCCACATCATACGAACCAACATTTTGACTGTCATCTGACAATTCAAAATCATCCGCCGACCAGCTATCAGGCGCGGAAACTCTTGCTGGCAAGGTTACAGCGTACCTTTGAGGATCTGTCTTCTCATTATTATCGTAAGTCTTACTTGCCGAACCAATTTGAATAGGAGCCTCGGTGTTCTTAGTCACGGTGAACGTACTTGGAACCACTGTAATGTCGTAGTTGGGATTGTCAGCCGTATCAGTAACATTTACTGAGTAGGTGCCCGCGTTAACAGCATTTTCAAGTGAGGACAAATGATAGTTAACAGTTGCGCCATTATCTGGCTTGCCCGTAACCGTAGCAGTACTATCGTTTAGAACATACCCACTACCATCATACATTTTGGTCAAACCTTGGGGTACCGCAATGGTAACAGCTGCTTTTTTAATGGTTAACTGGCCCTTGGCGGTTTGAATATCATAGTTCTGGTTGACCGAGGACGCTGAATCAACAGCGACATCAATCTCGTAATCACCAGCGTTAATATACTGGCTTAAATCAGTTAAACCATAAACGACTTGTTGATCACCGACTTGACCCGTGACCGTTCCCGTCAAATCAGCACCAGTATAAGCATTACCATCATAAATCTTTGATAGTGCTGGCGCGCTGATGGTTACGGCCTTTCGCGTAATGCTCAACAAACCGCTACCGATACTCTTCGCTGGAATGACATAGTTCGGATTAGCATCCTGTAATTTCTGAATCCCACTATCTGTCAAGGTCACATCATAGTTGCCAACGTTTTGACTAGCAGCTGAAGTCGTATTGAAATACGCCGTAGTAAGATTTGCTGGCATCACAAAGTTTGGATTATTCGCTGCGTCTGGTGCACTTAGAGTGAATGCAGGCACGTCGCTAGCATCATCGTCGTACGTCTTGGTAGCGTCACTAATAGTGATTGCGTTATCCGCTAATGCTTTGGCCGAGACAGTGAATTTACCAGCCACTGTTGTAATTTCGTAGTTGGAGTTAGCAGCTGCATCAGCCGTTATCGTGATTGGCGCATCAATAACAGTGTCAACATTCTTGGGTACACTCACGGTATAAATTAATGGCGTACCTGACTGAGTGGTATTGGAAACTTCAGCTGTTCCTTGTTTATTATAAGAACTGCCATCATAAACCTTGTGCACATCGTTTGCTGCAATGGTTACTGGTCGCTTAGTAATGTGAAGTTGACCGCTGCTAATACTATCAGCAGTAATCGCATAATTGGTGTTAGCTTGGCTGAGTTTCTCAATACCAGCTTGAGTTAATTTAACGGCATAGTTACCAACATTTTGACTAGTGATGCCAGTAGTATCAAAATCTTCAGCCGCTAAATTAGCGGGAATAACAAATTCAGGATACTCGTCTGAAACAGTCAAACCATAAGTCTTAGGATCAGTATTAGCATCACCATCGTAGACCTTAGTAATTGAATCAACTGAAATCGTACCAGCCATAACTTGTTCAGGGGTGATAGTGAAATGCCCAGTTGATACCTTTGAAGCTGCCAGCGTGTAGTTTGGCATTTGCTGGTTAACCTCATCGACACCCGATTGGTTCAAACTAATAGTGTAGGTACCAACATTTTGACTAAAGCCATCGCCGTTATTTGCCATGAGATTAAAGTCTGAACTAGGTAACGTTAATTGATCGCCAGTTGATAATTGCAGCGCGTAATTTTGCGGATCCTCGGCACTGTTATTATCATAAACTTTTGTCTGATTCTGAATTGTAACTGTTAAGTCTGCTTTGTTGATTGTCAACAAACCAGGCTGATAAGTGACAGCGTAATTGCCAGCATTCTGGCTGGAAGCTGTCAGTGTGTATGTGCCTGCATTCGTATCGCCACTAATATCCGTCAGAACAAATGTCGGTTTAACCCCATTTTCTGGTAGACCATCAATTGCAACCTGATACTCACCTGAATAAGCCTTGCCATCATAAGTCTTAGAAATAGTTGGTGCAGTCACCATAATTGGTGCAGGCGTAATGGTTAATTTACCATTAATTGTCTTAATATTGTAGTTCAGATTATCTGCTGAATCGACAAGCACTTTAATGGTATAACCTTCATCGTTCACGTTAGTAGCGGCATTAGCCGTTACCGTGTATTTCAAATCCGAACCGTTGACTGGTTTACCACTAACATTTTCTTCTAGGTTGGCATCATCGTATGCTTCGCCGCTATAAACCATGCTTTCATCCTTAGCAGTAATCGTGACGTTGGCTTTGCTGATAGTGAACGTATCACCAGTCACTTTTGCTGATTGAATATCGTAGTTCGGGTTAGCAGCCTTCAGGTCTTGAAGACCTTTGTCACTCAAAGTAACGGTATAAGTACCAGCGTTAACTGGAGCTACAAGACTATAATCAGCGACACTCCAGTCGCTAGGTGTTTGTACGCCATCTGGCAGCGTCAGCGTGTACTGAGCAGCAACGCCATCATAAGTCTTATCTCTACTCGTAACGCCAAGCGTTAAGCCATCTTTCTGAGTAATTTGGAAGTTGCCGGCAGTGACGTTCTGACGAGTAATGGTGTAGTTCTTGTTAATTGCTTGTAAATCATTGATTCCTTTATCACTTAAACTGATCTGATAATCACCAACATTGGCACTGGTAACCCCGCTGAAATCAAAATCATCGGTATTCCAAGCGGGTACCTTCATATCAGTTGGCAGGTTGAGGGCTAGGGAGGTGGTGGCTACCGCTTTGGTCCCATCGTACGCTTTTGATCCGTTATTGATTTGTACTTTGGCGTTGGTATCTGGTGTGATATTTAAGTTACCGGCAGTTACATTGCTACCGGTGATCCTGTAGTTTTTATTTACAGCCTGTAGTGCTTTAACACCGGTATCACTGAGCTTAATCGAATAACTGCCAACGTTGGCACTATCGATTCCACTGAAATCAAAATCATCAGCGTTTAAGCTTGGAATCGTCATGTCAGTTGGACCGGTCACCTTAAAGTTGCTGGCAGCCACATTAGTGGTCCCATCATAAACTTTAGGATCCGCACTGATTTGAACAGTAGCGGTTGTATTTGGTGTGACTGATAACTTTCCTTCAACCGTTGTAATCACGTAGTTTCCATTACCCGTAGTTGGCAATTCAACTGTCGTAACGTAATCGCCAACATTTGATTTGGCGTTACTACTAATAGTATAAGCCACTGCTGTGCCAACAGCGCCGTCTTGAACCGTCACTGTTTCTTTCGGTAAGACTGGAGTTTGACCGTTGTAGGTCACACTTTCGCTGGGTGCGGTGATGGTAATGTGCGCTGGAGTGACGTTTAGGTTACCAGCGGTCACATTGCCGCCAGTAATTGTGTAGTTCTTGTTAGCACTTTGCAGTGCGTTAATGCCAGCTTCACTAAGCTTTACGGAATACTGCCCCGCATCACTCTTGATACCACTGAAATCAAAATCCTCAGCAGTTAATGTTGGAATAACCATATCGGCTGGTCCAGTCACCTTAAAGTCAGTGGCAGCAACAGTCGTGGTGCCATCATAAACTTTGTTGGCATCACTTAATGTCACTTTAGCACTGGCATTCGGCGTAACTGTCACCGCGCCGTTAACCGCTGCAATCGCGTAGTTCTTGTTGCCACCACTTGGTAAATTAACTTTTGTGGTATAACCACCAACACCTGCAGCAACATCACTCTTGATAGTGTATGCCACTGATGTACCGATTTGACCGTCTTGAACCGTGATGGTTTCTTTTGGTAAGACCGGTACTTGACCGTTGTAAACCACGGTTTCGCTAGGTGCGGTAATAGTAATGTGAGCCGGCGTAACATTTAAAGTACCGGCTGTCACATTAGCACTACTGATTGTGTAGTTCTTATTTGCATTTTGAAGTGCTACAATCCCAGTCTCACTAAGTTTAATTGAATAATTGCCCACGTTAGCGCTGGTGATCCCGCTCAAATCGAAATCTTCTGCGGTAAACGTCGGCACTGTCATATCAACTGGTCCAGTCACTGTGAAGTCCGTGACGTCCACGTTAGTGCTGCCATCATAGACCTTGGGCCTAGCAGTGATCTCAACAACAGCAGTTGTATTTGGTGTGACAGACAGTTTCCCATCAGTGGTGGTAATTACGTAATTCGAATTCCCATCAGTGGGTAAGTTAACTTTCGTGGTGTAATCACCAACACTTGCTTTGGCATCACTAATAATTGTATATGCCACTGGTGTACCAACCTTGCCGTCTTGAATCGACACTGTTTCTTTCGGTAAGACTGGAACCTGACCATTGTAGGTCACGGTTTCGCTAGGTGCAGTTATGGTAATGTGTGCTCTCATAATATTCAGATTACCGGCGGTCACATTACTGCTAGTAATCGTGTAGTTGTTATTAGCACTTTGTAGTGCGTCAATACCAGCTTCACTAAGTTTTACTGAATACTGTCCCACATTGGCACTCTTAATTCCACTGAAGTCGAAATCATCAGCGGTCAATGTTGGAATGACCATATCAGTTGGTCCAGTCACCTTAAAGCTGGTGGCAGCAACATTCGTAGTACCATCGTAAATTTTATTGGCATCACTAAGTGTTATCTCAGCACTCGTATTCGGCGTAACTGTCACCGTACCGTTAACCTTTGTAATGGCATAGTTTTCGTTACCAGTAGTCGGCAACTCAACATTCGTATAATATCCACCTGCATCAGCTTTCACATTATTGCTGATTGTATAAGCTACCGGTGTGCCAATGGCGCCGTCTTGAACCGTTACTGTTTCTTTCGGTAAGACTGGAACCTGACCATTGTAGGTCACGGTTTCGCTAGGCGCAGTTATAGTAATGTGAGCTGGTGTGATATTTAAGTTGCCGGCAGTCACATTGGCACTGGTGATTGTGTAGTTAGCATTGGCACTTTGCAGTGCATTAACGCCAACTTCACTGAGTTTTACTGAATACTGTCCCACATTGGCGCTCTTAATTCCACTGAAATCAAAATCGTTAGCGGTCAATATTGGAATTGTCATATCAGCTGGTCCAGTCACTTTAAAACCGGTAGGAGCAACATTCGTAGTACCATCGTAAACTTTATTACCCGTACTAATTAGTACTTTCCCAGTTGCATTCGGCGTGATGACCAAATCACCGCCAGTCACATTGCTGCTAGTGATTGTGTAATTTGTATTCACACTTTGTAATGCTGCAATTCCTGCATCACTGAGTTTAACCGCATAACTGCCTACATTGGCACTGGTAATGCCACTGAAATCAAAATCGTCATCAGTCAACGTTGGAACAGTGATACCAGTTGAACCCGTTACCTGAAACAGTGTAGCAGCCACATTCGTACTGCCATCATAAGTCTTCGTACCATTGCCAATTGCAACTCTTGCGGTAGTATTTGGCGTTATTGCAAAATTACCCACTGTCACATTGGCTCTTGTTATGGCATAGTTTGGATTAACTTTTTGAAGATCTGCAATTCCTTGATTGCTTAGTGTCATTGAATAGTTGTTGCCAACATTCGCACTAGTGATACCACTAAAGTCAAAGTCGCTGGCGTTCCAGGTTGGTTCAATCATACCTGCCGATAATCCAACTTTGTATTGAGAATCAGCAACTTTGGTTGTCCCATCGTATGTTTTACGGTCATTACCAACCTTGATTACTGCATCGGCATTTGGCGTGATAAACAACTGGCCAGAAACGGTCGTAATATCGTAATTTGGATTATCCGTTGCGCTTGCATTTACCGTAATAGGATAACCGACCGCACTTGCATCGGCGACACCATTAGCACTCAAGGCATAAACTAGCTTGTCACCTTTTGCAGGCAACGGTGCTATCACTTCCGCTTTCAGTGTGGCATCATCATAAGTCTTACCAGTGTATGCTGTCGTAACATTGTCAGCTTTAATGGTCACTGGTGCTTTTGTAATCACAAACAGGCCACTCTGCACGTCGGTAGCATCAAACTGATAATTGGGGTTGGCTGCTTGTAAATCTTGAAGTCCTTTATCACTCAGTTTAACTTCATAATTACCCGCGTTTTGACTAATTGAACTGATGTCAAAATCGTTATCACTCAGAGTAGAAATCTTAAAATCAGTGTATTGACTAGGTACGAGTACATTAAAGGTTATGGGATCCGTTGATGTATCACCGTCGTAAACCTTCGTTGCACCTTGAACCACAATCGAAGTTGCTAACTGTGAGTTTTGAGCTGGATCAGAAACATTCACAGGAACCTTTGCCGTGTTCGCAGTTGGCACCGTTAATACCGCTGGCGTAATCGTGAACGTAGCATTGTCTTCAACAGTTACCGCGTAGTTTTGTGATAACGAATCGCTGATTGCTTGTTTGGCCGCATCCGTCAATTGAACGTTATAAGTACCTACATTTTTGGCAACCGTACTAGTAGAACCACTCGACACGATTTGCAGATCACTTGCCGATAACGCATAACTCGTTCCATCTGGTAAATTAACTTTATAATTTTCTGAATCAGGGGTCTGAATGGCACCAGTGTAGTTTTCGCTTTCTGAACCGGTTAGCTGAGCAGGAAACATCTTTAAATACGTCACCGGAACGATCAGCTGACCGTCTTGAATTGGCACTGAAACATTTAAATTATCATTGGATTTAAGCTGATAACCACTGTATTGAGGTGGGGTAACATTAATAACAGTTCCACCAAGCGGTTTATTCGAAACTAACCACTTACCAAGGCCACTAATAACTTGTCCGTTACCATCTACAGGCACCAGGGCGATGCTGACCGGTTTAACTTTGTATTGAATACTGAGTGTGCCGCCAGCGTCAGGCACTGTATACGTCGTGGCTGGATTTGCCAACTCATAACCAGCTTCAATAGGTGGCGTCACCTTGGAGCCAACAGTTGCTGTGGTTGTAATTGGCGACAAGGTGCTGATAGCGACATTATCCACATCAACTGGTTGAATCGTGTAGGAAACCTGCTTCAAATAAGTGACTGTGATAATTTTGTTAACGGCTTTTGATACTTCAGCCGTTGTCTTATCAGTAATGTAGCCTTGATCACTAAAATCAGGCACTTGCACGGTCTTACCATCGGAAGTTCCTACCGTTGTAGTACTCAGTGCACTAATTGAATGGCCGCTCGCATCCACTGGTTGAATGATATAAGTATTAGCACTAGTTACATATTTAACTGAAATCTGTGCATGATTGTCGACAACATCCGCCGCAGTAAACATCGCGCTAACCGTTGCTTGATCTGGAGTGTAATCCTTCACCGTTGGACTGTCCTGGGTATAAGAACCGCCAACAATCCCTGTTAAAGTTACAGATGAGGGCGCAGTTGCACCGTTACCAGCAATACTGTATACAATTGTCACACTTGCTGGCTGCCCAGTATAAGTAACGACGTGCATGTTACTTGCGCTATCTGCACCATAAGTACCAGTAATTGTAACTTCTTTTGTAGTGTATCCAGCAACATTAGTAACCGGAATACTAAACGATTCACCGTAATTTCCAGTCTGAGTAATAGCAGTGTAATGTGCAGCTGAATCTGGATCCAACCCCGCTGCAGCAATCGTCACTGTTTCTTTCAATGGTGTATAAGTTACCTTGAAGGAAGACTCGCCACCCATAGCATAGACACCACTCACAACCGGAATATCAGGTGTATAACCCGTGATTGTTGGAGAAACAAAGTTATAACTATCCCCAACTTTAACGGTCTGTGTTTGAGCGGGTGCCAAATTAGCTTCTGTAGCTGGAAGGCCAGTGTAATTCACTGTAATTTTCTGCGTATCGGCTTGATACTTGACCTGGTAATTAGTAACACCGGGCTGAGTCACGATTGACTGACTGGCAACTAATTCGTAGCCTTCAGTACTATAATCAGGCATCTCAATCTGCGCATCAGTCTTGGTACTTGCGCTAACGGTGCTTAACCCAGCAATTGGATGGCCGTCCGCATCAACTGGTGTGATGGTGTAACTGTTATTGTTAGGCGTGTAAGTTACTGTTTGTGTACCGCTACCAGTATTACTATAAATTCCAGTCACAACTGAGACATCAGGTGTATATCCGGCGACAGTCGGTACTGTAATTTTATAGCTCCCATCCGTGACTCCTTTAACAGTTGTAGTTTTAGCAGCTGTACTAGCGGCCGGCAAGCCATTATAGTTAACGGTCATAGATGACGCATTAGCCAAATATTTGACGTTGATCGTCGGTGTTGGGTGAGAAACCGCTGGCACCGTTTCGTTATTTGTTTGAACTGTGTAGCCATCATATTTGGGGTACTGAATCGTATCACCAGTTTTACCGTCAAATTGTTGCGGTGCCAAAGTGGCAATCGGAACGTTATTGCTGTCCACTGGTTGTACCTTGTAAACCTTTGTATCAGGAGTGTAATTAACTGTAAATGAATTGGCACTAGAATCCGAAAAAGTACCCGTAATAGTTGTTTTGTCAGGCGTGTAACCAGCGACGATTGGCGAATTAATCTGGTATGCAGTTCCAATCGTCCCTTCAGCATTACCAACAGGCTGTGGCATTGGCAAACCAACGTAAGTTACCTGCACATTGTATGGAATCGCTTGATAGCTTAATTGATAACTCGTCACACCACCCTGTGTTTTTGGTAAAGTCTTGCTATCGACTAATTTATAGCCGGTATAAGTTGGTGCAACAATTGGATCACCCGTCGTGCTAGATTCAGTCTGAACGGGTAACGTTGCGATGACGTTTTGATTTTCATCTACCGGAATTACTTGATAGCTATTGCTACTAGGTGTGTATTTAACGGTTAAAGCAGTATTGCCTTCCTTAGAAAAAGTACCTGATATGGCGGCTTGATCAGCAGTATATCCAGGAACAGTCGGTGAGGCAATCGTATAAGTACTGCCAATTGATCCGTTAACCGAATTTGATGGCAGACTCGTTGGCAATCCTTGATAGTTAACTGTGACACTACTTGCAACTGCAGAGTACGCAAGTTTTAGTGTAGTCCCATCAGTTAATGGTGCGGCTATAGTAGCAGTTGACGGCGTATATCCCGTATACGTCGGTGCAGTGATTGAATCGCCAATTTTAACCGTGCCTTGAGTTGGTGCTAGACCAGTGATATTTTGCCCCAAGGCGTTCACTGGCTGAATTGTGTAAGACACTTTATTTGTATAGTAAACGACAATGTTGTTGACGTTAGGGTTAGAAGTCAAAGCGTTTAATACGCTGTTGGAAACGGTAATGGTGTTAGTCCCATCGCTCGCTACAGCTTTAACGAACCGGTAACCATCGATCGTTCTCGGTGCAAACGTGTTGGTACTTAAATCAGTCGTTGAAGCAATCGTTAAACTGTCCCCAACGTTCACATTGGTTGTGTCAGCATCGTGAAGAGGTGTGGATCCATCTTGGTCAACGTATGTAATCTTGATGGGCATGGTGTTGACTTTAGCGGTAAAGCCACCTTCACTGGCATCGGTTGTACTTGCAACCTGAACACTCCGCTCATCTAATTCATTACCAGTCGCCCCAAAAGCAGCAATCGAAACGGATTGATTTAGCGTAATTGAATTTAATTTGCTAGTTGGAATATAAGTCGCTGAGCTAGTCGTCAGTGTTTGTACCTTTTGGGTCCGCACGGCATCTTTATAAGTGGTATAAGTTAAAGTTCCTGTCACCTTGTGGTCCACAACGCCAGACGTAGGTGTCCAAGTTAACGTTGCGTATTCCGTCAAAGGAATGTTGACATTCGATGGCGTAGCTGGTGTTGAACTGTTTGACCACGTTGGTGAGGTGGCAGTGAGGTGTCCCTGGTCATCCGTTTGGCGAATAGTCAAATTCGTCCAGTCGGTATCCGCTCTTGAGGGAGTGTCAGCGACATCTTTATACCCATCTCGACCAATGAAAGTTGTGTTAGGCTGCCCATAAATACCAATATCAACTGATGGATCACTACCCTCGCCAACCCCAGCGGCTTGCGGATCAACTGGTTGCAAAATAAACCCAATACCGCCACCGCCGCCTGCTGTTTGAGAAGTAAAACTTGCGTTAAAGGTAAAGGCCTTACTAGTATCAATCTGGTTTTTAAAAACTAACGTGCCAACCGTATTCCTGGTTTTTTCAGGTACCAACGTCACCCCACCATTACTGATGGTATTCGAAATATTTACAGGTGTTCCAACTTTGCCATCAACCTTGGAAATTCGTTCGGCTTTAAAATTATCCTGTACAGCTTGAACAGATGAAGTAGTTACATTCGTCATATCGGTTCGAGAAACGGTACCATCAGCGTTTAAATTAGCTGGGTTGGTACCGTTTAAGTTGGCTGTTGTGATTTTATTCTGCGTTGCGGTGGTTGTGCTGCCATTTGAACTGGTAGGTGTAGTTGCACTCGGCGTTGCAGTCTTAACCGTTTAAGCAACCTGATTAACCGCTGCTGTACCCGTAGTTGGTGCCTGATTAACACTAGTTGCTGTCGTTGCATTACTTGTGGAATCATCACCAGCGCTTTGCAGGGTGTTCGAATCATTCACAACCTGGTTTGTAGGCGTAGGCGTAGCCGCAGCATGGGCTGATACAACCGGCACAGTCCAGAAGACACCCGCAATCAATACGATGCAAGTAAACGCCCAAGCACTTCCATTTTTATACATTTTATAATGTTCTCTACGCTCTGTTGTTACTTTATTTAGCAGCATTTTTCGCCGTTTAGTCATGAATTAAATCTGCCTCCGTTGACTTGACAATCTACTAGTCATTACAAACCATAACGAGTCCCCCGATTCGTGCCTATAGTTTTAATAACAACTTTTTTCCGCTTATATATATCCTCTATAATCAAAGACAACGTTAGTTAAAAAATTAACTCACAGCACACACCTTAGGCAATGGCCATGAGTTATTTTAACTAACGCTGACTATATGAAACAAATTATTAATTGATTTCTTACTAATAATAGCACTTGTGTAATATATTACTAGCTGTCTAGGGATAGAAAGAGCTTTATACCGTATTTATTATTCTACTTCGTAAACAGGATTGTGTTACCAGCAACGTTTCTGCAGCGTTTCGTTCCACTAAAATTAGATATATTTTTTTAAATCATTTATCAAAGAACTTTATTAAAATAAGATTGTTTTCATTGTAAGCCTTTTATTATTTAGGGAAATCCTTTTTAAAAATGACCAACTACTAGTACTGATCAAATTGACCAATACTAGCAATTTTCTCCCGTTAACTCGCTGAACTAACAATTGAACTTTGTCGTATTTTTTGATACACTTTTGTGGTCGGCAACGGAATAAATGGAGGGAAGAATAACTATGCTCGTTTTTGATGACTATCCAGTTGGTGCCTCAGCTCTACGCATCGTCAACGCCCATGAATCACTCATCGATAAGGACATCCGTGCTTTAGGCTTGTACCCTGGGCAGGATACCATTTTAATTACGCTTGCTCGCAGCGGTCAACAGGCGCAAAACGCCTTGGCAGAAGCTATGCAGGTTGATCATTCGACCGTTGCAAAATCGGTTCGGCGTTTGGTAAACTCTGGGCTGGCCGAAACGAGTAAATCAGAGCAAGATAAACGAGTCACGCTGGTACAACTTACTTCTGCTGGCGCAAAACTTGCCAAGCAAGTCGAAGAAATTTGTGATGCTGCCGAAAGACAATCGATTGAAGGCCTAACTGACGAAGAACAAGCGATTTTCGTTAAAGTCGCTGATAAAATCTGTGCTAATTTAAAAGCTATGTAAACAATTAAAGACACCATCGTCTCTTTGGACGATGGTGTCTTTTTTGTACGGTTATGTTGTATTGCCTAATCAGGCTACTCCAAGCAGAAACTTGTACACCTTGTCTTAATTGGGTTTCGCTCGGCAAAGACTTGCACGTAAGGAACTTTCAACATAAACCCAAGTTCGGGGTTTACGTCGAAAGTTCCTTACGCTCCAGTCTCTAACCGCCTCGCTTCACACCTTGTCTTAATCAGGTTCCACTCGGCAAAGAGCTGCATGTAAGTCACTTCCGGCACAAATCCCAAGTTTGGGGATTTCTACCAAAAGCGCCTTACACTCCGCTCTCTAACCGCCTCGCTACACACCTAAATTAACGTCTCAATCGCCCCACAAATCCGCTTTGTTACAACCGGATTATCCATGGTGTACAGATGCACGCCATCAACACCTTCTGACAACAGATCCACAATTTGATCAATTGCATAAGCCGTTCCTGCATCCCTCATTGCCACTGGGTTGTCCTGGTAATGATTCATCATTTTTAAGAACTTCTGCGGCAGGCCAACACCGTTCATGGTTGCCATCCGTTTAATCTGGCGTTCATTAACCACTGACATGATTCCAGCTTGCACCGGAACGTTAATGTCCGCTAATTCGCAGCGTTCCAAAAATTGATAATAATGCTCATTTTCAAAGAAAAGTTGGGTAATTAACTGTGATACACCAGCATCAACCTTACACTTCAGGTTTTTAATATCATCTACGCTATCTTTGGCTTCTGGATGTACGTCTGGATAACACGCACCCAGGATATTAAAATCACCATCACGCTTAATTTCGCTAACTAAGTCACTGGCGTACTGGAAGTCTCCCTTAATCACGCCATCCTCTGGTAAATCCCCTCTAAGGGCCAGAATGTTTTCAATGTCAGAATCCTTCAATTCCGCCAAATATGATTTAACAGCTGCTTTTGTAAAGTTGATTCCTGGAATATGCGGTACCACTTCAATACCGTAATGTTGCTTAATGTAGCGACATAAGTCCAGAGTACCAGACTTATTGTCACTGCCACCGGCACCATAGGTCACACTTATATAAGCGGGTTTTAAGCTGGCTAACACATCGAGGTTGTCATAGAACCGCTCAATTGCTTTTTCACTAGCATTTGGTCGCGGTGGAAATATTTCAAACGAGATCACGGGTCTCTCTTTGAAACAATCAACGACCTTCATGTGCTAGTTCCTTGCGTACTTGCTTAGTTGCAGCAACGACGTTTTCCAGACTAGCTGTGGTTTCTGTTGTTCCCCGTGTCTTCAGTCCACAATCTGGGTTGATCCAGACATTCTGCAATGGTACCTTTTTCAAAATCTTATGAATCGTGCCGGCAACTTCATTTTCAGATGGAATCCGTGGTGAGTGAATATCGTACACACCAGGGCCAACGTGTGTCTTGAAATGAGACTTCTGAAGTGTATCCAGCAACGTTAAGTCCGCACGTGATGCTTCAAATGAAATAACATCAGCATCCATGTCATCGATGGCGTCAATAATGTCTCCGAATTCGCTGTAGCACATGTGAGTGTGAATCTGCGTCGTTGGTTGAACTTTGCTGCCGACCAAACGGAAGGCAGGAATTGCCCAGTCAAGGTAACGGCTGTACCAGTCGGACTTCCGCAATGGTAATTTTTCACGCAAAGCGGCTTCATCGATTTGGATAATCTTAATGCCATTCTTTTCTAGATCCAGCGCTTCTTCTTGAATGGCCAAGGCAATCTGCAAAGTGCTTTCCTTCTTAGAAATGTCCTCGCGAGGGAATGACCAATTCAGAATTGTAACGGGACCGGTCAGCATCCCCTTCATTGGCTTGTCAGTCAAACTCTGTGCGTAAACTGATTCAGCAACGGTAATTGGTGCGTTCCGGCTGACATCACCCCAGATTATTGGTGGCTTAACACAACGGGTACCGTATGATTGGACCCAAGCATTGCTGGTAAACAGGAAGCCATCCAGTTTTTCACCGAAGTATTCAACCATGTCGTTGCGTTCATATTCACCATGTACCAGTACATCCAAGCCAATCTTTTCTTGGAATTCAACACATTCTTTGATCTTATCGCGGTTAAATTGGTCGTACTGTTCCTTGGTAATTTCGCCACGCTTGTATTTTGCGCGGTTGCGACGAACTTCGCGAGTTTGTGGGAATGAACCAATCGTTGTGGTTGGTAATTCTGGCAGGTTAAATTCCTTCTTTTGAATGGCAGCCCGTTCAGCAAATGATGGTTTACGGTGGAAGTCACTTTCCTTTAATGAAGCGACTTTATCGATAATGGCTTGATTTTCTTCGTAACGAGGTTTAGCAAACAGTGCCTCATTGGTCTTCAAAGCATCATCACCTGTGCCACCTAAAATGTGATCTAAGTCGGTGAGTTCAGTTAATTTTTCCTTAGCAAATGCAAGGTACTTCTTGTATTTTTCGTCTAGTTGAGGCTCGTTTTCCAACGTATATGGCACATGGAGTAATGAACACGATGTACTTAAAACAACGTTGGTCTTAGGCAGCTTGTGGAGAATAGCTAACTTTTCGTCGTAGTTTGCCTTCCAAATATTTTTACCGTTAATGATCCCGGCGAATAAGACCTTGTCGTCAGGGAAGCCCTTTGACTGAACTAAGTTAAGGCTCTCGTCGCCTTCGTGGAAATCCAAACCAATTCCGTCAAAGTCTAATGAAGTTAATAGGTCGTAACTGTCACGTACATCACCAAAGTAAGTCTGAGCTAACACCTTCAGACCATGTTTGTTGCTCAATAGTGGCTTGTAAAGATCGGTGAACAGTTCCAGGTCGGCTTCCGTTTGATCCTTAACCAGCTGCGGTTCATCTAATTGAATCCAGTCAGCACCTAAGTCAGCTAACTTTTTAAAGATAGCTTCGTAAGCGTTAACCAGTGCTTGCGTGAAGTCAGTTGCCTGCTTCTTACCTTCAAAGGCCCCTAACCGTAATAAAGTGTATGGTCCAAGAATAACCGGACGAGTCTGGTAACCTTGGTCTTTAGCTTCTTGATATTCATCGAAGATCTTGGTACCGACCAACTTAATGTCCGTGTCATCTTCAAATTCAGGTACTAAGTAGTGGTAGTTCGTGTTGAACCACTTCTTCATGCTTAATGCGGTCACATCACCTTTGTCGCCTTGGTAACCACGGGCTTGAGCGAAGTATTCATCCAATGGTGACAGGTTTAATTCCTTGTAACGCTTTGGCACGATGTTCAACAAGTTAGCTGTATCGAGGGTAGTATCATAGTATGAAAAATCATTTGAAACCAGTTGGTCGATACCAGCCTTGCTGATTGTGTCCCAGTTTTGCTTGCGTAATTCTGCGGCAGTTTGTGCTAATTCTCGTGCACTGACTTCCTTCTTAAAATATTTCTGAACGGCAAATTTTAATTCACGATGACTGCCAATACGTGGGTAACCAATAATTGTTGTTGTCATAATTTAAAGTCTCCTTTTATTTATCATTTAATCTTGAGTGGGTTAATGGTTGATTGACAGGCACATGACCTGGCCATCAATGCCGTCACCAAGTAAGAAACTTGCAGTTGAAATTTTATTGCAATGTAAATAGTTGATTTTGGTCACTGTCGGTCTCTCTCCCTTCTGGATTTTTGATTAAGTGTTGTGCATTTAAGGTTATGTAGACTAATTGGGCTACTCCTGGCAGAGACTTGCACCTAAGGGACTTTCAACATAAACCCAAGCCCAGGGTTTACGTTAAAAGTCCCTTAGGCTCCAGTCTCTAACCGCCAAGTTTCGCACCTTACAAAAAACGCCCCCATCCTCGCATTTATGCGAAGATAAGGACGAATTTCCGTGTTACCACCTTAATTTGAAACCAACTCACGCTGATTTCCTCACCGGGTACCTTTTCGATACCTCCGTGCTGTAATGGGCACACCCATGATATTCTTACTTTCGCTCGAATACCCTGCTTAATCGAAGACCATCTTCGCACTCGCCCTTTACTGCTTTTCACCAGCCGCAGCTCTCTAGTTAAAGTTAGTAGCGTTACTCATCTTCTAATCACTTTTTTCATATCGTGACTTCGATGATAAACTCATTAGAGAAAAATGTCAACCACTAACCTTTTCTTAATTAAGCGAACGAATCTACTGGCGTTTAATTCATTTAAACTATACTTCACACATTTGCTATCCTATAATCAGATTAAATAATAATGAATGAAGGCTAATTATGAGAAGAACTGACCGTGAAATAACTGATGACGCTACCATGTGCGACATTATTGAAAAGGCCCACGTCATCAATCTAGGTATTTTAGATTTCCCTGCACCTTACGTGGTACCAACTAATTATGGTTATGAATTTACTGACAAGCACTTAACAATTTACATCCATGGCGCTTCTAAGGGGAAAAAACGCGGTCTCATTGCCGCTAATCCAGAAGTTTCCTTTAGTCTGGTTAATGACTGCGGCCTTGATAAACCAGAAGCGGGCAAACCGTTATACGATTTTAGTTATTTCTATCGCAGCATTTTAGGAACTGGAAAGGCCACCTTAATTTCTGATTTAACCGAGAAAGAACACGCCTTACGCTTAATTTTAAAACACGAAAATGGACAGGAGATGCCTGGTGAAATCGGTCAAGATATGCTGAAACGCGTGGGTGTCATCCGAATCGACGTCGATCAATACACGGGCAAGCAGCATAGCGCTGAATAATCAATGCTTGTCTTTAATGAAGGGAAGTGCCAAGAATGTCTAAAAGAGAACGCACAATCTTTTTCATTATCTCTGCAACACTGGCGTTACTGCTCATTCTCTTTATCAGTTGGCATTTTCACCGCCAATTAATGACGTTATTTGGCGAATTTACCAGTCGCCACGCTCTGATTGACCGTTTTCAAAAACACCAACCCATTGATATGCTGACCTTCACCTTATTATTGATTGTTGTTATCTGGCTGCCTGGCGCGCCTGTCTCCGTTTTCGCCATCGCGGCAGGAGTCTGTTTCGGTCACTGGACCGCCTTCTGGTTGAACGCCATTGCAATCACTATTGGTAATTTTTCAGTGGCTAACTTATTGCCAGAAATTTGGCATCGGCCCAGCAAGCGTTCAACTGGCAGATTATATCAGGACCTCCTAAAAATACGGCATCCTTCTTTGGGGATTATTCTCGGTTACGCCATTCCCTTTATCCCAAGTACCGTTATTAACTTGGCTGCTAAACGCCTGATTCATAGTCGTTCACACCTTATAGTATTATGTTTCGTGGGAAGCTTGCCAACATCCGCGCTTTATGCCTTTGGTGGCGATTTGGCGCTGCGCGGTGACGTGAAACATTTAATAATCGTGGTGCTAATCGCTATCCTGCTCTTTGGCCTGGGCTGGGTAATCCACCATGATAGGCACGAGGAACCAGCATTGTAGCAGTAACTCAACTAAAAAGCAGCTTTCCGCACGGAAAGCTGCTTTTAATATACCTATTCACTCTCAACTGATCTTAGCTTTCTGCCAGTTCCTAATTTCCAGTACACCAGTCCACCTACGAAGAAGCCAATGAACCACGATAGATTGACAATTAAAGCAGCTGAAACTGCCCCGATTAAAAGTGCTAGTGGTGCCCGCCAGGTGAATTTCGGCTGTTGCTTATCATCATACAGGTCCGACATGTTGACGTGCTGATGACGATGCAGGTAGTACTCAATCAGTATAATTGCCGTCATCGGCCCTAGGAAAATCGAATACAGATGAATAAAAAGTGCCAGCCCTTGTGCTGAACTATCTTGAACTAAGATCCACGGACAGGTTGCAACTGACAAGATACCAATCAGCGTTGTCGCTAATTGCTGAGGCATCTTAAGCAAAGATGTCAGCATATAAGTTGGCGGCATGATATTGGCAACCGTATTGGTGGTAATCGTCCCTAACACAATAAAGCACGAAATCACCACCGACATCCAGCCGTTATTCAGTAAATGTGCCATGGCCGTTACCGGACTGGCGATACCAGTGACCACTGCCAGCATCGCACCAGTCACAATAGTCATGCCATACGCTAATCCAATCGGTATCAGATAGAGTAATCCACGCTGATGCTCACTAAGATTGGGTTTCAGCTCGCGAGAATAATCCGCGGCTGATTCAAAGATCGCCGTGTAATTACCTAAAAAGGCAACGATAAATCCTAAAAAAGGTAGGCCCCACGTCCCTGAAGGCTGAACTAAGCGTTGCTGAATTGCAACTTGATGCTGAGTTACTAGGAGAATAAACACCCCCAGCATCGCGACCATTACAATTGCTGCAATGAAACCCGTCACTAATTTAATCGACCGAAAACCCCACAGTGCCATAACAACTTGAATCAGTTGTAGGAGCATGAAACAGCCAAAAGTATGATTATCAGTTAAACCAAACAGCGTCATACCAATCTGATTCAGCGCCAATGCTCCCGTCCAGGATTGAAACCCGAACCAGACGATAGCCGGGATGCCGCGGAACAGACTCGCTATCTTGGCCCCCTTCACGCCAAAAGATAAGCGCAGCTGAATCACGTATGGCGCTCCCGTTCGATAACCAAAACGATCGTTCAACGTAAAAATCAGAGTAATGATTGCAATGGCAATTCCCGCCGCGACCATGGTTTGCAACAAGTTCATCGTTGCCACACCAGCAACCACAATCGACGAACCTAAGGTGATATTGCCAATGTTAAAGCCATCGCCCAGCCACATGGCCATGTAGGCTAACACGCCGACTTTACGCTGATCACCAGCAATTGGTTTCAAATCAGGAGCAACCGTTTGACTCACTTGCCGCGCTGCTGTTGGTGGTGT
Organism: Secundilactobacillus yichangensis; assembly: GCF_016861565.1. Classification (GTDB taxonomy): domain Bacteria; phylum Bacillota; class Bacilli; order Lactobacillales; family Lactobacillaceae; genus Secundilactobacillus; species Secundilactobacillus yichangensis. Next base: position 64,311 of record NZ_BOLK01000006.1, read on the forward strand.
CATTTCATTTCCTCCGCTACATTATGATTAGACAGAAACTGACCGGTAGGCTGATTGTCAAAGCTTTGACCCAATTCAAAGATGGTTTTGCCACGTAACAGGGTTCTCGTTACCCGACAATTAATTTTACGCCCAACGTATGCCGAAATCGGGTTCTTATAGTACAGCTCATCTGCTTGCAAGGTATAACTCTGCGTCGGATCCAAAAACGCAATGTCCGCGTCAGCCCCAACTCTCAGTTGCCCCTTATTCTTCAAACCGAATAGTTTCGCCGGCCCTGCTGCCGTTAGTTGCACAAACTGCTGTAAATTTAACCAACCAGACTTAACAGCTACGTCGTAAAAGATATCCAGATTATTTTGAGCGCCGCTAATACCGCCCCAGACTTCAAAAATATTGTCGTTGGGATTGGCTTTCATCTCGGCAGGTGCCGGTGAATGATCGGAGGTTACCGCGTTAACGTGACCGGCCTGAACTTCCCGCCACAAATCAGCCTGGACTTCTGGCGTTCGCAGCACTGGTGAGCATTTCGCCAACGGCCCAATTCGCTTGAAATCAGTTGTATTTAACGCTAAATAGTGCACGCAAGTTTCACAAGTGACGTCTTGTCCCTCCATTTGCGCCCGATAGACTTCACGAACCGCTTCGCCAGTAGAAAGGTGAACAAAATGCAGCTTGCAGCCGGTTTGTTTCGCCAGGTACAGTGCTCGTCTAACGGCTTCAACTTCAACCATTGGCGGTCGGGAATCAATGTACGCTTGAATATCGGTATGGTGATGGGCAATCTCATCCGCTGCCAGCCTGTCAGTCAGTACGGCATTCTCGGCATGCAGCGACAGTCGCAACCCAGTCTTAGCAATGGCCTGCATTCCGCGATACAGATCATAATCATCCACGTTATGAAAATCACCGGGCTCCTCACTGCCAGTGGTTGCCATAAAGGCTTTAAAGCCGGCTGCACCAGCATCAGCCATTGGTCCAATTTCAGTCTGGTTTCCCGGCACCAAACCGCCATACAGGGCAAAATCAATGTAGGACTGCCCCTCAGCAATAGCGCGGTGACGTTTAAATTCAGCCGCAGTCGTCCGCGCGGGCAAAGCGTTTAATGGCATCACCACCATGCTGGTCGTGCCACCGGCAGCTAGTGCCTGACTGCCGGTATGATAATCTTCCCAGTTGCTGCGCCCCGGTTCGTTAATATGAACATGGGCATCCACCATACCAGGCAACACTAGCTGTCTCTGGGCGTCGATCACTTCTTCCGCTTCTGATGTCAGCTTACCAATCGCGGTAATTTTACCGTCCTTAATTCCTAAATCACCGTTCACCACACCCGTTGGCGTGACGATCAAACCATTCTTGATAATCGTTGTTACTTGCATGTTTCGTCCTCCAAGCCAACACTGCGACTGGTCGCTAAGCAAATAAAAAAGTCCACTTGAACGGTGCTCAAATGGACTGGTAGTCTAATCGACTAACATGGCGCTCCCTACGGCAGTACGAACTGCATCAGGTTATTTGGGTATCTCTCAGCTATCACTAGCACCCCAGACCACAATGTTTATTAAATTCGAAATCTCTAACCCTAATTAAAACGAGTTTGCTGAAATAAGTCAAGTATTTCCACTGCTTGTCCGTTTTTGCTACACTTTAAAAAAAGCGTCTCCACTATTTCAGTCAGAGTACGCTTCTAATTGAGTTACTCGTCTAGCTTGCAGCCATGAATCTCTCCAGCTTTGCTTGTTTAACATCCGCGATCGTCCGGCGCAATTTTTCCCAGTTTGAGGTCTTCAACGGATCCAGCCAGGTTACCTGTGGAATGTCGTGAATACTGGAAACGTAGATATCGGACAAAAAGATGTCCACATCACTGCTCAGCTGATCGGTTAAGACGATACCACCACCAAGATTAGTGGTCAAAAGATCAGCCAAATAATCCATCGGTACGATGCTTTGTACAAAGTCCACGCAAATCGTCACACTATCTTTGACCAGGTTGCTTGGAATATTATTAATCAGAATTTTGACGAAACATTTAAGCAATCGCGAACGCATCTCAGCAGACAGTTGCAGGTTAAATGTCTTAACAACGGTATCAACCAGGCGTTTACCTAAAGCTGTAAGGGCTGGAAAACTCATTGCCATATGCGGCTGATCTGTAGAATTAATCTCAGTTAACTCAAAGTAGTCAAATACCATCAGCCAAATCGTCAATTCTGCCAACTGATTGGCAGTCTGATGCTGCACCGCAACCGTGAAATTCTTCTGATCGACCACTGCCGTTTCAGCTAACACCCGCTCTAGCTGCTGGCTGCCACGGTTAAATTGCTGCTGAATCTGTTTACAAAGTTTAATCGGCACTGATGCCATAATTTGCTGGCTTCTTAGGAACAAGAACAAGTAGCTCATTTCTGAATCAATGTCAGCTTCATCGCTATGCCGCACGTTTTTAAGGTAATAATTTTTCAAGAAAGGCAACCGCACATCGTGAGTCAACGTTGCGATATTTCTAATGTTCATAAAATGCTTCCCTGCCAGCCGTTTCACCTGCACCTGAAAAAACATTCGCAACTTCAGCCGTTCGCTGGGTGTTAACGAGATACCAAAGGTCATGCACAAAAAATTACAAAACCGCGACGTCTGTTCCTCTAACTCGGGAAACGGATCATCGATACCATTAAAAAAGTGGTAATAAACGTTCGTAATTTTGGCCCGTTCAACAAGTTCCGGGTGCAAATTTCCACCCTCAGGACGAGCCTGCATTAGCGCCTTATTTTCAAGAATATTTTCGACTTGGTTGCGCAGTGCATAAAACTTAGACTGACTGAGGTAGTGTTCCATTAGAAACTTCTGCCGTGATTCGTGATGCTGATTAACATACTGATACTCAAAAACTTGGAATCGCGGCGACTCTTTTAAGTAACACAGCTGCATCTGCTGATAGATTGAATAATCAATATGCTCACAGACTAAAGTCCCCTCTTTGACGATTAGTTTATACTGGCATTGTTTAATCTGTTTTAAATCTTTGATTAGACCATCAACCAACTGATTAAACTTATAACGCGTAATTGATAACTGATCAATAACCTGCTTGGTGGAAATGACTTGCTGATCCGTCTCCGCCAACATGGCTAAAATGTCTAGCTTGGTACGTTCATCCTTCTCCAAAAAAGCAAAATAATCCATAAAACTCCCCCCATAGAATAACTCCCGCAGTTATCCTCACCGTGTCTCCCAACACTGATATGATGCTTTGGTACAACATCAATAAAGCGCTTCCATCTTTATTGTTGTAATTATCACTGATTTCAATATAATAGAGGTATAGTTATTGTACAATACTCAATTCCTTGAGGTCAGTTCATTAATCGACAAGTCAACTTATATTGTCCAATAATTATGGAGGGAGTAATCGGGTGATAGCTCGACTTAGAGGAGGCAATTTAGTGGTTTCTAAGCAGAGTGATCAACCAGATCGTCGGACGGTAAAGACCCAACGTCAATTGAAAAAGATATTTGTCAAACTGTTGCATGAAAAACCAATTGATAAGATTACTGTCGCTGAACTTGCTAGAGCAAGCGATATTGGTCGAGGGACTTTTTACATCCACTACAAGGATGTCTACGATCTCTATGATTCAGTCGTGGCTGATACCGTTAATCAGCTCACGCAGATATTTGAAAAATACTATCCGCGTGATGGTGACAACCAATTTACGCCGCTAGCAGCGCAAATCGTCAAATTTATCCTTGATAATCAGCAACTGTTCGAAGCTCTAACTCATTATGGTGAAGATGTCCGGGCACTTAAGCACATCAATGCGCTATTTGTCTATTACGTATTAGAAGCAGAACATATCGATACAACCAATACGAAATATCGAGACGCCGTTAGCTTCGCTTCTTGCGGTTTAATCGGTACACTCACTGAATGGCTGACTGCAAAATCAGCCTCATCAGTGGATGACATCGTTACCGTTATCAGCAAGAGCATTGCCGCAATGAGAGAAGTTGCTGTGTCACTTAAGTCTCCATCCTGATTCAGTGAATCAGTTGATACAAAACAAGCCGCATTCAAATTGAATGCGGCTTGTTTTGTATTTAAATCACCGTTTGGTGTTATTACAACTTGATTGTCGTTAACGACTGAATCGCAGCGTATGCCATAAAAATAACCACGATCCACCCAGTAGCTAACAGCCACTTAGGATGCTTATAATCACCCATGATATTTTTCTTAACGGCAGCAACTAACAGGATTGCCAGCGCAATGGGCAAAATCATGCCGTTCAGTGCTCCCACAATAATCAGTACTTTAGCTGGACTACCAACGAAGTAGAAAATAAGCGTTGACGCCAGTATGAAGGTAATAATTAGTGCTGAACGATACTTGTTAACCCATGATTCCTTATTTTGGGAATAATTTAAAAAGGAAATCGACGTAAAGGTTGAGCCTAACGTTGACGTCATCCCAGCCGCTAACAGTAACAGGCCGAAGAACTTATACCCAAAATTACCGGCAGCAATTTGGAAAATGGAAGCCGCAGGATTAGCTGGATTAAGCGTGTGGCCGGTGACCACAACCGCCAGACCAGCGAGAAATAGCATTATCCGGATGACTGAAGCTACCCCGATACCAGTTAAGGCACCTTCATTGACGTACTTAATGTTCTCCTTGCCTTTCACACCGCCCTCAAGTAGTCGGTGTCCACCAGAAAAGGAAATGTAGCCGCCAACGGTTCCACCGACAATGGTGACAATGGAATAAAAGTTAATCTGTGTTGGCATGAACGTATGAGAAATCGCAGTCGCTACTGGTACGGTGGTAACCGACAGAATATAAATCAGCACCATAATTTTAATTACCGCTAAACATTGCACTGTCCGATCCACCACGGTCATGGCATTTTTAACCACGAACACGGTAATGGCAGCTGCGGCAGCGATTAAAGCGCCGTTTTTAGGATCAATGCCAAACAGTACGTTAAGTCCTAACCCCGCGCCGCCAATATTACCGATGTTAAAGAAAAAGCCACCGATAAAAATAAGTGCCGTCAGTACATAACCTAGGCCGGGAATAACCTCGTTTGCCAGCACCTGCGCGCGTTTACCGGAAACAATAATAATGCGCCAAATATTCAGTTGAACCACGATATCAGCAATAATACACAGTAAAATAGCAAAACCAAAGTTGGCACCCATCTGACCGGTAAACGCAGCGGTCTGGGTCAGAAAGCCAGGACCTACAGCGGCCATGGCCATCATAAAGGCGGCACCCATGGCGACACTAAATGGCGAACGTTTCTTTTCTGTAACTGGCGTCGGTGTTGGTGTTGATTGTGAGGTTTCTTTCATTAATCTATACTCCTTCTCAATCTCGGTAGTAACAACTATTTGACGTGTGCGGCAACAACATCGATACCTTCTGCGGTCAGTGCTTGATGAATCTGTTTGACGAAGGCTAACGCTTTAACGCCGTCGCCATGAACGCAAATCGTATCTGGCTGAATGCTGATGACCTGACCATCAATCGTAGTGACTTGGTGCTCTTTCAGCATTTTAATGGTGCGTTTAACGGCAACGGCGCTGTCTTCAATAACCGCGCCCTCCTTTTGCCGCGACACAAGGCTGCCATCCGCTTCATACGCGCGGTCCGCAAAGACTTCCTGTTCGTATGGAATCCCAACAGCCTTAGCAGCACGAATCAACTCACTGTTTGCTAGGCCAACCAGCATTAGCTGAGGGTCGACTTCTTTGATACCCGCACAAATTTGATAGGCCAATTCGTAGTCCTTAGCTGCCATGTTATATAAAGCACCATGAGGCTTCACGTGGTGTAATCGGTGGGTTGGTGCAAAGGCTTCAAGCGCCCCAATTTGATACTTCACGTCCGCCTTAGCAGCCTTAGGCGCAATTTTCATTGGTCGGCGGCCGAAACCTTGTAAATCTGGCAGCCCTGGATGAGCGCCCAATTGAACGTGGCTGGCAACAGCTAAATCAACCGTATGCTGCATCACTTCGGGATCTCCTGCATGGAAGCCGCAGGCAATGTTTGCTGACGTAATGTAGGGAATAACCTGATCATCAAGCCCCAGCGTGTAACGGCCAAAGCTCTCACCCAGATCACAATTTAAATCAACTTGTGTCATATAATATCCTCCCCCTCTAAGTTCTACCGTGAATCGGACTGCGGCAACAGTTCCCGTTCGATAAATTCAATGTCAAATTGATTTTGCTGGAACTGATTGGTTCGTAATAACCGGTTTAAGAAATCTAGGTTAGTTTCAATCCCCGTAATCACCGTTTCATTGAGTGCCACCAGCATTTTCTGCACCGCTGTCTGCCGATCCGGTCCATAACTGATAATCTTAGCAATCATCGAATCATAGTTTGGCGGTACCTTGTATCCCTGATACAGCGCGGTATCGACCCGAATGCCATTACCGCCGGGCAAGTGCAGGCCGATTATTTGACCAGCGCTGCTGGCGTTGATTCGGCACTCAACAGCGTAACCGTTCGCGGCAAGTGCTGCTGAAGGCACCTTGCCATCAGCAATCAATAACTGCGCCTTAACCAAGTCCCAGCCAGAAGTTAACTCTGTAATTGGATGTTCCACTTGGATTCGAGTATTCATTTCCATAAAGTAAAACTGATCCGGACCAGCATAGAGAAATTCAAGCGTTCCGGCACCTAAGTAGTGCAGTTCTTCGACGGCTCGTTTGGATACCGCAAGCATTTTATCTCGCGTTGCTGGATCAATACTGCTTGGGGCCTCTTCCACTACTTTTTGGTGGTGGATCTGCAGTGAACAGTCCCGTTCACCCACGGCCACGCCAGTACCATCTTTGAATCCTAAAACCTGAACTTCGATATGCCGTGGCCGGTCAATAAATTTCTCCAGGTACATTTCGTTACTGCCAAAGGCTTGTACAGCTTCATTTTGCGCTAAGGTAAACAACTCTTCTAACTGGTCCGGTGTCGAAATCAGCCGCATGCCTTTACCGCCACCGCCAGCAACGGCCTTCACCATAACCGGATAGCCGATTTTTTTAGCATCCGCTTGAGCTTCGGCCACAGTGGTAATCTTGCCATCACTGCCCGGCGTAACGGGAACACCAACTGCTTTCAGCGTTTCTCGGGCACGCTCCTTATCACCTAACAGGCTGATAGTTTCTGGCTTCGGCCCGATAAAGGTCAAACCGGCTTTTAGGCAACGTTCCGCAAATTCAGCATTTTCTGATAAAAAGCCGTATCCGGGGTGAACGGCATCCGCCCCAGTAATCTGAGCAGCTCCCAGTAAGTTATTAATATTGAGGTAACTCTTAGTTGGACTGGCCGCACCGATGCAAACTGCTTCGTCGGCTAATTTAACGTGCAGTGCGTCCTTATCAGCAGTTGAATAGACCGCTACCGTACTTAAACCTAATTCCTGGCAGGCACGAATGATTCTGACCGCGATTTCACCACGATTAGCAACCAAAACTTTTTCCACTTTGCCACCCCCTATAGACTTTCAAATTCAAAGAGTGGCTGATCAAATTCCACTAGATCTTCGTTGGCGGCCAGCACCTTTGTAATTCGGCCAGCCTGCGGTGCAACCACGTTATTCATCATCTTCATCGCTTCAATCACCGCCACTGTTTGGCCAGCTTTCACGGTGTCACCCACTTTAACGAATGGGGCATCATCCGGGTTGCCAGATGTATAAAAGACACCAACAAACTTAGCGTTAATTGTTTTGACAGCTGACGCCGCTGTGTTTGTCTGTGCTGGCGCAGGCTGCATATTTGCTTCGGATCGAGTTGCCGGTACTACTGCTTCTCTGGACAGTTCCAGCGTTTCGTCTTTTTGCTGATACTTCAGCTTACTGATGCCATTTTCGGCCATCAACTGCATAATGGCTTTCATTTCTGAAGTTTCCAATTTTTCATCCTTCTTTCAAATTACGAAGTGAAGAGTGTCGCTATTCGTTCTGCTGGTTCTCGATTAAGTTGGACCCGCGGCTGAAACTGATGAGTGGCTTTAATGGCCGCATCGCTGCCGTAGTTTTGACGATAAAGTATTTGACTCTCCGCTAAGTCAAGCCATCGAAACTGAACTTGCTGACCAGGTGTCAGCTGCACCAGTTTCGGCAGATCCACCCGTGCAACCACGGCAATAACCGGGTAGCCACCGGTAGTTTGCCGATCCGCCAGCAATACGATTGGCTGGCCATCCCGCGGTAATTGAACACCGCCAAGAACTGTACCTTCCGACAGCATTTCCGTCATTTTAGTCACATCAAGTGCCTGCCCCTGCAGACGAGCACCCATCCGATCGGACTGCTGACTGATTTCAAAGGCTTGATGAGTCAGCTGCTGACGGGTTTGCGCAGAAAAATCATCGTATTGCGGCCCCGGCGTCACTCGAATAACTGTTTTATCCCGCTGAGAATACGGATATGCAGTAGCTTGCTGAAACCGCGGCTGATTTAACGCATCGCGAACGGTCTTCAAACTATCCCCAGCCTGTAGCTGGCGTCCTTGGTAACCGCCAAGCTGATACTTCAGACTCGTTGAGCGGCTGCCCATGATTACTGGTACTTGAATTCCGCCATAAACCGCCAAATACCCAAACCGGCCAGCAGTATAATGGCCAATTGACAACTGGTCGCCGCGACGCGCGTAATATTCGCGGTAGGTTTCAATCGGCTGGTCGTTTAACGTCATTTCCGCAATTGCGCCCGTCACCGCAAAGTGACTCGCTTGTGTAAAAGTTAGCGTCGGTCCTTGAAGACTGCTTTCAAGCACGGCGGCGTCAATGGAATTACCAACTAACAGATTAGCAACGTTGGCGGCATCAAAGTCCATCACACCCGAAACCGAAAAACCGCTGCTTTGCGTGGCAACTCGTCCCTGATCCTGCACGGTAGTCAGCAGACCGCCAGCTTGTATCTTAAGCGCCATGCTGTTCCACCTCCGCTTCTGGTACGGGTTCAACCTGCACCTGATAGCCAGCTAAATGAGCGGCAATTTGGTCGTACTCAGCTCGAGAAATCACATCGAAATGAATGTAATCGCCCGTTTGATAATAAAACGGCTGATTGCTTTCAGGTTGGAATAGCCGTAACGGTGTCCGACCAATAATCTGCCAGCCACCCGGTGATTCAATGGGATACATCCCGGTTTGTTCCCCAGCAATACCTACCGATCCTGGCGCAATCTTAAGCCGAGGTGTTGCAAGTCGAGGTGTCGCAATCTGCGGATCCAGACCGCCTAAATAAGCAAAACCTGGCAGGAAGCCCAGCATATAAATCAAATAATCCGGTTGACTATGTCGTTCAATGACCGCTTTAGAGGTGAGATGAGCTCGCGTTGCCACATTGGTCAGGTCCGGGCCAAATTCTGAGTCGTAGCACACTGGAATATGCACGCGTTTAACCGTTGAAACCGTACTTTGGTGACCATCAAGCATCGCTGTGTTAATGGTAGCTTTTAGCTGCTGCAAACTAATCTGCGCGGGCTCATAAAACACTGTCAGTGTCCGAAACGCTGGTAAAAAGCCAGTAATACCATTTACAGTTAATTGCGTTAATCGCTGCTGCAATTGGGCAATCTGCTGGTTAATAGCCACGCTGACTTGTCGTTCAAAAGTCACGTTGACCGCCTTATCACCCGCCGGTAAAATTTGGTAAGTAAGCATCATCACAACCTCCTATCTATCAATGCATTTAAGCCTTATTTTAAATTAAATTGAGATTAAAATCAAATTAAAAATACATATTGTTCCATAAACCTAATGTATATTCACTATATTCATTTTCATGAAGTTTTATAAACGCCTTAATATCAACCATGTAATATAATATAACAGAAGAATATTCATTTTAAAAGATTTGAATCTTAATTTGATTTTGCCGGTGATTATAGTCTCTTTCAGCACAAAAAGCCCCACATACGTACGCTACGTATGTGGGACTTTAGCGTTTAAATAGCGAGGGAGAAATTTAAACGGGGATAACTAACATTTAATTCTAGATATTCTTACGACGTTTCTTTGTTCCAGCTAAGCCGAACAGTGAAAGCAGTCCGCCTAACAATCCAAGTGCTGCAACACCTTCAGCTGGTTTTTCATCAGTTTGAGGTAATACACTCTTGTCAGCAGCTTGATTTGCGCCATTAGCTTGACTAGATGCGTTTGCGCCTTCAGCAGTAGCAGCTGTACCTGCCGAAGTATCTTGAGCAGTTGCACCGCCTGGGGCAACAGCGCCACCCGCGTCACCAGTTGCCATGCCAGCGTCACCGCTGGTTACAACTGCACCTTGATCAGTGTCGGCACCATTGCCTGCAGTAGCAGTACCGTCACCAATTGCAGTGCTAGTAGTATCAGTGGCACCACCAGTTGGCGAAGTTACGGCCGTGCCGTCACTAGGCGTCGTGGTTGTTGTGTTCGTAGTACCAACATTGCCGCCTGGCGTTGTGGTATTCGTGCCACCATTACCACCCGGTGTCGTGGTATTCGTGTCACCATTACCTCCTGGTGTCGTGGTATTCGTGTCGCCATTGCCGCCCGGCGTTGTGGTATTCGTGTCGCCATTGCCGCCCGGTGTCGTGGTATTCGTGTCACCATTACCACCTGGTGTCGTGGTATTCGTATCGCCATTACCGCCCGGCGTTGTGGTATTCGTGTCACCATTACCGCCTGGTGTCGTGCTACCGCCATTATTAATGTTGACAGTCACTTTCTGGCCACCTGGTTCTGTAATAACGATGTTACCGTCATTAACAACGTAACTGCCACCGCCATTTGGTACATTACCAGTGTCGCCAATATGAAGTTTAGGCGTTGGTGTCCCATCTGGACCGGTAACGGTATAAGTGCCATCACCGTTTACATCAATCGTGTAGTTACCAGTTGGTGTTTCGACAGTGTTTGAAGTTGAACCGCCGCCATTAACGGTAACGTTAACGATGATGTCACCGCCTCGGCCGTCAATAGTGCCCCCATTACCTGGGACAATAACAGTTGTCTTACCACCATTGTCAGTGATGCTCAGTGAGCCATCTGGGTTAACAACAAACTTGTCACCATTTGGCAAGGTACCGGTCTGACCTGGTTTGAGTGTATCCGAACCAGTTGGTGTGGTCAGCGTAAAGGTACCGTCTGGGTTCTTCGTGTAGGTGATTGTCACATTCTTACCATCTGTGCCACTTGGTAAGGTGATCGTCGTCCCTGCGGAGCCATTTGTACCATAGTTGTTGGTGATGTAGTACGTGTTACCGCCATTGGTAGTTGCAGGACTGCCGGGGTTAATAACGAATGTCTTCCCATCAGGGTTAGTAATACTTAGTGAGCCATCTGGGTTAACAACGTACTTATCACCATTTGGTAAGGTACCGGTCTGACCTGGTTTCAGTGTATCAGAACCAGTTGGTGTGGTCAGTGTGAAGCTGCCATCTGGGTTCTTCGTGTAAGTGATTGTCACACCTTTACCATCAGTACCACCAGGTAAAGTGATCGTCGCACTTGATGGTCCGTTAGAACCATAGTAGTTGTTATTAGTAACATTACCACCAGTGTTAATCATTGAAGAAGCACCCTTGTTAGGATCAATGGTGAACTGAGAACCATCTGGATTGGTGATTGTCATCGAACCATCTTTGTTAATTACAAAGGTTGCGCCTGTTGGTAATTCACCGTGGTCGCCCGGTTGAACGGTTTGTGTGCTGCCATCTGGGTTAGTAATGATAATGTCACCGTTAGGCTGCTTTGTTACGTTGATAGTCATACCGCCGTTGCCATCCTTGCCTGGGATGAAGACTACAGTCGTCTTAGCAGTCCCTTGGTTATTGTTACCACCAGGGTTGATAAAGATATTACCTTGGTTACCAGCCTTTGGATCAACAGTTGAAGTTGTGCCATCTGGATTGGTGAAGGTAATCGTCCCATTTGGATTGACAATGTACGTGGTACCGTTTGGCAATTCACCAGTGTCGCCTGGCTGAACCTCTTTAGTCGTGCCATCTGGCAGGTGGATAATCGTTCTGCCATCAGCAGTCTTTTCAACTGTCACAATGGTATTCGCACCCGGTTGTCCATCCTTACCTGGCTGGCCAGGAATGACGATAACTGTGGTCTTGCTGTCACCAGCAGTTGGCTGTCCGCCAATCTTGCTTGGGTCAATTGTAGTAGTGCCACCATTCTTATCAATAAAGGTAATCGTCCCATCCGGGTTAACAACAAAGCTGCCGCCTGCAGGATTGACGTGGCTTGAGTTATCACCTGGTTGAACAACTTCTTTACTGCCATCTGGGAAGTTGATGGTAAATGAACCATCAGAGTTCTTGGTAACAGTGGTGCCGCCATTTTGACCTGGCAGAGTAATCACGATTGGTTGAACGGTATTCGTTGAACCGCCATTTCCAGGATTCTTGAAGTTTGAGTTTGGATCCATTGGGTCCGTGCCGTTCAGAATTTCTTGGAGATCGGTGTCGCCATCGCCATCAGTATCGCCCTTCTTCGGATTAGTGCCAACAGTGGTTTCAAAGTTATCAGGAATACCATCACCATCAGTATCAATAGTATTGGTCGTTGATCCGCCGCCATTATTGGTGTTGGTTGGTGTCGTCTCACCCTTGTTAGGATCATAAGTTGACTGATTACCGTCAGGTGTCGTGAAGGTAATCGTCCCATTTGGATTGACGATCCAGGTCGTACCGTTTGGCAATTTACCTTCGCTACCTGGTTGAACGGTTTGAGTCGTGCCATCTGGGAAGTGAAGAATAATATCACCATTAGGTGTCTTCTCAATCATGACAGTTTGGTCAGCACCATCTTTACCATCGGTACCGTCCTTGCCTGGCAGAACAATGTTAGTGATCTTGCTGCCTGGTTGGGTTGTGCCATTGGTCCTGTTATTTGGATCAACCGTGTAGCTGTTACCGTCACCATCAGTAAAGGTGATCGTCCCGTCTGGGTTGACCTTGAAGGTCCCGCCAGCTGGGTTATCATGATCTTTTCCGTCACCTGGCTGAACGGTTTGTGTTGAGCCATCTGGGAACGTGAAGGTTAATGAGCCGTCACTGTTCTTAGTAACGGTTGGTGCACCAGTTTGACCTGGAATGTTGATTGTGATTGGTTGACCTGTGCTGCCACCGTTGGTAGTACCTGAACCGCCGTTACCAGGGTTCTTGTAGTTTGAATTTGGATCTAACGGATTAGTTCCGTTCAAAACTTCTTTCAGATCAGTGTCACCATCACCGTCAGTATCAATACTGTTGATGTCAGTACCCGCCTTAGTTTCAAAGCTATCTGGAATACCGTCACCATCAGTATCGACGTCACCACCATTGTTAGTACCTGAACCATTTGTACCATTCCCTGGGTTGACAACCGTTGTTGAACCATCTGGGTTCGTAATGCTCAGTGACCCATTAGGAAGCACTGTGTAAGTCCCACCATTTGGTAAGGTACCAGTGTCACCTGGTTGAACAGTCTTTGTATTGCCATCCGGGGTGGTGATAGTTACAGACCCATCAGGATTCTTGGTGTAAGTGATCGTCTGTGGAACACCATCTTTGCCAGCTGGCAATGTGATAGCAATAGTTGCAGGACCATTTCCACCATAGTAGTTATTGGTCGTGTTGTTAGTCGTACCGCCATTGTTATTGGTTGTATTAGTGTTAGTGCTTGTAGAGGTCGTTAAACCACTGGCACCGTTGTCGGGATTAATAGTCGTCGTGTTGCCTTCTGGAGTGACAAATGTGAGGGTACCATCTGGGTTGTAAGTGTACTTAGTCCCATCTGGTAATGTGCCACCCTTACCTGGTTCAACCGTCTGGGTAGAACCGTCTGGCAAGTGGAGAATAATATCACCGTTTGGTGTCTTTTCAGCAGTCACAACACTAGTTGCGCCATCTTTACCTGGAAGAACGATAACGGTCGACTTGCTGCCTGGTTGTGTTGGTGTGTCTTGTCCATTGTTCGGATCAAATGTGTAGCTGCTACCATCTGGATTCGTAATGGTAATGGTGCCATCTGGGTTGACCTTGAAGAAACCACCATTGGCATCAGGCTTTGTGGCGTCGCCAGGTTGAACAGTTTGGGTTGAGCCATCTGGGAACGTAAAGGTAATTGAGCCATCAGGGTTCTTAGTGGCTTGAGTCCCACCGTCTTGACCTGGAATAGTGACAATAATAGGCGTTGTGGTTGTCCCCCTGTTAGGGTCAATCGTGTAACTGTTACCCTTACCATCGTTGAAAGTAATAGTCCCATCTGGGTTGACCTTGAATGAACCGCCATTTGCATCAGGTGTAGTCGTATCACCTGGTTGCACAGTTTGGGTTGAGCCATCTGGGAACGTGAAGGTAATTGAACCATCAGAATTCTTAGTTGCTTTAACACCACCATCTTGACCTGGAACATTGTTAATCGTTGTGATGGTAGTTGTTGTACTCGTTGATCCATCCTTACCGCCGTTTTCAAGGCTCTTTAAGTTAGAAGCCGGATCCAACGGGTTAGTGTGGTTTAGAATTTCCTGGAAATCTGTGTCGCCATCACCGTCAGAATCAGTTTTGGCAGTATTCGTCCCAATCTTAGTTTCAAAATCGTCTGAAATACCGTCACCATCTGCATCGCCAGGAGTACCAGTATTGCCGGTGCCTGTGTTAATGGTGATATTGCCAGTAGTTCCCTTACTTGGGTCAATCGTGCTAGTTGTTCCATCTGGGTTAGTAAAGGTAATGGTCCCGTCTGGGTTAACAACGTAGCTGCCGCCACCTGGTAAGGTGTCCGTATCGTTAATGTGCACGACTTTTGTGGAGCCGTCTGGGAAGTGAAGTGTCAGTGTCCCATCCGTTCCTTTTTCAACGGTCACAACTTGATCCGGAGTATTAGCCCCATCAGTTCCGTTTTGACCAGGAATGACAACAACTGTTGTCTTGCTGCCTGGCTGGGTTGATGATGGACCCGCTCCTTTATCAGTACTTGGATCGATGGTGTAAGTCTTACCGCTTGGATCAGTAAAGGTAATGGTGCCATCTGGGTTAACAACGAAGCTACCGCCTGCAGGGTTGGTCTTATCTTTGTTGTCACCTGGTTGAACCGTTTGTGTTGAACCATCTGGGAAGGTAAAGATTACGGAGCCATCTGAGTTCTTTGTAACCGTCGCTCCGGCATCCTTACCATCTTTCCCTGGAATGGACACAACAATTGGCGTCACCGTGTTCTTACCATCGGTTCCGGCTCCGTTAATACCAGTAGAACCATTAGTACCATCAGTACCCGTACCACCAACGATAACCGTACCGCCGTTAATATTAATGGTTGAACCTGTACCGTCAGAACCTTTACCATTCTCAAGGGACTTGAGGTTTGAATTAGGATCCTTAGGGTTAGTACCGTTTAGAACTTCTTGAAGATCAGAGTCACCATCGCCATCAGTATCCTTGCTGTTCGCGTTAGTGCCAACCGTGCCTTCAAAGCTATCTGGAATACCGTCACCATCGGTATCAACAGTGTTTGTGGCAGTTTGGCCGCCCGCATCAGCATGATCTGTAGGCAGACTTTGCCCCTTGTTAGGATCAATCGTTTCCTTGTTGCCGTTTGGATCAGTAATTGTAATCGTCCCATCTGGGTTAATGACAACACTGGATCCATCTGGTAATGCCCCAGGTTTCTCTGAAGTGATTGTTTGAGTTGAGCCATCTGGTAAGTGGAGCACAATATCTCCTGAAGGCGTCTTCTCGATCATCAACGTTTGATCACCGGCATTGTTACCATCTTTGTTAGCACCTGGTAACACAATGTTAGTGATCTTGCTGCCTGGTTGTGTGGTCCCGTTAGTCTTGTTATTTGGATCAACCGTGTAACTGTTACCGCCTGCATCGGTAAAAGTAATCGTACCGTCCGGGTTGACCTTGAAGGAACCGCCATTAGGATTGGTCTTAGTGTTGTTATCACCTGGCTGAACGGTTTGCGTTGAACCGTCTGGGAAGGTGAAGGTCAGTGAACCATCGGTATTCTTAGTAACGTCAGCACCGCCCTTGGTACCATCTTGGCCTGGCAGGATGATTTGGACGGGCGTTGTAGTCGAACCGCCACCGTTATCAGTGCCAGTTGTTGAACCAGTACCATCGGTTCCTGTTGAGCTACCTCCATTATCGTTATCATCGTTGTTATTAGTAATGTTGATGTTAATCGGCTGACCAGTGCCATTTGAACTTGAGCCTGAACCCCATTTGCTTGGATCAATGGTCAAAGTCTTGCCATTCTTATCGGTGAAGGTAATCGTACCATCATCATTAATAATGAATGAACCACCATCAACGACAGCATCTGAACCGCCATGACCATCGGTACCAGTCACATCTTTGTCAGTGTACAGGACATTAATCGTTGCCCCGTTTTTGATAAAGTAACTAGCTAATGACTCAGCAGCAGGTTTGTACCATGTCTTATCATTGGCATCCTTATAGGTTGCTGCGAGCTTAGCTGCATCGATTGCATCACCGGTTTTACCGGATAGATCAGCCAAGGTTGAACCTGGTAATACGTGGCCAGCTTCATCAATAGCTTGGAGGGTGTATGTTGCATCCGTATCTGTATTATTATCTGTATTATTATCAGTAGGTGTTGTGTCTGCACCTGCGTCACCAAAGGTAATTTCGGCTTGAGCAGGCGCTTTTGGCATCTGGAAATTAGATTTAGCGGCTGTCAGCGCATCTTGAACCTTCTTAACCCCTGATTTACTCAACGTATATTTAGCTTTGTTAGTAGCAGGGTCAATCGGGTCAATCGCAAAGTCTGCCTTACCAAGTTGACTCTTAACAGATTCGTAAATCGCATTAATTGCTGCTGCATCCTCTGCGCTAATACCACTCTGTGGCGTAATACTAAAATTATTGACAAGCTCATCTGCAGAAACTTCATCCGGAGTCGTCTCTGTTTTAGGAGCAGTAAAGTCTTTAACCTTAGCATTACCCACAGCATCGCTTTGTTTCAAAGTAATTTGCTTGCCCAACTTAATGATCGCTTGGTCAACATCGTATTGAGAAGCATCAGGGTCTGCTGCGACCGCGACTGCTAACGCCTTTGAATCAGGTGTAACGTCTTGCATAGTCGTTGCATCATTAATCAACTGATTCAACTGAGTTTTATCAACATTCTGATAAGCGATAGTTGTTTGACTCTTAGAAACAGCATCAAAAACCTTAGCGGCAGTATCAAATGTTTCATTAACAAATTGACCTGCATCAGCATTTTGTCCAGATGCTTGATCAACAAACTTAGGATCCGTCCAGTTGATTGGAACAGCAACATTTTGAGTTTCACCGCCCAAAGAGCCGCCAATCATTTCATCGATACCTTTCCCTAAGTTATCGGTTACCCAACCGTTAATTGCAGTAATAACGGGTTGAACGGCACCGTTGTTAAGGGATGAGAGGCCTTTAATTGCGCCTTCAATAATCGGATCACCAATTTTAAGAAGGAATCCACCTAAGCCGCCCTTGTCCTCAGCTGCTTTGATTGCTTTGTCCAAAATGCTAATAGGCGTTTGCCCGTTAAATCGATATAAATCGTCTGGGTCGTTTTGAGCATCTGGATGAACGATTGGTTGATCCCCAGCAAACACTGCATCGAGGGAATCCGCAATACCTTGTGACCAGCCCTCAATGTAGGACTTAAACATGTTGGTAACAGCGTATGCAGTTGACAAATCACTGCCGGCTAGAACTTCGATGTAGTTTTTAGAATCACCGTTACTGGTGTCGGTCTTGATCGTTGCATCGGCAAGTCCAGAGATGGACATCCCATCCTTCATCAGATTGTCGCCAAATTTATTCAATTCGTCAATTGAATCATTGGCTTGGTTAATCAATCCCTGATAGGCATCCTGGAAGTCTGTTGTATTAACACCAAGAAGCGGTAGTAAGTCTACCAAAGTTGCAACGATATCACTGACACCAATATTATTCTCGCCATCTTGAGTAAATGTAGCACCAAGACGATCCCCTAAACTGGTAGCTTCAGATACAATGCTGCCTACATTAAGAATATTTGAAGGGTCAGTTGGATGCTCTAAAGCATTTTTTAAATTGTCGCCAAGTAATGATTTCCCTTGACCAATTAAGGCTTTTCCAATGCCACCAGCGGCGCCACTGAGGCCTGAAATTCCCTTAGTCACAAAGCCAACAACATCTCTCACAACTCCGCCATTAAGAACGGCATTGTAAACGGCTTTACCATCAATGTTACTGCCAACCTTATAGGTGTCTTTGTACTTACCTTCAGTACCATAATCAGAATCAGTAATCTGGAACTGTTCACCTGTAAGTGGATTCTTAACGGTAATTCCCACAGCAGTTTGGTTTAGAACCTGTAGAGTTCCTACTTGCAAACTTGATTTTAAGTTAGTAGGAATCCCAATGTTCACACCATTATCAGAGCCGCCGACCAGTGAGACATCAACACCTGATGTTCCGGCTGAACTGTAAATGGTGGCACCGCGACCAGTGTTATCTACAAATTTTTTAGGATCATTAGGATCGACGTTTGTAATTAAGTTTGAACTGTCAGAACTGATTGCACCCTGGTCGTTTATATGATCAACAGTGATTGTGTCTTCAGGAACTTGATTATCGGTGATTTTTTGATCTAACCCATCGTTTTTACTATTAACATCACCATTGGCATGTATCAGCGTGTATTGACCATTTGCGCCTGCTTGGGCAATTGGGTCAGGATTCTTATCACCATAAACATTACCGTACGTGCCAGTTCCGTCGGTTTTACGGTCGTTTGCCCTGTTAGCGTTATCTATGCTATCAGCACCAACACCCGCAGTACTACTGTTTTCAGAAGCATTCTCTAAACCGCTACCAAATAAATTACCTTTGATTAACGCTCCTGAAGTATCGGGTTCTTTAGATGCACCGGCTGGAGCAGTAACGGTACCCTCATTACCTGTAACGGTACCAACCTTGATGCCAACATTTGAACTCGTATTCTTGGTGATTTGACCAGGAACGGCGGTTGATGCTTGATCAGTTTGATCGCCAGTAGTATCTGAAGCAGCACCAGTTGTTGCTGGATCTGTATTGGCGGCAGCTTGGCCAGCCTCCGTAGTATCGCCTGTTGTTGCAGCATCTGTATTGGCGGCAGCCTGTCCAGTCCCCGTAGTATCACTTGTTGCTGTAGCATCTGTATTGGTGGCAGCCTGTCCAGTCCCCATAGTATCGCCTGTTGTAGCTGTATCAGTATTGGCAGCCGGTTGTGCTTGCGTAGTTGCCGGCTGTTGCTGTGCAGTCGCTCCACTATTCGGATCTGCAGCTTGGCCAGCATCGGCTCCTATATTTGAATCCGCAACTGGTTTTGTCACCTGTGTTGTTGGCGTCGTGTCTTCCGTAGTTGCGGCAGACGCCTGGACCTGCGAGCCAAATAGTACAGCACCTAAAGAAAAGGTTGCAATACCGGCAAAAAGCCAGGTACGACCTGCTTTATACATCCGATAATGCAGCGACTCAGTTTGATGCATGAGCGCTAGCTTACGGTTCCCCTTCGAAAGATTTTTTGAACCTCTTCCCATAATAATTCCTCCTCCATAAATTCCAAAAACTTAAAAGAAATTAAAGCAAATACAACGTTGTGCTTTGCACGCCCTTACATTAGCAAATTTTCCTCACTTAAAAGTCACATAAAAGAAATTATATTACTAAGTTTTTTAACCTGGATTTAAAAAATCGAGAATATTTTCTCAAGAACGCCGTTATTGTAGAAAGTTATGGTTACATATGAAAAAATGATTTATACGTAAAAAAAGTCCCACATACTTACGATACGTATGTGGAACTTTTTATCTATACCAAAGAAATTTAAAATCTTATTTTAATGCTATAAATTGTTGCGACGCTTCTTTTCTTCGACTAAGCCAATTAACGATACCAATGTTCCCAATAATCCAAGAACGACAACCCCTTCAACCGGCTGTTCACCAGTTTGAGGTAAGTCATGATTGTTCGTTACAGAATTATTATCTTGAACATCGACCTTACCATTAGCATCGTTCGAAGCAGCTTGAGGGGAACTCTTAACAGCTGTTCCGCCTTCAGTACTCGTAGCCGCAGATGAACCGTTAGTAGCTGTTCCACCTTCAGTGTCAGATGCAGATGCACCAGTGTTGCCACCGGCTATAGCACCGCCCTGATCAGAGCTGTTGCTAGTACCATTGGTGTCACCGTCAGTTGCCGTACCGCCTTGCGGAGTTGTGGTAGTAATGTTGTTATTGTCGCCAATATCACCATTAGTTGGTGTATTGGTCTTGTCAGTATTACCGTCACCGGTTGGCGTGTTGGTCTTGTCAGTATTATCATCACCGGTTGGTGTATTGGTCTTGTCAGTATTACCATCACCAGTTGGTGTATTGGTCTTGTCAGTATTGCCATCACCAGTTGGTGTATTGGTCTTGTCAGTATTACCATCACCAGTTGGCGTGTTGGTCTTGTCAGTATTACCAAAGTTGATAGTCAGTTGTACACCATTAGGTTCAATGATAATAATATTGTGATTATTAACGACGTAACTACCCTTGCCATCTGGTAAGGTACTGTTGTCACCAGGAGTCACATTCTTAATAGTATTGCCATCTGGTGTAGTAATATTATACGTTCCATCGCCATTCACACTGATCGTGTAGTTGCCGCTTGGTGTGCTGATAGTTGTATCGGGAGTTGAACCACCATTACCTGTGTTAACAGTGACGTTGACAGTCACATTGCCGTTACCCGTGGAAACAGTTGCACCGTTACTTGGGTTGATGACTGTTGCACCACCACCATTAGGGTTAGTGATACTCAATGAACCATCAGGGTTAACAATGTAGGTATCACCATTTGGTAAAGTACCCGTGTTACCTGGTGTTACAGTCGTTGAACCCTTTGGTGTCTTCAAAGTATATGAGCCATCAGGATTCTTGGTGTAGGTGATTGTTGTAGTCGTTGAACCATTTCCGCCACCTGGGATAGTGATTGTTGCACCCGTTGAGCCATCTGAACCATAGTTGTAGGTGATGTAGTTAGTCGTGTAGTTGTTTGTTGTACCACCATTGTTAGTGGTTGATGAACTCCCACCTGGATTAACCGTAAATGTAGAACCATCTGGGTTGGTGATTGTCAATGAACCGTCTTTGTTGACAGTATATGAACCACCGCTTGGTAACTTACCACTATCACCTGGTTTAACATCCTTCGAACCGTCTGGTAGGACGATCGTGTACGTGCCATCCGGGTTCTTCGTGTAGGTGATATTGGTAGTTGCGTCGCCATCTTTACCAGGTAAGGTAACCGTCGTACTGCCACCATAATAGTAGTAATTGTTAGTCGTACCGCCATTGTTAGTCGTGGAACCATTGCCTGGGTTAACAGTCGTTGTGGAACCATCCGGATTGGTAATCGTCAATGAACCATCTTTGTTAACAACATATGAATCACCGTTTGGTAACTTACCAGTATCGCCTGGTTTAACATCCTTAGGACCGTCTGGTAAGACAATTGTGTATGTGCCGTCTGGGTTCTTCGTGTAGGTGATATTGGTAGTTGTGCCGCCATCTTTACCAGGTAAGGTAACCGTTGTGCTGCCACCATAGTAGTTGTTGGTGGTGTTGTAGTTGTTAGTCGTATCGCCATTGTTAGTCGTTGATCCATTACCAGGGTTAACGGTTGTCGTGGAACCATCCGGATTGGTAATTGTCAATGAACCATCTTTGTTAATAACATATGAACTACCGTTTGGTAACTTACCAGTATCGCCTGGTTTAACATCTTTGGAACCGTCTGGTAAGACAATTGTGTATGTGCCGTCTGGGTTCTTCGTGTAAGTGATCGTTGGAGTACCGCCATCTTTACCTGCTGGCAAGGTGATGGTAGCCGTCGATGGCCCATTTGAACCATAGTAGTTGTTAGTGATATTAGTGGTGTTGTTAGTTACATCACCGTCAGTAGTGGATGTGCTGTTAGCAGGGTTGACAGTAAATTGCGAACCATCTGGATTGGTGATCGTCAATGAACCGTCCTTGTTGACAGTGTATGAACTGCCGTTTGGTAACTTACCAGTATCACCTGGTTTAACATCATCCTTGGAACCGTCTGGTAAGACAATCGTGGACGTGCCATCAGGGTTCTTGGTATAGGTGATCGTTGTTGTCGTTGTGCCATCTTTACCAGGTACGGTAATGGTCGTGCTTGTTGCACCATCTTTACCATAGTAGTAGTTATTGGTGGTGTTATTGATTATTGGACCGTTAGATGACGCTGCACCATCAACTGGATTAACAGTTGTCTGGGAACCTTCTGGATTGGTAATTGTCAATGAACCATCTTTGTTTACAACGTACGTACCACCATTTGGTAACTGACCAGTATCGCCAGGTTTAACATCCTTCGGACCGTCTGGTAAGACAATCGTGTATGTGCCATCTGGGTTCTTCGTGTAAGTGATCGTTGGAGTCTTACCATCTTTACCTGCTGGCAAAGTGATATTCGTACTTGCTGAACCATCTTTACCATAGTAGTTATTGATGGTCGTGTAATTGGTAGTGTCACCATTGGTTGATTCACCAGTAGCGTTACCAGGGTTAAGCACAAATGTCTTATTGTCGGGCGTTGTGATGCTCAGTGAGCCGTCAGAAAGAACGGTGTAGGCATCGCCATTTGGCAGAGTACCCTTATCACCGGTCTTAACCGGAGTAGTCTTGTCATCAATTGTGATTGACAATGTCCCATCTGGGTTCTTCGTGTAAGTGACCGTTGAATTGTTGCCATCCGTATCGCCTGGGACAGTCACAGTTGTCGATGAGGCACCCTCTGAACCGTAGTAGTAGTAATTGTACGTTGTCGTGTTATTACTATTAGTTTCACTATCACCACCATCATTAGTTGTGGTCGTAGTCGTGTTTGTGGTAGACGTTGTGTGCGTCGTACCATCATTAGGAATTACAGTATCGGTCTTACCATCTGGCGTGGTGAATGTAATTGAACCATTCTTGTTAATAACGTACCTAGTACCATCTGGTAATGTACCAGTGTCACCTGGTTGAACCACCTTTGAAGAACCATTTGGCATGTGAAGAATAACAGCGCCACCTGGCGTCTTTTCAACCGTCACAGTGGACATTATTCCATCCTTACCAGGAAGGATAACGACCGTATCTTTACTATCTGGTTGAGTTGGCGTGCCTTGACTACCGTCTGGATAGAAGGTGTAACTGCCACCCTTACCATCATTAACGGTAATGGTGCCATCTGGATTTACAGTGAAGGTACCACCATTTCCATCAGGCTTGGTTGTGCCACCAGGTTGAACCGTTTGAGTTGAGCCATCTGGGAACGTGAAGATAATTGAACCATCAGGATTCTTAGTGGCTTTAACACCATTGTCTAGACCTGGAACGTTAACGATAATCGGGTCAGTCGTTGTTCCCTTGTTAGGGTCAATCGTGTAGGTGTTACCCTTACCGTCATTAAAGGTAATCGTTCCGTCTGGGTTTACCTTGAAGGAACCACCATTTGAATCAGGCGTGGTCGAATCGCCAGGTTTAACAATTTGCTTTGAACCATCTGGGAATACGAGGGTGATTGAACCATCAGGATTCTTGGTTGCTTGAACGTCCCCGTTTTGACCTGGAAGATTGTTAATGGTTGTGATAGTCGTGGTGGTTGATGTACCAGTGGAAGCATCCTTACCACCGTTTTCCAATGACTTCAAGTTTGAGTTAGGATCCTTAGGGTCCGTGCCATTCATGATTTCTTGCAGATCAGGATCGCCATCACCATCAGTATCAGTCTTATCTGAGTTAGTCCCTATGATAACTTCCAAGTTATCTGGAACGCCATCACCATCGGTGTCTTTAGTATTATTATCAGTCGTGCTGCCACTGTTGATGATGTTAGTGATATTCGTAATGTTCGTAGTAGAACCGGTAGTAGCCTTTGTATCATTTGAATCGTTATATGGTTTAACAACCATTGTGCTGCCATCAGGGTTAGTGATGCTTAATGAACCATCAGGAAGAACAGTGTAATCTCCACCATTCGGCAACTTACCCGTATCATTAGATTTAAGGGCTGTCTCACCGTTGGCATTCAAGGGAATAAACACATTAGGGGTTTTCGAAGTATCAAAAACGTAGCTCTCGTAAGACTCAGTTCCATCAGGTTTCACGGTATACGTAATTTTGTAAGTCTTACCATCTTTACCAGCTGGTAACGTGATATCGGCTTTTGCAGGACCAGTTGTCACGTCAGTGTCAGTTGGCATATTGTTAATGATGTTCCAAGTATCTGCGATGCCATCACCATTAGTGTCATTTTTAGTGACAGTAGGCTGACTAGTTTGACTCGTAGCATCCTTGCTTGAGATAATATTGTATTTATTTCCATCTGGATCAGTAAAGGTAAACGTACCGTCTGGATTCGTCGTGAAACTACCACCATTTGGTAATGCCACGGTGTTAGTCGGCGTTTTAGCAGTGTCATCAGCTGTCTTAGGCTCACTTGCCTGAGGATCAGTTGATGATGTTGCATCAACTGCGTCTTTAAATTGCGACTCGGTTGAGCTGCCACTGTCCGGCTTTACAGATGCTTGCGGTTGTTTCTGTACAACAGGTGTAACTGGCGTAGCTGTCTTATCAGTCGGTTGCGTGGTATCTGAAGTTGGCGTAGCTGTCTTATCAGCTGGTTGCGTGGTATCCGAAGTTGGCGTAGCTGTCTTGTCAGCCGGCTGCGTGGTATCTGGAACTGGCGTAGCTGTCTTGTCAGCTGATTGTGTTGTATCTGGAGCTGGCGTAGCTGCCTTGTCAGCCGGTTGCGTGGTATCCGAAGCTGACGTAGCTGCCTTGTCGGCTGATTGTTCTGTGGCCGATGGCGCAGGTGCAGTTGTCCTTAAAGTTGTCGAAGTACCATTACCACCATCATCCCCCGTTACCGCTGGTTGATGTTGTTGCTGTGATGTAGGTGTTGTATCAACAGTTGTAGCTGATGCTTGAGTTGAGGTTAATCCAAGTAATCCAGCACTTAACGTAAACGTAGCAACGCCCGCAAACAGCCACATCCTCCCTGCCTTATACATCCGGTAATGTAATAGGGTCGATTGGTTTTCTAAAGCTAACTTACGATTATTCTTAGATAAATTTTTTGAGCCTTTTCCCATAATATTTCCCCCTCAATATTGAGATATTAACAAAAAAGAAGCAAAAACAACACTTTATTTTATACAGCTTTATACTACAACAAAAGCAACTTTAATAAAAGCCTAATTTACAAGGATTACGGCCTATTTTCGATTAAAAAATAAGTCGGGATTATCCATGCTCCATCAGCCCTATTATTGCAGAAAGTTATGGTTTCTTACTAAAAATAAGTATGCAAAAAAAACGGTCATTCTCCTCACTGGAAGAATGACCGTTTTAATTTTAATTAGCGTTTAAACAGTATATAGCAAATTTTGATTACTTTTGAACCTGAGCAATTAGCTTCTTAATCGCTTGTGCTTGGAACTCAGCTGTCAATTGCTTCTGCAGCTTTGCCTGGTCAGCTTTGGACATGGCTGGGTTCTTCATCATAGCAGCTTGCATGCCCTTCATCACGAAAGCCTTACCTTGTTGCTTTAATTGTGCTTGATAAGTCTTGTTTTTCATTTGTTTTTGAAGAGCTTTAGATTGAGCAACTGAAAGAACCAGCCAGTTCTTGTTAACTTCAATCTTGTTCGTCCGCTTATCAAACTTATGATTTTCACCAGTGAAACCAAACCAGAATTTGGCAGCATTATTCTTGTAACGCCAACGGGTAACCGTAGTGGTCATCTGGGTTGTGCCGTTTACTCGGGTCAGCTTATTTTTGGTATCAGTATTTGCCTGAGTATGAACCGGCTTCTTAGCATTTTCACTACTCTTGTAAATGTATACTTGATGATTGTTCTTCGAACCGATTGGCTGGTAGAGAATCATCGACATTGATTTGTTCGGACTAACAGAATAGATATTCCTTGTCGTAGTCGTCGTATACTGTTCCAAGCCATAATGGTGCTGCCAGTTCTTAACTGCATAAACACTAGAAACAACTAATCCTAAAAGCGCTAAAGTTGTTAAAATCACACTTAATCCCTTATTTTCAATATAAATACAGAAAATAAAAGCTAAAACGGCGAATAGGCCAAGTAAAATTAAGATCATTTGCTTTCACCCCCATCTTTTTCGGTGTAATCACTAGCATCCCCACGGTTCTTCATGAAGAAGGCGGTGATGACAGCCAAGAAACAGAAGATAGCAGCAACAATGAAGGCCGCGTGATAACCGCTTAAAGTCGCATTGATAGCATGATCCTTATACGCTAATGGATCAGTCTTCAATAAGTGCTTACCTGGCATTCCGTCCTTAGTCACGTTAGTTAAGATACTGATCAAGACAGCCGTCCCCACAGAACTGGCAATTTGCCGTTGCGTGTTGTTCACGGCAGTCCCATGACCAATCAGGTTAACTGGTAAAGCGTTCATACCAACGGTTGTAGCAGGCATCATTGACATTGAAATCCCGAACATCCGAACGGCATAGAGGACAACGATGTAAGCTGTCGGCGTGTCTTTGGTAATGAAAATAAATGGAATTGAACCCAGCGTTAAGAGAATCATACCCATAATAGATAGGTTCCTAGCACCGTAACGATCAACGGCACGACCCGTAATTGGACTCATAACAGCCATCATAACGGCCCCAAATAACAGGGTTAGTCCGGAATGGAAAGCTGACATTCCCTTAACAATTTGCAGGTACATCGGAATCACCATTTCAACACCCACCATGGCCATCATTGAGATGGAACTTAAAATTGCCGAGATGGTAAATGGTACTGAACGGTAAACCCGCATTTCCAAGAATGGGTCGTCCATCTTCAATTGACGCCAGATGAACAAACCAACAACGATTGCACCAACGATCAAAAAGCTGATTACTTTGGTGCTGCCCCAACCATCATCACCAACTGATGAGAAGCCATAAAGGACACTACCAAAACCAATCGTAGACAGAATAACCGAAAGGACATCGATGCCTTCCTTTTTCGTCTCCAGAACGGGATGCATCCAGAAGAAACTGGCAATAATCACTAATGCAAGAATTGGCAACGTCATGCCGAATAAATCACGCCAAGAGAAATTATCAATGACCCATCCTGAAAGGGTTGGACCAATAGCAGGTGCTACACCGATAACGATACCGGCAAGCCCCATGGCAGTCCCACGCCGTTCTGGCGGGAAAACTGATAACATGATTGTTTGAAGCAATGGCATGGTCACTCCAACACCAATACCTTGGAGTAAACGACCCGTTAACAGGATACCAAAGTTGGAAGTTGGTGCGGTAAATGCAACCAGTGTTCCAGCAAAGAAAATTGTCATTGCGACAATGTAGAGCCACTTGGTATTAAAACGTGTACTCAGCCAAGCACTGATTGGGATCATGATCCCGTTGACCAGCATAAACCCGGTAGTTAACCACTGAACGGTTGAAGTTGAAACGTTGAACGCGTTCATTAAGGTCGGAAATGCTGTTGATAAAATGGTTTGATTGAGGACCGTACAGAATGTACCGACCAGTAAAATAATGATCAATAACCCTCTGTTATAGGATTTCCCCTTTGTGTCTACTGCGTTACCCACTAATTAAAACCTTCTTTTCTTGTTTTGCTTTTTTAACGACTGTCAACTACTATAATAACTTGAAAGGTATTTGTCAACTATCTTGACAAATTTATTCTATTATATATACTGGTTATTATGAAATAGGATAGACACGTTATTAAATATAACAATTGGAACCCTGTTCTAATAGGGAAGAAAACCGTTACAATAAGTATTTGATGAGAAGAGGAATAAATTTGAACACTGAGGAACACGATGCATTTGCGACTTTCTCCAAGAAAGTTAATTGGCACCTGGGTATCGGTGATGTCTCTGCGGCTACTGGTGTATCGCAGAGTCAACTGAGGTACTGGGAACAAAAAGGTTATATTAGTAGTGAAAAAGTGAATGGTCAAAACCGAAAATATTCATACCATACGTTGATCCGGGTTTTCATGATCAATAACTACATTAACCAGGGGTTTACTTTGACAGCTGCCGAAAAAAAGGCGTCAGCTCACCGAGAAACGATGGATCTATTGAAGCGTTCGATGATTGACCGTTTTCAAGGAATCAGTAAAATCGATGGTTACCCCGCTATTAATTTAGGCTTTGTAGATGACCAGCAAACCAAGATTCTCTACTTGGTCGTTAAAGAAGACCGTACTGATGTTAAAATTGTTGAACAACATTAATATTTTTTACTCAAAAACGGATTTCCCAGCATTTTATGACTGGAAAATCCGTTTTTGTTGTTTAATATGCGACCGTGACATCTCCATTTGAAGAACTAAGCTCAAAGGATTGCCCGTTTGGTTTGACTTTACCGTAATCGTGACGATTCTTACCATAAATACTAGTATCACCAGTTGAACTATTTGCGTGAATAGCGAGGTTAGCTCGAGGAATAATATGAGCCGTGATATCGCCGTCATCGGCATTCGCAGTTAACGTGCTCTTCACCGATTGATCCTCCAAGTTTAATTCCCCACTAGCGCTCGTAACACTGAGGTTTTGCCAGCGGTTGTTATTGAGTACCACATCGCCATCAGCTGAATGAACGCGGCTATCAGCCTTCGTAAAATTACTGTTACGAATCGTGATATCACCCGATGAATCAATATTTAATCCGCGGTCAAAAGTGACACCATTCATTGTAATATCGCCATAATTTTGATGCGGCATGGTCATCTCCTTGGTGACCGTCGTATTTTCAAGATTCAAATCACCATAACCGGTACTATTCAAGCTTTCAACTGTTAAATCACTGACGTGTAAACTCATTTCGCCTTGATTATCAATGGTTTTGATTTGGGTTTTCTTCGGCACCGTAACATCGATTGTTTGCGAACCGTTATCCATACCAAAATCACCAAACATGAAGTGGGTCCTGGAATGGCCGGAAATAGAAAGTGTATGACCAGAAATGCGCGTTTTAATTTGATTGCTCTTCTGCGCATGTACGGTTACCTTGGCAACGTTACCCTGATGGATGGCAATTGGACCGTAGTTCGAACCCTCAAGATTAATGGTATCAACGTCTTTGATTTCTCGTGAATACGAAGTCCTTCGATCGGTTTTGAGGCCATTGTCCCAATAGATGGACTTGACGCCACCCTGTCCAATACCAATAGCCAGCATGATTCCGCCAATGATCAAGATGATGATGCCCGTAATAAATGTCTTTTTCATTTGTGGTCACGCTCCTTTTCCGCCTGATTCTTAGACTTCAGCTTACCGTATAACCAGCGACTAGCCGATAACGTCACGTGAATGGCACCACTAATCAGCCACTTAAACGCTGGGATAAGGGCAACGAAGAGTCCAATCACGCACAAACCGGCACCAACGTATACCAATCCGGTAGACATCGATTGCGCCATAATGCCAACACCAACACCGAACACAAAGATACCAGCGACTGCAAGGGAGAAGATCATGACTACAAGCGCAAAAATGATTGCTGCCGCGCCGACTAATAAGCCAAACAAGGTCGCCAGCACGCCAATTGCTAATGGAATCGTCAATGGTGTGGAGAGGATAGCTAAGACAATCAGCCAAATCGTCCGAACCTGGGTCTTCGATTGAGCAGCCCGGCTACGCATGGTTTGTCCTTCCTTTTCCGGTGCATCCAGCAGCCGAATTGAATAATCAGCTAATACTTTCCGCGCTAGCTGACGTGGTGAACCTAATTCTTCGACACTGGCCTCATAACTCTCAAAACCACCGTCCGCTAAATATTCAGAGTAAAAGCTCACAACTTCGTCTAACTCAGCCTCACTTAGCTGATTCAGATAACTTTTGAACTCCGCAATGTATTTATCCATGATTGATTTCATCCCCTAACATTGAATCGATGCCTAACTTGAAGTCCTTCCACTCGCCTTGAATGGTTGCCAATCGTTCTTTACCGTCTGCTGTAATCTGGTAGTAACGGCGATTACGACCCTGATATGGTTCATCATAAGTTGTTAACCAGCCGTTTTTCTTAAGCCGACGCAAAACCGGGTACATCGTCGACTCGGAAACTTTGATGGCTTGCTGAACCCGCTGCGTTAGCGCATAACCGTAATAGTCCTGCTGCGCCAAGATAGCCAGCACGCTGCCATCTAATAGTTCGGAACTCACTTGAATGGCCACATCATTTACCTCCTACAATATTATACGTCATATAATATAATTCCATCAATAGTGTACATGAGTCGTTTAAGATTGTCAATTTAAAATGATTGCTCCAAGTGAAAGCGCTATAATGGAAACAGTAAACTTCTAGGAGGTAATCATCATCACAACAAAAGAAACCTATACCAATGTTCTGGAGAACGCGACTAACCTGGCTGTAGCAACCGAATCATTAGCTGGCCATACACCAAACGTCCGAACCGTGAACTTTCTTTATTTCCCAAATGAATCAGAAAACACCGTGTATTTTGCAACATCCAAGAATACAGACAAGGTTAAGGAACTAGCTGCTAACAGCCAGATTTCCTTTACAACTACCCCAATGTCACCACAAGATGCCAGTACCGTACGTGTCACTGGTGCTGATACCAAGATGGTTAACGACCGTCGCAGCGAACTCTTTGAGGCCATGGATAAGAAATACGCCAGCTTTAAGATGTTCGATCAAAAGGCTCGCGACAACATGAACGTCTACGCTGCCACCTTTAAAGAAGCAGAAGTCTTTGGTCACGGGACTGATAAGATTTCTTTTAATTAACTCATTTCAAACGAGAACAAAACAAGCCTGCTTTTTCGCCGTTATTGGCTGAAAAAGCAGGCTTATTTATGTAATAAAAAGTCCCCACTTGGGACACTTTCAAAAAACGGAGAGGTGTGTGGGGCGCAATTAGTTTCATTATAAAGAAAGCAGATACATACGTCAAACAATAAAAATCTTAGATTTATTATAAAAAGATTGCAAAACCTTCTTCCAATTTCTATTGCTCATCTAACGTCTGATAAATAGTCTGAAGGCCACTCAGCAAATCTGTCTTACTCATCACTAATGGCGGTAACAGCCGCAAGGTATTACCAACAGCAGATAAAGTCAATAATCCCTTTTGATGCAGGGCTTTAATGACGTCGTTAACTGGCAGTTCATCCGTCAGGTGAATCCCAATCATCAGACCACGGCCGCTAATCGACTTAACCACTTTTAAGTCTTCAAAATGATCCAGTTTTTCCCAAACGGCTACTGACTTATCCCGCACGTCTTCAAGAAAAGCTGGTGTTAACTGTGTCAAAACTGCTTGAGCAGCCGACATCGTCAACGGATTACCAGCAAAGGTTGATCCATGGGTGCCAGGACCAAATGCAGGCCCCAGATTAGCCTTGCCAATCATCGCACCAACCGGTAACCCGTTAGCCAGCGCTTTAGCGGAAGTCACAATGTCCGGATCCAGACCGACACCCTGGTAAGCAAACTTGTACCCAGTCCGGCCAATCCCCGTTTGAACTTCATCAACGATCAACAAGGTGTTTGTGGCCTTACATTTATCTTGAACCGCATGGAGCCAGTCTTGATCGCCAACGATGACGCCACCCTCACCCTGAATGACTTCAAGGATCACTGCGGCAAGATCATCCGTAATGGCATCCAAAGAAGCTTCATCATTGTAGTCCACGAAACTAATGTCTGGGACTAACGGTGCAAACCCTTCCTTAATATGGTCGTTACCGGTCATCGACATTGAGCCATAAGTCCGACCGTGAAATGAGTGGTTGAATGACAGGACTTTTGTTTTGCCAGTAGCTTTACGGGCTAATTTCAAGGCAGCTTCATTTGCTTCAGTTCCGGAATTAGCAAAGAAGACTAATTTATCTTCATCACCCACCAGCAATTCAGCAACGGCTTCCTGCAAATGGTTTTGATACAGGTTAGAAATGTGCCACATCTTGGTTAATTGTACGTTCACAGCGTTTTGAATCTTAGCGTTTTGATAACCAAAGTTGCACACCCCAATACCCGAGGTGAAATCTAAGTAGTCCTGACCCTGATCATCGGTCACAATCACCCCGTTGCCAGAAATCGGCTCGAAATCAAACCGGTCATATGTTGGAAATACATGTGTCATACTCATTTCAATCATTTGCCTCCATTTTTAAAGTTGTCCCTGGATGGGTTAATTGATCCGTTATGCGTACTGCATGAACCCCTGCGTGTACGGCTCTGACTGCAGCGGAAAGTTTCGGCTGCATCCCATCCGTAATTACTTTTTCTTCTATTAATTGTGGCAAATCCTGTGGAATCATAGCAGAGATCACTTTGCCATCTTTCAAAACGCCTGGCACATCCGTCAGTAAATAAAGCTGACTGGCTTTCAAAAGCCGAGCAACGTCAGCTGCCGCAGTATCAGCGTTCACGTTCAGCCAGTCGCCTTCCCGCGTCAGGGCAAGTGGTGCTAACACACCGATTTGACTGTTTAAAATCTTTGAGAGTGCCAGCTCGTTTACACCAGTGATGCTACCAACCGCACCATATGTCGCTTGATCCACATAGGTCCCCGTCAGCAGCTGCTGATCGGACGCGTTCAAACCAATGGCTGCTAAACCTTCGTTTGCTAGCCGCATTAATAAGGCTGGTTGGGTATTACCCAACAGCACCATTTTAGTAAGTGACAGTGTCTCAGCATCCGTTACCCGAATCCCGTTTTTCTTATAAGTAGGGATGTTCATCTTTGCTGACAACTGAGAAATTTGCGGACCGCCACCGTGAATCAATAACACTTTTTTACCGGCCTGACGCCATTGACGCAGCTGTTCAAAGAAATCTTTGTGCAGTTTTGAGATGGCGTTACCGCCGATTTTAACAATGATAAGATTCACGATTTACGCTCCCTTTTAAGTATGATAACTGGCATTAATCTTGACGTAATTATAAGTAAGATCACAGCCCCAGGCTTGACCTGAAGCTGACCCAACGTGCAAATTGACGTCGATCACAATTTTACTTGACCCCATACTATCACTTGCTGTCTGTTGGTCAAATGGTAACCCTAAACTATCTTGGACCATTTTAATACCGTTCACTTCAATATCAACGTGTTCGATGTCCACGTGAGCGCTGGTCATCCCGATAGTGGAAATGATTCGGCCCCAATTAGGATCTTGACCGAAGATAGCGGCTTTAACTAAGTTTGAACCAACGATTGCTTTGGCAACTTCTTGGCCTTCAAGGTCGCTGAAGGCACCATTCACGTTGCATTCAACCAGCTTAGTTGCACCTTCACCGTCAGCAGCAATTTGCTTGGCCAGTTCTTGCAGAACCAAATGCAGACCATCTTGGAAAATTGAAAAGTCAGCATCATCGGTACTGGTTAACTTTGGTGCACCGGCCAAACCGTTGGCCATAACGACCACCATATCGTTAGTGGACGTATCGCCATCAACCGTAATTTGGTTAAAAGTTGTATCAACGGTCTGACTCAAGGTTTGCTGCAACAATTCGCCATCGATTGCGGCATCCGTTGTAACGAAGCCCAGCATGGTTGCCATCTTAGGGTGAATCATACCAGAACCTTTAGCGAATCCCGTAATGGTAACCGTCTTACCACCCATTTCGATTTGAACGCAAGCTTGTTTGGACTTCTTATCAGTGGTTAGAACTGCTTTAGTGACGGCGTCATCGTGGTGAGGACTCAATTTCTTGATTCCAGCGATGACCTTATCCATTGGCAACTGAGCACCAATCAAGCCGGTAGAAGCAACACCGACTAAGTTAAGGTCGATGCCCAATTTCTTACTCATCAGCTGCTGTTCAGTTAAGGCGTTTTCTTCACCCTGCTTGCCTGTACATGAGTTCGCACAGGCACTGTTCATGACAACGGCTTGAAGCTGATGATCTTGGTTGATCGTGTTCTTGGTGAGCTTTGTCGGTGCCGCCTGAAATTTGTTGGTGGTGTATGTACCGGCTGCACTAGCTGGCACTTCTGAAACCAGATAACCAAAATCTAATTTATCACTGGTACCAAGACCCATTTCGATACCATCGTTGTAGTAGCCGGTGGGCCACTGAAACTTTGTTAATGACACATCATTCGTTTTTATCATATGCATTCTTCCTTCTCGTCTGCAGCTATTCTCTTACACAAAAGCAGGTAGCGTTGGTAAACCGGTGCTTTCAGCTAAATCAAATAGATGGTTGAAGTTTTGAACCGCCTGCCCAGCTGCACCCTTCATTAAATTATCAATCACACTAATCACCATAACCGTTTGAGTAACCGGGTTGTACACAACACCAATGTCACAGTTATTCGTGCCAACGACCTCTTTCAAATCAGGAGTCGTTCCATCTAATACGTGGACGAAATTTGAATCAGCATAATCCTGATTGAAAGCTGACATTAATTTTTCCTGATCAACTCCTGGCTTAACCTTGGCGTAAATACTTGCCATTAAACCAGTTGTTAACGGAAGTAAAGTGGTACTGAATTGAATCGCGTTGACTGAATCGTTCCATTTTTTAAGTTGTGCCACGATCTCTGGGATATGTTTGTGGGTGTTCAGCCCATAAAGCTGAAGATTATCACTGGCTTCGGTGAAATGCGTGATGCCAGTCAACTTCTTCCCTGCACCGGACGTCCCCGATTTTGCGTCAACCACGATGGTGTCGGGATCAATCAAATCGTTTTGAACCATCGGTGCCAAGCCTAACAGCGTTGCCGTCGCGTAACAGCCTGGGTTAGCAATGTAGTTGGTTCCCGGCTGGTAAAAATCAGCCAGACTATAAGTTGCCTTTTGTAAATGTTCAGCTGGTGCAGCTGGTTTGTGATACCACTTCTCATACTCTGCTGGATCTGGCAACCGATAATCACCAGACAAATCGATCACCGGAAAATCAGCATCGATAAATTCACCAGCAAGCTGACCGGAAACCCCAGCGGAAGTTGCAAAAAATACTGCTGCGTTGTCCGCCATAATCTGCTGCGGATTAAATTTTTGAATCTTAATATGATTGCCATAGAAACCAGGAATCAGTTCATCTAGATAGCGGACTTCACCATCTTTCCCTTCATCTTGATGTCCATATAAATTAATTTGGTCGATTGCCGGGTGCTTAGCAAGCAAAGTGTAAAGCACTGTGCCGCTGTAGCCGGTAACGCCTACTATCGCAACGTCCATTGGTTTCACCTCACAAATTTTTTTAGTTGTTGTTTCGTATGCGTCTTACTATAGGCTCATCATTTAAAAAATGCAATAATTTTTAGTTAATTTATCAAAAATAAGCTAATTTATGTATATTATCTGCATTTTTACGACGTATATGCATTCAGCTTTGAATAATAGCCATTCAAAAAGGAGTAGGTGCTCCCTTTATATCTAAAAAGGTTTAGTTTAATCATTCATTGGTCTATCTATTAATACATTGCCGGCTCAAACTCATTTAGTACGATCAGTCAATTAGATTAAGTATCAGTCTAGCATTAGCGCAATATAAAATATCTGGTATAATGAGTGCAAATACTAGATACGGGATGATCGATCATGAATATTGAACGCTTTATCAAAGCCCGTAAAGCGATGGGATTGTCACAGGCAGAACTCTGTGATGGTATCTGTACGCAAGCGACGCTAAGTAAATTTGAAAATTCTGGCAAGGCACCTGCCATCCGCATTTTGACGCAACTTTGTGCCCGTTTAAATTTGACTCTCGACGATGTATTCCCAGTGAATCCACCTGCTCAATCAGAAGCCAATCAACTGCTGGACCGTGCTGAATACAAGCTGATCACTAGTGAGTACGATAGCGCTAACGATGACCTGGATCAGGTTAATTTTGATAACCTTTCCGTTCATGGTCAGATGCAGTACTACTTCGTAAAGGGTTACTTATCTGCACTGCTAGAAAAACCAATCGCGGATACGTTGTACTACTTTAACCTGATTCTTAACGATTTAGACGATACCCATAGCACCATTTTTACTCAGCTAGCTTACACTGGCAGTGGTATCGCCTATAGTCACAATAATGAGAATCAGAAAAGTGAGTTCTTCTTCCAGAAAGTCTTTGACGGTTTGCATACCTTACCGTTGACCGACGATAAAGCTATCTGGCGAGCACTGAATATGGTCTTTTACACGGCTGAGTACTTTGCCCACGTTAAAGACTATAAAACCAGTGACTCACTTTTACAGTATGGCTATGAGATCTGCGCTAATAATCACGTCACTTATTACTCAGCACGGATCTGTTTCCGTCGTGCGCAAAACGCTATTGCTGAGGGTAAAAATACCGATTACATCACTCAATTAATTAATGATGCCAAAGCATTTGCCCGGATGAATGATAATCAGAAATTGATGGAACGTATCGTGAAGACTAAGATTAATTGAATGCATATTAAAAGCCGCAATCCCCTCATCAGGATTGCGGCTCTTTTTTCTACATAGTGGAAACGTGCTCAACAAGGCAGAGACCTGCATGTAAAGGCGTCCCACTATAAATTCAAAACCGTAGTTCTTTGCTTTTACATAGTGGAAACGTGCTCCACAACGCAGAGACCGAAGTGTAAGAGGACCCTGCTACAAATCCAAAACCAGGATTTATAGCAGGGTCCTCTTACACTTCGGTCTCTTAACGCCTTGTTTCGCACTCTACTTTACAATAATTACCGACACCTTAGCTTCTCTCATAATCTCACCAGCAACGTGCCCAATTCTTAAATTGCCACGCCGCTTATGTGAGCCCAACAGAACAAGATCCGGCTTAAAGTCCGGGATGATTTCTTCCAAGATAACCCGTTCCGGTTTACCTTCACCAATCAGTGGTTTAACCTCTTTTACGCCAAAGGCTCTTGCCTTGCTGACGTACGTGTTTAAATCATGGTAGATATCATCTCTGCGTGACTTGATAATGTCCGGTGACAGTGATTGGAAAATATTCATATCACCAGTTTCCATTACTGACACGATACCCAATGGTAAATCAAACGTCCGGGCTAACGTGCAAGCATAGTTGAACGCCTTACGCGATGACTCATCATCGTCATCATCAACCGCCAACAATAAGCGCGAATAACTCATTTCTTCTGCATCAAAATCGTCTTCTGTGAGCATAAAATCCTCCTAGTCTATTTACACACTTAATTCCTTTTCCCTAGAATAACTATAACATTCATGAATGGGAAAACAAGTATAATTTAGGCTATCCGAACATTTTATTTTAAAACCATAATTTTTGTGTTTCAAAGCTTAAAATCATCGTCTCAACTACAACGTGATTCTTCCTAATAACATAAGTGCAACGGTCACTACCGCACCGCTGCAAATCAGGATCGTTGCCGACCATTCTAGGCGGTTCAGGTATCGGCCAGTACTATTTTTCAACGTTAACGCGTATAAAATAATTCCGGGAACGTACACCACTAGACAGATAAAGAGGTACTGTAACCCAGATAACGTGATACCAACTAACTGGAACGTCAGTGCTGCAACGCCAATTAAAACCTGCAGCCAGTTACCTTTCGTTGCCCGATTCTGCCAGGAATACTTGATCTGATAAGCGGCAACAATGATATAGCAGACCACGATTGAAGCCGTACAAAGGCTGTAAGCAAACTCATACGCCTTCTCCGCGAAAATCAGAATAATCATAAAACTTTGTACCATGCAGGCCGTCGTCATTAACGCTAAGGTCGGCACACCATGCTGATTCTTTTTAGCAAACCGTTTGGGTAATAATCCCTGCTCTGCCATCATTCCTAACGTTTCAGCTGGCAGCATCGTCCACGATAACCAGGCCCCCAAGATAGAAATCAAAAGGCCAACACTGATAAAACTACCGCCCCACTGACCGACCATTTCTTCAAAAATATACACCATTGCGGGTTGCTTCATCGTCACTAACTCAGCCCGTGATAGGTAGCCATAGGGTAAAATCGACGCTAATACATAAATCAGCAGCAAACAGCTCACGCCAATCAATGTTGATCGTCCGGCAATCCGACGACTTTTAGCTCTAGATGAAAGCACGGTTGCCCCTTCGATACCAACAAAAACCCACATCATGATCATCAGACTGCTGCGAATTTGCGGTCCAATCGCGCCTATCGTGAAAGAACCCCTCATATTGCCCCAGAACTGATCTGTAAAGACCTGGCCTTTGAACAAGATGGCGGCAATCACAATAAAAGTAAAAATTGGAATTAGTTTACACACTGTAATGATCGTGTTCATTAAAGCCGCACTTTCGATTCCATGATTCACCAATAGCGTCAATGACCAGGCCATAATACTGGCCACCAAAATCGATTGCGGACTGTTACCACGCTCAAAAATCGGGAAAAAGTAACCCAGCGTACTCATAAAGACCGTTGCAAACGCCACGTTTCCCAACCAAGCCGACATCCAGTAACCCCAACCGCTAATGAACCCAACAAACGAACCGAAGCCCGCTTTACCGTAAGAAAAAATACCTTCCAAGCCAGAACGCTTATTCAATAGGTTATTTAAACACGCAGCCAGCATCAATATCCCGAAGCCAACAATCGTCCAGGAGATAATGGCAGCGCCCGGGGATGCAGCGACAGCCAGATCACTGCTCAAAGCAAAAATTCCGGAGCCAATCGCTGTCGTAACAACCATGGCAGTCAATGAAACGCCGTTGATTTTGTGAGCCTGTGATGACATAGGACTTCCCTCATTTCTTGGAGCATTATTTTGTATACTCTATACATTTGCTCCTTTTTGTATAATCTTAGTTTACCTGAGTAAAGTTAATAAAGTATGGGGAAAATATGAAAATTCATCAATTTATAGATTTATATTTATGTATTCGATTAAAGCCCGTGTAATTGCCTATTTGACAGCTTTAGGTTGGTATATAAGTGAAACAAAACTGTATATTATATGTATGTAACCCTTTACAAAACTAGTTTAAAGCGTTTCGTATTCTGCATAATTTTCTTCAACTGAAAAATGGAAGCTGCTTTCACGGCAGTTTCCATTTTTTATTAGTCTTATTCTTCATTAGCCTTCACATATGCAAGTCGGTGACCATACCAGATCTGCTTGAAGACATCGTGAGTTGCATGCGCGGTTAAATGCCCCGCTACGTCACTAGTTTGCAGACCTGCTAATTCATCAGTAATCACGTATTGTTCATCCGGCTGTAAGAACCCAGTTGCCGGTGCTCCTGATTGAGTTGAACCATAGATGGCCATTCTACGGCTAACTTTCAAAATTGGGCGCCGAATACCGCTGACTTGTGACTGTCTAAGCCAAGCACGCTGACCGTTAAAATCAATTGCCAGCCAAGCACCGTGCTCCGCCACACAAACAAACTCCTGACCGTAACTTGCCCGATACGTCAATGCATCTGCCAGACGACCAATCACTGAACTCTCAAGGGCGGGATACTGAAATAAGTCAGCATAATGAGTTACAATCCGGACTCCCTGGCCAATGTTCACTGGTAGATCAGGTGCTGGGACAACGCCGAGTTTTTGAAATAATCTTTCCCAGTCAAAGGACCAGCCAGGATCACGGTGCATCTGCGTTCTGACCTTTTTAGTCGGCGCTGCAACGTTATCATGACCTAGTAGGTGCGCCCGGTCTAACGGAATAGCATATTGTGCGGACCACTCCAAAATCTGGCTGGCAAGCGCTCCCATCATTGGCTCAGTGAAACTCGTTGCATCCGCCACGTAAGCTTCCTGCTCAATCCCCAGTGATCGGCAATTCATATCCCAGTTACCCGCATGCCAGGCCACATCTTTAGGTGCCACCATTGCGGTTCGGTGACCATCATGCTGTCGAATAACAACATGGGCACTGACGTGATTCGGATTTTGAAAGCGCGCAATCGTATCTGGGTAACTGAGTTCAGTGGCGTGAATTACGATGTAATGAATACTTACATCAGTTGGCCGATCACCAATCGTGTAATTTTCCGTCAGTGCCGGTTTAAATTCAATCATTTTGATCTGTCAGTGCAATGGTGCCCACTAATGTTGGCGCAACCATTCTAGCAACGTAAACTGTCAGGGTAGTCGCGCTTGGATGTGCCTGCTTAATTTCAGCTAAGTTCAGCTTGATTCGGCCTTCCTCATCCACATCGGCATAGTCGAAATGCTGCTGAGCAGTGGTGTCAAATTGCCCGCCATCATCAATGGTATAAGCAATCGTCGTCGCCTTTTGATCAAATGGTTCCGTTTGGTTGACCATGTTAGGTGTAATGGCAATTGTTTCACCTGCTAGTCGAATCGTAAACGCCGTTCGTTCATCATTGGCGATTAGTTCCACCGATTCCCGGTTAGGCTGCATCAAACGCTCATAGCCGCGATAATTGCCACCAATGATATAAGCAATGCGGGAATGCCAAGCTTCGCTGAACTGTTCCAGCCGGTAAAGCCGTTTAGCATCCTCATTGCTATCCGCGTAGGAGTCATTAACAGCAACGTAATCAATGCCGTTTAGTTTTGTAAACCCGGTTACCAGCAGTAAATGACCAACCGTATCACCCATGGCATTTTCAACGTACGGTAACTTACCGTTGTTAGCATCATTGGTAT
The DNA here is from genome assembly GCF_016861565.1 of Secundilactobacillus yichangensis. Classification (GTDB taxonomy): domain Bacteria; phylum Bacillota; class Bacilli; order Lactobacillales; family Lactobacillaceae; genus Secundilactobacillus; species Secundilactobacillus yichangensis. Next base: position 104,969 of record NZ_BOLK01000006.1, read on the forward strand.
ATTGCACACTGACCCCAACTGGATAACCCGCCAAAATCTGCCGGCGTAAGCCATCAATATTGGTATACGCCGTGTAAGCGCGATAGCCCATACTGCCAGCAGCAGCCGTACTAAATGACCAGTTACCAAAGCCTTCATAGGTCGCATCCAGATTATGCAACGCTAATTCTTCTGGTAAAATATCAGCATTTTGGCGGTTAACTGCCATGGAAACCGTAGTTGGACTGCAGATTCCAGGTGCCAGTTTAGGGTCCCGAATTTCCTGTGAGTACGCTGGTGTCGTAATCACTCTATCGACTGAAACGGCGTGTTCATCCACCATCAAATCCTGATGTACTGGCTTCACACTAGCTGCCACTAATTTAAGAACTGGTGTCTGCTGTGGATTCCCAGTATAGAGATGAACTCGTAGCTGTGCTTTAGTCCCAACGCCGTCTTTCACCGTTAAGGTATCCGTGTCAATTCCAGTAAGTGGGTCTTCCTTATCGTGCTTGACGCTGGCGCTCAATGACTTGGTCGACCAGCGGCCCCAGCTGTGCCAAGCAGACCAGCGTTCACCCTGATTTATCCGAGCTTCGACTTGCACAGCTGTGCCAACTGGCGTTAACGCGTTCCACGAAGCCACCAGGTTCTTAAATTGCGGCAAATCGAAAGCTGATGTCGTTAACGTTCCTTCACTAACGTATTCATTATCCATTTGGTCAAGAACCAGCGCCGTCTTATCAGCAGCTGCTAAGGCCAAATGATCCGTGAATTCACTTAAATCAACGGCTGAAAAATCATCGAACACCTTAGTATTTGGTTTCCTAACCGGTGCTTGAACAACTTTATCCCGTTTATAATAAAGAGCAAGTAAGCCGGCTGCTAACCCAACGGTTGTCCCAAAAATAAGTTTTGAAAGTTTCACAGTTTTATCCCCGCTTTATTTTTTATCAGTTCATTTACAATGCTTATCTAATGTGTACAAAGTATACCATAATGACCAATGCGTGTTTATCAATCGTACAGCAGAATTTATTTTTAAAAATAATTCTTCCCGGAAACATTAGAGTTCCGTGTATTATCGTAATTATTTTTAATCTTTTTCACATTTTTGTGTTGACAACTCTAAAAACAGGGTGTAGATTAGTGGCAATCATTAAATTCAGATGAAAAGCGTTGACGAGAAACATTTACTCCACTTCGGATATAGAGAGTTGCCGGCTGGTGCAAGGCAATGACGAATGGACGCGATGATCATCTCTGAGCTGTGTGCCGAACCGGCTAAGCCGTAGTAGAACACATTGGGTGCACCCATTATCGTGCCAAGCGTATCGCAGCAATGCCGTACGTGAGAGGTAATTTCAGTAATGAGATTATAAACTAAGGTGGTACCACGTGAAAGCGTCCTTAATCGCAACCAGATTGCGATCAAGGACGCTTTTTCGTTTCCTGAATTTAAAAATCAGACATTAAAGGTGGTGAGGACAATTGGAAGTTGGCATTAAGAATTCAGACGATAGCGACATTCAGATTACACATATTATTAAGTTTCCAAGCGCGAATGAAGTGCAATTTCTCATTGAACCCACCGATCCAGGGCGGGTCACACATAAGTTTTAATAGATTTCTCAACACATATCGAACCACATAAATGCCACATAGTTTCACAACATATCGTGTCAGCATATAGCGTCATCACATATTGTTTCAGCACATAGCTTCAACATATCACACATATTAAACATAATTTTGGAGGTTTCGCCCATGAGTGAACAAGTATTAAGCAAACAAACATTATCGGAAAAAGAAGCTAAGTTAGCACAGGATCTATACACCGCATATACCACCCGCAAGCCACTTAAAGAAGCCGACTACGCTGGTTTTGCAGACAGCGAAGACGCTGCCTACCGCGTTCAGCGTCAGCTAACCGCCGATAAGAACGAAGCAGTTGGCGGCTATAAAGTTTCACTGACTAGCAAACAAACGCAGGACATGTTCGATTCCGACTGCCCGCTATACGGTGCTCAAGTAAAGAGCCACTTTGTTAAATCACCACATGACGTTAAAGCCAGCGACGTCATGGATCCGCTAGCTGAAGTTGAAATGATGTTTACAGCCAAAGAAGATCTATCAGCCAGCGATTCACTAGAAGACCTCTTCCATAAAACCACCGTTGCACCAGCAGTTGAGGTACCGGATTCACGGTTCAGCGACTGGTTTCCAAGCCTCTCCAAATACATGGTTATGGCTGACGCAGCCGTTGGCGGTTACGTAGTCTACGGTGAAGAGAATGATGCGGATCGACTATTTGAAAAGCCTGAAGATCTCGCTAACGTCACGTGCGAACTCTTCCATGATGGTAAAAAGCTAAAAGATGGTCAAGCTTCCGAAGTACTAGGCAACCCGCTTAATTCACTTCAGTGGCTAGTCAAAAAACTAGACGAGCAGGGTATGCCGCTAAAGGCAGGCCAACGAGTTTCAAGCGGTACTTTCCTACTGCCGGAGTCACTAACTAAGGGCGAATGGAAAGCCACGTTCGATAAGGGAATGGGAGCCGTACTGCTACATGTAGAACGGTAATCTTTTGAAAAAAGCTTCTATATTATAAAAGGATGATCTTAACAGATTTGTGTTGCATCGGATACGGTACCTTTCGGCCGAGTTTTGGCTGGGGGTACCGTACTTTTTTGTGGGTTGAGTTTATCTAGATTAAACGTGTGTCAGTCGGCACGCCCCTACTGTATAAGTCAAAAAATGGTAACCCAGGAAAAGCATCTGGGTCACCATTTTTCGCCTTATACTCCGGGGCAAAACGCCTCCGTTTTGCACTCTCAAAACAGATTCAACTTTCCTATCCTCTCACAAGCCTCCGTAAATCTCGGCTCATCGATCAATAAACCAACCCTAACGTAACCCTCGCCACTTTTACCAAAACCAGTACCTGGCGCCACCGCTACCGCTGCTTTATCCAAGAGGACATCTGCAAATTGCTCACTAGTATAACCTTTAGGAACCGGCATCCAAGCGTAGAATGAACCACCCGACGGATAGGGTTGCCAACCAATTTTACGGGCAGCAGCGTAAAAGTCGTCACGCCGCTTTTGATAGAGTGCCACCAATGACTTTACAGATGACTGATCACTATCCAGTGCCACAACCGCTGCGTCTTGAACTGCTGGGAAAAGAGAAACGAAAAGGTGATCTTGGATTAAATTGATTGCTTCAATCATATCTGGGTTCCCAACAGCAAAACCCACTCGCCAGCCGGCCATGTTATATGACTTGGAAAGCGTATAAGTTTCGATGCCAACTTCCTTAGCCCCTGGTGTCTGCAAGAAGCTAACCGGCCGCTTGCCGTCAAATCCCAGTGCGCCGTACGCGAAATCTTGGACCACACCAATATGATGTTTCTTAGCAAATTCAACCGTATCCTCATAAAACTTGGGTGTAGCCACAGCACCCGTTGGATTATTGGGATAATTCAAATACATTAGCTTTGCCTGCTCAACCACTTTAGGGTTTAACCGCTGATAGTCAGGTAAATAGTGCTGATCTGCTGACAATGGCATTAATTTCAGTTTGACTTGAGCCAAAGCAACTCCTGACAGGTAGTCTGGATAACCTGGATCCGGCAATAACATGGTATCGCCGGGGTTCAATATTGCGAATGGTAGTTCCACCAACCCAATCTTAGAACCGCCAAGAATGGCAACTTCCTTTTCGGGATCCAATTCTACTCCATATTCACGTTTATAGAAATCAGCCGCGGCCTGTTTTAACCGCGGCATTCCACGAAACTGTGAATACTTATGGTCGGCCGGATTAGCTGTTGCTTCCTGCATCGCCTTCACAATAAAATTGGGCGTTGGCTGATCAGGATTTCCCTGGCCTAAATTAATTACATCAGCTCCAGAAGCTGCTTTAGCGTTAACTTTTGCGACTAAATTCGCAAAAAATTGCTTAGGTAAATGCTGCAAAACTTTGGATTCTTCAAACTTCAAACCAAATTCCTCCTCATTGAATCTATGTATGACTGGTATTAAGAGGTAAAAAAGCCCCATTAAAATTCAATTAAAACACAATTAATATTTGGTTGCAAATACTGTCCTGTGTCGGTATGGTCCTTATATCTCATTATTTCACGTGGATTATATGTTATAAATTATTACTTAAATTATTGAACATTAGAAGCAAACATTAGTTAAAAATTAGAAATACTCCATATAAAATTAGAATTTATTTTTAAAACCCATTCACATCACTGATTGGATAATCTGCTTACATAGCATATTTATAGAAAACGAGAATATTTTCATTCAAGTTTATCAATCAACTAACACTTTTATTTCAGTGTTTGTTATTTAAATGAGGTTCTTACAATTCTAATAATTAATGAATTATTTTTCAAATATATCCGATTTATTTTCTGAAATACGCTTAACATTCTATCATTTTACTGTTATTATATTCTCATTAACAGATGTTATATTTCATTACATATCCTGAGGAGGAATAATATGAAACGTCACTTTATAACGATTGTAAGTGGATTAGTCGCTTTGCTTTCACTGTTCGTGGCACTGGATTTAGGCGCCACGCCAGCAAAGGCTGAGACTACCTATCAAATAGCGACCGATTCCACTTTCCCGCCATTTGAATTTGCTAATAATAAGAACAAGTACGTTGGGATCGATATTGATTTAATGCACGCAATTGCTAAAGATCAGGGTTTTAAAGTGAAGATGAAACCAACCAGTTTTAACTCCGCTGTGCAAGGTGTTCAATCCGGCCAATCAGATGGTGTCATTGCTGGTATGTCAATCACTAAGGAACGTGAAGCGACTTTCGACTTTTCGAAGCCATACTTCATGTCTGGTGTGGTTATGGCGGCCAAGCCAAACGGCAAGATCAGTAAGTTAAGTCAGCTGCGCGGCAAGCGGGTTGCCGTTAAAACCGGTACTTCAGGTGCTCAGTACGCTCAAAGCATCCATAAGAAGTACGGTTTCAGAATTGTCACCTTCGACGAATCTAACGATATGTATCAAGATGTCATCACTGGTAATTCAGCCGCCTGCTTCGAAGATTCACCGGTTATGAAATACGCGGTTCGTCAAGGTACTAAGCTGAAGATTTATACGAAACCCGCTTTAAACGGGCCTTACGGTTTTGCCGTTAAGAAGGGCCACAACAAGAAATTAATGCGCATGTTCAATAACGGCCTTGCTGATTTAAAGGCTAACGGTGAATATTCGCGAATCACTCGGCGCTATCTTGGTGCTAAAGGCAGCTCTGACAGTACTTCCGACCGAACCTTCTTGGGCATTATGAAGCAAAATAAAGGTGCTTTGTTAAATGGGTTTGAACAAACGGTTTGGCTAACCATCGTTGCCATCTTCTTTGCCACACTGTTCGGTGTGATCGTCGGTTTACTCGGAGTCGTTCCAAGTAAATTCTTCAACGGCCTGTCCACTACTTTGATTTACATTTTCCGTGGCCTGCCACTGCTGGTTCTGGCATTATTCATTTATACTGGGATTCCAAGTTTGACCGGTCAAAAGATTCCCGCCTTTATAGCTGGCATCATTACCTTGATGTTCAACGAAGGTGCCTACATTGCCGCCTTTGTTAAAGGCGGTATCAACGCGGTTGATGATGGTCAAATGGAAGCTGCCCGCAGTTTAGGATTGCCATTTGGTAAAGCCATGCGGCGAGTCATCCTACCTCAGGGAATTCGAATCATGATTCCTTCATTTATTAACCAGTTCATTATTACCTTGAAGGATACTTCGATTCTGTCAATTATCGGTATTATTGAATTGACTCAAACCGGGAAAATCATCATTGCTCGTAATTTGGAAGGTTTCAAGGTTTGGACGATTGTCGCCATTATTTACCTCATCGTCATTACCCTGTTAACATGGCTATCTAACTGGGTTCAAAGGAGAGTGCGGCTATGAACGAAAAAATCAAAGTAAAAGTAAGTCATCTCATTAAAAATTTTGGTGACAACAAAGTTCTCAAGGGTATCAATCTACAGGTTCATGATAATGAAGTGGTTGTGGTCATCGGCCCTTCTGGTTCCGGAAAAAGTACGTTTTTGAGGAATCTTAACCGGTTGGAGGCTCCCACTAGCGGTTCCATTGTGATCGATGGTATGGACATCGCTGATCCTAAAGCCGATATCAACAAAATCCGGGAGAATATCGGGATGGTGTTCCAGCATTTTAACCTCTTCAGTAACTTGTCGGTCAGCGAAAACATCATGTTAGCACCCATTGAATTGAAGAAGGAAACCAAGGAAGAAGCTGCTAAACAGGCTAAAAAATTACTGGCACAAGTTGGCTTGGAATCTAAATTCGACGCCACTGTGCAATCACTATCAGGTGGTCAGCAACAGCGTGTTGCTATTGCCCGTGCTCTGGCAATGAATCCAGACGTCATGTTATTTGACGAACCGACTTCAGCCCTCGACCCCGAAATGGTCGGCGACGTGCTAGGCGTTATGAAACAACTTGCTAAACAAGGAATGACCATGATCGTTGTCACTCATGAAATGGGCTTCGCTAAAGAAGTAGCTGACCGAGTCGTGTTCGTTGAAGACGGTAATATTCAGGAACAAGGTACCCCTGACGAGATCTTCAATCATCCGAAAGATCCGCGGTTGCAAAACTTCTTGGATAAAGTGTTGAACGTTTAGAATTAAGCAAAATAAAAACTAGGTTATCAGTCATTGAACCGATAACCTAGCTTTTGTTTTATCTTTTGTAGTTATACTGCTTAAACTTAATATTGACTTGTTTCAATTATTTAGCTGTTGCCACCATCTCTGGGTGATCTAAAATTTCAACGTTAGTATCAATGATTCCAGCAGCTGTTTTAAGCGAAATGAGGCCAAACTTGTTCATATTAAGTTCTGGTGCTTCATTAAGAAAGTTATCCGCATACCCTTTGATCAGTACTGGACCCAAAGGACTGGCTAGGGCTTCGTCGTAAATCGGATCAACATCTGATTTGTTAACGATCAGAAACCGGAAGCTAACGTCTAATGAGCAAACGCCAACTTTCGAGTATGCACCAACACCGTCATCAAAATCTAAAATTAACTGTTCATTATCATTAGTCATGTGTTTCTTAAGTCGTGCTTGAACATCCTGGCTCATTTGAAGAGTGGTCATCTCAATTCCCCCTTTTGGTATGAATTCATTTTGCCATAGATGAAAGAGAAACACAATTAAGTTGCACACAATTTATATTCGCTTCATTTTCAGTTTAGGCTATAATCGTATAAAAAGACCTGGAGGCTCCACAATGAAATTCTCTGTGCTTGGCCCAGCCGGTACCTTTGCCGATGCTGCTGCCCAAAAATACCTTGCATTGCATCCGATTAAGAATATCGAAATTGATTATCATAATACCTTTGACCAAGTTTATCAGGCAGTCACACCTGATGGTCTGGGTTTATTGCCCGTAGAAAACCAGCTGGATGGGTTTGTTCTTGCAACCCTTCAACGGCTCCAAGCTGCTGATATTACCGAAATTGGTGAAGTCACCGTTCCGGTTAACTTCGGGTTAGCCGGTAAAGTGAACAATTTAAACGAAATCAAGCGCATCTACGTCCAGTTCAAAACCGAAGGCCAATGCCAAAAATTACTGGCACAATTACCTAACGCTCAGATCATTACTACTTCAAGCAACATGATCTCAGTTGAAAAGCTTCGTGCCGGCCAAGCTGGTGATGCCGCAATCATGCCCCAGTCTCAGCTAGCTGTAGAAAGCTTTCCGTTCACAATGGCGAACGTTGCTGATCAAACTGATAACAATACTCGCTTCATTATCTTCAAAAAACAACCGGCCGAGCTGAAAGTCCCAGCACAACCGGTTAAAGATAAAACTGCCTCATTCAAATCTGCACTTTTTATTACACCGCCAACTGAGGAAGTTGGCGTCCTCTACAAAATTCTGTCCTACTTTGCGAAGACTCATTTAAATCTGGTGACCATTATGTCCATGCCAACCCGTCAAAAAATCGGCATCTATTCTTTTTACATTGAAATTTCTGGTACGCTTGAACAACGAAACACTTTATTTGAGACCCTTCAGCGGATGGCTGACGTTTATACGATTCATCCGCTTGGAATCTACGCGCTCTGAGCCGTTTTTGCCTGTGCTTTCTCGGCCTGTTCAGCATCCCGCGCCTGCTTTTGATTGGCCCGGTGATATTCAGATAAGTGAACGAGGTTAGTTAGAAAAATATGGGTTTTCGCTTCATAGTGGTGTTCACGGCCAAGTTCAGCAATATAACCATTAATATAATCAACTTCAGTTGGGCGGTCATGAATCATATCTTGATACATGGATGGGTAATGCAGCGACATATCGATTCGAGTATTGATATCTAGCGCGTACATTTCTTCATCACGGGTTGAAACTAACGTGATGCCAGCCCGTTCACAAATATCATACGCTTCATCGATCAGCTGTCGGCCGAGGTCGTAGGCCTTTGGGAAGTTCCCAAATTCACCCATTTGAATTTCAAACAGCGTACAGAGGGTATTAATAACTGAGTTGAAAATAACCTTGGTCATCAACGTCCCCTTGAAGTTAGTTGTTAAGGTCGGGTTCATCTTAGCTTTTTGTAGTTCATCGAATAGCCGGTGAGTCATCTCATCAGGTTTCTCGGTTAGATTAGCCATGTTCATCTTACCAGCGCCGCGTTTACCCATAAAGTCAACGTCGCCAGGGCCATTCAAAACAGTGGCAATCAGTGCTGTGCCGGCAATGATTTTATCATCCGCAAAGTACTGCTGCAGTTTCTCAATATGACCCATCCCGTTCATGCAGGTAAAGGCGTACTGGCGATCATTAAAGAAGTGTTCACAGCGTTTTAGAAAACCAGCTAGCTGCATCTGCTTCGTAAAGAAGATCAGCATGTCTGAATCACCTTGATACGTTTCTGGAGTTTCCAGTTTAATGGGAACTAAATGTCGATCCTGGTGATCACGAGAAACGTATACGCCGCCCTGTTCGCGAATCTTATCAATGTGTGGCTGCCAAGTATCGATAAACGTAACATCATTACCAGCCTCCTGCAGTAAAATCCCATAACGTAAACCCATTGCACCTGCACCGATCATTGCGAATTTCATTAAAATCACACTCCATTTTTTTATTTAATTTAACGAGAAAAAAACGCCCTTGAACAAGTTCATCACTTGATCAAGGGCGCTTGTGCGCTGTACCACCTTAATTTGCGGCCATCCTCACAGATAGCCGCCTCTCACGTACGGTCCCGGGACGATACGCTGATCCAGTAAGGCGGATACACCATGAACACTCATTTTATCGCATTCATTGCTCAAAGGTTACTTTCGCTAAAGGTTCAAACACCCCTTCGCACTTTGCGGGGCTCACTTAGAATGTGCCAGTAGTTACTCTTCTTATCATCGCATTTTTTCTCATCATTTATTAATGTGCTTTTAATATATACCTCGTTTTTTAATTCGTCAAGCCCTTTTTAAATATCGTTGTGCTTTTTCAGATACCAGAGCAGTAATCCGATTGGTACAACTGAGATGATAATCGAAAGAAACCAGCTCCACGGTTCTTTAGCTAATGGCAATGGCATATTCATTCCCCAGAAGCCGGAAACAATCGGCGGAATCGCCAGTGCGAGTGACCAGACCGTTAAAAGCCTCATCGTATTGTTAATACTGTTGTCAAGGATATTACTATAAGAACTCACCACTTGTTCCACGATTTCGGCGGCAATATTCGCCATTTCACGGCTTTGCTCAACTTCGACCCGTAAATCTTTCAAATGCTGTAATTCTGTAGTCGATAGAGACAGCGGATCATCATCTGCATCTGACATGACTTGAACCTGTCTGATCGCAATCACGTTGTTATTCGCGGCGGTCTTTAAATAAACCAGCCGTTTGTCTAAATTAGATAGTTGCGTAATCTGCTTATTGCTGGGGCGTTTCTGAAAGCTTTCTAGAGCTTCACGAGCCTTATTCATGTCATCAATTCGGTCCAGGTAATTTTCGTTCAATTTAAAAATCAACTTGAATGCAATGGTCATCAGTGTATCCGCTGGCTGAGACTCGGATTTGGTATCTTCAATTACATCTTTAAGCAGCTTCGTCACGTACGTATTCCGCGGATGAGTGACCGTGATCAAATTATTATCCTTAATAATGATACAAAATGGCACCGTTTCTAAATATTCTGTGCTATCAAGGCCCTCTTCGCCCTGATTCACGGAACGAAAAATCAGTAAGCTGCAGCCGGTTTCCGTATCAAAATCAAACCGAGCTCGCTCACGAATGTCTCGCATGTAGCCAATATATTTTTTCTTAATGTGGTAGGTATCCCTTAATTGGTTAAAATCGTGAGTATCAGGCTTATCAACCGACACCCAGTTAAATCCCTGCCAGAGCTGATGTTGTGCAATCATAGCGTACTCCTTATCCGTTCTTTTCTCCTATTCTACAACTTTTCAAACTTCTCTGATTTTGTTGAATATATATTCCCTAAATCGTGCTACGCTACGGGGTTCCTAGCGATTCTGACGTCTCAAACGCAAATATATTCATCATCAGGATTTAATTTGCACTTACTCCCAACTTCGTGTAACATTATTCTCATACAAAACTAATAAACTTTAGTGAGGCACGGTTAACTTCATCCACGATATAGCAAAGTCAAATATTGCTGTTGCTTATCAAAATGATGGTTAGCTCATTCCTAGGGGGAGCCCCATTTATTATGTGAAAGGGATTAGAAATTATGAAACGAAAATTAAGTGCGCGTCAGATGCAGATGATCGCGCTCGGCGGAACGATTGGTGTCGGGCTCTTTATGGGTTCCACATCAACCATTAAGTGGACCGGGCCATCTGTATTGATTGCCTACGCGATTGCGGGGATATTCCTATATCTTATCATGCGGGCGTTAGGCGAAATGCTCTACGTTGACCCAGACACTGGATCGTTCTCAAAGTTTGCTACCGAGTACATTCACCCACTGGTCGGCTACTTAACCGCCTGGAGCAACATTTTCCAATTTGTGATCGTTGGTATGAGTGAAATGATTGCCATCGGTGGTTACTTTAAGTTTTGGTGGCCAGGGTTGCCAGCTTGGATTCCTGGTATCGTTGCCATTACTTTTCTATGTTTAGCTAACCTGATTTCAGTTAGGATGTTTGGTGAACTGGAATTTTGGTTTGCTTTAATCAAAGTTGTAACAATCGTCTTAATGATCATTGTCGGTCTGGGATTGATCGTCTTTGGGCTTGGCAATCACCTCCACCCAATTGGAATTTCTAATATTTGGACTCACGGCTTCTTTACCGGTGGTTTCAAGGGCTTTATCTTTGCTTTATCCATCGTGCTAGCGTCCTATCAAGGGATTGAATTAATTGGTGTTACAGCCGGTGAAGCCGAAAATCCCCAGCAAACGCTGGTAAAGGCTATTCGTTCAACTGTGTTTAGAATTTTAATTTTCTATATTGGTGCTATTTTTGTTATCTTGAGTATTTATCCATGGAACCAGCTGAATAACGTGGGTTCACCATTTGTTGAAACCTTCGCCAAGGTTGGGATTACTTCAGCAGCTTCAATTATCAATTTCGTTGTGATTACTGCTGCTTTGTCAGGGTCTAACTCCGGTATCTATAGTGCTAGTCGGATGTCTTACACTTTAGCTAATAACGGTCAATTACCTCAACGCTTTTTGAAATTGAACCGTCATGGGGTTCCTTTCTACTCCGTCATTGCGATTTCATTAGGCATTTTCTTAGGGGTCGTTTTAGATTTTGTATCACCTTACTTCTTTAAAGATGCCAGCAATATCTTCGTCATGGTTTACAGCTCTAGTGTTCTTCCTGGGATGATTCCTTGGATCGTTATTCTAGTCAGTCAGCTTGAATTTAGAAAACAGCACAAGGATTCCATGGCTAACCATCCATTCAAAATGCCACTTTCACCGTGGTCGAACTATTTAACGTTAGCTTTCTTGTTTGTAACGCTGGTCTTCATGTTCTTTAATCCTGAAACCCGTGTCTCAATTCTAGTAGGGGTCATCTTCTTAGCGTTCATGACCGTCTTGTATTTCGTTAAATTCCACGGCAAAGTTAAAAACATTTAACCTCGTATTAAAATCCTGATAACAAAATAACCGAGAAGATCGAAATTTGATCTTCTCGGTTATTTTTATGGGTTCGGAGAGAAACCCATTTTAATGCATGATGAATACTTTGATAAAACGATAATAATCGCTGTTTTGGGGGATCAAAGTACTGATCAAGTTTAATTATTTGTCTCGCTTTTTTCTAAAGGTCATCCATTTCACTAAGCTGCTTAAAATAAGTAAGGAATAACCAAGAATTGAAACTGGCTTTTCCGAAACTTCGTTTAATTGCGGCATGTGAGTCTGCGGGCCAGAAGGCTTTGATTGTCGTCTAATATCGCTACTCTTTGAAACTAGATAACCATCATTTGACACCTTGTTTTCCGATTCAGCGGCTGCCTGTGGTGCTGCCTCGCTATCTTCAGAAATTAAGTGTTCGTTTTTAGATTGCTCATGTGCCTTAATAATTGACTGTGAACGATCCCCGTCAACACCTGTGGTAATTACTTTACCTGGTTTCGGCTGTAGAGGCGTTGTTGGTTGTACTGGCTGCACTGGTTGAGCAGGTTGTGGCGTTGACGGCGTAGTTGGTTGTGCCGGCTGTGGCTGACTCGGAGTTGTTGGCTGGGTTGGCACATTTGGAACTGTGGTGTGTGGTACATTCTCCGTCGGTACTTCTGCTCTAAAGTACACCCGGATGCCATCCGGTACTTCGCCCTGTGGATATGCGTGCGGAACGTTTTCCGTCGGTACCTCTGACTTAAAGTAGGCTCGAATGCCATCTGGTACTGCACCTTGCACATAAGTATGCGGAACACTATCTGTTGGTGATCCTGCTTTGAAGTAAGCTCGGATGCCATCTGGTACTGCACCTTGGACATACGTGTGCGGAACACTATCTGTTGGTGATCCTGCTTTGAAGTAGGCTCGAATACCATCTGGTACGTCGCCTTGGACATACGTGTGCGGAACGCTATCCGTTGGTGAATCGGCTTTAAAGTAAGCTTGGATACCATCCGGCACCGCACCTTGGACATATGTGTGTGGAACGTTGCCTGTCGGTACTTCCGACTTAAAGTAGGCCTGGATACCATCCGGCACTGCGCCTTGGGCATAAGTGTACGGAACGTTTTGCGTTGGTACTTCTGATTTAAAGTAGGCTTGAATGCCATCCGGCACTGCACCTTGGACATATGTGTGTGGAACGCCATCCGTTGGCACTCCCGCTTTGAAGTAAGCTCGAATACCATCTGGTACTTCGCCTTGTGGATTATCCGTTACCGTTCGTGGTTGAATATCCCATCGGTGAGATTCCCCGCCAGCGATATTGACTGTATTTGCAACAATGTTGCCATCAATGTTAACACCCGCATTAATAGTAGCGTTAGGTGCAAGAATGCTGCCCATAAATCGACCACTATTAAAATTAAACGTTTGATTTCCGTTACCCAGGTTCCATAAAACGTGATTAGGCTCACTGTGTGATTCACTATTGTTGATTTTTTTAGCACCATCACTATAGTCCAACTGAATCTGTGTCGAGATATCTTGCACACCCTGTGTAGGAATATCAGTAACATTAATCACAATAGTCGCGCCATCTTTAAGACTACTAATACCCTTAATCGTGAAAGCCTGCGGTGCACTAAGATTACTTACTGGCACGCTAACATAAATGATGCCATTAGATGAAGTAGCGTTAGTGACATCAACGTATCGCTGATTTTGGTCTGAAAAATCTTTTTTGACTCCGTCAGAATCTGTTTGGTTGGAAAAATCAGTTGACTCTTTGATGAGGTCTGCAAAAACTTGATCAAAATCAATATATGTTTCACCGTTAGCATCCTGAGAAACTTCTCCTGGCTTCAAATTATCAATCCGAACGCCATTAATCGTAACTTTATTATTTGTATCCGTGGCTACCTGAATCCCTTTTCCAAGTAAAACGTGATTAAATGTAGAATTTCTAAATGCATTGCTGATCAAATTTGAGTCTAATTGTTGAATATAATAAATGTCACCTTTAGTTAAATTATCCGAAGTACCACGAGTACCGAAATCATTAGCCTTTTTCAAAGTCTCAACAGCTAAATTACCATTAGTATCAGCGTTTAAACTCGCTTGCTTAGCAAAAATATGAAATAAAGAAGCGACTTTTAAAACGTTGTTTGAATTGAGCTTATCAACATCAACTCCAAAGTTTTTTAAATCACTATCATCATTAATTTTACTGGTTTTGTTTGTTTGAGTTGGCTGACTACTTTTAACAGCTGTATCGTCAATCGATGAGGTTTCAGAACTAGCGGTACTTATTGTACCGTTTGTACTCTCAGTTTTATTCTCAGACGGGTTGCGGATGACATTACTTGAAGCCGACTTTTCTGAACTACTCGTTTGACTAGCAGCAGAATTATTTTCAGATGCTGGCTTGATAACCGTCTCACTCGTGCTGCCTGAAGCAACGCTTTTACTGCTCTGTACCTGAGTCGCATCAACTGTTGAGGTGTCCTCCGTTGTGCTCTTTTGGACTGTTTGGACTGTTGAAACACTATTGGTTGATGTCATTTGGGCACTGGCAATTGCTGTGCTAAGAGTGAATCCTGTCATCATTGTTACCGTGATAATGCCTGCATGTAACCAGCACTTCTCATTGTTGCACCTAAATGGGCGTACTACGCCCTGATCCATACGATTAACTTGACTAGATATTTTCATATATGATTTCAAGACTCCTTAGCTATAATTTATAATTCTATGTATTAAGAATGAGTACATTTTAACTATACCACTTCTGGATTCATTTGGTTGATTACTCAACTAATCTTAATTAATTTATTAATAAATTCAAACTTGTTTTAAATTTATACGGAAAACAGCCATTAGCATAATTCCGCTAATGACTGTTTTGTCAAGGTTTATAACGATTTGAATCAGTCGCCTATTCCAATTTTACGAGATGAGGTTTACCATAAAAGTAGCCTTGACGATAGGGTAAATCTAAATCATCAAGTAATTGATCTTCCTCGGCCGATTCAGTACCCTCGACCACTAATCGAATATGGTACTGATTAGCTATTTTTTTCCAGAATTGGAGTTGCTCAACAATTTTACACTCTTTATTCTCGTTACGAAAATTTTGCATGGCAAATTTAATTTCGTCGGCGTATTTCAGTAGTGGCTTAATGTTCTCATACGTGTTACGACCACTGCCAACATCGTCTAAACTGATTTGAACCCCGTTATCAGCATATCGCCTGCAACTTGCCAGAAGTTTTTCTTCAGAAACAAGTCGGTCGCTTTCTTCCTCGGTAACCTCTATAATCAGTTTAACCGGAAAAATTTCGTGCTGAACGTCAATCAGAGCTTCCTCCATGTGGGGATCAATAAATTGACGGCGATTCAGATTAAACGAGATGGAGTCCACTTTTAAACCAATCCGGTGAGCCGTTTTCTTTAATAAACTAATCTGCTCATCCACTGGAATTGCAGCAAAGTTTTGCGGGAGCCGCCATCGCTCATCATCGTACTTACGAATTAACATTTCGTATCCAACCAGTGAATTAGTAAATTTATTCAGTTGTGGTTGGATAAAGTACCTGTACACGATATTGCCTCCCTTAAACTTATTTTCAAATCTGATTATATCATTTATAAAATACTTTTTTACTGATTCGCTTAAATTCTGACGGTATTCACTAATTTGTTCACGAAATGAGGGTTTGTAAGCATGAAAGTCATTATTATTGGTTGTACACACGCTGGCACGGTGGCAGCAACAGAAATCTTGAAAAATCACCCAGAAACCGATTTAACAATTTACGAACGAACTGATAACTTCTCCTTTCTATCCTGCGGGATTTCACTTTACCTTGAGGGACAGGTGAAGAGGTTGGAAGACATGTTCTATTCTTCACCCCAAGAATTAAGGGATATGGGTGCTACGGTACACGATAAACACGATGTTCTTAAGATTGATGCTAGCACCCACACCATTCAGGTAGCCAACATGAATACTGGCGAAGTGTTCAATGATGCTTACGACAAATTAATTATGACTACCGGCTCATCCGTCATGGTACCGCCCCTGTACGGTATTGATAACACTAGGGTCTTACTGTGTAAAAATTACCAGCAAGCGCAAGCCATTTACAAAGCCGCCCAAAACTTTCACAACATCGCTATCATTGGTGCTGGCTACGCCGGGGTTGAATTTGCCGAAGCCCTTTCTGGTTCGGGCCATCACGTCACACTATTCCAAGCCCGTTCACAAATCTTAAATAATTATGTCGATGATGATATGTCCAATTGGGCTGTCCAAAAATTGCAAGACCATAAAGTTGACGTTCATTTAGGTACCGAAGTCAGCGCATTTACCGGCAATGATGATACTGATCAAATTACCATTGAAACGAATCAGGGTGATTTTAAAGCGGATATTGCGCTTGTTAGCACTGGATTCACCCCCAACACGTCCCTCTTATCAGGTCAAGTTGACATCGAACGGCACGGTTCATTTTTAACGAACCGCTTCTTGCAAACTTCTAACCCTGACATATACGCTGCTGGTGACTGCTGCATGGTCCGCTTCAATCCAACTGGTGCGCCAGCATACACACCGCTGGCAAGTGTCGCCATCCGTCAAGGAATGCTGGTCGCGCACAATATCTTTGATCACACCCACCCGTACATTGGCACCCAAGCCAGTTCTGCTTTGAAACTTTACGGCTACGCACTAGCTACTACCGGGCTGACACTTAAGCATGCACTTAAGCGTGGCATCGATGCTGACAGTGTGACCTTTGATGGTACTTGGCGACCAGATTACATGCCATCTACGGATCGACTAACCATTGTGCTAGTTTACGATAAGGGTAGCCGCCGCATCTTAGGTGCTCAGCTACTAAGCAAACACGATATTACACAGTCCGCAAACGCGGTTTCCGTTGCTATCCAAAATAACAACACCATCGATGACCTCGCATTTGTTGATATGCTGTTCCAGCCAAACTTTGATTTTCCGTTTAACTACCTTAATCAAGTTGCTCAACTAGCCATTAATCAAGAAGCCGCTGCTGGTAGAACGAAACCGCGGTTTACCGCTCCTGGTTACACAGAACCTAATCAAAAAGCATAATCAAAAATCACGTTCAGGTGAAGAATCAAGCTGAACGTGATTTTTACGTTTATAGATATAAATGCTTACACATCATATTCAGTTTCCCTGATGCCCTGCTTCATTAAATCGTAAGGACTGTCCATCGTTGTGGCATTCCAGCTCGCTAATCCAGCAGTCAACGAAGTATCCAGCTGCTCTAACTGGTTATCGCTACGCAGTTCCTTCAGAAAGTTCTGCTTGATTTGTTCAACGATCTGTTTAGCCTGCTGTTCATTAGAATGCAGCATCATTCCCCAAGTCGGTTCTTCTGGATCTAAAAAATAGGCTAGGTCATTATCCGCAGCTGTGGTGGTTAGCGTATCAGAAATAACCCGTAATAAAATATGATTTTGTTCGTCACTCAGCATCCGCTGTAACTCTTGATAATAGCGAATTCGAAAAACTAGCATCGTTACTGGCAGGTCAAACCGGCGGTGATTTTCAATATACACTCTAGCGTCCACGGTAAAGGCAACTAGTGTCCGTAAGTTAGTTTGAGCGTCGAAAGCTCCCCGTTCGGTTAACTGATTTCGCAGTTTGTGATTATAAAACTGCAGTTGCTGCTGCCTACTCGTCATCATGGCTAACGAACTGCTGAGCAGCCCTGGCAGTATGAGCCAAAAGGCCATTTTCAGAGGGATCGTCTGATTCAAAGAAACGTTGATATACGCCGTTGCCACAACCTGGCAAAAAATAAAAAGCAAATTACTCAACATGCCAGGAATCAAACCATAAAAATAAGTAATCAGCATGACCACCATCGTGAATCCAAGATAAATCATGTTCCAAATTAGATTTGCTGATATCCCTACCAAAATCGTTGTGAAGCTGATCAACGTCACAAAAGTAACTAAACCAATATCTGCCTGTAGACTTGCCCGACCACGATCATCAACGTTCATGCCAATTCCCCTTTCGTTTTAGTAAACCGTTATGCCATAAAATTGAAGCCACCACGAAGCCAAAGAAAGCGATCGCTAGTAATGAGAGTCCCATATACGACCAGAAATGGCCGTGCTGGTGAAAACCAACGTTTAATGAATCGTCCTTTAACAGTTTTTGCTTCTTAAAGCGGTAACTATAGTGCTGATTATTATCATCCACAACGATGGCGTCCGCTTTTTGGTACTGTTCTAATTTTACCTGTCGATTCAACTGGGTCGACGCGCGATAAACACCATCATCGTGCGCACCGGTTACAACCAACAGCCCGTGGTGCTGATTGAATGGTGAACGTACTAGCTGCGCCGTTCCGATTCGCTTTGCGTACTGATCCTCCAAGCTCAATTTTTCGTTGCTTTTAAACCCGGTGAAATCTGAGTTGTATTGAAAATATAAATAGTTGTTCAGCTGTTTAATTAGCGGTGTCGTGTTCGGGGTTCCAAAAACGAGTACGTTTGATTGCGTTAGTACCGTCGCACTAGGCTTATCATGATAAACCTTAAACTCGCCGGTATTTTGTTTGGCATAATTACCGATTAAACCAAACAAATTGGACATGGTCGCAAAATCGTTATCCGTCAGCCGATTAGGCCGTACCAATGCCAAATTGTGAACCGCTTGGCCCTTCATAAAGACACTCGGATAGTTGTCAAATAAGAGATCTCGATACTGTTTGGATTGAATTACCGCGTAGGAATCCGAAAGTACGGTTGCCCATACACTTTGATCAGGAGCAGCCAGTTCTTCTCCTTGAGGAATGAGATCAAAATCAGCCTGAATAGTAAAGGCCCCATTTAACGGCATATGTGCTGGCAACTTTACACTTACAGTATCATTATCCGCACGTTGACGGCTCAGCCGCTGACTGCCTATGGCCTGATTATTTACCTTGATGGTCACTAATGACCGTTTGAAATCCAAGTTTTTAGCGTAACGCGTGTGTAAATTAATCGTTGAGCCAGCCGCATTCATTTGATCATTAGGCAACTGAACAAAAAAGGTCTTCACGTGGTGACCAGCGCCTTGAACGGGTTCGTCGCTTTCCGTTAACGGCTGGCGCCCTTGAAATTGCAGTACCGATGTGAAAGTCTTGGTCTCTAAACCGATCCACTTCGTTGTTTGAGTTGTCTCTTGCATCAATTCCTCATTAGCCACGAATTGGGCTGCTTTCTCGAGCAGATCGTTAGACTGTGACGTGACCACCAATATGTTTTGCCGACCTGCTTTAACCACTTTAATAACCGCATGATCGGCTAATTTTTGTCGTGGCAGATGGGCTTTTAGACTTTGCGGTAAATGATCAAAGCGAGCAATTACCATCCTGAAACCTGAATGTTCGCCCTTCCCAAGTGGTTTGATTGGCAGCTGTCGGTCTTCTGACGTGACAAACCGGGTCATTCCGGTCAAGGCACGTAACCCTGCTGTCAGCTCATCATCCGTCGCCTGCAACGGTGTTTCCACTACCGACTGATTCTCTGCAATCGTATCTGCACCAGTCATATGACCGTAGAAATCATTAATTTGATTCGTCGGTTTTTCAATCTCGTAGTCAAAGTTAACGTTACTGGTCTTATCTACCGTCAGCCAATTAGCTGGCGTCTGAACTGTTTTGGCTTGTTGATTAAGTAACTGTCCCTCCACCTGTAAGTTATTTTGCGACTCAATGAGCTGCTTCGGAATACTGATATGTTTTGACTGGAATCCCTTAGTTGCAGACGGCCGGAAGGAATAAAAAGTCACTCCGTTCACCGTCACAGTAATATCTGAAATCTGCCGATCATTCAGTTGAGAAACTTGGAAATTAAGATTTAAGGTCGCCTTTTTCACGTCCCAATAACCCATCTTCACAAAATACATATTAGATTGAACTGCCTTACCCGCTAATGACATTGTGCTATTTTGAAACGGCTGCGTATACTGCTTAGCAGCCGCTTTTTCTCCACTACTAAAGAAAAACAAAATTAACGTCAATACCGCAAGACTACTATTAATAACGCTTCGTTTTATACCATTTGGCTTGTTGATGAAAAATTTGTTCACGAATATACCCCACCATTCCATAGATTGCCACCGCCAGCCACATCTGACTATAAATAAAGTACATCAAACTGATGATACCTAAATTTCCGATAGTCATTTCGCC
This sequence comes from Secundilactobacillus yichangensis, assembly GCF_016861565.1. GTDB lineage: Bacteria > Bacillota > Bacilli > Lactobacillales > Lactobacillaceae > Secundilactobacillus > Secundilactobacillus yichangensis. The sequence continues at coordinate 125,320 of NZ_BOLK01000006.1, forward strand.
CTTTTCAGTCGTAATTGCCACAAACGTGCTCAGAATAAACAATAAAATTGCGACCAGCCAAACTGTACCGCTGTAATCTTGCAACGTGATGTGCACGAGATCCGCTACTGATAAAACAAAGATAACGTCCGAGAACACCAGTGAACACATCAGCAGAAAATAGGTACTCATGAAGTACAGCAGATCAAACCAAATCACCTTCGCATCCGTCTGAAACAGTAAGCCTAAGTTTTTCAAGATAACGTAGATGTTGCCCTTCACCCACCGCGTGCGCTGATGGAACCAAACATCTAGCGTTTGCGGTTCCTGTTCCCAAGTAACCGCTAATGGCTGAAATGCGATCCATTTCCCTAGCCGATACACTTGAAAGCTGATTTCAGTATCCTCAGCCAATGCCTTTACATCCCAGCCACCAATCTGTTCCAGCAAGTCTCGACGGATAACGTAATTGGTTCCTGGAATCGTGCAAAGCTGTAGCAGTTGCTGACGACCAGCCTGTGCCATCCATTGAAAAGCCAGCGTTTCAACGTTGATAAACCGGGTCAGCATTGTGGCATTTCGATTCCGGGTTCGAAACTTACCAATCACCGCCCCCAATTTATGGTCCCGCATTAATGTCGCAACGAGGTATCGCAGTGCACCTGCTTCCGGAGTATTATCCGCATCGTAAACGGAAATAATGGTTCCTTTAGCTTGTTTGAGACCAATATTTAACGCGTTAGACTTGCCCTTTCCGCCGGTTTGAGCATTAGTATTGATGACCTGAAAGTTCCGGTTGAAATAGTCCCTCTGCATCTTACTCAGTAGCGCCGCAGAGTTATCGCTAGAATTATCGTTGATGATAATCAACTCATACCGGTCCCACGGGTAATCAAATTTAAGTAGCGCCTGAACCGTCTTTTGTAACACTTTACCCTCGTTGTGCGCCGGTACTAGGATTGAAACAAACGGTACCTCCGCAGATAATTTTGGCATTGGTCTTCGATGCCACCTTAAATAGTAGAAATACCCCGCAATCGTGAGAATCAGATTAACGATTAAGATTCCCCAGATTGCAATTATCGTAATGAATAACAAACTGTTTAAAATAATAATCACCTCTCTTTTATGTCACGGGAGTGAATGAACTTGCTACGATAGATTCGCCAGCCAAGCACTAATAATCCAGCTAGAATTAGGCCGATTCCAGCAAACAGCCACAGCAATGCTTGTGATTGCCATTGAATAACCCGGTTCATCCAAGTTGTCGGTTCAGCTTGACTGTCGCCATTTGCTAAATTCTCTACATCCGCATCCAAATCCGTTACGGGTTCACGGTTAAAGAAATACTGTCCTGAACGATAATCAAATAAAACTGATCCTGCTTTAATTGATGTCTTTAAATGATTTTTCACGGGGTCAAGCCACCGTATATTGCTGCCATGCAGCTGCTGTATTAATCGATCGATGCCATCCCGATTTGTGGGCATGGGTACTAATAGAGCAGTTGGCTGTACAAATTTAAGCTCGTTTTGCCAACTCACAGTCTCTATTGCCTTCAACGGGACACCGACAATGCCAGTCTTAAACCGGTTCTCGTTAGTAATCATTGGCTCCGGTTCAACCGGGATCTCTTCAAGTCGCTGCGGTTGATCCGGCAGTAGGAGAACGTGAGAGGCACTATTTAAAACCGCTCTTTGCCTTCGGTTCGACCGATTCCAATACCCTGGCGCGCTGATCCCTACTGGCAGCACCCGATCCGCGCTCAAACTAGCAAGTTCCGTTTGAAAAACCGACCGCAGCTCGGCTTCGTTTAGCCGTTGTGTCCCAGTTTCAGTGGACGGGCGCAAAAAGATGACCCCGCCAGCCTCTTCAGCCTTTCTAAGCACTTTCGTATACCGGTGAAAGGCCTTCAAGTCTGTATTCCGTTCAACGCTGACAATACTCAGTGCAAATGGAAAGCCCTGCGTTGCTAACTGGTTAACCAGTCGGGATAGATCTTCTAGTTTGGTATACGGAGTAATGCCAGTGATTGTCAGCAAGGGCAACTGATTGTGAACAGTAACTTTAAACAGTTTGGCAATTAATTGACCAGCCAGGGCAATTGATAAACCATCGCTTCCGAGTTCTGGTAGAAATCTGGTGTTACCGTTTTTAACGCCGTACGAATACTTCTTTATAGGATGATTTTGGCTGCTTAACCAGCCTACTGACGATGTGCTATCTGATTGCTGATCACGAACTAAAATTGGTTGATTAGTCGATAGTGGTTGACTCACCCGTCCCTGATGGCTCGTAAGCTGCTGGTGCACTAGCGTTTTAAACTTACCACCCAGTTCTTGCCTTTCATCCGCCTGCAGTCCAGGGCCAATATGCAGTTTAGGACCATCAAAAACTCTACGATCGTGTTCAAATGCCCGGTTCCGGTTTTTGGACTGTTCCCAATTAATCAGCGTAATCACGCCGCGATACCGACCGTTCTGTAAATCCGCTGCCTGATATTGATTAAGCTGAACCGTTTTTACCGGTAGCCCTAAACTAGTCAGCAGCCGCTGACACCGATCAAGCTCTAAATCACCATGGTGAGCAATGTTCTTTGAATCATAGACCAGCATCACGGATCGACTGCCGGCTGCTTCTGCATGAATAGCTAATTTTCCAAACCCAACGACTAGAATCAACAAGATTAAGAATCCCCAAAAATAAGGTTTACGTAACATCACGATTCCTCCAAAGTCGATGCTGTACAACATCGCTTAACAAAATGAAGCTAGAAAGTGACAGACAAACTGCGACTGGTAGCATATGGATCACAAAATTGGCTGTCCCATAAAGAACGATAACAACAGGCGGCACTAATACCACGACTGAAAGCAAGCCTAAAACCAGCCAGAAATGAGATTTCACTGCTTGATTTTGTTTGCTTGATTCCCTGATCAGCCCGCCGCAGTAAATAACCATAATGGCAAATGCCAACAGACAGTTAAAGCCATACGTCTTCGGATAATAAGTACCCGCTATATAGCTAAAAAGTGAAAAATACCTAGTTTTCTGAAACGGTTTACCCCCCGCTTGTTTTTCTCGTGTTCCGGTTAATTTAGGTCTCAGCACCATCATATTTTTAGCTGATTTATCCAGGAGCAAACTGAACTGGTGCGGATGCTCAGTATACTCAAGCAATAGCCAGGGCAAATCATAGTGTTGACTGAAATTTTCCTGAATATAATGCCCCTCTGGTTCTAATGGTGCATAAGCTGCCGGATAGTAGCTTCGGCCTTTCATCAATGAAAACTGCTCATCAATATGGCTGGTTGCGGCAATTGATTCTGGATGCGACGTGGCCAATAGCCGCCCCTGCGTCACGGCTTGATACTTATTCACAGCCCGTACTTCCCGTGTTATATTATTTGCCGAGACCCAGCAGGTAAAAAGGAGTAAGCAGGTAACTACCGCTGCGGACCCATGAATCCACTGACGACTCGGCAGCAGTAAAATGCCAACACTGATGATCACAATTCCAATAATCAGCAAACTAGTAGATTCATGCACCATTAGTAAAAGAATGGCGCTGACGTAAAAGCCCACCGTTAGCCAGTTGTTTACAGTTTTGTAACGAATAATTAATAGCGCAAACCCAACCAAGTAGAGTAGCAGAATAAAGGCCAATGCCTGGGGATAAAAGGAATTAAAGTACAGTGTAAAGGATGAATCAGCTACAAATATAACGACAGCCACAGTCATCAGGTAATTACGAAGCCGGTTTTCGTTACCGATAAGCCCCTTTACCAAAACCGCTACGCCACCAAGATAGAGCACATAGTGAACCGCTCCTAAGAATCGAACATCAAAAATAGTCTGGCTATATAATAATCGATTCAAGCCGACTGCAATCTGAATAACCGCTGACTGAGTCGTCAAATGATTTAAATGCAGCGGATTATAATACTTCATTAACCCGTAGTGCTGAACAACATAACCAGCTTTTGCGTGCGGCAGACCGTAAAGATCGTTAGTCGCCATTAAGTACTGAAAATCACCGTTATCCGAGTAACCATGAATTGGGGTAAGAAAAATCAGCCAGCCCACGATCAGTGCACACAGGCTAACCGCAAGTATCGCTGGATTCATTTTTATCGATTGGGTTATCTTTTTCAATCATCGCACCCCCAGTTAATCGCTTTGGTAGTATAGACCATTTTATATTACCTGAAGAAGATTTTACGTACAATAAAAAGACACTAAAATTCTAAGGTGAAAGAATGTCTCATTTCTGGGGAAGATATAAAAATTGCATGGCAGCTGTTACACCGGCATTACTAGCGTATAAAATTGATTCAAAAATCAAAAAATGACCGAAACAGCCTTTTTAATTACGGCACAAAAAAAGACTGTCACATTTTCCACTGAGAGAAAATATAACAATCCAGATAATCAAATAAGCTATTATTTCAACAGAAGCCCAACACTGTAGTGAATAATCATGGTAATAATACCCACAATAATGTTTCGAATAATGGCTGTTTTTACTAAACCATTACCCAGTTTCGCACTCATAAACCCAGTAAGGCCAACTGAGAAACAGACCGCTAAAATGGTGACTGGCCATTGAATCGAAACTGGAGATAAGGTCATTGCAAGCAGCGGGAAAACACCACCGGCAGACGCTGAGAATAATGAAGAAAAAGCAGCGTACCAAGGATTCATATAGTGGTTCAGCTTTAAATCATACTTAACGTTAACCACTGTTTCCAACGGCTTTTTAGCCATTAGTTCATTAGCAATCTTAGTCGCCGTCGCTTCAGTTACACCACGATCAGTATAGTGGTTGATCACCGCTTCAAGTTCAGCTTGATAATCAGTTTTCAACAACCGGCTTTCCGTTCTAACAACTGATTCTTCAGTATCCTTTTGCGTGCTGACTGACGCGTATTCACCAGATGCCATTGAAAAGGCACAAGCTAACAGATCAGACAGACCCGCGATAAAAATCGTAAACTGGTTAGGTGTCGCAACCGCCACACTAAACAGCACACCAACAACGGTTAGGATCCCATCATTGGAACCTAAGACACCCGCACGTAAAGTGTTTAACTTCTCTTCCATCGTTTGGGTGGACTTTTTCTTTTTTGGTTTGATAGCTATCTCACTCATTTAGAGTCCCCCTATACATGACCAATTAAAGTACCGATAGCGTACGTCACAAGCATCGTTAATACACCCGACACAACATTTCTGAAAACACCGTTACCACGCTTAGCGTTCCCTAGGGTGGCTGCGCTAAAACCAGTAATGGCCAAAGCAATTACCACCGCCACAAAAGTACCAAAAACTCTGATTGATGTGGGTAACATTGTAATCGCCAATAGTGGTAGAATGGAGCCAATAGGAAACGAAATCATCGAGGCAATTGCTGCCGCGTATGGACTCGTATATTCACCAACATCGAATCCGTAACGTTCCCGGACAGTTGTGACCAACGAATCCTGATCCATCATTTCGTTAGTAGCCTGTTCTGCTAACTGCGGATCGATACCTTCATTAACGTACTTTTGCTTGACGAAGTTAAATTCATCATCATAACTGTTAGCTAGTGCGTCTTTTTGGTTCATGATTGCTCGCCGCTGCGCATCCTTTTGTGTGTTCACGGAGACGTATTCACCCATCGCCATGGATACCGTACCGGCCAGCATTCCTGAAATACCAGAAATAAAGATAGCAAAGTTGTTGGTCGTGGCACCAGCGACACCAATAACGATACCGGCAACCGATAAGATACCATCATTGGCACCCATAACGGAGGCACGCATAATGTTGATCCGTTGTGCAAGAGTTTGCTTCTTTTTCATAGAATTAACCTTCTCTCTACTTTAGAATTATTCTTATCTACAAACACCATTCTAGACTTTCTTTAGGCAAATGTAAAATACTTTTGCGTTTTTTTTCGAATACATTGACATAAAGCGGCGGTATATATGGAAGATAAAATAGTAAATTTTCGTCAATTATACATAATCACTCGTGATGCGCTTCTAGTTGCGCCCCTTTCTGATGCACAACGTTCCGCATTTGAAACACACTTAAACGAACTTAAACAAATTTCTTTAGATGGCTTGGCCAAAAAGATTGGTCAGGCTTATTTAGATTTGGTGAGTGCAAATCTGACCTATTCCTCGCAGCAACTCATTTTCGTCTTAAATTTAAATCATGATCACTCAACTATTCCGTTACCAATTTCGATTAATCAACTTCACTCCTGGAGAAAAACTCATGCACCAGAGTACTTGCTTTTTACACGGAATCCCTTTCTATACAACGGCTTATCAATCGATGAAGTCGCTGCGTCGGCACTTTTGTAATATTCCCTTAACATTTCAATCGAGATATCAGCTAAAGCATTGCTTTTTTTGAAACCTGAAAAGAGCGGTGCTTTTTAATGCTATTTCACTAACTCTCCACGTTTATACTCAAAATTCATCACTTCAATATCCTCATTTTTTAATTTCTTTATTAATAAGCTGTAACATATTTGTTACGTGGCGCTTTCATATTTCTGCATATTACATGAATGTTACAACATTTCAAAAACATGACTCATTTCGAATTTAATGTAGTGAATCTGTTACTGAAATGCAGATTTAGCATGTTATAGTAATACTCGTGGTAAGGATAAATAATACTTATCTTATAGTTTAATTAATTTAATCCCTATGCTTAACGGCATGATATCGAAAGGTTGGTCATACATTTTATGTTACCAAAATCATTAGTTTCACGTAGTTTAGTCATGTTCGGTACTTTAATCGGTCTCGGTTTTGCTACTATCTCTGCTTCCGCTAAACAATACACTGTTAAATCAGGCGACAGCCTTTGGGGCATCGCTCAGGATAACAACACCACTACTAAGGCGATTGTTAATGCTAACTCACTCAGTTCTGCCAGCGCTGTTATTTTACCAAATCAAAAGTTAACTATTCCTACTGGTGCCAAGGCTGATAAGAGCCCAAGAATCAAGCCATTAACGGATAATACTTCAAGCAACAATACAAACAGCAATAAATCAAAACAATCAACAACTAAGACTGCTACTAGTAAAACGGCTACTAGCGGGTGGACAACCATGGTTGCAACGGCGTACGATCCAGAAGTTGCTGCTGGTGGTCAAGGGACCTCGATTCCAACTGGTACTGGTGTAGCTGCTGCTTTAAGCCGCTACCCAAAGGGTACTCAACTTGAAATCAAGTTCCAAGATGGTCATACAGAAAACCGAGTTGTTAATGATACTGGTACTTTTGCTTACAGCAATCCCAACCAGCTAGACATCTCCATGACTAACTCAGAAGCAATGCAATTTGGTCGTCAATCGATTCAAGTTCGTGTTGTTGGCTAAACCCAATTAAATTCAAATAATAACGGACTTTCCTTTTTAGGGAAGTCCGTTTTTTGGTACTCGTGTAAAGCCACAGTCACGTCAGCAGCGTCTTGAGTTGTTCCTGTGCTACAATGGGGAAAATAATATCTGGAGGTACTTAAAATGGGAAAATATATCGTACATTCAACCTTAAGGCCAGCTGGTGAGCAGGTTATGAACCAAACCGGCGGTCATACTTACTTAGCTGACGAGCCGTTAGTGGCCAAAGGGACCGATGCCGCACCTAATCCCGTTCAATACTTATTAGGCGCTGTTGGCAGCTGTATGAGTGTTACGGCACGTGAAATTGAAAACTCGCGAGAACATTTAACCGTTAAGAAGTTTAAAGTCGACGTTTCTGGTGAAACAACGACCTTTGATGACGGCACCTCCAAAGTGACTCACATTGGTATTAAAGTCACTGCAGAAACCAACCTGACACCCGCAGATCACCAAGCTTTCTTAAACGAAGTGGTTAAAAAGTGCACCGTTCACGAATCTCTGGTGGGCGCCATACCGATGGATATTTCATTTGAATCATAAGCAAACAAAGGCAGCATAGTGAGTAGTCAACGACTTCTCACTATGCTGCTTTATCCTTCTTATCTAAAGTGCCATTCTTAAAGTTTCCAACACGCCATTGTGGTTATTATCAAACTGAGTGACGTGGGCAGCTGAGTGGCGAATCTTATTCGCCGCATTTTTCATAGCAAAACTATGCGGTGTCATGGTCAGCATGCTCAAGTCATTTTCGTTATCGCCGAAAGTCATCAACTCATCATCAGCAATTTGGTAATGGTCTTGCAAAATTCGAATGCCAGAACGTTTAGTGGCATTAGCTGAGCCCACCAAGTCCGTGTTAAACCCAGAAGTCTCATTCGTTAACTTAGCAGGTAATGCCTTGGCTAGCTTGGCTGAAGCACGGTCAAAATTGATTCCAGGCGTGAAGCTAATAGCCAGTTTAGTAAACTGGTCCTTCACCTTTTTGCCCGCGATGGTAGCCAGATTATCAACGCCAATCACCGGCCGATAATAATACTTCACAATTTTCAAAACTTCAGGATCCATATCGCGATTGACATAGGTCCCGTGAAGACCGGAAACAACTTCCTGATTGATCAAGCCCGGTTCAAACGTTTTCCGTAGCAACTGAATCACACCGTGAACTTCTTCATCGCTGATTGCTTCAATATGCTGGAGCTGATTGCCGCTGTGCACGATTGCGCCATTTTGTGAGATGTAGTCCATCTGATCGGCAACCTCGGCAAACTCGTGCCGCAATCGCTGATACTGAGACCCGCTGGCAGCAACGAAATGAATATGACGCGCCTTCATCTGCTTAAACAGCGATAAAAATAGTGCCTTATCATACTGGCGCTTGTCGTTTAAAAAAGTGCCATCCATATCAACTGCTACCATCTTGATCATTCGATTACCCCACTTCTGATATTCTTCATACTACTCATGATACCGGAAAATAAGGTCCTCTGCATTTAAAATTCACAATCCTACCAATTTTTTAAACTCTGTCATTCTACAATGTCATCAGGTACCACGTATCGCAGGCTCCGTGTTCTGATTGTGAAAGTGGCCGATCCAACTGCTTAAACCCGACCTTGGTATACAGCTGATTGGCTGCTTTCATTGATGCAAAAGTTTCCAAGTAAAGCGATTGATAATGCGCTTTCGCATACGAGAAACAGGCTGGCAGCAGCTGGGCTGCCGCACCGTGATGCCGATAATTGGGGTCAACGTATAGTTTCTGCAATTCAGCAATTCCCTGCTCTGGTGCGATTGGTCCGACACCGCAACCGCCAACCACTCGGTCGCTATCTGATACCGCCACAAAATACTTAGCAGCTGGCGTCTGCTGATACCATTCACTTAAGTGGTCAACGAACGGGTCAAAATAAGCTGTCCCTGGTAAATTCAGATGCAGTTGTTCCAGAGATGTCCTGAGGATCTTGGCCATCTGAGAATCGTCTGCTGGTTTAATTTCTCTAATTTTCATATGTAGATCATCTTCCTTAATATGTTTGTCTGATATTATACCAGATTAGAGGAAGATGAGAAAATCTAGGCGGTTACTTGCCACTTCTGTTTATCCAGTGCCATTTGCCAAAATGCTAGTTCATAGGCACTGCTGCGGATAAATGACGTTTTCATTTTATTTTTAATCGTGTTATCCGATTGATTGGCAACTTGATTCGTTAACGCAATCATCTGATCCACGCTGTCAGTGTAGTCATCACTATCATAGGTTTCGATCCAGCGCTGATACAGTTTCACTGGTGAACCCTTTGCTACTAGGTGCTGACCGATTTGATTATAGAGCCAGTAACACGGTAGCAATCCTGCAATCGCCTGCTGCGGTGTCCCCCGATAAAGTTCCGCGTACATATGGTTAACGTAGTTATAGGCCGTTGGTGCAATTGGTGTGCTGGCAACCTCATCCGGCGTGATTCCTAACTGTTCAAAGAACCCCTCACGAACGGCAATCTCGCCGTCTTTTAGCCCTTGAGCACCCGCCAATAAGAACTGCTTACCGTGGTCATCATCGACCTGATCAGCCACCAGTTCATGCAATTTGCCAAATTCGCTGAGGTAGTAGCGATCCTGTATCAAGTAGTAACGAAAAACGTCCTTAGGCAATGTGCCAGCCTGCAATTCATGAATAAAAGGATGCTCAAAACTCTTCTGCCAAAATGGTGCCGCTGCTTGATGAATCTGATCTGTAAACAATAAAAAAACCTCCTCGAGCGACGAAAACTGCTGAATCGAAAAAGCCGGCCAGAGAAACCCTGGCCGGCAGTTTAATCGCAAGATACACGTTAACTTTCCTTCGCGAGGGTTAGCTCACAGGTTCAAAGGGTTCGGTACAATGACCGTCTCAGCAATTTGCGCCCCTAGTTAATATAGTTTGAGTATAGCATGTTTCTCATTAAAAAAGTGGAAATCCCTTTTTAAATGCAATGACTCATGTTACTATTAATTAAACTTTTCAAATTATTTCTTTAATGTTCTTTTAATAATTACTGACAAGCTGAAACTTTCATGAAAACGACAGACTATCTTCCCAGATTTCAGTCTGACTTCCCTGATGTAACTTGTTTTCATAAAAAATTCAGCCAATCAGACCTTCCTAAAGGTTAATTCAAATGTTTTTTCGAATTAATCATCAAATGAAAACTATTTCTCATTTTCGCTTGATGCCCTGAAATTTTCATCAAAACGATGATTTTGGATTTTAATAATCAAGAAAGCCTAGTTTGACTTGCTTTCAACCAAACCATTTTTGCTGAAAATCTCAATGAAATTGTCCGATATATCAACTATACCATTCAGAATCTCTGAGTTGACATATCTTACCAGTTACCTTATATTTCATAGGCATAGGAGCGTGATTAACTTGCAAAATAGTAACCTAGACCAAAAATCAATTAACGCACTGCGCTTTTTAAGCGTCGATATGATTGAAAAGGCCAATTCTGGCCATCCTGGATTACCCCTTGGTGCAGCACCAATGGCGTACACTCTATGGACTAAACATCTAAACATTAACCCGACTGATCAGCACTGGATCAATCGCGACCGGTTTATTCTATCTGCCGGTCACGGTTCTTCTTTACTGTACAGTCTGTTACACCTTTCAGGCTTTAACCTGACGATTGATGACTTAAAGCAGTTCCGGCAGCTTAACAGTAAAACACCTGGCCACCCAGAATATGGTGTGACTGATGGTGTTGAAGCCACTACCGGACCTTTAGGCCAAGGTTTGGGTATGGCTGTGGGCATGGCGATGGCTGAAAGCCACCTGGCCGCACAGTACAACAAGCCCGGCTTTAAAATTATGGATCACTACACCTACGCTTTAGCTGGCGATGGTGACCTTATGGAAGGTATTTCTCATGAATCTGCTAGTCTGGCTGGCCACCTTAAGTTAGGTAAGCTGATCGTTTTATACGACGACAACAGCGTCTCACTTGACGGTCCCACTGATATGGCATTTACTGACGATACCCCGAAGCGCTTTGAAGCTTATAACTGGCAAGTCCTGCACGTTGCAGATGGCAATAATCCTGCTGAAATCAATGCAGCGATTGAGGCGGCTAAACAAAATACTCATCAACCAACCCTGATCGACGTGAAAACGGTGATTGGCTTTGGCGCACCCAACGCTGGTACTAATGGCGTTCATGGTAAGCCCCTGGGTGAGGAGAATATGACAGCCACCCGGAAAAAGCTGGGCTGGGATTACGTCTCATTTGACATTCCAGACGACGTTCGCCAAAACTTCGAGGCCACAGTTAAACAGCGCGGAATCGCTGCTGAAGAACAGTGGCAGACACTATTTGATCATTATCTAGATCAGTATCCTGAACTAGCATCCCAACTACTGCAGAGCTTCAAACCCGTCTCATTGGATCCGAAACTTCCCGTTAGCCACGTTGGTGAATCAGAGTCAGGCCGGAATACCAGTCAGCGAATCATTACCGCTATTTCAGAACAGTTACCAAGTTTCTGGGGTGGGAGTGCTGACCTATTCTCTTCAAATAAAACAAATGTTAAAACTGCAGAAGCCTACGAACCTGACGATCAGCTTGGTAAAAACGTTTGGTTTGGCGTTCGTGAATTCGCTGAAGCTGCAGCGGTAAATGGAATGACGCTGCATGGCGGCATTCATGCTTACGCCAGCACCTTCTTCGTTTTCTCAGACTACATGCGGGCTGCCATTCGGTTGGCCGCCATTCAGAAGATTCCGTCAACTTTTGTGTTCACTCACGATTCGATTGCCGTTGGTGAAGATGGCCCGACTCATGAACCCATTGAACAGTTGATGAGTTTTCGTGCCATGCCAAACGTCAACGTGATTCGGCCTGCAGATATCAATGAAGCAATTGCCGCTTGGCAAGTTGCCCTTGCTGCAACTGAAACCCCAACCATGCTGGTGCTCACTCGGCAAAATTTGCCAACACTGCCGCAAACGGACGTGTTAGCCAACCAAGGTGTAAAACGTGGCGGGTACGTTCTCTCGCCAGCTAAGGGAACAACTCCTGAAGGCATCTTAATTGCCACTGGTTCTGAAGTTCAGCTGGCTTTATCAGCCCAAGAGCAGCTTCGTGATGCAGGGCGTGATGTTTCGGTTGTTTCATTGCCATCGTTCGAATTATTCGATGCCCAGCCCGCTGAATACCGTGAACAAGTACTGCCAAGCCATGTCACTCGTAGAGTTGCCATTGAAATGGGAACATCCTATGGCTGGGAACACTACGTTGGCCTGCAGGGCAAAACAGTCGGCATTAACAACCGTTTCGGTGAATCTGGCAACCCAGCCGCAATCATGAACCAGTTCGGCTTTACCGCTGATAACGTGGCAGCGACTTATTTAAAAGCGTTCAGCGAAAAAACTGCCAAAGCTTAATTTATTGAGGAGAATACAATGACGAAATTAACTTTTAAAACTAAAATTTACTCTGATGGTGCCGACCTTGAAGATATGAAGGCCATTAATGAAAATGACTTTGTGACTGGTTTTACCACTAATCCTAGTTTGTTAAAGAAAGCTGGCGTAACGGATTACCTGACATTTGCTAAAGAAGCAGTTGCCACCTTCCCCGATGAAGCCATTTCATTTGAAGTATTCAGCAACGACTATGACACCATGCTTAAAGAAGCCAAAATGCTGCACGACCTCGGGCCGCACGTTTACGTCAAAATACCGATTCGGACCACTGCGGGCGAACCAACAACGAACTTGATCCATGATTTAACCGCTGACGGCGTCAAAGTCAACGTCACCGCCATCGCTACCGTTGAACAAGTTAAGGAAAGTGTTGATGCTATCGTACCTGGTACACCAAGTATCGTCTCCATCTTCGTTGGCCGAGTAGCCGATGCCGGTATCGATCCAATTCCGTTTGTTAAGCAAAGCGTCGCGTTAACCAAGGACCGCGACGATGTTGAACTGCTCTGGGCAAGTACCCGGGAAGTTTACAGCATCATGCAGGCTGAACAATACGGCGTTGATATCATCACCGTACCGCCGACCATTATTGATAAATTAGTTGCGAAGGCCGGTCAAACTGGTGATGACATTACCATGAATACCGTTAAGGGATTCGCGGCTGATATTAAAGCAACTGGTCTGAAGATTCTAGGTTAGCCGATCAAACACTATGTATAAAGTAAGCAGTCCGCCTGTCAGTCAGTACCAGATCGATAAGCGGACTGTTTTATTTTCCCTACAATGATGTCACTTGCTTGTAGATTATTCGAATTTGTCTATAATTATTTTTGCCAAGCCGGCCATTTATTCATTCTCGAACTTGTTGGGAGTCGGGAATCATGATTTTAGGAGGGGTTCAGTGATGACTCAAACAGTTGTTGTAACTTGGTGGGCAGCACTAATTGGGCTAGCCTTAGCCATTATCTTGATCTTAAAGAAGTTAAATGCCGTTTACTCTCTATTACTAGGTGCTATCATTGGCTGTCTAATCGGTGGTGCCAATTTGTTGCAGACCGTTAATATTCTCATCGCGGGTTCTCAAAGTGTCATGGGAACCATTTTAAGGGTTCTGGCAGCTGGGATGCTGGCTGGGGTTATGATGGAATCAGGTTCCGCGGAAACCCTTGCCCGGACAATCGTTACCAAGTTAGGTGACCGGCTGGCTATTTTCGCGTTAGCGCTGGCGACCATGGTTATCACGGCCGTGGGGGTCTTTATTCCGGTAGCCGTTTTGATCGTCTCGCCGATCGCGCTGGAAGCCGGCAAAAAGATGCACATCTCAAAATTAGCGCTGCTGGTTGCCCTTTCTGGAGGTGGTAAAGCCGGAAACATTATCTCGCCAAATCCAAATACGATTGCGGCCGCCAAGGGGTTCGGCGTTGAACTGAGTCAGGTCATGATTGCCGATTTTGTTCCGGCATTGTTTGGACTGGCCATGACCGTATTATTAGCCAGTTTACTGAAGAATAAGGGCTCTCAGGTATTGGATGAAGACTTAGCCAACCTCATGGCTACTACCCCTGAGAAGAAAGATTTGCCTAGTTTAGGCAGTTCATTAGTTACTCCGGTAGTCGCTATTGTACTGTTACTGGTCAATCCAATCGGTTCAATGCTGCATATTAAAATACTGACAACCCTGAATCTAGACGCCCTGTACGTCCTGCCGATTGCGGCAATCATTGGCGCGCTTGCCATGAAACAGGGCTCCAAGCTGCGTTCCTATGCCGCTTCAGGAATGACTCGAATGACCGATGTAGTTCTCATTTTGATTGGTGCCGGTGCCATTGGTGGCTTAATTACCAATTCTAGTTTACCTGAAGAAGTCATTGCCCTCATCAAAGTGTCGCACCTTTCCGGTACACTGCTGGCGCCAATTTCCGGTATTTTAATGGCCGCAGCTGCCGCTTCAACTTCCACTGGGGTTATTCTGGCAACCGGGTCATTCGGTAAATCCATTTTGGGCTTCGGCGTCGCACCTTTAGCAGCCGCGGCCATGGTTCATACGGGTGGTGTCGTGATCGATCATTTGCCTCACGGTAACTATTTCCACGTGACTGCCAACGCCATGCAAATGGATATTTCAGAACGTTCTAAGGCAATCGTCTACGAGTCAATGGTTGGGTTAACCACTGCTATCGTTGCCACGATCATGTTTGGTTACATGCATCTATAGGAGGAAATTAAGATGAAATTTGTACTTGCACCCGATTCTTTCAAGGGTGGAATGACCGCTAAAGAAGCTGCTGATGCCATGCATGCCGGACTGAAAAAGATTTTCCCGGAGGCCGTTTTTGAAAAGGTTCCCATGGCTGATGGCGGTGAAGGTACCGTTCAGTCACTAGTTGACGCAACCGAAGGCCGCATCATTGAAAAACAGGTGACGGGTCCCCTAAACACACCAGTTCAAGCAAAATACGGTATCTTGGGTGACCAGGAAACCGCCGTGATTGAAATGGCCTCCGCTAGTGGCATTCAATTTGTTGACGATCAGACGCACAATCCCCTGATTACCACCACTTACGGTACCGGTGAACTGATGCTTGACGCCATGGCTCAAGGAATTAAACAAATCATTTTGGGTATCGGCGGCAGCGCCACTAATGATGGCGGTGCTGGAATGGCCCAGGCTTTGGGAGTGAAATTGTTCGATCAAAACGATCAGGAACTAACCTTTGGCGGCGGTCAACTTGGGCAATTAAACCGGATCGATACGTCAGACGTTAATCCTGCTGTAGCGGAAACCAAGATTATTATTGCTTCAGACGTCACCAATCCACTAGTTGGTCCCGACGGTGCATCCGCCGTTTTCGGTCCCCAAAAAGGGGCGACTCCCGACATGGTCAAAACCTTAGACGCTAACCTGCGGCACTACGCTGACATCATTAAGCGTGACCTGCAGCTTGACCTAGCCGATCGCGCTGGTGCAGGTGCCGCCGGTGGACTGGGTGCCGGACTACTGGCTTTCACCAACTCTGAAATGCAAAAGGGAATCGACATTGTCGTTGAATATTCCCACTTAAAACAACGGGCAAAAGGTGCTGACTTTGTCTTTACTGGTGAAGGCGGCATCGACTTTCAAACCAAATTCGGTAAAACACCGTATGGCGTTGCTCAGGCAACCAAGTCGGTTGTACCAGACGCACCGGTGATCGTACTGGCCGGTAACGTTGGCAAAGGTGTTGATAGTTTGTACGATAAAACCGCTATCGATGCGATTTTCCCAATCGTTCCCGGTGTCACCACGTTGGAGCAGGCCATTGCTGACGGTCCCAAGAACTTGGCTCTTTTAGCTGAAAACGTCGGCCGGTTGATCAATAGTATTAATTAGTAATGATTTAAAATCAGTCAAAACTCCCCTAAGTACCTTTACTTAAGGGAGTTTTTTGATTTCTGAATTTCATACCATCTAGCAATCGGTTGTGGTATTCTATACTAATGGTAACTATTATCATTTAACTGAGGGGGTAACCTGATTAACATGTTAAAGCGCTACATTCGATCACTCAGCACTTTACTAACACTGGCGTTCATCGCTGTTTTGTTAGTGGGCTGCACGTCAAGAACTACTACATCGCATGATTCCCATCGGATCAACGTAGTGGCGTCACTGGATTTCTACGGTGAAACTGCAAAAGCCGTACTGGGCGATAAGGGAACGGTTACCTCAATCATCGATAAACCAAGTATGGAACCGCATGAATTTGAGCCAACAACTAAAACTGCAAAACAAGTCAGCAACGCTAATATAATCATTTATAATGGGCTGGGCTACGATACCTGGATGAAGCGGCTGTCCGCTGATAATACGGGTACCACTAAAATCAACGTGGCTCAAGGTATCATGAATCGTCGTGACGGTGATAACGAACATATCTGGTACAGCATGAAAACCATGCCCAAATTAGCAAACGAGCTGGCTGATCAATTTGCTAAACGCCAGCCCGAAAATAAGGCTTACTTTAAACGTAACGCAAAACACTATATTCAGTCGTTAAAACCGTTGGATCAGAAAGTTACCCAGCTTCGCCGCAACAGCCACCATGCTCGAGTAAACGTCAGTGAACCGGTTTTTGATTATTCGTTAGCCGAAATGGGTTATCGTCAAAACAACAATCATTACGCGCAAGCTGTTCAAAACGATACCGATCCTTCACCGAAAGATATCAAACAAATGCAAGCTGACATCCGTCACCATAAGATTGCCTTTTTTGTTGTCAATACCCAAGAAATCAGCAAAATGACAACTAATTTGCTGACCCTTGCTAAAAACAGCGGGGTTCCAATCGTTCGGGTGACTGAATCGCAGCCTTCTGGAACCACTTATAAAACCTGGATGATGCGTCAGTTCGATGAGGTCCAGCATACGCAAAAATCCCACAATCGTTAGATACTTTATCTAACAATTATGGGACTCCTGCTGGAAGTGACTGTGTTTTAATTTTTTTGTTGCTGAACTAAAAACATTTCCACTAACTGTCCTTTACTAACCTCTTGACCACCAATGTTTTTTGGGGTGCATCATGCGATAGGCCATCTTTTCCTCACGCCGTTTCGCCCTAATTTCTGCATCACGTTTATCAGCCATCTTTCGCTTAGTTTCCGGATCAACATATTCACTAATGAGAATCTTAGGGTTATGTTTTACTCCTTGACGTTCAAGCTCCTTAAAGATTTTCAAAAATGATTTTTGACGGTACTTAAAGCCGTCAATCATGACAGAATAAAATGCTAAGTTACCATTACTAGCAAAATTTTCCTTTAAGATGTCAGTTTTTTCCTCTTGATCGCTAACAATACTTTTAGCAAGAATACCAATTTGCATTGAAGCATTGTTAGGCGTCATCTCGATTTTCAAAACATCAGACCACGGAACAATGATTCTTCTGCTCTTTGTGTTGTCGGTTATACCCATATCATTAATCACATAGTCGGGATGATCCAAATGACCATCATGAAAAGTTTTATAGACTAAGTATAAAGACATTACCGCAAAGAAAAGTGAGAAAATTTTAAAGATCAAATAGGTGTGAATGAATATCACTGTGAAAAAGCATACCCCAAAGAACATAAAGACAATAGACGTCGTATATGTTCGTATTTTATCCGGATATACCTCAAAGTTATCTTCCAATGTAAAAACCTCACTCGCTAATTGACTAAAAAAGCCTGGAAAAGTTCCAGGCTTTTAAAATACAACAATGACATAAACTTTTTTAGTCGTTAACCGAGATTGTACTCAACCTTTTTCGATTCAGGAACCTGCTGGAAAAAGACGTCGATTCCGCTGTCGTGGATTTCTTTTAATAACCCTTTTTCATCCTCAGAAATATTAACACCAGGAATAATTTGTTCAGTGTTAGGCTTCTTTGAAATTCCACCAACGTTCAATGCTTTCAGTTCCAATCCTGCATCAAGAGCTTCTTTAACTTCCTTGACGTACTTGAATACAATTACGACCTTGGCATCACCAAATTGATCCTTTTTCCACTGATCAGCAACTTCTTTAGCAGAATAAACTTCAATATCCAATCCACCAGTTGAATTAGTGCTGACGTAAATATCTTTCATAAAATCATCAGCAGCTGTTGCATTATCGACAACATAAACTGAATTAGTACCCTTTCCTTTGGTCCACTTTTGCATGACTTGACCATGAATCAAACGGTCATCGACACGTGCTAAATTAATTGTTCCCATAGCCGAAACCTCCATTATGCTTTAGTTTTTATCTAACTTTAACTATACTCGTATTATTTACCTTTGTGTTGTAAAAAGTTCTTATCAATCATTTTTATGCCATCTTTGGCAACGTTGATGGAATCATTAATCAACTTTTCGGTATTTTCTTCGGAGCTAGTAAAATTAAGTAAGTTTATCAGCAACGGTAAGCTTAAGCCAGTAATAATCTTTAAGTCGCGGTATCTTGCTAACGTTGAAAGAGAAACGTTCGAAGGACTACCACCTAGTAGATCAACCAGAACTATGGTTTCATCATATATTTTTGCATTTTTATCTAGAACTTCATATGCCTGATCACGCAGCGAATCAACTGATTCCCCCGGATGCAAACCTAAAGCAGTTACATTTTCTAGAGGTCCCATCAAAAGTTCTGCACTTTTAACAGTTTCAATGCCCATGTCACCATGTGTGATTACTAAAAATGCTCGTTTCATATCTAAATTCCCTTCCGAATAATGCAGCGTCTAAATAATGTAGAAGATACTCAATACAATCAGTGCACCAGTCAGATATAACAGTGCTCGAGTAATCTTAAGCCCTTGACGTTGGAAGTACCAGTACACAAGAAGCACTGCTACTAATGGTAGCAATCCAGGAAGAATCTCGTTTAGAATTGAATTCAAGTTAAAGACTTTTCCGCTAATTGAGAACTTTAAATAGCTCCTAATCGTGATGTACTGTCCGGCTAAGATACCCATCATATACAGACCAAGAATCCCTAATCCATCAATGATACCGGCCATACGACCACCAGTCATGATTTCCTTCGCAGCTGAACGACCTAGTGAATAACCCATCTTTGTGAAGTAATAACCATAAGTGAAGGTTGCAATAGCAAAACATAAGAATGGTAACAAAGCACCTAAAAAGTTACCTTGCTTAGCAAATGGTAAGAACATTGCAATAAAAATGTACTGAATCGTACCAGAGTCAATAGAATCACCTATTCCGGCTAAAGGACCCATTAAACCAACTTTAGTGTTGTTGATCATATCTTCAGAAATAGGTTCTTGGCCATTTGCTAATGCCTTGGCACGTGCTTCTTCAAGTGAAATAGTGACACCAGTTAAGGTACCGCCACCCCAAGTAGCTTGTGTGTTAAAAAATAGTAAGTGACGTTGAAAGGCTTTAGCCAGTTCATCTTTATCTTTATATAGTTTTTGTAGTGTCGGAATTAAACCGAAACAAAATGACGGTGCTAACATACGGTCAAAAGTATGCGGAATTTCATTAGCCCACCACCAGCCAAACCATGATTTCATCAAATCTTTGTTGGTAATTGGATCTGGTTGAGGAATCCGATGGTCAGTAGTTTCTCCAGTTTCACTTTGTATTTCATCTTTTTTTGATGCTGCTGTTGGATTATCACTCATTTTTATATCCTCCTTTGTCAATTATTTACCTTTGCATTTTTTTGAGAAAGTGATACGTAGATAATGGCAATGATGACACCGAAGATAGCGTAAATTGTCATATTAATCTTCAAAGCGGCAAAAGCCACGCTCATGAAGTAGGCTAAGAAGAAGAACGGCAAAAGACGTTGTTTACCAATAACCTGCATAATAATTGCAATACCAAGAGCTGCCAGTCCACCACCGACTGAATTAAGCACATGAATAACTGTCCCATGAGCAAAATTGGTGATAACCATTGAAATTACTGGTGCACCAAAGTAAAGAGCAATAAAAATCAGCGGAATAAACAGCACGAACGAAATAAGTGCTGGGATACCAATAATTGAAAAACGCAAACCATGTGCGTTTCCTTCCCTAGCATACTTATCCATTGGTTTAAGTGCGAATGTGTTTAGGAAGAAACGGAATTGATATAGGTAACTACCTAACAGAGCAACTGGAACCGCAATGGCAATGGCTGCATGAGGACTCATATGTCCTATCAGTGCAACTGGAACCGCAATAGCGGCACCAATAGCTGGTTCAGCCGGAAGAGCACCACCCGGAGCGACAAATCCCATATAGACTAACTGAATAGCGGCGGTAACAATCATAGCTTGTTTAATGTCACCCATGATAAAACCAACCATCATACCAGTCATTAATGGACTAAAGCGCATCATCAAAGTTGCAAAACCAAGAATACGCGACTCAACTAACGCAACCCAAATAGCAATCAGTAACGCTTGCCATATTGACAAAGTAACCTGCATTACAAATACCTCCCCTTATTTATAAACGTGCTAAACAATAATTGCTCAAACAAAATTAGCACTGACATAAAAATCACTTGTGCCTAATTTCATTATATATGATTGCGCTTTCATTACAAGGTTGAATATTAAAAAAAATTCATCTATGATAAAGCAGTAGTTATAGGAGGAATATTTATGACAACACAAACAGTTTATATCGTACGTCATGGGCAAACTCTACTAAATAGATTTAATCGAATGCAGGGCTGGTGTGATTCTGATTTAACAAAGCAGGGACGTTTAGATGCACTTTCGGCCGGTAAAAAGCTGAAAGGACTACACTTTAACTATGTTTATTCATCTGATTTAAAACGAGCAATTGACACTAGAGATATAATTTTATCTGAACAGGTACAACCAACCGAGAACATTATTGTAGAACCACTTTTTAGAGAAGTTTTTTTCGGCTACTTTGAAGGTCTTGATGCCGATGAAACCTGGGCTAAGGTTGGCGCCCCTCACGGTTTCAAAACCCAAGAGGAAATTTTAAAGACCAAGGGGTTTATAGGAGTACGTCAGTATATGAATGACCTTGATCCTGAGCACCTCGCGGAAACTAACGAACAAGTTCTTGCCCGCTGGAAGCAAGGATTCGATACAATTAGGAATACATGTTCGGATAACTCTAGTGTTCTTTTGGTAACACACGGTACTTTTATCCGAACCCTTGCAGATAGTCAAGGTGTAAACACTATTGGTAATTATCCCGCAAATGGAAGTATCTCTACTGTAAAACTGACTGATGATAATACAACTTTAATTTCTTATAATAAAACTAGTTTATAAAATAAGATTATTAGTCAGTAAAGGGTGAATCGATGTGAATTCTGAATTATTAGAGACCTTTTTAAAAATAGTTGAATACAAACAAATTTCGCAAGCGGCTGAAGCTCTTTACATCACTCAAGCTGCTGTCAGTAATCGACTCAACCGTCTGGAAAGTGAACTTGGCGTTACATTAATCCATCGGGTAAAGGGTCAATCTACAGTAAGTCTGACAGCCTATGGGAAGAAGCTAATCCCCCTGGCGCAGCAACTCGTGCAATTGACTAAGGAAACAAGTAATTTAAAGGAACTAGCCAACTATCAGTTAGTTTCAGTTATGATTCAACCAGATATCAATCATACGATTCTCTCCCAAATCTTACCGTTATTATTAGAAGAAGACCCACTTCTTCGCTACTCAATTAAGACCAGTAGTAGTAGGAATATTTACGATTCAGTGGCCAATGGTACAACCGACGTTGGTTTTACTTTTATTCAGTCATCTCGATATCAAACGGACATTCGAAAAATTGGTGAAGATCCGTTAGTATTAATTGCTTCAGCTAAAAGTAGTTATCCTGTTACTGTTAGTGCTGAAATGCTATCTGAGCATGACGAGATACTCATTCCTTACAATCGATCATATAAAGAATGGCATCTGATGTGCTGGAATAGTGAACTTGAGCCATTTATCCGACTCGATTCAAGTAGTGACGTTAATAATTACCTGATTAACAACAATACCTGGGCAATTATTCCTGAATCAATGTTAAATAAACTACTGAGGGAACATGCTGACATTCGGAAACTCCACTTAACAGAACAGCCTCCTACACTACCAATTTTTGCTGTTAAACATAAGAAAGCAAATCAGCATACATCTGAAATCGATCGCTTAATTTTGAAAGTTCGGTCTGAATTTTTTAAAATGCAGAATTAATCTATCCATCTAGATAAAACTGATTTTTTTGACTATTAAATTATTCAACTAATTATTGGAGCTTTTCAAAAACAAATGTAAACGAGCATCCGAAAAAAGCGTATCAAGATTATTTCCATAATCTTGATGCGCTTTTTATTGTCCACATTGATATAGATTATTTCAGAAATTTCTTAACCATTTTCTTTGTATCTTCATTGGTTAAAGAATCCTTCAGAACATTAGCAACCAACTTTGCACATTTCTTAGTATCAAGAGATTTCATAGAGCTACGAGTTCTTAATACTGAACTTGAACTCATCGAGTATTCATCAAGTCCCATACCCATAAGTAATGGTAACGCAATCTCGTCACCGGCCATCTCACCACACATGGCAGCAATTTTACCCTCTTTATGAGCGGAATCAATGACGTGCTTGATCAATTTCAACAAAGCTGGATTATAGGGTTGGTATAGATAGGAAACGGACTCGTTCCCGCGATCAGCAGCAAATGAGTATTGAATCAAATCATTAGTTCCAATACTGAAGAAATCGACTTCCTTAGCAAAGGCTTCAGCAAAAATGGCGGCAGCCGGAATTTCAATCATAATTCCTAATTTAATGTCATTACCTAGTCCTGGATCATCCGCTTGAAGCTTTTCTTTTTCTTCCATGAAAATAGCTTTTGCTTTTCTAAATTCATCAAGCGTGGCAATCATTGGGAACATAATTCTTAATTGACCAAATTTAGATGCCCGAATCAAAGCACGCAGTTGAGTTCGAAAAATTTCTTGCCGATCCAGTGAGATCCGGATGGCACGATATCCCAAGAATGGGTTCATTTCTTCGGGCAACGGTAAGTAGTTCAGTGGCTTATCACCACCGATATCCATGGTCCGGATAACCACTGGCTTGCCATTCATCGTCTCAACGACTTTCTTATAGGCATTAAACTGATCATCTTCCGTTGGTAAGCTGGTGCTATCCATGTACAGGAATTCGGTTCTAAACAAACCAACTGCGTCCGATCCCGCTTTTTGAACGTCATCCATATCAGCTGGAGTCCCAATATTAGAAGCAATCTCAAATTCCTTACCATCCGCAGAAACCGATGGTGCGTCAACTAACTTAGCCCACTCTTCACGTTGCTTTTCAAAATCCTGAGCCTGCTTTTCATAATCTTTGATTTCAGCTTCACTAGGATTGCTGATTGCTTCACCGTTGAGCCCGTCTAAAATAAGGGTCTCGCCATTTTTAATTTTTTGCGTTGCTTCGGCAGTCCCAACGACCGCTGGGATCTCCAAGGTTCGAGACATGATGGCTGAGTGACTGGTTCTTCCACCTAAGTCAGTAATCATACCTTTCACGTACTTCTTATTCATTTGAGAAGTGTCAGATGGCGTTACTTCATGGGCAACGATAATAACTGGAGTATCGACTGCAGCCAAATCAGGTAACTTTTTCCCAAGCAAATGACTAAGTACTCGTTTTGAAACGTCCTTTACGTCAGTTGCACGCTCCTGCATGTACTTGTTATCCTTCATAGCAGCTAACGTATTTGCAAAATCTGTTGTCACTTTGGTTAATGCTTGTTCTGCGTTTTCTTTCTTACTTGTAATTTGTTCGTTGATTTGTTTGATCATTTCTGGGTCAGACAAAATTGTAATGTGGGCATCAAAAATTGCTAAAGTATCATCGTCTAAACTGCCCTTAGCATTTTGTTGAATGGTCTTCAAATCATCAATAGATGCGTTCAGTGCTTCATGTAACCGAGCAATTTCTGCATCGACATCAGTAATTGTCGTCTTTTTAAAACTTAAATCAGGATCTACTAAAAGATACGCCTTTGCAATACCAATTCCATCACTAGCTGCGATTCCTTTTATCTTCATAGACAAATTAATTACCTCTATTCTGTAATAGTTTATTAATCGATACCTCATCCCTCAATACAGCGCTTTCATTAACGACTAAAAATATAACTATTGTTAATAGTATGCGGATTGGATAACGAAATTTTAAACACGGATCAATTACACTACACATTCAGTATATAAATTGATTGTTTCATTCACAAGTGCAATAATAGCAGTCGTTAGGGTGCAAGAATGGCACCCCTAATAAAAGTTTTTAACGGGGGAAAATATGATTCATTTTAGTAAATTAAAACATGGTGATTTGTTACTAAATACGTTAGCTGGTCCAAACAAATTTGTGCCTATATCAAGCTTAATGGAAAGCTTAAACCTATCTAGAAGAAGTATTTTTTATTTAATTAAGAAAGTTAACATTGAACTAGATGACAGCAATTATTTTGAAATCACCAACGTTAAGGGCCTAGGTTACCATCTACCTGCTGAAACAATTAACGAGTTGAATTCAGGCTCCAAGCCCATTAAATTTTCCGGCTTGTCACCTGATGAGCGCAAAAAAGTGATTACTTTTGAGCTAATTAATCGTCAATACTCGTCCCTTACATATTTAAAAACCTATTTAAGTGTATCCAAAAATACCATTATCAGGGATTTAACAAAGCTTACGCCAGAACTGAAACACCAAAATTTACAAATTATAAACACGAATATTGGAAAAAAAGTAACTGGCTCTGAGGTTACAAAACGTCGCTGGGTTTACGAGCATGCCGATGAATTAATAACAATATTCAAATCAAATTCAGAACTTAGTCTGAATCCAAACGTCTCTCAGCAGTTAAAATTACTTGAACATATTACGGGGAATCAGTTAACTGATGATGCAAAGGAAATGTTTAAATACTTCATCACTTGGTACTTAAACAGGATCAAATCTCCCACTTACCAATTAAAAGACTCGGCTAAAGCTTTCAATTACTCACTGGTTTTCACTTGGTCAAATAGTTTTTTGCAGGACAACCACGTAAAGAATTCATCAGAGGCCGCATATCTCGCAAAGATTATCAATTCTCGGCCATTTTCAACTGTTAACTGGAATAATCCATTAATTAAGTCACTGCGCCCAGTTGCTCTGCAAATGATACAACGTTTTAGTGCATTTTTAGGTTATTCAATTGATCCTCAAAAGAATGGTCTTCTCAACAATCTAACAATTCATTTACTATCCACCTACTACCGAGTTAAGTTCGATATTCAATATATTCACCCTAATCTCAACCAAATCAAGGAAACCTATCAGGCAACCTTCAATTTGACTAAGCAAGCTGTTAAACCATTCGAACACTTTGTATCAAAAAGAATCTCAGATGATGAAACTGCCTTAATCGCACTATATTTTGGTGGCGTATTACGTAATACAGCCACACAAACTAATAACATTAAGGAAGTCTTTGTAGTCTGCTCAAGCGGAATTGGGACTTCACATCTTTTACTTTCTCAATTACGTACACTTTATCCTAATGTAAATTTCATCGGTCCAATGAGCGTCATTGACTACGAAAATAACTCGGTTAATCAAACTAAATTAATTATTAGTACGATTCGATTGCATCAACGTGAAAGCATTCCAGTGGTGACCGTTTCAGCGTTTCCTTCGGTATCTGAATGGCATAAAATTCAAGACTCGTTGGTCAGTACTGGTATCATACCTACTAGTAACCAAGCGCAAATCAACGTTGAAGCCTTACTAGATATTATCAGCACCTATTCAAAAATTATTAACCTTCCGGCTTTAAAACAGACGTTGCGTGAATACCTTTCTAATCAAAGTGCTGTCGTTAGGCCAGCCTCTGCACTCACCAATACATCTCAACAACTATATTGGAATGAACAGGACATCCAATATATTCAAAAACCATTACAATGGCAACAGGCAATACAAACATCACTGCAGCCACTTCTAATCCAAAATAAAATTGAATTCGGTTATATCCAAAAAATTATTCAATTGATCAAGCTCAATGGACCATACATGGTTATCGGTAACGGCATTATGTTGGCGCATGCTTCTCCTCGAGATGGTGTCAAAGATACTGGAGCCTGCGTCAGTTTATTAAAGCACCCTGTTAAGATTAAACAATCAACCAAACCGGTTAAATTAATTATTGGTTTGGCTTCCATTGACAGCCAAAAGCACCTTAAATTCCTGCAATTATTGACTAATTATCTTCAAAACACGACCTGGCTAAAACAGGTTTACGAATCAACTAATGAAAATGAACTGATTCAACGAATAAATAAAATACCATTTTGAAGCTATGAAGTACAGCAAAAAATATCAAGCTTGAATAATAATATGCCTAATACGACATTTTTTCCCACAAAATTTCCCCTCTATATTAAATAGGTAAAGTTCGTTAAACTTTCTAGTCTACAAATACTTTTTTCGGCTATAATTAATGCTCCTCCTGCTAATGCAGTTTCTACTGACACTGTATAAACTAACTGCTTTCGTAAAGGCAATGTTCAACACCAGTTGAATAACTAAAATTTCTGAGGTCCATTACAGTGTTTTTTGACATCGGTTTGATTGTCAAATGAGAGCTTTTTTAACTCGTTGCACATAGTAGATAAGTAAGAAATACTGCCCACTTTTAACTATTTCAAATGCTACTTGGCAACTGAAATGCCCGTGCCATTAGTTACTCTTTTTGCAAGCCTGTCAATTGTAATTCAGCCGTTATGAATGTATGATAAACAGGTAACTTTACATATGGATTGAAAGGAGTATTACACGATCATGACTTCAGATGACATTAAGACCTCATTAACCACTGCCCTTAACGAATATTTTGACCAAGTGACGCTGCCGGACAACGGCTTGTTTGTCCTTGGCTTTAGTTCTAGCGAGGTAATGGGTTCATGGATGGGGCAAAACTCCAATCAAGAAATCGGCGATACTGTGATTAACACGCTACTGCCGATTTTAAAAGCACATCATCTTAACTTAGCTGTTCAAGGCTGTCAGCACATCAACCGGGCACTGTTACTTGAACGGGAAGTTGCCGACCGCCGCGGTTACGAAATTGTTTCCGTGGTCCCTCAGCTTCACGCAGGCGGCGCGGGGCAAGTGGCTGCTTATAAGGCCTTCAAGGATCCCGTTGAAGTTGAACGAATTGTGGCTGATGGCGGGATGGATATCGGTGATACCCAAATTGGCATGCACGTCCGCTGGGTTCAGATTCCCGTGAAAACGTCCGTTAAGGAAATTGGCGCTGCACATACCACCTTCCTAACGTCACGGCCAAAACTGATCGGTGGTCCACGGGCCATTTATGATATGCCAGCCGGTCAACGATAATTTTTAACAGTCTTCATGTAAAAAAGCTTAAAGCGGATGCCTGGCTCGACTCCTGTCAAGTGGACAGTCAAATAATTAAAAGTTTATGCGCAATTTTGAATGGCATGATTTCGGTATTTTTCCGGGGTCATGCCATTTAGTGTTTGTTGCAGACGTTCGTTGTTGTACCAATAAATATACTGGTTAATTAAGGTAATTAGTTCAGTCTTGGAGCTTGCCTTGTGGTATGCGAAAAACTCATCCTTCATATGGCTCCAAAATGACTCCATAGGACTATTATCACCAGGTGTACCGGCACGTGACATGCTGTGCTGAATGCCATTACCAGCCAATACCGTACTGTAAGCGCCACCTGTATAAGCAGAACCCTGATCACTATGCATTGTTTCCGGCTTAACGCCGTTAAGCTGGAGTAGGGCTAAATCAAGGGTATTCGTTACCAGTTCAGCTGTCTCGGTAT
>NZ_BOLK01000007.1 GCF_016861565.1 Secundilactobacillus yichangensis
AATAGGTTGCCAGCGAAACAGCCATTTTTAATAGCGGCATCATGTGCCAAAAAGCGCTGCGGCTTTGCTTCGCTACCACTTTAACAAAAAAAGTGGTGTATTCAACTCCGTCGGGCTGAATACACCATTTATATTAGTAAGTTTTGATATAATGACAGAAAAAAAGAGTACCGGTCGCACCCGATACTCAGAAATCATCCTCGAAAGGACAATCCAACATGACAAATTATAACATGAATCAAACAATTTTACCTCTAACTACTGACTATACCGTTCAAAAAGATAATCCTGCTTACTATATTAATGAACTGGTTGAGTCACTCTCAATCAAGGAGCACTATCTATTCGGTCGTCCTCGAGAATATGATTTGGGTGCCATGATGAAGCTGGTTCTTTTCGCCTACACGCGTGGGGTCTTTAGTAGTCGCCGAATCGAAACCTTTGCGGTGGAAAACTTAACGGCTCGTTGGCTGACTCAGGAACAGATGCCCACTTACCGGACGATCTGTCGCTTCCGAATCTCCGATGAGTTAGAAACTTTGATTTACGATGGGTTAGACCAGTTGGTTGACTACTTGCGTCGTCAAAACTTAATCGACGATGTGACTTTACCAGCGTAAAGCAAAAATGATTGAACACCAGAAACAAATGGAAACCTTTGGTGACCGCAATAGTTATTCTAAAACTGATCAGGATAGTACCTTCATGCGCGTCAAAGAAGATCCGATGCTGAACGGTCAGCTGAAGCCAGCCTATAATTTACAAATCGCTACTAATAATCAATTCGTATTAGGTTTTGGTTTATTCCAGCGCCCAACTGATACGAAAACTTTAATTCCATTTCTGAGTACCTTATCAAATACCAACGCGTTGGCTGAGCACATCGTGGCTGATGCTGGTTATGGTTCAGAGGCTAATTACCGCACAATAGAAGATAACTATCAGCATCATCAAGCCATCATTCCGTACGGAACTACGGAACGATGTTAAAAGAACAAAGCCGTCAATGGCAGTCTGATGATCGTAAAGTGATGAACTGGACCTACTTCGCTGAAGACGACTACTATATTGACCAACGGGGTGTCAGATTTAACTTTCAGCGTTATTCTAAGCGTACTGACAAGAGTGGCGTCACACGTGATTTTAAGATCTATCAGGCAGAAAAATTTGATGAGGATCACCAAGTTATCCCAGCAGCCCTAACGCAGTCTGGACAAACCCGATATATCAGTATCAATCCCAGCTGGGAATATTTTAAAGCTCAACAACGGGAACGATTAACCACGGAAACGATCGCGCAAATTTATGCCCGACGTAAAATAGATGTCGAACCAGTCTTCGGTAGAATGAAGGCTTCTTTAGGATTCAAACGATTTATGGTCCGAGGCTTGAACAAGGTAACCAAGGAAACCGGTATCGTCATTATGGCGTTAAATATGGCAAAAATGGTCAATATGAGGGGATAAAACCCTGATTTTATTCAGAAAAAAGGTTTATCGAGAAATCAAATTTTGATTTCTTCGATAAACCTTTTTTGAAAGCTATGATTTATGACTTAAGTCACAGCCTCTTTTTTGTCGTTAGCGATCAATTAATAAAATTCTTGATCGACCATTGAATTTAATTTGTTGAACCTGATTCTTCTTCTTTTTCTTCTTCAGTGTTTTCAGCGTGAATCTTAGCCAATGTTGCAGCGTTTTGCTTAACACGCTTCTTGCTCAGAGGATAGAAGAAGATTAAGAGTAATGCGGCGACAAGTAAGCAAACCGTTGGAATACCAGTAGCTAAGTGATAAATCTTATCTACAACTTCAGTGGTTTGAGTAACACCACCAGAAGTAGATGACTTGTATCCGATGAAGCTTAACATGAAGCCACCAAAACCACCGGCAATGGCTTGGGCAACCTTACGTGCAAAGGAGTTAACACCATAAACAACCCCGTCTTCACGTGTACCCGTTAAGACTTCATGGTTATCAATAACATCGGTGATAAAGGCCCAGACCATCAGGTTAAACATACCAGCACCTAATGAACCGAAGAACAACATTACCAGATAGAAGATAACACTGTGAGTGTGAACAACAAACAAGGTTCCGTAAATGACAGAAGCAAAAATCAAAGCAGTAATTGAACTTTCTTTACGGCCAAACTTGTTAGTGATCCAAGTACCAAATGGTGCTAGCAGAATAACAGTAGCGAAGTTAAAGATCAAAGCAATGGACATCGCAGCTTTATTCTTAAAGTAATCATTAAACAGATATGAAATCATCGTACCTGAAAGGTTTTGGTTAATAACAATCATAATATCAACAAGAACTAAAACAACCAAAGCCTTGTTTTCGAACAATCCCTTGACCAGACGGCCCATAGGAACCTTAGCACTCTTTTCAGTACGAACACGTTCAGTAGTCAGGCCAGTAGTTAAAGCGTAGCAGATCCATGCAAGAATACCACAAGCGACGATAACCCAGAAGAAGCGGCTACCAGAAATCTTTTGTGAAGCGCCAATGTAGATGAACATTGGTAAGATGTAACTTGTAATCGCTGAACCTAAGGCAGAACCAACGGCACGGAACGTTGAAAGTGACGTCTTATCATCTGGTTTACTACTAATAGCAGAAGCCATTGAACCATAAGGAATGTTAACAGTTGAGTAGAAAATGCCCCAACCTAAGTAAGTAATGAAGACGTAAACCAAACGAGCAGGCATTGCCCAGTCTTTAACGATTGGCACGAATGTCAAGATGAAGAAGATAACCAGTGGGTAACGCATCCGGTTCATCCAAGGTTGGAAACGACCGTTTTTATGAAGCTTACTGTTATCAACTAAACGTCCAACAGTGATATCCGCAAAGGCATCAATGAATCGAGCGGCTAGGAACAAAACCCCTACTTGAGCACCTGTCAACCCTAGAACGTTGGTGTAGAAAATCATTAAGAACGAATTAACAACGTTAAATGAGAAGTTATTACCAATGTCACCGAACATGTACCCTATTTTATCTTTAATACCGAATGGGGCGGCAGCAACAGTGACAGTTTTCTGTGTCTTATCCAAAATACTTCACTCCCAAGATATAAAATTATGATTGCCAGAAACGTAACAAAAACAATAAAGACTGGATTAATGTTTGAAATTAATGAAGTCTTTTAATTACCAGCTCTAATTTGATAAGATCAGATCCGTCAAATCTAACCTTAATTTAGCCTCCCAAGCTGATATATAAGTTGACAAAAGAATAACATCAAAAGAGAACGCTTTCAAGAGTTTTTGTGAAAAAATATATTAATATGAGAAAAAATTTAAAAAAACTAAAAGTGGAGTTTCTACGTTAATACTGGGCTTTAATTAACTTTTAGAGAGGAAATTAGAGTTTAAAAAAAGTTTAGCCAAATAGTGTTGACAGCGCTTACTAAACGTTTTAAAGTAATGATGTAGTCACAATCTGATATATTACTTGATTTCTAAAATCAACGTTGTTTCAGAGTGTACTTTGTTAATTTTTCAACAAAAGGATCAAAATTTCATTGCCTCGGAGGTGTGCTATGAAAACGAGTTCCAAACTGCTGAATGTTGATAATCAACGGGATCATTTGAATTTGACAACCGACGGAGCCAAATTTCAAATCTATTTGCTTGATGATAATATTATCCGGATTCGCGGAACGTTTGATGAGCAGTTCGCGCCTGAAGCTTCCTATGCTTTAGTAAAAACAGCGTGGGCTGATCAAACTGACGATTTATTATCGGATGAGCGTCAACGGGTTAAGCCGATTCCGATTGACCTACAGCAAAATGATAAAGGTTACACAGTTTCAAACGGTAAATACACCTTGCGGATAAACGCAGAACCCTTCTACTTTAAAATCACCGACAGTAAGGGTAACGTGCTGCATAAGGATTTACCGAAACGTTCCTTTTTACAGGACGATTTAGGAAGAAACTACCACTACAGTAGTATGGGCGACCATAACAAGTTTTATGGCTTTGGCGAGAAGTCAGGAAAACTCAATAAGTTTAAACGCCACATGCGGATGCACAATACTGACTCGCTGGGGTGGAATGCTGCTAAGTCAGATCCATTGTATAAGATGATTCCTTTCTATATTGACTTTAATACTGAGGATAATCTTGCTAGCGGCCTGTTTTACAATAATGCTCATGATTCCGTTTTTGATATGGACTGTGAGCACAGTAATTACTGGAAACGCTACAGTTATTTCCAGTGTGACGGCGGCGATTTAGACGTCTTCTTCATTGGTGGTCCTACCATTAAAGACGTGGTTGAACACTACACAGATTTAACGGGTAAATCGGCAATGATGCCGATGGCTTCGTTAGGCTACATGGGTTCAACGATGTTTTACACCGAGCTCGAAAAGGATTCAGACCAAGCAATCCTGGACTTTGTCGATACGTGTAAAAAGAATGGTATTCCCTGCGACGGCTTCTTCTTATCCTCTGGTTATACTACGGGTGAAGATGGCAAGCGTTACGTCTTTAACTGGAATAAAGAGCGCTTTCCAGACCCGCGGCAATTTGTTAATGAACTTAAAAAACGCGGGGTACTTTTGGCACCCAACGTTAAGCCGGGGATGTTAGTTACCCATCCACTTGCTAAAGAATTTAGTGACAAGGATGCTTACATTAAGACTCCGGATGGTTCCGATGACCAAGTTGATCAGTACTGGGGCGGCGATGCACACTTTGTTGACTTTACCAACCCGCATGGCCGTGATACTTGGGAACAAAAGATGATTGATGCTCTGATCTCATTGGGGATCACATCCATCTGGAACGATAATAATGAATATGAAATTAATAATACTCAAGCCCAAGTTGACGCAGAAGGCTTAAGAGAACCAATTGGTGCTTTAAAACCAGTAATGCCAACTATGATGGCTAAAGCAGCTAAGGAAGCTGTTCATAAACACGACCCAAATGTTCGGCCATACTTGATCAACCGTGCTGGGTTTGCGGGTATCCAACGATACTCACAGACGTGGGCAGGTGATAACTACACCAGTTGGACGAACGTTAAATACAACATCCCAACTATTTTAGGAATGGGATTGTCCGGTGTTGCCAACCAGGGCTGTGATATCGGTGGATTTGATGGACCGTTGCCTGAACCAGAACTATTTATTCGCTGGGTTCAAAACGGGATCTTCCAGCCCCGTTTCTCAATTCACTCAAGCAACACTGACAACACGGTGACTGAGCCATGGACATATCCAAGTTATACGAAATATATCCGGGCAGCTATTCAATTACGGTATTCCTTAGTGCCTTACTTCTACTCATTACTTTACGAAGCTTCTACCAAGGGTTCTCCAATCATGAGACCGTTAGTCTATGAATTTCAGGATGATCCAGCGGTTTCAGAAGAAAGTTTTGAGTTTATGTTAGGGGATTCGCTGTTAGTGGCGAACGTCTTGGATAAGGGACAAACTCAAAAAGACGTTTATTTGCCTAAGGGTGCTAACTGGTTAGATCTTAAGACAAACACCTACTATCATGGTGGACAGACGATTACGATACCGGTTGATCTAAGCAGTATTCCAATGTTCCTAAGAACGGGTAGCATTATCCCTCGCAGCTTAGGTTTAATGAATATTCACAACGATGTGATCGATAAGCTGAATTTCTTGATTGAGCCAAGTGCTAAGGCTGCATTCACCGTTTATGAAGATGATGGTGTTTCCAACGATTATCTCAAGGGTGTTTCACTCCGGACTCAAGTTACTACTGAAAGCAACGAAAACGGTGTCGCAGTTTCCTTTAAGAGAACTGGTGATTACCAAACCAAAGTTAAGACGGTTGAACTTTCAGTTTGCTGTCCAGAGCTGGCACCGTTAAGTGTTACTTTGGGCGATCAGGTATTACCACGTTACTTGAACTCAGATAAGTTTGAGACAGCAGCAGCTGGTTGGTATTTCAACGGCGAAAAGCGTCAGGTCGAAGTCCGTTACGCTAACCCGGCAGCTAAAGATTATCAAGTGGGTATAAACTTTAATCAAAAAGATTTAATTTCGATTTAAGAAAGGAAGTCATTTAAGATGACATTAATAGGCAAAGACTTTTTATTAACGAATGATATGGCCAAAAAACTGTTCCATAACCATGCTGAAGGCATGCCAATCATTGATTATCACTGCCATTTGGATCCAAAGGAAATTTATGAAAACAAGAACTATCCTAATTTAAGCAGAATCTGGATCAACGACGGGTCATTTGGTGACCATTACAAGTGGCGTTTGATGCGTGCTAATGGTGTTCCTGAAGAACTGATTACTGGTGATGGCGACGACTATCAAAAGCTAGTTGCTTGGGCCGGCACAATTGAAAAGGCCGTTGGTAATCCACTGTTTGAATGGACTCATTTGGAACTGCAACGCTTCTTTGGTATCAAAGAACAATTTACAAAGAAGAACGTTAAGGAAGTTTGGGACAAAGCTAACGCACTGCTTGCTACCGATGACTTTAAGCCACGTAACTTGATCAAAAACTCCAACGTTAAGGCTGTCTGCACCACTGATGACCCAGCTTCAGACTTGAAGTACCACAAGTTATTGAAGAAGGATGAAAAGGAAAACGGTTTTAAAGTTTTACCAGCTATGCGTCCTGATAAAGCATTCAATATTGCTGCAGATACCTTTGATGAATATTTGAAGGGATTTGAAGAAGTTTCGGGTGTTAAGATTACCGACTTTGCTTCATTTACAAAGGCCTTTGAACAACGTTTCGAATACTTCTCAAGTTTAGGTGGTCGTTTGTCTGACCATGGTTTGAACACCTTCCACTTTGCTAAGGCTTCAGAGGACGAAGTTGATGCTATTTTTGCTAAGGGTCGTAAAAATGAAAAGCTGACTGATCACGAAGTTAACGTTTACTCAACTGCTCTGATCGAAGCTTTGATGCGCTTGAACCACAAGTTTAACTGGACAATGCAGTTCCACGTTAACGCTTTGAGAAACCAAAACATCCCAATGTTTAAGGAATTAGGCGCTGATACTGGTTTGGATTCCATGGGGACTCAACCAGATATGGCGGCTCAATTAATGGAATTATTGAAGGATATGCAAATCGAAAACAGTATCCCTCGTACCATCCTCTACTCATTGAACCCTAACGACTGGATGCAATTAGCAACTGGTATGGGTGACTTCTATGGTGATGGTACTGGTAAAGGTATCGAACAGAAGTTACAACTCGGCTGTGCATGGTGGTTCAACGATACTCGTGAAGGTATGGAAGAACAGTTACGAATCATGGCACAACAAAGTCTGTTACCAAACTTTGTCGGTATGCTGACTGATTCACGGAGTTTCCTGTCATATCCTCGTCATGAATACTTCCGCCGTGTATTGTGCAACTTCTTCGGTGAATTAGTAGAACGGGGTCAAGCTCCTGATGACGAAGAATACCTCGGCAAGATCGTTGAAGATATTTCGTACAATAACGCATACAACTACTTCAAGTTCTTCGAGAACGATGAAAAGTAAATAGTGTTACTAATGTCAAAAGGGGCCGGCCGGTATCAATCCGGTTGGTCCCTTTGAGTAAAGGAGTATGAGAGTATTATGCAAACAATCGAAAACGCAAAGTTTAAAGCTGAAATTAACGAACACGGTGCTGAACTGACTCATTTAGTTAACAAAGACGGCAACTTTGACTACATGTGGAATAACGATCTCTGGCCAAAGCATGCACCAGTCTTATTCCCAGCCATTGGCCGTTCAGAAAAGGATTCTTACTTCTACAATGGTAAGGAATACGAAATGCCGCAACATGGTTTTGCTGGTGATCAGGACTTTACCGTTACGGCAAACGACGGCGATAAGTTAACCCTGACGTTAACTGATAATGATGCTACCCGTAAGTTTTATCCATTTGCTTTCAAGCTTGAAATTACCTTCAGCTTGACGGATGCTGGTTTGAACTTCAATTTTGAAGTTGAAAATACGGATGATAAGACATTGGCCTTCTCACTTGGCTCACACCCAGCTTTGAATGTGCCAATTGACGGTGAAGGGACCTTTGACGATTATCAACTGGACTTCGAACCAGCCGGTTTGGACCTCAAACAGTTTGAAATCGTCAAAACACCAAACCCATATCGTGATGGAAAAGTTGTGCCGTTAGCTGCAGCAAATGGCAGTCAAATCAAACTTAACCATGACATGTTTGAAAAAGGGTTAGTGATTATTGAAAATGATGGCATCAAGAAGGTTACGCTGAGCTCTGGCGCTACCAGCCACAGCGTTTCTCTCAATCTTGATGATTTCCGCTATGTCTGCATTTGGACTAAAGAGGGCGCCAATGCACCATTCTTATGCATCGAACCCTTCCAAGGATTGCCAGATGTAAGTGGTCATGAAGTTGAATTGCTCGATAAGGAAGCTAACACTAAGTTGGCAGCCGGCAAGACTAAGACGCTTAACTATACTTTAACTTTGAAATAAATTAAAAGCGGTTTAAGGGATCTTGCACATAATGATTCTCTTGAACCGTTTTTTAACTAATATGTCAGATTAAAAAGGGGAAATGACTGATGTCAGGAAATAATGGTTCAACTCAATTTCAAAATGAATTTTGGACAGCGACCTCCGGCGATTTGAAGCAAAAGCGCGAACATATTGAAACGCCAAAGCAAACTTCTTTAGCAGAAGATGCCGTGAAGATTATCATTGATCCAAGTGAAAAACATCAAGACTGGCTTGGTGCCGGGGCAGCGATTACTGATTCAGCTGCGTCACTTATTTGGGGGTCAATGGACGCATCCCACAGAGATCATTTATTACACGAATTATTTGACCCGGAGCAGGGTGGCTACTCAGCCGTTCGGGTACCGCTTGGTTCATGTGATTTTCAGAGCCAAACCTACTACACTTATGATGATGTGCCAGCTGGTGAACACGATGCCGATCTAGAAAAGTTCTCTATTGGTGAAGGGACACCAGGTGCTCCAGATGCCACTAAGGATTTGAAGTACATCGTACCGGTACTGCAAGAGATTCTTAAAATTAATCCAGCGGTTAAAGTGATTGCTTCACCGTGGTCTGCTCCTGCATGGATGAAGAATACGGACCATTTGACCCATGGCGGTCGTCTACGCTTCGGCGAGTACACTGGTAATGGATATACTGATAAAGATCGCTTTGAGTATATTTATGCCCAATACTTCGTTCGCTATATTGATGCCTATCAAAAGCTGGGTATTCCAATCTACGGCGTCACCATTCAAAATGAACCTTCCAACGCGGCTCACTGGCCAGCAATGATTTGGACACCAGCTCAATTAGCTGATTTTGGGTATCATTTCTTACGGCCTGCACTGAATCATTCGTTCCCAGATACGAAGATGTACTTCTTGGATGACAGTCCCCATGCATTAACAAAACCGATCACCGATGAAGTGCCATTCGAACAGGCAATGGCTTTTGATGGGATGGCAGTCCACACTTACATGGAGCCATATGATCGTTTATATCGCGCAAGCCGCGCGTTTCCAAACTGGTCATTACTGATGACCGAACGTCGCTGCATGATGCGTGAGACACCAGAAAATGCCGCTCACATCATGTTTGGCGTGATTGGCAACTGGTTAGTCCACAACGGGCTCGGTATGATTACACTTTGGAATTTGGCACTGGATGAACGTGGTTTACCTAACGCTGCTGATTCAACCGGCCGGCGTGGGGTAATCACGATTGATCACACAACGGGTAAGGTACAGCGTAACTTGGAGTATTACATGTTACGTAACTTTGGTCAGGACGTTCCGGTAGGTTCCAAAGTGATCAAGTCGACGAACTACACGCCAGATGGATATTCTGGTGGACTTGGTTCAGTTGCCTTCCTAGCTCCAGATGGCGCCATTGCTGCGCATTTGTACAACCCAACGGGTGAACCGATTACAGCAGCGGTAACTGTCAATGGTTCAGGTGACCAGTGGCAAAACGTAACGGTTCCGGCTTGGGGCACAGTGACCCTGCATAAATCAAACAGTGCAATTAACGGATCAGGAATTCCTGCTGATGACGAATTTAAGTTAAACCCATCACCAGATCACCGGACGGATGTTGCGCCAGGACAGGAACAGTAATAATTAAAAAGTGAGTATGAAAGAGCGTCTCCTAAGATATCAGGAGGCGCTCTTTCGTATTGTTGTTAAGTTTTAGTTTTTAGTATCTGGTTTTAAGCGTTTGTCGCGTTTAAAGACCCACCAAACCATGAACACGCAGTAGCACAAGGATAATCCCCAAGCGAGCTGATTAGCGTAACAGATTGCAGCGTAGCCAATCGAAGTCATGGCGATTAAGCTGGCAATACCACGGCCAATCAGTTCGCCCAGCCCTGATACAATGGCGTACATACTGTGGCCAAGGCCTTGAAGCGTATTTCTGAAAATCATTAGCAGACCATGTACGATGAAGAAAAAGCTGATCGTTGTCAGGTAAAGGTCAGTGAGGTGGAAGGCTTGGCCGTGAGTGGTTCCTAAGACTAGGCCAATCAACGTTTTTTTGAAGATTATCACTAATATAAAGGCAAAAAACGACCAGGATAACTGAATGAGCGAACCGCTTTTGAGTCCCTGTTTAATGCGTTCTGGTTTCCGGGCACCGTAGTTTTGAGCCATGTAGGTAGCAATCGCCATACCGACACTTTCCATCGGCAGGGTAAATAATTGCCTGATCTTATCACCGGCCGACTGCGCGGCGACGGCTGTTACCCCCAGGAGGTTAATGGCATCCTGCATGATGACCGCACCAATTGCTGATACTGAGTATTCAAGTCCCATTGGGAAGCCGATCATACAGATACGACCCAGTATGTGATGATTTAGTCCCTTTATAGTAAGCTTTATCTTAGGAAAGCGGTCACTGTGGACAAAGAAAATGACGTTCAGCAAACCAGCAAAAAATTCACTGATGACCGTGGCAATTGCAACACTATTTAGTCCCAGGTGAAGATAGAGGATCATAAATAAAGCTAGGGCAATATTTAAGAAAAGCGAGATGACCAAGAAGTAGAACGGATGATTTGAATCACCAAAGGCCCGTAGTGTACTGGCAGAATAGTTATACAAAATATTTGCCGGAATCCCTGCAAAGGCGATTATTGTAAAGCCGGTTGCGAGTTTCAAGATGTGCTGCGGAGTATTTAACAGCATCAGGATCGGATGCGTGGAAATCATCATGATGGGCGTTAAAAGAACCGTGAGTATTAAGCAAATGAGGTAGCCACCCACCAAGTATCTATGAATATCTCTTTGATTTCCCTCCCCAACACTTTGGGCTAACGGGATGCTAAAACCAATACAGCTGCCCTGCACAAAACCGAGAATTAAAAAACTGAGAGGATAGTACGCCCCAATAGCCGCTAATGCATCAATACCAAGCAGCCGGCCGATAATTAGGGTATCGATAAAATTATAGAATTGCTGGAAAATACTGCCCCCAACCAGCGGGATTGAAAACTGAATGATCTTTCTTAGGGGTGCGCCCTGAGTTAAGTCATTGTTCTCTGACAAAACCATCACCATCCTAAAATATATGAGTTTATTTTTAAACGAGCATTTTAATTCATTACTGAGTAAGTATACCAGTTAGAAAATATGAAAGCGAGTTCATTTAAGAAAGCAGTAATGAAGCTGGATATCGAGCTTTCAGAAAGTCATTGAGTTAGAAATCAGGCGGCAATTTAGTCCGAAATCTTGTAAAATTTAGTAAAACTAGCTATTTTAGAGTTAAATTGCGAGATTATTGTTTGACAGACAGGCAATTTATGGTAAACTGAAAGCGTATTCAGGCATACTAGTATATCAGTTACTGCTTTACGAATTCATCTTAATTGGAGGAAAAATAAGTTATGGTTAAAATTACCGATGATTATTCAACCAATCAAGCAGCTTTTGACAAAGCGGCTATTAAAGTTCCAAAATATAACGATAAAGATGTTGCGGCTAAAACATTAGAATCACCTCGTTGGGTTCATTTTGGTGGCGGGAATCTTTTCCGTGCATTTCACGCTGGGATTGCCAGCCATTTAATTGATGCCGGTAAAGCTGACACGGGTATTATTGTTGCTGAAACGTACGATGATACTGTCACCAACCAGATTTACGGTAAATACAATAACCGCATTCTTCGTGTGATCACTAAGGCTGATGGTACCCAGGATCGTGAATTGTTTGGCTCAGTTGCTAAAGCAATTTATGCTGGTCCTGCTACCGAAGATGCTTCTGGTTTTGAAGAATTAAAGACTATTTTTGAAAAGGACAGCTTGCAGGTTGTTTCATTCTCGATTACTGAAAAGGGTTATCATTTAAAGAACGGTGCCGGAGAATACTTCCCACCAGTTGCCCGCGATCTTGAAAACGGTCCAGCTAAGCCAGAAAACAACATGTCATTGCTTGTTAGTCTATTGTTCGCACGGTTTAATGCCGGTGCAACCCCAATTACTTTGATGAGTACCGATAACTTCTCGCAAAACGGTGACCGTTTGAAGGAAAGTGTTCTGACAATTGCTAAAGCTTGGCAGGATAAGGGATTTGTCGGTCAAGACTTCATGGATTACATTTCTGATCCTAAGAAGGTTGGTTTCCCACTTTCAATGATCGACCGGATCACACCAAACCCATCTGAGACGATTTCTGAATCTCTTAAGAAGGATGGCTTTGAGGACGCTGATATTTTGCATACACCAAAGCACACTAACATTGCGGCCTTCACTAACACTGAAGAGGCTCATTATCTAGTTGTTGAAGACGATTTTCCAAACGGTCGTCCAGCATTTGAAACCGATGGCGTTATCATGACAGACCGTGACACGGTTAACGCAGCTGACGAAATGAAAGTTACAACCTGCTTGAACCCATTGCATACTGCCTTGGCCATCTATGGGAGTATCTTAGGCTTTAAGTCAATTTCTTCAGAATTACAAAACAAAGACTTGGTTGCCTTGATCAAACAAATTGGTTATGTTGAAGGTTTGCCAGTTGTTAAGGATCCAAAGGTTATCAACCCACAAAAGTTCATCGACGAACTGGTCACTAAGCGGTTGCCTAACCCTTACATTCCAGATACCCCTCAACGGATTGCCACTGATACTTCGCAGAAGTTAAGCGTCCGTTATGGTGTCACCATTCAGCACTACGTTGATGATCCTAGTCGTGACACTAAGGACTTAAACTTTATTCCACTGGTTATCGCTACCTGGTTACGTTACCTGATGGGTATCAACGATAAGGGTGAGACATTTGAACCAAGTCCAGATCCAATGTATGATGAATTACATGAAAAGGTTGCTGGCTTTAAGTTAGGCAGCAGCGATGTGGATGTTCACGATGCCGTTAAGGGAATCTTGAGCAACACAGGTATCTTTGGCCTGGATCTTTACAAGGCAGGTTTAGGCGACAAAGTTGAAGCCTACTTCAAGCAGATGCTTGCAGGTGAAGGTGCCATTGTTAAGACTTTGGAAGATACGCTTGCATCAAAAGCAAAACAAACTGATTAATAATATTTGAAGGAGAAATCACGGATGACGGAATATAATATTGCGGTAGTTAACTCAAGTAGTTTTGGACAAGTTTTCAAGGAACATTGGCAGGAACTGGAACAGATCGGCAAGGTTGATCGTTTCATGCTTGATCCTGACATTCCAGGTCCAGAACTGGCTGAAAAATTAAAGGGCTATAACATTATCATTTCTAGTGTGACGCCATTTTTCAAAGAAGACTTCTTTGAAAACAAGGATGAATTGCTCTTGATCTCTCGTCATGGGATTGGCTACAATAACATCGATTTAGCAGCTGCTAAGAAGCATGGCACAAAGGTTACCATCGTACCACCGTTGGTTGAACGGAACGCCGTTGCTGAAAACGCGCTAGCTAATTTGATGGCTTTAACCCGTCAGGCGGTACCATCCTCAGAACGCATCAAAGCTGACCACTACGAAGATCGGGCCCAATTTATGGGGAATGAATTCAGTGGCAAGACGTTTGGTGTCATTGGCTGTGGTAACATTGGTAGCCGTGTGGCCGAATTATTCCAAGTCTTTGGCGGCACTGTGATGATCAACGATCCAGAACCACATGCACCAGAAGGCTGGTTCGAAGCTAACCCTTCTGTTAAGCGCGTTGAGTTAGATGAATTACTCAGCAAGTGTGACTACATTTCATTGAACGCTTCACTGAATGAGGGCGACACTCATATGATCAATGCTGATGCACTGAAGAAGGTCAAGAAGGGTGTTTACTTCGTGAACCATGCCCGTGGTGCTTTAATTGATGAAAAGGCAATGCTGGCTGCCGTTGAAAGTGGTCAGGTATCTGGTTACGCTGCTGATACAATGGAAGTTGAACCAGTTCGTGCCAACCACCCATTCCTGAAGAACAGCCACTTCTTGATTACTCCACATACTTCTGCATACACTTACGAGTGCCTGCACGGTATGGGTGAGAAGTGTGTCTCCGACGTGAAGAACATCGTTGCTGGCAAGCCGTTAGTTCGTGAATTAACCGGCGATATTAAATAAAACGTCAATGAAGCAGGAAAATCGGCAGCGATTTTTCCTGCTTTTTATTTTAAAAATAAATGGGTAGGTCTTGTATGATGAACGTAAAAATTAGTCAGATGGCGGTGTATCCAGTTGCCGGTCATGATAGTATGCTGCTTAATCTAAGCGGGGCTCACGGGCCATTTTTTACCCGTAACATCGTTTTATTAACGACCAATACTGATCAAGTTGGTGTTGGTGAAGTCCCTGGTGGAACGGCCATTACCGATATTTTAATGCAGTCTAAAGAGCTGGTCGTTGGTAAATCATTAGGTGAATACAAGCAAGTTTTGCAGGAAATGAAGCGTCAATTTGGCTATCTAGATGCTGGTGGCCGCGGTCAGCAGACTTTTGATCAGCGAACAACCATCCACGCTATTACGGGTGTGGAGACAGCTTTTCTGGACCTCATCGGGCAGCATTTTCACGTTCCAGTGGCCCAGTTATTAGGTGATGGGCAGCAACGCGAATCAGTTGGCGTGTTAGGTTACTTGTTTTATATTGGTGATAGTCAAAAAACGGACTTGCCGTATTTAACAGACGATGATCAAAGCGATGATTGGGGCAGATTACGTCGGCAGCCGGCCACGACTGCGGAAGACATTGTGAAATTGGCGCAGGCAGCTTATAAGCGTTATGGTTTTAAGACTTTCAAACTAAAGGGCGGCGTCTTTGATGGTGAAACTGAAGTACAGACCATGAAAGCTTTGCACCAAGCCTTTCCTAAGGCTAAGCTGGATCTTGATCCCAACGGTGGCTGGTTACTGAAAGATGCCTTGCATTACGCGGATGAGTTGAAAGATGTACTCCACTATATTGAGGATCCCTGTGGTGCAGAAGACGATTTTTCAGGCCGGGAAATTTTATCAGAATTTCAACAGCGAACACATATGCCGACTGCCACTAACATGGTGGATACCGATTGGCGCCAGATGGCACATGCGCTGGAGCTGCACGCCGTTTCCATTCCGCTAGCTGATCCGCATTTTTGGACGATGGCTGGCTCAGTTCGAGTAGCACAACTCTGTGATGCTTTCGGACTGAACTGGGGAATTCATTCTAATAACCATTTTGATATTTCATTGGCAATGGCAGTAAACGCTGCTGCGGCAGCCCCAGGACGAATCTTTGACATTGATACGCACTGGATCTGGCAAGACGGTCAGTTCCTCACTAAGAATCCTTATGAAATTCATGATGGGGCAGTGGCTGTTCCTAAGACCAATGAAGGATTAGGCATTGAAGTTGATTTAGATGCCATCAAGGAGGCCAACCGACTCTACGTTGAAAATCAGCTAGGTGCCCGTGATGATGCTGCAGCCATGCAGTATTTAATTCCAGGCTGGAAATTCGATCCTAAACGGCCGGCAATGGTTCGCTAATGAGGATAATCTAACTTACTAGTGATAAAAAGGTTAAAATTTAATGTTGACATTCTCATTTAAAGTGATTAGTATTGGTTTTGTTAACTAAATTAAAAACGCTATGAGAAAGTTAAGTAGCCGT
Source organism: Secundilactobacillus yichangensis (assembly GCF_016861565.1). Taxonomy (GTDB): domain Bacteria; phylum Bacillota; class Bacilli; order Lactobacillales; family Lactobacillaceae; genus Secundilactobacillus; species Secundilactobacillus yichangensis. Next base: position 16,072 of record NZ_BOLK01000007.1, read on the forward strand.
TCAGCACCTGTAAGCGAGCTTCGTTAGGTGAGAGGAAGTCAGAGTTGAACGGTGAATATCCCTTTTGAGCGACGTACCGAATTAAGTAACGTACGTTGGGCACTCCCATTATCGAGTTAGCGTATCGTCCTAGCGACTGTACGTGAAGAGGTTATTTTAGCGATAAAATAACAAAATAAGGTGGTACAGTGCAGAAGCACCCTTAGTTCACACAGAATGTGGACTGAGGGTGCTTTTTAGTTTACATAGCGTATCAAATATATAAAGGTGGTGGTTTCCGTGGAAGATCAGATTAGTCATATTAGTCAGCTTCAAATGAACTTACAATTATCTAGCAATCATACACATATTACGGAGGTCTTCAATCATGGAACAGGTCAAAGATTTAAATCCAAAACCGTTATCAGTTAAACAATATTTAGTCGTCAGCTCAATGCTATTCGGGCTCTTCTTCGGTGCTGGGAACTTGATTTTCCCAATTCATCTTGGGCAGTTAGCCGGCGCTCACTGGGGAATGGCAACGGTTGGTTTCCTAGTTACCGCGGTGCTGTTGCCAATGCTTTCAGTGCTGGCCGTTGCCGTTACCCGGTCAAAGGGTGTCTATGACATTGGCCGTCCTCTGGGTCCAGCATTCGCACTGGCGTTTATGGTTATGATTCACGCCACTATCGGACCACTGTTTGGGACACCACGGACAGCCACGATTCCATTCTCAGTTGGGGTTCAGCCACTGCTTCCTACAAGCTGGGCACACGTTGGTCTACTCGTTTTCTCAGTGCTTTTCTTCGGCACTGCTTTCCTCGTTTCATACAAGGAATCTAACGTTATGACCAGTGTTGGTAAAGTGCTCAATCCGGTTTTCTTGCTGATGCTTTTCGCGGTCTTTGCAATGGGCTTTGCTCATCCAATGGGAAATGTTAGCAAGATGGCTGCTACCACAGCTTATCAGCACGCTTCATTCTTTAACGGCTTCTTACAAGGTTACAACACAATGGATGCCTTAGCCGGATTAGCCTTTGGTGTTACCGTCGTTACTGCGGTTAGTCAACTTGGTAAGACGACGCCAAAGAGTAATGCTAAAGTGACTGCCCGTGCAGGAGTACTCGCTACTACTATGATCGGTGTGATCTACGTTGGTTTGATTTTCTTAGGTGCAACAACTTTAGGTAAATACAAAGTTTCTGTAGATGGCGGGGTTGCTTTTAACCAGTTAGTTACTTACTACTTAGGCACCTTTGGTCACGCTTTGCTGGCAACGTTGCTGACAGTGACTTGTTTGACCACCGCTATCGGTTTGGTTGCAGCGTTCGCTCAAGATTTCCACAAGCACTTCAGTCGCGTAAGTTACCGTCAATGGTTAGGTTTCATGTGTGTTGCTTCGTTCTTAACTGCTAACTTTGGTTTGGATACCATCATCGCATGGTCAACACCAATGTTGATGTTCCTTTACCCATTTGCCATGGTACTGATCTTGCTGTCAGTCTTTTCACCACTGTTCCATCGTGATGGTGTCGTTTACGCATTCGTTGTTGTCTGCACCGCCGTACCAGCATTCTTCGACATGGTGGATGCTTTCCCAGCCGTTGTCAGTCAAAGCGGTTTTGGTAAAGCAGTTGCTGGATTCCAGCAAAGCGTGCTGCCATTCGCCAATCTTGGTATGGACTGGGTGGTACCAGCTCTAGTTGGTTTAGTACTTGGTTTGGGTGTGCACGTATTACGTCCGGTTTTTGCTGCTCGTCGAAGTGTTGCATCCCAAGAAGTTCACAACCATTAATTAGAATTTCATTGTTATGTTGAGAGGGAGTTGGCCTTGGCTAACCTCCTTTTTGATTCCCATAAATAGATGAAGAAAAGGCATAAGTTTGGGGGTTAAGCGTATAATTAAAGTATAGTTAGAGAAAATAAAGGCAGGTGGATCAATGATGCATCAAGAATCGCTTTTTTCGAATCAATCGCAGAATGTCCCACTTGCCAGCCGGGTGCGGCCAAAAGATTTAGATCAGTTCGTGGGCCAGCAACACCTTCTTGGCAAGGGGAAAATTTTACGTGAAATTATCGAATCCGATCAAGTTTCATCGATGATTTTTTGGGGCCCGCCCGGTGTTGGAAAAACGACCTTAGCTGAAATCATTGCCCATAAGACACACTCCAGCTTCTTAAGTTTCAGTGCGGTGGATAGCAGTATTAGTAAGATTAAAAAGATTATGAAGCAGGCTGAATTGGATCGTGAAGTGGGCCAACGGACAATTGTGTTTATTGATGAAATCCACCGATTTAATAAGGCACAGCAAGATGCCTTCTTACCATACGTTGAACGGGGCAGCATTATCTTAATTGGTGCAACGACGGAGAACCCTTCTTTTGAACTGAATTCGGCATTGCTTTCCCGCTGTAAAGTCTTTGTGCTCCACGAATTAAAGCAAACAGACATCGTCACTTTGCTTAATCATGCGCTCAGTAATCCAGCTGGTTACGGCAAGGAAAGCATCAAAATTACTGCGGATGAGATTCAGGCCATTGCAAATTTTGCTGATGGAGACGCCCGAACCGCCCTAAATACCTTAGAGATGGCCATTTTGAACGGTGACAAGCAGGAAAATACCACAACGGTCACTATGGGTGACCTCAGCCAGCTAATTACCAGAAAGTTTTCCCTTTATGATAAGAACGGTGAAGAACACTACAACATTATTTCGGCACTGCATAAATCCATGCGTAACAGTGACGTGGATGCCGCCATTTATTGGCTTTCACGGATGCTAGAGGGTGGCGAGGATCCGCTGTATATCGCTAGACGGCTAGTGCGTTTTGCCAGCGAGGACGTGGGTTTAGCTGATACGAATGCGTTGAATGTTGCAGTCAACGTTTTTCAGGCTTGTCAATTTCTGGGGATGCCTGAGTGTGACGTACATTTAGTAGAAGCCGTCACGTACTTGTCGCTTGCACCCAAGTCTAATGCAGTTTATAAGGCTCGACTGGCTGCCGCTAAGGATGTGAAACAAACGGCTAATGATCCCGTGCCGATGCAGATTCGCAATGCGCCGACTAAGCTGATGAAGGACTTGGGTTATGGAGAAGGCTATAAATTGGCTCATAATGCTAAGGATAAATTGACAACGATGAAAACAATGCCACCATCCGTGGCGGGTCATGAATACTACTTACCAACCAGCGAAGGGCATGAAAAACGGTTTAAAGAACGGCTTGCTCAAATTAAGGCCTGGCATCAGCAAAATGGCTAATATAGCTCGTTTGCGATAGGTTATGTATAATAGAACTACCAATTACAGGGAGGGGTAGCGCATGACGCTGTTAGCCATTGTTACGGATGTTATTACTGCTTTTACTTATTTCTTTCAGGTCAGATCAGGCTCAATGGGGGTATACGCACTGGGGATAGTTGTCCAGGCTGTTGCAACACTGCTGTTACTGGTTTGGACTTTTACGTATCACCGGAAAAAATACCGTAATCCAATCATTTTTGGGTTCTTTACTGCCACATTTTCTTACGGCATTATCTTGATTTCAGCGGTGGTTAATGCTCTAATTTTGATATTATACGTCATGAATATTATGGGGATTAATAACGTTATTTTCCGTTAGAAATCTTGTTATAAAATTGAAACGAAAAAGATCGAACCGCTAAAGGTGAAATGTGCTTTAGCGGTTTTTTTGAACCAAAAAAGTCCCAGCCAATATAGCTGGGACGCCTGTGTTTAAGTTCGAATAATATTATTGATACTTAACGTTTAATCCATCGTCACGCTTAAGCAGCAAATTAAAGCCAACTGCCCAAATAATGGCGCCGATAGCCGGCAACATTGATGCATGACTGAAAAATAAGCTCACGAAGATGGCAATGAAGAAGACAACGGTCAGAGGATTGGACCATTTGTATTCGGGCATCTTGAACCCGTCTTTCTGGAAATCGGCGGAATGGCGATACTTGTAGTGTGCCACCATCGTCAGGATGCAGACCAGGATGTAGATATCACTGGAAACGGAGGCCATGAAAGTAAACGCTGTACTTAGAGCGTTGAATGAACTGATGATTGGGGCGAATAGCATGCAAGCTGCTGAGAACAGTACCGCAACGATTGGAATCCCGTTGGTAGAAACTTTCGTAAACGGCTTCAGCCGTTTAGAGTGTGATTCCAACGCCAGTTGATACAAGTGGCGACCAGTTGAAAAAATGGAGCTGTTCAAGGTCGACATTGCGGCAGCGATAACCACTACGTTAATTACCTGGGAAGCAGCTGGTAGTCCAGCGAGAGTGAAAATCTGAACGAACGGGCTTTGAGATGGATTCAAAGAACGCCAAGGAGTGATTGCCATAATCACTACCAGCGAACCAATATAAAATAGCAGGATTCTGAAAATAATTTGGTTGATGGCTTTTGGTAAAACGTGCTTAGGATCCTTGGTTTCGGCAGTGGTGATCCCAACAAATTCCATTCCCTGAAAGGCAAAGAAGACCATTGGAAAAGCCATGATGAATTGGTGGAATCCGTTTGGAAACATCGTGAAGTTGTTAGTTAAATTACCCCAGGATGCGTGGGTGCCAGCAGGGTTTTGGTGATGCGTGAACACCAAATAAATACCGACGATTATCAGGGCAATAATGGCTAAAATTTTAATTCCGGATAAGAACGTTTCCGAACGGCCGAATGAACTGACCATTGCAACATTAACACCGGTTAAAACCACCCAAAAGCCCACTTGAACCAAAGCGGCAGGACTATTCGGGAACCAGAACTTGACGTAGGTTGACAGGGCAATTAATTCAGCGTTAGCAACTAAAATCAGTTCAAACCAGTAACTCCATTCGGCAAATTTACCCGGTCTTGAACCAACGTACTTTCTGATAAACGAGACAAAGGTGTGCTGGTCTGGATCAGAGTACATCATTTCGCCGATTGCCCGCATCATGAGAAAGAAGAAACCGCCGATGATTAAATAAACTAATAAAATTGATGGTCCAGTTCGGTGAATCGTGCTGCCGGCACCCAAGAAGAGTCCGGTACCAATTGAGCCGCCAAACGCGATCATTTGAACCGCAATGTTGGATAAACCGCGGCGGGTCCCATCCTTGTTAATCTCAATTTTTTCCGTTTTCAACATACATTGACCTCCTTAAATCATTAATAATCAGTAAAACTACTGCTCAATCCTCAGGTACTCTGAAACGAAACGATTCTGACATTATCTCGAGTTATTTTTAAACTAAATTCAAGCATATGAATTCCCCGCTTTCCAAACAAAAAGTCGTCCCTGCACAGATTGATTCTGCACAGGGACGACTTCTAATCGTGTTACCACCCATTTATTCGTAACGGTGTTGCCACCGCTACCTCAAAGGCACAAACATGCCCGGAATTTTATCGTGTTTCCCACGTACCGCAAGCTTTCACTTTTGATAACTGCTCAGAGCTCATCTTCAAGAAACGTTCTTGTCCACCCTTTCACCAACGGTGGTCGCTTTGCAACTTTACTAATTTCTCTACTCTTCTCTTCATTGCATCCTGTATTAAATTTATAATAGATAATAGCACATATTATTAGAAAATTAAACAGCTTTCACATATTATTTTAATAATTGTGTTAAAAGAAGAAAATACCAATAATCGTAATCAGTGCAATAACTGTCCACCAGTACTGGGCTAGAAAATCCCAAAAATTCATCACACCACGGCGACGCTCATATATGCCCGTTGTTGGATTATACACAAAAACCGAAGAATCAATGTGGTCTCCAGTAGCTGGTTTGGTTCCAAGAACTAAAGTGTCTAGACTAACGTGCAATATCTCGGCTAACTTGACCAGTGTTTTAAGATCCGGCGTGCCATCGCCATTTTCCCATTTTGAGACCGCCTGACGGGAGACGAAAAGTTGAGCTGCCAGGTCGTCCTGTGATAGATGTAATTCGGTACGTAATTTTTTAAGTTGTTCTGCAAATTTCATGATGAAGTCTCCTCTCTGTTTTTTCTAGTTTGATTATGCTCGTAAAACAAGTGGAAAACACGCAAATTAAGTAACAAATAACGCACGATTCAACTAATATTTGCGCAACTGGTAGTTGCAACGGGGACCAAAACTCTTATTACATCAGGGATGGGAAGGTTGCAACCGAAAAACTCGCGCTTCTCTGCCATTTTGACAGACAAGCGCGAGCCTATTTTTTAATCGTGTAATTTTTCTGGTTCTTTTAAAATTATATGTCCAAGTAAGGCAATGACTAAGAAAACGACAGCCACAAGACAAACACCGTTCCACTTTGCAACGCTCCAAGCCCAAGTGGCCGATAGCGTTCCTAATGAGCCACCCAGGAAGTAGCTAAACATGAAGATCGAATTGTTGCGGCTGCTTTCTTTGCGGTTCAAGGATTGAACGATTGCCTGGTTTGAGACCTGACTGAACTGAGTTCCTAGATCCAGCAGAATGATGCCAATGATTAGACCAATCATCCAATGGCCAATCAACCAGAATAGTAGGAAGGCTAAACTGGAGAAAAAGACGGATAGACCAATTGTCAGCCGTGGTGAGCGGTGGTCTACTAAGTCCCCGATATAAGGGGCAGCCAGGACACCCGCAATTCCTAATAGGCCCAATAATCCAGCAACGTTACTACCTAGATGATATTGATCAGCCAAATAGAACGCGATGGTTGACCACATGACGTTAGAAACTGCAAACATGGTAAATCCATTTAACGAAGAACCACGTAGTCGACGTTGAGTGGTGAACAAACGGGGCAACGATTTAATGACATTGGCATAACTCAAGTTTTGATGGCCTCGGGGATCTCGAGGCATTGTTCGATGCACAATCAGCAATAGGACAAGATCCATTATTGCTGCAATCAGATAAATGTATTGCCAGTCGACGATGCTACCAAGCAAGCCACTGAAAGACCGTGACAATAATATCCCGGTCAAAAGGCCACTTAAGACGGTTCCCAGTACTTTTCCCCGTTGCATTGCAGGGGCGAGAAAGCCAGCGTACGGGATAATAATTTGCGGTGCCACTGAAGTGATACCAATGAGAGTGGTTGCAATCGCAAAAATCATCGCATTGGGTGACATGAACGCAATTAACAGAGAAATGATCGATAAGACCATCATGAATTGAATCAGGTGGTAACGGTCAAAAATATCGCCAAGAGGAACGATTAATAATAGGCCAACAGCGTAGCCCATTTGTGTCAGCATGGCCAGCACACCAACAATGGCTTTAGAAAGGTGAAAATCATTAGCAATTAATCCCTCGATGGGTTGGATAAAGTTCAAATTAGCGACGATAATACCGGTGGTAATCGCCATGAGTAAGACGGTTTTGCGTGAAATTGATTGTGGTTCTTTCATCATATAAAGAAGCTTCTTTCAAATAGAATAGAGTGCGAAAGCAGGCGGTTAGAGACTGGAGCCTAAGAGCGGACTGACAAAAATCCCGATTTTGGATTTTAGTTAGTACGTTCTTAGGTGCAAGTCTCTGCCTGCTGTAGCACGTTTCAGCTAGATAGCATATTCTATTCACAGTAAAAAAGGGCTCTCCGTCCGCACAATCAACCAATGAAAAATCTGGTAGGTCATATTAAATCCTCAATTCTCTTATTAAGTGAACATCAATGGTAAATCAGCCATGCTTGAATTGGAACAACCAATTTACCTACTTTTAATTAACGTCCAATCATTAATTATACGACAACTATCAATCATTTTAAAAACAGAAGAAATCCGCTACCATCACTGGTACCGGATTTCTTCTGTAAAGGGTATTAAATCGGCTACTCGCAGTCAGCCATTTAATTTAATCGTTTTGTTTAATCATCGTCATCATCATCGTCTTCTTCAACTAGGCCTTCCCAGGCAGTCTTACCTAAGAGAGCTTGTAGCTGCTGAATGGCGTGGTTGTTTTGCTTTAATAGGGTGGTCAACGTAGCAGCTAGTGCTGGCCGGTCTTCTTTTTCAGCTAACTTGATTGCTCGGGTCACGAACAGGTTTTCAGTGTTGTAATCATGAGCAGTAATGTCAACCATTTCGGAAGTAGTGAGGTACTTGTTACGGCCGTCTTCGTCTAACATCTTGTAGTTGCTGTATTCTTCAGTGGTCGAAGGTGGCAGCTCATTTTCGTCTAACAGGGCTTCAGCAACCATGTCATAATCTTTTCGGGCTTGGTCGATCAGTTCGTCATACAGTGGGCGAACGGCGGCGGCCTCAAAGCCCTTCATGAACCATTTTGCCTGGTGAAGTTTGACATCCAGGATGCGTAAGTTAGAAACGATGTGGCCGGTCATAGCACCCGCAGTGGGGGTGTGGTGATCAATGTCAGCTTGCTTAACTTCAGCTTGGTACTTTTCTTCTACTAAATCTTTAACATCTGTCGTCATATCATATTCCTCCTACTTGGCTGCTACTTCGTCTTTAACTTTGATCTTCTTAACTTCGTAACCTAACTTATCAACCACTTGGCCTAATTCTTCAGCGGAGACCTTGCTGTCATCGAAGTCGGCTTTGGCTTTGCTGGCGTTGAATAAAACTTTCACTTTTTCAACACCTGGTTGATGTGCCAAAGCACTTTCAATCTTGGTCATGCATGATGGGCAGGTCAAGCCATCTAATTGTAAAATCACACGTTTGTTTGTCATAATAATGATCTCCTTTTTGTTTTTGTTATTCTTGATTTCTTTGATTGTCTATAGTTTAGTCGCTTTGACCTGATTTGAAATTGACGTAAATCAAGTTAGCGAAGTTTTTTGAGTGGCAGCTTTTTGTGCTTGAGTTGGCATCTTGCCGTAACCGATCAACCGCATTGCGTTGAAGATAACGACTAAGATACTTGCTTCGTGGACGAACATACCACTGGCCATGTAAATGAAGCCGAGAATTAAACCAATTAGCAGGAAGATAACAACGCCAATGGCGATAGCGATATTTTCCTTGGTGTTGATAACGGTCTTCTTAGAAAGTGAGTAGGCGTGAACCAGTGCTTCAAAACTGGATTGCATGAGGACAACGTCGGAAGTTTCAATGGCAACGTCGGTTCCGCTACCCATTGCGATACCAATCTGAGCGGTAGCAATTGCCGGACTGTCGTTAATGCCATCGCCAACAAAGGCAACGTGACGGCCCTGATCCTTGAACTTTTTAATGTAATCAACCTTTTCTTCGGGTAAGAGTTCAGCATGAACTTCATCTAAGCCAATTTGTTCAGCAACGTATTGAGCGGTGATCTTGTTATCACCAGTCAGCATAACTAAGTGCTTGGCGCCGTGATTACGTAATGCCTGCAACTGTTCTTTGATGCCTGGACGGATGGTGTCAGATACACCGAGAATTAATTTCAGTGCACCGTCAACAGCGACCATAACCACTGAACTGCCAGTGTGCTGAACATCGGTTAAATCGGCTTTTTGAGTATCAGTTAAAGCAACGTTATTAGCGTTCATCATCTTCAGGTTACCAACTAGAACGTGGTGACCATCAATGGTAGCGGTGAGGCCTTGGCCTTTAACTGTGTCATTTTCGGCAACGTCCAATTGTTCAAAGGAAACTTTCTCGTGAGTTGCATAATCGGTGATGGCTTTGCCCAGTGGGTGATCGGATAACCGTTCAGCTCGTGCAACCAGCGCTAATGCTTCATTCGTATCGTCGGCGTAGTTCTTAACCGCCGAGACGGCAGTGTTACCAAGGGTTAACGTACCGGTCTTATCGAAAACAAAGGTATCAACTTTAGCGAAGTCGTCCATGACGGCACCACCTTTAAGTAGGATGCCGCGTTTTGCACCGTTACCGATACCAGCCACGTTGGAAACTGGAGCACCGATAACCAAGGCACCTGGGCAGCCAAGCACTAAGACGGTAATGGCAGTTGGAAAATCTCTGGTAAAAATGTAGACCAGAACGGCGATGATCAAAACTGCTGGGGTGTAGAACTGGGCGAATTTATCAATGAAGGATTCGGCAGGTGACTTAGCATCCTGTGCGTCTTCAACTAATTCAATAATTTTACCAAAAGTCGTGTCTTCACCAACTTTAGTGGCTTCGACGGTTAACGTTCCGTTACCTAAGATTGAGCCGGAGTAAACGGAGTCGCCAGTGGTCTTAGCAACTGCTTTTGATTCACCGGTAATGACGGATTCATCTAGATAGCCTGAACCGGAAACAATGTTGCCGTCGACTGGAACGGAAGCACCAGTCTTCACCATGATGTGGTCGCCTTCATCAACGTCATCGATGTCGACTTCTTCTTGGGTGCCGTCATCGTGAAGGATAATCGCTGTTTCTGGTGCCATCTGTGTCAATGACTTGATTGACTGACGAGTTTTGGATAACGTCCGCTGTTCGAGGTAACTCCCAAATAAGAATAGGAAGGTCACGATAGCAGATTCGTTATATTCGCCAATGATGAAAGCTCCGACAACCGCGATGCTGACCAGTAGTTCAATGCTGATCACCTTAACGCGTAAGGACTGGTAAGCGTGAATCATAATCGGTACAGCTGCGATGATTGAGGCCAGGATGAACGCCCAGTCATACACCATAGTTGACTTTAGAAGGTACTTACCTGCAAAACCAATCGCGATTAGAATGGCACTTGCCAGTGTGATTTGGTTTTGGTGTTTTTGAATATACCGTTGAAACTTCATATCGATCGCTCCTTTAATCATTTGATTGTCTATAGTTTAAAGCGAATTAGCTTAGTGTTAATTGACGGAGGTCAAGTTCGGTAAAAAAATCGAAAGAACTTGCGAATTTTATTAAATTATCCCAAAATGGGTTCAGACAATAATCTTTGGGAGAATTAATATGAAAATTGAATTACCGGATAAGGTAGTGGAACAGCTGCAGGTGAAAGATGCTGACAGCGTCAAAATAGAGCTGCGCAACACTGATGCAGTTTTGACTACTCAAGCCAGTGAGATGTCGTTGTTTCAGCAAATATCACTGTGGTGGTACCTTGCGCCAGCAATGCTCGGTGCACTGGTCTTTAACATTTTTTTTGCGGTGAAAAATAAGAACCAAATTCCGTTAAGTGGGAATACATCGTTAGGAACGACGGTTATTTTAGGTGGTGTAGTAATAGGAACATTAATGTTCGCTATCTTTTTTATTCGTGAACGGCGTAATCAAACGAATACGTTTTCGGCGAACATTTACTGGCGGAACTTTCCGGTGGTCATCTTATCCTTCGCGGTTATTTTGGGATTAGCCCTGGTAGGGGTCTTTTGGCTCCTAGGCACGATTTTCGCCGGCGCCACTTTTGACCGATTAACATCAACCATTATTTTCTTTATCTTTGAAGGTATGATTAATTATCTGATGATATACGCGGCCTTCGCAATCTCGTCACGAACCTTAGTCCGGCTCTTTACACTGGTGATTGTGAGCGGGGCGGTGATCGCAATGGCGACTAATGGTACTCGTAAGTGGTGGCAGTATAATCTCAGCTTCCTAGGGACTCATTTGGCAAGTAACAGCTGGCAATTTAATATCACGTTGATGTTTTCAGCGCTGATCATGGTGGCTTTGATTGACTACATCTTCGTTTCATTAAATGCGATTTACCCGCACTCGGTAAGACTATTGATTTTACGGGTACTGCTGACGGCAATGGCGGTGGACCTCGGTGCGGTGGGCTTCTTCCCCAATAATGCTGTGTCTCACGTGATTCATGACCGCCTAGCTTCTTTTTTGGTATACTTCATCATTATTTTAATCGTTGGTATTCGTTGGCTGCTGCCTAAAATGCCAAAGGCCTTTTTGCAGATGTCTTACGCGGTTGGTTTAATTTTAGTAGCTGCTGAAGTACTGTTTAAATTCGTGGGTTATTTATCATTAACGGCGTACGAAATTATCGGCTTTGGTTTGGCGTTCGGCTGGGTACTGTTGCTGCTGCAATTTTTGCAGGAGTTGATTGATACTGGGACGAGGGTTTTTTATGTAAAGGCAAAGAAACAGAGTGCGGACCAAGGCGTTTAGAGACCGGAGTATAACGGCACCCCGCCATAAATCCCGAACTTGGATTTGTGGCGGGGTGCCGTTATATGCAGGTCTCTGCCTTGAGGAGCACGTTTCGGCTAGATAATAGTAATGATCATAAATCCCGAACTTGGATTTGTGGCGGGGTGCCGTTATATGCAGGTCTCTGCCTTGGGTAGCACGTTTCGGCTAGATAACAGTAACGATCATAAATCCCGATTTTGGATTTGTGGCGGGGTGCCGTTATATGCAGGTCTCTGCCTTGGGCAGCACGTTTCGGCTATGTAAGAAAAAAACGCTTCCTATGATTGTACGCAGTCTTTTAGCGCGATAAAGGTTTACTTTAAGGTCAAACTTATCTAAGATGATATTCAGAAACTTTTAATCTGAGGAAGAAGGTCAATGAATGTGACCGATAAGCATAAGGGATTAGCGTTTGTCATCGCCGGCACTACTTTATGGGGGATGTCCGGTGTTGGCGCACAATATTTATTTTCTCGTCAGGCAGTTGAACCAGGCTGGCTGGTGGGTGTTCGGCTAGCGATTGCTGGTGTTTTACTTATTATCTGGGGGGCCTTCAGAAACTTTAACGCACTGATTTCAATTTGGCGAAATCGGGCTGACTGGTTATTACTGATTGCTTTTGCCTTATTTGGGATGATTCCGTCGCAGTTTTCCTACTTCATGGCGGTTAAATATGGGAATGCGCCAACGGCGACAATTCTGCAATTTCTGGGTCCAGTTTTTATTATTATTTACCTCGCATTACGGCATTGGCGGCTGCCACGACGGATTGATGTTATTTCCATGTTGATTGCCTTGCTGGGGACCTATTTACTGGTAACTAAAGGGCGTTTTGACAGTCTCCAACTAGCGCCGGCAGCGGTGTTCTGGGGCGTCATGGCTGGAGTGGGTCAAGCACTGTATACACTAATTCCCATTCGGCTGCTCAAAAAATATGATGCCACGATCGTTACCGGCTGGGCCATGCTCATTGGTAGCTTGGTCTTCATGCCCCACGTTGTTACCACACCCATTCCAAAACTAGATGTCTTGGAATGGTCCGCGGTGCTGTTCGTCGCTACTTTTGGCACTATGTTTGCTTATTTACTATACCTAACGAGCTTAAATTATATTCGACCGACAACCACGGGTATGCTGAGTTCCTTTGAACCCTTAACGGCAACCTTTTTATCAATTGTCATTTTACATACTGCTTTTGGTTTACCTGAAATGCTGGGTGGTGCCATGATTTTAGCCACTGCTTTCTTGCAAGCATGGGCCGTTAGCAAACCTAAAAAAGTTATCAAAAAAGCGTCCCGCCAATAAGGTGAGACGCTTTTTACGTATTATTCCACGGTTACCGGCCAGTAGGAGCTTGCACAGCTTCAGGATTCTTGGCTGGCACCGTTTGTTTTTTTGACATTAATAGATTTAAAACGATCGCGCTAATAGCAGCAATTGTAATTGGGGAGCCCAGTAAGTATTGCAGCATTTGAGGCGCTTCGTTGGTAACTTTGGCTGGTAATAAGACCATTGCCATGGTTAGAACGATTGGCACACCAATGATGTAGATGCCGCTTTCTCCGGTCTTCAAGTCACGAACGACGTTAAGTCCGTTCAGCATAATGATGACACAGATGATGGAATAAACACCACCGATGACTGGTGCTGGAACCGCAGCGAAGAAGGCTGACAATTTACCGCAGAAGCCAAGGATGATGAACCAGAATCCAGCGGAGATGAAGACCCGTTTACTGGCAACACCGGTAACGGAAACCACACCGGCGTTCGTTGAATAGCCAGTCATAGGAGTGGCACCCAGCAGAGCCGCAAACAAGCAGCTGATTCCTTCACCAATGATCCCCATGTTCCACTGCTTCTTGGTGATCTTTTCACCAGTAACGGCACTCATGGCGAACCAAGTCCCAGTGGTTTCAGTCGTTAACACTAAATAGATGACTACAAACGTTAGAATAGCAGGAAGTGAGAAATGCAGTCCATAGTGTACCGACGTAAACTGAGGCAAGCTGAACCATGGGGCAGCGTTAACGGTTGACCAATCGAAGAGGCCCATTGAAGTTGCAACGACTGAGCCGACAATCAGTGCAATAATGATTGAACTGACTTTGAGCGCTTTTCTTAACTGCGGTACCCGCATACTTAAAATAATAGCAATTAACATGGTAATACCAGTGGCTGCGGCAATGATCATATTGGAATTAATATTGCCTGGAGCATCAAAGATATTATCGTTCAAAGCACCTGGCAATAGTGATAAGCCCACGCAAGTAATAATCGTACCACCAACAATGGCGGGGACTAACTTGGAGATGATTTTCTGAAAGACACCAGTTACGCCTAGTGCAATGAGTAAAAATGACCCCACAACTAATGACCCTAAAACGGTGGCCATGCCGCCGTGTGCGCCGCCATTTGCCAGATAGATTCCGGCAACGGCTCCCACGGGGACGAAGGATGGGCCTTGAGAAACGGGCAACTTTAGAAAGAACTTAGTCTGTAAAATTGTCCCGATACCGCAGGCAATGAAGGCAGCCTGTAAAAAGCCACTCTTTTGAGCTACGGACATCGATAGTAAACCAGCCATGATAATTGGTGCCACGTACACGTCCATTGCAAGCACGTGCTGCAAGCCTAAGAAACCAGCTTGCGTGTATGGTACCTTATCTTCTGGTCCATACAATAAGCCATTTTGTTTGCGATCCATAATATTGGTTATTCTCCCTTTGAATTGACTTGAGTTCCTTGAACATCATCAACCGTCTGCTTAGTCGTTTGATATATCGGTTATGTCAAAGATTGGCAACACTGTCAGGTGGAATAGAGGGTGGGCAGTGAGACCAGGTATAAGGCGGCTAAGTAGCCAAGTCTGATTTTCCTCCTTGGCGTTTAGGTAGCGGTCACTCGGACATGCCTAGTGAATATTCCGCTAAATTGGTGACAAATGTAACCACCTCACTTTACTATTCAGTTTAATGAAAGTGTTGAAAAGAACGAATGTTGATAATTAAACAATCTGCATTATTCGTCTCAATACCTTGTGAGTTATTATAAGCACAATTTAGTAGGGTTTCAATGGAATTTCACGAACAATTCAAACTTTAATTTTTGTAAAAATAATATGCACTCAGAAAAAAGTTCTGTTAGCGGTTCCGTTACTGGTAGTAAGGTTTGAACCATCTTGTATAAAGATCATAAATAATCGTTGCTTGCATAATTAACCATGGGCGGTTAAAATACACACTAATTAGATTTTAATAATCTAATAACATTCTAATGTTCAGGAGGATTGCGTATGGCTAAGACATCGACACGAACGGAAAAACAAATTGCTGCGAACATCTTAAAAGGGTCTTTAGGTAATATGATTGAATGGTTTGACTGGTACGTTTATGCTTCCTTTGCGATTTACTTTTCAGCAGCGTTTTTCCCAGCTGAAAATAAGACTGCTGAGCTGTTATCGACTGCGGCGGTCTTTGCTGTCGGGTTCTTGATGCGGCCGCTAGGGTCATTTGTGATGGGCCGGTTTGCGGATCGAAAGGGCCGCCGGGCAGCCCTGACACTGTCAGTCACGATTATGGCCACGGGGTCGCTGATTATCGCAGTGACACCTACCTTTGCAACGATTGGCGTTTGGTCGCCAATTATTTTGGTGTTTACCCGAATGTTCCAAGGACTGTCACTCGGCGGTGAATACGGGACTTCAGCTACTTACCTTTCGGAGATGGCGTCACCAAAGCGTCGTGGTTTCTATTCCTCATTCCAATACGTCACGTTAATTTCAGGTCAATTATTCGCGTTACTTGTTCAAATTGTGCTGCAAAATGTACTGACCAACGCGCAGCTCTTTGCGTTTGGCTGGCGGATTCCGTTCGTGATTGGTGCCTTTGGCGCAGTGGGTGTTCTATGGTTGCGACTTTCAATGGAAGAATCTGATCAGTTTGAAGCTCGAAACAAGCACAGTAAAAAGGCTGGTACACTCACATTACTGGCTAAGTATCCCAAGCAATTTTTCACCGTGGTTGGCTTGACCTTTGGCGGGACGATCGCCTTTTATGCGTACACCACTTATCTCCAGAAGTTTATGATCAACACTACCGGTCTTAATACCCGAGTGGTTTCAGTGATTAACTTTTTTGCGTTGCTGATCATGCTGATTCTCCAGCCAATCTTCGGTCATCTTTCGGATAAAATTGGCCGCAAGCCACTGCTATTATGGTTCGGAATTGGCGGAACAATTTTTACCGTACCCATCTTTACTTTGTTAGCGCACGTTCATTCGCCGTGGGCGGCATTCTTCTTGATGCTGGCCGGAGTTGTGATCGTTTCCGGTTATACTTCAATCAATGCAATCGTTAAAGCTGAACTGTTCCCAACAGAAATCCGAGCGTTGGGTGTTGGCTTCCCGTATGGGCTGACGGTGTCGCTCTTCGGTGGGACCGTTGAATACGTTGCGTTATGGCTCCGTTCAGTTAATCTGGAATCCTTGTTCTTCTGGTACGTTGCGCTGGCATCCTTTGTTTCACTGGTTGTTTACTGGCACATGCTGGAAACTTCCACGGCATCGGAAATCAATGTGGACAGCGTGCCGGCTGCACCAGTTAAGAATGGTGAAGCGGCTCAATAACAAGATTACAATTCAATAGGCTAAAAATAAGAGGTAGTAAGATTACGGTGATAATCTTACTACTTTTTACTATGTATTCATGGTCGGAGATGCGGTTTATAGAAGTGATATAATAATCAACAAATAAGAAGGGAAGTCAGTAAGATGGCAAGATATGACGGTGAACCACTTAATATTTTGCATACGATTGGTTTAAAAATTCTCTATCCAGTAGTACGTGTGTCACTCCACTTTAATGGGCTATTAGATCGCACCCGATTTGAAGGAGCACTGGATGCAGTGAGCACAGTAGTCCCTGAACTACTGTGTCGCTATGATTTAGCGACTAACCAATGGGTCCAGGTGACTGATCAGGTCTCTGATTTAATTCTAGATAATGTAAGTGCAATCGATGAACACGCGGCTCACTGGGACTTAATGACTGAACCTCAGTTGAGGGTTTATTGGAATCAGCAGAATGGTAACACGGTACTGACGCTTTACATCAGCCACATATTGACGGATGGTGCTGGAAGTAAGCAGTTACTGTACTTACTTGCTCAGGCATACAAAAACGGGAGTGAAGCGTTATCCGGAATTCAAAATCTTCAGGATGTTTCTTGGCTTGAACAGCTGATAAAGGAACACCCGCAAAATGAGGATTGGCAGACCGATCATCCGGCTAAACCACTGTTATTGCCTAAATTGGATGCCAGCGGACCAGTTGAATACCACGTTGGTCGAGTGGCTTTGTCTGCTCTGGAAACAAAACAGCTGATCCAAGCAACTCATGCAGCAGGAGTCACGGTTAATGACGTTGTAATGGGTTCGTTTGGTCGAATTATGCAGCAGTTTTCAGGCACCCCAGCATTATCGTTGGCCTGTCCAACTGATATGCGGCAATTTACTCAGTTCCCAAAGCATACAACCCAGATTGCCAACATGACGTCGCGGTATAATTTCTCCTTTGAGACTGACGTTGACACGCCGTTGCTAGATTTGATTCAGCAGGTTCACCAGGAGATGGCGGTACGAAAAGAACAGCGCCAATGCTTAGACTCGGTTGCCAGTCTATTAAGTCAGTACCACAGTCAGCCGTTAGCGCAGTTGCAGCAAACCGCTGAAGATCATTACCATGTTCGCGAGATTGCCTACACTAATTTTGGCATTATTGATGCTAAACGGCTGCAATTTGGTGATGTTTCCCTTGATGACCTTGTCATGACCGGGGGGTTCCGGCGAGCACCGATGTATCAGATTGCAGCGGGAACGTTTGATGGCCAACTATCATTAGCGTTCAATATGCAGGGGACTGCTACCGAAAAAAACTTTGGAATGGCTCTGGCACGGGATGTTGCCAATGCCATTCGGTATTTTACGGCTGCTACTTTAGCAGCGGTGAAATGAAAATTAAATCAGCTATATTCCCGGTGCGGGATATGGCTGATTTTTGGGCTTTGGGGGGGTTATGTTATATAGACTAATCGTGTTTCGCAACACTGACTCCGGCCATATAAGCAAGCAAAAACGGGTACTCCCAAGTTCAGGAATACCCATTTTTGCTTGCTTATATTCTGGAGTCAACCCGTGTTGCTTCACACCTACAACAAAAAAAGTCCCGCGAATAGATTTCGCAGGACCCTCTCTTTAAGTATCAGCTAGTTAACTGAAGTCTCCGTAGCTGATGCTTTAAGACTTATTCCGTAACTCAAAGCATCACCCCCTTTTTTGATTGTGGCTATAATACAATGATATCGATTAAATGTCAACCAATTGTTTTGCGGTAATTGTAGCGCTTATTTAGGGTGCTAATTAGTCGAACTCTTCATACTCGTTAGGGTCTTGATTTGTTGTTCGACCGTCTGGTTTACTCAAAGAATTAATGGCCTGAATTTCATCTTCAGTTAATTTAAAATCGAAAATATCGAGATTTTGCCGCTGGTGAATTAGGCTACTTGACTTAGGAATCGGAACGACGCCCCGTTGCGTGTGCCAGCGCAGAATAATTTGACCCGTGTTTTTATCGTACTTTTTAGCTAATTTTTGAATAATCGGTTCCTTTAAAGAGGCGCTGCCACGGCCCAAAGGACTCCATGCTTCGGTAGCGATTCCCCGGTCTTTGTCAGCTTGTAAATTGTCTTCGTTAATCCAGTACGGATGAATCTCTATCTGGTTCACGGCAGGAGTAACGCCAGTTTCACTGATCAACCGATCCAGGTGTTCAGGCATAAAGTTAGATACACCAATCGTGTGAATCAAGCCAAGCTTTTGCGCGGTGATCATGGCCCGCCAAGCTTCAACGTAATGATCCCGCTTCGGTAATGGCCAGTGAATTAAGAACATGTCGAAGTAGTCTAATCCCATTCGAGCCAATGATTCTGTGATGGCGTCAAGTGCGTCATCGTAATGGTGATACTTACCGGGTAGTTTAGAGGTGACAAAGAATTGACTGCGTGGAATGCCGCTTTGACGGATAGCTTTACCCACGATTCCTTCATTGTCATAATTCGTAGCACTGTCTAGTGACCGGTAACCATCGTGAATTGCTGACAGAATCTGATCGACACCCTGTGCACCGCGAATTTGATACGTTCCAAGTCCCAACATCGGCAGTTGGTGACCATCGTTTAGTAAGACGTTTGGAATTGTCATCATTGATCCTCCTTATTTTAACTATCTTAATTATAACTGTTAGAGCTGGCTCTAAGTCAAATAGAACGCCGAATTATCCAGTAATTTTTATATTGACCCGTTAGTCATTGACTTACTGGTCAATAGGGAATATACTCTGTGTGAAATCGAAATCAGCCTATCTTAGGCCACTAATGAGGAGGGGCGACTATGACACAAACAGTCGTAAGTATTAATCATTTACAGAAATCGTTTGGTAAATTTCAGGCATTAAAGGACATCACTTTTGACGTGAATGCAGGAGAAGTCTTTGGCTTCATTGGACCTAATGGGGCGGGTAAATCCACAACGATTCGGGTTCTGCTGGGGATTCTCAAAGCTAGTGGCGGGCAAGCCACCGTGTTTAATGAAGACGTGTGGCAGCAGGCTGTTTCTATTCACAACCGGATTGCTTACGTTCCGGGGGATGTTTATCTGTGGCCGAATCTGACTGGTGGCGAAATGATTGATTTTCTGTTGAAGCTGAATCATCAGAAGCATACCGCCAAAACGGATGAGTTGATTAAGGAGTTTGAATTAGACCCTAAGAAGAAATCGCGAACGTACTCTAAGGGGAATCGGCAAAAGGTGACGCTAATCGCTGCCTTTTCCACAGCGGCTGATCTATATATTTTTGATGAACCGACCAGTGGTCTTGATCCCTTAATGGAAGAACTCTTTCAAAAGCACGTTCTGGCACTAAAGGAGCAGGGCAAGAGTGTGCTGTTATCCAGCCACATTCTTTCTGAAGTGGAGCGGATGTGTGACCGAATTGGGATTATTCGTTCGGGGGAAATTGTGGAGACTGGCACTTTGGATCAAATGCGGCAGCTAACCCGAACTCAGGTAGTTGTTCAAACCAAACAAACACTGGATGGTATCGAGACACTGCCGGGAGTTCACGGTTTTAAAGCGGATGAGCAGGTTGCTAATAAAGCAGCCTTTGCGGTGGATACCGCTCAAATTGGCGCAGTGATGTCTGAATTAGTCAAACGTGAAATTGTTACTTTACAAACCACGCCGCCGACCTTGGAAGACCTGTTTATTCGTTATTACAACACAGAGGGGGCTGAGGAGCATGACAAGAACTAATCAGACAGCTCAGACCGGTTACCTAACACGGATGTACCTCAGACATGACCGGTTTGCGATTATTGTTTGGCTATTAGGTATCGTGATGATGGTGGCATCTGGTGCCAGTAAAATTATTGGCCTTAGTGGCAATGATAAGCAAGTGGCTTCGTTAGTCACAACGCTGGATACACCATCCATGGCAGCTTTATTCGGCCCCTTTACAGCGGTAAAGCCCTACACAACAGCATCAATTTTTGCCGCCACAATGATGGTCTTTACCGGATTACTGATGGCTATCATGAACATCTTCTTTGCGATTCGCAATACTAGAACTCAGGAAGATAACGGTGTTTTGGAAATGGTTCGTGCGCACAGTGTTGGTCGTCAAAGCCCGCTTTTATCAACGGTTTACGAATTACTGATTATTAATGTTTTAGTTGGGGTATTATCTGCGGTGACGCTTCAAGCCATTAACATGGACGGTTCCGATGTACTGGGTGACTGGTTATTTGGGATTGGACTTGCTGTATTTGGCCTGATGTTTGGCACCTTCACGCTGTTTCTATCGCAGCTGGCAAGTAATTCCCGTGGCGCTACGACGATGAGCTATAGTTTGCTGGGTCTGCTCTATGTTCTTAGAGCGATGACGGATGTTCAAAACATTAAGTATACCTGGTGGACAGTTTTCGGCTGGGTGGAAAAAATCGATTCCTACGGTAAGAATCGGGTAACGCCGGTTTTATACATGCTGGTGTTGGCGGTTGTGGTTCTGGCAGTGACCTTTGTTGTTAGTGCTGAGCGGGATTTAGGTTCCGGCCTTTTACCTGATCGAGCCGGACGCGAACATGCCAGTGCATTGCTGGCGGATCCGACCACGTTAGTTTTCCGGCTGGAACGCACGAGTATTATCGCCTGGGTGATTGGCCTAGCTGTTTATGGTACCAGTATGGGAACGCTATTTAATACGGTTGGTGATATGATGAATAACAGTCCCATGGTGGCAAAAATTATTGGTCCAGCTGCTGCAGCTTCAGTTGGCCGCACCATGACGTTGCAGTTTGCCTCTTTGATGAGCGTCGTTATGGCTATCGGTGCCAGTGTACCAGCAATTGCAACCATGCTGCGGCTTAATAGTGATGAACGGAAGGGCTGGCTAGAGTCAATCCATGCTCGCAGCGTTTCTCGGTGGCGTTTGTTTAGTGCTTACACAGTAGTGGGAACGGTAGCAGGACTACTAACATTGTTTGCCGGTACCTTTGGGATGGCACTGGGTAGTCAAGGGGCTAAGCACGCCTTTGACATTAGCCGGTTAATGCGCTCGTTTTGGGCCTTTGCACCAGCGGTTCTGGTTGTTATCGGGATCGTTGCCGTGTTGTTGGGTTTACTGCCAAGACTTCAGCAAATTGCCTGGGTGATTCCCATCTATGCGCTGTTATCGATTTACCTTGGCGGCCTGTTGGATTTTCCAGAATGGACCAAGAAGCTGACACCGTTTGGCTGGATTAATAAAGTCCCGTTGAGGTCAGTGCAGTGGGATCAAGCGGGGTGGCTGGTATTACTCAGTTTTGTGTTAGTATTAGTGGGTTATTGGTTATACAAGCGACGCGATTTGGTTGAAAATTAGAGGAGGAATAACTGGCATGCTAGAATTGAATCCCGACATACCAAAGGATCCGGAAAAGGTTGACCGCATTATGGCAAGTGCTACGCGGATCTTCGCCAAACATGGTTACTTGCAGGCCAAAACGGCTGATATTGCCAAAGATGCTGATGTCTCAAAAGGAATTGTTTTCCGCTATTTTGGCGATAAAGGGCACCTGTATTTAGCAACCGTGTCATACGTCATTGAAATGCTCACTGAACGCGCTGATTTTACGGTTTGGACGGATGCCAAGGATCTTGGTGACATGATTGAACGGGCCGTTCGTTATAAGATTCAGCTCCAACTGGAATATCCGGACGAATTCCGACTGTCGATCCAATCTTTTGGTGAAATGAACGTGCTGCCAGAAGAGATCCGGCCGGAAATGGGTGCCCTTTGGCAAAAACAGACGATGACGTCGCTAACTACTTTGGAAGAACCGGTACTGGACCGAATGAAGTTACGCCCAGGAGTTGATAAAACCACTTTAAAGAAGTTATTAAACGCCATTGGTACAACGGTATTTTCGGAAGCAGAAACGTTTATGAAGGCTCACCCAGATGCCACGATTGAAGATTTTGAGCCAATTATTAAAGATATTCAGGCAGAGTATGAAATTCTGGAACACGGATTTGAAGCGTAAAATAAGACAGGTTGGAAGTGAATAATTCCAACCTGCCTTATTTTAATTTTTATCTGGTTTGACCATGAAATTATGAGTCAGGTGAGGCCAAACTAAACGATCCGACATCGCGATAAGGACGCCATTACCCAAAATCGAGAATAACGTTGCAATATTTACTGATTGAATTTGTCCCGTTGCAAAGTAGGTTATGAGAATGACAATGGCGGGTGGTAAAAAGTCTAATAGTTGTGAAGCAGTTGCATTTCCCTTGAGGTATAGGAACCGCAAAATATTAGTAGTATCATCGTTGGGATGCATGATGATATTGGCACGCTGATAAAGTGAAATACCAATACAAAAGACAACGATCCCCAGACAGCTAAAAAGCGCTCGCCAAATAATTGGCGCATGGTTAATGCCAAAATATTCCAGCATTTGAGCGGAATATTGAACGATGCTGCCAAAGAAAACAACGTATATGATTTCGCCAACTAGTCGCTTGCCGTCAAAACGGCGAATCAAAAACTGGTTGGTGATCGCGTTAATGACGCCAATCAAAAATAAAATAACGCCAAGACTAACCCCGGTCCAGTTATGTAAGTTAACCGCTGAGGCCGTCCATAGTCCGCTACCCATATTTCCGGCAACTGCCATGCCATTACCGAATGCGTTAAAAATTAAACCAGCAATCAAGCCGATCCACCGTTCACCTAAAGTATTCTTCACATCTTCCGCCTCATTTCTTGATAAGTTTATCATATTAGGCAGGAAAAGTAATATATCAGTTGAAATTAACAAGTATTTACGTGGTGAAATCTGCTAAAGCAATAGTCACTTATGCAACGTTTCGATTTCATCGAAAACGAGTGTATTTAATAAAAAAGTCAAACTCGGTTAAGAGACCACAGCATCAACGTTATTCAGATGAGAAAGTAACTATGAAACGAGGCTTAAAATTAGAACATTCTGATATTCCCTTGACACTCTCTAATCTAAGCGCCATAATATTCACCAGTTATTAATACGAAGCAAGCGACAAGATGAGTAAGTCTTGCGTGGCCTTAAGAGAGTTATCGGTTGGTGAAAGGTAACGGCGACGCATTGCTGAATATGGTCTTGATAATCGCTCCACTGCTGAGCCGGTTGGCTAGGCAGCGGCGGGAACTCCCGTTATAGAGTTAGGGTATGCACTGATAGCAGTAAGTACTGAACCGCCGTTAGTTAGTACCCGATGAGGAATATTTCCGCGAGGGGTATTCGAACTAAGGTGGCAGCACGATTAAATCGTCCTTTTATTTAGAGATAAATAGAGGGGCGACTTTTTTTGTACAAGGTGCGGAAGCAGGCGGTTAGAGACTGGAGTGTAACGAAGTCTGGGCGTAAATCCCGAACTTGGATTTGGGACCGGAATTCGTTACACGCAAGTCTCTGCCTGCTGGAGCCCGATTAAAGAACATCTGATTAAAGAGTAGTAAGGGAGCGACAGACATATGAGCGAAACAGTGGCAAACGCAATTGAACTAAACAACATTTCAGTGACGTTTCACAACAACGACCAAGAAATCAAAGCGGTAAAGAACGTTGACCTAAAGATACCCCGTGGTGATATCTACGGTATCATCGGCTATTCCGGTGCTGGTAAAAGTACGTTGGTCCGGGTCATCAATCTCTTACAGCAGCCAACTGCTGGTACGGTGATCGTGAATCATCAAGGGATTCAGAAATTAAAACCAGTGGAATTACGGCAGGCCCGTAAGAAGGTCAGCATGATCTTCCAGCATTTTAACCTCATGAAGTCCCGCACGGTTCAAGGTAACGTGGAATATCCGCTGTTAGGTACCAAGATCAGTAAGGTGGCTCGGCAGGCGAAAGCACAGAAGTTGCTGAAACTGGTTGGTCTCAGCGAATATGCAGGGACGTATCCCAGCCAGTTATCCGGTGGTCAGAAACAACGGGTGGCCATTGCCAGAGCATTAGCCAGTGATCCGGAGATCCTCATTTCGGATGAAGCTACCAGCGCCTTGGATCCGAAAACTACCAAATCAATTTTGGAGCTGCTCAAGCAGCTTAACCGGGATTTGAACCTCACCATTGTGCTGATTACTCACGAAATGCAAGTCATCAAGAGTATTTGTCATAACGTGGCGGTCATGGATGACGGTGAAATTATTGAACGCGGTCCGGTGGCGAAAGTCTTCACTGAGCCACAGCAAAAGTTAACCACCGACTTCGTGGAAACGTCAACCAACGTGAAAGAAGCCGTTGAACGAATTACCAGCACGATTAAGATCAGCGAATTCAAAGACAATCAGGAACTGATGTATTTCAACTTCATTGGCAACTCTACCAAACAAGGAGTTGTATCTGAATTTTCACAGAAATACGGTGTGGACGTGAATATCCTCTTCGCTAATATTGATCAAATCGATGGTGAGAACGTTGGTTATATGATTGCCATCATCACAGGGGACCTGAACGTTTTCAATGATGCAATTCAAAAGTTGAGGAGCGAAGGTGTCAAAACGAGAATTTTGACGAATGAACTTTTAGAAGGAGGTGAGAACCAATGACAGCAATTATGCCAAACGTTATCGCGATGAAAAGTGAGTTTCTTCAGGCTACCTGGGAAACCATCTACATGACGTTGATGTCAGCCATTGTTTCAGCTGTATTGGGGCTGTTGGTTGGAATCCTGCTGGTGGTAACGCAGCCGGGAGGCATTCTGAAAGATAAGCTGACTTATTCAGTATTAGATAAACTGGTCAACCTCCTGCGTTCCATCCCATTCATCATATTACTGGCGGTAATTTCGCCACTGACTAAGTTTTTGATTGGAACAACGGTTGGCACCACCGCGTCACTAGTGCCGTTGATTTTCGGAATTTTTCCGTTCTACGCAAGGCAAGTGCAAAACGCTTTGCTGGATGTGGATCACGGGGTGATTGAAGCTGCTGAATCGATGGGTTCCAGTCCCATGGCAATTATTTTCCGCATTTACCTTCGAGAAGGACTTGCCGATATTATCCGGGTTTCCATTGTGACCATCATTAGTCTGATTGGACTCACCACTATGGCGGGTGCCATTGGTTCCGGTGGTCTTGGGGACGTGGCCATTAACATTGGTTATGCCCGCTTCGAGAATGATATTACCTTTACAGCAATGATTATTATCTTAGTGTTAGTATTTGCGGTTCAACTGATCGGTGACTGGATCGTTCGCAGAGTCGAACATAATTAGAGGAGTGATGGAGAATGAAGAAAAGTGCATATTGGTTAATTGGGATTGTGGTTGTAGTGGTGTTAGCCGGCTTTGGTATTCATAGTGTTTCCAGTTCACAGGCAGCTAACAAGAGTAAATCCAGCAATATTTTGATTGGTTCAGAGGGTTCCGATATTGATATCTGGAAGCACATTGCCAAGACGGACGATGCCAAGAAATTAGGCTTGAAGATCAAAGTGAAAAATATCGCCGATGGTGTTCAGTTAAACAAGGCAACCGCTGATGGCGACGTGGATGTTAACGCCTTTCAGTCATGGTCATATTATTTAACGTATAACCAGCAGAACAAGTCCAACAAGCTAACCGCATTGGGGACTACTTATTTGGAACCAATGGGGATTTATTCCAAGAAGTACAAGAACGTCAAAGACATTCCAGCTGGTTCAACGATTGCCATTGCCAACAATCCTTCGCAAGCTGCTCGTGGTTTGATCTTGCTGCAAAAGGCCGGCTTAATCACGTTGGACAAGAACTTCGGTTACGTTGGGACAATCAAGGATATTAAGAGTAATCCCAAGCACTTTAAGTTCAAGCAGATCGATGATACCACTGGTCCTCGGGTGATCAACGATGTGGATGCCGTGCTGATTTCTAATACGGTGGCTCTGGAAGGCCATCTGCACGTGCTGACTGATTCCATTTACCACGAAAAAGTTGATCAATCCACTAAGGATAACATCAATATTCTGGCTACTTCCGAGAAGAACAAGAACAACGCTAACTACAAGAAACTGGTCAAGCTCTACCACAAGAAGGACATTCAGAAGTACATCAAGGATAAGTATTACGGCACCAAGATCGAAGTTAACAAACCACTGAGTTATTTGAAGTAACAGATAATTAAAAAGGAGATCATAGATTATGACTAAAGTTGAAAGTTTTACATTGGATCACACAAAGGTTAAAGCACCATACGTTCGTTTGATTACTGAGGAACACGGGACTAAGGGTGACACGATTAGCAACTACGATTTACGGTTAGTTCAGCCTAACGAAAATGCCATTCCAACAGCGGGCCTGCACACCATTGAACATCTATTGGCCGGCTTGTTGCGTGACCGTTTAGACGGCGTCATTGACTGTTCACCATTTGGCTGCCGGACCGGTTTTCATTTAATTACCTGGGGCGAGCATTCCACTACGGAAGTCGCTAAAGCCTTGAAAGGATCATTGGACGATATCGCCAACAAGATCGAATGGAAGGACGTTCAGGGAACCGACAAGTACAGTTGCGGCAACTACCGTGACCATTCACTGTTCTCAGCTAAGCAGTGGTCCCGCGATATTCTGGCAAAGGGTATCAGCGATGATCCATTCGAACGTCACACTGTCTAGGCTAATAAGGGGGTTGTCAAAATGGCAAAATTAGCAATTGTAACTGGTTCAGGACAAGGAATTGGCGAAGGCATCGCCCACCGTCTGGCAAAAGATGGTTACGCAATCGCCGTTGCTGATATCAATGACACCACCGCAGCTAAAGTGGCGCAGGATCTGCAGAGAGAAGGCTATAGCGCAAAGGCTTACCACGTTGATGTAGCACATCGCGACGAGGTGTTTGACCTCGTTGACGCCGCGGTCAAAGACTTGGGGGAGTTGGCCGTCTACGTAAATAACGCAGGGGTGGCTTTCATCGAAAGTTTTATCGACTCAGATCCGGCACAGGTTGAACGATTACTAGACGTTAACTTAAAGGGGACTTACTGGGGCATTCAAGCTGCCGGTAAGAAGTTCAAGGAACAGGGCCACGGCGGTCGAATCGTAAACGCTGCCTCATTGGCAGGTTACGAAGCATCGGCATTGCAAAGTGCTTATTCGGCATCCAAGTTTGCTATTCGCGGTTTAACTCAGTCAGCAGCCAAGGAATTTGCCAAGGATAAAATTACCGTGAACGCTTATAATCCAGGCATTGTCCGCACCAAAATGCGGGATGCCATCGATAAGAAGACGGCGGCAATCAAGCATAAGACAATCCCAGAACAGCAGGCAGACTGCCTAACAGAAATTGCCATTGGCCGGGAAGCAACGCCAGCAGATGTCGCAGAAGTAGTAGCCTGGTTCGTGAGTCCAGGTGCTGGTTATGTGACCGGACAG
Organism: Secundilactobacillus yichangensis; assembly: GCF_016861565.1. GTDB lineage: Bacteria > Bacillota > Bacilli > Lactobacillales > Lactobacillaceae > Secundilactobacillus > Secundilactobacillus yichangensis. Next base: position 44,059 of record NZ_BOLK01000007.1, read on the forward strand.
AGTTTGCAGGTTGATGGGGGAATGAGATTTCATTAGAGGGAGAGAGTGTGAAACGAGGCGTTTAGAGGTCGGAGTGTAAGGGTGCTTTACCAGAAATCCCGGTCTTGGATTTGTGGTGAAGCACCCTTACATGCAGGTCTCTGCCTCGTTGAACACGTTTGAGCTAGATAAAATCAATAAACAGAAAATGGATCCACAAAAACCGCTTGGTAGCTTACAGAAATGTAAGCCCACCAAGCGGTTTTTTAAAACAAATGATGTCCCCAACTGAATAGGAGAGTAAAATTAGGACAGTGAATATTAATTCGGAAAGAAGTCGAAACAAAATGCCCGTTCAGTTGAAATCAGCAAGACCGTCACCTCAAATGTACCTCAAAACAGAGTCTCATCCCCAGTCGCATTATAAGTACGTCATCGGTGCAACAACGAAAGTGAAGCACCCGCTGGTTGAGCCGGAGACGCAGCAAGAAGAGCAACACCGAACTCAGCGTAAGAAAAAACGTTCATGGCTGACCACGATTGGGACGTGGCTACTCATTATTAAGGTTGTGAAGTGGGCTTGGCCATACGTGGAATGGCCAATCATAGATATCCTCATGATAGTCGGTATGCTATTGGCACCATTTTTAATGATTGCGTTCTTCACTTGGCTCGATAATAAAATGGGTGGTGGCGGTGGCTACTCAGGTGATTCATATGATGATAGTTACGACGCTGGCTGGTTTGATTCGTGGGCTTATCATAATAATGACCATAATGATAATTTGTATTGAAATAAGGAGCGTATACCAGTATAAAAGTACAAAAGAGCGCGCTGATTGATTACCAGCGCGCTCTTGGTGTGCGAACAGCTAAACCGCTTCAGTATGATCACCAGTAGATTTCTCATCCTTATCTGGTTTCTCATCCTTCTTCTCGTCGCTCCACATATCTTTAATATCTTGTTCAATCTTATCTTGAATTTCTGGATGCCGTTCCAAATATTCAATTACTTTAGGCTGACCCTGGCCGAGCCGTTCTTCCTGGTAAGAATACCAGGAACCGGATTTTTGAACGATGTCGTTATCAACCGCAATCGTTAGCAGATCACCTGCGTGAGAAAGACCCTTACCAAAGAAGTTCTGCACTTCTACTTGTTTGAATGGTGGGGCAACCTTGTTTTTAGTGACCTTGATCTTAACGTTTGTCCCAATGATATCCTGACCCTCTTTGATGTTGTCGCGACGACGAATCTCTAGTCGAATGGTCGAGTAGAACTTCAGTGCGCGACCACCAGGAGTGACTTCAGGGCTGCCAAACATCACACCAACTTTCTCACGAATTTGGTTGATGAACAGCAGCGTAGTCTGCGTTTGGTTAGCTAAGCTAGTGAGACCACGCAGTGATTGCGACATTAAGCGGGCTTGTAAACCAACGTGACTATCACCGATCTCACCATCAATTTCTGCCTTCGGTAACATGGCAGCAACGGAATCGAAGACGATCATATCCACAGCACCACTTTTAACCAATTCGTCAGCGATGTTAAAGCCATCTTCGGCAGTGCCAGGTTGTGATAATAGCAGTGAATCCAGGTCAACACCAAGGTTCTTGGCGTACGCTGGATCCAAAGCATTTTCAAAATCAATGTAGGCCACAATGCCATTTTGCTTTTGAAGTGAAGCAACTGCAGTCAGTGCTAAAGTGGTTTTCCCAGATGATTCTGGCCCGTAGAGTTCCATGATTCGACCATATGGATAACCGCCACCAATGGCGTGATCCAGTGAGAGTAGGCCTGAAGAGAAGCGTTTAATATCTAGATTGGGTTTGTCACCCATGCGCATTAACGCGCCCTTACCAAATTTCTTATCAATTCGTTTTAAAGTTTCATCTAACGCCTGCTTGCGTTCTTTTGAATCAGTCCGTTGTGACGGATGACCGGCTTCGAATAATTGTAAGGCCATACGGTAATCCCCCTTTATTGAGAACGTATGTTCTAAATCTACATTACTATTGTAGTCTTCTTTGTCAGATAAACAAAGTGAAAGGGAACAATTGTTAACGATTGTTTCATGTGGAACAACTTGATAGCAATGAATGGAATCTATAAGTAGTAGAAACGAAAAAATCGAACTTACAGTTTTTAAAAGCTGCAAGCTCGACTTCATTTTTACCACTTATCATAAACTGATCAAAATATAGCCACACACAACTCCCAGGGCAATTACCATATTGAGCTTGTCCAGTTGGCGTCCGCGTTGGTAGTAACGCTTGCACTGATTATAAATGGATCGGTCTTCTTGAGAAAGCTGCTTATTATCCTTAGCCATAAATTGTTTAAATTTGGCAACGGCTTGATTTTGCCGATTAACTTTACCGAACATAACAATGATGGTAATTCCAATGATGATGAGCACGCCATAGAAGAGCACGTTTGAAGTTGAGGCAGAGACTAAGTCCTTGCCGCCAATCAGCCCATTCACTACAGTTGCACCCAACGCTACAACGAAGATGACGGTATTAAATATTTCTGACCACCAGTACGAACGCAGGTATCGATGATAATAGTTTAATTCTTTTTCCATAGCTATTAAGTCCTTTTTAAATAGAAGGTTACTATGACATTATAGTCGATTATGCGATTGAGTGGGGATAAGAAGTAAAATAGGCAGTGGTTAGGCTTACAGATTCTCTTCAGTCGATTGCGAAAAAGGGAAACGCTTGATTGGTCATTTTCAGATTACGAGTGAAAGTAAAAAGCGCCATATTATTGATCATTTATTGGCAATAGTGACCGATTTTTGAGTTAAATTATTTTTATTTTTCAGTATTTTAAATGAGCAGAAAATGAGTCGAATGAGATTTCAACAAAAATTATGTGAATAGTATTTGACATTCAATTTACGGAGTGATAATGTGAATTACAACATCAAAGGTCATAAACTTTAACCTTTTCGTGAGTAGGAACATTACCTCAGGGATCAGAGAAATAGTGGTTGGTGAAAACTATGCAGGGTAATGCTTCGAAATACTAAAGTGTTAGGACACGGTTGCCCACCGTTATATGGGAGAGAGTGTGAGGTGTTTGACACCTTGAACTAGGGTGGTACCGCGTTTAAAAACGTCCCTTCATTAGAGATAATGAAGGGACGTTTTTTTGTACCTTGATGAAAATATAAAAGGTGGTGTAGATCATGAAATCTAGCGATGTTACTATTCATTGCCCCGAATGCGGGGACATTGTTTTTGAGAAACATAACAATGGTGAAATTATTTGTGCAGAATGCGGTCACGTTATTAACAGTGGCCATTAAGCAGCAACTCCGTTAATCAGCAAGTCAACTATGGCGGTAGTGGACTTGCAATATAGCATAGGAGGTATAAGTGTATGGAAAATACCAAGACAAAACCACAGCAATCTCTCAAAAGTAAACTAACCAGAATCATTGTCACACTAGTTATGCTTTCACCTTTGTTTATTATAATGATTAATTCAAGTTGGTCAAACGTTGATGGCATTTCAGGAACTTTGATTTTGATTATGATGGTTAGTATTGCAATCGGACTTTGGAAAACGTCCAAGAGCTTAATCCTTGCCATTCAAAAGGGTGCAGATACCGAATACAAAGAAAGATAATCAAGATGTAGGTGATGAAATGTTTGATTTAAATGATCGCGATATTATGTCTTCTAGCGAAGCAGCAAGACGCTGGCATAAAGCGGATGATTACGTGCGGCAGGCCTATCGAAAGACCCCCTGGAAGTTTCCGGCAGGGTCGATTCGAAAGTTTGGAAAACAGCTAGTTGTGACCCGTCATGGGATGGAAGTTGTGACTGGATTAACCGAGGAAGAAGCAGCTCATGAAGAGCGTCAATTTTTACCCGCTTCTAATCGAACTGCCCGAAATAATTATGATAAAAGTTTTAGTAAGAATTAAAAAATTAGCCGAAGATTAGATGATTACCATGTTGACACCGTTTACATTGCTGGCTTATGTTTATGTCCGAAATCGAAGAAATTTTTTTGGAGGTAGAGGACATGAATATCATTGATGAGTTAACTTGGCGGGGTGCAATCAACCAGCAGACCGATGCTGAAGGTCTCAAAGAATTAACTGAAAGTAAGAGTATCTCTTTGTACTGCGGTGTTGATCCAACGGGTGACAGCATGCATATTGGTCACCTGATTCCGTTTATGATGATGAAACGCTTCGAACTAGCAGGTCATCATCCATACATTCTCATTGGTGGCGCAACTGGTAGCATTGGCGATCCAAGCGGACGTAAGTCAGAGCGGCAGCTGCAAACCATGGAAACTGTGCAGGCCAACGTTAAAGCATTAACACACCAGATGCAGAAGTTATTTGGCGGGAGCTCGAATATTTCGTTTGTTAATAACTACGATTGGCTTTCAAAAATTTCATTACTCGATTTTCTGCGTGATTACGGAAAATTAGTGAATATCAACACCATGTTGGCTAAGGACATTGTCGCTAGCCGCTTGGATGTTGGTATTTCTTTTACCGAATTTACGTACCAAATTCTTCAATCTGTCGATTTTCTGACTTTACATCACGAGCATGATATTCAATTGCAGATTGGTGGCGCGGACCAGTGGGGTAATATTACCAGTGGGATTGACCTGATTCACAAAATTGACGGCGCGGATGAAAAAGTCTACGGGTTGACGATTCCGTTGATGCTTAAGGCTGATGGGACTAAGTTTGGTAAAACCGCTGGTGGGGCAATTTGGCTCGACCCTGAAAAAACTTCACCATACGAATTTTACCAATTCTGGCTTAACCAAGATGACCGGGACGTTGTCAAATACCTGAAGTACTTTACCTTCCTGGATCAGGATGAAATTGCTGAACTGGAACAAAGTGTGAAGAAGGCGCCCGAAAAGCGGTTAGCTCAAACTCGGTTAGCTGAGGAAGTGACGCGATTTGTACACGGGCAAGAAGCTCTGGATACTGCCCAGAAGATCACGAACATTCTCTTTTCTGGCAACGTGAAGGAACTGTCTGCAGCTGAAGTGCAGGATGCTTTCGGCAAGGCACCGAGTGTCTCAATCGCTAGTGAGCCGAAGAACGTTGTCGACTTACTGGTTGAAACGAAGATTGAACCATCCAAGCGTCAAGCACGGGAAGACGTGACTAATGGCGCCATTACGGTCAATGGTGACCGGATTCAAGAGACCAATTTTGAGGTGGATCCGAGTGCGCAATTTGACGGTAAGTTTGTGATTATTCGACGCGGAAAAAAGAATTATTTCCTTGCAAAAGTGCGTTAATGAAAATTAGTTTTTAATTAATTTAACAAAAGTAAAAGGCAATAACCGATAACGGTTATTGCCTTTTTTCGTGCGGTTTCAAAGGATTATTGCAAGTAAATGTGAAATATCATATATGCTATTTTTAATATAAATGCCCTTTACAGGGTATTTATGAAAGCGTATTCTCAACTTGAAAATAAATACACAACTTGGAGGCTGTTACCATGGAAATCACAGATTCAAAGATTAATGATTTAAATTTGGACGCCTTATTTATCGGCGATAAGTCTGAAAACGGTGATCTGTACAAGGAATTATTGAATAAGCTTGTCGACGAGCACTTAGGCTGGCGGAAGAATTACATTCCTCAGGATAAGAACATGATTTCTCCTGAAGAACAGCAATCTCCCGAATTTCAAGATACGGTCAACCGCATGCGCAAAGTGCTGGATGATGTGTCCAACCGAATTCGGACTGAATCGGTGCCTTGGCACTCAGCTGGCCGTTACTGGGGCCATATGAACTCCGAAACTTTGATGCCGGCTCTATTGGCTTACGATTACGCGATGCTTTGGAACGGCAACAACGTGGCCTATGAATCATCGCCTGCTACTTCGCAGATGGAAGAAGAAGTCGGTAATGAATTTGCAACCATGATGGGTTACAAGAACGGCTGGGGGCACATCGTGGCTGACGGTTCGCTGGCTAACCTTGAAGGTCTTTGGTACGCCCGGAACATTAAGTCGCTGCCACTGGCAATGAAAGAGGTCACACCAGAATTAGTCAAGGGCAAGTCCGATTGGGAACTGCTTAATATGCCGACTGACGAAATCATGAAGCTGGTTGAAAAGTCCGGTGAAAAATTGGACGAATTAAAGGCTAAGTCAGCTCGTAGCGGAAAGAATTTACAAAAGCTTGGCAAATGGTTAGTGCCTCAAACCAAGCATTACTCATGGATGAAGGCCGCTGATATTATCGGAATCGGTCTTGATCAAGTCGTGCCAGTGCCAATCGATGAAAATTATCGGATGGATATTGACCAACTCGAACAAATCATTCGCAGCTTGACCTCAGACCACACGCCTATCCTGGGTGTTGTTGGTGTTGCCGGTTCGACCGAAGAAGGTGCCGTTGATCAAATCGACAAGATTGTTGAACTTCGGCACAAGCTGCAAAAGGAGGGCATTTACTTCTACCTCCACGTGGATGCTGCATACGGCGGCTACTTCAGAACAATCTTCCTGGATGAAGACAATAACTTCGTACCGTTCGATCAATTAAAAGACCTTCACGCCGAGAACCACGTGTTTACTGAATCAAAAGACTATATCAAAGAAGATGTCTATAACGCCTATAAGGCTTTCACTGAAGCTGAGTCAATCACGATTGATCCTCACAAAATGGGCTATGTGCCATACGCTGCTGGTGGGATCGTGATCAAAGACGTCGCCATGCGCGATACGATTTCGTACTTCGCAACCTACGTCTTTGAAAAGGGTGCCGATATTCCAGCATTGTTAGGTGCCTACATTCTCGAAGGTTCAAAAGCTGGTGCAACTGCCGCAGCTGTTTGGGCAGCTCACCATACGTTGCCGCTGAACGTAACGGGTTACGGTAAATTAGAGGGTGCTTCCCTTGAAGGCGCTCACCGTTACTATGACTTCCTGAAAGACTTGAGCTTCAAGATTAACGGTAAGACGATTGAAGTTCACCCACTGGTTAACCCTGATTTCAACATGGTAGATTACGTTCTTAAGGAAAAGGGCAACGATAGTTTAGCTGACATGAATAAGCTGAACCACCAATTTTACGAGCAAGCCTCATACGTGAAGGGGACCCTTTACAGCAAAGAATACATTGTTTCGCATACCGACTTTGCGAAACCGGATTACGGCGATAGTCCATTGCCATTTGTAAAGAGCCTTGGTGTTAGCGAAGCCGACTGGAACAACGTGGGTAAAGTAACGGTGATTCGGGCCTCAGTCATGACACCTTACATGAACCGCCAAGAAAACTTTGACTACTTTGTACCAAAGATCAAAGTTGCCATGAAAGAATATCTTCAAAACATCTTCGTGGCAGAAACAACCAAGCAATTATCTTCAGCACAACAGTGAAATAAAGCGGACGGAAGGAAGTTACCATGAATAAACAAGCAACCAAATTGGGCCTGGGTACCTTTATCGGAATGACAATGGCCCTATGCGCGACAGTGCGTTCAATACCATCTGTGGCTGCTACCGGTTGGTCTCAGATTACCTATATGATTTTTGCAGTTTTGTTCTTTGCACTACCAGTTGCCCTGATTTCTGGGGAATTGGGAACGATGCTCCAGGCTGATGGTGGCCCTCAACTGTGGGTCAAAACAGCTCTAGGTGAAAAATGGGGGTTTGTTACTGCTTGGCTCCTGTGGGTTCAAATGTTTCCCGGAATGGTGATGGTGGCCTCAACCATTGGACCGCTGTGGGGAAACACCTTTGGCAACGTACCGCTGGGCAACAACCACTGGTTCATTTTAGCTAATATCCTCGGCTTCTACTGGTTGATCACCGTTTTGAATTTACGGTTTGATATGGCTAAAGTCGGCGGAAACGTCGGGGTCTGGTTAGGGGTCTATATTCCTATCGTGATCATGCTGGTCATGGGGATTGCAGCACTGTTCAAGGAAGGCATTGATCCTGCCAGTTACCTCGGAACGTTCTCAGTTTCCAAGTTAATTCCTAACCTGGGTAATTTGCAGACTCTGCAGTACTTCGCTGCTATCTCATTCATCTACACCGGGATCGAAATGTCGTCGGTATTCATTCCGCGGCTGCATAATGCTAAGAAAACCTATACTCGCGGTATTTTCGTTGCCTTAGTTGGCTTAATTTTGATGAACATCCTGAACGGGATCTTAGTAGCTAATGCTGTACCGAATGGTCAAATCCAATTATCAAACATCACGCAGCCAATTCTGCTATGGTGCCAGATTCTTGGTTGGCCAACGATCATCGCCAACATCTTCAGTTTCATGGTGGTCATTGGGGTTCTGATTCAATTATCTGCCTGGGTAACCGGGCCATCCAAGACAATGACACAAGTTGCTCGGGATGGTCAGTTACCTGCCAGCTTTGGTTATCACAAGGTAAATAAGTACGGTGTCTCACGCAACGTTGTGTTAACTCAAAGTATCTGCATCTCACTGTTCGCACTACTATACGGTGTGATGAAAAACGTTAATAACGTCTTCCTGACGTTAACGAATGCAACAACCGTGATCTACGCTTTGGTTTATATTCTGATTGCCATCGCGCTGATCAAGTTACGGCAAACGCAACCTGACTTAGAACGACCATATCGATTAGGTAAAACTGGTAATGCTTTAGCTTATACAGTTTCCTACGCCTTGATTTTCGGGATTGTGGTCATTATTGCAGCAACCTTCCTAGCTTCAGATCTGCTGCAATCGATTTTCGTTATCGCAATCACGCTCATTTTGTTCATCATCCCACTCATTATTGATCGCAATAAGAATAAGGAATGGATGATTCAAGTTCAAGCTGATTTACAATCGACGAATAACTTCTAGGTTGGCTGGAATGTCGAACAGGAACTTATCTGTTGATAGGTTCCTGTTTTTATTTTGAAAGAGGGCCGATGAAAATGGATTCTTCTAATAAAGCAGCAAGGTTTAGTTTGGGAGAAAGCCTGGTTGTCATGTTAGCCATGTTTACGATTTTAGGCGTGATGATCATTAAATTTGATATGTCGCCGCAAATTCCTATCCTGTTTGTTTTTACGCTAGTTTTGTTCTACGGGCATTTTAAAAAGTTTTCTTGGGATGAGATTTTTGACGGCGTTTCTGAGGGAGTTACTCCTGGAATTATTCCCATCTTGATCTTTTTGATGATTGGAATTTTAGTTGCCAGCTGGTTAAAGGCCGGCACAATTGCCGGGATGATGTTTATTGGTTTGAAGTTAATTTCAGTGCAGTTATTCTTACCAACCGTCTTTATTATTTGTGCCATTATTGGGATTACGGTTGGGAGCTCATTTACGACCGTTTCCACTATTGGAATTGCTTTTATGGGGATTGGTCATGTACTGGGATTTGCTGCACCGGTTATTGCTGGTGCGGTAGTATCGGGCGCTTTTCTCGGCAATAATATGTCACCCTTATCGGATACATCGAATCTGACCACGGGTATCGCAAAGGTTAACTTGTATACCCATTTAAAAAACATGAGTTTGACGGTTATTCCCGCCGCAATAATTGCACTCGGAGCTTTCACCGCGATTGGGCTTCATTCGGCTAAGAACGCTGACTTAAGCGCGGTTAAAGCAATCTCTGCTCAATTAATGGCGACTTACCATATTTCAATACTGACATTCTTGCCAGTATTTGTGTTACTCATTTTAGCCTGGCGCAAGGTGCCGGCGATACCCACTTTACTATTAGGATCGTTAACCGCCATCGTCCTGTCGATGGTTCAGGATCGGTCATTTACCTTCGGCCAAATTGGTGATTTATTGATGAATGGTAATCACGTTGCCAGCACCAACACAGTCATTAACCGATTGATGAGTGGTGGTGGTATCACTAACATGCTGAGTTCCGTGGCGCTGATTATTTTGGCGCTGTCGTTGGGTGGGTTACTGATTAAATTTGGCATTATTGAAGTGCTCATTAATAGCATGAGCCGTCTAATCAGTACACCAGGTCGGCTGATACTGGCGACTTTAACCGGATCATTAGCGGTGAATCTGCTTGTAGGGGAGCAGTATTTATCAATTATTTTACCAGGCGAGACGTTTAAGAAATCTTATGATGATCTGCAGGTCGATAAAAAATATCTCTCTAGAACCCTAGCGACTGGCGGTGCTGATATCAATGCGCTGGTACCTTGGGGTGTGAGCGGCATCTTCTGTTCAGCCACTCTGGGTGTGAGTGCTTTTCAGTACATTGGCTATGCCTTTTATCCTTACTTGAATCCTTTAATGACCATCATTCTTGGATTCACGGTAGTGACTTGGACCACTAAACGGTTTAAGAAGCGCCACACGGGTGCCAATGGAGAAACAAAAGCAGATTTTAGTTAAAGAGCAAGAAAAAACACTTCTATATTATAGGAGTGTTTTTTATCGTCATATTTTTATTTAGTTGAAATTATAACTTTGTGTAGCCCATGCCAACAAAATTACCGTCTGAACCAACTTTATGATTCACCACGTTCATATTGACATGGTGAGATTTTTTGTTGGCTTTGTTGATAGTCCCAAGCATGGCGTTAACATTGGCCTTTTCTTGAGACGGGGTTTTCACTGCGGACAAGTGTCCACTCCAAATCCAGCCACCCATAGTTTTAGAGTCATTGGAGATGTAGTAATAGACGGCTTTTTTGCCCTGCTGGTTTTGAACTGTGGCGGACTTCGTTACTGACAAAGCCGTGGTTTGGAAGTTGCTGGCATCATAAACTTTGTTGGTGAGTTTTGCGTTACTGTAAACATTGCCATCCAAAGCTTGATATTGTTTAGGACGATTAACCTTAGAGTAAGAAATAACTTTAACGGGATTAGCTTCAGCAGAGGTTGACTTTGCTGGTGAGATCAAGCTGATTCCTCCGATAAATGAACAAGTGACGATAGCTAACAGAATGCCTTTAAGTGTTTTCGACGATTTCAATGTGGACCCTCCAGAGATAATTTATTAGTTAGATTATTAACAATGTTGCAACCCTCATTATAGACCTTCATGTGAAGAAATGAATAATAAAATTTAGGCTTTTTAGCGGTTATTATTTGAAAATTAGTATTTTATTATAGTCTTTAAATGCTATTCTTTTAGCAATACTAAGAGAATACTTATAGGATAGGTATGTAATGTTTATCTGAATTCGGAGAATACGAGCAACTTTTTCACAAGGAAAAATGTAAGATATTGCGGGTTATGTCTCAAACTTTTAGCTTAAAGATATTTAATAATCTTTTAGGATAATCGACATCTGCCTGTAGTTTCATAATATAATTACACTACTAACTATAGAGGGGCAATAAATATGTCTTTAAAGGAAACATTCGTAGGAGAATTAGAAACGATTCTAATGAAGGTTGGCGGTAAAGATCGATCTGGTCAAAAACTATTCATTACTCGTAAAAATGTAAGTGAAAACTTAAATAAAGGAGAAAAAGGTTTCGGTTTTATATCCTTTATTCGCAGTGATCAGACAGTTAGTGGTCGTTATTCAGGACTATCAGTTAAAGTTAATCCGGGAGAAAATCATTATCGAATTTCACTAGATATCGGAAATGATGGTTTTGGAGATGATTATCAATTAGCAACATTGCCAGGAACTCGACGGCGTTTTCTTAACTTACAAAAAGACATTATTAATTATTCGAAGGCTAATAATGCTGATATTAAGTCGTTTTGTTCCTTAGATTACGGTGATGATACGTCTAAGCGACAACTAAAGGATCTTGAAAAAGAATACAAAGAAGACGATATTGACTCTCATGCACAAGATTTATTTGTTGTATTCGTTAAAAAGCCAGGATTAAACGAAGAAGCTCAAGATCAATCTGATAATCAAGAAGATTTTTGGCTTATTTTTAAAGCTGTTGTGGCTATTTATGCTCAATTACGACAATGGTCATCAAATAAGGGTGAGATTAAAGAAGCTGATAAATTTATTAGTGCACTCCATAAAGATCCTACTAAAACGCAAGATATGTCTGGGTATGTTCAAAGATTATTGGATCATCGTCAATACGTTGTTCTTCAAGGGGCACCCGGTACCGGAAAAACTTACTTAATGAGTGAATTAAGCAAAAATTATGAGCCCTTTTTTACTCAGTTCCATGCCGAGACAACTTACTCGGATTTTGTAGGTGGTTATAAACCTGTTACTAATGCTGACGGACAATTAAGCTATCAATATTTTGAAGGACCGCTATTGAAAGCAATTCGTGCAGCACAGAAAGATAGTGATCACAAGGTCCTGCTGATGATTGATGAAATTAACCGAGCTAATTTAAGTAATGTGTTGGGCGAGGCTTTCTATTTGTTTGAAAAACAAACTGGTCAGCAAAGGCGGAACGTGGAACTCGGCGATCCACAAAAACCAATTAAGATTAAAGTTCTTCCCACAAATTTATATGTAATTGCAACAATGAATACAGCTGATCGATCCTTGGCAGTTGTTGATTTTGCTTTAAGACGCCGATTTGCTTGGTATACAATGTACCCACATTCTCTTAATTCAGTTGGTCATCAAACCTTTCATTCAAAGCAGTTTGAAGCAATGGATCGCATTTTTCAAACATATGCAACTAGTGAGGAACTGATGTTGGAGCCAGGACAAGCATATTACTTAACTGATTCAAAAAATGCAGGGGCTTTGATGAAAGATCGATTGGAATATGAACTTCTTCCGCTTATTTGTGAATACCTTGAGAATGGTTTAATGACGCAGGCCAAGGATGCCTTGAATCAATACTTTGTTGATGAATTAAATCAAACGTTGTTTATTTAGGAGGATTATCTTGGGTAAAGATTTTCATGTTTCTATAGTTGAGATTTCAACCTTTACAGACTATGTTTACCATCTCCCTAAAAGAATGATTGACCGCAGGACGCCACAAGATGATCAGGCGACCTTTATTGAGTTAAATCGAGAAGCTTTCTTGTATTTAGGTATTGACGCCCATCAAGTAAATGGTGACTTACATCTGATAACTAATGGCTATGTTGGCGCAGTTCCATTAAGAATGCCGCAGGGTGGTAAAGGGAAAGCCATTACGGATCTAATCATCAGGCCACGATATGGTGTTCACGAAACGAACTGTTTTGCGTGGATGAGCGAACTGGCCGATTTTGCTGGTGTTAATTTAACTCCAGAAACGGATGCTAGATTAAAATTAACCCGCTCTGAAGGTACGCCTACACCGCGATATTTAGTAGCTCAAGAGGTAATTAATCATATGGTTGCTGTTGTGAAATCACGCGGCTGGCAGATGTTTAATAACGAACATAAACAACTCGAACGACCAGTTGGTAATGTAGACTGGACTCAGTATTCTAAACAATCGGCAGATCCTCAGAAAAGATTATTATTTCCAGCAAACGTTAATGTGATGACTCAAAACCACTCTGAATTCGAACGTGCTTTAAATGTTCTTTCTGAAGCAATTCAGATTATTAATAGTCGGTTGACACCTAACCGAGTTAAACAAAATTGCATGGAAAATGTGGCTTTCTTACAGCACCAGGTTAGTCTTAGCAGCAGTGTAAAGCATGAATTGGAACCCTTTCGCATTCAGAAGCGTGAAGGTGTGGATGTTCAGCAGTTAAAAAGAGTGCTAAATGCATTTATTCAGCAACAGTCAAAGCGAGAATATAGCTGGCGAATTGATTTCTCGACGTTGTTTGAGCGATACGTTCAAAAATTACTTGCTCATACAGTCAATCAAGTATTCAACAACACTAGGATTGTTCATACGCTAATGCCGCATTATAGCCACCAGGTTTCTCAACTAATGCCAAGGTATCTTGAACCTGATATAATTGTTGAATTTGCTGGTCATAAGATAGTATTAGACGCTAAATATAAATCTTACTTTTATAATCGTTTCGGTGATGATCATAAAAGTCAGCAAGAGAGAATACGGTTTGATATTCATCAAACTATTGCGTATACGAGTTTAATCGATGCTCGAATTGCAATTATTATGGCGCCAGTTGATGGTGATGAAGTTGTAGAAGAAATATCACAGTATGATCGAATTACCATTGGTGTGCTGGGGGTTCCACTGAATTGGCGACACGCTAGAAACTATGAGAATAGAATACGGATATTTTTTGAGAAAATTATTGAAGCTCACAACGAGAAGAATTAGTGGATATGCTTGGAAATTCTTTAATATATTTAATTAGTTGCATGGCCATTATTTAAACCTTAAAATTGAAGAAACGCAGTTTGAGTAAATTTAAGTGTCATCATAATTAGTTAAACGGTATATCTATAATTTAAAATCAAAGGGTTTGAGGAAAATGACCAGAGAATATCAATCCGAGGCCGAACTTGAAGATCAACTTATGAAGCGATTGAATGCACTTGGTTACGAGACTATCAAGTTGCGAGACGAAAAGGCAGTTATTGCTCACTTCAGAGATGTTCTTAATGAACGTAATCGTGATCGTTTAAGAGAGAAAAAACTAACAGACACAGAATTTGCTAGAGTTTTAAATGAATTGGCTGGATCAAAGACGATTTATCAAATGGCTCAGTTATTAAGGGGTTCAGATTATCAACCTCAAGGCAAAATTGTTATTACCCGAGATGATAATTCGGAAGTATATTTAGAATTCTTTGACGGTACAAATTTTAAGAATAATAAATTTGAAGTTGCGCATCAGATTACAGTTAATGCAAAGTACACTAATCGGTATGATGTGACTATCCTAATCAACGGTTTGCCAATTGTCCAAGTTGAATTAAAACGGCGTGGCGTGGAATTGCCACAAGCTTTCAATCAAATTATTCGCTATCGTAATGAATCTTTCCGTCAGTTGTTTAGATTTATTCAAATATTTGTCATTTCAAACGGTGAAGATACTCGGTATTTTGCTAATAATGACGGTAAATTAAATTCTAATTTCATGTTTTATTGGACGGATAAGAAGAATCATTGGTTAAATGAAATCAATGCTTTTTCGGCTTCCTTTTTCGATCGCAAAAGACTGCATAGCTTAATTGCTCGATACACTATTTTTGATAGTGACGATCAGCGGATTTTAATTATGCGGCCATATCAAGTATACGCAGTAGAAGCAATTATTGATCGGGTGCAGAATCATCCAGGTGAGAATGGGTATATTTGGCATACTACTGGGTCCGGAAAAACAATTACTGCTTTTAAAGCTAGTCAACTTATTGCGCAAAAAACAGATGCTAAAAAAGTTATTTTTTTGATTGATCGGTCTGACTTAGATACCCAGACAGCGGATAATTTTAACGCCTACCTTCCTCAATTAAAGGGAGAAGACCGGGCTTTAGATCGTATTGATAGTACCAAGATGCTGGTTGAACAGCTGCAAAGTAAAAGTAACCCGTTAATAGTTACGACAATACAAAAGCTTAATTATGCTATTCAGAATGATCGGTATAAAGACCTATTGACACCTTACCACGACGTCAAAGTGGTATTCATTGAAGATGAAGCTCATCGTAGTCAATTTGGCGAGATGAGAAAGAGTATTAATCGATGGTTTAAAAATGCTCAGCATATTGGGTTCACTGGTACGCCAATTTTTGCGGAGAATGTTGGTCAAGATGGTCGTACAACCGAAACGCTTTATGATGAGTGCTTACATCAATATTTGATTAAAGATGCAATTAGGGATCGGAATGTTTTAGGCTTTTCCATGCAATATTTAAATACCATTCATGGCAAAGATGTTTTTAAAGATGGGGATGAGATGGTTTCAGGTATTGATAAAAAAGAGGTTATGGAAGCTGACGATAGACTAAAGATGATTGTTCAACATATTTTATTAAACCACGGTCAGATAACCCATAATCGACATTACAATGCTATTTTAGCGGTTCCTAGTACTCGGGTAGCTTTGAAGTATTACGACCTGTTTAAGAAACTGGACCCAGAGCATCAGCTGCACGTTACAACTATCTTTACCTGGGAAGCAAATGAAAAAGATAATGAACAAAAGCAAGATAAAAAGGAAACGTTGACGTCTCGTCATGGTCTTGAAAGTGTCATTAAAGATTACAATCAAATGTTTGAAACAAACTTCAGCACTGAAAAATTCAAAGACTATTTCAATGACGTTTCGCGACGAATGAAGCAGTTTAATTATCAGACACCAGAAAATAACATTGACATTTTAATCGTTGTTAATATGTTTTTAACGGGGTTTGATTCACCTAAATTGTCTACGCTGTACATTGATAAGAAATTGCAATGGCATAATTTAATCCAAGCATTTTCTAGAACCAATCGAATAGAATTAGACTCTAAACCATTCGGAAATATCTTAGCTTATCGAAATATGAAGCAAGATACAGATAATGCTGTGAGACTGTTTTCAGCTGGATCTTCAGAATCCCTTTTTGTTCCAAGCTATAATGAATTACAAGGGCAATTTGACGACGCTGTGAAGGAGTTGAGAGAAATCTCGCCTACTCCTCAAAGCGTAGATGGCCTTCACGACTTGGGTGATGAGGCCCTGCAAAAATTTGTGTTGGCTTTTCGAGAGATTCTTCGGATTTATAATAAAATACGCGTTTATGATGAATTTGATTTTAGTAAAATGGTGGATTTCACCCATCAGGATATGGAGTCATACAGAAGCAAATATGCGGTTGCTTATCAAAAAATAATTGAAGGTAGAAAAGATTCTGATCCTTCATCAATACTAGATGATATTGATTTTGAGATTGAACTAATTGCTGCTGACACTATTGATGTGGGTTATATTGTGAATCTGATTCACGCGATCAATCTTAAGGATGATGATCAATGTGTGAAAGATACCCGTCGGATAAAAAAGATGCTGGTGAACGCCACTGATCCAGATTTACGATTAAAATCGGACTTACTTCAAGCGTTCCTAGAAGAAATTGTTCCTAAGTTGGATCCGGAGGACAATGTCGGTAACGAGCTTAACCAATTCCTTATTAGGAAGCGAGAGGAATCTGTTAAGAATTTTTCTGAAGAAGTCCACCTTCCGGAAGAGGTTATTAAGAAGGAAATGGATGACATCAACTTTTACGGTGAGCACGCAAATACCAAGGCGCTTAATGATGCTTTAAATGCAAATGGATTGAAGTTCATGGAGAAACGTACAGTTAAAAACCGAGTTAAAACGTTTGTCACTAAAGCATTGAAAAAATTCGTGTTGTCATAGAATAGGAGAATTATCTTAATGTCAGAAACACATATTGAACAAGCGCAGCAACAGGCAGATTTGCAAAAGCGGCTTTGGGCAATTGCAAATGATTTGCGTGGAAACATGGATGCAAGTGAGTATCGTAACTATATGCTTGGACTAATCTTCTATCGTTTCTTATCTGGTCGGGTTGAAGATTACGTTAACAAGCAATTGGCAAATGATGAATTAACCTTTGAACAGGCGTATGCGGATGATGAAATTGGTCCGGAACTCAAAGACGATGTTACGCAAACATTAGGATTCTTTATTGAACCCAAATATCTTTATAGCTCATTAGTCAAAGACATCGAATCAGGTAAGTTTGATATTGAAAAGTTACAAATGGCGGTTAATGAGGTCGAGAATTCAACGATTGGTCGCGAGTCGGAAGATGACTTCAGAGGTTTGTTCGCCGATATGGATCTTTCCTCTAATCGATTAGGTTCGAATCCTGCACAGCGTGGAGATCTCATGGCAAAAGTCATGTTGAATTTAGCGGATATTCCATTTGGCGTCAGTGATTTGCAAATTGACGTACTGGGTGATGCGTATGAATACTTAATTGGCCAATTTGCAGCCAACGCTGGTAAGAAGGCTGGTGAATTCTATACACCGCAACAAGTATCAAAGATTTTAGCTAAAATTGTCACACTTGAAAAGAATAAATTAAAAACAGTCTATGATCCGACAATGGGGTCTGGGTCTTTACTATTACGTGTAGGGAACTCGGCTAAAATTGGTTCTTATTATGGGCAGGAATTAAATGGTACAACTTATAATTTAGCCAGAATGAATTTACTAATGCATGGTGTGAATTACAGTCGATTTGATGTTTACAATGGTGATACTTTAGAAGATGACCATTTTGATAACAAAGTTTTTGATGCAGTAGTTGCAAATCCACCTTATTCGGCTAAATGGAATCCTGAGGGAAAGTTGGAAGATGAGCGCTTTCGTAAGTATGGTAAAACAGCGCCAAAGTCAAAAGCTGACTTTGCGTTTGTTGAGCATATGTTATATCACCTTTCGACGGATGGAACTATGGCGGTTGTCTTACCCCATGGTGTGCTCTTTAGAGGCGCGGGTGAAGGCAAAATTCGTCAGTATATGATTGAGACGGATAATGTTTTAGATGCTGTCATTGGCTTGCCGGCTAATTTGTTTTATGGTACATCTATTCCAACAGCAATCCTTGTTTTTAAGAAGAATCGACAAAATAAAGATATTTTCTTTATTGATGCGTCTAATGATTTTGAAAAAGGAAAGAATCAAAACAATCTGACCGATGAACAGGTACAAAAAATCGTTGACACTTACGCTAAACGGGAAAACATTGACAAGTATGCTCATAAAGCGACTTATGATGAAATTGTTGAAAATGAATTTAACCTCAATATTCCACGATATGTAGATACTTTTGAAAAAGAGCCACCTGTTGACGTTGATAAATTGGTGGATGATATGAAGAAGACAGATTCTGAAATTGATCAGTTAGAAGCTGAGTTTAGTGATATGTTAGGTGATTTAGTGGGCCAAAATGCTGACGCTCAACAGCAGCTTACGAAAATTAAGGAGCTGTTTGGTAAATGAGTAATAAAATAACGCCAAATGTGCGATTTAAAGGATTTACGGATGCTTGGGAACAGCGTAAGTTAGGTAGTGTTCTTAAAGAGCATACAGAGTTAGTTTTAGGCAGTAACTATCCAATTGCAACTTCTTCCAGAAAAGGGCTTTTTTTGCAAAGTGAATATTTTGAAGGGGAAAGAGTAGGAATTGATGAGAGCGTGAGCTTCCATATTGTTCCGCCGAATTTTGTTACGTACCGGCACATGTCGGATGATTCAATCTTTCATTTTAATAAGAATACATTTGGAAGTTCTGTTGAAGTTAGTCGTGAATATCCTGTGTTTACGACTAACTCTATGGCAAATGTTGATTTTATTATCCAACATTTAAACTCATCGCCAAAATTTTTATACTTTTCTATGCAGCAAAAAAAGGGTGGTACGCGTACTCGTCTCTATTACAAAATATTGTGTCAGTATGAGCTAATGATCCCTTTAAAGAAAGAGCAAGATAAAATTGCACAGTTCTTTAAAATAATTGATTCCATTATCGCTCATCATCAGAAAAAGCTTGAAAGTTTGCAACAGTTAAAAAAATTATTTCTTCAAAAAATTTTTGATCAAGAGTGGCGTTTTAAAGGCTTCGCTGATCCTTGGGAACAGCGTAAGTTAGACTCATATTTTCGGGAACGAAAAGAACGATCTCAAAATGGTGAACTTCTTTCGGTCACAATTAATTCAGGAATTGTTGAAGCAAAATCTTTAGATCGAAAAGATAATTCAAGTAAGGATAGATCAAATTATAAAGTAGTAGAAGTGAACGATATTGCATACAATTCTATGCGGATGTGGCAAGGCGCAAGTGGAGTCTCTAAATATCACGGAATTGTAAGCCCTGCGTACACGGTATTGATTCCTCGACAAGAGACCTGTTCCTTATTTTTTGGATATATGTTCAAGACAGTTGATATGATTCATAAATTTCAGATTAATTCACAAGGGTTAACATCAGATACTTGGAATCTGAAATTTAAGCCTTTATCCCAAATTAAAGTTTATGCTCCAAATAAAACAGAACAGTGTAACTCTGCGACTTTATTAGATAAACTAGACCAGCTTATCGCTCATCATCAGAAAAAGCTTGATCAGCTTAAGCAACTTAAAAAGTGGTTTCTACAAAACTTGTTTGTTTAATTGAAAATGGTATAGGGCAACCATTACGCATATGTTCAGCGGAATAGATTAAGTGATAATACTAGTCAAAATATAAATAATTCTGTATCAATTAATTAGATAATCTTGAGATTGTCTAATTTTTTGTATGGAGGTGTCAATATGGCACAAGAATTGAGATTACATGAATATTTTTTTCAATGGATTCAACTTTATAAGAAGGATGCAGTACGACCAGTTACTTATCAGAAATATGAAATGACACACAGACAACTTGTGAGTTTAGCTCCGGATTTATACCTAGCTGATATAACACGACTAACATATCAACAATTATTAAATGATTATGCGGAAAGTCACGAAAGGCAAACTGTTATGGATTTCCATCGACATGTAAAAAGTGCCTTAGTGGATGCACTTGAGGATAATTTAATTAGTCGGGATCCAACGCGAAAAGCGACTATAAAGGGCGTTCAGCAGCGTCAGCATAAAATAAAATTTTTGAATCAGCATGAAATGCAGAGTCTGTTAAATATACTGAGATTAGATGAGGGTGTCAATTGGGATTATTTTCTCCTTCTAATCTCTAAAACCGGATTACGTTTTGCAGAAGCACTTGCGCTGACACCGAGTGATTTTGATTTTGCTCATCAGTATTTAAATGTTAATAAGACATGGGATTACAAGTCAGATAAGGGCGGTTTTGCCCCGACAAAAAATAAATCATCAGTTAGAAAAGTTCAGTTGGATTGGCAAACAGTCATTCAGTTTTCACAATTAACTAGAGATTTACCTGACGATAAGCCAATATTTGTTCAAAGAAAAGTATATAACGATACAGTTAATCATTATTTGGAGAGATTGTGTAAAAGAGCAAAGATACCAGTAATCTCTGTTCATGGACTTCGCCACACGCATGCATCATTGTTACTGTATGCTGGTGTGAGTATTGCATCAGTAGCTCGAAGACTTGGACATTCAGATATGACGACCACTCAACACACGTATTTACACATAATACAAGAGCTAGAGAATCAGGATAATGATAAAATTATGAAACATCTAGCCAGCTTAATATAAGAAGAAGGTTATAAATCATGGATGATACTGGATCCATGATTTTTTTAATATCGTTGATGATGAGCGATAGAGTTATCTATTAATTCTGTCAATAAACTAATTTTATTTTGTTCATCAAAACTTGGAAATTTAATTTCAAGTCTTTTTACAATCGAACCAGATAGGTTACCTTGCCCGCCTTGTAGATATTTACTTATAATATGTGTTTTTTGAAAGCCTAGCCACTGCCCAATAAATTGCGTATTATAATTTTTCTTAGGCTTAATTACCAAAATTGCTTGATTGATAGCTCCTTTTATTTGCGATATACCAACCTCACCGCTCGTTGCCCCATATAAAGCGTATAGTAAATCTCCAACTTCAACATTTTTTGCTGACGAATTATTTAAACCTTCTTCCGTAAGGTACAATTCTGTATGATCTTGACCTATTTCAGCTGATCTAATGAATGGAATAGTTCCTCCGTAATATTCTCTTCTACTGATTGATGGAGTTCCGCCTGAATATGAATCACTTATATCACCCAACTTACGCTGTTCCCAGACGAAAGAAAAAATTTCTTCATACTTTCAACTTTTCAGTACTGGGTTTTTGAGATTACGTTTGGGAACAGCGTAAGTTATCTACACTAGCTCGTTTTGCTAAAGGATCAGGATTTTCAAAGTCCGATTTAACTCCGAAAGGAAAGTCCATAATTCTGTATGGCAGAATGTATACCAACTATGAAACTGTTATTAAAGATGTAGACACCTATGTTAATGGCAATTCAGAAGGTATTTATAGCATAGGGGATGAGGTTATCGTGCCTGCTTCGGGAGAAACTGCTGAAGATATTTCTAGAGCCTCAGTCGTTAGGAAGCCAGGCATTATACTTGGTGGTGATATTAACATTATTTATCCGAATGAGAAAATTGATTCAGAATTCTTAGCTTTAACGATTTCAAATGGTCAACAAAAAGCTGAGATGGTAAAAAGAGCTCAAGGTGCTTCCATAGTACATTTACACAATAATGATTTAAAACAAATTAAACTTATTTTTCCTCGTAAAAATGAGCAACAGAAGATTTCATTATCCATTTCAAACATAGAAGAAACTATCGTTCATCATCAACGAAAGCTATTTTACAGAGAAGTTGGCTTAAATGAATCATATTTAGAAAAAACTAATGGAAGATCCTGATGCAAAATACTAGCATACTTAGATTTGAATGACGCTTATTGTGATAGAGTATGTATAGAATATACAAAGATTGGTTGGCGGAATTATGACTAATATAGATTATCATCAACTAAAAATGTCAAAATATGGATTACCTTCTTGGGATGGTTTAGTAGCTCCAACTATAGACATTGGATTGCAAAAGGAAGATTGGCGTGTTAAAGAATTGGAAATAGCCGTGGCAGATGCGTTAAATCTTCCAAAAGAACTAAGAAATCTAACTTACGAAAAATTTCCTGATAATAATATTATCATTGATCGTGTAAGTTGGGCACTTTCAGAGGGTGCTTCTTCTGGGGTATTTGTTAGGCCACGTCGGGGTATATATAAAGTTACGGAATTAGGTAAAGAGCTTTTTGAACAATATGGCTATAAACTAGATGCAAAAATAATTCATAGTCAGCCCCAATACATCGCACATCAAAAAGAGGTTAAAGAGCGAAAAAAAGCAAAAGAATCCAACGCTTTAAACGATGATACAGAATCTAAATCAGAAGAATTACATGGGACCAGTGAATCCACTGTTATTGTTAACGAGATCGAGAAGCAAATTGAAAATTATAATACTCAGGTGGCAGACGACTTGTTAAATAGAATTCGTGAAGCAGAACCCAAGTTTTTTGAACATTTAGTGGTGGATTTATTAGTTAAAATGGGATATCAAGGCGTTAATGGTAATGCAATTGTTACTCCACAGAGTCATGATGGAGGGATTGATGGTGTTATCAATCAAGACCCGTTAGGAACAAGTACCGTTTATTTACAGGCCAAAAGATATCAAGCAAATAATATCGTTCAGCGGCCGGGTATTGAACAGTTTTTTGGGGCTTTGAATCGGCTACATGCTGATCGAGGCGTGTTTATCACCACGTCTAGTTTTTCAAAGCAAGCAATTCAAACTGCTAAGAGCTTTTCAATTGTTTTAATTGATGGATTGAAACTCACTAATCTCATGCTCCAATATCGTGTTGGTGTGGAAGTTAAACATCATTTTGACTTGTTTACTGTGGACGAAGACTACTTCGATTCGGATGAATTGTAAGGGGGCATTTAAAGGGTCAAACTAATAAGAATCCGCTATTTGAATTATAAGTTATGCTAATCAGCGTATTAAGAAAGAATTTAGTTTGTAATAAGAACTAGCTGCTTTCTTTTTGTAGTCAAAACAAATTAGCTTTCAAAAGAATCAAAGCATCCTCCAATATACTGTGATATACTTTTAACAAATTAATAATTGTTTCATAAGGAGGAAATGCTTTGAAATTTGGGAAATTAGTGATCACCCTTCTATCCGCAACGCTAGTGAGTTCAATATTACCGTTATCTGGTCATGCCAGTACCAAGGTGTCTTCATACGAAAATATTAAGAATGCAACCTATACAGTCACGAACGCCAAGGCTACCGTTTATTCTTCTGCAAGCCTCAAGCATAAAAAGGGAACACTCGGTTCTTATGGTTCAAAAGTAACCGGGTATTACGCTGCGCATGTGAAAAAGAGCAATCATGCCAGTATCTATTACAAGTTTAAGGTTGGTAATAAAACTGGCTGGGTGTGGCATGGCTACTTGAAGCAGGCAAAGCCGGCGGAAAAATTTAATGAAGCAGCTGTCGATGCGCGGTTTGTAGAATTGATCAATCAGCATCGGGCAGAAGCAGGGGCTCAGCCAGTAACTGTTGATTCAAATTTATTCCAAAAAGTGACCTTATTGCGTGCCAGCCAGTTGATTACTCGTTACAGTCATACTGATGAAGCAGGCAACTTTATTGCTGCTGACATGGCGGATGCTGCTGGAATTAATTATTGGACTTTTAGCGAAAACATCGCCATTGATAATTGGGAAGGGACTAATAAGGCAACTGCTGATGAAATTTTCGATATGTATTTCTATCACGATGCCGATTCCAACTGGGGTCACCGAGACAATATTTTGAACGGTGAAACCACCAATGCTGCGGTTGCCACTGTCTATAAAGATGGGCAGGTTTATAATGTCATGAATTTTTATAGTACACCGGCTGATCAGTCATTTCCTCAAGACAGTTCGACAGAATCATTTTAAAAGCTTCCTCTAAAAAGTTGAAAAGCGCACAAATTCTGAAAACAGAAATTTGTGCGCTCTTTTAAATTTTGAAAGGCTAGCGGTAATCTCAAGTGTGATTTCAAACCTGGCTAAACTTCATTTATATCAGCAACGGAATCGCGTATGATAATTTTCGGCTCGATAATTTTGACTCGGTTATGACTTAAATGATTGTCCATTCTTTCAAACAGCATCTGAACACCATATTTGGCCATTCCTTCAAATGGGTTATTGATCGTTGTTAAAGCTGGCGTAATAGCAGTGTCGTATGAAATGTTATCGAACCCTGTGATTGAGATTTCCTTTGGGACTTCTATTTTGCGTTCCTGACAGCGGCGAATAGCTCCTAAAGCAATGTCATCACTGGCGCAGACGACACAAGTCGGACGTTTAGAAGCGGGGAGGTCGATAATCTTATCGATAGCATTGTAACCGGATTTTAAGTTAAAACTACCGTCGATAATTGCGTCTTTGTCTAAACTAAGCTGATTGTCTGAACAAGTTTTAATCATTGCGGCAGCTCTTTTGGTACTGGCAACATAGTTGGTTTGTCCGTTAATGTAGCCAAACTTTCTATGCCCGTTTCTGGCAGCATACTCCACAATTTTTCTAATTCCAGCTGCATCATCGCTATAAACGTTATCGATGTTTGTGGCATCGATTGGCCGCAAAATCACCACTGCGGGCACGTTCGACTTCGAAAGCTCCGCAATAAACTGATCGTCGGCAGTTGACTGGCTAACGACTAAAATACCATCGAAGCGGTTTTTAACTTGAAAGTCAAAATTAGTGACACGATCGATTCCCTCAACTGACAAAATGTAATTTTCAGGTAATGCATCATGAACATCACTGATGATAGTGGATAGGTAAGTTGACATATGCGTGTGAATTCGAGAAAAAAACGCGCCAATGACGAACTTTTTGTTTGTTACGAGCCCTCTAGCACTAAGGTTAGGTGAGTAGCCTAGTTCAGCCGCGATTTTAAAAATTCTTTGTCGGGTTGATTCTTTGATAATTGAATTTGGTGTGAACGCCCGGGAAACTGTAGTATTTGACACACCTGCACGTTTAGCAACGTCGATTATTGTCACCAAGAATATCCCCCCTACAGTTTGGTGTTATTGTGTTTTATTATATCCCTAATCTTTCTTGTACCATATACATAATGAGTATAAATTGAAATTCAGGTACGAATCAGGTGCCTAAGTAATGGAATATCTAAAAGTAGTATACAATAAAACAAATGGTATCGTTAACATTTTTTCAATTAAAATTTTGTGAATTATAAACGGCGTTATAATAGTAATCGCTTACATTTTTAACTTAGTGTTTCTTAAAAGCTGTATAAAACAGTGTTGCAATAGGAATTTTAATGTGATAATCTTTGTTTGTTGAAGAAATGGTAACGTTAACATTTCTTTAGCGATTGAATTCATTGCAATGAATTGGTAAAGATTTCGAAAGCGCTTTTCCTTTGGCCCAAAATTTTATTCATCAAGGAGGCAACGTCTTATGGACGCTAGTTCAAAAATCCGTCCAATCGGCCAGATTTCTGCAGGTGAGAAGTTTGGTTTTGGATTAGGCGATATGGCTTGTAATTTAGTTTATGCAAGTATTTCCAGCTATCTTTTGTTCTTTTATACCGACGTGTTTGGCATTAGTGCTGCTGCGGCTGCATTGATGTTCCTGATTGTTCGGTTCGTGGACGCATTTTCAGACCCAATCATGGGCTTCATTATTGACCATACGAGTACCCGGTGGGGCCGTTATCGTCCCTTCCTGCTGTGGGGTGCAATTCCATTTGCAGTCCTGGCGGTTCTCTGTTTCTCAAGTCCATCCTTACGGGGTGCCACTAAGTTAATTTACGCTTACGCAACATATATCCTGTTGTCAGTTTGCTACACGTTCGTTAATGTCCCTTATGGTGCTTTAACGTCAGCAATGACGAACGATCAGCAGGAATCTGTTAGTTTAACTACTTATCGGACTTTCTTAGCTAACGTTGGCCAAGTGATTGTTGCCTTTGGGGTTCCATTCCTGGCAGATGCTATGACTAAGTCAGTTGGTCTTTCAAAAGCATGGCAATTAACCATGGTTATCATGGGTACTATTGGCGGTATCCTCTTATTGATTTGCTTCGGCACGACTCATGAACGTGTTAAGACGCCAGCAAGCCATTTGAAGATCTCGCTAAAAGATGTATTTTCACAATTCCGTGTTAACCGTCCCTTAGTTGTTCTGTGCATCTTCTTCTTTGTCATTTACGGTGTTAAGTCAATTGTTAGTTCAACTGGTATTTACTACGTGACTTACTACGTTGGTCAACCAGGCTTAGTTAAGTGGTACTCACTTGCTGGGACGCTGCCAGCATTGGCCTTTATCCCACTGATTCCATGGCTTGCTAGAAAGTTATCCAAGTTCCAACTGATCATCTTGTCAGTTGCTTGCGACATCGTTGGTATGGCTGGTCTGTTCTTCTGCCGTCCAAGCTGGATTCCGCTGATTCTGATTTCTCGTGGGATTGCTTCAGTTGGTAATGGTATGATCAGTGCCTACATGTGGGCTTTGATTCCTGAAACCGTTGAATATGGTGAATGGAAGACCAACAAACGGATGGGTGGTATGATTTATGCCATCATTGGTTTCGTGTTCAAAGCTGGGAACGCTCTTGGCGGCATGTTACCAGGTTTGATTCTCTCAATGACGGGTTACGTTGAAGGTGTTCAGCATCAAACTGCTGGTGCCATTCACGGGATCGTGATTGCTACCACTGTTGTACCAATCATCATTTACTTCATCGCCATTTTCTCAATGAAGTTCTACAACTTGGATAAGGAAACTTACAAGAAGATTTCTGCAGATCTTCAAGCTCGTAACGCAAAGGAATTAGACTCAGAAAAATAAAAATTTGTTAGATATGAAAAGAGTGATGTCATGGTTAAAGTTGCGAATCCAGTATTAACGGGGTTTAATCCTGACCCATGCTTGTTTAGAGGAGCCGACGCATACTATCTGTTAGTATCGACCTTTGAGTATTTGCCTGGGATTCGAGTTTATCGTTCAGAAGACTTGGTTGAATGGGATTATTACACGTCCATCTTGACTGATATTGATCTAACGGGTAATACTCGTGGCTGTTCCATTTGGGCCCCATTTGCCGCCTACCATGATGGTAAATATTACGTTGTTTATACGGATGTGAAGAGCACTAGAGTGCCATACAAAGACGTTAATAACTACATTATCACGGCTGACAGCATTGATGGTCCCTGGAGTAAGCCATACTATATTAACAGCTCAGGCTTTGATCCATCGGTATTCTTTGATGATGATGGTAAGCTCTACTTCTTAAACGAGTATTGGGATTATCGGTTAAAGACCCATAATAAATCAGCAGGTATTTTAATTCAGGAACTGGAGCCGAAGAGTTTAACACTTAAAGGTGATCCTCAGATTCTGTTCAATGGCACTGCTGCCAAGAAGACAGAAGCGCCAGAGATTTATAAACATAACGGGTATTACTATTTGCTGACAGCAGAGGGTGGTACGGAGTCTGGACACCAAGAGACTATAGCTAGGTCTAAATCAATTTTCGGACCGTATGAGCTTGACCCTAAGAACCCGATGCTGACATCAAAGGATAATCCTAAGTTGACACTACAAAACGCGGGACATGCTAGTCTAGTATCCGATGATCAGGATAACTGGTATCTGGCGCATCTAACGACCCGTCCAATTAAGGACGATGTTACGCTGCTTGGTCGAGAAACCGCTATTCAAAATGTGAAGTGGAGCGACGATGGATGGCTGCGATTGTCAAACGGCTCTAATCAGCCCGATGACTATTACACTGTGCCGATTAATGAAGCTAATCCAGTGCGATCAAACGAATTCCACGATGATTTCAAAGCTGGTAAATTAAACTTTGAACATTGGAATACCCTACGGAAAATGCCGACGAGTGATTGGCTGCAATTCTCAAAGCAAGGTGTAACAATTGCGGGTGGGCAATCGCCCCAGTCAGAATTCAATCAGCACCTTATTGCTAAGCGGCAAACTGATGTTAACTTTAGTACCAGTGTGACGGTTGACTTTAAGCCAACTAATTACATGCAGCTTGCGGGACTGGGCCTCTATTTGGATATTGATAACTATGCTTTCTTGGCGGTTACTTTTGATGAAACGGTCGGTCGTTGCATCACATTGTTAAAAGCCGAAAAAGGTGAATTTAGTATCTTGACGTCACCGATTGCGATTAAGAATGATTCGGTTAAACTGAAAGCTGATGTAAATGGCATTAAGGGGACGTTCTCGTTTGAGGATGGTAACCACGATGTAGAAATCAAACCTAACCTAGATCTTGACTTCTTATCGGGCGGCTTTACGGGTAACTTTATTGTTCTTGATACGATTGATATGGGACAGTACAACCGGGCGAAAGCAACCTTCAATTCATTTGATTATCAACCAAACTGACTTTTAAGATGAAAATTTTCTAAGATCAAATACACTTAACCTATTAACTAAACTGACAAAAGCGCTCGCAGCCTGCAACACTGCGGGTGTTTTTTTATGCCTGGTAAAAATAAGAATTTAGTGAAAAAATATTTGACAATCTCAAGCCTAACCGTTATATTAGACCCAAGTTACAAGTCGAAGGAGGATCAACAATGACAACCCATTCATTTAAAGCTCAAATGCAAAATACTTGTTGTCAAACGTCGCGTGTTCTGCGATGTTTGGCCTGTTAAGCATTGACTTTTGAAGGGTAATTGTTGATTTAACCTAAAAGTCTCTGTTCCAGGTGGAACGGAGTCGGAGAGCGCGCTAATTCTGAAAGAGGAATTGGGCGCTCTTTTTTTGTGGGTGAGTGTGAAGCAAAACGGGTTGACAGCGGCGTGTAAGGGACCATCGGGAAAAATCCCGGTCCTGGATTTATCCCGATGGTCCCTTACACATAGCTGTCAGTTTTGCTGAGCACGTTAAGGCATGGAGGCCCAAACGAGCCACATAGCTATCAGTTTTGTGGAACGCGTTAAGGCATGAAGGCCCAAACGAGCCGCATAGCTATCAGTTTTGCTGAGCACGTTATGGATATACCCAGCTATCAGCTTAAAATCACCAATTATCCCATCCAAGATAAACCACCAGCCAATCAAGGAAGGGGGATCACCAACTGTGTTAATCAAATCAGTTCAGCAGCTCATCGGCAACACGCCGTTAATTGACCTGCAAATCAAAATTCCAAATCATTCTCACATTTACGCCAAACTGGAAATGTTTAATCCGGGAGGAAGTATTAAGGATCGTTTGGGCCAGTACATGATTCAAGACGGCATCGACAAAGGGAAAATCAACGCAGCAACAACCATCATTGAGCCCACTGCTGGCAATACTGGCATCGGTGTTGCCTTAGCAGCACAGGAACATCATTTACCGACTATTTTGGTTGTGCCGGAAAAGTTCAGCTATGAAAAGCAGACCCTCATGAAAGCATTAGGAGCTAAGCTGATCAATACACCAGCAGAGGACGGCATTAAAGGTGCCATTAGCAAAGCTCGCGAAATAGCGGATCGGACACCTAACAGTTACGTGCCCATGCAGTTTGAAAACCCGGCTAACCCAGCAGCTTATTACCATACCCTGGCACCGGAACTTTTGGCTGACCTTGATCAGCCCATCGATGCTTTTGTTGCTGGCGCAGGATCGGGCGGAACGTTTGCTGGAATTGCTAAGTACTTAAAGGAACAGAATCCAAGTACGCAATCGATCGTAGTGGAGCCGGAGGGGTCAATTCTTAACGGTGGTCCGGAGCACCCGCATAGAACTGAAGGAATCGGTGTTGAATTCATTCCGCCATTTTTCCAAGACGTTCAAATCGACCAGACATTAACGATTTCGGATGCGGATGCTTTCAAGTATGTTCGACAGATGGCGAGTCAGCAGGGGCTGTTTATCGGCAGCTCATCCGGTGCAGCGTTAGCCGCCAGTCTAAAGGTCGCTGAACAATTGCCCGTAAATAGTACGATTGTTACCGTATTTCCTGACAGTTCAGAACGTTACATGAGTGAAAACATTTATGAAGACACGACTACCCAAAATCAGACCAAAGAGGAGACTTTAAAATGAAATTCGAAACGAAACTATTACACGGCGGTATCAGTGAAGATCTTTATACGGGTGCGACGTCCATCCCAATCTACATGGCATCCACATTCCATCAAACCAAAATTGGCGAGTCCAAGTACGAATATTCCCGTTCTGGTAATCCCACCCGTGAGGCGGTTGAAGCTTTGATTGCTGATCTTGAGGTTGGGACGCGCGGGTTTGCGTTTGCGTCTGGGTCGGCTGCCATCGATACGGTGTTTTCGATGTTCAGCGCCGGTGATCATTTTATCGTTGGCGATGATGTTTACGGTGGCACTTTTCGGCTGATTGATTCTGTCCTGAAACGTTTTGGAATGACTTTTACCGTTGTGGATACGCGCGATTTAGCCGCAGTTGAATCAGCCATTACGCTAGCAACGAAAGCAATTTATCTGGAGACACCCACCAATCCGTTGTTACGCGTAACCGATATTGAAGCGGTGGCTAACTTAGCTCGGACGCATGGGCTGCTGAGCATTATTGACAATACATTCAGCTCACCATACGTTCAGCGGCCATTGGAGCGGGGCGTGGATATTGTGCTGCATTCAGCTTCTAAATACTTAGGCGGTCATTCCGATGTGATTGGCGGTGTGGTGGTCACTAAGGACGACGAGCTGGGTGAAAAGATCGGGTACCTGCAAAATGCTATTGGCGGTATCTTGGCACCTCAGGAAAGCTGGCTATTGCAACGGGGGATGAAGACATTGGCCATTCGGATGCAAGCTCATCTGGCTAATGCCCAAGCGGTCTTCAACTACCTTTCTGATCAGCCGGCTGTGGCGAAAATCTATTATCCAGGTGACCCCAACAACCCCGATTACGACATCGCCAAAAAACAGATGCACCACGGCTTCGGAGCAATGATTTCCTTCGAACTGCAGCCGGGCTTAGACCCTAAAAAGTTCGTCGAAAGTCTGCGTGTGGTCACCTTAGCAGAAAGTCTTGGCGCGCTTGAATCCTTAATTGAGATTCCTGCTTTAATGACTCACGGTTCTATTCCGCGAGAAATTCGACTGAAAAATGGGATCAAGGATGAACTGATCCGACTTTCAGTAGGCATTGAAGATCAAAAGGATCTATTAGCCGATTTAGATCGCGGTTTCAGAGCCGTTCAAGGGAGCGATAGCCATGTTACAAACCCCGCGGGCCATTCTAAAGCGTGATCCGGCTGCCCACAATTTGCTGGAAGTGGTGCTCACTTATCCTGGAATTCGGGCGTTATTTTGGTATCGAATTGGTCATTTTTTAAACAATTATCATCGTTATGCTTTAGCGAGTTTACTCAGCCAGCACGCTGCCAAAACAACCGGTATCTCGATTGACCCAGCAGCTCAAATTGGTAAGCGAGTTTTCATTGACCATGGTATCGGGGTGGTGATTGGTGCTACCGCAATCGTGGGAGATGATGTTACCATTCTCCACGGCGTTACCTTAGGTGCTCGTGGCGGTGTTATAGCTGGTCGCCGGCATCCAGTCGTCAAGCGAGGTGCTTTTATCGGGGCTAATGCATTGTTGCTGGGACCAATTGTCATCGGAGAAGCAGCCAAAGTTGGGGCAGGTGCTGTGGTTTTAGATAACGTACCAGCTCACTGGACGGCGGTTGGGAACCCTGCACGGCTGATTCGTAAAAACCAGAAGGTCATGTCTCTGCCTATAGAAACTGATAATTGTCAGAAAAACGTGCACCGTGCCTAATGAATGTTATCATCAAAACCCAATGATTTTCTAATCTTGCTGTTGACACACCTTAGATACTGTTTGATAATGATTATCAAAAGGTATAAATTATCAATGCATAAACAGGGTTAAGGGAGAATTCCTTCTGAACTGGAAGGGACTTATTTGATTAAATCTTGGGTAGGAGAATGAAGTATTATGACAAAGATTTTAGCTTACAACGTACGGGTGGATGAACAGCCATTTATTGATCAGTGGTCAAAGGCGCATGGCGTTCAAGTTGATAGTGTTCCAGAGGAACTGCACGATGATACGGTTGATAAGGCCAAGGGCTACGATGGCGTTGATTTTAAACAGCGAACCGTAGTGACTCAAAATCCCGATTTCTATAAGAAATTGGCCAGCTACGGGATTGTTCAGCTGTCAGCGCGCTCCGCTGGTATTGATACGGTGAACTTGAAGTGGGCTAAGGCTAATAACCTGCGGGTGACTAACGTGCCATCTTATTCACCGGAAGCTGTAGCTGAAATGGCGTTGACGCAAGCCATGCAGTTACTGCGCCATATTCCGCAATTCAACGACCGGCTTAGTGACAATAACTACGTTGTTTTAGGGTTACGTTCCCGTGAACTGACGGAATTAACGGTGGGGATTATTGGTGTTGGCCGGATTGGCGGTAAGTTAGCACGGATTTTCCACGCCCTGGGTGCAACGGTGATCGGCAATGATTTACGGGCACCCCGCGAAGATTTGCGTGGCATTATGACCTACGTCAGCAAGGAAGAACTGTATAAGCGTGCCGACATTATATCCGTACACGTTTGGGGTGGCGATGACAATTTCCATCTGATTAATGACAAAGCTTTTGCGCAAATGAAGCCAACGGCGTACTTCATCAATGATTCCCGCGGTCCAGTGGTGGACACGCGGGCGTTGATCAGCGCGTTGAATAATCAGCAAATTGCTGGGGCAGCACTGGACGTGGTTGAGGATGAAACCAAGATTTTTAACCAGAAGTTCGATGGACCAACACCAATCGACCATTATAATAAGCTCAAACAAATGACTAACGTTCTGTTAACACCCCACGTAGCATTTTTCACCGACCACGCGGTGAAGAACATGGTGATGCAGTCGCTGGATGATACGTTAGCGATTATTAGTGGTGGGAAGAGTGAGCATGAATTTTAAAGAGCGTGGAACAACTGGGGTTGATTCCAGAATATAAGACAAAAAATACGAGGTTCCCTGATTTTGGGAACCTCGTATTTTTTGTCTTATATGGCCGGAATCACAGTTGTGCAACGCATTTCAGCAATATAGCATCAACGCAGAAAAACAACTAGCTTAACCCTATTTCTTATTCAAGTCCTTCAAATACTTCAAAGCGACTTGCTTATAAATGTCATTCATCACCAGGAACTGGCTCAGCTCAACGTATTCGTTCATTTTATGAGCATTCTCCCAGTCACCAGCACCCATAACCACGATTGGGAATTGGTGTTCAGCTTTGCGGTACTCTGAGGCATCGGTGGCACCGTGAATCACTTTTAATTCAACGTCACGGTTGAGTTCTTTACTGGATGCGGTTTGTGCCAATTGGACTAATGGATCTTCTTTATCGGTAACCACTGGATCAAAGGACATATCAACGTTGAAGGACAAGTCAGCACCAGGTGCGGAGCTCAGGCCACGGCAAATCATGTTCAACCGTTTGATCACTGCGCCGTTACCAAATTCTGGTGTGGCGCGGATGTTACCTTGCAGTTCAGCGTGGCCGGGGATCGTGTTGACTTGATCACCACTGTTGAAGACGGTGATACTGTGAACCAGTGGGCCGACTTCTTTGCTGGGCTTCACATCTGCGAACAGGTCAGCTTCAGCGTTCACGAACTTCACTAGGTTGGTCAAGGCATTTACACCCTGGTCTGGCATAGAACTGTGAACGGGGGTGCCTTCAGAAGTGACAGTGTAATTCAACGAACCATTGTGGGCGTAAACAACATCGCCACTAGTAGGTTCGCCAATAATCATACCGTCAACGTCATCAACTTCACCCTGTTCGGTTAATTGTTTAGAACCCATGGCGCCGTATTCTTCACCAACTGTGGCTAATAAACGGATGCGGCCAGGAATCTTAGTTTTGCTGTCGGCTAATTCAATCATTGCAATAACCATCGCAGCTAAACTGCCCTTCATGTCAGCACTGCCACGGCCGTATAGACGGTCACCATGGATTTCAGCTGACAACGGATCATGTGCCCAGTCGTCCAAGTTACCGAAACTGACAGTATCCATGTGACCGGCAAAGGCGAAGACGGGCGTTGCGCCTGGTTCGCCAAGTTCGGCAATCAGGTTGTTGCGTCCGGCAGACGTTTCAACTTGCTTAGCCGTGATGCCGTGATCCGTGAGTAGCTTTTCTAAGTAATCTGCGACCTTTTTTTCATGGTCATTAGCCGAATCAATTTGCACCAAGTGCGTTAGGATGTCAATTTTATTTTGTTTATCCATGGTGACCTCCACTTTCATTTTCAGACTTATACTTTTAGTATAAACTTTTTTACTTCACTTGTCCCCTTTAGCACTCTGCTACGCAGGTGCTTAATCGTCTATAAATGCTTTTATAGCAGTCCTTAAACAAAATTTCGGCAGATTCGATGACGCGGCCGGGGAAAGGCTCATTTTTAAAATTTTTAGCTAACTTATGAAAACGACGCTGCTCAAATTGTAAGAGCAACGTCGTTTTTGAATTCAACTCATTTTTGTGAAGCACCAGTAGTTGTATCGATATTTTCTGGCATCTTCGGTTTAGCGGAAGCCCCGGTAGTCGCATCGGCTGCAGCGGACTTATCTGGTTTAGATGATGCGCCTGAAATAGCATCAAACGCGCCGTTTTCAAACATCGCAATGACTTGATCAACGTTAGCGGTGCACTCTAAAGTACCTAGATAAGCGCCGACGTCATCTCGCAGAGCGTAGTAGGTGGTCATGATTTTATGCCCTTTTTGCGTGCTTGGAATACTCATGGAGTCTTTTTTACCAGCTTTGAAACTGGCAATCAGTGATTTAATAGCTGGAAGAATCTTGGCTGGATGAATTTCTGCCAGTGTTTTGCCGATTTGATCTTGGGAGCGGACATGATTTCGTTTCGGTTGGTCCGAGTACCAGCCAAAGCGGTCGTTAGCATCAACGAGGTCTAACTCAAACGGAATCGTTTTAAAAATTTGCTGCAGTTCAGTCAGCGTTAAGGTACCGCTGGGAAAAGTGACGTGTGCATCCTTCATAAATGGCTCATCATCTGACATATGATTATCCTCCAATATTCACTTAATATCCTTATTATAGTACATTCCACTGCTGCTTCAGAATAATAAGGGAAGAAATTTGCAAATAACACTTGCCAAAACAGAACATACGTTTGTATAATGTATACAAACGTATGTTCGAGGTGAGCGTGATGAATTACCAAAATGAACCCCATGGGGTCTTCTTTTTAATCGATAATAAGTCGTTTTACGCCAGCGTCGAAGCAGTCGCGCGGGGGTGGAACCCGTTAAAGGTCACGCTAGTTGTCATGAGTGAGGCTGAAAATACCAACGGCGGGCTGGTCCTGGCGACTTCTCCTGAAGCCAAGAAGCATTACCATTTGCAGGCAAACGTTTCTCGTGCTCGAGAAGTACCGCAGGATCCGCAGCTGGTAGTGGTTCCGCCACGGATGAATTTGTATATTAGACGAAATCTGCAGATCAACGACATTTTCCGACGGTTTGTGGCTAATGAAGATCTGCTGCCCTATTCAATTGATGAATCAATTTTAGATCTAACCCATTCCTGGCGGCTGTTTGGTAAGACACCGCGAGAAGTGGCGGTAAGGATTCAAAAAACGGTTCGACGGGAACTT
Source organism: Secundilactobacillus yichangensis (assembly GCF_016861565.1). Taxonomy (GTDB): domain Bacteria; phylum Bacillota; class Bacilli; order Lactobacillales; family Lactobacillaceae; genus Secundilactobacillus; species Secundilactobacillus yichangensis. Next base: position 80,092 of record NZ_BOLK01000007.1, read on the forward strand.
GGGTTATATACCACAGTTGGAATCGGTGATAATCCGGTGCAGGCAAAGCTGGCACTGGATCTTTACGCCAAGCACGACGATGATTTGATCGGTGAGATTCACTATTCAACGGTGCCGGAGAAGATTTGGACCGTTGATAAGTTAACGGATGTTTGGGGAATCGCTAAGCGAACCGCAGCACACTTGAATCGGTTGGGAATTCATAACATGTACGAATTAGCACATGTGGATCCGTATCAGTTAAACGGTGAAATGGGGCTGATCGGACAGCAGCTATTTGCCATGGCTTGGGGGATTGACCGCTCGCAGCTCAGTAAACGGCGTGGACCGAAAAACGCCAGTTTAGGGAATTCCCAAGTGCTGCCGCGAGACTATGTTCAGCAAAAAGAGATTGAAACGGTGATTAAAGAAGTGGGGGAGCAGGTGGCTTCTCGCCTGCGTCACCACCATAGACAGGCTGGGTGTGTTTCGCTGGGGATTGGTTTTTCCTATGCAGCCAGTGAGGCGGATGGCCGCAGCGGTTTTCATCAGGAGATGCGAATCGCACCCACTGACCAGAACACTCAAATCGTAGCGGCAGTGATCAGACTTTTCAGACAAAATTGGGAAGGTCAAGCTATTCGGAACATTGCGGTTTATACCAGCCGGCTGTGTGCTTCAACTGGCTTACAGTTAAATTTTTTTGAGCCGGCTAAGACGCAGCTTAAACGCGTTAAAGTAGATCACGTGGTCGATGCGATTCGTGACCGATTTGGTTTTACTAGGTTAGTGTACGCCAGCAGTTTACAAAAAGGTGGTACCGCCATTAATCGAGCTTCATTAGTTGGCGGGCATAATGGAGGAAATGCGTATGAATAACGATTTAAAACTTATAACGGAACGTTTGGATGCCGGGTTTAAACGGTTACCTCAAGTGCGGTACCAAGTTCAAATTACGGATGATCCATACGATAAAACGTATAATTTTTTTTTGAATTATCAGCACCGTGGTCAGCGATTAAAGTCGCAGCCGTTGCACAGCATTCGCCAGTACCGGTTAACGTATCTGGAACAGGTGGTTAAAGGGCTGAGAGAACACACTAAACTGAGTTTTGAGTTTGTTGGTTTTACCGGTCAGCGGTGGCCTTCCAATCAACGGTTGATTCAAAAGAGGCGTTGGCGAGATGAGTAAGTTACGTCAAATCGATGATGATCAGTTGGTTCAGCGTTTTTTTGAACATGATTATCGGGATCGTGGTGTAGTCAAGTGGCAGGGATACTATCTGTCGGATCACACAGCTGCCTTGAAAAAACAGGCTAAAGCGGAAGCAAAAAAGTATCCAGCTAAAGTTCAGCAGTCACTAGAAGAGATGTCTCAGCTATTGAGTAAGGCTTATGCGAATGGCCAGACGGTCAGTATTCAGCTGAATGACCGAGATTTAAATGGTAATTTCTTACCTGATTTAGTGGGTAAAGTAATTGGGTATGAGGATGATAGGGTTTATTTGGAAGGTCATAGTGGGGTTGCGTTGATGGATGTGAGGAATGTAGAGCGTGCAGAGCGTGGAACAACACGGGTTGACTCCAGAGTATAACGACGATAAGACGGGTTCCCTGAACTTGGGGAACTCGTCTTATCGTCGTTACACGGCCGGAGTCAGTGTTGTGGAACGCGTTTTGGCTAGAGAAGAGTGGTGCGGGTGGAGACATCCAGCCCTCATTTTAGATAGCCGAAATGTGTTCCGGTAAGCAGACAGCTGCATGTAAGGCTTCCCACCACAAACCCCAAGCCCATGGGTTTATGGTGGGAAGCCTTACACTCCGCTATCTAACCGCTTACCTTCACACTCTATTCCAATGACTTTCCACTTTTCATCTGCTTAAACACTGTAAAGGCATCATCAATTTGTTTGAATTCTTCATCGCTTAATTCAACATCCAGCGCTTTAGCATTGGCAGCAACTTGTTCTGGTTTCTTGGCACCTGGAATCACCACGCTGATCAGTGGATTCTTGATATACCATGCCAAAACAGTTTGTGCTACCGTTGCTTCGTGGGCTTCAGCAATTGGCCGAATGGCATCCACCGCGGTCAGAACTTGGCCGTAGCGCGGTTCTTGGAAATCAGCCATCTGACTGCGAATATCATCGTCTGGGAAGGTTGTGTCGTGCTGATATTTGCCCGTCAATAAACCGCTAGCTAACGGGAAATATGGCACGAAACTAATGTTGTTTTCCTTTAAGTACGGCAGCATATCTGCACCGTGATCTTGATGTAACAGGCTGAATTCATCTTCCACTACGTCAACGTAACCGTCGGCATTGGCTTCTTTGATCTGATCCAGACTGAAGTTGGATACGCCAATTGCCCGAATTTTGCCTTGTTCACGAAGCCGTTGCAACGCGCCTACCGCTTCGGCCTTTGGCGTATCATGATCTGGAAAATGCAGGTAGTAGATATCGATGTAGTCCGTACCCAAACGTTTCAGACTGTTATCAACTTGCTGGGTAATGAACTTTGGATCATTGCGGATGACCTGCTCACCCGATGAAAAATCATGGGCCCCCTTGGTTGCAATCACCAGCTGATGACGGTCAAAGTCCTTAATGGCTTGTCCAACGAGTTCCTCGGAATGACCTAAGCCGTAGACGTAGGCGGTATCTAATAGCGTAATGCCGTTTTCGATACCCGTTTTAACGATGTTTAAACCATCATCGTCATTCAAATTAGGGAAGAGATTATAGCCGCCGACTGCATTGGTTCCAAGACCTAACGGGGTCGAGGTCACATCTGATTTACCAATTTTAACTGTTTTTACCATTAATAAATCCTCCTTGTAGGCGTTTTAACATACGCTTTTATTATACCCACTTTGGGTACTGAAAATAAATAAATTTAAAGTTAGCACTCTACTTGCAAGAGTGCTAAAAAGGTGATAATATATAATTGTTGACGGGGATAAGAGAACTATACCAGACAAAAGTTTGATATTATTAGCTTATCCGCCTCGACTGACTAGACTAACCAACTTAACAATAATCAGCGAGGCACCGTCGACCAGACGGTGCCTTTGCATTGCGCTTGGGCGTCAAATCACATGGGGGTGCATGTAATATGGCAAATTATTTTAACAACGATCCATTCTTTAATAACAACATGGACGATATGTTTAACAGTCTTTTTCGACAGATGGGCAACGGTGAAACCGCACGATACGAAGTTAACGGACACGAATTAACACCGGATGAATTCGCACAATACCGGGCAACTGGGAAATTACCAAATCGCGAGCATGAAATTGAAGTGAACGATGCTGGTGATCATGCCGTTAAGAAGGGCGGTATTTTGGAGAAGTTAGGTCGTAACTTAACTCAGGAAGCACGTGATGGCTTACTGGATCCGGTCATTGGCCGTGAAAAAGAAATTCAAGAAACCGCTGAAATTTTAAGCCGTCGGATCAAGAACAACCCGATCCTTGTCGGTGACGCCGGGGTTGGTAAAACCGCGGTTGTTGAAGGCTTGGCACAGGCAATTGTTGACGGCAAAGTTCCGGAAGCGGTTCAAGGCAAGGAAATCTACTCCATTGACCTGTCTTCACTTGAAGCCGGCACGCAGCTGCGTGGTTCATTTGAAGATAACATTAAGAACCTCATCAAAGAAGTTAAGGCTGCCGGTAACGTCATCCTGTTCTTCGATGAAATCCATCAGATCTTAGGCATCGGTTCTACCGGTGGCGAAGAGAACGGCGGTAAAGGTTTAGCTGACATCATTAAGCCGGCACTTTCTCGTGGTGATATTACCGTTATTGGTGCCACGACTCAAGATGAATACCGGAACACCATTTTAAAGGACACGGCGTTAGCGCGTCGGTTCAACGATGTGACCATCAACGAACCGTCACCAGAAACGACCTTGGAAATTCTCAAAGGGGTCAAAGGCCTTTACGAAAAGCATCATCACGTTAGCTTACCCGATGACGTTTTAAAGGCTGCGGTAGACTATTCAGTTCAATATATGCCGCAACGGACGTTACCAGATAAAGCCATCGACTTGATTGATATGACCGCGGCTCACTTAGCAGCCGGCAATGCTGGCTCTGATGAAGCAAGTCTGAAAGAACAGTTGAAGACGGCCAAGAAGACCAAGGATGAAGCGGCTAAAGCTGAAGATTACGAAAAAGCCGCCAAAGCCAAGGAACGCGTTGAAAAGTTGGAAGCACAGATTAAGAACGCTGACGGCACCACTGAAAGTAACGTGGTTGCAACACCAAACGACGTGGCTGAATCCGTTCAACGGCTGACTGGGATTCCAGTTGCCAAGATGGGTACCAACGATATCCAACGTTTGAAGGGCATTGCTGACCGGCTGAAGTCTAAGGTCATTGGCCAAGACGAAGCTGTTGACATGGTGGCTCGTGCCATTCGTCGGAACCGTGCTGGCTTTGACGAAGGTAATCGGCCAATTGGCAGTTTCCTATTCGTCGGTCCTACCGGTGTTGGTAAAACGGAATTGGCTAAGCAATTAGCGCTGGACATGTTTGGCAACAAAGATGCCATTATCCGTTTGGACATGAGTGAATACAGCGACCGGACCGCGGTTTCTAAATTAATCGGGACGAGCGCCGGCTACGTTGGCTACGAAGATAACGGTAATACGTTAACTGAACAAGTTCGTCGTAACCCATACTCAATTGTCCTCTTGGATGAAATTGAAAAGGCGGATCCACAAGTTTTGACTCTGTTGCTGCAAGTCATGGATGACGGCCGTTTGACGGATGGTCAAGGCAACGTAGTCAACTTTAAGAACACGATTATCATCGCCACTTCAAACGCCGGCTTCGGTAACGAAGCCTTGACTGGCGATAAGGAAAAGGACATCAGCTTATCCGAACGTCTGGCACCATACTTCAAGCCAGAATTTCTGAACCGGTTCAACGGTATCGTTCAGTTCAGTCACCTGACTAAGGATGACTTGAGCCAAATCGTTGATCTGATGCTGGTTGATGTTAACAAGACGTTAGCTAAGAAGAATATCACTTTGACGGTATCTGACGATGCTAAGAACTGGTTGATGCAAGAAGGCTACGATGAAGCTATGGGTGCACGGCCACTTCGTCGGGTCATTGAACAGCAGATTAGAGACAAGGTCACTGACTTCTATTTGGATCACTTGGATGCTAAGAGCTTACAGGCTGATTTGGTAGATGGCACGATCAAGATTAGTGAAAAGACAGCAGTCACGGCATAATTTCTGACTGCTGATGAGATAAAGGGGCGCTCACTTATCAGGTAAAACTGGTAAAGTGAGCGCCCCTTTTTGATTTAATAATCTATTGCGGTTCCCAACTGCCCTTGAACAGTTCAGTCTTCAAATCTTCAGCGGAGAGTTTGCGCTTTTGATCGAAGCCTTTGAATGGCCGGATGGTTTCCAACGCAGAGTTTTGGTACCGCTTAGCACGTGTTAATGCGTAATCTTCCAAGGAGTCGTTTTTAACGTGAGTCATCAGTCGCGCGCTTGGCGTAGTATATGGATTCTCGATGCGGTCTTCCAAATCTTCCAGTTCTTCTTGGTATTCAGGACCAAGTTGAATCTGGTTGGCATACATTTCCAATCGACGCATCAAAGCCTTGGCTTTAGCCTGAAATTGGGTCACTGAAGTTGGTTCTTCTACGGATACAATCTCGTTCATTTCGTCAGCGCGTTTAATGACTTTTTCGACTTCTTCCGGGTGTAGGGCCGGCGTCATGATGAAGTAACTGGCCATCAGTCGTAAGAAGCGTAGGGTACCTGTTCTGACTCCAACAGAGCTGCTTGGATCGAGATCCAGCATGCGTAGTTCAAGATACTTCACGCCAGTTTTAGGGAGATCTTTCAGATTAGAATTCCCCTTCAGCCGAACGGCACCGTGGAACTCATAATCAGAAATCAATGTGCCGTCTTTTGCGCCCTTTTCAATCCGGTCAACATAACGTTGGACGTTAGTGTAATCACCACGAAATTTAGTTCCGAAGCCGTATGAACTTTGGCGGATACTTCTGACAGGGTGGTTAGGGCCTTCGTTTTTATCAAAGTAACCTGCTTCGGCAATCGGACTGGCACCGAAAAGATAAGTGATCAGCCAGCGGTAGCGATTAAAGCCTTGCGCAATGACGGTGTAAAGGTAGTTTTCTAATTCGACACGCGATTTAAAACGGTCCTGTTGGTGTTCATAAACCAGTTCAAACACATGATTGTCGATACTTAAGTTAATGTGCGCGCCACAGGGTGTTCCGGCTGAAAAGCCGTGCCGTTTAACCCATTCCTTCAAATAGGCTTCTTTATCCGGTCCCATTTTAGCCAGTGGAATAGTTGATTTGTCCTTTGGCAGTCGCGGCGGCATAGACAGCGGCCAGAGAAGCTCCCCTGGTGAAAGTGCAGTCCGTAATGCGTTATTCAAACTAAATAAGTAGTGCATGGCATCCAGTGCGTGACTGGCTGGTGGTGTGACTACCTCCGACATGGTTTCCAAAAAATCGTTGGTGATCCACGGGTTCGTCCGTTCGTCTCCAGCACCGGCAGGGTATGGCTCCTGGCTGAGTTCGCCAGTTTCATCCACCCGCTGCATCTCGATTTCTAGTCCCATGGTAAAATCCTGCGTCTTCGCAACTGCTTCATTATCAAAAATTAGTTGACCGATATCGCTGAACATGTCGAGTCACTCCTCTATGTGTATCTGATTAGATTATTAATGTTCTATGAGAAAATATTAGTGATCAGTTTACACTTTTTGGCGGGCATAGTACAGTGTTAAACACAAATAAAGGACTGTTAATCCTAAAAGAACCTGGAACATGGCGGCATAACTGGTAAGGTCAATGACTTTTCCCAGTAGGTAGGCACCGATTCCCATACCAAAATCATAGCAGTTTAAAAATAAGCCAGTGGCAGATTCCCGTTGAGTATTACCTGCTTTCTTCAGGACCCATGATTGAACGGTGGGGAAAATCGCACCGTCTGCCGCGCCAAAGAAAAGGCCGGCCAGGATTAATTGCCACTGAGTATGCAGCGTACACATCAGCGCCAAACTGCAGATGAGGCAGATCACGCTAGGCAGCAAAACAAAGAACGGCCCACGTTGATCAAAGAGGTTACCTACCACTGGACGCAACGCCACCCCTACAATGGCGGAGGTAAAGAAGAACCAGGCCGTACCGTGTACTTGGCGGATTTCCGTAAAGAGGGCAATGTACGAGAGCACACCGCTCATGACTAGGCCAAGACAGAAAATCAGTAGTGACTGCGGTAAGAACTTTCGCCATAGTCCCGCAATCTTTGGCAATTCCTTGGTGACTACCGGTTGGGACTGGGGCGTGATAAAGATAAGCAGGCTGAGTGCAATGAATAAGATGATGATACAAGTCACAAAGAAGGCGTTAAATGATATCTTCTGGGCAATGGGCAACGCAATTAGCGGTGCTAATGACGCGGTCAGCATACTGCTGACACCAAAATAGCCCATCCCTTCGCCTAACCGGTTGAAAGGTAATTCGTCAGCTGCGGCAGTTGCAAAATAAGTGGTTCCCAGACCGTGACCGATCCCGTTAAGCAGGCGGAACATGATGAGGATGAAAAACGGGGTGAACAGCGGATAACAAACAGAAGCGATAAGATAAAGCGAAACGGCTGCAAGCAGCAGCGTCTTCTTTTTGAAGTACTGCAGCAAACGACCAGAAAACAGCCGGACCACCATTGCCGCAAACATAATCGTTCCCACAAAGAGGCCGATTTGGGAGGCACTCATTCCCAGTGATTTCCCGTATAGCGGTAAGACGGGGACCTGCATGTTATAAACCATGAACAGCAGCGCGTTACCGCCGAATAACAGGATAAAATTTTTCGTCCAAAAACTGCGTGATGATGCCATGAGTAACATCCTTTCCAAGCAAAAAGCCAGCCAAAATTATCGCTAATCTTGTCTGGCTGATGCCGTCCGATTTACATCTTGTCTCGTCTGATTGACGCTCCGATTTAGTAATTCCAAAGTACCGAAAGATGGGATTATTGTCAAGTTATCAGGCGGGCTAATCGCTTGCGTATCAATGGCTTAATCGGTATGCTGAATTCAATGAAAGCGCTTATTTAGAATGGAGGCATTCCTATGAAAGTCATCGTTATTGGCGGGATCGCAGGGGGACCGTCATTTGCCACGCGGTTCCGGCGGTTAAACGAACAAAACGAGATTATTATTCTGGAACGTGGCGAGCACATCTCCGTTGCCAGCTGTGCGTTACCGTACTACCTGGGCGGTGTCATTACCGATCGCGACTCGCTGATTGAACGGACACCAGCAATTTTGAAACAGAAGAATAATATTGATGTCCGGGTGCATAGCGAAGTAACCGCCATCGATCCAAAACGGCACGTCGTCAGCGTGAAGAACTTGGATGGTGGCGAACAGTACGAAGAATCCTATGACAAGCTGGTGCTGGCAACCGGTGCTCGACCGGTTCTGCCACCAATCAAGAATATCGAGTCTGCGACCAACGTGTTTACGCTGCGCAGTTTAGCGGACGCTGATCGAGTCAAAAACTATCTCCGGTTGGAATCGCCTAAACGGGTCGCTATTTTAGGTGCCGGGGCAGCGGGAGTTGAGCTGTCCGAGAACTTCCGGCGGTTAGGTTTATCGGTGACCCTGTTAGATCAGGCGAACCAGGTGATGTTACCCTATGACATTGAAATGGCAGGCTTTTTACGTGATGAACTGATGAAAAATGGTGTTGATGTCAAGCTGAGTGAGACGGTTACGTCAGTTGAAGATAACGGCCACCTGCTTCATTTATCTGATGGCAGCGTGCTTACGACGGATATGTTAGTGGTTGTGACTGGCGTGCTGCCCAATAGCGAACTGGCTGGAAACGCCGGGATTAAATTATCCGCGGATGGTCACATTGTTGTAGATGGTCAGCTGGCAACTTCAGCAGCAGACGTTTACGCCATTGGCGATGTTATCGAAACTACCAGTCGAATAACTGGGCTGCCGATTCCCAGCATGCTGTCCAGTGCCGCTAACCGTCAGGGCCATTTATTAGCGGATATTTTAAACGGTGAACCACTTTATTACCCTGGATTTATAGGTGTCAGTGTTGTTAAAGTATTTAATCTTACGGTCAGCATGGTGGGTTATTCTGAACAGATGCTGCAGGCCGCCGGTGTTACCAATTACGATAGTCTGTTCATCACGCCGTTTGATCACGCTTATTTCTATCCCAACGCTAAACGGCTGAATATCAAGCTACTGTACGAATCGGATACTGGCAAGGTATTAGGCGGACAATTCGTTGGTGAAAACGGGGTGGATAAACGTGCTGGTGAGCTGTCGGCGGCCATTGCCGGTGGACTGACGATCGATGATTTGCCGAGCATTGAATTACCATACTCACCGCCGTTTTCAGCACCGCGGGATCCGCTGAACCTTGCCGGCTACGTTGGTATTAACCAGCGTCAGCAAGCCAATCAAATAGTTCGTTATAGCGATTTAACCGAGCCCGAACGATGGGATGGTACCTTTCTTGATATTCACGAAGAAGGTAAGCCAGTCAGCGGGAAGATTGATTCTGATTTGGCAATTCCGCTGACTGAATTGCGTGACCGCTTAAAGGAAATTCCGATTGGTCATACGGTTTACATTCTTTATCGAAAGGGTCTTGGACCGTATAACGCTAGCAGAATTTTAGCTGGTAACGGGTATGATGTGAAAATCGTTACCGATGATTAGAAAAACGGGCATCAAGCTTAAAAATTCAGCTTGATGCCCGCTTTTATTTTTATAAGTTATCCAAGAATTGACGAATCATCTGAATCCAATTGGCAATCCAGTCGGAGTGCAGGTTTAACACGACTAAGAACAGCGAGAAGAGAAACATGAGGGCCACCATGATTAAGTGGAGTTTTCGTTGCCGCATCACAATGGCGATATATTCACGCATCACGGCGTTTGGCAGGAAGAAGCCAGCCGTTTTCGAACCAATTCCAGTGGCTTTCAAGCCTGCTGATTGCGCTAAAATTGCCGCTCGAAAGGTGTGATAGTTGTTGGTGACAAAGATTGTTTTCGGTTTTTTGACGGGTGATTCGTCGATTATTTTCTTGGAAAACTGCATGTTTTGATAGGTCGTTTTGGAAGCCGCTTCGGCAATGGCGTCATTGGCACCAACGCCATGGGCAACTGCGTATTGGCGCATGGCTTCGCCCTCAGGGATGGTCTCATCACCGCCCTGACCGCCGGAAAAAATCATTTTAGGCGCGTGACCCGTTTTTCGTAACTGACGCTGGTAGAACTGAATCCCTTTATTGATTCGTTGTGCTAACAGCGGTGTCACTTGGTCGCCGTTCATCAAGCCGGCACCTAAGACGATGATGAAATCCTTGTTGTGGCGGGGCCAGTAGATTTGATAGAGTACTAGAACGGTGATGTAATTGTAGAACCAGAACACGGCGTACAGAATGCAAAGTACGGGAAAAGTGGTAAACAGTTCAGCCCAAAATGCCGGCAGATGGGCCCGGATAAGCTTAATAATGAACGGCAGTAAAAGAATTCCGACGCCCAGATAGAGAGTTAATGAATTTGATAGCGAATGGCTCTCCCGTCGCCAGACAATGGCTGCGTTCCACAGCAGCAAAATGGATTGAAGGGCAAATGCCAAGCCAATACAAAACAGGACGAAAATAAATAAGAGCCCAACCGGGTAAATAATAGCGTTGTTGTCCGTTTTCAGGATAGTAATCGCCAGTGACAGCCAAAAACTGTAAAAAAATAAATTGAACCAAATCCCGTTTCGCAACCAGGTTCGGTTGTATGTATAACTGATGCTGAAAATGACAAAGAATGCCATGGTGACCAGCCAAGTAAATAAATAATCTCCTTGCAATAATAACTCCCCCTTAATCGTTGAATTAATTATACTCTAAAATACCTGAATGCTCCGTTAATTGCTTGCTGACTTGGCATTTTAACCATGGGACAGCTATACTAGATAAGCTGGATAATCATATTCAGGTATTATGAACTTATTTTGGCATAAAGAGAGGATCCTTACTTTGCAAAATCAAGCCATTCCAAGAAAGACCATGCTGGCCATCATCGGCGCTGGCCTTCTGGCATTTTGCGGTGTTTTAGTTGAAACATCGATGAACGTTACTTTTCCAACGCTGATGAAACAGTTTAACCTGTCCATGAGCGTGGTTCAATGGCTATCCACCGGCTATTTACTGCTGGTTTCACTGACCATGGCAACTTCGGCGTACATTCAGCGCCGGTATAAAATTCGCAGTATCTTTATTTTTTCAGGGGTGTCATTTATCCTGGGCAGCTTTGTTTGCGGCCTTGCGCCAAACTTTGTTGTGCTGCTGATTGGCCGTCTGATTCAAGCCGTTGCCACCGGCTATGCAATTCCGCTATTATTTGCGATTATTTTACAGCAGATTCCCGTTGCTCGATTAGGCTTATTCATGGGAATCGGCGGTATGGTGGTTGGCGTGGCGCCATCCATTGGCCCAACTTATGGCGGGATGAACACTTTCCTGTTCAGCTGGCGGGAAATTTTCTGGTTCATCTTACCGGTGGTTGTAATCGCCGTTTTACTAGGTACTTTCACAATTTCACAGAAGATAAAGACTCGCCGGGACACTTTTGACTTCCTTGGCCTCATCCTATTAGGAGTATCCTTCTTCCTGATTGCCGAAGGCTTTACTGAAGCCGGTAATTTTGGCTGGCTCAGTATTCAGTTCTGGGGCTTCTTGCTTGCTGGTCTCGTCGTGATTGGTCTGTTTGTTTACCACTCGTTTCACTCAGAACGTGACTTGCTGGACCTATCTATTTTTAAATCACCGACCTTTGTTTTGAGTATTATGGCCTACTTCTTGATTCAGTTAATGAATATCGGAATCTCATATTTACTGCCTAATTACAGCCAACTGGTTTTCGGTGCTAATTCGTTAGTTGCCGGTTCAGCGATTCTGTTAGGCAGCTTAGTTTCCGGGATTGTGCAGCCAATGAGTGGCCGGCTGCTAGATTCACACGGTGCGGGTTACCCAATTCGCATTGGGATTACGCTGATTGTTATTTCAATGATTTTATTTGCTGTTTTTGGTCTTCATTTGACGATTCCACTGATTGTCTTCTTCTACCTGATTTTCGGTCTTGGCTTTGGTTTTAGTTTTGGAAACGTCATGACCAACGGTATCAAGCAAGTGGATGACAAGCTGCAGCAGGATGCTAACGCTGCGTTCAATACCAGTCAGCAATATGCCGGTTCAATCGGGACTGCTATCATGGCGGCCATCCTGACTAGCAGTCAGCACAGTGATTTGCATTTGTCACAAGCGATATTATCTGCCCGCGGTGGTGATCATGATTTTATCCTGCTAGCGGTTCTGGCAATCACTGCATTCGTGCTGATTCTGATTAATTTCCAGAAACAGGCAAAAGGAATTAAGGCGTAATTTATTCGAGAATTATATAGGATAAATAAAATCAAAGTAAATTGCACGCAAAACTTTTTTACACAAAACGGTTGACACCCCTGGTCGAATTCGTTATAGTAAGCATCATTAAATATCGATGAGAAATCACTGAGAAGATTTAAGGAGTCGGGAACAAGAGGTTTTCAGAGAGCGTCAGGGACTGTGATGGCGTAACGTCTTGTTTCTCAAAAGTTAAATCCGAGTGATCGGGTGCGCCCACTATAGCGCCAACGTTATGCCGAGTCGACCGGCCGTACGTGAGTGGTTGTGTTTTTAGCACAACAAAAAAGGTAGTACCGCGCTTAAGCGTCCTTTTAGAAAGTTCAATCTTTCTGAAAGGACGCTTTTTTTTGGCCAGAAGCGCGGGAACATCAACTCATCGATATTAAACACATAGAAATGGAGGAATAGCTAATGAGCACACATAAAGGAATGATCGTCATCGTAAGTATCGCAATGGGGATGATGAGCGCCTTATTAGGTGGCTGCGCGTCGACCGTTGTCGGTGGAGCAGGCGGCAATGCCAGCAAAACACTGAAAGTAACTATTCCTGGAGAACCCATGACGATTGACCCCAACAAGTCCATTGAAACAAATGGCGCGGCGGTCATCAGCCAAATCAGTGAAGGAATTTACAGACGTAACGCGGATAACAAGATTGTGCCGGGCGTCGTTGAGAAAATCGTTAAGCCAACTGAAAATGGGACCAAGTACACTTTCACAATCAAGAAAGATGCCAAGTGGCAAAACGGTGATCCGGTCACTTCACAAGACTTCGTCACCTCGATGCAGCGAAATGCCGATCCTGCTACTAAATCGCAGGCCACAACGGATACGCAGTACATTCAAAACTTTACCGCTGTTAATAGCGGCAAGATGAATAAGAGCCAGCTTGGAATTCACGCTGAAAACAGCCGGAACTTCAGCATCAAGCTTTCACGGCCGGTACCTTATATGAATTATGAATTTGTGAATTATCGGCCATTGAACACGGATGCCGTTAAGAAGTTCGGCAGCAAGTATGGTTCCAGTGCCGAGACAACGGTTGCTAACGGTGCTTACGAGATCAAGGACTGGACGGGTTCCAACGATTCCTGGCACTACGTTAAGAACCCACACTACTGGGATGCTAAGGACGTTAAGATTGCTAATATCGACGTTCAGGTAGCTAAGGATGATAACACCGCGCAAAATCTATTCAATGCCGGAACGGTTCAACTCACCAGCATTAATGGTCAATACGTAAAGGCCAATGCCAACAATAAAGAAGAAGTTGTCACTAAGAACGGCCGGAACAACTACATTTACTTCAACTCTAAGCGGCCAGCAACGGCGAACGAGAACTTCCGCAAAGCAATCAGCATGGTGATCGACCGTAAAGCCCTGGCCAATAACGTGCTGCAGGATGGTTCCACAGCTGCCACTAACATCGTGCCAAAGGATTACGCCAAGAACCCGACTAACGGGAAAGACTTCATTGATGAAGTGGGTGATCAGGCACCAACGGATGTGAATAAAGCAAAGGATTACTGGTCTAAAGCACAGAAGGAAATTGGGAAGGACAAGGTCAGCATCGATTTCTTGGTTGATGATACCGATACCGAAAAGAAGGTAGCTGAATACGTTCAAGGTGCCGTGGAGAAGAATTTGAAGGGTGTCACGATCAATATCATTTCCGTCCCGCATGGCACTCACGTTTCCCGCGACTTTACCACCGACTTTGACATTACCACGGTTGGCTGGGGTCCCGATTATCCAGATGCTCAAAACTTCTTGGATGGGATGCAGAGCCAAAACTCAATTAATTTCTCAAAAACTAAGGATCCTCAATATGATGCATTGATGGCGAAAGTAAATGACACGACGCATTACACGGCTGCTCAGCGTTATGAATTTGAAAAACAAGCAGATAAACGATTGATGTCAATCGCAGCGGTGGCACCAACGTTCCAAACTGCTCAAGCACATTTGGTCAATAAAGACCTCGGCGGGCTGAAATGGGATACATTGTCAGGTGCTTCAGGACAGTTGCAGTACGCTTATTGGAAATAAATACATAGAAGCTGGCTCTAAGCCGCTTCTCTGAGGTACTCAACAGCTTGAGTATCTGAGGCAAGCGGCTTAGTGGAAGCTGTTAGACAACAGGAAAGGTGGTGGTTGATATGTCATACGCGTTAGTCTCAACTCAAGATGATGGTCCGTTACAGTTAAAAAACTTACATATAAAGAGGAGAAATTATTATGACAAAAATCAACTATACCAACGCAGCAATTTACAACCATGACGCACAGGACTTTGAAGCTAATCACTATGTCGTAGTCGATACGGAAACTGGTAAGATCGTTGAAACTGGTGAGGGCTCAGTTAGCAGTGCCGTCCAAGTCGATGAAACAGTAGACATGAAGGGCAAGTACATCATGCCAGGGATCATGAACGCGCATACCCATATCACCAGCATTCCAACCTACTGGTGGCACGGTGGCGAAGAGGACCGGCATTCAGATTCCCGCGAGTTTAACACCATGTACGCCATTCAGAATATGAAGGACGCCATCAACAACGGGATTACATATATTCGTAACGTTGGTGCGGCGTATGATATCGATATCGAAATTAAGAAAATGCAGGAAAAAGGGATGATCAAGGGGCCTAAGGTGATGACTTCCGGGCGTGCGTTTACCATGACGGGTGGCCACGGTTCAGGCAGCGGTCACGAAGTCGATGGCGTGGATGAAATGATCAAAGGTGTCCGCACCGCGATGAAGAAGGGTGTCGACAACATCAAGCTCATGGTCACTGGTGGCGTGCTAAAGAATGGTGAAACGCCGGATGACATTCAGTTTAATGAAGACGAAGTGCGCGCGGCAGTGGTTGAAGCCCATCATAAAGGAAAGACAGTTGCGGCTCACGTTCAGGGTGCTGAAGGCGTTAAAGAAGCAGCCCGCGCTGGCGTTGATACCGTTGAACACGCGTTTAACATTGATGAGGAAACCATCAAGATTTTTAAAGAACACGGTACGGCTGTTGTTCCAACGATGAACGCCATGTACGCTATCTACGAGTACGGCGAAAAACGGTACCGGAATGGGCTCGTCGTAAGGTGATTGTGAACATCGAGAAGCATTTCGCAAGTATCACTAAGGCGGCGGCAGCTGGAATTCCAATCGCCATGGGCACAGATGCCGGGACGCCATATAACGGTTTCCAGACGGAGAGTGCCTACGAGATCCAGCTTTACGTTGATAAAGCGGATATGACGCCGGCACAAGCCATTGACACGGCAACAATCAACTGTGCAAGAGCAATGCACGTTGATGATGAATACGGCGAAATTGCAACTGGCAAATACGCTGATTTTATTGCCATGACGGAGAACCCAATCGAGGATATTTCAGTGATTCAGCACGAAAAAGACGTTTATCAAAACGGTGTAAACGTTCATCGTGCGGTAGCACAAGTGGAAGCAGGACAACAAGCACCAAGTGAAATGGAAGCTGTTGGCCGATAGATCATTAAACTCCAGAAAACCATCGCCACGCGCGGTGGTTTTTCTTTTGGAAATGAAAATTACAGCAACGTTAAGAAACTGTTGAGATATCCATTCGAGATTAGGTGATTGCACCAGGAACTGGTAAAATAGAGACAACTCATAGGTAGTATTGAAATGGAGGAATAAACATGATTGCAGGGATTATTGCGGCAGTGGTTGTCGTTATCTTAATCATTATCTATATCAGCGCGTATAATGGTTTGATCAAGGGCCGGACTTACGTACAGGAATCATGGAGTCAGATTGACGTTCAATTAAAGCGTCGTAATGATTTGATTCCTAACCTGATTGAAACGGTGAAGGGGTACAGTCATTATGAACAAAGTACCTTGGAAAAAGTGGTTGGTTTACGAAATCAATTAGTAAACAGCTCAGGGGAAGACCATCAAAAAACGATGGCAGTATCAGATCAGTTGAGTAATTCATTGAAGAGTATTTTCGCGGTAGCTGAAGCTTATCCTGATTTGAAAGCCAACCAAGAATATAACAAGTTAATGGAAGAACTGACGAACACTGAAAATAAAATTGCTTATTCACGTCAGCTGTATAACTCAAGCGTGGCTAGCTTTAATTTGAAGATTCAGTCTTTCCCAAGCAACATTGTGGCTTCAATTCACCACTTCAAGATCAGCGAATACTTACAGGTTCCTGAAGAAGAAAAATCTGTACCAAAAGTCTCTTTTGATAAATAAGCGGGGATGACATCGGATGTTATACGAACAAATTGCGCGGAATAAACGGCGCACGGTTTACGTTCTGATTGGGTTCGTCATCTTAGTGCTGGCCATTGGAGCAGCTATTGGCTACGTTTTTTTCGATAGCTATATCGCGGGGTTGGTGTTAGCACTCGTATTTGCGGGTGTGTATGCGGCAATCATGATTGGGAACTCCACCAATATTGTGATGTCCATGAACCACGGCCACGAGATTACTAAGGAAGAACAGGCACCGGAGCTATGGCATATTGTTGAGGATATGGCACTGGTGGCGCGCGTACCAATGCCGCGGGTATTCATCATTGATGACCCTAGTCCCAACGCGTTTGCAACGGGAAATAACCCGAAGAACGCTGCGGTGGCTGCAACATCTGGGATTATGGACCGGCTGAACCGTGAGGAATTGGAGGGCGTCATGGGACATGAAATGACCCACGTGCGCAACTACGATATCCGTCTGCAGACAATTGCGTTGGCGTTAGCCGCTGCGATTACCGGAATGGTGAACTTAGCGGGACACTATTTCTGGTGGGGCGGCGGTCGGCGGCGAGGTAGTGATAATGATAGCAGCAACGTGCTGCAAATCGTTATGCTGGTTTTGTCGATTGTCCTAGTTATCTTGGGCCCGATAGCGGCTACGATGGCGCAAATGGCATTGTCAAGGAACCGAGAATACTTGGCGGATGCGGGCAGTGTAGAATTAACGCGAAATCCGCAAGGCTTAATTTCCGCACTAAGGAAAATTTCAACCTCAGAACCAATGAAAGAAGCGGATCCAAGTAGTGCAGCACTGTATATTTCGGACCCGATGAAAAAGAAAAAATCATTGACTCACCTATTTGATACTCATCCGCCTATGGAGGAGAGGATTGAGAGGTTGGAAAAGATGTGAGTGCACAAAGGCTCGGGTTGATTCCAGAATATAAGTAAAATAAGGTAGGGTTTCCTGGTTTTGGGAGACCCTACCTTATTTTGCTTATATGGCCGGAATCAGAGCCTTTTTGCACGTTAAGGCTAGATAAGAGAAAAAATGAATTATTATATGGCCGGAACCTAAGCCTTTTTGCGCGTTTAGGCTAGATAAAAGTAATCAGCTCTTTTCAAACATTAAGCCCCTATAAAACAGACAACATTTCAATTTCCATTCGCCACCACTCTAATAAAATGGTAAGATAATAACAATCCAATTAACAAATAATTAGAAAATAGAGGTGCTTAACATGACAAGAAAAATTGGGGTAATTGGAATGGGTAATGTTGGCGCAGCTGCTGCTCACTATATTGTGGCGAATGGTTTCGCTGATGACTTAGTTTTAATCGATCTTCGTGAAGATAAGGTAAAAGCCGATGCGCTAGACTTTGAAGACGCAATGCCGAATTTACCAGTACATACTAATATTACGGTCAATGATTATTCCGCATTAGAGGATGCCGATGTGATTATTTCAGCGGTTGGAAACATTAAACTACAGGATAATCCAAATGACGACCGGTTTGCCGAACTGCCATTCACCAGTGAAGCAGCTAAAAAAGTAGGTGCGCAGATCAAAGCGTCTGGGTTCCACGGCAAGATGGTGGTTATTACAAACCCGGTTGACGTGATTACTTCAATCTATCAACAGGCGACAGGATTACCTAAAAACCACGTTGTCGGAACTGGGACGTTATTAGACTCAGCACGGATGAAGCGAGCTGTTGCCAAGGAGCTGAACATCGATCCTCGTTCAGTTGTTGGTTATAATTTGGGCGAACACGGTAACTCTCAATTTACAGCGTGGTCAACGGTTCGGGTACTGGGAAAGCCAATTACGGAAATTGCCAAGGAACGAAACCTTGATCTGGATGAATTGGATCATCAAGCACGGATCGGTGGTTACACGGTATTCCATGCGAAAAAGTACACCAACTACGGCGTTTCCACGGCAGCGGTTCACCTAGCCAACACGATTCTAAGCGGTGCTGAGACTGAAATGCCGGTTTCTAATTACCGTGAAGAGTACGGCACCTATCTATCATATCCGGCTATTGTCGGTCGCGATGGCGTACAGGAACAGCTACAGTTGGATTTAACTGATGAGGAACTAAAAAAGCTGCAAATTTCAGCAGACTATATTAAGACTAAGTTTGCGGAAAGTACGAAGTAATGTCAGTCACGTATACGAGCAGCGGTCGATCCAGCAATGGATTGACCGCTGCTTTTCGTTAATAGATAATATCAGTAGAGATATGGTGAAAAACCTGATATACTACAATACTTGTGACTAAAACGACGTGGGGGGATAAAAAATGTCAGCAAAAGTGAAACGCGCCATTATGATTTTAATTTTAAGTGAATTTTTGGTCTGCTTGGGGATCGGGCTGGTTATTCCAGTAATGCCCTTTTTGCGGAACCAGCTTCACTTATCTGCCTTTGACATGGGGGTAATGACGGCGCTGTTTTCCTTTGCGCAATTTATTACCTCACCAATTATCGGCCGCATCTCTGATCGGGTGGGCCGGAAACCAATCATCGCGATTGGGTTAGCCCTCTACGCTGTGTCAGAAATTCTGTTTGCGCTGACCAATCTGTTGGGCATGTTTGATTTTGCCCGGGTGATCGGTGGTATTTCGGCAGCGATGGTAACGCCTACCGGGATGGCGTTAGCTGCTGATATCACAACGAAGCGGCAACGTGCTAAGGTCATCGGCTGGTTATCGGCTGCCTTCAGTGGCGGCTTAATACTGGGTCCCGGGATCGGCGGTATCTTGGCTGGAATCAGCTACAAGGCGCCGTTTTGGTTTGCCGGCGGTTTGGGCGCTATCAGTACGATCGCGTTACTGGTCTTACTGCCAAATGATTCTGAAATTGAAAAACCGGATCAAATTACGAGTCAGAAAGCCAGTAACATCATGAACGGTGACTGGCACGATCTACTGATTAAGCCGGTTATTTTGCTGTTCATCCTCATTCTAGTATCGTCATTCGGCCTGCAGGGATTTGAAAGTATCTACAGTCTCTTTGTTAACCAGGTCTTCCATTTCAGCATTGCTAACATTGCGTTGGTTCTGACTTTAAACGGGTTAATTTCGCTATTTTTCCAAGTAATGCTCTTTGATCGGCTGGTCGTGCGGTTTAAAGAAACGCGACTGATCAGAATCTGTTTCTTCTTCGCACTTATTGGCACGTTATGGATCATCTTTGCTCACAGCAAGATTGAAGTTATTATTGCAACACTGATCGTCTTCACGGCATTTGACCTCTTACGGCCAGCCATTACAACGCTGCTGACAAAGTTAAGCGCGAAAAACCAAGGCTTGATCAACGGATTGAATATGTCTTTGACTAGCGTTGGGAACGTGATCGGTCCGCTGATGTCTGGCGCTCTATTGGACATGAACACCCACTATCCGTACGTTGTGGTAGCTGGGTTCCTTGCCGTTTCGTATTTACTGGCATTTGCTGTTAAAATTAAACCACATCATCTTGCGTAATGGAGGTTCATTTTGAAGAAAGCAGAATTAGCGAGTCAGTTTGTGAGTCAGCACCAAAATCAATTTCAATGTCCAGTATGCGGCGGTGAGATTGTGTCCGTGGCCGATCAAACAGTACAGTGTGAAAATGAACATAGTTTTGACATTTCCAAAAAGGGAACGTTATTTATGATTAATGCGCCGGTTAAAACGGAGTATACGGATGAGATGCTGCGCTACCGTCAGCAGATGCTTACCGCGGGTTTCTTTGAACCGATGCTGAAGGCGGTGTCTGACCGAATCAAACACGGCGGATTGGTACTGGACGCCGGTTGCGGTGAAGGGACGACGACTAAGTGGCTGGCCCGACAGAATCAAAATGACGCCTACGTTGGCTTGGATATTTCCAAACCAGCCATTAATATTGCGGGGTCTGGTGTGGTCAATGAACCTCAGCCCTTATTTATGGTAGGGGATTTAGCTCAATTACCCTTTGGTGATCAGCAGCTGACGACCATCGTCAATATTCTGTCACCGGCAAATTACCAGGAATTTGACCGGGTACTGCAGCCAGGCGGAAAGCTGGTCAAGGTGATTCCTAACAGCCAGTATTTAAAGGAACTGCGGGCACTGATTTATCCGGAAGGCGAACACGCCACTTACGATAACTCACCGGTTAAGGATCACTTTATAGCTCATTATGGGCAGGTTGATTTTACACCCGTTCATTATGAATTTGACCTGACACCAACCCTATTTAAAGCACTGTTTGAAATGACACCGTTAACCTGGCGGGCAGCCGATCGCAAAGCTAGCATTTTAGAACGAGGATTAACGCACATTACTGCCGATTTTGAAATTGGTGTGATAACAAATTAGTAAATGAATGGGTTCCAAGAAGACGGAAAATGAGATTGTCTTTTTGGAATCCTTTTTTGAATAAAGCAATTTAAACTGTTGTATTAATGATAAAAAAATTCGTGAAAAAGGTCTCAAGATATTGGTTTTTTAGCCAATAAGTTGCTATACTTAAGGCAATGATTGGGAAGTTAATCGTTATGTATTGATGGAGTGCAACTAATCATTTAACTTTTCAGGTCGGCGTTCATGAAGGGTGGATGTCGGGAGTCAATTGAATTCCTTTGGGGGGCAATAAAATGTTAAAGCAAGATATGCAAAAAAAACGCGCACGAGTACTCCAAGATAGTACTCAAGTTAAAGAACATTATAAGATGTATAAGGTTGGGAAGACATGGCTCTTTGCCGGTCTGTTCACGGTTTCACTGGGTGCCGGGCTTGCATTTGGCGGTCATCAAGACGTCTATGCAGATACTGCAACACCAACTGAACCTGCGACAGCACAAGTAACGCCACAACAGACAGATTCACAAGCAAAGAGTGTTGTGATTGGAAATAATGCCCAGTCGCAAGACACTGCTTCCAATATGAAAGCGGATACAAATTCAGACACTGATTCTGAAACAAATACAAACGCAGATACAGTCGCAACGGCGGCTACAACCGCAACTGAAAACCAAGCTACTGAGCAAAAAACGCCAGCAACAGCTGACACTCAGGCAAAATCGACTGATGTCCAAACCACTAATTTAGGTGACGTCACTGATCAAAGTACCATTGATCAAGCGAAGACTGCTGCGAATGCGGCTTACGCCAAGACGGGAACCCCGCAGACGATTACCGCAGTGGCTGGGGCTGAAGAGGACCCTGCGACGACAGCTGATCCGGTACAAGCTGTCAGTGCAAAGGTGGAGGATGCCACTAAGACGTATGACAATAAAAGTGATACGCCAGCGACGTTTAATGTTCAATTGTCAGATAATTTAACCGCGCCTACTGGCTGGTTTGTAACTGGTAATAAGGACGAATATCAGGTCGCCGCAGCTTCTGGTGATATCGATTTATCTAAGATTAATCAAAACGTTGGCACTTATGATGTGACGTTGAGTGCCACTGGTTTAGCTCGGCTCAATGCTGTTCAGGCTAATCAGAAAAAGAACTTAGCATTGACCACTGCGGATGTAACCGCAGGTAAGTTGACAATTAGTAAAGCGCCGGTAGTTACTGGTTCCGTTGCCATCGAGAATACTTCTAAGTTATATGACAATGATGCAACGACAGATCCAACTAGCTTTAAAGTCAAAGTAAATCCAGGATTAAAGGCCCCAACTGACTGGACGGCTAATGCTGATGGCAGTTACACGGTGGCTCTAGCTTCTGGTGATATTCAAGCTAATGTTGATAGCCAAGAACCAGGGACTTATACAATCAACCTTTCGGCTAGTGGACTACAAAGATTAAATGCAGTAAACCCTAACTATGACGTTAAAGCCAATAATATTATTGCTGGTAACTTTGTTATTCAAAGTAACACTAAGTTAAGTATTGGTGTTGGCAGGATTGCTACAAGTCAACCAACTTTACCAAGTAGTCTTCCAGTTAATGTATCACGGGAAGTAACGGTTCCAAGTGATTGGCATGTTAGTTATGATAATACGGCGCAAGATGAAGTGGTTTATGATGTACCAGTTAGTTACTTTGATACATCTGCAGTTCAACCGAATACCATTGGTACTTATTCGGTTAATTTGACTAATACTGCTTTAACTAATTTAAATACGGCTAATCCAAATCATCAGATCCTGCCAATTAACGTGCACACTGGTACCATTATTGTTGCTAATACTGCTGGTCTTCCAGGCAGAACTTTGGCTAATTTCGGTGGCGGTGGCGGTACACTCGCTAACGCGGTTTTAAATGATGGCGATGGCGCAACTTTAAAATTGGGCTTTTTTTCCGGTACCGGCGCTGTTTTTCAGAATTTCACTGATTTGGTAATTATTCCTGCTGGATTAGCGGTGGCTAACGTCACTACTGACCCTGGCAATCCAACTAAAATTACTAGTTACACGAAGTCTAATAACCCGGTTCAAAGCATTATTGATAGTGTTAAACCGGTATTAGATGCTAACAATATTCCCTATTCTGATTTTACCGTTAAACAACTACCAGACTATAAGGGTCGTCAGACATTTGCTGTTCAATGGGGCAGTGTAGATACCAGTGTTAAGAATGGGGCTACTTACCCAATTAACGTAGTAGTTGATCCAGACATTAACAACGTATCTGAGGGTAATTTTGGCAACCGAGTTGTCGCTAATGACGCTGCGATTTTGTATGCTACTGATGACAACACTTTAACTGGTGGAAAGTACATTATAAATTCACAAGGCGCTTATCCTAATGTTCCCATGGTAGCTAATGCTATTGGAGTTACCAACGCTGAGACTATCGGTCAAGGCTATGATAATGTCAACTGGGCAGGTACTTATACGATCAAACACGTTCCAGTTCAAGACACGTATAACTTAAAGGATGCTGCTGGTAATAAAATTGCCGACGCAGTGACCACCTCAGGAATGGTTGGTGATGCTTATGATCCATTGTCAATTGTGCCTGATAAAATTACTACTTCTGATGGTACTGAGTATATTTTGAATCAAACCACAGTCCCTACTGAGCAAACCTTTAAGCAGGCTACAAAACCAATTGCTGCAGATGCCACGTTAGCCACCGGTGCCACCTACACTGCAACGTACAAAAAGGTTATCGATACGACTAAGGCTTCTAATCAAGCCAAGGTAAATGATAGTCAAATGACTTGGAAGAGTGCCGTGCCAGCAACGATGACGGTTACTTTACCAAGTAACTTGAAAGCGCCTAGCACTTGGACCAAGACAACCGGTAATACTTATAGCATTAATACCGCTGATGGAGATTTAGATTTATCTAACGTCAAATCTCCAATTGGTTCTTATGATGTTTTACTTTCAAAGCAGGGACTAACAGCTTTGGCCGCAGCTAATCCAGATTATTTGTTCGACAACTTAGCTACTGGTGTGGGTAAATTAAAGGTTGTTTCACTTAATATTCCAGTGACAGTCAAAGATACCGCTGGCACCTCATTAAAGACCGTTCCTGATATTCAACTTGGTTCTGACGCTAATGTTAATGGTGCTAATGCTGGTGTCACTGGTTATCCAACGTCGCAATTGAAGTCGGTTACTTTTAACTATGCAGAAAATGATAATAATACGACTGGCGTTAAAACAGCTACGTTAGTTGCTAATAAGACTACTGGCACTATTACCGTTACAACAACGTACTATGGCAACAAACCCCAGTCAGTAGTCACAATGACCAAAGAAGAACTTGGTGGAGTAGATGCTGGAGCAGCATTGGCACTGCAATTAAACGATGGCTCAATGGGGTCTGGAGTAGGATTCAATGATCCTACACCTCAAATCACACCAGCTCAGGCTGGAACCATGGCTGCCCTAACTGGTATCAATGTCGTTTACAACCAAAAAGTGACAGCAACTATAGTACCAAGCGATGGAAATGGCAACCCAATTTCTAACACTACGCCAACAACGATTACTGGTTTCCCAGGTGATGCTGTCTCGGTTCCTGAGGTTCCAGGATATACGCCAGAATCGAATGTCACTATTCCAAATGGCCCCGATTATACTCTTAAAGTTACTTACACGCCCAATACTCAAACTGTTAAGGTTCAATTCGAGGATCAAGCTGGTAACAAACTAGGTGACGCTGTTGAATGGACTGGTGCAACCGATAGCAATATCGACTACACGCAAGCGTTGAATACGCAAAAGACTTTAATCAGTCAAGGTTATCTCCCAATCAATGGTGATAAAACGGGGTTTGCTACTGCTCCGAAAACCTTTGATCGCGATGATAAAACTACCCAAACAATTACCGTTACATTGAGTAAGTTTAATAACCAAGTGCCAGCAGACGCTATCTTAGTGCCCGTTGATCCCGAGGGGAATCCAATTAAGAACACCACTTCGACGACGGTAACTGGTCTTCCAGGTACTACTGTCAACGCTCCTGAGGTGCCTGGTTACACCGTTATTGATACTGATAAGACGGTTAACATTCCGACGCCAGTACCTAATAAAGATAATGTCACCAATGGTAAGGCAACCACGCCTGATAAGCGTGGGGCAACCGTTAAGATTACCTATATTGCTAATAATCAAACAGTTAATGTTCAATTCGTCGATCAAGATGGCAATAAGTTAGGTGATGTGACTGCCTTAACGGGCGGATCTGATAGCAATATCAACTACACCCCAGCGTTAAATGCCCAAAAGACTTTAATCAGTCAAGGGTATCTTCCAATCAATGGTGATAAGACAGGCTTTGCTATCGCACCGAAAGTCTTCGATCACGATGACAAGAACACGCCAACTGTTACCGTTAAGTTAACCAAGATTACCCCAATTTCAGCTGATACTACCTTAGTGCCAGTCGATAAAGATGGAAATCCAATTAAAGGAACTACACCAACCGTTATTACGGATGTTCCTGGTAAGACGGTTACTGTGCCCACTATTCCTGGTTACACACCAAAGAATGGCAATAGCATTACCATCCCTACCCCAGAACCAAATAATGATAATGTTACCGATGGCAAAGTCAATACGCCTGACAGGGGTAACAAGATTAACATTGAATATGTTCCAGATACTCAATCCATTCAGGTTCAATTTGTCGATCAAGATGGTCACAAACTCGGTGATGCGACTACTTTAACGGGTGCCTCTGATAGCAACGTTGATTTAACGCCAGCTTTCAGAACAGAACAAAGTATCATTAGCCTGGGCTACACACCAGCTAAAGGTAATCAGAACGGTTTGGATAGTATTACAAAGGCATTTACTGATTATGGAAAGGTTCCAGTTTACACGGTTGTTTTAAACAAGATCAGTGATACGGATGCCAGCTTGACCTTAGTTCCAAGCGATGCCGATGGAAATCCAATTCCAAATACCACGCCAACAACGGTTACTGGTGTTCCCGGAAAAACCGTCACTGTTCCGGCAGTTCCTGGTTATACAGCTACCTCAACAACGGTCACTATTCCTACGCCAGTTCCAAATAAAGATAATGTTACTAATGGCAAGGTAAATACAGGCGGTAATCACGGGACGACCCAAAAAATCACTTACACGCCAGACACTCAAAAGCTGATTGTTAAAGTCGGCGATAAGACTTTGGACCTATCTGGTGGATCAGATAGTGCGATTACCTATGATGAGAATGCAATCCTGAACTTAATTCCAGCGGGTTATACCTTAGGCGGCGATAAGCTTGGAACGACTTCAGACTTTGCTCACTTCCTGACGGCGAATAGCGCACCTGCTAAATTTGATCATGATGATACTAAAGATCAAACTTGGACGGTACCAATCGCTGAAAAGGTGGACTTTGAAACTGCAACAACCACTCGGACGATCCACTTTGTTGGCGGTAATGGTGAAACGGTTGCTCCCGACCAAGTTCAGACGGTGACTTATACACGTCCCGTTGGTGCGGCAACAGGGACACCACTGGGTTCATACACACCATTAGGCTGGTATGCTGAATATACGTCACCAACGGTTTCTGGTTACACAGTGAAAACTGGTGAAGGTATAGTACCAGCTAAAGATCCGATGATTGCCGAAAAACCGATTAATACTGTCATTACTGTCCATTACGTTGGTACCAATCAAAGTGCAACAGTTAAGTATGTTGATGATGATAACAATGGTGCAGTCATTGATACACCAGCAACGACGCTTACTGGCGTTACGGGTGGCAGTGCTACTTGGAATACCAATAATAAGCCAGCTGGCTATGACTTAGCAGATGGTCAAGCAGCTTCAGGGTCGTATACCTTTACTGCAATTGATAATGCGGGTGTGACGATTCATTTAACACATCACATCAATACGGAAACCATTACTGCAACCCGTACGATTAACTTTAAGGGTAATACAGACGTTGATGAATCGAAATTACCAAGTACAATTGTTCAAAAAGTTAACTGGACAATCAGTACGGATGAAGCAACGGGCGAAGTTACCTTTACGCCTGATGCCAACAGTAATTACCAAGCTGTACCGCTTCACTCAATTCCAAGCGATAATGCTGAGATTACTTACGTACCTGAATTTACGTACGTGACAGCATGGAATCCAGTTAAGTTTACGGCTACCAAGGACGAGTTAAACACGTTAGGAAATCCTGATTTAGGTAAGAATACAACCTTCTTAAATGCGGATGAAACTTACTATTACAATGCGATTGGTATTCCTGAAACGGGGGCTCAAGGTCAATTTAAAGGTCAAGTACCTACGGACAATGTGCCAAGTGCACAGCAGTATACGATTAATTTCGTTACGCCGAATGGTGACGTGATTGGCCACATGCCATTCGTGGGCAATCCTGGCAATAAGGTTAACGTTTCAACAAATATTCCGAAGGGCTATGTTCTAACGCCAGGTAACGATGGCGTTGTAACTGTTCCAGATAAGCAGGATCCTAAGACCCCGATTATCTTTAACGTCACAACACCTGCTGGTAAAGATGCTGATGGTGTCCAAGTTTGGACCAAGGACCAAGTGCCTGATGATGCACCATATGCAAACCAATACACGGTTAACTTTGTTACTCCAAATGGTGATATTATTGGTCATACTACTTTAGTAGGTAATCCTGGAAATAACTTTAATGTGACGCCAAATATTCCAAAGGGCTACGTCCCAACACCAGGGAAAGATGGTAACATTACCATTGCTGATACGGATGTACCGGGTAAACCAATTGTCTTTAACGTCACAACACCTGCCGGTCAAGATGCAGATGGTGTCCAAGTTTGGACCAAGGACCAAGTCCCTGATGCACCGTATGCAAACCAATACACGGTCAACTTTGTCACTTCGGGTGGCAGTGTAGTTGGTACGGCTACTCTGATTGGCAATCCGGGTAATAACTTTAATGTTACTGGTAAGGTGCCAAACGGCTATACGTTAGTTGATGGTACGAATGGTGTCGTTGAAATTTCTAAGGATCAAAATCCAGCGCAGCCAATCTCAATTAAAGTCACGGTACCTGGCGGATCATCAAATAATGGTGGGACGCCGCCGACTGACAATGGTACAGGCGTTCCTGGCGGTACCTCTACGGATACCGGTACTGGATTGCCAGCTGGTAATCCAAGCACGACCACTGATGGGCCTGGTAGCAATACGGAAGTCGTTGATCAACCAGATAATAATACTGTTACCAATGACAACACTGATAACAATCCGACGAGCACTGATAAGAGTAACAGCACAGTTGGTAAGTCAGCTAACTCGAACGGCACTAACAGTGGTACACAAACTGGACTTGTTCAGCAAAGCAGTAACGCCGAAGCCGGTCAAGCACAGCAGGTGGCCAATACTAATGAAGTAAATTCAACTAATGCTAAGAATAAAGCAGCAACTTTGCCACAAACTAATGAACAGCAAAACACTAGCGTTTGGGCAATGATTGGTCTTAGTCTCATGAGTATGTTGAGCATGTTAGGTATTACTAAGAAGAAGCGTGAAGACGAGAAGTAATTCGTCATTTGCGTAAGTCTAAATTGTACGAAAATAGTGTTGATGAGCGATCGTCAGCACTATTTTTGTGTCCACAAAAAAGCGAGCAATTCATTATCGAATTACTCGCTTTATCTTTAAACTTTAGCCGACAACACTTCAAACGAAGCGTTGATTTTTTCTGCACACATTCGGCCTTCGTAAATCGCCCAAATGACGAGACTTTGGCCACGGTGACTATCACCAGCCACAAAGATTTGACTGTCATTCGTGCTGTAATTGACGTTTACTTTTGTGACATCAAAGGCGTCAAACAGCCATTGTTCAGCACCGGTGAAGCCCATAGCTAGTAGGACTAAGTCGGCTTTGATCCGTTTTTGACTACCCGCAATTGGTTTGAAATGATCGGTGCGGCTGACTTCAACCTCAGACAGTTGGCCGTTTTTACCGAAACAGCCTGTGACAGTTGCCGTATACGTTGTAATATCACCGAATAACTTCTGAGCTTCCAGCTGACCGTAGCCGTTCTTGAGCACCATCGGCCATTCCGGCCATTGATTATCTAAAGTCCGTTCTTTTGGTAGCGCAGGGGTGATTTCTAGCTGCGTAATTCCGGCGCAGCCTTGGCGGATGGCAGTGCCGATACAGTCATTACCGGTATCACCGCCACCAAGGACCACCACGTGTTTTCCTTTTAGTGCGTGGGTTGCTGCAGTACCGTTTTTAATCACTGATTGCGTAGCGTTGGTCAGAAAATCAACGGCTTTCATCACGCCCTTTAGCTGCCGGCCAGGCACATCCAGATCACGGGCCTGTCGAGCCCCGGTACAGATCACGATACGATCGTACTTGGCTTTTAACGTATCAACGTCAATGTCACGGCCAACTTCAGTATTAGCAATCAGTTCGATACCGACATCGCGCATAGCCTGAATTCGACGTTCAACAACTTCTTTCGGCAGTTTCATATTGGGAATGCCGTACATCAACAGACCGCCGAAACGGTCAGCCCGTTCGTAAACGGTCACCGAGTGTCCCAGCTGATTTAAGCGCCAAGCAGCGGAGATGCCTGCTGGTCCGCTGCCGATGACGGCAATCTTTTTACCGGTTCGGTGCGCAGGCTTCCCAGAATCAACCACCCAGCCGTTTTTGAAGGCCTGTTCAATAATGAATTTTTCGTTATTGCGGATGGTGATTCCGGGACCATTCAGTGCGTTCACGCAGGCAACCTCGCAGGGAGCGGGGCAAACTCTACCAGTCATGTCTGGTAAGTAATTTGTTCTGGTGAGTCGCTCGAAGGCGGCTTTATCGCGTTTCTTGTAGACTAAATCGTTCCACTCTGGAATCAGGTTATCGTTGGGGCAGCCACTAACGCCGCGTTTACCGCCATAAAAGACACCATGGTGGCAAAAGGGGATTCCGCAGTTCATGCAACGACTAGCCTGAATCCGGCGGTCCGCATCGCCCAGGTCAATTTCCATAATGTTGAAGTCCTTGATACGTTCGGCAATCGGCCGCATTGGGTTACTTTTACGATCGTGTTTGATAAATCCTCTTGGATCTCCCATACCGGTCACTCCTTTCCCTTTTTTGTGGCAACGTCAAAGGCTTTTTGAATCACTTGATCATCAGGGACACCAGCTTTTTGAAACTGGTGGATGAGATTATGCATCCGGTGATAATCACTAGGATAAACTTTTACAAAGAGCTGTTTTTCTTTTTCCCAGTTATCCAAAATTTTCTTCGCCTGAGATGATTTAGTGTAGTAATAGTGTTTTTCAATCAAGGTTTTAAGAATGCTGTCGTCGCCCGATTCGTCTAAAGCATATAGATCGACTAATTCGGTATTGCAACGTTGCTTAAAGTTATGTTTCCAGTCGTAAACGTAGGCGATACCACCAGACATACCAGCCGCAAAGTTCCGCCCAGTCTGCCCTAAAATAACCGCCACGCCGCCGGTCATGTATTCACAGCCGTTGTTACCGATACCTTCCACCACAACGTTAGCGCCAGAGTTACGGACACAGAACCGCTCACCAGCCCGGCCATTGAAGAAGGCTTCTCCGCTAGTGGCACCAAAGCAGGCCACGTTGCCGATGATCGGTGCATGCGCGTAAATGTTTTCTGCACCCTCTGGTGAGGCAACAATCAGCCGGCCACCAGACAGGCCCTTACCAACGTAATCGTTGGCTTCACCGCGTAACGTAATTTCCAAGCCCTGAGTGATAAAGGCACCGAAACTTTGGCCGGCAATGCCAGTGTAGTTAAGTTGGAGCGCGCCAGGCTTCAAGCCGTGGTTGCCAAAACGGGCAGCAATCCAGCCACCAAGCCGGGTACCAGTTGCCCGGTCGGTATTATTGATTGGCTGATTGATGGACGTTGTGGTGCCATTTTGCAGGCTAGCTTCAGTAATGGCGTTCAAATCCGGCCACGTGTACTTCGCACGGAAGGGATCCTTAGTCTTTCGTTGAATGGTAATGGTTTTACCAATCATTTTGTCGTAGTTCAGCGATTTTGCTTTGCCAGATGGCACGTAACGCGGCTTGAGATGTTCACCGTGCCCAACCATTTCATCCACGGTACGGTAGCCCAGCTGAGCCATTTGTTCACGCAGGTCTTGAGCGAGAAATTGCATCATGTTGATGACGTATTCCGGCTTACCGGCAAATAGCCGGCGTAAATTAGGATCTTGTGAGGTAATGCCAACCGGGCAGGTGTTGAGGTTGCACTTACGCATCATGATACAGCCGATAGAAACCATCGTGAGGGTAGCAAAGCTGAATTCTTCAGCTCCCAGCATAATGGCAACCGCGATGTCACGGCCAGTGAGAAGCTTACCATCGACTTCCAGTGTTGTGCGCTGGCGCAGATGATTTAGGGCAAGTGTCTGGTGTGCGTCCGCCAAACCCATTTCCCACGGTAAACCGCAGTCACGGGTGGAGTTTCTTGGTGCGGCTCCAGTGCCACCATCGTAGCCGGCAATCACCACGGTATCTGCGCCAGCCTTAACCACCCCAGCTGCAATGGTACCGACGCCGGTTGAAGAAACTAACTTAACGTTGATAATGGCGTACGGGTTAACTTGCTTAAGATCATAGATCAGCTGAGCGAGATCTTCGATGGAGTAAATA
The DNA here is from genome assembly GCF_016861565.1 of Secundilactobacillus yichangensis. Classification (GTDB taxonomy): domain Bacteria; phylum Bacillota; class Bacilli; order Lactobacillales; family Lactobacillaceae; genus Secundilactobacillus; species Secundilactobacillus yichangensis. The sequence continues at coordinate 111,873 of NZ_BOLK01000007.1, forward strand.
TCATGATGAGGCGGCGGTGAGATTAGCTGCACACCAGCAATGGAACCTCGGATACTAGCCACCCACGGATAAGCTTTGCTGGCTGGAAGCTGACCGCCTTCACCCGGTTTAGCTCCCTGAGCCATTTTAATTTGAATTTCATCAGCACTTTCAAGATATTCAGTGTTCACCCCAAAACGGGCGGTAGAGACTTGCTTGATCCGGCTGTTCCGGTTCAAACCGTCTGCACCGACTTTGAACCGTTTGCGGTTTTCACCGCCTTCACCGGAGTTGCTGCGGGCTCCCAGTTTGTTCATGGCAATGGCAATCGTTTCGTGAGCTTCTTCAGAAAGGGCTCCAAAACTCATGGCACCGGACTTGAACCGTTTCACGATGGCACTGACTGGTTCCACTTCGTTGATTGGCACACTGGTTCGACCTTCAGAATGGATCTCCCACATTGAACGCAGAGTAACCGGGTTTTTAAGTGCTTCTTGGTTCATTTGTTGGGCGTATTTTTGATATTCTTCGTACTTACCAGAACGAACAGCTTTCTGAAATTGATAGATCGATTCAGGATTATACAGGTGGTGTTCACCGTCTGACTTGAACTGGAAACTGCCGCCTGAAGGTAAATCATCAATGGTATGGGCATCGTAGGCTGCCTGGTATTTGATCGTATATTCATCTTCAATTTGATTAAGCGTCAAACCGCCGATTCGGCTGGGGGTGCCAGTGAAATACTGGTTGATAACTGCTGACGAAAGACCGACAGCTTCAAATAACTGGGCGCCTTGATAACCTGCGATAGTTGAGATACCCATCCGGCTCATAATCTTAATGATGCCCTTAGTGGCAGCTCTCCGGTAATTGGCTAATTTGGCTTCATAGCCACGTGAAACCAGGGTGGCATAAGCGCCGTAGGGGTGAATAGCAGTAGCACCATACCCTATAAGGCAGGCAAAATGATGCAGTTCGCAGGCTTCGGCGGTATCCACTACGATGGCAGCGTCAGTACTTTTACCTTGCTGAACCAGATAGTTATGCAAGCCGGAAACAGCTAGTAAAACAGGAATGGCCATCTGGTGCTCGTGAGCGGTTCTGTCAGAGAGAATCAGAATGGTGGCACCTTGATCAATGGCGTTCTCAGCTCGCTTAAATAAATCATCTAGTGCGTGAGATAACCGGTTAGGCCGGTCAGTCAAATCATAGGATAAGTCTAGTTTGGCGACTTTCAGTCCCGGCAGATCCAGCGCTTCAATCTTGGCATAATCCTGATCGCTTAAAATTGGGCTTTCAATCCGGATCTTGTGGCAATTTTCCGCCGTATCCGTGGTGATATCAGCATCACGGCCCAGATAGAGAGTCGTGCTGATGACGATTTTTTCACGCAGGGGATCAATCGGCGGGTTGGTGACTTGCGCAAAGGCCTGTTTAAAGTAGGTAAACAGGTTTTCAGATTTATGAGAGAGTACTGCCAGAGGAGAATCAAACCCCATGGCAACCACTGGTTCACCGCCGTTTTCAGCCATTGGAATCAACGCTGTTTCGATGACTTCGTGGGTGTACCCATTTCGTAACCAAAGCCGTTTTAAATCAGTATCTGAAATGGCAGTTTCAGTTTTAACTTCCGGTAAATTCTTTAGTGAAATTCGGTTGGCAGTCAGCCATTGCTGATAGGGATGTTTCTGGGCAAATTCCCGCTTCAACTCATCAGATTGATAGATTTTACCCAGGCGGGTGTCCACCAAAATCATTTGAGCGGGGCCGAGAATCCCTTTTTTAACAATGTCAGTGGGCTTAACGTCTACCACGCCCGACTCTGAAGCCACGACCAGAATCCGGTCCTTGGTCAAAGTGTAGCGTGATGGCCGCAAACCGTTTCGATCCAAGAAAGCGCCGACTTGAATGCCATCGGTGAAGCAGAGTGCTGCGGGGCCGTCCCACGGGGCCATAAAGGTTGCGTTGTATTCATCAAACGCCCGTTGCTGTTTCGGCATCTGGACGCCGTCGCCCCAAGCCTCTGGGATCATCATCATGAGCGCTTTAGGAATCGACCGCCCATGGCGATAGAGGTATTCCATGCAGTTTTCAAGCTTAGCGGAATCGGAATCGTCTTCGTCATAGATATCGATTCCGTGGCTAGTCATCCAGTTCTCTGCGCCCTTGAGGGTATTGATTTCACCGTTATGGGCTAAGAAGCGGAAAGGCTGCGCACGCGACCAGCTAGGGAAGGTGTTGGTGGAAAAACGTGAATGAATCAGGCAAATGGCACTTTCCATGGCAGAATTGTGCAGATCTGGATAGAACAGACCAACTTGATAGGCGTGTAGCATGCCCTTATAGACGATAGTTTGACTGGAAAGCGAGCAGATTGATAAGGATTGCTGCTCAAAAACGTGCTCCAGCCGACGCCGAAGGGTGTACAGCTGGTCTTCAAAAGGACGGCCGGCAGCAATGTCAGCGGGCCGCTGAATAATAATTTGAACGAAGCCGGGCATAGACTTTTGCGCACCAGGACCGCAGTTTTCGTAAACAAAAGGAACCAGTCGAGTCCATAAAACCGGGAAGCCGGCTTGGTCGATCTGTGCGGTAACCGCGGATAACATAGCATCCCGCTTTTTATCATCGTGGGGCAGAAATAACTGTGCTACCGCGTAGTCGCCTTTTGGGGGCAGCTCCAGCTCAGCGCTGGCCATTTGCTGCCGGAAGAACTTATCCGGCATTGCCATTAAGATGCCAGCACCGTCACCGGTGTCTGGTTCGGCGCCTGTTCCACCACGGTGGTTCATGCGCTCCAGCATTGTCAGTGCCTTTTCCACTAGTTGGTGATCTGCGTGACCATCGATTTGAGTGATGAAGCCCATGCCACAGGCAGCATGTTCAAAGTGCGGGTCATACATTAAATTGTGATCGTGATTCAAAGCTTTCAAATACTGTCACCTACTTTTAAGATTGAAAGAAAGAGTCAATTAAATTTCATGAATTATTCTCATGATATTCTAATCTTTCGCAATCTGCAATACCGTAGACTAAATAAATATTTAAAAGTAACTGAATTTAGTTGTTTTATTCATTTTTAGAATATTGACGTTTACTAATAAACATACTCCGCCATTGCTGATAGGATAGTAATATGCTTGACAATAGTTTTAAATAATAACGTTGATTAAGCAACACAATGAGGTAGAATATTAAATTTTGAAATATTAAATATTCCTAAGAAGATTATATTCTAAAAAACGCCATACCGATTAATGATCGGTATGGCGTCCTTAGTAATTCAATTAGTGATGAGTGACGTAGATGTACAGTGTTGTTTTCGAATAACCAAGGTCAAAATCAATGCCCTTGGAATGAATGGTGCTGGTTGTTGTTTGGCTGCTGTTCTTCTTGTTAGCCTTGTTCGCAAAGCCCTTTAGTACAGTTTTGGTGTTTGCACCGACACTGCCCGTCAAGACGGCTAATTCTGTCATGAAAGTTCTAGCCGCCTTTTTAGACTTCAATGACGAGGTGGGAACCATTAGAGTTGCACCAATCAGATTCCCGTGGTCAACGTTGCCACGGATGGTAGCGTTCGGCGTTTTTTTCAGGTTATAAACGCCGGTGCGTGCCTTGGCTGTAATGGTATCGTCAGCGATTTGTTTCTTGGCTTTAGCCAGTGCAGGTGCTAAAGCTGCCTGTGTTTGCTTCAACTTGGCACCTTGGGATTGAAGCTGCCCACCCTGTTTAGACAAATCGGCTAAGGTTGCTTGTGCTGAGGTATCGCCGGCTTTTAACTTGGCTTGAGCGGCTTTTGATTCAGCCTTCAATTTAGCTTCTTTTTGTTGCAGCTGCGCACCTTGTTTTTGCAAACCCATGGCCGTAGCTTGATCCTTCTTGGATAAGGCTGTTCCCATTAAGGCCTGGTTGTAAGCGGCGGTGAATTTACTATAGCTCATGATTACTGGGCTCTTCTTCACCACTGTTGATGTCTTACGACTGCCAGCAGTAAGCTTGACAGTCTGCCGATACGGTTTAGCAGGCAAAGTGATGGCATATCCCCCATCTTTGACTGCCTGTTTTTTTTGCTCCCCGTTGTTAACGCGGTACTGAACCGTCTTTTGATTACTGTGACCCTTGATAACGGCAGTCATGCCACTAGGAGTGTAACTCTTATGGGCAACTGATAATGACGCTTTACCGCATCCCGCTAGTACGACGCTAAGTAGGGCGGCAGATAATATCAAACTGAATTTTCTCATCATAACGTCCTGCTACTGATAACTTATAAAAAATTATCGATCATTCTTGCTTCTCACTATCCTGATTCGCGTGAAACTCGCTAATACAGTTGGTATGATAGTCCACAAGCGTTAATTCCCGGCTAGCCACCGGTACGTGCTTTGAAGCCTGTGTTAGTAGGCTAATTCAAAGTTTTCAGTATCCCTGATATTCAGGGCCGCATTAATATCACGATCTTCAGTATAGTCACAGTTTTGACATTCATACACTCGATCTTGCAGCTTTAAATCAACTTTTTTATAGCCACATTGATGACATAACTTAGAAGTCGGTTCAAATCGGCCAGTTAAGTGCACCGGAATACTTAACTGCTGGCATTTAGCAATCAGTTTAATTCTAAAATTGTAGAACCCCTGATAACTAATGGCTTTGGCTAAATGCCGGTTTTTCAGCATACCTGTAACATTCAAGTCTTCTAAGGCTACCCACCGCGGTTTGGTTCTCACCACAGCAGCAATAATCTTATTTTGGAAATCGGACTGAATATTGGTTAACCGTTGATACAAGCGTTGCACCTTCCGCTGAGTTTTAGCTAGATTAAAATCAGTAGCAGATTTTCCTTCTTTCTGTCTTCTAGCTTTCAGTGCTTGATACTGACGGGACATTTTTCGTTGCAGTCGTCTAAGGCGTTTTCTAATGCTCCTTACCCGACTGCTTTTATTTTGATTATGATACAAAGTGCCATCATTTAGAATGGCAAATTCTTTTAAACCAAGGTCAATACCAATGGCCTCACCGGTCAGTTCTAACTTTGGTAATTCGGCCTGTTCTATTAAACAGG
>NZ_BOLK01000008.1 GCF_016861565.1 Secundilactobacillus yichangensis
CTTAAAAATTCTCCAAAACGATTACGCACGAGAGAGAGTCGTGTTTGTCATAAAATTGCTAAACCATGATACTGTGAAAATTGAATCATTGTTCCCATGCTGATTATTGACCCCCAATAACCAACGCAACGAGATTGACTATAGCACCGGCGTTTAGGGAATACAATAGCCAGCAAACTCCTGTTAGGTATATGTAACCGTTTTCAGATAAATTCTGTAATATTTGGTTTTTCGGTGCTTAAGGTTGACTTAACAGCCTTCTGCGATGATACATAAACTCATTTTGCAAAAATGAAAACAGTTTCAATTACATTTTAAATTATTTTAAATAAAACTGTATTTTTTAAAATTACTAAAAATAGTGTTCATTTCTTAGACATATATAGATAAGTGTTCCATTTGGTATGCACTGCTGATCTCAAAAATGGCAAAAGAAAAACGCCACCCGAAGGCGACGTTTTATCAATCAATCTTCAAATATTAGTAAGCAACAACTTTGTAAGTTGCACGAACGTTAATGGTTGCGCCATTATCGCTGGCAGTAGTTGGGGTGTCAGATGCACTGACGAACCGGTAGCTAGAACCAGAGTTGCTGATCAAGTCAGTCAAGTTGGCGTCGGCAAGGATGTTTTGAACATCTTGTGCGGAAATAGTTTCACCGGCCTTAACTTGGAAGGCAGCCTTGGCACCTGAAGCATCCAAAGCCTTTTGGTCGTTATCCTTCAGTGTAATAGCATTGTTGTTACCATCAACAAGGACAACTTTGATTGCCTTAGTCGTGTTAGTATCAGCAGCCTTAACGTAGTAGACGATTGTGTCGCCGTTCTTAGCAATTGCGGCGTTATCCTTGTTAGCTAAGGAAGCTGAACCGCCGTTATTGTTGTCGTAAGGGACGTAACCTGAAGGCACACCGTTAACGATGCTGTTCAAGTTAGAAGTGGTCGTTACGTTGGTGTATGAGGCGCTCTTATCAAATGGAACGGAACCAGTACCGACTTCTTTGCCAGTAGCCTTATCAACGTAGCTGATCTTTACTGAGTTGCCTTGCGGTGCTTGAACACCTAGGTTGTAAACCCAGCCAGTGATCGATGGGTTCTGATCATCCTTAACTTGGTAGTATACCCAGCCTTCACGGGTCTTAGTTTCTGCACCCGTAATGGTAAAGGTGTCAGTAGACTTAAAGCCAGTTACTTTAGAAGCCTTGTACTGCGTGTACTTAGGGTTGTTCCAAAGGGTCCACTTTGATGGGTTAGTCAACGTGTAACCAGTTGTGGTTGCAGGCATGCTAGCAGTCTTAGTGGTTTGTGCAGCTGCGATACCACCACCGAATTGGGTAGTGCTTCTGCCGCCGTAGATCCAGCCACGGTATTTGCCATCAAATGAAACGATCTTGTAGTAAACAGAACCACGGTTAGTCGTCACAATTGCGTATGCACGGAAGTAATCGTTAGAACTGTTTGAGTTAGCTAATCTTCCCATAGTTGACTTAGAAGCAACCACACGGGCACCTCTAGAAGTCCCTACTTTAGTATATAAAGCGTGGGTACCGTTAGGAACCACGTTACGAGATTCTGGTGCCGTGGTGAAGTAAGACGTCTTAGTGACGTAAGCGCCAGATTTGGCACTAGCAGTCGTGCTAGCTAAGCCGGCTGCACCAAGCATGGAAACAGCAGCTAAACCAACATATAGCGATTTTTTCAAACTAGATTTCATTATAAAAATACACTCCTTTTTGGCCGAAGCCGAATGCTAATCCCCCGATTAGCTACATCCATTGTAGCACCGGGCATGCTTAATCAAAATCTAATTTAGAAAGACTTAAGTAATTTGAAATATCCGTAACATAAAATGAGACGTGCTTTTACAGCGCGTCTCATTTACTCAATTATTTAGCGTCTGCAAAGGGAATCCCCAAGGTAACAGGCAGATTGTGCGGATCCAATAAACTAATGTTCAAAGGCTGATTCAATTGTCGAATTAATTTCATCTCAGTCTCATAATTGTCAACCAGATACTGCTGTTGCGGTAAGTTGATCGCCCATGACTTAAAGTCAGCGTTATCAACAGCTGGGTCAGTCACCAGCGCAATCGAGTTACCCTGCATGAGACTCAGCATACGCCGATACTGCTCGTTTTCAATGGAGCCCACCAAGAAACCGGACTTGTTGAAGTTATTCTTAACCCACCATTCAGTAAAGTCAGCAATCGTGTCGAAAGCCTCAACCTGCATCCCAACAGCGTTCAGCAATTCCACTTGGCTGAGCTTGTCATCTTCATAATGAACGTTCAGTACACCAAGGCCACTTTGACTGTAATATTCATCGCGATTTTTGGTGCCGTCATCGTTGAAGAAGCGGTTAGAGGTTAGTTGACCTTCGGTGGTTAATTGGCTGCTCTCTGCCAGTTTGTCGTCCTTATAAGAATCAACAACTGCCACATTCTCGCTTGATGGATAATAACGTACTTTAAGCGTCCAGCCATTCTCTAACGTCATCGTCCGCTCAGTATGGTCATCATTCCACTCATCGCTCACCGCGTTATCAGGCAACTGGTATTTGGCACCTAACTGCCCTTGATGCTGCAAACTATATAGGGGATTATAAACCGAAACAACGCCACCTTTAACCTGTAAATCATTGGTCCAAGTAGCAATCTGGTTGGTCAAGTTTAACTTGAACTGACTAGTATACAGCCCAACTCGTTCAATACCGCGATTCATCATCACTTTAACGACTAACTTCATCTGTTCATACTGATCATCGGTCAGATTATCCATATCTAAGATAATTTCAGAATCACTGTTTAATACCAAACCTTTAACGGGAACTGGTACACCCATCCATTTGTTGATGTCAGTGTTAACCTCAGCCAATTCTGAATTTTTCTTATCCAATTCACCTTGAAGTTCATTCAACTGGGCTTGGTTCTGATTCATCTTCTGAGTCAACGAATTAAGTTCCTTCGACAATTCTTCGTCATCAGAAGCAACTTTATTTTGAACTTCTTCTAATTGTTCATTAACATCGCTGAGTTCTTTTTGATCAGCTGTTAACTTATCACGAACCACTTGCAGTTGATCCTTCAATCCCTGCTGTTTTTTATCTACAGCCTGAATGGTTGCTGCATTATCATCACGTTCAGCTTTATTACTCTTAATGTCATCACGATATTGATCAGCTAGCGTGACGATAACAGCCGGATCCTTTTCACTTTTGAACTTAGCAGAAATATCCGTTTCAGCTTGGATCAGTTGTTGCTGTTTATTATTCAAGCCAGTAAGTTCTGCATTAATCTCTTTCACTTGGTCGATTAAGCCACCAGCTTTATCCTGATTTTCTTTGATTCGGCTATTTAATTCGGCTTGTTTTTTAACGAAAGGAGCCGCTGCTTCCTCGCTAGCCTCTTCCATTTTATTTTGAATATCAGTAATCTGGCTGCCACTATCATCAGCCTGCTTCTGCGCATCGGAAATTTCCTGATTGAGCTTATCAATTACTGTCTGAATTTCCTTTTGATGATCAAACAGTAGATCCTGCAAAGTTTCTCGACGAATATTATACTGCTGCGCAATTTCAGTCAGATTCTGCTTAGCAGTTAACACAGAAGTCACTACTGAAGGATTACTTTCAGTTATATTTGAAACGTTTTCCTGTTTGTCACTTTGATTGTTAAGATTTCCACTTTGTGTAATTTCTTCTTTTTCAGCATTTTTTTCATTTGTTTTATCGGATTCTTGATTTGAATTTCCTCGAAATAAATCTCGTAAGCCCATTGTTGTACCTCCTGGTAAATCAAATTATCTATATTTTACCATTGATAAGGACAGATTAGTTACTTTCCTCTTAAGTCACATCGATGGAGGTCAAAAAAAGATCTACCCACAAAAGTGAATAGACCTTTAATCTTAATAACTAAAATCAATTAGATTAATTAGTTTAAGAAATTAGAGTTAGCTTGTTCGGCTGGAGTAGTTGAAGGTAAGCTATCAACTGCTGCACCCTTTACAAGAACTAACTTAATAGTATCACCGTACTTCACACCACTGTTTGCACTAGCAGTTGCAGATGCATTTACAGTATATGTGTCATACTGGTTATTTGAGTTCTTTGTAGCTGAGTAAAGAACTTGGCCGTTAAATAACCCAGCGATGTTAGTTAAATCAGTACCAGAAAGGACTTGGTTAGCATTACCAGTCAATGCTTGTTGCTGTGTTGGAGTTAAGGCCAACTTGTTGCTGGTTGATGTCGTGAATGGTTGTACAACACTCGTAGTGCCACTAGTCGTACCTTCATATAATGAAACCTTTGAAGTAGCAGCTTTATTTACAGTAACGTAGACAGTACCACCAAACTTAGCGTTTGTTAATGCTGAACTAAGATCTGCAGTTGCAGTGTAGCCACTTGGTACGCCAGCTTTAGCGAAGTCACTCAAGCTTTGACCAGCATTGTTCTTTTGAGTGGTGTATGAGTTACCAGACTTGGTATCAGAACCACCGTAAACGAATGTCTTGTCAGCACCTGAAATAGCGTTGTTATTAGATGCGTCAAGGTAAGTGATCTTGATACTGTTATCTGCAGTGGCAGCAGGATCAGCCTTTGGGTTAGAAACGTTTGAAGCCTTTACCCAAGCACCGTTAAGATCAGTAGTCTTAGCACCGTTAGCTAAAGTAGCACTTGCGATTTGGTACCAAGTTTCGCCTTCACGTGAAGTAGTGGCTGCTTTGTTAAAGGTAAGTGTAGCACCCTTGTAGGTATCAGTTGAAGAGATGATTGAGCCAGTACCATTTGCTCTAGCACGGCCAAGTTTGTATTGTGACCAAGCTGGTACTTTGTAGAACAAGGTGTTCGAAGTAGCACTAGTGTCTGCAGTTAAAGTGTAAGTTGCTGTTGCTGAAGGAGCAGTAGCGTCTTTAGTAGTAGCGTATGAAGTTACACCACCAGCAAAGGTACTAGTACTCTTACCACCGTAAACATATCCACGGTAGTGGCCGTCGAATGAAACAACCTTGAAGTAAACTGAACCGCGGTTAGTAGTCTTAACACCGTAAGCACGGAAGTTAGATGAACCGTTGGTTGATGCGTTAAGCTTCTTTGCAGTTGTTGTAGTAGCAACAAGCTTAGCACCCTTAACAGTACCTGGCTTAGTGTAAATAGCGTTGGCACCGGTTAAGTTAACGTTACGTGAAGTAGAAGGTGCAGTTAAAGTGCTGTATGCACTGGCTGTAGCATATGTCTTAGCAGAAGCGTTAGCGCTTGTTGTACCTGCAACGGCAGCAAATGAAACTGCAGCTAAGCCCAAATAAAGAGACTTCTTTAAACTAGATTTCATAAATAAATTATCCCCTTTGCAAAACAAAATATGTTAAACACCAATATAAAGCCTTGACGCTATATACATATTAACACCATGCAGAAATGAGATACAGTTTGATGCTTAATCGTAACGCTATTGTTAAACACATGTATTAATTTTAGGAATTCTGAAATTTTTTAGTAAGATCAAAAAATAATGAGGATTCCACTTATATTTTAAGTAAACACTTTCAACCAAGCAAATCACTTAATTAAGAAACTATAATAACTGATCTTTTCCTATTTTTTAGTTGCTAACAAATTTTTAATCAAAAAAACATGATGCATCTAGGGTAGCTAAATCATTGCTGTTTAATTTGCAAGATGCAAGCTCTACCTTTGCTGGTAGTTTAATCATTCTTCCAGGTAAGTAACCTTCTGTTTTTTCAACTTCATAAACTATCCCAATTCTTAACTCATGTTGTGCTTGATATTTAATATCTTTAGTTGAATACATCACCTCTGCTAAAGCATTTACATTCCAGTTCTCCCGAAAGCTTTGATCGGCAGATGTTGAAATTTTATTATACTCATCTACGTATCGAATCTCCCTTACAAAAATATTACTGTGCTCAATTGGAAAAGAATGAGGCTCTGCATTAAAAGCAATAATCTGTGACATAAGATTATCCATATGCTTTTTTGAAATAACAATAAACGGTCGCTTATTACCCTGAGATACTTCACTTTTTAATAGAGAATCAACCATATCATGATTTAATTTACCAGAACTGTCAAAATCAGTTTTCTGAATTTTCGTAAAACATGTGATGAATGCGGGCATATTAGACGAAAAATTACCTGCACGTCCTTCATCCCTATCGTTTATTAAGTCCTCTGCTTTTAATTCTTCATTACTTGTAAAATTATCTACATTTGCTAACCATAATTCCGATAAAGCAAAGTAATCATCAATATACTGTTCATCAATAAACTTTATAAAACCAATATCATTATTCATAATATCATCTTTCATTACCAAACACCTTTCAGATTCAAAAGCAATATGCATAAATTCATAAAAAATTATCCGGATAACCGCACTGTAATCCACTTGTGAAAAATACTGACTATGTATAAAAGAAACACGCCCGTAAGAATGCGAGCGTGTTTCTTAAAACTATTTTGTAATTAATAATATTTATTTCTAAATATTAGTTAAATACTGATGAGGAGTTGGTAGTTGGAGTAGCAGCGTTACCTGTAACCTTGTATACACCAACACTAGCAGTCAAGTTTTGACCGTAGTTAGCTAAACGGTTGTCCAGAGCAAAGCTGTCAGAAGCACCCTTACCATACTTGAATACGTAGTAGTATTGTACACCCTTGTTATCAGTGTAAGTCTTAGTACCCTTCAAGCCAGTAGTACCAAATGCAGTTTGAAGAGCTGTGTTGATCTTACCTAATTTTTCAGAGCCAATTTGACCATCGGTACCCTTCAATAAGTCAGCAAGTGTAGTTTGATCACCATTTGGTAATGAAACTTCACTAGCAGCAATTGATTGACCTAATGCGTAATCGCCTTGAGCGGTAGCACCAGCATCAAGATAGCCTGCACGTAAAGCAACCTTTGATGCAGCGCCCTTTTGAACGTTGATAACGATAGTTGAACCATACTTAGCAGTATTAGTTAACAAATTGTTAGCATTGTTGTTACCAGTAACAACATAGCCAGCAGGAACGCTGCTATCAACGAATTTAGCTAAAGTTTCACCCTTAGCATCAAGATCGCCAGTAGGATTTACAGTATCACCCTTACGAGTGGTATTAGTAGTAGTAGTGAAAGTAGCAGTACCTACGGCGTTAGCATTGCTGTCAACGTACTTAACGTAAATGCTGTTGTTATCGTTAGCTGGGTTAGCAAAGTTAGAAACAGCAGAAGCCTTTACCCATGCACCAACTAAGCCATTTGAAGTTGAACCGTTAACAGAAGCAATTTGGTACCAAAGGTCGCCTTCGCGAGAAGTGGTAACAGCCTTGTTAAAGGTGAACTTAGCAGACTTGTAAGCATCAGTAGAAGCTAATACCTTACCGTCAACCTTAGCACGGCCAACCTTGTAGTTAGTCCAAGCTGGTTCCTTGAAGAACAAAGTGTTAGCAGTTGTGCTAGTAGTACCTTGGTTCAAGTTGTAAACATCGGTTGACTTAGGAGCAGTAGCATCCTTAGTAGTAGCATAAGAAACTAAGCCACCAGCAAATGCACTGGTACTCTTACCACCGTAAACATATCCACGGTATTGGCCGTCGAATGAAACAACCTTGTAGTAAACTGAGCCGCGGTCAGTAGTCTTAACACCGTAAGCACGGAAGTTAGCTGAACCGTTGGTTGACTTGTTAAGCTTTGCAGCAGTTGTTGTAGTAGCAACAAGCTTTGCACCCTTAACAGTACCTGGCTTAGTGTAAACAGCGTTAGTACCTGTTAAATTGACGTTACGTGATGCAGCTGGTGTAGTCAATGTGCTGTATGAACCAGCTTTTGCATATGACTTTGCAGATGCGTTAGCAGAAGTTGTGCCAGCAACAGCAACAAATGAAACTGCAGCTAAGCCCAAATAAAGAGACTTCTTTAAACTAGATTGCATGTGAAATTCCTCCAAACATATATTTATGTAACTCATCAAGCATAAACAGTATACACAATATCCCGTTGAATGTTAAGTAAAAGATTACTGACATCAACAATTAAATAGTGCGCAGTCGTGCTTAACACTATAAAGCAGTCTAACGCATACTTCGGGGAGCTTCAAGAAAATTGCTTGAATTGTAGTGGGGTTGTAATATTTTCACAAAACTGAAAAATTAAGAAATTCCTATGTAATCCCATATAGGCTTGCTTTCAGCGAATAATATCATTGTTATAACGTTATAGTTTGTAACAGCTAGATTACAAACAGATTTCGGTCAAAGTTCAAATATTGTCTAAATTAAAAACAAATTCGACGGACTTTTAATATAAAAAATAAAATTAAAAGTCCGGCAAATTTATTTATGACAACCATTTATTCCCGTTTATGGATTATTCAATTCTTAATTTTTGACCCGTTTCTTCTATAATTAATTGTCCCGCATCCACACCGCATACTCTTTATTAAGCCTAGCAATGTGTTCATCCAGACTATTATCAGCTAGATAGTGGTTAATCGCCTGTGCGGTAATGTTCGGTACTTCCAAGTCAGCTGCTTTCTTCACTCTGATCCGTGTTCATACTGTCGTCTTCTAGTTCGACTTTTTTAATAGGTAGGTTCGTACATATCAAACGACGATAATGCGCCCACATAGGTTGGTACTTCAACAACCATTGATTAAAACGCTGTTCTTTACTGCATCGACTTAATGGTATACTCTTTATTAGTACTAGTATCATTCAAGTTACTCACTTTTAGATGAAAGTAATTCACCCGTGTTGTTAGTTTGATACATATGAACTTTGATTTCAATAATATGGAGGTTTCCTGTTCATGATTCCCTTTGCTTACCAAGTCTTCAGTACCGTCATTCAAGAAGGCACGTTCCAAAAAGCTGCCCTAAAGCTAAACGTGACGCCCAGTGCCATCAGTCACTCAATTACTCAGTTGGAGAATGAACTGGGCTTTCCTATCTTCATCCGTTCCCGTTCCGGCGCTGAGCTGACCGCTAACGGTCGGACCATCCTCCCCATTATCCAAGAGATTCTAAACAGCCAAGCGCGGCTGGAACAAGAAGCTGCCGATATCAACGGCTTAAACGCCGGTTCAATCCGCATCGGTGCCTTCTCATCCGTCTGTATCAACTGGCTGCCGCCAATCATCCAGTCCTTTAAAAAGCAGTATCCCAACATTGATATCTCAGTGAGCCAGACCGGCTTCAACGAAATCGTCCAAGACGTCAAGAATGGGACACTGGATTTAGGCTTCGCCGTGATGCCAGTAAGTGAAAACCTGATTGTGGATACGCTGGTCAAAGATGAGATTTACTGTGTGGCACCCAAGGGCTTCGTTCCTAAGAATAAAAAGTCGGTTACCCATGAGGATCTGGAAGACCGCGACTTCATCCTGCAATCTGGTGATTATGACCGTGATACTAAAGCAGCGTTGGACTACTATGGCATTCAGCCAAATTTGATTCATTTCTCCATTGATGACCAATCCATCGTCGCCATGGTGGAAGCGGGCCTTGGATTAGGGATTCTGCCCGAACTGGCGCTGCAAAAGATTATTGGTGACGTGGCAGTCTATCCGTTCGAGCACCCCTTCTACCGGTCAATCGGGCTGGCAACCTCTGCGGTGCAGGCGAAGGCACCATCGACACAGAGAATGATTGAGACAATTAAGGCGTTTGTGGGGAAGAAGTATCCCGAGGCGCTGTTGGTGCGGAGTTAAGAGCAAATAAAAATGCGAGCTTCCAAATTTGGAAGCTCGCATTTTATTATGCTTTTACAATCTTGCCAGTTGCAATCGGCAACGTCACATGATTATCATACTTCTCATTCAAGTTTCCACCCACTGTATCCGGCAGATTGAGCGTCGCTGGCACTCCGTGAATATAGATGACCCGCTTGTCCAGATCCAAGGCATCCGTGCCAAATACTGCTTTAAACTGTGCCTTCAATGCATTCAGTGACACATGCTTAACGTATTTGAAGTGTCCTTGATCATCCGACACCGGATAAGTGTCATTTGCGATATCCATTTCGTGCGGCGCAGCATCAAACGGCACCATGGTCGTACCGGAAACAGCTTCCGTTTCTGGCAAGTCGACTATCCCATCATGGTTCACATCCTGTGCCATGGTTGCTGGTTGGGCATCTTCCCCATCAGTAAAGCCATGGAAATGTTCCCAATGCTGCATGTTCTTCGGAACATCAAACATTTCAATTTCAATATGAATGGCATCAATGCCCACGGTAAAGGTTGCTGTACCATGCGCGCTGGTTCCAATTGCTTCTTCATTCAACGGTTTAATTTCCGCAACGTACTTTTCTACCACTTGAATCCCCTCCAAATATTTAACTGAGAACACAACTTCTACTCTTGTGTGTTTAGAATATGGCAGACTGGATCCGTTTTCAACTGATTACACTTGTAGCCTGACTAAACATCATCTAACGCATCCGCAATATCCTGCTTATCCAGCATCATGCCAATCGTATTTTGAAACATATCGTAATCCTTCATGCTCACGACCACGTAGCGGCCAATACCGTCTTCGGTAATGAATACTGGCTGGAAATCGTACACTTGCGACAATAGCTGTTTGGGCTGTTTCAGCGCACTCATCGGGTAAATTACCGTTTTCTTTGGTGCAATCAGATGTTTAAAACGGTCCAGCTCCACGTTAATAAAAGTCGCCATCTCATCCGCGTCGCCTAATGGCAATATCTCTTCCGGTTCTGGCAGCTCTTCGTGATCCATGACCCGCTCCATCAGCAATGTCCCAATCATTTCCTGTCCTCTGGTCAAGACATCATAGATTGATTTACCGGCGACGGTTTGGTCGACAACCGGCATGTACATCTGGTAAGGCTGTTCCTCTCGTTCATCGTGGCGAATCAAACCAGAGTATGTGAGATACATCGGTGCAAGTGAATCGGCGGTATCAAAAAAGTCCATCGTGTTAACCTCGTTTTCGTTTAATCGTTACAAGGCTAACTATGCGATGGACTATGATTTAGTTTTAACTTCTAATACCTGACAACATAAAAAAGGCCCTTCCCCTTAACTAGATAAGAGCAAAGGTCTCTTAGATGGGTAACAGTCTCAGCGCCACCAGGGGGTGGTCTGAAACTCGCATAACCGAAAAGTGTGTCATCGTTTTGATGTCCACGCGATCTTTCCTGCGCAGCATGTCGGCTTTCGCCGTTGGCAAGACAAGTTGCCTATACTCCCCGAAAAGGGAATACCCATAATACTGGCACTGTCTATCGCCATCTGCATAGGCGTCGTCTGCTTTTGGTTTTGCGCCCAGTGCTTGATGTATATATTGTTGGGGATTGATTAAACCTGAATGGCCTTTTATGGGTAAAACCGTCCAGTTCATGTTAATGATGGTCTAACGACGCATCGTTAAAGCCTCTTTCATTGTAGACTGAAAACTCAATTAAAGCTATTAATGTAACCTAATTTTGTGAAATTTATTTTTACGATTACTAATTTTATGTTATTTATGCAAACAAAAACAGCTGTCCGTCTAATGTTGGCGGGCAGCTGAGTCTGACGTTTATTGAATTGACCAGATGCTTAATGCAACCATGATCAGTTCCGTGTTCTTCAGGTGCAGCGCTGCGAAAAATACCAGCGTTGCAATCATCATGTGCTTTGTCATCAATAACGCCCCCTGACCGTTCATTTATTAGAGAATAAATTGGGGGCGGTACCGGTTAGGCCGTGTAAAGTTCTTGCGTCGTGGTTTTCACGTATGCGCCGCTGACAGCTGTGACGTAAAGGGTAATCCCCTTGCGGTCAAAGAGGCCAAGGCTCGCAATCGTGTTCATCGCTTCGGCAATTGTTTCAGTCGTTAAACCAGAAACCGCCTTTGGAAAACTAAAGGTGTGCACCTTATCGTCAGTGCCTTTGAAACGTAATTGCAGTGCTGTTTTTTCTTCGCTATTCATGTTCTAATCTCCTTTGGGTGAGTGGCTTAGGCAACTTGAATCTTGTCATCCGTGGTCGTCAGTGAAGCGGTGGAGAAGGATAAGTTGGTTAACTTCTCAATTACCGCAGCGAACTTGGTAATTTGGTCGTCAGAAGGCTTTTCAACAATGTTGCTGTACGAGAAGCGAATCTTCTTGCCTTCAGCGTCAAGCATAATCAGGGTCAGGTTGGTTTTATTCCAAGTGGTATTCATATCAATCTCTCCAATGTTGTTAGTTTTGTAAGTGTTGGCCAACGCCCTACACTTATACAAACAAATCAGCAGGCCAAAGTGTCACCCCTATTTTGCGAAAATTTTGAAATCAGCGCCAATCTCCGGTAGAATAGAGGAGTTGATTCAAATTGTGATTTAAATTCAGGAGGCTTTCTAATGGCTCAACGGCTTGTATATCCAGCAATCTTCGACCCAACAGTAATGATCAACCGTGTTCAGGTCACGGTTCCGGACGTGCCCGGCGTAAAAGTAATGGGCACAACAAACGATGAAGCTGCTCAAAAAGCAGCCGAAGCAGTCGGCAACAAACTAGCAAAATCAAACGACGAATTACCGGTTCCAAGCACACCAGGTGAGCTTAAGAGAACGGCCGGACAGACGGTTAGTTTTATTGTGTTGGATTTGGATGAATATAAGAAATAGAGTGTGAAAACAAGCGATTAGAGACTGGAGTCTAAGGTACAGGCGGCGGAAATCCCGGTTTTGGATTTCTGTTGGCTGTATCTTAGATGCAAGTCTCTGCTTCGCCGAACACGTTTTAGCAATGTAAAAAATTAACATCAAAAGCACCATAAAACAGTTGAATCACTAACTGTTCTATGGTGCTTTTACATATAAGCAGCTGAACTAACACCTTAATATTAACATGTATTATTCAGAATTCTGTCTATAAGTATAACCCACGGACAACTTAAAAGTACTTGTGTTAAGTTTATATCAATCTGTGGTCTTCATCATATATCTATAAGCCCAGTAGTTCGTGCTTTTTTTTATCAAATTCAGACTGATTAATAATTCCGTTATCTAATAAATCTTTGTACTTTTTTATTTCTTCAAATTTATCTAGATTAGTAGACTCCTTTACACTATTATGTTGATTCTGAGCGGGCGCACTATCTTTCTGTGCTGTTACCTTTTTGTTAGCATTAAACTTTTCTTTTAATTGTTCATTATAGAGAATACCACCGGTGAATGTTCCTTCCGAATTGAATAACAGCAAGCATGTATCTTCTATTTTAGCAGATTGGTCGGAAAATTCAGAAGAAGATACTAATTCTTGCTCATTCTCTGCAACCAGATCAATGAGCCCCCCTACACCCTTATGATTACTTCCAAAACAAAAATTCATAATTACATTATTAACGGCCGCAAAGTCATTAATGAAGATCTCGCTGTCATTTTTAGAGGCCATTTTTTCGTCAAAATAAGTTTTTGATTCAGCATCTCGAAATGTATACCAAATAGAGGTTGTTTCAAAACCCGAATCTTCAAACTCATAAAGGAAAAGTTTGTCTTTTAATAGTTCCTGTGAGTCAGTTAGGCCGTCGATCGAAAAACGCCCCTTATTATTATAGACAGGATTAGCGTTTTTATAGTCACTAAAATATTGAGTTAAATTTATTGGACCATCGCCACCAGCCATTAAGGACATTAAATTGATATAATTAGTATTAACATCTATGATTTTAATACCTGCAGAATCATACTTTGTAGCGAAATCATCATCTGTTGAGAAAATAACAAAATGCAAGTATTTAAACTGAGCCTGAATAACATCTATTAATTTATTTAGCCATTCATCAAATGAACCACCTAAAATTAATTTACGGAAGTACATTGAATCTTCCAAAGAATTAGTTTTAAAAAACATTTTTTCATCTGTATCATTAAATATTGGATCATTTTCTAGCACAATATGACCATCAAATATGGAAATTATTTGTGGATAGAGATCCTGGAGTTTATTGTCATAATTTGGCACATATGTTAGTTTCCCCAAATGTAAGCCAAAATCATCCCAAATAAATCCATTTTCGGAACCCCTTAGAAGATCATCTAATACTATATTTAAAGATTTCAATGCAATTTTTCCAGCCTCATGATCAATAATATCATCTAATTTAAGTGAGAAGGGGGAACCCGATCTTTGAATTTGTAGACTGTCATCAGTTTCAATTGTGTAATCAGTGATAGAACTAAGATTCCAAGTTTTTGTTGCTTCCCGTTGGTATACTTCATCCCAACCTTCGACGATTAGACGTTTGTCAGTCACATAAAGGTTACCAGACATTGTTAATGTTTTTTCTGAATAACTCTCTCTTTTATAATCATACGATCCAGCATGCATGCCAGCAAAGCTTCCTGAGTACCCATTGTATCCAACCGAGTGACTCACCGCTTTACTTTCATAAACTTCTACGTCTGTAACCCAATAAAGATGTTCATTATCCTTCAACACTGGGGTGGGAATTGATTCATCTTGTTGCAGTGCGTCACAGATATTGTCTGCGCCTAAGGCTTTTAGTAAAAAGTAATCGATATTCTGATAAAAAACTGGGGAAAAAGATTCATCATCACCAGTTCCAAATGATGTAATGTAATCACTAATTTGAGGGTCTGACAATAAGGAAAATAGCTTTAAGAATTCTCCATAATTTGGGCTTCCCACATCATTAAAGATATTTAACATTTTATGATAAATAATCTTATCGATTATGTCCGATATTTGAAACCGATCTTTAAATCTTACCTTTTGGTCTTGAGCAGTTGTTTCTATTAACCAAACCAAATCTTGAAATCTCATAGTTGGCTTAAAATAGTCAACACGTTTAATCATCTTTGTAACTATTTTTTCTATGTCACTCTGACCTACTGGATTTAATTCATGTTTAACTTCAGAACTACTATCATCCTTAACTGAATCATTTCCTGTTATATTTTCCTTTTTTTCTGGAGTAGTTGTCTGTTGATTACTTTTATCACCTTGATTTTTTTGATAATGCCTGTAACTGTAGTACGCAATTAAAATTAAAATTGCAACAAGTCCCATTATTTCACCTTCAAAGAAGTATTTAGTTGAGAACTATTTAATTATACAACTTAACCCCAAACCACGCTGACTGAGAAAAGGCCTTACTTAAATCACACTTTAAGAGTTTAATCAACTGATAAGTCTTCTTGAAATATTATTTATGACATAGTAGGAACTAAAACAAAACCATAGACAACTTAAAAACCGTATCTTCAACAAATAAAATTCTTATTAAACAGCAGATTTCAATGTACTTATTACAAACATGTAAAAGCACCTTACAACAGTTACAGTACTAACTGTTATAAAGTGCTTTTTTAGATATCTACAAAAAACTCATCCTATTACCTAACCCGTTCCCCCTGCACATAAACCTGATCAACATCCGCTTTACTCGTCTGGTACATCAACTTCTCAAAGATGTTATCAGTTGTCTCAGTCTGAAAGTTATTCTGCAGCGATACCACCTGCAGATCCGCCAAACGCCCTTCGGCAATCTTTCCTGCCTGCAAATGCAAGCTCTGAGCGCCGCCTAATGTAGCTAGATAAAAAGCCGTTTTAACACTAATGCCACTGTCAGGAACACCACGTTTATCAGCAGATAGCTGGTTATCAACGCCATCTTGAAGCAGCCGTGATGACATCACCGCCTGCCGGATATTTTGATAAAGGCTTGGTGAATAGCCACCAGAAATATCGGTTCCAAGCCCCGTTTTAACGTGGTGAGCTAGTACTCGGTTAACTGGCAGAACAGCATTACCAAAGTAGACGTTCGAGATTGGGCAGTGGGCAACAGCGACGCCCTGCTTTGAAAACAGATCATAGTCGTGCTCATTCAGCTGTGTTCCGTGTGCCATGACCGCCTTATCCGTCAGTAACCCATACTGGTTCAAAACGTCGGCATCGCGCATGTGGTAATGTTCCAGCGCGTAGCCGTTTTCCCAGTTGCTCTCACTGCAATGTGACTGAACCGGCAAATCATATTTCCGTGCCAAATCACCTAGTCCTTGAAGACTGGCAGGTGTACAGCTTGGCACAAATCGCGGTGTGATTACTGGCGTCTGTTTAAGATTAGTCGTCTGATTCAATTCATTTAACTGCTGGATAAACTGTTCAGTCTGGTCGACAGCCACTTGTGCTGAGGCATCCTGATAATAGTCAGGTGTCTGTTCCGGATTATCCATAGCCACTTTGCCAATGAACCCGCGCTGACCGTGCTGGATACAAGCTTTAGCCAGTTCCAGGTTAGCAGCGTTATGGATTGTGCCAAAGTAAAGCGCAGTAGTCGTGCCGTTAGCTAGCAGTTCTTTAACCAGATCATCATAGACTAATTTAGCAAAGGCTGTGTCTTGATACTTCGCTTCCAGAGGAAACGTGTAAGTATCCAGCCACTCGTTTAACGGCCGGTCTAATGCCAGACCAGCGTTAGGCCATTGAGGTGCGTGAATGTGCAGATCAATAAAGCCAGGCAAGATATATTGATTCGAACGCAACGTGGTTAGAATATCATTTTCCTGAGCAACTTGTTTTACAGCAGCATAATCTGAATCAGTAGGTGCAATAATCCGAGTAATATAGCCACTATCATCCAAACAAATGAGTTGTTGCGGCTGATAACTAATTTCAGTTTGTGACTGCGGAGAGAAGCTTGCGCCTTCGATTACTTTTGAATATGAAATCATGGTCCACCTCGCTTAATATTAGTCAGTTAATACGAACTATGGTCTTATTATGAACTTAATCGTTCGTTAATTTTACTTATTCTTCATTATAACTACCCGTCATGCTGACTTCAAACAAAAAAACGGCCACCAGCAAATGATACTGGCGGTCGTTCCTTGTTAACTTGCAGCTCGATTCTGATCGACTATCTTCCAGCCATCAAGCAACTTGTCACTATTCACATACTGTTCCACGACCCATTTAGGGCGTTTGGTAATTTGGGTAACCGTTTGTAGGCTATCCGTCCGGTGTACAATGTGCTCGTTTGGCTTGGTAATAACGTAGCGTTTAGCCACGACCATTGCCCCCTTTGCAAATCAAGGAAGTTCCACAACTCGATATCGTACTCGTTCACTTTCAGGATATGGGTAGTGTAACACATCAGAATGTGAAAGCAAGCAAACAACAATGAGAAAAACAACCCGCTCAACTACCCTTTTTCAATGTAAAAAGACGGGTCAAATAGACCAATGTCAATGGTTTCTTGATTTCACACTCTTCAGAGGTAAATGAAAGGCAGCCAGTGATTACTCATAATCGGCTGCCTGGAAGAGGTATTTTCGAGATAAACCTTGAAATTCAAATTTCGTTACACACCTTGAATCGGATAAGTTTCCCCCGTCCCCAATTGACCTGGAATCGTCGTTCGCGATACCCACTGCCGCTTATTGGCGACCAAGTCACATAATTGGTTCACTGCCGTAATCCCCAAAACTTCCTTTGGCAACGAAAAGCTGGTAATAGCAGGTGTCAGATATGAAGCCAAGCCAATATCATCAAAGCTGATCAACGGGAGATCCTTACCTGGTTTGATACCCTTCTCCAATAGCCCTTTAACAACCCCAATAGCCATGGGATCCGAGGCTACCAATAAGCCGCCGATGGGGGTCTCGACTTCATCCAGCAGCTCGTTGATGGCCGCTAGTCCAGCTTCTGTATTCCAGCCGGTTAACTTCAGTATGGCCGGCTGGTCATTAACCGCCAGCCAGTCCCGATACGCCTTCGTACGCAAATCAGCGTTTGCTCTATCAGCGGATCCATCCAAATTGTACTCCAATCGTTTGCCGCCAATAAAGGCAATTGGCCCATGACCCTGCTTTTTGAGAAGATTTAGACCCTTGAGCGTTAAATTATACAAATCAGTTCCAATCGTATCAACAAACGAACAGCTCGTATTCACATCGTCAATCACCACAATGTTTGGGTTATAGTGTTTTAATTGAGTAATCGCTAGCTCTGATAGTGATCCCAAGACAATTACACCATCATATTCCGTTACTCTTCTAGGATTAATGCCTGCCTGAATGCGAAGCACGTTTTGAATGTTGACCTTGCGCTCGCTGGCACCTTGATAAATACCCATTCGAATATGATGCCAGTACTCATCGGCAATTTCATCCTTTAAAGGTAAGGTTGTCATTAAAACACAATTGATCTGCATCGTTGCCAATTTAGGATGATGGTGAATCGGCTCATAACCTAACTCAGCAGCAATCATGGTAATGCGTTTCAACGTCTCGGGCGCTACCATTCGTGCCAGATTGGGATTTAACGCATTGGATACCGTTGATGGCGACACCTTTGCTCGTTTTGCAATATCTTTAATTGTCGTCAAATTTACACCTTCCGTTACTCCATTAATAATTTATGTATACCTAGATAAGTATACATAAATTATTAATGGAGTGAAGCATTCTCCAGCCAAAACAACGATTTATCAAATGAACGGTACACTAAATGCCAAGTGTCCCACGCGTTTTCCAAAAACATTCTTTCACACCTATACCCACCACCCGCAATTTGCCGTATAATGAAGCTAAAATCCACTGTACAGAAAGGGGCTGGCAACATGGACGCTCAATCAGGCAAAATTCAACGTAACGAAAATGGTGAGCTATATCTAAAAATACCCGCTGAATTTGTGAAAGAGCTTGAACTCAATGAGGGTGACGAAATCGACCTTGTACCGACCGCGCTAGGCGTTGAGCTTCGCAAAGCGGGCACTGTCACTCCGCAATTCTGGGAACCATTCTCACAGTCTGTCAGCGAATATCAGCGGGCATTGCGGATGATTCAAGACGATGATACTGATAAAAATAATGACGTATCTTCAAAATAATTAAAAATTACTTTTCAACTTCACCCTATCTATGGTATGATGGTTATTGTTGTGATGGCGGTATTGGTGAAGCTTGGTTAACACACCGGATCGTGGTTCCGGCACGCGTGGGTTCGAACCCCACATACCGCCCTAAGCGTAATACGTTGATAAGCCGAGTGATCAGTTGATCGCTCGGCTTTTTGTTTGCAGTCGATTAGGATCACTAACTTTCTTGGAATATGATATAATGAAATCATAAAAAGAGGTCAGTGCCTCAACACTGGCCCCTTGCAGGCCACTTCAAGAGCGGTGGCAAGTTACAGACGACAAAAAGTCACCCAAACTGGTCAAAGTTTGTGGGGTGGCTTTTTATTTGCGATCTTTACGATCGATTAGAATCGCTAACGTTGCGAAAGCAATCATCAGCGATAGGGTGTCAAATACTGACACGATCTAATACCTTTGTAAATTTCGTAAATCATAGGCATCACTCACTTTCGCGATTGACGCCACCACCCATGAAACTCCTGCCATGACAGTATATCATACGGTATACTGTTTTTTTGTATCCTGAGTGAATTGGAACAAATTTCATAAATCGTCAATTTTCCATCACTTAATCCCCAGTAGAATAAGTTTAGTCCAGTTTAATATCCATTATTCATGAATATACTGTTGACAACGCAACGATTAACTGTTATCTTATTTTCATCAACACATATTAAATTTTAATTAGAAGAAGGCAATACATATGAGAAAATACGCAATTATCGGAGTCGGTCACGTTGGAGCAACAGTCGCTTATACACTGGTCTGTCAAGGAATTGCTGACGAATTAATTTTAATTGACAAAAATGAGAAAAAAGCTCGTGCCGAGCAACTGGATCTTCAAGATACGCAAGCACGTCTTGATTCTCACACGACCATTAAGATCAACGATTATTCAGAATTAGCCGATGCTAACATTTTATTCGTTACTTCGGGTAACATTCACGCCTTAGACCATGCCAGTGGTAACCGCTGGGCAGAGTTTGAATATACCCGTGAAATCGTGCAGGACATCGCACCGAAAATCAAGACATCCGGTTTCAATGGTGTTTTAATTGACGTCATGAATCCCTGCGACTGCATCACCTACTACCTGCAGCAAGCTACCGGCTTACCAGAAAACCGCGTGCTTGGGACGGGAACCTTCCTCGATACTGCCAGAATGCAAAAGGTTGTTGGTGAAAACTTCAACGTTGATCCTAAAAACGTCACCGGCTATACATTAGGCGAACACGGCGAATCCCAATTCGTCGCCTGGTCAACCGTTACTGTAAACGGACTGCCGATCGAAGAGTTAGCTGAAGAGAAGAATCTCGATTTAGAAGACTTAGAAAGCCAAGCCCGTGGCGGCGGCTGGGCGGTCCACTCAGGCAAAGGCTACACGAGTTACGCCATTGCCACCTGTGCCGTTAAATTAAGCCGTGCGGTTCTGGATGACGCCAACCTAGCTTGCCCATGTTCATGCTACAGCGACAAGTACAACACGTACGTTGGTCACCCTGCTATCATTGGCAAGGACGGTGTGGTTGAAGCACTTCGCCTGCCAATCACCGATGAAGAAGAACAAAAGTTAGCTGAATCAGCCGGCTTCATCCGTGAAAAGTTCGAAACGCTGCCAGCTGTAAAACAGGAAGTTTAATGATAGAAACAATAATGGATCCCAGAAGATGATTTATCTAGCCTCTGGGATCCATTATTATATTGAGTTGTAAAAAGAAATTATTCTACCAGTGTAAATTCTGTCTTAATCTAGATTTACTCCAATTTCTTTTTCTTCAGCCTGCTTAACAATTCTGTCTGCGACCACAACGTCTAATGCAGCGGTTCCAACAGTCTTAAAGAATGTAATATCATCAGGTGATTTACGCCCTTGCAACTTCTTGTTTACAACTGCGCCCAGTTCACCATCAATATCATCTTTACTCAACTGACCACGCTTCATTGGTTGGATAATATCACCAGCCTCAGCCAAAACGCCATCCATGGTATCAAAGACAATAGTATTAGCTTTAGAAATCGCCTCGATGGGAATTTCACACATTTCTGGTGTATATGCACCAACGCCATTAATATGAGTGCCTGGTGTCACCAAAGAGCCATCGAAAGTCGGTTGTTTTGAAGTTGTAACAGAAGTAATAATATCAACATCCGCTACAACGTCATTAGGACTTTTAACAGTCTTAAACTTAGTCCCAAACTTTTGGTTAAAGTTCTTCTCGGCAGCATCACAAAATGCTTGAGCTCGTTCCTGATCAATGTCAGATACATAAACCGTTTCTAGCTTACGAACTGTCAGCATAGCTTCTAGTTGGCCGATGCCTTGTCCACCAGTCCCAATTAATAGCGCTGTTTTACTATCTTCTCGAGATAATAATTCTGTTGCAGCACCTTGAACAGCACCAGTTCGCAATTGTGTCAGATAAGTACCATCTAAGATGGCGTTAACTATTCCTGTTTTGGCATCCAATGTAATCATTGTAGCGGGAACGCTTGGTAATCCCGCTTTAATATTTTCAGGATACACAGAAACAATCTTAATTCCTAACGATGGATTTCCACCGCTCACATAACCCGGCATGTATAGGCTTTGGCCTTTATATTCGGGTACATTAATATTGGTTCTCAAAGGAATATCAGCTCTACCAGCTGAGTACAGTCCTAACGCTTCAGCATCAGCATCAATTGCATCACGCATTGAAAATACTTTTTTAATATCATTTGCAGATAAATATTTCATATTAACTTTCCTTTCTATGCAGCTTCGCTGTTACGGCTTTTTCGTTCACCCATCCAGAGACTAACAGCTGAGTATAGAAGTACTACAACGACGACCCATTGAATAATCGAAGTATTTAAGCTCTTAACTAGGTAAACCGCAACAAGAACTCCTATAATTCCAAAAATTGAAGTAAGTGTAATTTTGCGTGAATAATCATTTAATTTAATAAATTGCATACTACCAACTGATACAGAGAAAGTAGCACCACCCATCATAATTGGGAAAGCTGCAACTGGATTAAGTCCCATAGCATATACAGTTGCCATAGTTAATGCATACGAACCGATTCCAATGTTATTTAAGGCACCATATATAAACATCAATAAACCAGTAGTCCATAGCTTCCAACCATAGAGTTGCGTAGCAGTCCCATTAGAGGGAATCCAACCAAATTTTCCACCAAGGATTAATGCAGTAGCAACTAATAGGCCAGCTATAACGAAATATCGAATGATATGCTCCGGTAATTTCACAACAAAATAAGGTCCAATATAAGCACCGATTACTTGGCACACTATACAAACAAGTAACGTCTTAATGCCAACATTGATTGTTGAAATATAAGCTAATGACATAACAAATACTGGAATGACACACTGTGTATTTAATGTTCCAGGTAATTTTTTAATTGATATCCATTTTGCTTTTGGATATAAAGCAGTTGAAATGGCAAAATCAGAGATACCAAATGTAGAAAGAAAATAAATTACAACTTGTGACAGTGATGTCCATAACAAGCTAGACGGTTCAGACATAACTTCATCACGGTGCTTTAATAAATCACGAACGAACACAATAATGAACAGTAGGTTAATCAGAATAATTGCTGCTAATAATATTTTAACCATAACGAAACATCCCCTTAAAATTAATTAATCATCTAAATAAATGTCACGAACTCCCTCTAAAGTTTTACCAAACACCTTCTGTGCGGACTCATTTAATGCGTTCAATGTCCTTAAGTTATAGGCATCGTGAACAACATATTCCTGTGCAAGAAAAATCATCGAACTATTTTGTGTCCAGATAACATCGACATTTTGAGAATTTTCGGGTAATTTACCGTAAGTCACAGTTTTTTGATCACTAACACAGTTCACCCATCGTCCACCATAATCAGACTCCTTGTCAGCTTCAAAAAAATGCTTATAAAATCTGTCAAATGGTAAATTATAGCGATGATGATTGCTAAATAAAATCAGTACGAATTTATGCAATCGACTTTCTGCTGCGGAAAGTGCTTCTACTAACTCTTTGCTTAAATCCTCCGAATATATTTGAATATATAAACTTTCTTTTGCATTTCGAACTTGATAAATTATTTTATCAAATACCTGATCATACTTTTCAATACCCCATATCAAGCCAGTCCCCGAATTCGATCCAACATTACTCAATGCATCTTTAATGCCTTCAATATTCTGTTCACTTTCATGTTGTAACTTAGAAACAAGCTCATTTACTGGCAGTGCTGTATATAAAGGCTTTTCTTCCTTTGATTGCATAACCAGTCCTTTTTCAACAAGTGTAGACAGTATATTGTATACTTTTGAGCGAGCAATTCCAGACTTACCACTAATTTTATAACCTGTAGATGCGTCCATCTGCAGTAGTGAAACATATACTTTAGATTCACTGTTAGTTAAGCCAAAATTGCTTAATAGTTCAATGACTTTATCCATAAAAATCACCCTTTTTTGATAGTAGCTACCTCAGGTAACTATTATAAACTATTTTTAGATAAAGTCCACCTTTTGTGTGAAATCGCACAATTCATTTAGTTATATTGGAATCAAATTTCCACCAAAAGTAGTTAATTTAATATCTATTAATTTATTTCAATAGCTAAGTTATTTTTTCTCTTTAGTTACCTCTATTTCTATGCCGAAGGTCGCCAGCGGGTTCATCAGCTGTGAAGGTGCTGTTAGGGCTGTGCCCGTTACAGCACGGGACGACATCTAAGACACGCGAACTGGGCGTGGCTTGGATGCGAGGTGAAAGACCGCTTCTCAGGCTTTCACCGGTCCCCACAGCAGATGAACCCGCTGGCGACCGAAGGCGTAATCAATGCGCAAAAAAGCCTTAGGCTCAATGTCCTAAGGCTTTTTTAGCAGCCTTACTGCCCAATACCAGTCCGACTAAAGTCAGAAAGGATCCGACGAGTAAAGTTCTGTGCTTTAATTTTCAAGAAGAACCCAAGCATAAAGGTAACGATAAACATCCCTATCAATACGATGGCATCAATAAAGACCGTCTGCATGTTGGGGCCACCGACAGCTTCACGAAAACCGCCAACGCTATAAGCGAAAGGCGCGAAACGGTACGCGATCCGGTAAAATGCCGGGTCAAGCTGGACGGGATACAGCGCCCCGGAGCCAGCCAGTTGCAAGGCCACCAGGAAGATGACCACCGCCTTCCCAAGGTTGCCGAAGGTCGCGGCTAAACCGTAGACGATGGCCGTGAACAGCAGCGAGGACAGCACCCCGAAAAGCAGCATGATAAAGACGCTTTCCACCTGTATGCGCAGGAAAATAATCGAACTAAAGATAATGACCATCGTTTGAATTAACGACAGCGTGCCATAAGTCAGCATCTTGCCGCAAAATTCTTCGTGAACAGACATATTGTGGAACCGTCGCTGTTCGCGAGGAATCGTGGTATGCAGGATCATGACCAGCATGGTGCAGCCAATCCAGATTGATAACGTAATATACGTTGGCAGGAAGGCTGAACCAAAGGTGCCGACCCGATAAATACTTTCATTCTTAACGTTGAACAGCGATACCAGCGTATTCCCCATGGTCTTAGGATTATTCTGCAGTACCGTAATCACGCTGACAATGTCGTTATCACTGGTCAGTTTCAGCTGATTGGCAATGTTTTGAATGTCATCTTGATAGGTGGTCAGCTTACTTTCCAGGTTAGAACTGGACTGCGCAATTAACTGATTACCCTGAATGGCATTATTCAGATAATCCTCATTGATTCCCTTAGCCTGCTTCAGCTCGCTTAAAATCGACTGAGATTTAGAAACAGCCGAGATCAAGTTGCCGCTAATACCGTCTAAATGAGTCTTAACGGAACGGTTGTATTGTCCCAGTGCTGAATTCATGCCAGCTGTGATGCGGTTGGCGTTATTCACCGCACTGTTAAGTTCACTGGAGGTTAATCGGCCCTGACTAGCCAGTGTCGACTTCAATGACCGCAACTGCGACTTCTCAGCGTTCAGCAGTGACACCACGTTACCTAAAGTATCGTTTAACCCGCTGATTGCCGCTAAGTGAGACTGCCCATTAATACTCTTCAAAAACGACTGTAATGGTGTGATCTGCCCCTTAAGCAGGTTGACCTGTGAGATACTGCGATTCAGCATATCGTTCACGGCGCTCCTGTTAGTGGAACTGGCCGAGCGGTTCAACTGCTTAACAATACTGTTCAAGCGATTGGCGCTGGCCGTTGCACTTTGCAGGTTAGTATCCAAACTATTAAAGGCTTTATTCACCGACCCCTGAACGCTGTGCAAAGACGACATGGTGGCCGAATTACTCTGCTGAAGCACATCGACATTCTGCGATGCTGACATAACGGGTTTTAGTCCCGTTAGAATAGCCTGCATGTTAGTCGATGTGTGATTAATTTCACCCAGCGCCCCCGTGGCGAGATCCATGGAGTCACTGAGAGCGATAATCCAGTCCTTAAGTTCCAGTATCTGACCCTGCTGGCTCTTAGCCTTGTCGCCCAGCACGTTGAGCTTAGAAAACAGCGTGACGTTGACGGTCTGCAAAAATTGGGTTTGAACCTTGTTGACCAATGTTTTGGCAGCCGTTTCGGTAATCTTGCCACCCATTGGCGCGTCCCGGCTATTAGCTTTGTATACTAACTTCGCCCGGTGCGGATTATTACCCGCGATACTCGTTAACGATTTAGAAAAATTACGGGGAATAATAATTTCCGCGTAGTAGCTGCCCTCTTTAAGCCGTGAATCTGCCTGTTTGGCCGAGGTAAACTGCCAATCCAGCTGACGATTTTTCTTCAGGGTCTGCACCACGGTGTCGCCAACGTTGAGTTTTTGCCCCGCCATATTGGCGCCAGTATCATTATTAACCACGGCTACGGGAATATTTCTAATTTCAGAAATGTCGTACGGGTTCCAAACAGCCCGAACGTTGATCAACGTGTAAAGGCTGGGCATGAAGCACAGTGCCAGAATCGTCACCATCACTAGTGGCGAGGAAATCATGGCCTTCAAATCACGTTGATAAATTGCTTTGATGTTTTCCATTTAAACCATCCTTCTGTTCATTACGCTTCGGCCAAATGGATCAACTTGGCATACTGTTAAACATTCTAGGGGACAAACTAGCGGATTTCAAGCACTGGTAGAACAATACTGAACACCGCTACAGTTTTGAGAAACAATACATTCTACCGTAAATTGTACTAAAATATAACCGAATAAGCGATAAGCAAACGACCGAAATTTCGCTCTTTTCACCTTTTCAGACCGTTGTTACATGCAGATTACAGGAATTTCGTAAAATTGATGTTATACTATTTTCAAATTAAACGTTTACTGCTGACTTTCAGACTATTCGTTTTAAACGGTCACTGACCGATATTAATTTAAATAAGGAGTTACCTATAATGAAGAAACCATTTTTGATCATCGCATTATTCGCAGGCTTATTCACCGCCTTTAGCGTCACCACCCCCGCTTCTGCTAAAACTAAGAGTGCTAAGGTGCTGTCATCACGGACCCTGTCTAAGAAACCTTACCATGCAGTGAGCGGCTATTTATACACCAGTACGAGTTTAACTAAAAAGGCTCATAACGCTGACAACTACCCGTTCACCGTTTTCTACACCTACAAATCCGACACGGTACGCAAAGCAAACGGTAATAAAGCCGTCTACTACTACGTTAGAAACGGTAATGGCAAGGTAAAAGGCTGGATCTGGCGCGGTCATTTAGTCCGGGTTGTCGATACTCAAAAACAGTTAAGCCAGCTAAATGAACTGGTTAACCTGATTGATTCAACCACTACTAAAACACACAATCAGATCGTCGCATTATTAAAGAACGTCAACAACAACACTTCCCTATCGACACTCATTAATAATTTGACTGATCTGCAGAATAGCCTAACCAATAATTCCGATATTGCCAAGCTGGGTCAGATCATTTCACTGATTCGCAGCGATGTTTCTACTGGTATTAATAACTTATACAACACCGCCCAAATCCTTCACAACGTTAATACCAATTTAACGTCACTAATTAACGGTCTGCTTAATCAAATCAGTACTAAGTAACTTCAAAGGAGACTCTGATGTACCCTGTTAAAGGGATTGGCATCAGAGTCTCCTTATGTGCTTGCTGGATTTAAGCTAAGCGATATAATAAAGTGACACGACATAACTAATGTCTCGTTTCAATTTCTGCACTTATCAAACCATTTACCGGAGGACAACATGCGCAACGTTTTCAACCTGATAAAAAAAGACTTCCATAACATCTTCCATACCCGGTCAATTTGGGTGACGCTACTGGCGTTCGCGCTCATTCCGATGCTGTATGCGGTCCTGAACATTCAGGTGTCGTGGAACCCGTACTCGCCGAAGAATACCAGCCGGCTGCAAATCGCCGTGGTCAATAATGATGAAGGTGCCTCGCTGAAGAGCCAGCCGTTTAACGTTGGTAAGCAAATCATCAACAAGCTGCACAAAAACCATCAGATACACTGGGTTTTCACCAATGACTGGTCGGCCAATAATGGTCTGGAAAACGGGAAGTACTACGCCATGATCGAAATTCCTGATGATTTCTCATCGAAGCTGACCACTTTTGTGACTTCGGATCCGCAAAAACCAACGATCGTTTATAAACAAAACGAAAAATTGAACCCGGCAGCCACCAAAATCATTGGTCAGGCACAAAACAACCTTACGGATACTATCCGTCAAAACTTCATCAAAACGGCCAGCAAAACTGCCCTTCAAGCTGCGAATAGCGCTGGGGCAACCATTGCTACCAAGAAACCGGAAATTCTGCAGGTTCGCTCGTCGCTAATGGACGCCATCAGCACGATCAACAAAACTGAGAAGACCTTAAACGGTGTCAATCAATCGAATCAGAAGACTAGAGCCGCACTGCAGACCATGAAGTCTAACCTGCCGAAGATCTCATCACAAATCGATGACCTGCAGTCGGTGGTCAATAACACTAAAGCATTGAATAACGCTACCCAGCAGCTGAATCAGTCCCTACAATCTAATTTGGGCAGTGGCATCAACAGCCTGCAAACTCAAGGTACGCGCCTGCAAAATAGTTTCAACGGCTTACCTTCTGGTCATCTCTCGTCTACCACGTTGCGAGGTACCGCTAATTCAGCAAATTCGCTGCTAAACGGTATCAATGATACTCTGAGCGATACGTTACGGATGCTGGATATTATCAACAACTTTGTCCCTAATAACCGGACTAACGCGTTAATTAGTTCCGTTTCCAAGGCTAAACAGAGCGTCAACCGTCAGAAGTCACTGGTCGGTCAGCTCCGCGGCGCTCACACCACTTCGAAACAGCAGTCGCTGATCAAGGAACTGCAAGCGGCTTCCAATACGCTAAATACTGCATTGGATACGGCTTACACCAATTTCAACGCCACCACGAGTCCAGCGCTAAACAGTTTGAATAATACGTTAAATGATAACTTGAACGGCAACAGCCAAGTGGTTCAATCCATGCGGTCGGTGATTCCCGAACTGCGAGCAATGGCGGATGCCGGATCCATTACCGCTTCACAAACCAGCGATATCAACTCCCGTTTGGATAAAATCAAAGGCACGCTGCAGTCACTGGATAAACAGATGAGCTTCCTTAATAGTAAAAATTTGGACAAGCTAATTAAGCTGCTGGGTACGGATCCAAGTCTGTCCTCGATCCTATCATCACCGATCAAGCTGCAGACAAAGGAAATTTATCCAATGAAGAACTTCGGCTGGCAGGTCACGCCGTTCTACACGGTACTGGCACTGTGGGTTGGGATGCTGCTAATGTCCACCATTCTTGCCTGGGAATACATTTTACCGGAAAGCAAAAATGGGCTGCAGCGGCCGAACCATTTAGAATCCTACCTAGGCAAGCTGCCGCTTTATCTGGGAATGGGATTTGCTCAGGCAACCTTCGCTTGGTTAGGTGAAATTATTCTGGGAGTTAGACCAGTCCACTGGTTCTTGTTCTTACTGGCGTTTTACGCGATAAGTCTCACCTTCGCCATCATCATGTTCAACCTTGTCTTCATGCTGGGAAATGCCGGAAAGGTCATCATCGTCTTAATGATGCTGGTTCAGCTGTTCGGAACTGGCGGTATGTATCCCCTGCAAGTTGTACCAAAAGATTTGGCAGCACTGGCACCATTCATGCCGTTCACATATGCCATGCAGCTCTTCAGGGAAGTGATGACGATACCGGATTGGTCAGTCATCGGCCACGATATTTTGATCCTGTTCATCTTCATCTTGTTCTTCACGCTCATCATGCCGTTAAGGCGGGTATTTGAGAAGTTGGTTTATCGGATGGAAAGTGATATGGAGAAGTCAAGATTGTAGAGTGCGGAAGCAGGCGGTTAGGGACTGGAGTCTAAGGCGCAGGCGACGGAAATCCCGCTTTTGGATTTCTGTTGGCTGTGACTTAGATGCAAGTCCCTGCCTGCTGGAGCACGTTTCGGCAATGTAAAATTAGAGTGCGGAAGCAGGCGCTTAGAGAGCGGAGTGTAAGCTACTTTCGGTGGAAATCCCGAACTTGGATTTGTACCGGAAGTGGCTTACATGCAGCTCTCTGCCTGCTGGAGCACGTTTCGGCAATCAAACAACAAAGAAGCCCTCACAAACATCATCTCATCTGATGCTTGTGGGGGATTTTACTGTGCCTAGTTTTAAAAGGCAAACACTCAATTCGGACGTTAATTGAACTTAAGTCACATTTATATATCAGTCTTTATTAATACTGATTATTAACGGTCCTTAAGTTTCAGTAATAGCGGTTGAAATTGATCCATAAAAATATGAATATCCTCAATTTCATCAGCTGTTAACTGTAAACAAACTGGTTTAATATTCTCATTCCCAACAACTCGACATTTAACTTTCATATTAAAAATATCCCCCGTATATAGTGTATAAACGCATTATATACGGAGGATACTTTTCAATCAATATTATCGACTGTTAAACATTTCGCCTATTAAACACATAGTACCCAATCCACAAAAAGAGCGCGATATAAATCAAGTTACCCAGTAACATCTGCCAACCCTGCATGTTTAGCAACGGCTGATAATAACCCGGCCGCGCCAGCATACTTGGATACAAGGTCATCGTAACTGGATTCCATTTGGCCCAATCCCATTTTTGAATGAGGATTATTAACAGCTGGGTAACAATGTTAGAAGCAAAGTACCCGATAATACCGACGGATACCGCGGCTGCCGAGTTTCTAAACAGGTTTGCCAACAGAAACACGACACTTAACAGCAGCCAAAGGCTCACGAAGCTGGCTGCTGATATTGCCAGTCCCCTAGTAAAAATCGACATCCCGTCGCCGGCACCCTGATGAATGCTTAACGTATGGTGAAACAGCATTGCTTTCAGCAGTAACGCAACTCCGGTACTGATAATGTACCAATAAAGGGTGTAGAAGAATATCGCCAGCCATTTACTGACCAAAATCTGGCCCCGAGAGTAGCGCCGGTACAGCACTTGTTTCATCGTCCCGTACTGGAATTCCATGGTAATGATGGTTGCCGCGGCAGCGATCATATAGAAATTAATAATTGGCCGTGAAAAATACAACGACTCAAACATGTTCGCCGGAACGAAGGTTTGCGGATAAACGCGCGATAAAAAGGCGAACAGGATTTCAACACCAACTAAAAATCCCGTGCTGATCCAAGTACTGACTTTTCTCGTCAATTTGAATGTTTCTTGTCTTACTAAAGTCCACACTGTACGCGCCCCTCCTATTCTGCCTCTTCTTCGGCTAGTTTTTTCTTGATCCGATTTTGTTTCAAAACTTCCAGCAATGAACTTTCTAGATTTCCTTCGAGACGCTGAACATCTAAAATATCAACGCCGCCTTCCACCAGCAAACGGAGTACTTCCGCCATGGTGTTGTCGTCCTTTGCAATTACTTCCACCCGCGGATCAGGTGTGGTCTTAAACTTAGCCTTTTTCAGTAATTGCCGGGCTTTATTATCATCGCTAGTCATCAGCATAATCGTCTGCTTGCCTTGCGAAGCTAATAGCTGATGCATGGTGGTTTGCTGAACAATACTGCCTTCATCAATGATCAGCAGGTCCTGCGCCAGCCGCTGCAGCTCACTTAGAATATGCGACGAAATCAGAAAGGTCGTGCCTCGCTGAGATTCGGTAATAATCAGATCCCGCAGATCCTTAGTCGCCTGTGGATCCAAGCCGTTCATCGGTTCATCAAGAATGACTAAGTCTGGGAAGTTAACCAAAGCTAAGGCAATTCCCAGTTTTTGCTTCATCCCCAACGAATAGCCCTTAGCTTTTCGCTTAATATAGCTATCCATGTTTAACTGTGAAATGATTTTTTGAATGTGAATCAGTTGATGGTCACCATCCGCAAACAGCTGCAGATGATCCCAACCGGTTAAGAACGGGTAAATTCCGGGGTATTCAATCAGCGCACCAACCTTCGATAGTGATTCGTGCTTTTGAGGTGTCACCGTTTCTCCCGCAATCTTGATGCTGCCTGAATCGTAATTAAATAGACCGAGTATCGTTTTCATCAAGGTTGATTTCCCCGCACCGTTAGGACCAACAAGCCCCACGATATGTCCCTTTTTTAAATCAAACGAGACATCATGCAGCACGTGCTTGTTGCCAAAACTTTTATTTAAATTTTGCACGGATAAAATACTGCTCATTTTTGCCTCCATACTCATGAATAGTGGTTTACTGGTATTTAATCATAATTTAAGGGGTCGGGGCAAGTCCGCCACTTGCTTTAACCGTTAAAATAGCCTCATTTAAAGTTTACCGAATCATTCGTAATAATAGTATAAATAACTCAAATCGTAAGAAATTTCTAACTCTGAAAAGAAATTTTGAGCTGGCTGTTGTTTTTAAGTTCTATTTAAGTTCGTCCCAGTATATTAATCCTTGTATCACAGAACTGATCCCCCTGATCATTCTGTTTTCCCTAAACTCTGCTTTCTATATTGAAAGCATTCAGCTGTCAATTTCCCACAGTTAGTAGCTGAAATCTCATCTTTCAGGAAACATCCCCTGTGACCTGAAACAATCCTAAATTCTTCTTACTATTCTCCCAAATAGCAGAAGACAACAACAGCCGTTTCGTGCATTCTCTGCAGTAACGGAATTAACCCGCAGACTATAGACCTGCGGGTTTTTGTTTGGTTAAATTTTCTTGACGCAGGCTAAGCAGCATTCCGTTCCGTGAAACAGGCAACTCGTAGTGGGGTCGCTTCGGAACTATTTTTCGGAAGGACCCCGAAAAAGGATTTCCTACGTCTCCCGTAGTAGTAAGTGAGCCTAAAACGCTCACTAACTACTACTCGCACCACGATTTACCTGTTTCACTACACTGCATTTAACTTTGAGTTTATCTGCTACTAAACCGTGCGTTGCTGACGCAAATTCGGCTACCGTGAGATTCTTGAAAATAATGCAGGCAGCGGAGCCGGGTGGGCAAATCGTGGTGTCGATGTCACTTGACTACCGTTCTTTGGTAGTTTAGTGACATGGGAGATGGTGGAGATCCGCCCCAAGCGAAGCGCAGGTGCTAGCTTCACCACGACCCACTACGATTTGCCCACCCGGCGTAGCGAAATGACCCTTAATCTCTACAGTAATTAAAGGT
Organism: Secundilactobacillus yichangensis; assembly: GCF_016861565.1. Taxonomy (GTDB): domain Bacteria; phylum Bacillota; class Bacilli; order Lactobacillales; family Lactobacillaceae; genus Secundilactobacillus; species Secundilactobacillus yichangensis. The sequence goes on from NZ_BOLK01000008.1 coordinate 32,563, forward strand.
ATACTAAAACCACTAACCAAGTCTAAAGGAGTACCTCAAATGAAAATTCACACCGGATCTGAACCATGGAATCACGCCGCAGCACTGTACATCCGTATGAGCGTCTTTGTGTTGGAACGCACCATCGCCATTGAAGATGAGTTCGACGATAACGATGAGTCTGACCGTGTTTACGTCGTTGCCTATTCTGATGAAGGACAGCCAGTTGCGACTGGCCGATTCCAAACTATTGATAAAACCACCATGCGTCCAGGCCGAATTGCCACCCTGAAAGAATACCGAGGTCAGCATCTTGGCGCACAAATTATTGAAGCACTAGAAGCCTACGGTATCGCCCACGGATATACCCAATCAGTCATTCACAGCGAGATGACAGCTAAGGGCTTTTATGAACGTCAAGGATACCAAGTTTCCTCCAAACCATACGAAGAAGACGGTGTACCGGCGATTACGCTGAAGAAGACACTTAAATAAGCACAAAGAGGCAGTTTCCCAAATCACTTGAGAAACTGCCTTTTCGGATTTAACTTGATTTCTGTTCTGAATGCTTAAAGTAAACTGCTTCCGCTTCCTTCCGTAGTTCAACGGCCTCACTAAAAGTAGCTGTCGTTTTGTTCAGCACGTACTTACCATGAAACATCAGCCGGGCAACAAAACGATGGGACTGCTCGTCAAACGAAACACCAATGACCCCTGTTCGATTACGTTTGCCCTTGATCAGGCTGCAATAGCCGATGCCATCTTTGTTTTTTAATGACGTTCCTTGCGAATCAATAAATGCCTGGTTACACTTAGCAAATTTATGCGAAACTTCGCGTCGTAAGCAGCCGCAACTCTTGGTCGTCCCCTTCCGGAGCGAATAACTGTCCACTACAGTCCGATTGCCGCAGTCGCACCGGCACACCCATTGTGCATTGCCATTAGGTGCCGCTTCAGCAGCTCGTGCTTCCACAACTAGGCGACCAAATCTCTGATGTGTCAAATCAATTATTCTACTCATAATAATTAGTCCTTTCAGCATTGAACAGAGTGGTATCTTATTAATCGGTAAACATGGTCTCAATTAGGCGTAGATTCAGCTGGATCAGCAACTTTGCTTAACGCCTGAATATATTGTTCAAACACCTGCTGTTCCTTATTCCAAGGTGCTTGAGGCGCCTTATCAGTCATTTGTAAATGAGCAACAAGTACTTGCACATTTGACCAAACCGAGGCGTTTTGTTCCACGAGCATACAGAATGATTTATCAACTAAGTCTTGCTCTGGATCTCCGACTTGCTTGCGCAGGGTATAGTAGCGGACGCAGAGCTTGGCGAATTCATCAGCATACGGTTTGGGATCAATTTCCTTTAGCAGCTTCAAGAAGCGCCCCCACATCGTAATCTGTTCGGTCGTGGTGATCGAAGGAACCGGGGCCATAACCGCCGAGCGAACATCTCGACTCATAAACCGGGCATACGTAATCTCATTAGCTTCAATATCAGTGGCTGCCAAGCTATTGACTAGTCTGCTGTACATTTCGTCTGAATACTTTCCCTGAGCCTGCCACTGAATACCGTACTGACTTAGAAAACTGCGTTTAAACCAGCGACCGCGTGCCGTCATAAAGTCTCTGCCAACTTTGTATTGGGTGGTTCGCGTCTTAGTCATATCCTGTTCCAGTACTAAGCCCGTCAAGACGTCAGCATTTGGATTTTGATCAGCAGTAATACTAAAGGTTTGAAGAACACTGGTTTGATTTAACAAGCCATCTGGCCCCATGAACATGACGTAGTCGCCACTGGCGCTCTTCACACCATATTCAAAGGCCTCTTCCCAAGACAAAACCGTATCAGGATTTTCGTAGCGAATATCTAAGTTCTTAAGCAGCCGGTACTGATTCACGTCCCTCAACCGGTACTGCCCGTTATCTACTAAAATCACTTCAACATCGCGAAAGTCAATTCCCAGCTGATTATTGATCGATGATAACGGGATCATCAAATCTTCTTCACGCGCATCGTTGACCGTAACGATAATACTAATTCGTTTTGTCATCGTGTTATCCCCCTTAAAATTCCTGCTTCCCTATGTATGAGAAAGCGATTTTTGCATCGCTTTCCCGTTTAGAGAAAAGCTGCATGACCGTTATCCTTAAACGATCTGCAGCCTCTCTCATAATGAGTCTGCACTAGTCATTTAACTGATTAGTAGAGAGACTCGTGGTCATCATGCCGCTTACGACGGGTAGCACCGTAAGCTAACGTTGCTTCCATGATAGTCATACCAACACCCAACATAACGATTGCTGAGCTTGAAGTAGAACGTTCATTAGTTTGCGGCAACGTACTGTTACCATCACTAGTGTTCGAAACATTGGTTGAACCAGCAACTGCTTCATGAATCGTTGAAGCACCGCTGTTACCTGCTTCGTTCGTTGGTACCAAACCAGCGTTAGTTTGACTTGAGGTATCGCTGTTAGTTGCAGTAACATCACCATTACCGCTCGTTACGGCCGTGCCAGCATTGCTACCATTTTCAGTAGCCGTACCGTCATTGCCACTCGGTGCAACCGTATTGTTATCAGTTGCGGTTGTGGTCGTTGTTGAAACGGCTGCTGCATGCGAAGCACTATCGCTTTGTGGAGCAGCTGTCGCAACGCTGTTAGCCAAATTAGTTGGCGCGGTTGTGGTCGTTGCAGCGGTATCGTTATTAGAAACTGCCTTCAGAGCATCTAATGCTGATCCTTGGCCGTTCTGGCTTGCCGTATCAGTTGCAGCCGCACCAGTAGCAGCAGCTTTAGCTTTAGCGGTAGCAGCATCATTATTAACTGAATTAATCGGTGCCGTTGAGGTCGTTGCAGCAGCATTGTCAGAAAGTGTCTTTAAAGCATCTAATGCTGATCCTTGACCGTCCTGGCTCGCCGTATCAGTTGCAGCTGTTCCAGCAGCATCAGCTTTAGCGGTAGGCGCATCATTGACTGCTGCAGGCTTTTGATCTTGGGCCTTGGCCGTTCCACTTTGAACCGTCTGTCCTTGATCAGGGATACCGGCGCCATAGGCTGCAATGGCATCCACTACAGCACGGGTTTCAGGAGTCGTATTAGCAGCTTGCGTTACAGTGTTAGTACCATCTTTACCATTGAGAACTGTCCCGATATATACACCACCTAACGTAATTGAGTAGCCAATAGTCTTACCAGTTTTATCTTGAACTTTTTTAAATACTGGTGTTGAACCATCCCGACCGTCTTTACCATCTTGGCCTTTATTGATAGTAGCTTTGCTTTCATCTGAGAAGGTAATTACCGTATTGCCATTGGCATCGGTCGTGACACTCTTAACGGTGACTGAGGTACCATCTTTGCCATCTTGACCTTTATCGATCTCAACAGTGTGGCCATCAGAGAATGTAACTAAGGTGTTGCCTGATACATCTTTTGAAGTACCAGTGATTGTTACCGAAGTACCGTCTTTACCATCTTTTGGTGCATCCACAGTACTAATGATCTTGTCATCAGTGCCATCGCCTTTTGGTCCCTTGATAAAGAATACATAGGACTTGCTGCCATCCGGATTGACGACTTCTTTGACTTGCGGTGTCTGACCATCTTTACCGTCAGCACCTTTGTCAATTGTAACGGTCTTACCATCGCTGAAGTGTACCACGGCATTGCCATTAGGATCAGTTGTGGTATTGGTAACTGTCACTGAAGTACCATCTTTACCATTGTGGACCGTGCCGATAAGCGCGCCATTCAAGATGATATTGTAACCAATAACGTTGCCCTTATCATCTTTGATCTCTTTAAAGTCAGGTGTTGCACCGTCTTTACCATCTTTACCGTTAACACCATTCTTTGGTGCATCAACGGTACCAACTGGGACTTCGGAACCATCCGGACCGGTGACGTAGAATTCGTATACCTTAGTCCCGTCTGGGTTGGTGATTTCCTTAACTTGCGGCGTTTGACCATCTTTTCCATTAGTACCGTTGGCCCCGTTAGCGCCCTTGTCGATCTTGACGGTCTTGCCATCTGAGAAGGTAATTATTGTATTGCCGTCCTTGTCAATCGTGGTGTTTGTGACAGTAATTGACTTGCCGTCGGTACCGTTCTTACCATCTTGGCCTTTGTCAATGGTTGCTGTGTGGCCATCGGAGAACGTAACGATGGTGTTACCAGCGCTATCTATCGAAGTACCTGTAACTGTTACTGATGTACCATCCTTGCCATTGGTTCCATCTTTACCGTTAGTACCGTCCTTTGGCGCATCGACTGTACCAACTGGGACTTCGGAACCATCCGGACCGGTGACATAGAATTCATATACCTTAGTCCCGTCTGGGTTGGTGACTTCCTTAACTTGCGGAGTCTGACCGTCTTTACCATTAGTTCCATTAGCGCCTTTGTCGATCTTGACTGTCTTACCATCTGAGAAGGTAACTTCCGTGTTACCGTCCTTATCAATCGTGGTGTTAGTAACAGTGATTGACTTGCCATCAGTACCATTGGTGCCATCTTTTCCATTAGTCCCATTGACACCGTCTTTTGGTGCATCAACTTTACCAACTGGGACTTCGGAACCATCTGGACCAGTGATGTAGAACTCGTAGGACTTTGTACCGTCAGGATTCGTAATTTCCTTCACTTTTGGTGTCTGGCCATCTTTGCCATTGGTACCATTAGTGCCCTTATCGATCTTGACTGTCTTACCATCAGAGAAGGTTACTACAGTGTTGCCGTCCTCATCAATCTTGCTACCTAAGATTGTGATTGATTTACCATCGGCACCATCTTTACCGTTAGTTCCATTGACACCATCCTTTGGCGCATCAACTGTACCAACCGGAACTTCCGAACCATCCGGACCGGTGACATAGAATTCATATACCTTAGTGCCGTCTGGGTTGGTGACTTCCTTAACTTGTGGTGTCTGACCGTCTTTACCATTGGTACCTTTGTCAATCTTGACTGTCTTACCATCAGAGAACGTTACAACCGTGTTACCATCCTTATCAAGTTGACTGTTCAAAACGGTAATTGACTTACCATCAGTACCATTGGTTCCATCTTTGCCATCTTGACCCTTGGCAATTACAGCTTGATGACCATCTGAGAAAGTCACTACTGTGTTGCCGGATTTATCTACCGAAGTGCCTGTGACTGTTACTGATGTTCCATCCTTGCCGTTAGTACCATCTTTTGGTGCAACGACTGTACCAACTGGGACTTCGGAACCATCTGGACCAGTAACGTAGAATTCGTATACCTTGGTACCATCTGGATTGGTAACTTCCTTGACTTGCGGAGTCTGGCCATCTTTGCCATTGGTTCCATTAGTACCGTTAATTCCATTAGTACCCTTGTCGATCGTGATTGTCTTGCCATCTGAGAAGGTAACCTCGGTGTTACCGTCCTGATTAATCTTGCTGCTTGCAACTGTAATCGACTTACCATTGGTCCCGTCTTTACCGTTAGTTCCGTTGACACCATCTTTTGGTGCATCAACTTTGCCAACTGGGACTTCGGAACCATCTGGACCAGTAACATAGAATTCATAGACCTTAGTGCCATCTGGATTGGTGACTTCCTTAACCTGTGGTGTCTGACCATCTTTACCATTAGTACCGTTGATTCCATTTGTACCCTTATCAATCGTAATTGTCTGGCCATCAGAGAAGGTCACTACAGTGTTACCTTTGTCATCTTTAGTAGTACTAGTTACGGTGATGGAAGCCCCATCTTTACCGTTGGTGCCATCTTTACCGTTAACGCCATCCTTTGGTGCATCAACTGTACCAACTGGGACTTCGGAACCATCCGGACCGGTGACATAGAATTCGTATGACTTAGTACCATCGGGGTTGGTGACTTCTTTGACTTGCGGAGTCTGACCGTCTTTCCCATTGGTGCCATTAATACCGTTAGTTCCATCTTTTCCGTTAGTTCCATTGACACCGTCTTTTGGTGCATCAACTGTACCAACTGGCACTTCCGCACCATCTGGGCCAGTAACATAGAATTCGTATGACTTCGTGCCATCTGGATTGGTAACTTCCTTAACTTGTGGGGTCTGACCATCTTTGCCATTAGTTCCATTAGCACCCTTGGCAATGACGGCTGTGTGCCCATCGGAGAATGTAACGACGGTATTCCCTTTTGCATCTGTTGAAGTACCAGTTACAGTTACTGAAGTACCATCTTTACCGTTAATGCCATCTTTGGGTGCATCGACTGTGCCAACTGGGACTTCGGAACCATCTGGACCGGTGACATAGAATTCGTATACTTTAGTACCATCTGGGTTGGTGACTTCCTTAACTTGTGGAGTCTGGCCATCTTTGCCATCAGTACCGTTAGCACCTTTATTGATTTTAATTGTTCGATTATCCGAGAAGGTAACAATTGTGTTGCCATCCTCATCGGTCGTAGTGTTAGCAACGGTAATGGACTTACCATCGGTTCCGTTGGTACCGTTAGTACCATCTTGGCCTTTATCAATCGTGGCAGTGTGCCCATCTGAGAAGGTCACTACCGTGTTACCTTTGTCATCTTTGGTAGTGCCAGTTACGGTGATGGATGCACCATCTTTACCATTAGTTCCATCTTTCCCGTTAACGCCATCCTTTGGTGCATCAACTGTACCAACCGGAACTTCTGAACCATCCGGACCGGTGACGTAGAATTCATATACCTTAGTACCATCTGGATTGGTGACTTCCTTAACCTGTGGTGTCTGGCCATCTTTGCCATTAGTACCGTTGATTCCATTAGTGCCTTTATCGATCTTAATAGTCTGATTATCTGAGAAGGTCACAATGGTGTTGCCATCCTTATCAGTCGTAGTGTTCGTGACGGTAATGGACTTCCCATCGGTTCCGTTAGTCCCGTCTTTACCATCTTGCCCCTTGTTAATTACGGCGTGGTGACCATCCGAGAAGTTAACTACAGTGTTGCCAGATGCATCTACCGAAGTGCCTGTGACGGTTACTGATGTACCATCTTTTCCATCAGTCCCATCTTTACCATTAGTTCCATCTTTTCCGTTAATGCCATCCTTCGGTGCATCAACTGTACCAACAGGCACTTCGGAACCATCTGGACCAGTGATGTAGAACTCGTAGGACTTCGAACCATCAGTGTTTGTAACTTCCTTGACTTTTGGCGCCTGGCCATCTTTTCCGTTGATTCCATCTTTACCATCGGCACCGTCTTTACCGTTAACGCCATCCTTTGGTGCATCAACTGTACCAACTGGGACTTCGGAACCATCTGGGCCGGTGACATAGAATTCATATACCTTAGTGCCATCTGGATTAGTGACTTCCTTAACTTGTGGCGTCTGACCATTAGTTCCATTAGTACCGTTGGTTCCGTTAGTACCTTTATCGATCTTAATGGTCTGATTATCTGAGAAGGTCACAATGGTGTTGCCATCCTTATCAGTCGTAGTATTCGTAACGGTAATGGACTTACCATCGGTTCCGTTAGTCCCGTCTTTGCCATCTTGCCCCTTGTTAATTACGGCGTGATGACCATCCGAGAAGTTAACTACGGTGTTACCTGATGCATCTATCGAAGTACCTGTGACGGTTACTGATGTACCATCTTTTCCGTTGGTACCATTGACACCATTTTTCACAGTGTAATCGATACCATTCAAAGTGAAGATGTAACCATCAACGTTACCGCTAGCGTCAGTAGCTGGTCTAACTGTTGGCGTTGCACCATCTTTACCGTCTTTTCCGTTGACACCATCCTTGGGTGCATCAACTGTGCCAACCGGAACTTCTGAACCATCTGGGCCAGTAACGTAGAATTCGTATGACTTCTTGCCATCCGTGTTCGTAATTTCCTTGACTTGTGGCGTCTGTGCATCTTTTCCGTTAGTACCGTCAGCACCCTTGGTGATGACTGCTGTGTGACCATCAGAGAATGTAACGACGGTGTTTCCCTTTGCGTCTGTTGAAGTACCAGTGACGGTTACTGAAGTACCATCTTTTCCGTTGGTACCATCCTTGGGTGCATCAACTGTGCCAAGAATCGTATCATCGGTACCATCGCCCTTTGGTCCTTTGAGGTAGAACTCATAGACCTTAGTGCCATCTGGATTGGTAACTTCCTTAACCGATGGTGTCTGGCCATCTTTTCCATTGGTACCATTAGTACCTTTATCGATCTTAATGGTCTGATTATCTGAGAAGGTCACAATCGTGTTACCATCTTCATCAACCTTGCTGCTTGCAACTGTAATTGATTTACCATCGGTACCATTCTTACCGTCTTGGCCTTTGTCAATAGTGGCAGTGTGACCATCGGAGAATTTAACGACGGTATTTCCCTCTGAATCTGTTGAAGTACTAGTTACTGTTACAGAAGTGCCATCTTTACCGTTGGTACCATTGACACCATCTTTTGGTGCAGCAACTTTACCAAGAGAAATTTCAGCACCATCTGGGCCGGTGATGTAGAATTCGTACGACTTTGAACCATCGGTATTGGTAACTTCCTTAACTTGTGGTGCCTGACCATCTTTTCCGTTAGTACCGTTAGTACCATTAGTCCCCTTATCGATCTCTACTGTCTTGCCATCCGAGAAGGTAACTACGGTGTTACCGTTAGGATCCTTAGATGTGTTGGTAACGGTGATAGAAGCACCATCTTTACCATTAGTTCCGTTAGTGCCATCTTTACCCTTCGAAATAGTAACTGACTTGTTATCGCTAAAGAGCACGACCGTGTTGCCCTGTTTATCAATGCTGGTACTCTTGACTGTAAGCGGAGCAGCGTCTTTGCCATTAGTTCCGTTAGTGCCGTTAATACCATTCTTAACTGTAAATGAACCCGCTGGCTGACCGTTAACTGTAATCTTGTAAGTCGTTGATGAGTTGTCAGTGTTTGGCGTCCCTTTATCAACTGAAACAACTGGCGCCTTGGTATACGTTATCGTCGTTTCTAGATTTGCTAAAGTACCGTCAACTTGCAGCGGAATGTTTTGTGCATCAACTTTGGCATCATCTGGAGTGTAGCCAGTAACCTTAGGTGCCGCAATAGAAGTAAAGATCTTGCTAGTGGTTGCATCAGCTTGCTTATCACCATTTTCATCTGATGATTTAACGTTGTAAGAAACAACCTTCTGTGCGTCACCAGTGCCAGTTACTTTTGTTTCAAAGGTGACTGATTGAACGATATCGGGGCCTATCTTGTTACCATCCTGATCCACAATGTGAATCGTCCGGGTAACCGTCTGGTCAGCTCCATCAGTTGGCTGTGCCTCTGTATTCTTTTTATAGAATATATACCTTGCAACATTATCAGTATCACTGTTAACGAAAACGTAGTCGTTGCTTTCAGTTAGAACCGTATTATTAGTCGAATCATCCCCAGCCTTATATCCAGAATCGCCGTCCACGGTATTGCTTGACACAGCAGTCGCGATCTTAAAGAAAGTGTAGCCAGGTTCGGAGTTCAACATATATTTTGGCACTGAAGAAAATGCCGTTGAATCATCAGTAACCCATGGTGAGTATACAAATTTACCATCAGCAGTCGCTGTAGCTGTCCGGTGAAAGTTCACACTCGGAAGGTTAGTATCCATATCCAGTAAATCGCTAGCTTTAGCACCATTCTTCATATAGTTTTCAATATCATCTAACGTTTGGGCAGCTGGATCAACGTTCACATAATAAACGCCTTGAGTAACTGTTTTAGTCAGATTTAAGCCCGCTGGATTATTGTCAGGGGTATACGTATTTAGCGTGTAAATAATGTCATAAGAACTATTGACAGCAAGCCCATTAGCATCAGTTGTTGACGCGGCTGGTGCCTCTGCGACATTTGGCGTTGCGTTAGCGACAGTAGCCGCTTGAACAGCATCAAATTGTGCGGGAAGACCATTATAATTAACCTGTTTGATTACCGTGCCGTCATCTCTAGTGTATGAGTTCACACCAGCGGCCTTTAAAACCATATCAGTCGTCTCTGTGAAAGTTGCAGAGTTTTCAACGGAAGGTGCAGCTGTTGTGCCATCAGTATACTTAAAGTTAACGGTGTGTGTAACTGCACCGTTACTTGCTGTATAGGCGTGTTTTAACTGAATCGTATACGTTTTTCCGGCTAGAGGATCTTTAATGGTTTCATAGCCGTTATCCAGCTCGCCATTTTCGATCACGTTACCTGCAGCGTCTTTTTCAATCAGTTTATCAGCATCGATCTGGTAATTTGAAATATCAAAATTAATTCCCGTGTTATTTGTACTATCCGCTGATCCATCAGGATTAAGGATCGTTCCTTCGTTATAGGTATAATCTTGCGATGAGTCATCGTTGACTTGAACCGATTGAACTAGCCGGTTATCTTCATCTTCATCCACATAGTTTACAACGTAACTTTTCTCCGTTGGTGTAGTGACTTTCTTAGGATCGATGACATGGTAAGTAACGTCAAATTCAGGTACCGAGTTAGCCAAAGTATAGTTGATCTTGGCGTTTACAATACCGTTATTTGAGGCGTTGATCACTGATTGAGTATCAGTAGGATCAACCTTATCAAGATAATCTGCTGTTTGAATTGGTGCGGTTGAGTCAGCTACTACTTGATTGTTGGCTGATGGCTTACCAATGGTCACCAGCTGAGATGGATCTGTTGGTAGCGTGTATTGCTTCTGTTCGCTATTAGTAATCAAGCCATCGTCATTGTAAGTGGTCCCGTTTTGCAAAGCTTGTAATTGTTTGGAAACATCGCCGTATAGAATGCCGTATTCTTGTGTAGCAGCACCGTCAGAAGTATCTTTATAGCTTACTTGCGTAGTCTGAGGACGGCTATAAAGTACGTCACCTTCTTGGTCAACGATCGATACATACATTGCGGACGATATCTTTGAATAATCTGTGTTCGTTGATGGTGCCCCGCCAAGAAGAACCACAACATGAGTTTGACTCGTCCCATTGGTAGTACTAGTGGAAGTTGAAGTCGAATCGGGACCATTCGTGGCATACGCAACCGTACTAACGGAGCCATCAGGGTTCTTATAAACAGAAGTAGATGATTGTCCGGTTGAACCTGAACCCGGAGTAGTAGTTGTTGTTCCGATATCGCCAGTAGGTAGGCTGCCAGTACTGGTGCTGTAACCATTATTATTTGTATTCGTGTTTGTATTCGTGTTGTTATTAACATTAACCACAATTGGATCATATGATGTGGCATCAACCATTGTCTTGGTAATCGGTTTTTGCGCGCTAGCAGCACTGTCAGTTGCTGTCGTATCCGTTGTTGCAGGCTTAGTGGTTGAAGGCGCCTTTGCAGTAGTTGACGTTGCACTTGCTGGCGTCTTTTCAGCAGTCGGCGTTGTAGTTACTGATGCTCTACTTGCTGGTGCAGCCTTTTCTGTTGAAGGAGTTTGTGTTGCAGCTGTCGGTGTCGTGGTTGAAGCACCCGTTGAACTACTTTGAGAGCTCCGCAAAGTGACTTGTTTGGGAGCGGTTACAGTTTGTTTTGTGGTACTTGTATTTGCATTGGTATCATCGGTGGGTGTCGTTGCAGTATCCGCCTTTGCCTGTTCAGAAGATACAAAAGTACCCAAACCAAATGTCAGGGTAGCTATTCCGGCAACTAACCAACGTGTGCCGGCTTTATATAGTTTAAATCTAACTTTTTCATCTTCGCAATCACGTGCTAATTTACGTCTGTTGAATTTATACTTTTCCATATGAAATCCCCCTCATAAAATTTACACTAATCCAAAAGTTACGCCCAAAAAATACCAAACTTCCTAAAAACTAGATCCGTGGATCATTCCAATATCCGGTTGGAATTCCCAGTCCACTTTTCAGACAGAATACTATCACCGTCTTAGTTATGAATTCAAGTTGCCTTTCGGGATAAATAATTACAAAAGGCGTATGAATATTCAGTAAAATGATAATCATTCTTTTTTACCATTTTCATTAACTTAACTGATATGGATCTATCAAGCTGATAAAAATAGCTGATTTTGGGGACAAAATCCCAATATTATCTCGTTTATATTTTAATTGCATACTACAATAGCTTTTAAAAAAGTTAAAAACGCAAAGTTTAAAAAAATGATTTCTTATGCACGTCATATTCGACCAGCCGACGATATCAAGTCCAGCCGGCTAAAATAATTCACCCTATAAACAATATTTTCAAACACTTTCATGATTTTGTTAAATAGCGAAAACTTTTTGCTTGCTTAATAACTCCATTTTTCCGATTTCATTCGGATCATCACGCAGAGGATCTAAATGGTTTAATGCGAAATATAATGGAGACTTTTTTTGAATAGTTCGTTTTTTTTGAAAACTTAAAATGAATTTTTTGAAAAAAATTGGTTGTTTTGTCCCTGGTAATTTCCTGAAAATTTACTTTTCTAAAGCGTACCCACGAAAAGTTAATTTATACTAAACACAGTCTCATCAAGTGTTCATAATTATTCAGGGCAAAAAAATTTAAATTTTTTTACCATGAATTTCGGTTTCTTCAACTTTAGCGGGCTTATACGTGCTGTGACTTTTAGGAATGCGATATCTATTGATTGAGAGCTTCCTCTAAGCAAAAAAATACACTGATGATTTTCGTGCTCATCAGTGCATTTAATTTATAATTTTTAATTCTCTAGCACGTACTTATCGATTCCCCGACCAACGCCATCATGGTCATTATCCGCGGTCAGATAACGGGCAACTCGCTTAACGTTCGGTAATCCGTTAGCCATGACGATTGGCATGCCAACTAATTTAAGCATTGGAATGTCATTAGGACCATCGCCAAACGCAGCTGTCTCAGTCAAATCTAATTGTTCATGTTTAGCGATGTAATTCACACCACGTGATTTTTTAGCCTCACTAGCCGTAATATCCAGATAAATGTCACTGGACTTTTGCATGGCAACTCCCGGCAAATCAGCGTCCTGCAGTATCTTGACAATACCGTCCATGACCTGTGACTTCAGCACGCAAAAAGTCATTTTATAAATTGGTTCTGGATCCTTCCAAAAGGTCTTACTATCAAGCACCGTTGGTTTTTGCGGCATATCTTCCTGGAAAAAGGCAATCCCATCATCCATACAGGTTACTTGCCAGCTGGTTAAACCAAAGAGACTGATTCCAGTGTCAGGAAAGCTTGCTTCAACCAGGTCAACCACTTGCTTAACTACCTGATCAGGAATCGGAACGTCTTCGATCACCCGCAGCTGGCCATCCTTAACCTGGTAAATCACCCCACCGTTAAAACCAATCTGCGGTGCCGTTAAGTCCAGCGTCTCAATGGCATCCATCATCTGTCTCGGTGACCGGGCAGAAACCAGCGTAAACGGGATATCCGCATGCTGAATTGCCGTTCGATTACCAGCCGAAACTTTACCGTGCTGATTCAGCAGCGTACCGTCCATATCGGAAAAAATGTGTTTGATCACTATTAATTTACCCCTTTAATTTCAGTTAAATCAGCCACTTACCGACTGAATGTACCCTAATATAGTGTCATTTTTTGGCAATACATGCAACCTTAGCCCGTGACTACTTCACCGAATCGGTACTGTTCTGCCGCCGTGGCCGATAAATTAATTCGTAAACTCCCAGCATAATCAGGAAAACAACCAGTGAAATGATCATGGAAATTCTGGTAGAACTGTTGATCAGCAGGAATATCAGCACGCCAATAAAGAAGATCAGGCTGAGCCAATCTGTGAACGGATAGCCCGGCATCCGGAAAGTCTGTGCCCCTTCAGGGTGAATATGGCGGTAACGAATGTGGCACCAGATCAAGATGACCCAGACCAGCACGAAGTTAATGGTTGAAACCCCAGAAATCATGACAAAGACGCTAGCTGGCATCAAGTAGTTCAGTACCACAATAACCAGCAATACCAGCGTTGAGAAGTTCAGTGAGTTGGTTGGTACCCCACTCTTATTAAGCTTGGCTAAACTTTTTGGTGCGTTGCCGCCCCAACTCAAGGCGTGCAGTGTCCGGCTGGTACTGAAGAGACAGCTATTGGTTGCTGACAAAGCAGCAGTTAGTACCACAAAGTTTAAAATACCGGCAGCACCGGCAATCCCAATACCGGAGAACACCTGAACAAACGGACTGGCAGTGGTGGTAATTTTGTTCCACGGATAGACACTCATAATCGCAATCATGGAACCAACGTAGAACAGCCCAATTCTGAGCGGCAAACTGTTGATAGCCTTAGGCAAATTAGCCACTGGATCATTGGTTTCACCAGCCGTTAAACCGACCATTTCAATCCCAACAAAGGCGAAAACAACCATTTGAAACGCCATTAAAAAGCCGTAACCGCCTGTGGGGAAAAAGCCGCCGTGACTAACGAGGTTACTAAATGAAGCCGTTTGGCCGTCTACCTTAGTGTGTAGGATAGCCAATGCAAAACCAACAACGACCAGAATAATAATAGCGGCTACCTTAATTAGTGAGAACCAGGATTCCATTTCACCGAAGGCTTTGACGTTGATTCGGTTGGTAAAATACAGAAAAACCAGAATGACAAACGGGGCAACCCACTGGGGAACTGACGGGAACCAGTACTTGATGTAAATACCAGTAGCGGTTAAATCCGCCATCGCCAGGCTGATCCAGCAAAACCAGTACAGCCAGCCGGTAACAAATTCCATCCGGTCACCTAAATACTGGCTGACAAAATCCAAGAAGGAATGTTTACTCGTATCTGACAGCAAAAGTTCACCAATGGCTCGCATCATGAAGAAGCAAAACAGACCGACAATCAGATACGCCAGAATGATTGACGGACCGGACGTATGAATCGCGCTACCAGAACCTAAAAACAGACCAGTCCCAATGGCACCGCCGATGGCAATCATCTGAATGTGCCTACTTTGCAACGAGCGCGATAAATTTTGATCTTTGTTTTTCATAGCAAATTTCCCTTCTGAACACGAAAACGACGCCCCTTAGCACTCAAAGTCTGAGTACCAAGGGGCGTCGTAACGCTGTTCCACCCAAGTTCGCAGTTCGTATTGAACTGCCTCTAATCGCTGATATTGGTTGCGCAACCAAGTGTGTTTCTGCCATTCAACGCTGCCGGCTTTCAGCCTTTCCCGGCTCTCTGTGAAACTTTGTTATGTTCTCATTGTACTTTAATTTTGTTAAAATACAAGTCCTATTTCATGGTCGCCCATTCAAATTGCGGAGTGGTGGGAAAACTTTTTATTTGTTAACAACGAACTTAGCCGATTTACCACTGCTCACTAACACAACATTGCCAGCAACAATATTAGCCATGGCATCACGCGCTTCGACAGTGGCGTTCCCAACGTGAGGCGTTAGGATAACGTTCTTCAATGACTTGAAGCCGTCGTCAACGTTTGGTTCCTTTTCATAAACGTCCAAAGCGGCACCCGCAATTTCACCGGACTTTAACGCGTCCAGCAAAGCTGCTTCATCGATGATTGGACCACGGCCGACGTTTACGATGCAAGCTGTCTTCTTCATTGCTTGGAAGGCAGCGGCATCGAATTTGTGCGTGGTTTCAGGTGTTTGAGGTGCGTTGATGGTGATAAAATCACTGGTCTTGATCAATTCATCTAATGGTTTGTAGGTCACTTTCATTGAGCGCTCTTCTGGATCCGACAAGCGGTTTGGCTTGTAGTACTGAACGTTCATACCCAGAGCGTTAGCCTTTCGAGCAACGTCGCTGCCGATATTTCCAAGGCCAAAGACGCCGAGTGTCTTACCGGCAATTTCGTGTCCTAAGAAGTACAGGGGTGCCCAGCCAGGGAAGCCCTCGTTACGCATCTTTTGATCACCTTCAACGATCCGGTGACTTAATGCTAACATCAAGCCGATGGTCACTTCAGCAACGGCATTCGTTGAAACCGCCGGTGTGTTAGTTACTGGAATGCCTTTTTCCTTGGCATAAGCAGTGTCAATGTTATTGAAGCCGGCCCCAAAGTTCGCAATCAATTTCAGTTTTGGTGCAGCATCAATGATTTCCCGATCAACCTTTGTTGATAGTGGTGTGATCAAGAAGTCGATATCACTAACATTTCTCAGTAACTCATCATGTGAGATCAAACCGTCGCCTTCATAAACACTGACATCCAAACCAGCTTTTTTCAGTTCTTGAGTTGCCACTTCTGGTAATTGAGCTGATAAATAGACTTTACTCATAATTGAGGCCTCCTGTATTTTTTGTTACCGCTTTCATTATCGCCCTAAATGACTTAAAGTGCAATCTTACGGTATTGAACGTTGAGCTCTGATTAGAGATTCTTAATTATTGGAACAAATCAGGAATTTAGTAAAAGTCCAAATCAAAAGGCTGCACTTTAAAATGCGTGCAGCCCTTTGATCAACCTTAGTTAACGACAGATTTACCTACTCAGCTATGTTCCGGGAGGCATATTTTTATCTAAATAGTCATTCAATTCACGAATGATATTTTCTCAGTTATCAAAAATCCGCTCAATTATAACAGTCGCCCGGTCTTCATCAATCCTGTAAAATATCGTATTCCGCCTATCGCGTAAGTAGCGGTAATTATCCAACTGGTGGTCAATCACACTAGCAGATGCTCCCAGTTTAGGATAGCTCCCCAAATGCTGTAACTGTGCAATGATTGTTGAAATTACCTTATTAGCTGCTTTCTATCCAAAAAGGCCTTTAAATAAGCTTGTAATGTACGTAAATCTGACGTTGCATCATTCGCAATAACAAGTTTGTATACCACTACTTCAACAATTCCGCGGCAACCTCGTCCAGAGGCTGAGTACCACTTCTTTCGGCCTGTTTTAAGATTTGGGCTAACTGTTTGCTTTTTTTGAACTTCTCAAAGGCTTCGTAATCAGCCAAATCAATGACCACATATTTGCCATAGCCGTTTTTAGTCAGAAAAACAGGGTTATCTGGTTCAACTGTATCTAAAACTTTTCCGTAATTCTTCAACTCTGAAACCGGCATGATATTCACCATAGTACTCAGTCCTTTCCAAGATTTAGTATATCATTATGGGATAAATCATTCGAATAGTTTATCCCATAATCTGTCAACTAAGGTCACATAGGTTAACTACGTGACTAATCTTAAAAAAGCTGGAAAATAATTCCAAGCCACTTCACCAATCTATGCTTCTTTAACCCGTTTAATGAAATCCTCAAAGATCGCGTACTCTGCTGCATTTTCTTTATACATCAACTCTGGATGCCACTGAACCGCTAAAATTAGATTGTTATCCTTGCTCTCTACGGCTTCTGCCACACCGTCACCAGCCTTAGCGGTCAGCTTTAACTGTGGTGATAACTTTCTAACTGCTTGATGGTGGTAACTATTGACCAGCACGTGCTGCTGTCCTTGAAAAATAGTCTGCAACATGGAACCTTCAGTAATATCGACATAGTGAGAACCTTGGTTATACGGTGCTTTTTGATGATGCTGGTAGGTCTGATGAGCAATCTGTTTGGCAATATCCTGATAAATATCGCCACCCAAGGCAATATTCACGACTTGCGCACCACGGCAGATACCCAACATCGGTTTTCCAGCAGCAACTGCTAATTTAATCAATTCAATTTCAGTAGCGTCCAACCGATCATCCGCCTCATCCATTTCTGGTAAAGGCTCTTCGCCAAAGAATCGCGGTGCCACGTCTGGGCCACCGGGCAGTAATAAACCGTCAAACAGCTTGCTATAATCAGCTGCTAAGTCAGGTTCACGGGTGGGAATCAGCACTGGCACACCGCCGGCTTTAGTAATCGCTGCAACTTCACCCTGGTTCACAGTATTTTTATACGAGTCACCCACCAGCTGTCGTGCAGCTGGAATGCCAATAATTGGTTTTTCCATGTCATAATTCCCACCTTAGATTAAATTTGAATGAGGAAAGTTTAAGGCCAACACAGAAACTTGTCAATAGTCAGTAATCATTTGAATGGGTACGTAAAAAAGCTCATATCGCTTAGGATATGAGCTTTATTGTTTTTAAGCCCTCAGCATTGCTTTCACAACCCCTGGAATATCATTACTTTGAGCAATCATGGAAATAACCGCTGAGCCTGCAGCTCCAGTTTGAATCACATCGCTAAGATCATCAACGGTGATCCCTCCAATGGCAACAATTGGTCGCTCCGTGAGACTGACCAGCTGCTTAAGACCATCCAGACCAATTACGGGATCCGCATCCGCTTTGGAACCCGTGGGGTGTATCGGACCACTGCCATAATAGTCGATCCCATCAATAGCATTAGCCGCTTTCACTTCTTCTGCGGTGGAACAGGACAGCCCAACGATCATCTGATCACCAACTTCGGCAACAACCTGCTGAATCTGTTCATCTGACTGTCCCACGTGAATGCCGTCAGCGTTAACTTGCTTAGCCAACTCAACGTTATCATCCACGATAAAGGGAATCCCGGCTTCAGCACAGCGGCCGCGCAGTTTCATTGCCATGGCAGCCCGGTCAATAGGACTGAGCGTTGAATCATTACCCTTATCACGAAATTGAAAAGCGGTAATACCTGCTTTAATCGCAGTGTTGACAATGGTTTCATACTGTCCCTCAGGCACGTCTTGGGAGCCGCAGACAAAGTATGCTTTTAGCATTTCTGGTTTAAATTTCATTTGCCTGGATTCTCCTCTCCGTAAGCCCAATGGTTTAGCGGACCATGGCCATGACCAACTTGAATTGTGTTACGAATAGCAGCCTCAACGAAGTCCTTTGCTGTCCGTATCGAAGATTCAATATCATTACCCTTAGCAATCTCCGCCGTCATTGCACTGGACAGTGTATCACCGGTACCATGCGTCCGGTTAGTGTCGACCCGGGGCGCGCTAAGCCAAAATTCTTTGCCATCTTCCAGCAGCACGTAATCGGTCACCTTGTCAGTATCGCCGTGACCACCCTTGATCATGACATTCTTGGCACCAGTTGCACGCAACGTTTTACCAGCCGCCTGCATATCCTCTGGTGTCTTAATGGTCATACCCGTTAACCGTTCGGCTTCTGGCAAATTGGGTGTTACCACGGTAGCTAGCGGCAGCAGATCACGTTTGACCACATCAATGGCATCGTCGGCCAGCAGTGCGGCACCGCCCTTAGCAATCATAACGGGGTCCACGATCAGCGGTCCCAAGTCATATTTCTTTAAGTTTTCAACGACAATTTCAACGTGCTCCGCGTCCGCTAACATCCCGGTTTTGCAAGCTTTAATGGCTAGATCGCCAGCAACAGAAGCAAATTGTTCGTCAATCAGTTTCTTGGACAATGCGGCGAAGTCCTGAACCCCGATGGTATTTTGCGCCGTTACAGCGACGATCACTGCCGCACTGAAAACGTGGCGTTCCTGCATGGTCTTTAAATCAGCCATCACACCAGCACCGCCGCCAGAATCAGTCCCAGCAATCGTTAACGTTTGCGGAAATGAATTAATTTCCTCAGCCATTTAAATGTCACACCTTTCAGTCAAATTGAGCAATTTTTTCAATATCAGCAACGGTTGCCAGATGCAGTTCATCCATCAAACGGGCTGCAAAAGTACCGGGTCGTTCTTCATTCAACTGCTCAGCAACGATTTGGCCAATTGACGCGAAGACCAGGCAAGCCGTTTGAGCAGCTTCGAAATAATCACCGTCACTGACCGCACAAAAGGCACCCACAATACTGCTGAGCATGTCGCCCGAACCAACGTGCAGCTGGAACAACGGCGTGCCGTTGAAGACGCGAGCAACGTGTTCACCATCGGTAATAACATCCGTTTCACCGCTCAGGATGACCACACAGTGATGCTTTTTAGCAGCTGCTTTAGCAACTTCCACCACGTCTTGATTACCAGAACCGGCATCGATTCCCTTAGCGTCCCAGGCAATGTCTGCAAGCGCCGCGATTTCGCCAGCGTTGCCACGGATCACATCAACTTGGAACTGTTTCATGAGGTCTAGTGCAACTTGCTTACGGTAACTGATGGCACCAACTGCGACCGGGTCGATGACTAATGGCTTATGTTGCGCATTAGCAGTTTTCCCCATGGCAAGAATATGGGCGACTTGCGGTTTGGAAAAAGCACCAAGGTTTAGAGCAACGGCATTACTGATACCGACCATTTCATCGGTTTCATTGATTTCTTCAGACATAATAGGTGAAGCTCCAATAGCGTTAATACCATTGGCAACATCTTGCACGGTCACAAAGTTGGAAATATTAAGGACAACGGGATTAGTCTCGCGAATCTGATTGAGTAAATCGATTTTCATTGAAAATATCCTCCTAAATATGAGTGCAAACAACAGTCAGCCGTAAAAAAGAGTCGAGCTAAACAAAACGTTAGCCCGACTCTTTGCCAGCAAAACTGGCCCGAATTGAACACGTTCCTTCGCAAGTATGAACTTACAGGTTCAAAGGGATAGTGCAACCACATCTCAGCCCCAGCAAGATACTGGGACACCCCTCGTGTTGTTTGAGTTAATTGTAAAAGATAAAGGGTGTGAAAGCAAGCGCTTAGAGACTGGAGCCTAACGGGGGAGTGACGTAAACCCCGGGCTTGGGTTTATGTTGCTCGCCTGTTAGGTGCAAGTCTCTGCTTGCTGTAACCCAACTAAATCAGGGTGTGAAAGCAAGCGCTTAGAGAGCGGAGTGTAAGGGGCGGGCGACAGAAATCCCGGGCTTGGATTTGTGTTGGCTGTCCCTTACATGCAGCTCTCTGCTTGCTGTAGCCCAACTACTCTATATAAAAGAAAAGAGCCCAACCCAACAGGTTAAGCTCTAAAATCCTATGTCTAAAACGACACCTTATCCGGATCCTTCGCCAGTCCAAACGCACCACGGAAGCCATCAATAGTCTTCATATCCGCTGCGTCAATCTCAAAGTCAAAGATATCCGTATTCGCCTTAATGTAATCAGCGTGCACGGACTTAGGCAGCGGTAAGAACCCGTGCTGCAAGTGCCAGCGCAAAACTAACTGCGGAACAGACTTGTTGTACTTGGCTGCAATACCTTTCAAATCTTCAATCTGGAAGATTTTACCAGTTCCAAATGGACTGTATGCCTCCGTCAAAATATCGTGATCGTTATTGTATGCCACAACACCTGGCTGCAGATCTGATGGGTTCAAGAAGATTTGGTTGACCATTGGTGCGATTTTAGCTGTTTTCAACAGTGCATCAATGTGCTTTGGCCGGAAGTTAGATACCCCGATGGCCTTCACCTGTCCTGCTTCGTAGGCCTCTTCCATAGCCTTCCAGGTTTCAGCGTTCTTTTCTTCCCAGTTATCACGGTAAGCCAATGGATTCGGCCAGTGAATCAAGAAAAGATCAACGTATTCCAGGCCTAACTTTGATAATGATTCACCAAGTGCTTGCTTCGTTTCTTCATAACCATGAGCAGAATTATCAAGTTTCGTGGTAACAAAAAGGTCCTCGCGTCTGACCCCTGAATCATGAATCGCACGGCCAACGCTGGCTTCATTGCCGTAGCCTTCAGCCGTATCAATGTGACGGTAACCGTCCTTAATAGCGGTCAATACTGATTGGTAGGCGACATCGCCATCTGGTGTCTGCCAAGTTCCGAAGCCGACTATTGGAATCTTGGTACCATTGCTAAGTGTATACGTGTCTGTTAGAGCCATAATGAAAATCTCCTTTATAAAAACGGTAAACTCAATTCTTAACAGCCTTGAGTTTACCGTTTTTTTAAAGTTAGACGCAAGCAATTAGGCTTACGCAAAATGGTTAATCTTTCTTCATCCACTTGCGGAATTTATTAATGATGTAACCTAACACGATTAGAATGGCTAGGCCTTCAATAATCCACATGATAATCTGTTTCCAATTGGTAGCTGGCTGAACAATTTTAGCCGCTTTGCCATCTTTGTCAGAAACCGTGAATAGTTTATCAAATTTCCAAGAACCATTATCACCTTTAACCGTCATATTAAGTCGGTATTGACCTGGCTTAAGGGCTTTATTATTCAGGGTTTGCAATTGATAGCCAAACCTTGAATTGGGCGCGAAGTTAAGCATTTTTTGATTCACTTTAGCGACCGTCTGATGCCCTTCGCCAATAACCTTGGCTTTAAGATGAACGTCACCAATAATAGTCGGCTGAGTATTCTGTAAATTAACCTGAATCCTCGGCAGCCCATTACTACCGACATACTTAGTGCCATGGTAAGCCAGGTCTGGTGTGACCTGCTTAGTCGACTCCACTAACCGGGCGGCAATAACGTAGTGTGCTAAATTACTGCTTCGATTGCTCTTTTGAGCTTGCTCAGCAGCACTCGCTGAATAAATAACAAACCCGCCGAGAACCGTTCCATCAAAGGGTTTCTTTGGCGTTGTAAGTTTAAACGAAACGGTCGCGCTACTTTTACCGGCCACCGAAACCTGCTTGCCCGTTTGATTGCCTAGCATATCAGAAAACGAGGTAGTTGCTGACGGATCCTTTTTCGTTTGCAGCGAGTAATCAATTACCCCGTTAGAATTCGTCGTTGCGTTATTAGGCCTCACCTTAAACAATTGGCGTTTACTGCTATTGTTAGTGACCCGGATGCGCAACGTCTGTTTGGATTTCGGTTTCACTTTTAAATCAAAGTAACTTGCCTGAGGATTATTGTTAGCTGGCAGAAGTGCTTTCACCTGAAAGTCATTGACCGCAGCCTTAGCTGGAATATGAGTCAAACTGAAAACGCCTGCAACAAACATCAATGTAATGAAAACTAATTTAAGTCCTTTTTTCATATTACTTAGTTGGTGTTGCCGCTACATCAGAAGTTGGTCCTGAAGTTAACGTCCAAGTTATAGTAGAACTGTAAGTTGCTGAAATCATTGGAAGAGTTGCATATAACGTTGGGTTAAAGGCAATATTCCACTGACCAATACCTTCGCCGATCCCATCAGAAGTGCCATTAGTCCCTTTGTGTTGCGAGGCACTTTCAGCAGAAGCAATATTAGTTGCAGTATTAGCACCGCTAATTATAGTGGGTGCGTCATTTCTAACAACTGGTGCTGCTCCAACTTTTGAGTTATCGCCAGCTAGCGTGGGTAGCAGCCCGATGTACGAACCAGTAAGCTTAAACATCGCATCCGTTTTGTCGGCACTAAAAGTATTCAGCTTGGCTGAAAGATTCCACCCTGAAGCGGAATCAGTTTCATCATCGACCGTTAAATTTTGACTAGCCGTGCCAGCAGCTTTACCATCATTAACAATGTGCGATTGAAAGGTAAAATTGGGTACCTGCTTTAAGCTAAGTGACCCGTGATGAGGATCTTGCGAAACACTTGCTGTGACCGTGGAATCTTTTGTATCGGCATGTCCTACAACGGGGGCCGCTAAAATACCCAAGAGGGCACCCGCACCCACGAGTACTGTACTAAACTTCGTTAAATTAGTCATACTATCAATATTCTCCTTTAAATTAAACTACATTTCCAATAGACACATGTTACCCAATGTAGACTCATTTATAAAAGTAGTCAATAAAATATTAATGATATTATTCTAATAAAGCCCTTATGTTAAGGGCTTTCATAGTTTAGTTGCCCCGTTAATTATAAAAATTAACGCTTACTAAAAACAAGTATCATGTAAATAATTGAGCAAATTGTACCACTACTCTGACAGGGGATTACGTTCTTATTGGTTATCTTTTGGACTTTTCGTACTGTTCTATAAGTGGCAAAAGATTGGGTTGCGTTTAAACACCTTTCAAACACTCTTAAGCTTAAGATTTAATTTTTAAATATAAACCAAAAAGGGCCACTTTCAAGTCAATCAGCTTGAAAGTGGCCTATACCTACCTATAAATTTTAAATTTAAATTACCGGCGTTGCACTCAGCCAGTCATATTGCAGTAATTGGTGGGTGCCCTTAGTCACTGGCAACCAGATTTTCGCCTTGGCAATATCTTTCATGCTTTGCCAGAAGGACTTGTCATGTTTTGCGGTTGCACTCGGTTTAATTTGAATCATTTCATTATTTTCGGTTTTGGCGGTCATTTTGGATTCATTGACGTCCACTAATTGAACGGCGATGGTTTCTATCTCTGAGTTATCAAGTAACACTTCTATCATCCTTTCAAGAATAACATCCCTGATATTACAACTATAAGAATAACAACCAAATATCTCGAAATTGTTGGGAAAAGGTTAAGAAGCAACTTTCATTCGCTTTCACTAAATAATTTACCAAATGAATCGTTTTTTTACTAAATTTTTTGAGCTAGAAAGCGTATAATACTAATTGATAAAGCGTTTACACAAGGAGGATTTATTTATGCAAATTACAGCTGATATTTTTGGTCAACACGACGGCGAAGACATTTACCGTTACACAATTACCAACGCAGCAGGTAACTTCATCCAGGTCAGCGCACTTGGTGCCACTTGGACAAACTACAACGTTAACAATCACCCGCTAATCGGGCATTTCGACAAACTTTCTGACTATGAGGCAACCGCATCATGCCTCGGCAAGTCAATTGGTCGGGTAGCCGGCCGCATCACTAAGGCTAAAGCAACCATCGATGGTAAGGAATACCACTTCGATGCCAACGAAAATGACAACACCTTACACGGTGGCCCTCACGGCTTTGCTAACCTCGTTTGGCACGCTGAACAATCCGTTCGCGAACACGATGCCAGTGTGACCTTCTCACGTAACATTGCCAGCTCAGAGGATAACTTCCCTGGCGATCTAGACGCCCGCATCACCTACACCTTTACTGATGATAATGATGTAACGATTAACTTCAGTGCTGCTTCAACTGCCACTACCCTGTTCAACCCAACCTGCCATATTTACTGGAACTTAACAGAGGGTCAAAAGAACTTGGATAATCAACTGCTGCAGATCAACAGTACCCGTCGTTTGGACTTAGCTTCAGATAAAGTGCCAACTGGTAAATTCACTGATCTCGCCGGTACCGGCTACGACTTCTCAAAGAGCCGCGACGTTCCTAGCGCACTGGCTGACATCAAGTCACAGTACAACAAGGACGAAATCGACGACATTTACGTTGTCAAAGGCAGTGCTACTGAACCAATCGCCGTTTTGAGCGATAAAGCCAGCAAGCGTCACGTGGCGATCTACTCCGAACGCAACGGGTTAGTTGTTTACACTGCTAACCTCTTTGATAGCAGTAAACCATACAACGCTGTTGCTACCGAAGCTCAGACGTTGCCAGACGCCATCAACCATGACGGCTTCGGTGACATCACGCTGCACCCAGGCGACCTGAAGTCTTACTCAATTAAATACCACTATTACGAAGAATAATCTTATTTTTCGGTAACGAAAGGAGCGGTTCAGCTTGTGCTGGACCGCTCTTTTACGCTACAATACGGAAGACGTGAGACTTCTAAACATTATATAGAATAGGATAAAAGCATTGAATAAAAACCAACCGCAACATCGATATCACAATTCAAATAATCACCGGCCCCGACCGCATCAGGAAACTGGTGTGCAGGTTAAGCTTGGCCAGCGCTTCCCGCTGACCATCAAGCGTTTAGGCATTAATGGCGAAGGAATCGGCTACTTTAAACGCAAGCTGGTCTTCGTAAAGGGCGCTTTGCCAAACGAAGTGATTGTGGCCGAAGTGACGGGTATCAAGCCATCATTTCTTACCGCTAAGATTCACCGGCTGAAGACGCCTAGTCCAGACCGTGTCAAACCACGTGACGAGTACGCCAGCGAAGTCGGCGGTTTTGAGCTGGAGCACCTAGCTTATCCTGCCCAACTAGCCTTCAAACGCGACGTGATTTTACAATCACTGGAAAAGTTCCAGCCTAAGGGCTACCGCAACTTTCAGCTGAAGCCCACAATTGGTATGGACAATCCGTACGAATACCGTAACAAGGCGCAATTTCAGGTTCGCCGGGACGCTGACGGTCACGTGATTGCCGGCCTTTACCGCGAGCGCAGCCATGATCTGGTCGACCTTAAAACCTGTTCAGTTCAAATGCCCGCTACCATGCGGGTCATGCGCGGCGTTGTCGACTTAATGGAAGAACTGAATGTTAGTACCTATGACGAAAAAAGCGGTAACGGTCTCGTTCGGACGGTGGTTGTCCGAGTCGCCGAAGGAACTGGCGAAGTCCAAGTGGTCTTCGTCACCACCAAGGCGCCTTTCCCGCAAGAAGCCGACATGGTGGATCAGCTGCTGACCAAATTCCCAGAAGTCGTTTCCATCATGCAAAACATCAATAACGATAAAACATCGCTTATTTGGGGCGAGAAAACTAAACTGTTAGCCGGCAAGCCGCAGATTTGCGAAGTCCTCAACGGCCTGCAGTTTAACCTGTCCGCGCGCGCTTTCTTACAGTTGAACCCTTACCAGACCGTCCGCCTCTACGATGAAGCACTGAAAGCTCTGGCGCTGTCTGACAACGAAACGGTCATTGACGCTTACTCCGGTGTGGGGACTATCGGATTATCCATTGCCCACGCCGCAAAAGAAGTTCGCGGAATGGACGTGATTGCCGACGCCGTGGACGATGCCAATGAAAACGCACGGATCAACGGTATTGATAACGTTCACTACGAAACCGGAACGGCTGAATCAATTATTCCCGAGTGGCTGAATGAAGGCTTTAAACCGGATGCTTTAATCGTCGACCCACCGCGTACTGGGCTGGACGACGGTTTAATCAACGCCATTTTAAGTGCTAAACCGAAAAAGTTTGTGTATATTTCCTGCAATCCGTCTACTCTGGCACGTGATTTAGTGAAATTAACCAAGCAGTACCACGTCGACTATATTCAGTCCGTGGACATGATGCCGCAAACTGCCCGTTGTGAAGCCGTTGTGAAATTTACCCGGGCTTAGTGGTAGCCAAAAATAACATTTAGGCTTATTATAATGAATAACTAGTTTGACCAATTTTGACTTTTAAAAAGATTCAGTGTAGAAAAGAGGGTTTAAATGCAAAATCCATTTGGAAACGGCGATAATGGCGACAACAACGAGGGGCCAAACGGCATTCCAGTACCGCCTAACTACGCCACCGTTGTAAAAGAGGATAATGGCGATATTCGAATCGGTAAAGTTGGATTCTCGTATACGACCTTTTTCTTCGTCTTTCTCGTTCCCATTTTCCGAGGGGACTGGTATAACTTTCTGTGCATGACCGGCGTGAACCTCGGAATTGTCTTAGGATTTTATTCCATTCACTTTACTTCGGTACAAACATTCAGTACTGTCTACAGCGTTCTTCAGTTCGCGCTGAGCTTTCTTTGGGGCTACCTGTACAATCTGATGTACTTCCGTCACTTGTTTAACCGGGGCTTCAAACCAGCGACTCAGCGTTCAAGGGACTTGCTGATTAAGAGCGGCTACTTAAAAACTAAAAAAGACTAATCATAAGCGTGAAGCAAATTTAACTTTTGCTCCACGCTTATTTTTTACTCTCCTAACACTTGCTACATCATCTTACCAGAAAATTAATTTATTCTTTATCGTTTATCGATAAAGTTTCTGCTATACTGGTGCTAACAAAAACGAATGGAGGCACCATCATGCGAAAGAGCACCTGGTTTTTACGGCTTTTAATCGGCTGTTTAGCGCTGTTAGCAATCGCAATCGGCATCATTCCGTTTCCCATCATGCTGCGCGAAATGTTTGAACACGCGCCCCATCATCTCAACGTTGTCGTCGTTATTCTTGGAATTGGTATCTACCTCGCTATCATCGGTTTCTTAGCTGCCGCTATCTTTGCAGAACAGCTGCTGGGTATCATTGATCATAATCAAGCCTTTAGCTCCCAGGCGGTTACTTACCTCAACCGGGTCAAATGGGCACTAGTGGTTGTCACGGTCGGTGTTTGGCTTTGGCTGCCCTTCATTTACGCCATTACGCAGTTAAACGACGCCCCTGGCATTATGTTAATTGGCCTTGGAATTGCCACTATCCCACTAATTCTCACGGTATTCATCGCTGTGCTGGTTCGCTTATGGGCAGCTGCACTGCAGATTAAAAACGAAAACGATTTAACGGTTTAGGAGGTATTATGATTGAAATTTCACTGGACGACATGCTAACTAAACGCCATATGACCCTAACACAATTATCAGTCGCGGTAGACGTCACCATGGCTAATCTGTCGATTCTAAAAACGGGTAAAGCGAAAGCGGTGCGTTTTTCAACGCTAGAAAAGATCTGTCAAGTTTTGGACTGCCAGCCGGGTGATTTGCTGCATTATCGACCTGATAAGTAACGTTTTTCGCCAATGAGTCTAATCTCATGTCAAAACACGGTAGATTCCAGAATCTACCGTGTTTTGTTACGCACTCTAATTACTGTTTCGGTTTAAATGCTCGAGTAGCCTTAATGGCAATTTGCCAGCCATCATACAAACGCGCGCGGCGTTCAGCTGTCATTTCCGGCTTAAAGGTTCTGCCCGCAGCATGAATCTGGCTAACTTCATCCAAGTCTTTCCAGTAGCCAACTGCCAATCCGGCGCAAATGGCTGCCCCTAAAGCAGTGGTTTCTTCGTCGCTTGAACGCACGATCGGCAGATTTAAAATATCTGCTTGGAACTGCATCAGATACCGGTTACGGGAGGCACCGCCATCCGCTAGAATTTCCACTACCGGCATCTCAGTATCCTGCCGCATGGTTTCAATGATGTCACGGGTTTGATACGCGATGGACTGCAGCGTTGCCTTCACAAAATCGTTACGGTTAGTTCCGCGAGTCAGTCCAAACACCGCTCCGCGGGCATCCTGATCCCAGTATGGCGCCCCTAACCCGTTAAAGGCAGGCACCACATACACTTCATCATCATTGGTCGATGCCATAGCTACTTGCCGAGACTGCGGCACGTTATCAATGATCTTCATGGTTTCCTGCAACCAGTTCAGCGCGGTACCGGCCACGAAGATTGATCCTTCAAGCGCATAGGTTAATTTACCATCTAAATCGTAGGCAATGGTAGTCAGCAGCTTGTGCTTAGAAAGCTGCGGTTTATCCCCAGTATTCATCACGATAAAGGCACCATCACCATACGTGTTCTTCACTTCGCCAGGCTTGAAAGCCATTTGACCGATCAAGGCCGCCTGTTGGTCCCCCACCAGTCCGCAAATTGGCACTTCAACGCCGTAAAACTGGTAGTTCTTAGTGGTGCCATATACTTCAGAACAAGAATGAATCTCCGGCAGCATCTGTTTGGGAATATTCATGATTTTTAGGATCTCATCGTCCCACTTTAAATCATGAATATTGAACATCATCGTTCGGCTAGCGTTGGTGTAATCGGTAATGTGCAACTGTCCATCCGATAACTTCCAGACTAGCCAGCTGTCAACGGTTCCCATCAGCAAATCGCCCTTTTCAGCACGCTCTTGGGCGCCTGGTACGTGATCCAGCAGCCAGCGTACTTTGGTAGCTGAGAAGTATGAATCAATCACTAATCCGGTATGTTCATGGATCAATTCCGAATAGCCATCCGTCACCATCTGCTTCGCAATCGGTGCCGTCTGCTTCGACAGCCAGCCAATCGCATGGTAAATGGGCTGACCGGTCGCTTTATCCCAAATAACCGTGGTTTCACGTTGGCTTGAGATGCCAATACCATCGATATATTCGGGATGAACACCCGCATCGATCAGCGCACTGGCAATCACCGACTGAACTGAATTCCAAATCTCATTGGCATCCACTTCAACCCAGCCATTGTGCGGATAATACTGTGGAAACGACTTTTGGCTCTCGATCACTTTCCGGCCCGAACGGTCAAATAACATGGCACGGGTCACGGAAGTCCCCTGATCGATCGCAAGTATATAATGTTCCGGCTGCTTCATTGCCATAACGATGACTACCTCCAACATTGTGATTAGTAAACGGTTTCAAGATTAGTCTTACTGTATCACATTCACAAAGTCCGTGTCATTTATTATAGGGGAATCTCAGGAAATTATTAATCTTTCTCAGTCAAATTTTCGTGCTGCAACTACCATATTGACATGGAGACATGGTATAATTTGAGTGTAAAAAAGGAAGTCCTACTAGACATAGGACTTCCTTGCAGAGCCGTTAATGACGGTGACATGTTTAGAACGTAAAAACCATTCCGGAACCGGTCAAAGTTAGCGGAATGGTTTTTATTTTTAATCTCCAAAAATATAACCCCCACACAGCAACCGCTGCATGAGGGTTATTCGTTTTTTCCTATCGTTTAATGACGACACGGAGATCAGCTTTTTTATCAGTATTCTTCGGGTTGATTTCTTCTTTATAGTTGAAGTCAGCTTCCTGGAAGTACTTTTTAATCTCTTCGTTAACTTTTTTAATGTCACGATTATCGTTATCCTGCTGGGTAATCAGTAAGGTATATTCTTTAGCGTCTTCATCAACGTCTTCAAATGCGTAGATTACATCTACCGTGTTCAAAATTTCTTGAATCATTTGTCGTTCTGTCATTGCCATCATCATTTACCTCGTTTAATTTTAGTTACACTACTAATGTAACGCTATTTCTGGGGAATGTTAAATGTTTTAACAAGGGGATGGGAGATTCTATGGTAAAATTGGAAACAAGTCATTCATCTACGCAGTTATCTTTAGAGAAAAGGAGTGATTACCCTTGCGCCCACGAATTGCATTACCAGCTGATACCTTAGCTGAAGCCACTAATATTATTAACGAACGAAACGCCGCTTTTGCGCCCCGGCCGGCTATTGAAGCCATCGTTAAAGCTGGCGGTATCCCCATTATTTTCCCCAGTGTCGATCCTGAAGACGTTGCCGATTACATAGATCTTTTTGACGGTGTTGCCTTTCTTGGCGGCGCCGACGTGGACCCTACCTTTTATGGAGAGGAACCCCACGAGAAGCTTGGCGTTACCTATCGCAAACGTGATTTATTTGAAATTGAACTGCTCAAACAGGCCGTTGCTAAGGGCAAAGCCATCTTCGGTATTTGTCGCGGAATGCAGCTGATTAATACCGGTCTTGGCGGTACCGTCTACCAAGACTTGTCTGAAGACCCAGACGCCACTTTAAAACATAATCAGGAAGCTGCCGGCAACATGCCGTCTCATCACGTTTCCGTTGATCCAAACAGCCGGCTCTTTAAAATCATTGGTGCAAGACCTTACGTTAACTCCCGTCACCACGAAGCCGTTAAACAGCTGGCCGATAGCCTGAAGGTCACTGCCCGTGCTGACGACGGTGTCATCGAAGCGTGCGAGTCCATCGATAACGACCAGATTTTGGCTGTTCAGTGGCATCCCGAGAACATGTATAAGCATCACGCTGACTCCAAGGCGCTGTTTGCGGACTTGATTGCCCGTAGTCAAAAAGTTGCGGAGCGCGATCGACAGTAATATAAGTCAATTAAAGCATCCCCGTTCTTCAGAGCGGGGATGCTTTAATTATTTAGTCTTCGCCACCGTATTCACTGGTAACTCAACACCAGGAAGAAATTGCCAGTCCTTTTGATAGTAGGATTGCTCCCAGAAGTCCCACTCAAACTCGCAGCTTTCGAGGAAACCGCGCTTAACCTGATCAAGGCGCTCACGGCTATACTTAGGTGCTTCGCGGTCCAAGATATCAAAGAAGGGGAAGCGCTTAGGGGTACCATCCGAGTCGTCATCGTCCGTATCAGCGTACAGTTCGATCCAGGCGGTAAACACGTTATCCGGCGTATTTTTGCCCTGCTCAATCAATCTATTGCCAATCTCACCATAGGTCCACGGACACGGTGTCATTGCCGCAATAATGTCAATGAGGTCACCGGATTTCAGCGTTTCCAGCATATGGTTGGTGTACAGCTTAGTGGTGGGTGTCATTGGCTGGCCCTGCAATGATTTATACGACGTTCCCGCAACTTCACAGAAATTTTTGTGTGCTTCCGATTCGCTGTTCAGCAGAAAATCAATCTGCTGGCTGATGATCTGCATGTCTTCCCGCGACGTGCTCTTCAAAAGCGCCACCGCGTCAGAATGCAAAAATTCGTTGAGGTAATTGTAGTCTTGTGTCACGTAAAACATGAGCGCTTCTTTGGCTAGATGGCCCGCACCGATGCCCTTTACAAAGGGATGTTCCATGATGTGGTCTAAAATGGGAGTTCCTGCTTCAATCAATTCTGTCGAAAAGTCCATAAGGTAAAATCTCCTTTTATTATTTTCAACATAGAAGCTAGGAACTCCCATTCTGAAAGTTCGTCATTATTCGGTTAAACTGCTTCCCTTCGCTAGTACTAACTAGATCAGGTTTAAAGGGTATTTCTCAGCACAGGGCACCCCTAGCATTATGTTACGGTGAGTATAGCATGTTTGCGTGCTTCAAGGAAATCAAATCAGCCTAATTAGTTGTAGTATTTTCGAATGTTGCTATAATCCGTGGTGTATTAAAATTAATTGTGATCTGGGGTGCCTGAGAGGCTGAGATGAGACCCACTGTACCTGATGCAGCCAGTACTGCCGTAGGAAGATCATTGGAAATCATTAACTCAACTTGGCCTGTCTTCACAACTTCACCCAACTCTCTGGTCGCAATCTCATCAGGAGGAATAATAATGTTATTATCACAGCAAATACAGACGGAAGCCCAGCCCCTTTTAAAAGCTAACGAGGAGCATCCGTTCGTTCAGGGCATTATTAACGGCAGTTTAACTAAGGAACAATTGGCCTATTACGACCAGCAGGATATTTCATTTGAGTATAACGAAGTGGCTGTGTTGAATGCGTTGATCACTTACAGCACTACCACTGCACAGACTAAACTGTTTGAAAAACGGCTGCACATGCAGTTGACGATGCTTGAAGATTGGCTAGCCCGCGAAGCCGACTATGACATCCCGCATAGCTGGCAAGGGTTGAAGCAGGCACCAATTCAGCCAATCAATCAAATGTATCAGCAGCATATGGCTGCCACCATCAACACTCACAGCGTGCTTCAGATCCTGCCATCGTTTGCGGCTGGCGAATGGGTCTACATTGAATTAGGTAAATATATGCGAACTCAAGACCGGGTCACCACTGAACCCTTCAGCAGCTTTCTGGCACTGGGCAATAAAGATTTTCTGGGTCCTAACGGCTATATTCAGCAGTTCTTCAACATCATCGATGATGAAGCCAAAGGCGCTAGCGAACGGGAACAGCAAACTGCTAAACAAACGTTTTTGAAGAGCTGCATCTTGGAATGGTATTTCTGGGAATCAGCTTATCAGCGCAGCACCTGGAACGATTGGCAGGAAACGGCTTTAAGCAATAATTAATTTCATATCCGCAAATAAAAAACGACCAGCTTACTGGTCGTTTTTTTGAATCAATTTTTTTAACGCCTCAAAAACTTGCTTACTCTCTGGCAAGTCCGGCCACATCAAGAAATCGTGCAGCATGTTTTTCATTTCATGTACGTCAACCTGAGTACCATCAGCTTGTTTGAGTTTAGCGGCTAATTTACGATGATCCGGCAGCAGCAGTTCCGTTGTTCCGTACCAGAGACTGATGTGGCCTAGATGGTCCATAGCGCCATTCAGCGGACTGATCAGCGGATCATCTAATACCAATGTACCGGCATAATTAGCTCCTACTTGCCGCATCGCTTGCAACGGTAATTCCGGGTCAGATTCACGTCGCTTTTCGATTTCAGGATCGCGCATCGCTAGATCTGACCATGGCGATACCAGCAACGTTGCCGTGGGCATTGACCGCTGTTTGGCACGTAACTGCTGTAATAACACTAGCGCTAAGCCGGCTCCAGAGGAGTCACCCAACCAGTAAAACTGGTCATCCGGATACTCTGTCTGCAGTTCTGCATACGCCTCTAGAGAGGCCGGTACCGTAGTAGTTGCCGTGTTTTCAGGCGCTAACGGGAAATCCAGCATGGTAACTTTTGCTCCCATACGGGTCACGATTTGTTCCATCCACTGACGGTGACTGTCGGTAGCAGGCACCGTATAAGCTCCGCCGTGAAAAATCACCACGTGCTGATTTGTTTCTGTTTTTGGCAGCAGTGTCACCAGTCGACTATTTTCCATTGGGACAACTTTTACCTGGTTTGGTTCCCTAAAGTTACTGGGATCAAGGTGGTCCGTTCGCCGACTAGGATGCTGAAAGCTGGTAGCTACCTGCTGCTTTAACCGACTGCGTTTTGTTTTAAATAAGAGCCAGTCACCACGCACACTCATCTATTGATCATCCTCCTGATTACGAACCGTAAACCGCTGCCGCTGGTGTTTTGGTGATTCAATTTCATCCATGATTGCTAACGCCATATTACCATTAGACAGCTCTGACTTGCCATTTGAGTCAACCAAAATTTGGTCAGTGCCCATAACGTAGCCATTAGTTGGCCCTGGGCCAAAGTTTCGCGATGGCGAAACAGCCACCCAATCAACGTTATCAATCATTTGCAGAAATTCGTACTCGTAGGTCTGATTGAGCGGAACACCAATCCACTGATCATGATCTGGCATTGTCAGCAGCTGGTCGATCAAACGCTTGCCATCGGGCTGTTTCAGACTGGCTGCACCAATAATCACGAATAAACGCGTGTTAGTATTGCGTAAATCATGCACCAGTTTAGTCAGTAAGTCTAAATGCAGATACGCCACCGGTGAACCCATCGGAACAGCAAAACCATCCACAACAACGTCAAAGCTTGTCAAATCAGCCTTGGTTAAATCAAACGCATCCTTTACAAGCAGCCGGGCATCATCTCCCAGTGCCTCACGACCGCGTGCTTCATTACGAACAATGGCAGTGGGTTCGTGTCCCCGTTTCTTGGCTTCGGTGTACACTGCAGAACCCGTTTTACCGTTACCGCCAATAATTCCAATTTTCATCATGATCACCTTCCTTGTTTGATCTTAATACAACAATTATAGCGCTTTCATTTACTTTAACAAAGCGTTTTGCCGGTTTATATAAAGTCGTATACGTCTACTATTGACGACTTCAGCACCTATCTTTTTTGTTCATGAAATGACCCGTCATTTGCGTTACAATAATCATGCATGTTCACACTACTAAGGGGGGACTTTTCATGCAGCAAGCTAATCAACGCGTCTTGACAATGGACCACGGTTATAATTTTCGGGACCTAGGCGGTTATCAAGCCCGTGATGGTCAGACGGTAAAGTGGCAGCGGGTCATTCGAACTGGCACCCTGGCCTACTTATCTGATCACGACCAGCAGTCGCTTCTCGACTACGGCATCAAGTTCGACGTGGATTTTCGTTCCGATGGCGAAGTTGCTGAAGCCCCAGATCAGATTCCAAATAGCATTCTTTATCGGCATCTACCCGTCTTTCCTGATGATAAAACCGATGCTTCCAAAACCCAGGCTGAACTAAATGCCGAACTGAAGTCACGTAAAAAGAACGGGTTTGATCACATGGTTGAAGTCTATCAAGAAATGGTTACCGAACCGCAAGCACAATCGGCTTACCGCCATTTCTTTTCCGCTCTGCTGAATAACACAGATCCGAAAAGCGGATTGCTGTTCCACTGTACGGCCGGTAAAGACCGAACTGGAATGGGCGCCACGTTCTTCCTCTCAGCACTGGGGGTTCCGCTAAAAATCATCAAACAAGACTATTTGTTAACGAACGATATTTTATCGCCACTGGTTCAAGCACGGCTGACTAAAGCTAAGAATGAAGGCATTACCGGCACAACGCTGGATACAATCAAAGCACAAATGACGGTTTCAAGCGGCTACTTCGACGCCGCCATGGCTGCCATTGATAAGTACTATGGCACGATGCCGGAATTTTTAAACAAGGCACTTCAATTATCTAATGAAGACATTGTCGATTTGAAAAAACTTTACTTAACTCACTAACGGAGGTTAGACATTGAAAAAATCAGTTACCCTTGGGCTTCCTCTGGCTGCCGTTGCTACCGGTGCGCTGTATGTTAGTCACTACCTTTTTAATCTCGCATTTAAGCGGGTCAATTATGTCCCAGAGACCTCCGCAGAGAAGCAAAAATACGCACAGCAGTACTACGACTACGTAGATTGGTTCCGTCAAATTCCGCAGGAAACTTGGTATTTGCACGAAAATGATCCAGATAAGCGCTTAGTAGCTACCTTTATCCAGCATCCTGACCACCTAAAAAAAACGGTGATCATCTCTCACGGTTATAAGGGAAATCGCGAGACTATGGCAAACTATGCCCAAATGTTCTACAACATGGGCTTTAACATTTTGCTGCCTGATGATCGTGCTCACGGTGAGAGCGCTGGTCAATACATTAACTTCGGCTGGTTAGACCGTCTAGACTACCTCAGCTGGATCAATAAGCTCATCGATATCAAGGGCGAGGACGAAAAGATCCTCCTCTTCGGTGTCAGCATGGGTGGCGCCACGATGGAAATGCTGTCCGGTGAAAACCTGCCAACACAAGTCAAAGCAATTATTGCCGACTGCGGTTACTCAAGTATTAAAGAAGAAATGACGTACCTGCTTCACGAGCAGTACCATTTACCCGAATACCCTATCGAACCAATGGTCAGCACCATTAACCGCCGTCGGTTAGGCTATTATTTGGGCGATGTTTCTTCAAAGGAACAGTTAAAGAAGAATCGTCGGCCAATCTTATTTATTCATGGCGGCAAGGATACGTACGTTCCTGTCAAAATGGCTTACGAAAACTACCGCGCTACCAAAGCCCCTAAACAGCTGTGGATCGTTAAGAATGCCACCCATGCTGAAAGCTTCTGGTACAATCCTGCTGCCTATCAGGCACGCGTGTCAGCTTTCTTAAAAACTTATTTCTAGAATAAGAAAAACTTCACGAATATCCCGACTGTTTTTCATACTTTTGTCACATTTAGTTGATATATTTATACCATAGCAAAGGCAACAAGCTATACCTCTTAATTGTAAGAGGGTACACTTCCTTGATTTATCAGTTTCTCCCCCCTAGGAAACTGATTGCATGCGGGACCTATCCTCCTCCCCTAGAATACTGGCCCCATGCTCCTCTTTATATTTCCAATCCCCCCTAATTGGAAATTTATCCCTATTATAAAAAACCAAACTCGTGTGAGTTTGGTTTTTTTGTGGTTTTTGGTTTTATATAGCCGAATCGGGCTACTCCAGGCAGACAGCTGCATGTAAGGGGCTTTGGGCATAAATGATTTTTTAATTTTACATGGTCGAATTGGGCTACTGAAAGCAGAGAGCTACATGTAAGGGGCTTCGGACATAAATCCAAGACCGGGATTTTTGTCCGAAGCCCCTTACACTCCGCTCTCTAAACGCTTTCCTCCGCACCTTCCTTAATTTAATCCAATCCTTCCGAAGATCTCATCCACTCTACGAATGTGATAATGATAATCAAACGCATCGTCAATATCCTTTTCCGACAGATGCGACATAATGGTTTCGTTGCCTTCTACTAATGGGCGGAACTGGACACCCTCATCCCACGCCTTTGCTGTCAACGGTTGAACTAGGTCGTAGGCCGTTTCTCTTGTTAAACCCGCGTCGATTAACTTTAACATTACCCGCTGGCTGTAGATCAGGCCGTACGTTAAGGTCATATTATGCTTCATCCGTTCTGGGAAAACCGTTAGATTCTCCACGATATTGGCAAACCGGTGCAGCATATAATCCAGCGTTGCCGTAGTATCTGGTAAGATAATTCGTTCTGCTGAAGAATGCGAAATATCGCGTTCATGCCATAAAGCAACATCCTCGTATGCCGTTTGAACGTGGCCACGAAGTACGCGCGCCAAACCGGTGATGTTTTCTGAACCGATGGGGTTCCGTTTATGCGGCATTGCCGAAGACCCCTTTTGACCCTTATTGAAATGTTCCTCAACTTCATGAATCTCAGAACGCTGCAAGGCACGAATCTCAGTTGCGAATTCTTCCAAGCTTGTTCCAATCAGCGCTAAGGTAGCAATGTAGTGGGCATGGAGATCACGTGGTAATACTTGACTGGTAATTTCCTGTGGCCGAATACCTAACTTGTCGCAGACATACTTCTCCACGAAAGGCGGCACGTTAGCAAAGGTTCCCACTGCACCACTGATTTTTCCTGCTTCTACCTCATCCGCGGCTTCATTGAAGCGTTTAATATCCCGGTTAATTTCTGAATACCAGCGGGCTAACTTGAGTCCAAACGTCGTTGGTTCAGCCTGAACACCGTGTGTCCGACCAATCATAACCGTATCCTTATATTTAAGTGCTTGTTTGCGAACGACTTCTTTTAAGTGCAGTAAGTCTTTTCGCAACAGTTCGTTGGCTTGTTTAAGACGATAGCCCTGTGCCGTATCCACGACGTCAGTGCTGGTCATGCCATAATGGATCCACTTGCGTTCCTCACCCAGTGATTCAGACACATCACGGGTAAAGGCCACAACATCATGATGAGTAACAGCTTCGATTTCAGCAATTCGATCCTCGTTAAAAGTAGCCTTCGCATTGATCTTATCAACGTCTTCTTGAGGGACGACTCCTAATTGAGCCCACGCTTCATCCACCGCAATTTCAACTTCCAGCCAAGATTGATACTGGTTATGAAGCGACCAAATTTTCGCCATTTCTGGGCGTGTATATCTTTCGAGCATTTCGATCCTCATTTCTGATTGATTTCACTAAAATACGAACATTAATTGAAATTCACTGCTGAATTTCCACTAAAATCATAACATAATCACGGCTAATTTGCATGATTAAATTAGTATATATTATAATTTTACCTATATATAGCACTTATGCTTTAGTTGCTATTCCATTATTATGAACATTAACGGCAGATATTTTAAATATTATTCGTGTTTTAGTTTGACTTTCCGTTTTTAAAAAGGTAATATATAAATTGCTGGGTTGTTCGCATTTAAGCCAGCTCAGCAATCTTTAGATATGAGGTGTTCTAATGTCATCTATAGTAGTAGTAGGGAGTCAATGGGGCGATGAAGGTAAGGGTAAAATTACCGACTTTCTGAGCAAGCAGGCCGATGTTGTAGCACGTTATCAAGGCGGCGACAACGCCGGGCACACCATTGTCTTCAAAGGTGAAACTTATAAGTTACACTTAATTCCATCTGGGATCTTCTACTCAGACAAGTTAAGTGTCATTGGTAACGGCGTTGTGCTTAACCCTAAATCATTGGTTGAGGAACTCCATTACCTGCACGACCGCAACGTTTCAACGGATAATCTGCGGATTTCTAACCGGGCACACGTTATTTTGCCGTACCACATCCTCATTGATCAATTACAAGAAGAAGCTAAGACAGCCAAAATTGGTACTACTAATAAGGGTATCGGTCCAGCTTACATGGATAAAGCTGAACGAATCGGTATCCGGGTAGCTGATTTACTAGAAAAAGACACGTTTGAAGAGAAGTTGCGTCAAAATCTTGAAGAAAAAAACGAAATGATCACGAAGCTCTACGATCATGAACCATTGAAGTTTGAAGATATTTACGAACCCTTCTATGAATATGGGCAAGAAATCAAACGCTATGTCACTGACACCTCAGTGGTGATCAACGATGCGATTGATGCCGGCAAGCACGTCCTTTTTGAAGGTGCTCAAGGTGTTATGCTGGATATTGACCACGGGACATACCCATTCGTTACAAGTTCTAGTCCAGTTGCTGGCGGCGTCACTATCGGTAACGGTGTCGGTCCTTCTAAAATCGACGAAGTAGTCGGTGCTTGTAAGGCTTACACTTCCCGTGTTGGTGATGGTCCATTCCCAACTGAATTGAACGATGAAACTGGCGACTTCATCCGTGAAGCCGGCCACGAATACGGAACCGTCACTAAACGTCCCCGTCGCATCGGCTGGTTCGATTCCGTTGTCCTGCGTCACGCTAAACGTGTTTCCGGTTTAACCCATCTCTCGCTAAACTGCTTGGATGTTTTGACTGGATTAAAGACTTTGAAAATTGCTTCGGCATACGAACTTGATGGCGAAACGATCTACCACTATCCAGCAAGTTTGAAACAGCTTAAAAACTGTAAACCAGTCTACGAGGAATTTCCTGGCTGGGACGATGATATTACCGGTGTTAAGAAGTTTGAAGATTTACCAGTTAACGCTCAAAACTACGTTAAACGACTTTCTGAACTGGTTGGTGTTGATATCGCCACCTTCTCAGTTGGCCCTGATCGGACTCAAACCAACGTTTTGATCGACGCTTGGCAAGACACCGATGCAACCGTTAAAGAATAAGGGGACATGCAATGATGAATAACCCAGAAGTATTTGACTACGAAGACATTCAACTGATCCCAAATAAATGCATCATTGAGAGCCGGTCCGAAGCCGATACTTCAGTCAAATTTGGCCCACGGACATTTAAGATCCCGGTTGTCCCCGCTAACATGGAGACTGTGATCAACGATGACCTAGCTGTTTGGCTTGCTCAACATGATTATTTCTACATCATGCACCGGTTTCAACCGGAAAAGCGGCATGCTTTTGTCAAAATGATGCATAGCAAGAATCTGTTTGTTTCAATCAGCGTTGGTGTTAAGCAGGAAGAACTTGATTTCATTCGAGAATTAGCAGACGCGAACGATGTACCGGAATATATCACCATTGACATCGCTCACGGTCACTCCAACTCTGTGATTCGAATGATTCAGCACATCAAGAAGTACTTACCTGCCAGTTTTGTCATTGCCGGTAACGTTGGCACACCCGAAGCGGTCCGCGAATTGGAAAACGCCGGGGCTGATGCTACTAAAGTTGGTATTGGTCCAGGTAAGGCTTGTATCACTAAACTAAAGACTGGTTTCGGCACCGGTGGCTGGCAATTAGCAGCTTTACGGCTATGCTCAAAAGCTGCTAGCAAACCCCTCATCGCTGATGGTGGCATTCGTTATAACGGTGACATTGCCAAATCGATTCGCTTCGGCGCTACCATGGTCATGATTGGCTCACTGATGGCTGGTCATCAACAGTCCCCTGGCAGCATCATCAAAATTGACGGTAAAACCTACAAACAATACTGGGGATCAGCTTCAGAAACTCAAAAGGGCGCTTACCGTAACGTAGAAGGTAAGCAAATGCTCGTCCCTTACCGCGGTGACATTGCCGATACGCTTTCCGAAATGCAACAAGATCTGCAAAGTTCGATTTCTTATGCCGGTGGTAATAAACTGATGGATATCCGCTTAGTTGACTATGTGGTAGTTAAAAATTCAGTTCTAAACGGCGATTCTTATTAAATATAGATACAAAAATGACCAACGATCTACGAATCGCTGGTCATTTTTTTGCCTGCTGAAATAACGGTCTTCATAATAGCTTTTCAAACTGCCAATGATTATAATCAACGTGATCGGTACTGACTTCTACAATAAAGTTATTTTTTTAGAGAGGCGGTGGGCAGTATGCCACTAATGAGAATTGATATGCTAAAGGGACGTAATGAAAAAGAGATCAAACAAATTCTCGATATTTCTTACCGGGTGATGTTAGATGCCTTTAATGCCCCTGAAGGCGACCGTTACCAAGTTGTTGCACAGCACGAACCATACGAAATGCAGATTCTCGACACTGGTTTAGGATTTACCCGCACCGAAAAAGTATTGGTCTTTAGTATTACCTCACGACCTAGAACACAGGAACAAAAAGAACTTTCTACCACAATTTAGTTAAGGAACTTTCAGATCAAGCCGGCGTTCGGCCCGAAGATGTCATGGTTAACTTAACCATGAATTCAGACGCCGACTGGAGTTTTGGCAACGGCAACGCGCAATTTTTGACAGGCGAACTTTAAAGCAGGCTTGTGACATAAGTCTATATCGACAAGGATTTAGTTCATTCTGTTCCACAACTCAGATAACGCCAAACAACGCCATCCCGATAAAGACCATCGGAATGACGTCATTTGGCGTTATATTCTGGAATCTACCGAGTTGTGTCACAGCCTCATAATTAGTGATGATATTTCGCAACCACCAGCTGGTTATTTCTAAACTCCGCCAGGTAGACGTCCTTGATACGTTCGACTCCCTGTCGGCGCAGGGCTTCTTCTAACCACGCCTGATCTTTTTCCATCAGGTCAAGAACGTCCGGATCGACTGTACCATCCGTAATCACCGGAAACTTAATGTTGGCGTCACCTTGATTGACAATCGTCAGCTGACCGCTTTGCTCCAATACGGCTCGTTTAACCATGGTGACATCCGTCACGCCAGCCATTCTCAACTTCAAAGCAACCTCCTTTGCTGGCAAGTTCGCCCGCAAGCAATTATCCACTAATATTTCGCCGTTTCGTACCACAGTCACTGGATCCCCGTTTAGGAATTTTTGCATCACCTGACTATGAATCGTAATATATCGCATAATCAAGATCAGTAATGACCAAATCAGTAAAATGATAATGAATTGAATGAGCGTAATACTTGGATTATAGAGCACGCCACCAACGATTCCACCTAATACATAGTTTTGAATTTGATCCATAGCTGACGTCGGCGCTAGGTTACTTTTCCCAGTCAGATTAATTAAAACGGTAATAAACAAAAAACCAATCACTAATTTGATTAACACATCACTATACGCGAACATTAGTATCCCCCCACCACTTTCAATTTGGTTTTTGTTAACTGAACGTTAATTTTCTCAGTCATAAAGCCGGACTGATCATCGTTATACAGCACCCGATAATACAGATGATGCTGACTATCCCGAACTAACATCTGATCACTGGCCGTAGTTGTATTGGTCTGCAGATCTCGAGGTGAAACGTGATTTTGCTTTGCAATCCTGCTTAGAATCCCCAAAACATTACTACTATTGTGTTTGTTGTTTTGCAGAATCGAAAAATTTTGAAACTGGAAGCTAATTAGCAATAAACTCGCCGTCAAAAAGATCACTAACAAATCACGGTACTTGACCGAAGTCCGATCGCGAAAGTACTTTAGAAAAACCACCACCGCCGCAATCAGCAGAATGGTTAAAATTGCCAGCCTGATATAGCTCGTGGTAAAGTTTTGATTTTTTAAGTATGAATAAGTATAAAAGGTCATCGCACAATCCCCCTCCCTTGTGAACGATGCTTGATATTTAGATTTTATCACGCTCGTAAAGTTACCTTGATACTCAACTAAATAAAGCAGATGAACAAAGATTATAAGTCTTTGCCCATCTGCTTTATAAATTGCTTCATTTATTCTTCCGTACCAGCCTGTGGTAATCTCTTCAGACCAATCCCCGTGTACCCACTCAGAATTGAGAAGACCGGCGACAAAAGGCTGAAGAAACAAAACGGTAGAAATGCTAACGTGCTAACACCTAACGTCCCAGCGGCAAACGAACTTGCCACACCCCACGGCACCAAGTAATTAATAACGGTCCCACCATCTTCCAGTACCCGGCTTAATGCCAGGTTATCGAGGCCGTGATCGTTGAACGGTTTCTTAAAGGCTTTACCAGGTAAAATGGTCGATAGGTATTGCTCACCAACAAAGAGATTAACGCCAATGCCAGCAAAGATTCCCGCCGTAACCAGATCACCATCGCGATGCAGTCTGTCTACTAACGGCTTCATGGCAATTTGAATCAAATCAAATTTCATGAGTAACCCTCCCAGAGAAAGGGTCATGAAGATCAGCGAGACGGTCCCCATCATAGACGAAATACCACCCCGACTCAGTAAAGCGTCCACCGCTTGATTACCGGTGTGAGAAACAAACCCTGTCTCCATCATCTTGACCAAGTCCGGAATTTTAGTTGCTGGATTTTCAATAAAAATCATGACGACAGCCACTGTAATGTTGATCAGTAACGTACCAATCGCCGGAATTTTCATGAAGGCACACACGAACATCAGTAAAATCGGTAACGCCGCCCACCATGTGATGTCATAGTGACTGCTAAGGACGTTCACCGTCGAAGACACTTTAGTCAGTGCATCACTGCTAGCAGCACCGTGACCCAAGATGGCGTATAAAACCAATGAGATTAAGAAAGCGGGAATTGTTGACCACATCAAATTCTTGATATGTTTAAACAAATCGGCATCCGCAATTGCCGCTGCCAGATTAGTTGAATCTGATAAAGGTGACGTTTTATCACCGAAAATAGCTCCTGAAATGATGGCCCCCGCAACCAGTGCCGGATTCAGGTTCATGGTGGTCCCCATCCCAAACAGTGCAATTCCAACGGTCGAAATTGTGGTAAACGCACTCCCAATTGAGGTTCCAATCAGCGCGCAGACAATAAATACTGATGGCACAAACCATTGAACACTGAGCATGTGAAAGCCAGCCACCATTAAAGACGGAATAATACCAGCAGCGATCCAAACGCTAATTAATACCCCAATCAAAATAAAGATAAAAATTGGTACAATTCCTGTCGTAACACCTTCTGTGATCCCCTTATGAATCTCATTCCAGCTGAAGTGCCGGAATCTCGCCCACAGAAGTACTAAGGCGATCACCACCAGTACTGGAATCTGCGGACTGATTTTAAAACCAATAACCCCTACCCCCATCACAACTAACATCATTAATAAAACGGCGATTGCTTCGCCAAATTTAATGTTCGATCCTTTTTCCATCGTTAACAATCCCTTCTAAATAAAAATCGTCCCTGCTACGTCAAAGACGCAACAGGGACGATTGGACTAACCGTGGTACCACCCAGCTTAGAAGTACGCAAAT
The DNA here is from genome assembly GCF_016861565.1 of Secundilactobacillus yichangensis. Classification (GTDB taxonomy): domain Bacteria; phylum Bacillota; class Bacilli; order Lactobacillales; family Lactobacillaceae; genus Secundilactobacillus; species Secundilactobacillus yichangensis. The sequence goes on from NZ_BOLK01000008.1 coordinate 77,123, forward strand.
ACTCCTCACTCACTAGATGATAACGGATCTAGAACTTTCCGTACGATACTTCTCAGTATTTGGTTACATAGCCCTGATCGGTTCGCAGCAACCACCGACTTCCTGACGCCCAGACTATGCACTACTTGAGTTGAGAAGTAATAAAGTAAGTTTATATTATCACGTGAAAATGGGGAGCGTCAAGCAAAACATATCTCGAAGGGCTGATAGATAGAAGAAATAATTAATGGAATTAAAATTAATATTATTTACAACAGTTGATATTAGTAAATTCTATATTTTAGATACTCACACTGACCATTAATCTATGATTTGTTAAAACTCGAATGTGGTTGCTAAAACCGATAATATCAGCATTTTTATTACAGAATTAAAATTTATTATTGAACTAATATCACTATAAAATCATTGTTTGTCAATTAGAAAAACATTATGAATATTACTTACCAAAACTGCATAAACCTGCTAAGATAATGGCGGATAATAATCACTTTCCATAATTGGAGAATGGAAATTAACTGAGCCGCAAACTAGGATGAGGTCTCTAACTGCGGTGCAAGTTGAATTTGTGATTTCAGTATATTCGATAACATCTAAATATCATTCAATAATTGTGGTCACACTGAATTTATTGTCTGAACGTAAAAAGTTATTGATTTAAGATTAATTGATCAAATCAAGGGGGAACGTTTTTATGTTGGGAAAGAACAATAAGGTTCGTGATCTCAAGGCAAATACCGTAGTCCATTATAAAAGCTATAAAGTTGGCAAACGCTGGGTCTTTGCAGGCTTAGCCGCGCTATCAATGGGTGCCGGTATCTTTTTTGGTGGCTTAAATTTCACGGCGTATGCTGATGTTACTAGCAGCCAGGAAGTCACCCAAACCAGCAATGTGAACGAAACACAGCCATCAAATACGGCAAGTGCAAAAACATCGGCAACACCTAATACTGGTAACAAAGGGGTCTCAGCAACAAGTACGGTCAAAGCACCAACCAACGGAACTCAAACTGCTCCGTCAAAGCCGGCTGAAAGCACACAACCCGCTACGCCAGATAAGTCAGCTGATTCAACGAACACAGCGACAGCACCTGCTGCAAAGAACGTACCATCAAATGACAACACGCCAACCGCTGCTAAAACTACTAGCCAAGCGGCTGATACTGCTCCGGATATCACCAATCTAGGTGACGCTAACAGTAACCAGCTTGCCGCAGCTAAAACAGCGGCGGAAGCAACGTATAAAGCCACTGGTAAAGCACAGGAAATCACCGCCAGCCTTGATAGCGTTGCCCCATCCGTTCAATTAGGCAGCACGACGTTGTCGACGACTGGTGAAAACGATGTTTCGTTGAACTACGGATCTGCTACAAAAGCACCAACAATCTTAGTCTCTGGAAATGCCAACGCCGGCGATACACTTAAAATCGATTTGCCACCTGTTTATCAAGTTCAAAGTTTTGATACCGACTTTAATGGTACTAAAAGTGATGATAATTCCTCTGTATCATACAAATTTAACCAAGACGCAGCATATACGCTACACATTTATACAACCAATCCGGCTGATTGCGACATTGATATGGACACCGACGGCACGACACCAATGAATCTGACAGTGACCAAAAACGGAACAGCAACCGTATACCCGTTAAAGGTCACTTCTGCGCCAAGTTTATCAACAACTGTCAGTGTTGGTAATTCTTTCAATGGCCAGTATTATACCTTGAACTTAGCGGATGCGGTAAACGGTGTTATTCCAAATGTCACTTTGGATTTTTCTACTGGTTCAAATTCCAATTATCTTCCTCTCATAACGAGCGGCTCATACTCAATTGATGTCCCAAAGGGTTTTGTAGCCAATCCTACTAGTAGTGACCCGGACGTTACCATCTCTCAAACGGGAGGAGCAGGAACACCTGTCACACTCACTTTTACTAATGCAAGTGACTCTTACTTCACCCTTTCAGGCTCAATCAACATCACAGACCAAACTGCTGGCAATGAAAACTTTGCGAAAAATAATACGACTGGGACGCTACAAAACGGAACACATTCTCCACTACCAGTCTCAATTAATTATGAACCACTAACTTACGTCAACGTAGCAGCAATTTCACAACCTCAAAACTACGTCACTAGCTATGCAGGAAACAATACATGGCCTAAGTTTGATAATGATACCTATCACGACATTGGGCTGTACTCAGTGGTCACTGGTGGCCAAAGTGCTACAGCAACCAACGATCAGGTAACGTTTAATGTCCCTGATGGTGTCATTGCCACCAAGATCACAACGCCTGCCTACGCCGCAAACGTCACGGTAACGTTAAAGTCTGGCAAGAAGATCCAGTACAATAACATTAACAACAGCGTTATTACTGGAACTGCAACGGATCCAATCGTTTCCGTAACTTCCAAATCTATCGATAAGCAAACTTACCCGGTAGATACCAAGGACCACCAAACGGAATATAGTAACATTAAATCTTCTACAGCTCACCGGTTCTTTGTATCAGGTTATCTACCTAATGCAACCGTTGGCGATGCTTACACTGTCACAACGTCCAACGATGATACTGATGCACCGCAAAATGATACCTCGACATTTAAAGTTGCTGACTATGGTGTTATTCAATACAACGGCTACGGTAACCGAAGCAATACCAGTACCGCTGATAATGGGGTTCGTTACACCCCTAACAAGCCTAGCAATTCGATTCACGATTCCTACTACTTTTCAAACTCTCAAGGTGAATCAATCGTTGGCCCTGCAACCGCAACTTATTACGTTGTTGTACCTGATAACGCCATTCTGAGTTCACTTGATGATATTCAAGTTTCAACCACTGGGTCACAGACAGCCGTGAAGGAAATATTACCGCAAACACTGAATGGCCAAGAAATCGTCAAAATCAACGTTAATAATCCTGAAAAAACAATTTTACCAAGTATTACACTTAATTATACAGTTTCACCAACTGCCAAATTAGGTCAAACTATTACGCTTAATGACGATAGTGCGGGTTCTGGCCGCTTTATCATGACCGGTAACTTTCAACCACAAAATTACGCAGAGCCAACGAGCCAGACGACCACGCTTAAAAACTTTGCCAGCTTGGTTGGAGACACCAGCAGTAACGTTTATACGGAAGATGAATCGGCAACCTTTATGATCACCTCAGCCGCTGCATTTACGGGGGACGTTCCTGCCAAGACATCCAAAGATGGTGGCTACCCTGAAGATGCAGGTAAAACTTCAACGACCTTCATGCAGAAATATAACGAAACAGGTACTCTGCGTGTCAACACGGCTAATACCACTGATAATGATTTAAAGAACGTAAACACTTTAGTTACTTTGCCAACCAAAGCTGACGGAAACGACTTCAGCGTTCAAGTCGATGGCAGTCAAATTAAAAGCATGACGATTCCAGCCGGGTCAACCGTTCTATATTCACCACAGAAGGTCACTGATACCGCCAATATCAATACGACAACGGATGGCTTCGTGACAGCTAACAACGTTACTGATTGGTCGAAGATTCAAAGTATCTTGGTTCAATCACCATCATTGACCTCGCTCAAACAAGCCACCGTTTACGTTCCCATCAAAGTTGCTGACTACACTCCGGGTCAACCTAGCAAGCCGGACACCGTCACGCTGAATTCAACGGCCAGTGACGTTAAATCTGAAAAGCCGATGAACGTACAATCCAAGAGTACGATTAATCTGTCGATTCCTAAAACAACTATCAACGTCCACTACGTTAACGGTGATGGTACCATGCTTGCAACAACCAGTACCGGTACGGAAGCCGTTGGCGGCACCTACAACTGGACCAGCCCATCCGTTTTAGGCTATCACGTATCAACTGGTCAGCCGACTAGCTACACCGTGACAGCTAACGACGGTGAAACCAAGAATATTAACGTGGCTTATGAACCTAACGACGAGCCGTTAACGGTTAACTACGTCAATCAGCATGGTACAGTCTTCACGACGACTCAGCAAACGGGTAAATTTGGTCAAACAGTCAACATCGATCAAAAGACCTTTAACGGTTATACTGCCCAAACTGGTAACCCAACAACGTACACCTTCACGAAAAATGGTGACGGTCAAAACGTCGTCACCCTGTATTACATTGCTCAAAATAAGGCCATCACGATTCACTACGTATACGCTGACGGCGGTACTGCTGCACCAGATGTGCCTGAGAGCGGAATCATTGGCGATACTTATTCTCAAACTTCGCCAACAATCGCTAACTTCACACCCGATCAAACAAGTGTTGCCGGCACGTTGGCAACTGGCAGTACGGACGTAACCGTCACTTACACTCGTGATACTGCTCACGCAGATATTATTTACGTCGATGATGACAATAACGGTCAGGTTATTCCAAATACCACTCAATCCGAGACTGGCGGTGCTGGTACAACCGCTAACTTCAATTTGAACGTACCGGCTAATTACGTCACACCTAAAACGTCAACAGCCATTACTTTCTTGAACGATAATGCAACAAACAACACTGACGACAACGTTATCGTTCACTTGAAGCACGGCACTAAGACGGTTACTCCGGGTCAGCCACAAGTTCCAGGCGACCCAATTCCAGGGACCAGCGTTAACTGGCCAGCTGGTACTGACAGCGCTGATCTTAACCGAAATGTAAACGAAACCGTTCAATACGTTTACACGGACGGTGGTAAAGCTGCCACTGATAAAACGCAATCCGTCAACTTCCAGCGAGCAGCTGCTGTTGATGCCGTCACTGGTGACCTATTAGGTTACATGCCTGTCAGCCAGGTAGCTGCCTATAATGCTGACCCAAAAAGTGTTACGCTGTCACAAAACGACGGCTGGACAGTGAAATCTGGTAATTCTAATTTTGCTGCACTAACCAGTCCAACTGGTAAACCTGGGTACACACCAAATATTGCGGCAACCCAAACTTACACCGTTGATCCATCTGACGGCAATCTCGTCTTGACCGTCACCTACACCCCAGATAAGCAGCAAGTAAACGTCAACTACGTCGATGATGACGCTAATGGCGCGCAAGTTCGCCAGGATAATTTAAGCGGTGTCACTAATGGCACCCAGAGCTACGCTAAGGTCCTTCAAGCAGTTAAAGGCGGTTTAACGGCATTGGGTTATCAAATCGTTGGCACTGATCTGCCGGCTAATGACCTCATCACCTTTGACAACGATGATAAAGATCCGCAAACATACACGGTTCATCTCAAGCACATGACAACTATTGTCACGCCTGATCAGCCACAGACACCAGGCACCAAGACGCCTAACAGAAACTTAAACTGGCCAAACGGTGTTAACAAAAATGACCTTAACCGAACCGTTAACCAAACGATTCAATACGTTTACAGCAACGGCGGCAAAGTAGCACCTGATCACCAAGCAAGTGTTAACTTCCAGCGGGTAGCTGTCGTTGATCAAGTTACTGGTAAGCTCTTAGGTTATCTGACACCTGATAAAGTGGCCGCCTACAAGGCTGATCCAACCAGCACACCGCTTAGCGCTGACGGCGGTTGGGCAAGCGCCACACCAACTGCAAACTTTGCAGCCGTTAACAGTCCAGCTGGCAAGACGGGCTACACACCAAACGTAGCAAAAACTACGGCTTATGACGTCACCCCAACAACTGGCAGTTCAAAGCTGACCGTCACGTACATGCCGGATCCACAGAAGACTACGGTAACCTATGTAGACGACGATAATAACGGTGCTACAGTTCACCAAGATACAGTCACTGGTGTTACTGATGGCACTAACAATTACACACCGGTTAAACAAGCAATTGAAGGTGGCTTAACTGCCCAAGGCTATACAATCGTTAGTGATAATTTACCAGCAAAGGGTATTATCACCTTTGGCAATCAGCCGGGTGCTACACCGAGTTACACGGTTCACGTCAAGCATCAAACCCAGACGTTTACACCAGATCAGCCGGATAAGCCGAACCAGCCGATTTTTAGCAACAACCCTAACGGTCCAAAGTGGCCAGCTGGTGCTGACAGCGATAATTTAACCAAGACAATTACTGAAACCGTCAAATACGTTTACGTAAATAACAATCAGACGGCGGCTCCAGATAAAACGGATTCGGTAGTCTTTACTCGCAACGGTACCGTTGACCTAGTCACTCAGAAGATAACCTATACAACTTGGACTGCTAAAAATAAGAAGAACAGCTTTAGTGCTAAGCCTTCGCCAGTGATTACCGGTTATCTAGCAGACGTTGCTGAAGTACCGGAAATTAAAAATATCACGCCAACTACAGCTAACGTCAATAAGACCGTTACCTACAGTCCAGTTGGTGAATACACGACTAACCTGACAAACGTGCCAGGTATGCCATATCCGAACGATCCGAATAACGCAAATCAGATTACCACAACCACAACGGTAATCCCTTACGAACCAGGATATCAACCATATGGTCCTGATGGCACGCCATTAAAGCCAGTAGATCCGAACGACCTTACCAAGGGCTACTTGCCACCAATTCCAAAGCATCCGCTGGATAATACACCAATCACCTACATTCCTAATACAGTACCTAGTGGTGGTACGAACAATACACCAACGGTTCCAGCCGCACCGAATAGTGAGACGCAGACATCAGGAACCCATGGTCCAGCAACTGGCAATCATATCAGTACGCCAGTCACCACATCACCTAGTGCCAAGACTAAGGTTCCAGTAGCCACTGCTAATAAGGAAACTGGCAAACAGCAACAGCGTTCAGCCAACACTGCTAGTTCATCACTGCAGTCATCACAGCCTGTCAGTACAAAAGCCAGCAAGACGGTAATGACCTCTACAGCGTCACAATCATCAGTTAATGGTGAAACTACGCCTAACGGAGTTGCTACCAACGATGCAACTAATGTCAATAAAACTATTAGTGAAAATGGCACGGTAAAAGTCGGTGCTAGTGCCACTGAAAAGTCATCACAGGCAACTCAGAAATTACCGCAAACTAATGAGCAGTCAACAAGCTGGCTTTCACTTCTTGGCTTGAGTCTCCTTGGCTTCTTAGGATTAGGAAAGACTCGGCGTCGGAAGAATGATTAGCTAAGCGGTATTAGGTTGGCTACACCTCGAATCACTATCGGTTAGACTGATAGAAATTAAAACGCGCAGTCGTAGAAATTTACGACTGCGCGTTTTTTGTGTCAGATGAAAATCGTTCAGAGACCCTCTTTAACTGCTAACCACAATACGGGTCTTTTATACAAAAAATTAAGTTATCGATAAGTAATTAATTAAAAAAAGTTCTCAAGACATCTTTAAAAAAATGTATAAAGCTGGTACCATGATGGCAGATAATAGTCACTTTCCATAATTGGAGAATGGAAATCGGCAGGCATTAATAGTAAATGGGGTTTCTTATTGAAGTTGTCAGTCGAATTTATGATAACTGCGGGGATTTTTAATTTCATATAGCATTCAATAATTGTGGTCACAATGAATTTATTGTCTAAACGTAAAGAAGTTATTGATTAATGCACGTTTGCTTAATTAAATTAAGGGGGAACGTTTTTATGTTGGGGAAGAACAATAAGATTCGTGATTTCAAGACGAACACGGTCATCCATTATAAAAGCTATAAGGCTGGCAAGCGTTGGGTATTTGCTGGCTTAGCTGCGCTTTCTATGGGTGCCGGGATTTTTTTTGGAGGATTAAATGCGCAAGCATCCACTGATGTCACTGATAACAATCAGGCACCCGAAACTAATCAAGTTGATACTGCAGCTACCGCAAAAACGTCGACAAAGAACACAACAGTTCCTTTGTCAAGCAGCTCTTCAACGACTAATGCTGAGAAAGCAAATCCGGTAAAGGCTGCTCAACCTGATCAATCAAAGCCTGCTGCAACAGCTTCATCGGCCGCATCAACTCAAGTTGCCAACAAACCAACGACTAATAATGTAACAACTAATAGCAATCAAGCTGCGACAACAAACAATCAAATAACTAACAAAAGTAATCAGGAGACTACTGACGTTACCAATTTAAAGACCGCCAACAGCAGCCAAATTGAGGCAGCCAAAGCAGCTGCAGAAGCAGTTTATGAAGCAACTGGCAAAGCTCAAAAAATTACAGCCAGTCTTGATAATGTCGCGCCTTCCGTTCAACTTGGAAGCACAACGTTATCAAGCACGCATGTAAACAACCTAGCATTAGGCAACCGTACTACTTCACAAGGGCCAACCGTCGTTGTAACGGGTAATGCTAAAAGCGGTGATACGGTTAAAATCGACCTACCACCAATTTTTCAAATTAAAAATTATGATACCAACTTAACTGCTAAGGCTAACTCAGACAATTCCGTCACGTATTCATTTGACCAAGATACTGCCTATACGCTGCACATCTATACAGTTGCGGCACCTAACGGTAGTTTCACTATGGATACCGATGGCACAACGCCCATGAATTTAACGGTCACTAAAGACTCGACGCCAACGGTCTACCCACTGAAAGTAACCACCTCACCATCTCTTTCACCAATCGTATACGTTGACCATAATTATAACGGTCAGGGACAAACTTTGAACTTAGCAAACGCCGTTAATGGCGTTATTCCGGACGTCACGTTAGCTATAAGAAGTGCTTTTAACAGCAGTTTTTATATTCCTAAAATAACTCAGGGTTCATATTCATTCGACGTTCCTAAAGGGTTTGTTGCCAACCAACTGGATGCGCCATCTGGCGTGACGATGTCTCAATCCGGTGGTGCTGGTGCTCCTGTCACATTAATTTTTTCTAATTACACGACCACCAATTATGATATGTCACTGAATGGGTCAATCAAGATAACTGATCAAACGACAGGGACTGAAAACTTCGCTAAAAATAACGTGAATGGTACACTGCAAATTGGGGCTCATTCAATACTGCCGATTTCAGTTAGATATCTACCTCTGACCTACGTTGACGATGTCGCCAAGGCTGAACCAGTTAATTACGTCACGGGTTATGCTGGAATGAATACTTGGCCAAAGTTTGATAATGACCAGTCACATGACATCGGTTTATATTCCGTTGTTACCGGTGGTGCATATGATATTGCCACCCCCAATCAAGTAACTTTTAACGTACCTGACGGCGTTATGGCAACCAAAATCACAACGCCCGCATACGCTGCAAACATCACCGTGACACTGAAATCTGGCAAACAAGTTCAGTATAATGACATCGTGAACAGTGTCATTACTGGAACTGCTAATGATCCAATTGTTTCGGTAACTTCAAAGTCAATCGCTAAGCAAAACTTCTTTATTGACACTAAAGCATCGGAGGATGACTATTCTGATTGGACAGCTAACGAGCTAAATCATTCTCTGCCAATGCGTTTCTTCGTTTCTGGCTATCTGCCAAACGCTAAAGTTGGGGATTCATACGTGGTGAAGGCTTCTAACGATGATGCGGCAATGTCGCAAACGGATCAGCAGACATTCACGGTGGCTGATTATGGAACTATTCAATACAATGGGTATGATCAACTGTTGGATGATGACTTCAATCCTATCCGAACGCCTGTAAGTACTGATGACAATGGGATTCGCTATGCTGCGGGGAACCCTATTTCAGATACTTATACTTTTACAAATTCCCAAAATCATTCACTTGTTGGCCCAGAAAAAGCCACCTACTATGTTGTTGTTCCAAGTAATGCCATCTTGACATCATTAGACAACATTAAAGTAGTTACAAAAGGCTCGCAAAGTGCCGTCAAGGAAGTTTTACCCCAAACACTGAATGGTCAAGAAATTATTAAGATCAATGTCAATAACCCTCAAAGAATCAACCTACCAGATATAACTCTAGATTACCAGGTTTCACCGGCAGCAAAACTCGGACAAACCGTTACACTTAACGAAGACGCTGCTGGTTCAGGTCGCTTTATCATGGCTGGTGATTTCCAGCCGAATACCATTTTTACGCCTACAACACCAGCAATTGCCGCTCCAGTTGCTCAAACGACAACTTTGAAAAACTTTGCTGCCTTAGTCGACGATAAGAACAGCAACATGTACGTTGAAATACAACCAGCATCATACGCAGTCACCTCAGCTGTTGCTTTTACAGTTGATGATCCTGCTAAAACTGACAAAGATGCTGACTATCCTGAAGACCTAGCAAAAGTTTCAGACCCTGAAAATCCAGTACCCGATTCACCCACTTTCATGCAGAAATACAACGAAACTGGGACGTTGCGGGTCAACGTTTCTAACACCACCAATAATGACGTAAAGAACGTCAGCGCACTGGTCATGTTACCTACCAAAGCAGCTGGCAACGACTTTAGTGTTCAAGTTGATGGCAGTAAAATCGACAAAATGACGGTACCGGCTGGGGCAACGGTTCTGTATTCGCCACAAAAAGTAACGGACAGTAAAACTGTTAATACAACCGCTCAAGGTTTCGTTCCTGCTACTGGTGTCAGCGACTGGTCAACTATTCAAAGCGTACTGGTTCAAAGTCCTGAACTGAAAACCTTAAAGCAAATCACCGTGTACGTGCCAATCAAAGTTGCCGATTACACCGCTGGTAAAACCAGCAAGGCTGACACGATCACCATGGAAGGTTCCGGCACGGACGTCACTGACAATAAACACATGGATGTCCAAAGCAAGAGCAACGTTAACTTGTCGGTACCAAAGACGACGATTAACGTGCACTATCTTAATCCAAATCACGAAACGATCGCCGCACCAAATACTGGCCAGGAAGTCGCCGGCGGCACTTATGACTGGACCAATCCAACCATCATTGGTTACTATGCGCCATCTGACGCACCAATCAGCTACACAGTCAAACCAACAGATGGCGAAATCGTCAACATTGATGTCATCTACGTACCAAATAAAGAACAGCTGACCGTTAAATACATTAATCAACGGGGCTACGTCATGGCCACCGGACAAGAAACCGGCACCTTCGGCAGTACCGTTAACATTGACCAAAAGTCGTTTAGCGGTTACACCGCTCAAGCTGGCAATCCGACGCAGTACACCTTTGTAACGGATGGTCCCGGCAACTTCGTCAACCTCTACTACACTTCTCAAAGTGAAAAAGCAGCTGTTCGTTACGTTGACGACGATGCTGGCGGTGTATTGCTTCACCAAGATAACCTCACTGGTCTGACTGATGAAATTAACAATTACACTAACGTTAAGAACGCCATTACAAGTGGCTTCACCGCTCAGGGTTACCTTGTGGTGGGCGATGATTTGCCAGCTAAAAACTTGATTGTCTTTGGTAATCAGCCAACGGTTACACCAAGCTACACCGTGCATTTGAAGCACCAAACTGAGACATTCACACCAAATAACCCCGCTGATCCAAATACACCAATTTTCCCAAAGGATCCCAATAGTCCAACGTGGCCTGCCGGTGCTGATAAGGATAACCTAGTCAAGAACATTACGGAAACCGTCCATTACGTTTACGCAAATAGCGGCTCAACCGCCAAGCCAGACGTAAAGGATCTAGTCACCTATACGCGCAGTGCCATCGTTGACTTGGTCACCCGGATGGTGATCCACACAAATTGGGTTGCTAAAGGCGGTCGGACAAGCTTTAGTTCTAAGCAATCACCATTAATCACTGGTTATTTGGCAGACATAGCCAAGACTAAAGAGTATGATTTTATCAATCCAACCTCACCGAATGTTGAACTGACGGTTAAGTATTCCCCAGTTGGTGAATACACCACTAACATGAAGAAAGTACCGCCAATCCCATATCCAAATGATCCCAACAATCCAAGTACGATCAACATCACCACGATTGTTATTCCTTACGAACCGGGTTATCAACCCTATGGTCCTGATGGCAATCCGCTGAAGCCAGTAAATCCGAATAACGTAACGAAGGGCTTCTTGCCACCGGTTCCAACGAATCCATTGACCGATACGCCGATCACTTACAAGCCCGGTCAACCAGGTGGATTGATAGGTCAGGGCAATGGTATGCCACCTGCTGATCATACGACCGTAACGCCACCCGAAAATAACACGGCTGTACCGACTCCACCAGACAATAACCAGACCGTACCAAACCAGCCAGAAAACGATACATCAACTCCTGAGCCACCGGTGACCCCATCACCTGCCGAAAGAACAACGGTTCCTGAACCAAACGGTAAGACGAACGCACCAGTCGAACCCGTTGCAGCAGACAAAGGCCAAGCTGTAAACACGCAACCAACAACCGAACGTGGAACAGCTGCAAACGAACCGAATGAGGTAACATCTTTGAGTAGTCATGGCACCGGAAATTCAGCGTCAGCAGCTCAGAAATTACCGCAAACTAATGAGCAATCAGCAAACTGGCTTTCTCTTCTTGGATTGAGTCTCCTTGGCTTCTTAGGATTTGGTAAGGCTCGGCGTCAAAAGAAGGATTAACCAATAGAGATTTCATTAATGTCAGGTTTGTTAAAATCACTAAGCTGATAGAAATTAAAACGCGCAGCCGTAGAAATGCGACTGCGCGTTTTGATTATTTAAATGATGTCACGTTTTCTTCTTTGGCCCGTTTTTCTAACACATCCGTCAACCGATTAGTGACACTCAACGGTACCTGAATAAGCGGCGTCAAAATGCTTGGATGTTCTGGATCCGGTACCTCCGCCGTACTCTTACGGCCTGGTACCATGGCCTCCAAGTCCGTTTTCGTTAAATGAAACTGCCGAGCGTAATAAATCACTTCTTGATAGGCCATATTTTTAAAGTAAAAGTAGTACGTGAAACCAGCAGCAGCAATATACCAGAAAACGGTCCATGACAAACCAATCTTGGCTGGATCAAGTAACTTGAATTCTACTGCACAGCTAACAAAAATCACGTAAATGATAACGGATATCGTCATCCATTTTGCTCGATGTGTCAAAAAATCGCCCCTCCGCTTTGTTGCTTCAACCGTTCAAGAAACCATACCATTATTTTAACGAAGCTGACCTAGTGAAGCAAACTTGCCGGCAAATAAAAATAGCCCAAATACCAGTCAAACGACTGCTACTCAGACTATTAACCTGCTTATTTACGAGCACCATATTTTTGAGATTTTTTCAGCCACTCGATGTCTTGTGGATCTGGTCCAACTCGCTTGCCCTGATCCAGTTTAGCAATCTCAGCCATTTCAGCTTCATCAAGTCCAAAGGCGAAGATGTCGCGATTATCCTTAACTCGATCTTCGTGAATTGACTTTGGAATCACGATTTCTTCACGTTGAACGTGCCAACGCAAAATCACTTGTGCTGGGGTAACATTGTGGGCTTTGGCCAACTTTTCGAACAATGGATCCTTGATGGCACTGTTCTTACCGCCACCAAGCGGGCTCCAGGCTTCGTGCTGAATTCCTTGGCTCTCCAAATAGGCGTGAAGTTCTGTTTGCTGGAAGTATGGGTGGGTTTCAACCTGGTCGATTTCTGGCTTGATATCGGACTTACTCATTAAGTCTTCCAGTTGATTTTGTTCAAAGTTAGAAACCCCGATGTTCTTGATCTTGCCGTCGCGGTAAAGATCTTCCATGGCTTTCCAACTATCAACGTAGCCTGGTGCTGGCCAGTGAATCAAATAAAGGTCCAGGTAATCTAGTCCTAGTTTATCCAAGCTTTCTTGGAATGCTTGCTTGGTTTCGTCATAACCACGAACGTTGTTCCAGAGCTTTGACGTCACAAATAGGTCTTTGCGATCTAAGCCGCTTTCGCGAATGGCCTCCCCGACCCACTGCTCATTACCATAGTAAGCAGCGGTATCAATATGCCGATAGCCAGCTTCTAGTGCCCACTTAACGGAATTTTTAATATCACTCTCGTTATCGACCTGGAAAACACCCAAGCCCAGCTGAGGAATCGTATTACCATTTGCTAAAGGAATTTGAGGAATATCATTATGCACAATAAAAACCACCTTTCAAAATTCACGTACTCTGACGTGTTTCAATCTTAATGGGCGTAAACTGCGATGTTGTTCGGTTCTCTTGGTCCAGCAGCATTCGCGTTCCCAAAGTACCCATATCATAAAATCCCTGAGTTACCGTGGTTAACTGCGGTCGCACAATTTCAGCTAAATAAGTGCCATCAATACTTATGATTGCCAGTTGATCCGGCACTTTAATGTGAAACTGAACGGCCTGGTTCAAAACACCGATTGCTGCCAAATCACTGGCGCCAATAATGGCGGTCACATCGGGCTGCTGACCGAAAGATTTCATGGCCCTAACGCCATCCTCATAGGTGTACATCCCAACTTTGATCCACTCGTCATTGGTTGGCAATTTCACTTCACTCATAGCAGCCTGGTAGCCGGCGACCCGTTGCTGACCGATATAGTCAGTGGTATCCATCGCCACCAGCCCAATCTTTCGATGTCCCCGCTTGATCAAATACCGAGTTGCCTGATAACCGATCTGGTAATCGTTGGAAGCAATCGAGGGTAACCGATCACTGTTGTACGCGGTTGATAGAAATCGATAAGGAATTTGTGCCCCTTGCAGCAGTGCCAAGTTCTCGTCAGTAAGTTGAATGGCCACGACTAAAATGCCTTTAACAGCTCGTTCTATCAGTGTCCGTAATGCCCGTTCTTGTAATTCCGGGTTGTTTTGCCCAGCGTAAAGCATGATGACACTGAGATTATGCTTAATCGCCTCGTCTTGAATCCCATCAATAATTTTTTCGGAAAAGTTAGTCCTTGTCGATGAAATGATCACACCGATCACTTGGCTTTTCTGGGTAACCAGCTCAACTGCACTGGTATTTTTTTCGTATCCTAATGATGTGGCAATTTTGCGAACCCGGTGTGCCGTAGATTCTGAATAGAACCCCTTTTTCTTAGCGAGAACCCGAGAAACCGTTGCGGCCGAAACACCGGCTGCCTCGGCAACGTCTTTAATCGTTGCAACCAATTAGATCACCCTCTCCCCTTTACAACGTTACCTTTAATTTTACCATAAACCGCCCGTTTTATTTACAAAGTGCAAATTTTACAAAATCGATAAAAAATAGTAAACTTTAAACCTAAATGAGTTAAACTTACCTTAGTAGTATTTTAATGGCTTGTTCGCTGTTCTTGATATTGGAGGTATTTTACGTGAATAATCAAGAACCGCAATCGCGCATGCAACGCTATAATTTCAACACTGATAATCAGTCATCTCCGAAGCGTAAGCCGCCAAAACGACCGTCGCGCTTCCGACAGATTATCATCAGCTTCTTAGTCACACTTGTGCTGATCGTGGGTGTTGGCGTCTGGCTTGCTAACCGCTCGACTAAAGTCGAAAATGGTGCTCAAAACACCGAACAATCTGTTAAGGATAATAGTTCTAGTAACACCGAGTCTGGTAGCGCGTCTGAAAACGATGCGCCTAGTTCAGACCCAAGCAATTCTACTGATGACCGCTCAAACGGTTCAATGTATGATGATAAAGGGATCACTTCATCTCAGCGAAGCTCTTTGCAAAGTTCGATTAATCAGGAATCAGATGCAACAATTAAGAACAGCGAACAAAAAAAGCTAGACGACACCAAGACCAAGGCTACTACTCAGCAATCGTCCAGCTCCGCCAATACTACTTCTAACTCAGCTGGGTCATCTTCCAAGAAAACCGACAACAATAGAAACAACTCAGGATCCATCACATTCAGTCAGCCTCATACCTTCTCTTCCGTCTCAGACGCGAAGAGTTGGGCCCAAGCCACGAAATCGCAATGGCTGAAGGATGGATATTCTACCTATACGATTACTTCAGATGCACAGGGCAACTACGTGCTGCGCTTCGTGAAGTAATGAGTCGCATTATTCAGTCGAACTTGATCAAAAGCAGCGTTTGTAAGACACCTAGTGGTGTCTTACAAACGCTGCTTTTGATTTACCTTTCTATTCAACTGATTGAAACCGCGAAAAATCCAACTGCATGATTAAAATGGCAATGATAATCAGCACACCACCCAACAGTAAATGCACGGTAAACGGTTCAAAACCTAAGAGCACCGAGAAAATACTGCCAAACATCGATTCCGTCATTAAAATCAGACCAGCCGGCGTCGGATCAGTGAAGCGTTGACCAACAATTTGCAGTGTCTGAGCGCCAAACGAGGAAAGAATTCCTAAAACGATCACTGGCCATAAACCAGCCTGCCAGTTAATTGCCCCATAACTGACCCGTTCAAACAGCAGCGTCCAGATCAGCCCAAATCCACCCTGCGTAATTCCCATCATAAATGACAGCACGAAGGGACTGGTGTTAGTGGCGCGCATTCCAAAGTAAACAATTTGAAGCGCGTAGAAAAAGGCTGAAATAAGGGTTAACAAATCACCGATATGAAGCGTAAACCCATTGTGCAAAATACTGGTTAAAAAGCCCATCCCAACGATTGCAATAATAATGGCAAGATAGCTCTTCGGTTCGGGCCGACGCTTATACATAAACCAAATAATGATGGGGATAATGACCACGTAAATCGCCGTTAAAAACGCGTTGTTTGAAGGTGTGGTAAACCGTAATCCCCAGGTTTGGAACTGGTAACCCAAGAAGTTGATAAACCCGGCGACCAATCCAAGCCGCAGATCGGCCTTGGTCATCTTCAAAATAGCATTGTGGAAAAAAAGAAAGGCTAAACCAGCATAGATAAAACCACGAATAGCGTTGATCAGACCAGCTTGCATATTGGCATTAGTAGCCATTTTAGAAAAAATGTAACCGGCGCCCCAAATCATGGCTGCAGCAAGCAGCATAAAATTGGCGCGTCCTTTTGAAATTTGCATGAGGGACTCCTTTATAAGATAAGGTGTGGAAGAAAGCGCTTAGAGAGCGGAGTGTAAGCTGACTCTGCCAAAAATCCCGGGCTTGGATTTATGGCGGAGTTGGCTTACATGCAGCTCTCTGCTTTCTGTAGCCTGATTAGGCAATATACAATCAAACCACAAACAAGGGCATCTGACTATTCTCCCGCCAAAAACGCCAGCGCCAGCTTCCGGTACAGCTCAGTTGCCTGTAAAAATTGCTCAACCTCAACGTACTCATCCGCTTCGTGAGACGTATTCGTTCCAGGCCCGTAAACAATTGCTGAAAACCGGGCTTTTGCCTGTAAGAACTCTGACGCATCACTGGCACCGCCAGCGCCCACTGGAATCACCCGATTACCGATTACGCGGTGACCAATCTTTTGCGCAAGTTTAACCAGCGGTGCATCCGGTCGTCCCGGAACCGCTTCTTCTGGATAACTGTATGAAAGCTTTAATTGAAACCCTGGCCGGTCGTTTAAACGGTGGACAAGTTTTTCCAGTATATCATATATCATTTGGTTCGGGTACGCCGGAATGGTCCGGACGTTAGCCGATAAGCGGGCCTGGCCAGGAATCGTGTTGATCTGTTCACCACCGGAAATCAAATCGACGTTGTGCAGTAATCCGCCTAAAACGGGATCCATCTTATCAAATCGTTTCATAATCTCAGTAATCTCGTTATAAAAGACGATCAGATTATCAATCGCATTGATTCCCTTATTGGACTGCGCGCTGTGAACGGATTTACCGATTGAATCAACATGGTAATCAATGACGCCGCGGGCCGTATAAGCAATTTTATCCAAGCCAGTGGGTTCGGCAATGATCAGGCCCGCCAAATTATCAGCATAGCCAGCTTTAGTCAGCTGTGCAGCTCCGTATTCACCGGTTTCTTCACCCACGGTTGCCAGTAGCCGAATCGATCCCTTCAAAGGTGTTTTATCTGCCAATATTTCCAGCATCGCAATCACAATAGCCGCCAGTCCGCTTTTCATGTCTGAAGCACCACGCCCATAAAGGTTGCCATCCACTATTTCACCTACAAACGGGTCATGGTGCCAAGCGTTCAGTTCACCTGGGTCGACCACGTCTTCGTGACCGGATAAGCCCAATTGCTTACCATTAGCATCACCGATGGTCACCACCAGATTGTCTCGGCCTGGCGAATAAGGCACAAACACGACTTTAGCTGCCTGCTGATAGGGTTCAAATAAAGACGCAATATAACGCGCAACAGCTGCTTCGTTACCATTGACCGACTTGATTTGAATTAGTTTTTGTAAAATTCCAATTTTTTCAGTATTTTCCACTGTGCCCCTCCGCTTTATCGTTATTTAGAAACAGCATACTCCGCCACAAACCTGGAATGCAATGCGAATTACAGACTAATGTCGAATATTTTCAACATCATCCCCCATTAAACAGTAGTTGTCTCGTTAACCATGAATTGAGTTATAATAGAAACAAGTTCGACAAAGGAGCGTGAGATGATGGAAATCAAAGTGCCAGTTACAAATGGCTATTTGCCTGATATCTACGGTAAATACGCACCGGAGAAATACCGAATTAATAACGGGCCCGTCCGGTCATTCCCAATCGAAATTACCGACGCACCCACGGAAACCAAGACTTATGCAGTAACCATGATCGACCATGACGCAATTCCCGTGAGCGGGTTTACATGGATCCACTGGGTTGCTGCTAACCTACCAGGTAATTTAACAACGATTCCTGAAAACGCTAGTCAAAGTGGCGAAGTTCCCATGACTTTCGGCAATAATTCCACTGCTGGCGGTTTACTTCATAACCAAGACATTCAAACCAGCCAACATTATGCAGGCCCAGTACCGCCAAACGAAGACCACCGCTACACGGTAACCGTCTACGCCTTAGATACAAAATTACCACTGAAAGACGGCTTTTGGCTTAATCAGTTACATGACGCCATGGAGGGACACGTTCTCGCAGAAGCAACCCAGGTTGTTTTAAGCCGTGTCTAGAAATCTGTTTCAATTGAAACCTGATCCATCAATCAAAGCACAAGCTGCTTAACATAGGGGAGAAAGAAACATGTTAAAATACAAATCGATTGCTGTACCACTGGATACCTCAAAATTCGCTGAATTAGCGCTGGCAAAGGCTATCGGTGTTGCAACCCGAAACGAATCCCACCTGGACTTATTAAGTATCATCGATACCCACCAGTCCAACTACTATGGCGGGCTGGCAAACGGCAGTATCGTCAACTCACTGGTCGAAGATGCTACGGAGTATCTAGCTGAACTAGCAAGCCAGATTAAAGAAAAGTACGGTTTAACTGATGTCAGTACACACATTCGCTTTGGTAACCCGAAAACAGTCATCGCCCTCGATTTTACCAGGGAACACCAGAATGATTTAATCATGATGGGGGCTACTGGAATGGGGGCCTTGGAACGTGTCATGACTGGTTCCGTTACGGACTTTGTTACCCGCAACGCAGCTTGTGACGTACTCGTTGTGCGTACTAATTTGGATAACGAACCCGGCCATAAAATCGAAAGTCCCTTCCGGACAAAGATGAGCCAGGAACAAGAAGATAAGTAATCAGCATACGACATTAGCTGGAAGGATCGAATTGACAGTCTTTCAATTCGACCCTTCTTTCATACTTATTCATAACGTTTAAGATATACAAATACGGGGAGAGAATATATGGAAGCACCAAAATTCAAAAAAATTAACCTCTTCCAACTGGTTATGCTAGCATTGGGATCCTTAATTGGCTCTGGCTGGCTGTTTGGTTCGTGGGAGGCCACTAAAATTGCTGGACCAGCTGCTATTTTTTCGTGGATCATTGGTGGCTTAGTCATTGGCTCCATTGCCTATGACTACGTTGAAATTGGTGCCATGTTCCCAGAATCAGGAGGAATGAGCAAGTATGCCCAGTATTCTCACGGTTCACTGCTTGGGTTCATCGCCGCGTGGGCAAACTGGGTCTCATTAATCACCCTAATTCCCATCGAAGCGGTGGCCGCCGTTCAGTACATGAGTACCTGGCCCTGGTCATGGGCGAGCTGGACCCACCACTTCCTCAGCAATGGTGTAATCACCAATAGCGGCCTTTTTGTGGTGTTCGGCTTTATTATTGTGTTTACTGCCCTTAACTTCTGGTCGGTTACGATCTTAACCCGCTTCACCAGTTTAATTTCAGTTTTTAAAATCGGTATCCCGCTATTAACCATCGTGATGCTGACCATGTCAGGCTTCCATCCGGGCAACTACGGCAGTAATCTCCACGAGTTTATGCCCTATGGTTCTGCGCCAATTTTTACCGCCACATCCGCTGCCGGCATCATCTTCTCATTTGACGCCTTTCAAACCGTCATCAATATGGGTGGCGAGATCGAACACCCAAAGAAAAATATCGGCCGTGGAATCACCATTTCACTGCTGATCAGCGGTATTTTGTACATCATCTTACAAAGTACTTTCATCACGGCCATTCCACCAAAAATGATTGCTGCTACTGGCTGGCACGGTATCGTCTTTAACTCACCGTTTGCCGACATGGCGATTCTGTTAGGTATCCACTGGCTATCCGTATTGCTGTACATGGACGCCTTCGTGTCGCCATTTGGGACTGGTGTCTCCTTCGTGGCAAACACGGCGCGAGCATTGTTTGCTATGGAAGGTAACCGCCACGTGCCGCATTTTCTGGGCAAAATCAATTTTAAATATGGGATTCCCCGCAATGCTATGATGGTGAATACTGCACTGAGCATGGTGATGGTTACCGTCTTTCGGTCATGGGCAGTACTGGCAACGGTACTGTCGACAGCTACCCTCATCGCGTATCTGACCGGACCAGTAACGGCTATTTCACTGCGTAAAATGGGCTCAAAACTGTATCGGCCAATTCGGCTTAAGTGGCTGCCATGGGTCGCTCCAATTTCCTTTGTACTGGCTTCACTAGCGACTTACTGGGCAATGTGGCCAACCACTGTTGAAGTGATTTTTATCATTTTATTGGGACTGCCCTTTTACTTCTACTATGAATGGCGCAACCGCTTCGTCTCAACTCGGCAGGCTTTTAAGGCTAGCGGGTGGATGATTGGTTACCTCGTTTTCATTTCAATCATGTCCTACATTGGCAGTCATCAATTTAACGGTCAAAACTGGATTCCGTATCCGCTGGACTTCATTGTGATCATTATTGCTTCACTGGCCTTCTACTGGTGGGGTATTCGCAGCTATATTGTCACCGAAGATTTTGACAAGGCGCAAAAACTCAATCAGGAAGCCAAGGAACGAGGCGAAATGGAAGATGACGAATAGACTATTGGAGATTTATTTAGAAGACGATGACGACTCCTTTATCGTCGGTACGGTTATCGCCGAAACACCATACCAGCTATTGGTCGTGGCAATCGACGACAACGGTCAGATAGACAGCGTGGAAATCATCGATAGATCGCACATTTCCAAGACGATTGCCGACTCAGCTTACTTGGACTTCTGCCAAACCATGATCAAGGAAAATCAAGCGGCCGGTATCTTTGATGCATTTAAGCTAGCGGATCAACTCCCCAATCACTGGCAATCCATTGATCACTTGCTGGCCGAGTGCCAGGGTGAGCAACGATTGATCAGCGTCATTACTGGCCCGGACATATACGCTGGTCGGGTGTCGATGGTGAGCGCGCATCAAATTGGGTTGCAGTTAGTAGACTTTGAATCCGTCTCCTTTGGCGCGCCTACTCTAATCGATAAGGCAGACGTCATGGTAATTGACTATGTGAGCCGGCAAAACTACTACGTGACTAGGTATTGGAAAACCAAGGGTCAAAATAAATAACTGGTAATTAAAATAGCTGGGCTATCAGTCATAAACCGATAACCCAGCTATTTATTTTCACCGGTTAAGTTCGTTCGTATGTGCGGTGAGTTGTTTTTTTAAAGATCCATCATGTTTAATCCAATTCTTTGTAGTCAAAGTAGTCGAAGGTTGCGGGTTGATCATAACCAGCATAATCGACGGCTGCTAAACCAACAAAGGCACCGGTGAAGAAGCCACCGTAATTCTGCAGAACGTAGTCATCTGATAAGATGGCTGCATCAAGCGTAACCGGAATCTCGTGCCAGTTTTGACCATCAAACGAGTATTCGTAACTGTATGACTGCTTACGAGCTTTGACCTTGAACCAAACGTAGTCCGTTCCTTCTGGAATCGCAATGGCATCATCTTTCAGGTATGAAGTGTAGTCACCGTTGTTGTTTTCGCCGACTTCGATAACGTGACCCTTCTTTTCATCCCAAGTAATAAAGACGAATGACCAGTGCTTTTCGTTGTAGAAGTTCGTTAAGCCAGCCATCTGCTGATACGTAAATGGATCAAACTTCACTTTGGTTTCAGCATCAAAGTTGAAGGCTTGCCAACGACGAGCAATCATTGAAACATCGAAGGTACTTGCCAGTGAATTTTTACCGATCAAGGTTAAATGACCATCGCCAAATGAACCCTTTTCAGCAGTGAATGGTGTCCGTAAAGTGTTCCATTCATCGTTAAGCTTTGGTGTATCAAACTCATCGTGCTGAGAACCGTCTTTAGGTGCTTCCGTTAAAATAGCATCCTTAGGGGCATCAACTTCCATTTGACCACCGTGACCGCCGACAACCCGTGGCCAGCCTTCGTCATCCCATTCAACTTTTTGAATGGAAGTTTCACGGCCTAATGTGCACCAGCCGCGAGGATCATAAGCCGACTCATTTTCGTGGTTCCATGGACGGCCGCAAAGTGAAGCGTAGTACCATTCGTCGCCGCTTGGTGTGTTGACAAGTGCACCATGACCCTGCTTTTGAATACCAAAATCAGGGGTATCAAAGTTGGTCAGGAACGGACCGTCTGGTTCTGACTCGAATGACAAGGCATCGAGCGTCTTCGAACGCGCGACGACTTCTTGGTGAGTGTAAACTGTCCCGCCCTGGGCTGCAAACAAGTAGTAGTAACCGTTGATCTTGTACAGATGCGGACCTTCAACCAATTTAACCTTCGTCCCAGTGTAAATGGTTCTGGCCGTTTGCGGCTTCAACTTCATGGTATCGGTGTCAAATTCAGTTAAGGTAATCCCGTTAAATGGGTGGTGATATTCACGGTGATCCCAAGTTTGCTGAACCAGGTACTTGCGGCCATCATCATCGTGGAACAGTGAGGCATCAAAACCAACACCGTTAACACGAATTGGATCAGCCCATGGTCCGCGAATGTCAGTGGCAGTTGTAAGATAGTTGGTCATATCCTTAAACGCACCTTCAGTAATTTTAACGTCGGTGTAGATCAACCAGAACTTACCATCAGCATAGGTTAAATCTGGTGCCCAAATACCACCTGAACTGGGATTACCCTTCATGTCCAGTAAAGTGGTTGTTGATAATGGTGAAGGCAATAGGTTCCAGTGAACGAGGTCCTTGGATTCGTGTAAGCGAACGCCTGGGAACCATTCGAAGGTTGAATTGGCAATGTAGTAAGTATCACCAACACGAACCATACTTGGGTCAGCATTAAAACCATGTAAAACTGGGTTCTGAATCTTCATGAAAATCTTCCTTTCAGACTAAATATTAGTGTTAAATTAAACGCGCTTTGCTTTACGTTCAGCTTCAAGTTCAACGTTGATTTCAGCGATTCGCTTGTCACTTAATGGATAACGGCTCATGATCAGCATTGCGACAACGGCTAACACGATTGGAATCCAGATCATTGACCACTGGATCCCCATCATTGCTGAGGCAGATTGGTGAGCGGCAGCACCATCAAACTTGAAGAAGGCGTTAATGTAACCTGGGATAATTCCACCAAGAGCTAGTCCAATCTTGAAGAACAGACCCATGATGGCGTTAATAATACCAGCAACCCGTTTCTTAGACTTGTATTCGCCATATGAAACAACTTCTGGCACCATTGACCACATGTAACCGGTAGCGGCAGTTAAGCCCCATTGTTGTAAGAAACGACCGATGTAGCCAAGCATTGTTTGATCCTTGAAGCCTGGTAATGACCATGCCCAGAGAACTAATGAACCAACAATGAACAAACTCAAGAATAGGTAGAAGAAGCCCTTCTTACCAATCTTTTTACGAACGATTGGCCATAAGAATACTAAGAAGATACCTGGAATTGAACCAATCAAGTTGATTGAAGCCATCCATTCTGGGTGACCAACGTTATATTGCATGTAGAATGGCCATACAGTGTTACCAAAGAACATGAACGTGAAACCGATCAAGAAGAACAAACCAAGGATTTGCAGCGGCTTGTTGCGTTTGATTTCACCAAATAAGTCACTGTATTTAACGGAAGCTGACTCTTCCTTGGTTGGTAAAATTCTTTCTTTAACACCAAAGTAAGTGAACAGCAACATAATAAACCCAATAACCATGTAGATAGACATCACAAGGAAGTAAGCACCACCGGCTTTAGGCGAAGCATAGTTCCCAAGATTTAATTTGATACCGAAGAAACCGATATCCTTTAAAGCTTTGTCCGGAGAAGCTAATTGAACGAATAATGGCAAGAAGGTGTAAACCAGCAGGTTACCGATATTAGCTTCCGTCATACGAACAGTGGTTAAAGTTGAAACCTCATCGTTATCACGAGTTAAGGAAGCGTTTAACGCACCATAAGGAATATTAACCATTGAGTAAACCATCGCGGTTGCCATGTATGCTAAGAAAGCATAGAGAATATTGCCACGAACAGCTGGAATTGGTAAAAATAGCAGTGCTGACAGAATAGTCAACGGAATCCCAAACTTAATCAAGTACGGACGGTATTTACCAACCTTAGGATTAAACTTGTGACGGTCAACATACGCACCAACCCATGGATCCCAGAAAACGTTGATCCACCGAACAACTAAGAAAATCGTTGCACCGGCAGCGGCTGAAATACCATAAACGGTAGTCAAATAAAATAAGAGCATGGAACCAATCGTCCCGAAAATCAGGTTTTGTGCGAGGTCACCGGCCCCATAACTTATACGCTCACGCCAAGATAACTTGGCAAATTCGTCGTTTTGCTCGACAGTTTCTTGCTTAGGCACAGATGCCATAATTATTTCCTCCAATCAAAATTAATTACACGGATTAGTTGGTCAATTAAAACAACCAAATCGACATTAAGTTCTCTCTGTAACTTACAATGCCCGGGCTGTACGCTGACTTAATTTTCACAACTAACTTTTTGAATCACAAGTTAACTTGTTATACATTTATTGTAATCGCTTCCAAGTAGTCCGACTATCTCTATTTATGCCTATTTTTAGTCAAATTGTGATATTACGGCTGTAATATAAAGCTCACCATTAACGATAATGGTGAGCTTTATATTGACTTAATATTCATTTTAGATGATAATTTATTCGAAATATCCGCCTTCTTTAACGTTTTTAACCGAGCGCTTTCCAATCATTTGACGTTGATATTTACTTGGCGTAATGCCGGACCACTTCTTAAACTGCTTACTAAAGTTAGAGATACTGCTAGCCCCCATCTTATAGGCAACCTCTTCGATTGAATTTTCTGGGGAGCCCAGCAACAATTTTGCCTTTCGGTATTTCTGCTCGTCAGCATAGTGCAGCGGTGTGATGCCATAAACCTTTTTGAATACTCGATGACCATGTCCCTGACTAATACCTAATTCCCGGCAAATATCGCCAAAGGAAAAATGGCTCAATTCATCCTGTTCGGTTTTATCTTCAATCATTGTTGCGATTTCACGGGCAGTTTGGGCTTCGCGTTCTGAAAACTTGGACTGTGATCCGTCTTGATGTTCATTATAAATCATTAGGCCATGAAGGAATTTCAGTAGGTTGATCTGAACTTTAATTTTTAACTTCTCTGAACTAAGATCATCTTTCTCACTGTCCGACACCATTTGCTGTGCGGTTTGCATCGCTAACTGCGCAATCTCTGTATCCGCTTTCAACACTTTGTTTGCCATTGTGCTAATAATTTCTGATTTCAGCTCCAAACTCTCGATATTAAAGTGAAAGGTAATATAAGTCATTTCGTCAGTTTTACTGGTGTTCCAATTAGTATGCAAGGTTCCAGGTGAAATAATCATTGCATCACCCGGCCCATAAGTATACTCAGAAACGCCCTTAATCTCCGTCGTCTGATTCCCCTCAATGGTACACATGAGCTCAAATACCTGATGCTTTTGTTCAAAAAAGCTCCAGCCGCCAGGTACCGTTCGCTGATGTCCGCCAAAAATATAAATACTTGATTCCACCACTGGTAGTGACACAAATCGTTTTGTCATCAAACCCACCATCCTCTGGTCAAATATCCCCAACCGCAGTAATCGCCTTTTAATTTTATCATATGCAATATTTATTCATTAGTCAAATTTATCAGCCAAGATAAATTACAAATAGTTGACTTTTAGTGACTGATTTTTGTCATTTTGTGATATTTCTTCTCTCGGTTTTGTGATTATTTACTCAATCTTTTTTTGGTAAGACCCACTTGTTAACAGCTTTAAATTGCAACGCTTATTACTGCAATAAAAAAGCCTGCACTGTCATATAGACAGCACAGACTTCACAATCAATCAAACCAAAATTATCGGATCACCAACACCGAAATCGGTGCGTACTTAGCCATGTAAGCCGCTTGAGAACCAAAACGTTTCCGGATACCCTTTTTGGACAGTGAGCCGACAATCAGTAAATCGGGCTTAATCTGCGGGATAATCTGCTTAACAATGGTTTCACCAGGATCGCCTTCACCAATGATAACGTTGACTTTCTTAATCCCAAACCGCACTGCCAGATCCCGATAGCCTAAAATATGCTTCTCTAATTCATCACGCTGACCATGTACAAAGTCTTTATTCAAAGCTTGGTACACATTCATGTCATCGGATTCCAGAATTGAAGTAATGGTCATCTCAGCATCGTCCTCTTTGGCACGGTTCATTGCGTACCTAAAAGCTAATTGTGCATCCGGTGAATCATCAACTCCAACTAAAATGTGCTTAAATTTTTTTGGATCTAATTCAGCCATTCTCATCTGCTCCCTCTCGTCATGTATTTAAAAAAGTTAAGCGAACTTTGACTTCACTTTTCATTGTACCAAAACTTATTGCTTTGTACCAATTGAAATTCGATTCTTACCGCTTCGCTTGGACTCATACAGCAGCCGATCAGCACGTTTAAAAATTTCTAATGCATTCTTATCATTCTCATGACGATTTTCGACGCCCATTGAAATTGTCACCGTGATTTGGTCACCTTTTTCGGTGGTTGTCTTTATATTACGAACCGTCTCCTGAAGCTCTTCCGCTATTTGAACAACTGCTTCTCCCGTGACGCCTGGATAAAGGATCGTAAATTCCTCGCCCCCGGTTCGATAAAGCCGCGCACCGTTAGTTTGTTGCGCGAGAATGTCCTCCAAACGGTTAGAGAACTGAATCAGCGTTGCGTTGCCCGCCAAGTGCCCGTACGTGTCATTGATCTGTTTAAAATTATCAATATCCATTGCTATAATACTTAATTCGCTATAATTATCAAAATAATCATCGGCATCCGATCGAAAGCTTAGCCAATTACGGGCGTGGGTCAAATTATCGTAGAGCACGTTTCTCGCCGTATCAATATTGTTAATATGTTCCCGCCGAATAAGCACCATGTAACGGTAGATCAAAGCCGTGACGACTAGATACACCGTATACATGCTGATGGGCACCTTCAACGGTAGATGGAGCATCACTGTTAAGCCCACCCATGAAATGCCCCCTACACAGCCCTTAACGGCTAAGATTACGATTGGGTGCTGATCAAACGGGAAAAACCATTGCCGCTCCATCATCAGCAACGCAATTCCAATGATCAGTGTAACAATCAACCAAATACTGAAGGTCCTGTTGATGAGGAAAAACAACGCCACCGTTAATACCAGCGGCAAAATGATATTAAGCCGCGTCTTTACCGCGTCCGTATAACTCATCATCAGTATCATCGCGCAGTTGACCCACATTAACCGCTCCAAAGGTGAGGAACGAATGGCCATCACGAATACAAATGCTACTATTACAGCAAAGTATCCCGTATACAGCAGTTCCGTTCGCCACGGAGAGGGATTCTTACCTTCAATATCATGATCCAGCTCATGCATTAACCGCTGCAGGACACCAATAAAGCCAATATTGATAAAGCTGAGTAAAAAGATAGCTGTTATCATCCCCATTGCGGCACCCTCCCTGGCGAATCGTTTCCTTAATTATAAAGTTTTTAAGCTCAATGGTAAACAAATTGCGTCCGTGAAAAAGTCTGAAAATAATGGGTTTACGAAGAGTAATCTCTCTTCAAATCGAAAGGGATCAATTATTTTCAATATTATTTTTAAACGGTAATAAATCCTTGCAATCTCAAGTCCAAACTGTCATACTTGGCACTCTTATATACGTCTTTTGTATATTGAACCTGTCTTTACGATATAACTGAAATGTGATATCATCACGATTGTCTGTTATTTTTCATCCGTCATATAAAGGAGAGTGCATGCGAAAATTACTGTTTATTTCCGGCCTGTTTCTGGTACTGTTTGGAGTAATCCTTGCGACTTCACCATCAGCTTCCGCGAAGTCTTTGCCTAAGCTTAGCACTCAGAAAGTAACGTACGCATCATCTCGATTGAATGCGCAGGTCACAGCGCCAAAATCTGCAAAACTGCTCGCTGTTGAGTACAATCACCACACGAGCTACTATCAATTAAAGCATCATACTTATAAGTTGAACTATCAGTTTACTGGTTACAAAACCTTTGAACTGTATGGTACAACGAGTAGTCATCAACGGGTTACTGCGGTTAAAAAACTGACACGTTCAGCCTATGCTACTATCGATATTATTGATTTTGGCGAAGTCCGAACGAAATCAGATGCTTCCATAACCGTCGACACATTGAGCTCACACCGAACCGTACGCCTCTTTAGCGGCAAGAAGCTGCTTCAGAGTAAGAACACGGGAAACGGTAAACAAGCAAACTTCAGGCTGTCACTCAAGCAATATAAGCCTAAATTAACTTATACAGTCACCGCAACTAACAAAAAAGCCTCTCAACCTTTCTACATTCCTTATTTAGAGGAACCTAGTAACCTTGAAGGAATTGCATAGGCTAAATAAAACCGCGTTAACCAATCATCTGGATTGGTTAACGCGGTTTTATTATGCTTCTCGGTTATTTTGCTTAGCTTTTATAGCCCGATTGAGTGCAATAATGAGACCCAGTGAAAGCAGTGCATACACCGCGGAACCTAAACTAATATTATTCAGTCCGATAACGCCAACTAGTATGGATGACGTGGCAGATCCTAATGAAATGCCGAAGTTAAAGAAGATTGAATTAAGTGACGAAGCCAAGACCAGCGATTGCGGATATTCTCGTTCAGCTGTATTGATAAAGTGAATTTGAATGGGTGAATTAACTAGCGTTACGATCAAAGACAAGATAAAAAGAACCGCTAATCCTGAAACCTTGGTTGTCAATGCCAATGGTAGCAGCACTAACAAAATAATATCAGCCACGTAGTAATGAGGCATGCTGCTCAAGCCGCCCTTCTCCGCAATCCAGCCTGACCATCGATTACTGATAATGCTCATGATACCGATAACAAAGAGCAAGATATTCAGACTAGCAGTACTAAACCCCAGCGCGGTAGTTAGCAGTGGGCGAATATACGTGTAATACCCATACATAGTTGCAGCTGTAAAAAGTACCAAAATAATGGCCAGATAAATACGTCGGTCTTTCAGCAGACTCAGTTGTCCCATAATTGACCCCTGAACTTGTTTAACGTGCTTAGGCAATAACCATACTAATAGGAAGAAAATGATAACGGTGATTAGAGAAACTGCGAAAAAAGCGTAGCGCCAACTATAATTCGTACTGATGGTTGTTCCAATTGGTACACCAATAACTGATGCAATACTGAAGCCGGCAAACACCCAAGAAACTAGACTTGCCCGCTTTTCACGTGGTGCAACGGTTGTGGTAAAAGTCATGATCAGCGAAATAATCGAGCCGGCAACTGACGCCGTGACCACCCGAGATATCAGCATCGACCAGTAACTAGTAGCTAACCCGCTTAAGGTATTACCGATTAAGAAGATCACCATCAGAACTAGCAGCGTCTTATACCGGCTATACTTACTGGTTAAGATCGTGATAAATGGTGTACTTATGGCATACACCGTGGCAAAAATCGTTACCAAGTAGCCAACTGCAGCAATCGAAACGTGTAGATGGGTGGCAATATCAGACAATATCCCCACAACCATGAATTCATTGCAGCCTAACATGAACGCTACTAAAACAAAAACAATGGCCTGTAACCGATATTTACTCAAAGTTAAATTCCTCCTGAACTTTATCCTGTACTAGCTTACTACACTTTTGATGGAAAAATAAGTTGTTTAGAGGAAATTAATGCCTTTTAGAGCACGTTTGGAATTGTTGGATTAGTTGTTTTGATGATTGTTACCCCTTAAAGTAATTTAACTAAGTTCAGGGAACCTGCCCCTTTGGTTCACTGTTATCTAGCTGAAACGCGCTCCGCAACCCCGACTCCGGCCGTATAACGACAATAAGACGGGTTCCCCAAGTTCAGGGAACCCGTCTTATTGTCGTTATACTCTGGAGTCAACCCGTGTTGCTCCTCGCTCTACTTTACTAACCCATCCCAAATCACAACTTTCCCACTCTTTAACGATTCAGGGACATTAATAATGCGTTGATTACTGCTGCCACGGAACTGCAGCGTTAAATCCATCTTAGATTGTAGGAATCTGCCATCCACTAAAATATCAATCAAACTTAACAGCTCTTTTTTATCGTCTGATTCCTTCATGAGTTCGTCCCATGTATAACCAGACCAGCTCCAAATATCCTTTTCGTGACCAAATTCTTTACGGATCCGATGACACAGTCGGTTGCAGACCTGGGTATTCAGAAATGGTTCACCACCCAATAGCGTTAGGCCCTGAACGTAAGACTGACCCAAATCTTTAATGATCTGATCTTCTAAGTCCTGCGTATACGGCGTACCATAATGGAAACTTTGGGCAATTTTGTTGTAACAGCCCGGGCAGCTGAATTTACAGCCGCTCACGTACAGACTGCACCGCACACCTTCACCATCCACAAAGTTAAACGGCTTATAGCTCGCAATTCGCTGTTCACTTAAGTCATCCGCCAGCCATTCTTTGGGCTGGGGATTCTTTGGTAATCTCACCTTTTTTGTCTGCATACTGTCACCCTACTGTCTTGCAATATTATTGTTATCGTTACCTAAAGTCATGTGCTTGACCCGGCTGGCAATTTCAACGTGCCGGCCGTGAACCATTGGCCGCTGGTTCGGGTTACCAAGGTAGCCGCAAGTCCGCTTAACCACGTCACAAGTAGCTGGATCAGTATTACCGCACTCAGGGCATTCGAAACCGCGCGCCGTTGGTTTAAATTCACCTTTGAAACCGCATTTGAAGCATTGGTCAATTGGTGTGTTGGTACCTAAATAACCGATTCGATCATAAGCGTAGTCCCAAACCGCTTCCAAAGCCTTGGGGTTCTGCTTCAAGTTAGGATATTCGCAGTAGTGGATGAACCCACCGGCACTGTATGGCGGGTAATCTTTTTCAAAATCAATTTTCTCAAATGGGGTTGGTGCTTTACGGACATCGTAATGGAAACTGTTCGTATAGTATTCCTTATCCGTAACGTCTTTAACCCGGCCAAACTTCTTGATATCGGCTTGGCAGAAGGTGTTAGTCAAACTTTCAGCTGGCGTTGCATAGACGCTGAAGTGGTAGCCGTACTGATTTTCCCAGGCTTTGCAGCTGGTATACAGTTTCTTGACCACATCAATAGTAAATTGCTTTGCTTCTGGATTATGTTCCCAAGTTGGCCCATAAAAGACAGTGCCAACTTCGTAAAGGCCGATGTAGCCGAGCGAAACCGTGGCCCGACGATTTTTGAATAATTCGTCAACGGAATCCGTTGGCTTCAGCCGCTTACCAAAGGCCCCATATTCATAAAGGATTGGCGCGTTCTCTGGGGTAGCTTGCTTAGCACGGTTAACTTTGAAGACCAGTGCTTCTTTGCAGATAGCTAGCCGTTCCTTCAAGATGGACCAGAACTTATCTTGATCACCCTTTGACTCAAGCGCGATTCTTGGCAAGTTAAGCGTCACAACGCCAAGGTTCATCCGCCCTGCGTTTACTTCCTTGCCATTCTCATCTTTCCAACCCTGCAAGAAACTACGGCAGCCCATTGGTGCTTTAAATGAACCGGTCAGTTCAACCAGTTTATCGTACATTAAAACATCGGGATACATCCGCTTGGTTGCGCATTCCACAGCCAGCTCTTTGATATCATAGTTCGGATCTTCGGGGTTCAAGTTCAGTCCACGTTTAATGGTAAAGACTAATTTGGGGAAAATGGCAGTCCGCTTCTCCTTGCCTAAACCTTCAATTCGAACGTGCAGAATTGCCTTTTGAATCTCCCGTTCAACCCAGCTAGTCCCCAGTCCAAAACCAAGGGTAGTAAATGGTGTTTGGCCTTGCGATGAGTACAGTGTGTTGATTTCGTATTCCAACGCCTGCATAGCATCGTCAATATCTTTAATGGTCTTTTGCTTAGCAAAGGCTTTTTGACGGTCTTCGCCTTCGATCCATTTTTTAGCATCCACCATATGTTTGTCGTAGTTTTTCAGTGCAAATGGTGCCAGCAGCTGGTCAACCCGGTCAGCTGAACAGCCACCATACTGACTGGAAGCCACGTTGGCAATGATTTGCGACATCTGAGCCGTTGCCGTCTGAATTGAGTGAGGCGGCTCAACTTCGGCATTTCCAATCTTGAAACCGTGGTTCAGCATTTCCTTGAAATCGATTAAGCAGCAGTTCGTCATGGGGCTGTATGGTTGATAGTCCAAATCGTGCCAGTGAATGTCACCCTTTAAATGCGCATTGGCAACTTTCGGGGGCAGCATCTTCAACCCCATACTTCTGGCAACTGTACCTGCTGTCAGATCACGTTGGGTATTAAAGACGTGGCTATCTTTATTGGCATTTTCGTTGACCACTGTTTCATCTTTATCTAACAGTTTTTGAATCGTAAAGTTAATATCAGTGGCTTGATTTCGTTTGAGATCTTTTTGAGCACGGTAATTAATGTAGGCTTTTGCCCAATCAAGCTGCTGACGTTCCATTAATTCATGTTCAACAATACTTTGAATTTCGTAGATCTTGACGTTTTCTTTGAACCGGTTGCTAATTTCAGTCAAAACAGCCTCCACCACGTCATCAATAGCGTGATGGTCCTCATCCGTCAGCTCTGAATCAACCGAAATAGCGGCTCGTTTGATTGCCCGTTCGATTTTCTTGGTATCGAACTTAACGGAACGGCCATCCCGTTTGAGAACGGTTAATGTTTCTATTGTTAATGCTTTTGGTTCTTGCATTCCGATCAACTCCAAACGTAACGTTATATACGTTCTATATATAGTTACTTTTTTTACTACATAAATACATAATATAGGGTCAAGCGGACCGTGACAACCATATATTGTGTACAATTTTAAAGAATTTCCAAATATAACCACAATATATAGTATTGATTGTCAAAGTATTCTAGAACTGTGTGGAAAATATTTTTCAGTGCTTTGTATGTCTAAAACTCATTTTTCAGTAATATCTTTAACATCTTTCGACGTGATATCCGATTCAAAAAACGTTCCCCGTACACGACCTCACCCCGTTTATACTATCCCCTTAAACATTTCTTCATTATTTCAAATGTTACGAAAACTCGATTTATTGTTGCACAGTGACTTATTTTCTTAAATTCAGTGATACGTCAGGGTAATACCTACCATGTAAACTCAGTCCTGTTGATTGATATGAATCGACACATTGATGGACCTCACAGGTTTAAATTATAGGAGTGTATATACTTGAAAAAATTCGTTACTTCAATTTTAGCAACATCCGCAGCAGCTATTGGTTTGTTCTTCGCCGGCGCAACTGGTGCCAGCGCATCTACGACTTACACTGTTAAGTCAGGTGACTCAGTATGGGGGATCTCACAGACCTTCCACACCACTATCAACTCTATCGAACAAGCAAACCACATCAGCAACCACTTGATCATGCCTGGTGACAAGCTGACAATTCCTGATGGCTCAACGACTAGCCAAACTACGGCTACTCAACCAGCTACTACTAGTCAATCTACTTCAGCTTACAATGGCAATAGCCAAACCAACAATTACAGTGGCTACAAGGCACAGTCAGCCAACACGACTGCTAACCAAACCACTAACAACGCTGGTTCAGCAAGTTACAACGGCAGCAACATGAAGAGCTACGTCTTGAACCAAATGGCTTCACGGACTGGTGTTTCTGCCTCAACTTGGAACGCAATCATCACACGTGAATCCGGCTGGAACGCAGGCGTTCGCAACAGTTCAAGCGGTGCTTACGGTCTGTTCCAAAACATGCACATCAACGGCGGTGACGTTACTGCCCAAGTGAATGCAGCGGTTCAACTGTACCACGCACAAGGTATGGGTGCCTGGGCTTTATAAGATAAACCCAAACACTAATTAAAAAACATGACGACAAAATGTCGTCATGTTTTTTTGCGTCTTCAAGCTTTTTTATGCGCCGTAATTTTTGCGAAAACCCAGCCGATAGCAAGCCCTGCCAAAGCAGGTACGGTCCAGCCGAGGCCAACGCTGAATCCCGGTAACAAGTGGCCCAGCGATAGCAGATCCGCAATCCAGCCATGATGCAAACCAGTTGGTAATGCATTTAACCCATCAAGTACCGCCGGAATCAAAGTAAATACCGTTACGGTGCCAAACAGCCACCGTGACTCACCAAGAATCGGTGTCAATAAACTCATCAATATCAAAGTAATTGCCAGCGGATATATAAAGTAAAGTAACGGTGTGGAAAATAACAGTAAGCGATTCAGGCCAATGTTGGCAAAAATCAGCGGTACTGCGCTAGCCACAACGATCAATATGGCGTAGGGAATACGCGGAAATAGTTCTTTAAAGGTATCCCCAAACGCGGTGATCAGTCCAATGGCGGTTTTCAAACAAGCTAGGATCACCAAAACGGCTAAAAGTAGGTTTCCAAAATCACCAAAGTAATAATTAGCGACGTTAGCTAATACCGGACCACCGTTAGCAGCCCGGCTGAATTGCCCCAGTGCGTTTCGACCCAATAGACCCAGCAAACTGTAAATCACTGCCATGAAGATCACCGCAATACTGCCGGCCTGAATCGTATCGCTCGCCACCCGAGTTGGTTCCGTCACCCCTAACTCACGAATTGCGTTGACGACAATAATGCCGAACGCTAACCCCGCTAATGCATCCATAGTGGAATAACCCGCGGTAAAGCCCGCTGCAACGGGGGATTTCACATAACCACCTACGGGCAGCTGACCACTGCCCATCGGCTTGATCACCACCATGATTAATAGTGCTGCTAGTAAAATCAAAAAAGCAGGCGTTAAAAACTTACCGACATAAACCATAATTTTACTGGGTTTTCGGGCAAACCACCAAGCCACCAAGAAGAACAGAATCGAATAAATCAAAAGTCCTCCACTCTGGTGCTTAACGGGCACAAACGGGTTCAAACCGACTTCAAATGAAATCGATGCCAGCCGCGGTAAAGCAAATAATGGGCCAATACAGAGGTACAACAAAATCGTGAACGCATAGGCATAAAACCGGTTAACCTTTTGCGATAATTGAAAGAGGCCATCTGATTTTGTGATCCCGATTGCCGCCACACCTAACAACGGCAAGCCAACTCCCGAAATCAAAAAGCCAATCATAGCGGGCCAATAGTGCGTCCCTGCCTGCTGACCGACAAAGACGGGAAATATTAAATTACCAGCACCGAAAAAGAGACCGAATAACATCATGCCAATGAAGATCAGGTTCCGGGTGCTTAATTTTTGTGTAGACATGTATTTCACTCCAGTTGATAGCATTCTTTTTCTATTTTACTGTTGTTGGAAGGTTTTAGGGCGTGAAAATGATGAAAATTGGGGTGCTCGATAATTTTACATAGCCGAAACGCGTAAAAAAGGGCATGCCCCGGCCGTATAAGAGACAGAAGGGAAGCACCAGTCAAAGAACGACCGGTACTTCCCTTCTGTCTCTTATACTCTGGGGCATAAACGCCCTTTTTCACGCTCTACTTCCTTAACAACTCTTCCCCATTCTTCATGAAGATCCGCTGCTTCAAAGCATTTGATAACAAACCTGTCGTTTCAAGCTGATTTGATAAATTCAAGACAGCTGGTGTTGGCGTATACGGTGTATCTGACGCATACAGCAACTTGTTTGAATCAATTAATTCCAATAATGCTGGCAGCTGCTGCGGCAATACCATGCCGGCAACGTCAAAGTACTGGTTACTCAATACACTCATGATATCCACTTGATCATCAGTTAAATCATGGTTCAATGACTGTGCCAAATTTTGTACTCGGCTCGCTACCAATGGTAGTACGGCACCCGCATGAGGAATGATGAAACGGATATTTGGATAACGGGTGAAGATCCCGTTTTGCAGCATGTTTAATACTGTCCGAGTCGTATCGAAGAAGAATTCTACGATTGGTGCCGGAATCTGACTTGTGACAGTTGGGTCTTCCACGCCTGGTGCATTCGGGTGCAATGCCACCAGTGCATGGTTATCATCCAATGTCTGCATAATTGGGTCTAAGCGCTTGTCACCAAGGTAAATACCGCGGGAGTTCGTTGGTAAAGTAAAACCGGTGGCGTCATCAGCATACGCTGCCTTGATTGTTTTCTGGCTAGCATCAACGTAAGGCAATGGCAGTGAAGCAAAGAAGCCGATTTTATCCTTATAGTTTTGGTGCTGCTTTGCGGCGTATTCGTTAACTTCCTGAGCTAATTCAATGGTGCTTGATTCTTCACCAGTATTGATATGCGGTGAAGAGATGGAAATAATGGAGTAGTCAATATTAACTTGGTCCATGATTGAAAGCGTCGTGTCGATGGAGTATTCAGGGGTTGGCACACCATCACCCATGTCGTTAAACTGGTCCTTTAGATACTTCTTGTAGCCGGGTGATAGGTAGTGTGCGTGAAAATCAATTTTGTGATAAGTCATTTAAAATTTACCTGCTACTGATAACTTATAAAAAGTTATAGATTATTCTTGCTTCTTTCTATCCTGCCTCGTATAAAGCTTACTAATACAGTTGATATGATAGTCCACAAGCGTTAATTCCCGGCTAGCCACCGGTACATGTTTTGAAGCCTGTTTTAGTAGGCTAATTCAAAGTTTTCAGTATCCCTGATATTCAGGGCCGCATTAACATCACGGTCTTCGGTATAGTTGCAATTTCTACATTCATAAACTCGATCTTGCAGTTTTAAATCAACTTTTTTATAGCCACATTGATGGCATAACTTAGAAGTTGGTTCAAAACGATTGGTTAAGTGTACCGGAATGCCTAACTGCTGGCATTTAGTGATCAATTTGATTCTGAAATTATAGAACCCCTGATAACTAACTGCTTTAGCTAAATGCCGATTTTTCATCATACCCTTAACATTCAAATCCTCTAAGGCTACCCACCGTGGTTTGGTTCTCACCACAGTGGCAATAATCTTATTATGATAGTTGAACTGAATGTTGGTTAATCGTTGATATAAGCGTTGCACTTTCCGCTGAGTTTTGGCTAGATTTAAATCAGTAGCAGATTTCCCTTCTTTCTGTCTTCTAGCTTTCAGTGCGTGATACTGACGAGACGTTCTTCTTTGCAGTCGGCGCAGATGTCTTCTGATCCGTCTTACCCGACTGCTTTTGTTTTGATTAGGATACAAAGTACCATCATTTAGAATGGCAAATTCTTTTAGGCCAAGGTCAATACCAATAGGATCACCAGTCAGTTCTAACTTTGGCAGTTCGGCCTGTTCCACTAAACAGGTCAAATAATACTTACCAGCCTTGCATTTGATTCGGCCTTGTTTGATCACAAAATGTTCTGAGTCTGTAGGAATGTAGCCAAACTCTTTCAAACGGACCCAGCCAAGCTTG
>NZ_BOLK01000009.1 GCF_016861565.1 Secundilactobacillus yichangensis
AATAGGTTGCCAGCGAAACAGCCATTTTTAATAGCGGCATCATGTGCCAAAAAGCGCTGCGGCTTTGCTTCGCTACCACTTTAACAAAAAAAGTGGTGTATTCAACTCCGTCGGGCTGAATACACCATTTATATTAGTAAGTTTTGATCGGTATTATTATCTCTCGTCACCCTGAGCACGAAGCAATTCGCCCAATGATGGCTGCGTCTTTGGATCAATGTGGTACTTCTCTGAGTAAGCCTTAACAGTATCCGCACCGTAGAGTTTTTCGTCTAGTGGCATAAAGGCCGTGGCGATCGGGTCATCAGGATTGATGTAAGCATTGATAACGATTGGCTTCTTGTTACCCTTAGCTTGCAGATCCTTAACCTTAGCGAAGACCTCGTCCAGATCAGCCTTATTTTTAACGGTAAAGCCGATTCCGCCAAGTCCTTCAGCAACCTTTGCCCAATCAGCATCGGTTAAATCAACACCATAGAAATGCTGCTTGGATTCAGCCTGTTCATAATAGATAAAGCCAAACCGGCTGTTGGAGAAGACAACGTTGATAACTGGCAATTCGTAGCGAGCTTCAGTGATAATATCGGGTGCAACCATGGCAAAACCGCCATCACCTGATAATGACCAAGCCTGAGCATCAGGCACACTGAGCGCACCGGCCATACCACCGGGTAAACCAAAGCCCATGGTTGCAAATAAACCGGAAATGGCAAACCGCTGATTCTTATTCATTGGCAACCCACGAACGCCCCATTCAGAAACGTTCCCGGTATCAACAGCGTAGGTATCATTAGGCCCGGCCAATTCAGCGATTTTCTTCGTCACTGCTTCTGGGTTCAATCCACGGCTGTCGTCTTCAGCCTGTTCATCCAGCCACTTATCCCAGTTAGCCTTGTTTTCTTGGTTAGCTTTTAGCCAAGTATCAGCTGGACGGGTTTCACCAGTAGCAATCATATCGTTCAAGTAAGCCTTGGCATCCGCAATAATGGCATAATCGACATCAACTGTCTTACCAATATCAAAAGCATTGGTGTTCACTTGAATAATTTTAACGTCCTTTGGCCAGAATTGGGCAAACGGGAATTCGGAAGCCAAGAACAGGATCAAGTCAGTATGCTGTAAGGCTTCAAATCCTGATTTAGCGCCTAAGCGGCCAAACGTCCCAATAAAGTTCGGGTGATCAGTTGAAATGACACCGGTAGCTGGTACCGTGTTCATCACTGGAATATTGAACTGTTCTGAGAACTTCGTTAATTCGTCACGGGCACCTAACAAGCCACGGCCAGCATAAATTAATGGGTGTTTAGCTTCTTTGATCATCTTAAGACTGTCTTTGATCGCCTTTGGATCAACGGTTTGGCTATAGTTATTAGCTACAACCTTTGGTGTCTTAGCTGGTTCGTAATCAATTTCTTTGGTGGTTAAGTCTTCCGGCAAGATCACTACAGCAACCCCGCTTTGACGGTAGGCTTCGCGAATCGCTTCATTGATGACGTATGGAATCTGTTCCGCAGTTGTCACTGTCCGGTTGTAAACTGAAACATCTTCGAACATTGGCGTTTCATCCATTTCCTGAAAGAAATTGGTGTTCATCGTTGGCTGCGGCACTTGACCAACAATGGCCAGCACTGGTACATGGTCCATTTTGGCATCGTACAGGCCATTAAACAGGTGGGTGGCACCAGGACCAGCGGAACCAAAGGCAACCCCAATTTTGCCGGTAAATTTAGCGTCAGCAGACGCTGCAATGGCACCTACTTCTTCATGCCGAACCTGAATGTATTTAACTTTATCTTGTTCTAGGTATAAGCCTTCAACCGTGTGGTTAATTGAGCCACCGGGGATTCCATAAATATGGTCAACGTCCCAATCCTCTAGTACCTTAACTAATGCTTGTCCTGCCATCATCTTTGTCATCTGAATCGCACTCCTCCATCAGTTTCTGTTAGAACTTTTAATTCTTAAATTGTTTAACATGGAAAAGTATAAAACGAACAAATTTAAAAGTCACGAGATTAGCTTACTTTTTGTAAGTGACATTTTTCACATTTTTCCCAACCGAGACTTATGTAAAATTCTGAAGCTAGTTAAAAAATTAACGCCATTCCGATAAAAACCGAAATGACGTTAACTTATTTTAAACTCTGGGGGTTTACCGAGTTACGCTACACTCCCAGAATTGATCTTAGATTATTATATTTAAATTGAATATGATTGCTAAATGCTAATGAATTACTGATTCCAACGCAGCTGCGAGGAAACCACCAACTAGAGGGCCACACATTGGTACCCATGAATATTCCCAGTGACCTGAACCCTTGTTAGGAACTGGTAAAATCGTGTAAGCAAACCGAGGACCCCAGTCACGAGCTGGGTTAATGGCGAACCCGGTAGTCGTCCCTAAACCAGTACCGACAACGAAGATCAAGAATCCAACAATAAATGGCTTCAAACCAGTTGTAAAGTT
The DNA here is from genome assembly GCF_016861565.1 of Secundilactobacillus yichangensis. Classification (GTDB taxonomy): domain Bacteria; phylum Bacillota; class Bacilli; order Lactobacillales; family Lactobacillaceae; genus Secundilactobacillus; species Secundilactobacillus yichangensis. Next base: position 2,468 of record NZ_BOLK01000009.1, read on the forward strand.
ACCTAAATTGAGAAGAACAAAGACAAAAGCGAACGTCGCAATAACTTCTGAAAAGAAGTTGAAAAGTGGTGACTTAATTGCTGGCACAGTAGCAAAGATACCAACCGTGTTCCCATTTTCTTCCCCTTTTGTTTCCTTAAAGTGTGCGCCGAATGCGACCATTACTAACGCTGCCCCGACAAACGCACCTAAGAATTGGCCTGCTAAATACGGTAAAACTTCATTCCATGGGAACAATCCGAAGATTGCAAATGGAATTGTAACCGCTGGGTTTAAATGTCCATCTGAACCCAGCAGTCCTGCAACATAAACCCCCATGGTAACAGCCATACCCCATGACAGGCAGACGAATAACCAACTTGAACCTTTGGCATACGTCTTATTTAAGTTAAGTCCGGCACCAGTACCAGCTCCTAACAAAATTAGGATCGCAGTGCCGAAAAACTCACCAATAAAACCATCCATTAGTGACACCCACCTTTACATAAGTTTGTTAAATAATTAACACACTAATAGTAGCATATTTGTAAGCGCTTTATTTATATTATTTTCACTTCTTTAAAACATAAATGTGATTTACTTTAGCAAAAAAGTGTGATAATGTTCAAAATTTTACTGATTTTCCACCTCATCATTGCACATTTTTTGCAACATTTGCCGAAGAACATGTCGATTACTAACGGGCTTGACGACATTTTTTTCATTGCCACTGATCAATGTAAACGTGCTGTTGCCCAGAGTGTAGTAGGTTACTGCTGAAAATTGAGGTGCAAGTCGCGTTTCAATCGCTTGTAATCGAGTGTAACTTGAAGGGCTTGTCACAAGTATTCTAGTAATCTGATGTCCCTTCAATTGAGAAACAACTTGGTCTTCCTGCGTCTGAGACCAGGTATTTTGGTAGCATGTCAACTGGGTTAAATGAGGCAAAGCTGAAAGTTGGTTATGCTTTACGTGCCGGTTACCCGTCAGCCACAGCAGCTGTCGCTTTGGCCTTGAAGCTAGCAATTGCGCCAAACTAGCCTGGTTTTCTTCAACCGGATAGCTGACCTGAGCAACCCCCTTTGCTTGCAACTGCGTCGCCATTTTTTGACTCAGCACAAAGAATTCTGGCTTGGTCGCGTGGTGCCAATCCCGATTCAAGTACACGTGAAGTGCAAATTGACTCGTTATCACAATCCCTGTCGCGGTACGAATCTTAGCCACCTCAGCTGGTATTAACCGAGTTGCTACCAGTTGCCGTAATGGCAGATACATCGGCATCGTGACGCTTGCCAATTGTGCTTGTAGTTCCGGTTCGACCTTCTCTTTTGGATACGTAATTAAAAATGCCACCGAAAACACCTTCCAACTCATTGATTTAACGCTATAACTCTCATCTTGCCGTGCTTATCAGCCTGATACGTTGAATAGTGACCAGCCTTGAAATCAAGATTCCAAAACACCGTGCCCGATACCCATGACTGGTGGATGACCCGTAGCGTGCCAAGGTGCGCGACAATTAACACGTTGGCTGCCGAAGCCAGCAGGTCTTGATAGTCGGCAATCACTCCTAACACCCGTCTCGAAAAAGCCAGATAACTTTCGGCACCGTTTGGCGTTACGTCAAACGGCTTTTCAATCCATCGTGCCCAAGTTACCGGGTCCTTTGCCTCGATCTCGTCAGCGTCCAGTCCTTCCCAGTCACCAAACCCTTTCTCATTCAGGCCAGCGTTCACGTAAACCGCCGCGTTTGGATGATCATCAATAATGGGTTGGGCAGTTTGTTCTGTGCGCTTCGTTGCACTGCGGATAATAACATCGAGTTGCTGATGGCGCAGTTTCTCTGCGAGTTCAGCAGCCTGTTGCCGTCCTTTTTCGTCAAGCGGCACGTCCATCGAACCATAAAATTTTCGGTGTTGATTGAGCGTCGTTTCACCGTGCCGCGTCACCAATAGGGTCATTTAATCACCTCAGTAATGCCACTGTATACCAGCAGAAAAATCACCTGCGATAAATCACCAAAAGCACCAATCGTGTCACCGCTAAGCCCCTTCAGCAAATGAATGTTATAACGCCGGTAAAAGTAGCCAAACACAATTATGGCTAAATAACTGACCAGACCCTGCCACTGCAGTACCGCACCAATGACCACGACAGCCACTACTTGAGTTACTACAATCCGCCAGGTTTTAACGCCGATCCAAATACTGGCCAGGCCATTTTCGCCGTTATAGACCATCTTGTAAAATAGCAACGCAATCCCGGTCTTTGCGACCATCGTCATGACAGCCGTCAACCCAACCAGTTGCCATAGCGGCAGCTGATTACAAATGACGATACCGCACCCGATAACGATCAAGTAAAAGTAGACTAGGCCCAAAGCGCCCATCGTGCCGAGTCGGCTATCATGCATGATGGCCTTCATCTTTTCTGGCTTTCGTGCCGAAAACAGTCCGTCGGCAGTATCCGCTAAGGCGTCAAGATGGAAACCGCCAGTCAGCAGGCCATCCGTGACCCAGTAGATCACCCAGGCAAACCAAAGTGGAAAAATACTGGCAAAGCCCCAAAAGATCAGCGCCTCAATACACCCCAACAATAACCCAAAGAGACTGAAATACTGGATATTGTTTTTAAACTTGTTCGTGACATCCTTGATCTCGATTGGAATGGATATTCGCGTAAAAAACTGCGCGAATAAAATCATTGCTTGTCCCATGGTAACCCCCCTATTATTTCAATTGCTGTGACAGACCGCTAATCACAAAATACACGTGGTCAGCCGCCTGTGCCAAGCGTTGATTCACTTGACCGTATAGATCCCGCAAAATTCTCGTCTGTTTTGTCGCTGGCACGATGCCCAGACCCGTTTCGTTGGTCACCACAACCATTGATTGGTTAGTGGCGCGTAGAGCAGCGATAATTTGATCCCAAGCATCAAAAATCTGCTGATTCAGTTTATCAATATCATTACTGGTCATCTGCTCGATAGCATCGTCCAAATCAAGATGCCGATCCTTTGCCAGCTGCATTGTACTGTCATAAAACAGGTTGGTAATAAGCATCGTGGCGTCGTCTAACAAATAACTGTCGTAATGATTAGCCGCGATAAACGACCCAACATCTTGATACCGTTCTTCCGTGGCCCAGTTTTTTTCCGCCCGTCGCTTCTGATGGGTTTTAATGCGTAACTGCATTTCTGGATCCGGCTGAGTCATTACACCAGTGGCAATGTAGCACACGTGAGCGTCATCTGATAGAGACTGCTCAGCAAATACTGATTTACCACTCTTCGCCCCGCCGGTTACCAACACTAACTGGCTCTTCATTATTCTGACCTCCTGAGTTCAGCCACCGCAATTAATTCTGGGAATTTCTGGCTTACCGCAGCTGCCCTTGCCTTTTTTACCCCCACTAGCACCACGGTTGCTGGACCAGCAGAAGTATTTAATTCTGGCAACGTGCGGTCAATCAGGTAATGGGTCTTCAAATGATTGGTTTGCGCCATTTGGTCGAGTTCATACGTCACACCCTTTGAACCCACCGGCAGCATGTCCACGACATCCGCGTTTGCACGAATTTGACGAACGATATCGTAACTGAATATCTGGTCTAAATGCGCCACCACATCGTTACCCACATAAGGTGTACCCAATTTAAAAACGGTTAGATCTGTCGTAGCAGGCTTCGGAATACTTGCCGTCTGAATCCGGCCGATCACCGTGATGCCGATTGAAGTTGTGACCGTTGCCATGTTATCTTCAGTACTGCCATTTAACGGGATATCCGAAAGCTGTGCCCGCGCAAGCTCTGCTTTGACACCGCTGATAATTCTCTCACCAGTCGGCACCATTTCGTTACCAACCGTATCAACAACCGTAATCGGGTGGGCACCAAAGCACATCAGCTCTAATAGTGGCACCCTTAAAGAATAAGCAGCCGTAATAGCTGGATCAACGGCTACAACGTCTGCTTTTTTCTCCCCAATTCCGGCACTGCTGTCACACGCAATTACCAGCGTTTCAGTTGCTGTCAATGGCGTTAGCGTTAAGTCTCGAAACTGTGTATTTGTCATGTGTTTTACCCGTTATTTACTGCATCAAAAGCATCGTTGAACGCTTGAATCGTATCTTCAATATCCCGATCTGTATGCTTGCTGGACATAAAGTTTGTTTCAAACTGTGATGGCGCGGTGTAAATACCCCGCTGCAGTAACTGCTTGAAGAACTTTGAAAAGTAGGTGACGTCACTAGCTTGTACGTCCGCAAAGTTGTTCACTGGACCAGCGTTGAAGAAGTAGCTCCACATGGTACCAACATGGTGTACAGTAATCGGCACGTTATGAGCGTCACCAGCAGCCTTGATACCTTCCACAAGACGAGTCGTTTTAGCTGTCATGTTCTGATACAAGTTATCATTCAACTGGTTAAGCGTACTTAACCCACCGGTCATGGCTAACGGGTTCCCTGATAAGGTCCCTGCGTGGTAAATGTTACCAACCGGTGTAATGTGCTCCATAATGTCGCGCCGACCGCCAAACACACCAACGGGCAACCCGCCACCAACAACTTTACCAAGGGTGGTAAGGTCTGGCTTAATGTGATAGAGGCTCTGTGCTCCATGATAGGCAGCCCGGAATCCAGACATTACTTCGTCAAAGATGAGCAGCGAGCCAGCATCCTTGGTCAGTTTTCGCAAAGTATCCAGGAATTCCTGCGTTCCTGGAATAACGCCCATGTTCCCGGCAATGGGTTCAACGATGACGGCAGCAATTTCAGAACCATGCTTTTCAAAAACCGCCTTGATACCTTCCACGTCGTTATAAGGCACCGTCAACGTATCATAAGCGAGATCTTTTGGCACACCAGGCGAAGTATTAATGTTAAACGTGGCCAAGCCAGAACCGGCATCAACCAGCAAGGAATCACTGTGACCATGATAATTACCGATGAATTTCACGATCTTATCGCGCTTCGTAAACCCACGGGCCAAACGAATGGCACTCATCGTGGCTTCGGTCCCAGATGAAACCATCCGCATCATCTCAACGGATGGTACGATTTCACGAATCTTCTTAGCCAGTTCCGTTTCCAATTCCGTTGGCGCACCATAGCTGGTCCCCTTCTCGGTCGCTGCCTGCAAATCGCTAACAACTTTGTCATCAGCGTGGCCCAGAATCAGCGGTCCCCATGACAGCACGTAATCGATAAACGTGTTGCCATCAATATCTTCAATGTGGGCGCCCTTCCCCCGTTTAATAAACAGTGGGTCGCCACCGACGTTCTTAAACGCCCGTACTGGACTATTTACACCACCAGGCATGTAGTCTTGGGCTTCTTTGAACGCTTTTTTTGAGTTGTCAAAATTCTTCAATGTGTGTGTTCCCTTCTCTTACGATTTTTATTTTGCGCGAACGTTCGTTGCTTGCAACACCTTAATTCATCGTAGGGCAACGAATGTCAGCCTAAACTTACTTCTTGTCCATCCGTGCGGCAACTTCCTTAGCGAAGTACGTGATAATCAAATCAGCACCCGCACGTTTTAAGCCAACAAGAACTTCGTTAACAATCTGTTCTTCGTTGATCCAGCCGTTAGCTGCGGCCGCTTTAACCATGGCATATTCGCCAGAAACGTTGTAGGCGACCAGTGGTAAGTTGGTGTTGTTACGAACATCACGAATGATATCAGCAAAGGCCATTGCTGGTTTAACCATGGTGAAGTCAGCACCCTCTTTTTCATCACTCTTCATTTCACGAAGTGCTTCAAGTCGGTTAGCAGGATCCATCTGATACCCCTTACGATCACCAAACTGCGGTGCGCCATCAGCGGCATCACGGAATGGGCCATAGAAGCTGGAAGCAAACTTAACGGAATAAGCCATAATCGGCGTTTCTTTAAACCCTGCCTTATCCAATCCTTCACGAATGGCGGCCACAAAACCGTCCATCGCGTTTGAAGGGGCCACCATATCAGCACCCGCCTTTACTTGGCTGACAGCAACCTTAGTATTGTACTCAAGCGATTCATCGTTTAATACCTTGTGATCCTTCACGATACCGCAATGACCAGTCGATGTGTATTCACACATGCAAGTATCAGCAATAACGATCAGGTCTGGATAAGCCGCTTTGATCTTACGAATAGCTTCCTGCACGATGCCGTTATCTTCCCAAGCACCGGTACCAACGTCGTCCTTATGATCGGGAATTCCAAAAATAATAATTGATTGAATTCCTAAGTCGACGATCTCTTTAATTTCATCCAGAATGGTATTGAGACTATACCGGTAAATTCCGGGCATGGACGCGATTTCTTCCTTGTCCTGAATCGTCGCATCCACAAACACCGGCATAATTAAATCAGATTTTTCCAAGTGATTCTCGCGCACGAGATCACGCATTGCTGCACTGCTTCTTAAACGACGATGACGATCAAATGTAACCATAATATATAATCTTCTTCCCATTAAAATCATTTTTTAAAATTAACTGGTAACTGTTGCTGACAAACGCCAAATCAGAAAGCGCAATCATCCGGCATTTTTATTTTAACGTTGATTCAATCAATTTCAAAGCGCCTTCAGCAATTAATGTGTCGGCAGTTTTACCGCCGATTGCGTCACTAACTGTTCCCTGCGTTGTTTTATGAAACAGGTGAGTGCCATCGGGTGACGCGACCAGCCCCTTAAACGTAATCTGATCCCCGTTTGATTCGGCAAACGCGCCGATCGGATAATTGCAGCTGCCCCCCAAAGCACGCAGAAAATTGCGTTCCACCTGAACATTTTGCTTGGTAGTAGCATCGTCAATGGTACTCAGCAACGCCAACGTATCGGCATCCGCCTTACGACATTCAATGGCCAATGCTCCCTGACCCGTGGCTGGTAAAATATCATCCTTCAAGCTGAGCCGATACAAGCCATCGAGTGAGACTTGCAAGCGATCCAACCCAGATTCTGCCAAAATAACACCGTCCAAATGTTCCGTTTTAATTTTCTTGATTCGTGTATCAACATTTCCACGGATTGGAATCACTTGAATGTCTGGCCGCAAATGCAACAGCTGTCCCTGACGCCGCAGACTGTTCGTTCCAATTCGCGCACCCTGTGGCAGATCAGCTAACCGTGCCACCTTTTTGGGTGTAATCAGACAATCGTAGGGGGATTGACGCTTGGGAATCGCCCCGATGATTAAATCTTCGGGTAATACCGGCATCACGTCCTTGAGGCTGTGCACCGCAAAATCGATGTTACCGTTTTGCAGGTTCGCTTCAATCTCCTTGACGAAGACCCCTTTGCCCCCAATTTTTTGAAGACTATCTTTGATATTCCGATCACCCTGAGTCACGATTTCTTTAATGCGAAAGGTGATATTTGGAAACCGTTTCTGCAGGGCCGCAATAACTAGTTTTGACTGACACATTGCCAGTAAGCTCTTACGTGATCCCACTACAAATTCATTTTTCATAAGTATGCTCCTGTTTCGCTAAGTCTGTTGAGAGGCCAAAAATTTGGCAAATAAACGCAAGGTCCACGTCAACATCGTCTTGAAGAGCCAGCTCCTTGACCTCTTTGATCGGGCCAAGAATCATCTGATTAATAATGCTCTTCATGTGTTTACTGATTACCTTACGCTGGTGAGCATCCAGTTCCGGCAACTTCCGTAGCAGACTGTCGTAGGCCGTTTTTTCAACGTCCATTGCCGACTCCCGGATCTCTTTAATGACGGGCACCACGTGAAGCTGCTGTTCCCACACGTAAAAATCATCCACCGCTGCCGGTACCTGAGCCGCCATTTGATCAATCATTTCAGCTTTTTCCTGTTGATTTTTTGAAATAATGGCCGTTAAGTGGTCAATATCAAAGTAGGTAATCGTGGCAGGCAGGTCTTCACTGTGTAAGTTACGTGGTACACCTAAGTCCACGACTATTTTCAGATTGGCTGTTCCGCTGGCAAAAATACGCCCATCCAGCACTGGTGTTTTAGCAGAAGTTGCGAGAATAACGGCGTCCGCCGCGCTGGCTGCCACCGCCAATTTATCCCAGTCTGCCGCCTGCACCGTTTTGCCGTAGTTACCGGCCATCTGAACCGCTTTTTCATTCGTCCGATTCAAAATGGTGATCTCACTAAAGCCCATGGTACTAGCGTTCTTCAGTACGTGGCTGCCGACATTACCAAGTCCGGCAATCACCAAGTGCTTATCCGAAAGATCCCGCAGATTCATTTTAATTTGGTGTAGCCCAGTCTGTCCCGATGTTTTGGCCAGCTCACTAACGCGATGAATCGTATGCTGCTTTTTAGCAAAGGTAATGGCGTCTTTTGCAAGATGGTTGAGGATCACACCCGTGGTACCTAGGTCGCGTGCGGTAAAGAAAGCATCCTTCACCTGACCCAGAATCTGCGGTTCACCCACGATCAAGGATTCCAGACCAGTCGTTACCCGCAGCAGGTGTGTCACTGCATCTCGTTTAAAACTAATTTCTGCCCATTTGCTAACCTGATCAATGGACACATGAAACCAGTTGGCTAAAAACCGTTTGATGTAGTAGCGCCCGGTATGAATCTGGTCAACTACCGCATAGACTTCGGTTCGGTTACAAGTTGATAGTATCATATTTTCAAGGATCGATTTTTCATCACTTAAAAGTTCGTTCGCCTGAGTCAGTTCCTCCTTGCTAAAAACCAATTGTTCTCGCGTAGTAATTGGCAGATGTTGGTAGTTTAGACTAACGCATATCACGTACATGCTAACTGTCCTTTCCGGTAAACCAATTATTTTGGTTTAACCATTCTTTTAGTTTGCCTTTGATAAATTTCGCTTTTGAGGGCGAACTGCCCTTAGTCGATACTGTGAACAGCAATTCTGGTGATTCAACCTTGGCAACGTTGAAAAAATCTGAGCGTGCTTTATCAGTGGCATCATTGATCAGTTGAAAGTGTGTTGCTGTCTCGACCACTTGCTGGTTAACAGCACTATCTGACGTACAGATAATGATGAGATCCATATCTTTGATATCAACTGGCGCAAACCGTTTTTTCTTCCAAATGACGGCATCGCGGTCAATAGCGGGGTCAATTTGGGGACTGATCACCGTCACGTTAGCGTGGGCCGCTAATAGGCCTTTAACCTTTCGTACGGCAACGTGACCGCCACCAATGACTGCCACTCGCTTCTTTGTTAGGTCGATTACAACCGGATAAGGGTGCTCCATCATACTCACTTCCCTGCGTCAGAATCAGCTATGATCTGGTTAATTTTTTGCATATCCACGTGTTGCTTGAAAACTTTAGCCAGCCGCTCATATTGCTGTTCCTTGTATTCGGCCATTGAGCGGTGCACCTCGGTCAACGATGGCAGGCCCTTTTTATGTCGTAATTGATCCAGTAGCTGCCGGGCCCACACGGTATTATCGAAAATACCGTGGAGATAAGTCCCCCACACGCTGCCATCGGCGTTAACGGCACCGTCTTCACGATCCGTTGGCTGGCCGTTATTCTCCGTGATGGTGGAAAACGGCTTGGCACCGCTGCCTAACTTGGTCTCCCCCATATGAATCTCATAGCCATATAAAGTTTGCCCATTGCGTTTTGCTACCGCCTGAGTCGTGGTTTTTTCCTGGGTAAAAATCGTCTTAGTATCCAGTAAATTCAGTCCTGACTGAACTTGCCGATCCGATTCAACGTGGTGCTCATCAACCATCTCAGTACCCAGCATCTGGTAACCGCCGCAAATACCAACGATTTGAGTGCCCGCTTCGTGAACCTTTTGAATCGCTTCAACAAAACCATGCGCTTTTAAATAAGCCATGTCTTCGTTGGTGTTTTTGCTACCAGGTAAAATCAATAAATCCGGATGACCAAGTTCACTGGTGTTTAGAACGTAGCGAACCGAAACATCGGGTTGGATCTCCAAACTATGAAAATCGGTAAAATTGGATAATTTTTGCAGCGCAATTACGGCAACGTCAAGATCCTTGGTGTCGTCTTTAACCTGTGACTTTCGTTCCAGTGCCACACTGTCTTCTTCATCCAAGTCGATGGTCGTCATGGGCAAAACGCCGATAACCGGCACCCCAGTCAATTTCTCAATCATCTGATTGCCTGATTCCAGCAGGGATACATCACCACGAAACTTGTTGATAATAATCCCTTTGATCCGTTTCTGGTCTTCTGGGGGCAGTAATTTAATTGTGCCATAAATTGAGGCAAACACACCGCCCTTATCAATGTCAGCAACTAAAATGACGGGACTCTTCGCCATCCTTGCCATGCCCATATTAACTAAATCCTGATCATTTAGGTTAATCTCCGCAGGACTGCCGGCGCCTTCCAGCACCATCACATCATTTTCTGATGCCAGATCATCATACACGGCTTTTACCTTATCCTTTAACTGCGGTTTGAATTGCTGGTATGCGGCTGCGCTCATATTCTTAAGCACGCGGCCCATGAAGACGACTTGCGACTCAGTATCAGTGGAAGGTTTCAGCAATAACGGGTTCATCCGAACATCTGGATCAATCTCAGCGGCTTCGGCCTGAAAGACTTGCGCCCGACCCATTTCCTTACCATCATCCGTAATGTAAGAGTTTAACGCCATATTTTGCGACTTAAATGGCGCAACTTTTAACCCCTGCTGTTTTAATATGCGACAAAGTGCAGCCACAGTCCAGCTCTTACCAGAATCTGATGCAGTTCCCTGAAACATAATCGATTTTGCACACATCTTTCTGTACCTCCGCTTCCTTATGTAATGACCAATACGCATGATCACGCATTGGCGCAACCCTTATTCTAGTTTCGCTAATTTAGCCTGCAACGTCTTGTCGGCAAAAAGTTCCGCTTCATTATCGTATAGTGGCAAATGCAATTTTTGATGGACTTTCACGAGCCACGGCTGTTCGAGCTTCGTTTCCAAAAGCATTTTTTCATCATTAAAGACGGTTTCTTTTTTACCTGATTTCACGATCTGGCCGGCTTGTAAAATATAAAAGTAGTCACAAACTTCATACATAAAATTAATGTCATGACTAGACAGAATCACTTTTTGACCCCGATCAATCAAATGTTTGATCAGTTCAACCATTCGCCGCTTACCATCCGGATCAAGCCCGGCCGTCGGTTCATCCAGCAGCAGCCATTCCGAATTTAAAATCAAAATACCGGCAATGGCGACCCGCTTTTTTTGACCGCCGCTCAAGTATTGAATGGGCCGATCCTTAAGCTCGCTAATATCTAACTCCCTTAAAATCGTGTTCACCCGCTGCTTGATTTCATCTTCCGGAACGTCCAGATTGTGAAGAGCAAACGCAACGTCATCTCTAACAATAGAATAGAAGATCTGCTGATCGGAGTTTTGAAAAACAATACCCACTTTTTGGCGCAGCTGATTCAAGCCCTTTTTAGAATAGTTGATGGGCTGATCATCCACTAAGATCTGACCGGCAGTAGGCTTTAGCATGCCCACCAAGTTTAAAAATAAGGTCGATTTACCGGTTCCATTAGGGCCAATGATCCCCACGACTTTGGACCCATTTTCGCCGAACTTAGCTGAAATATCCTTCAAAATGGGGTGATTTTTTTCATATGAAAAATCCACGTGCTTTAGTTCAATCATCACTAATCACCCTCTCAAACTTTGAATTCACCGTCATACAATTTTGCATCCAGGGCATGCACCATTTGCTGATAATTAATCATCACTTGCTGAAAGAGCATCTTGACTAGAATACCGGCTGAATGAATGGATAATCGAAAGGTCCGGTAACCCAACCGTAATTTTTGAGCCCGGTAAATCTGTTCACACGCTTCAACAAAGATGAAGATGAACCGGTACATGAGCATCGTTTCTTCAATCATCAAGGCGGGCATATGCACAGCCTTCAAAGTCAAAATGATCTGCTGAAATGGCGTGGTTAAGGCAAACCAGTACGTACAGATCACCGCCGTCAAAACTTGCACGCCAAGCCGCAGTCCCTTAGGCAGCATCACTTTAGAAACCCCAAAATAATTGCCAAATAAGTGAACTGGATAGTAGATCTGACTGGCTTTAGGTGACATGGTGAAAACAATGCCAATAATGCTCAGTAGGAGAAAAGGCAATATCGCATAAAACCAGTGCAGATAAACGCGAACAGACATTTTTGTCGCGTATAAGGTATGCCAGACAACGACCACGATGACGACGAGCTTGATTGGAATGATTGGCTGAAAGGCCAGGATAATGCCAAGCAGCCAGAGCAGCCCCTTGATTTTAGGAGACCACTTAACGATTCGATTTGAATAAGCGTACTTATCAATGACTAACATTTCATCACCCTATTTAACGACCGTTGCCAGTACTATTTTGAGCTTGCGCTTGCTGCTGACGCTGTCGTTCCTTCTTACGCCCATGAGCATTACCAATAATGTAGGCGATCACACCAGTTCCAAGACTGCCTTGAACCGTAAACAGCAAGCTTTCAATTTCAGCTGAAGGCGGTGTCCATAGCGGATGAGCCCAGACTTTATAGCTGGGATCATTTTTCTTGATTTGAGCAGTCCCTTCGTCATCACTGCCGGAAAATGAACCGCCTTTGGCAACGAAGAATGGCGTGATCACGAGAACTAAAACTAACAGGAGTAGGATCCAATTTTGCTTTGTTTTTTTCTTCATCCCAGTGCGTTCTCCTTCCAAAGGTTATTGCTGATCACCAGATTGTAGACAACCACGGTCAAAAGACCTTCAGCGATAGCCAACGGAATTTGTGTTACCGCGTAAATGCCTAAGAACTTGATCACAGCACCGCCGACTCCACTATTCGGGTCTGGAAAAACAACGGCTAACTGGAAGGACGTGGTCACATAAGTTGACCAATCAGCCAGTACCGCGCATAAGAACAGTGACACTGAACGACTGACCTTCAATGCCCGGCAAATTTGATACACGGCATAACCGACAAACGGACCGACGATCGTCATTGAAAAACAGTTGGCACCAAGGGTTGTTAGCCCACCGTGAGCAAGCAATAATGCTTGAAACAGTAGGATAATCACCCCAAGAACTGACATGACCCCTGGTCCGAACATGACAGTGCCCAGCCCGACACCAGTTGGATGCGAACATGAACCCGTAACGGAAGGCAGCTTCAGTGATGAAAGGACGAACACAAAAGCACCGCACAGCGCCAGCATAATTTTGGCATTTTGCGTGGTTGAAGTAACGATCTTTTTCATTCGGTATAACCCGTAAATGAAGAACGGTGCACTGATCGCAAACCAGAAAATACACCACTTGGGCGGTAACATTCCTTCCATTATATGCATGGCATATGCATCACGGGGATATAGTGCAAAGTATATTAAGGAACTCAGGCCAGCAATTATGCTTACCTTTGGTACCAAATGATTTCTAAAAACCTTTTTCATTTGTTTCACCCCATCTGACATTAGTCAAAACTGATATTTCTTCTTTAGTATCAACGTTGAAAAGTAAGGCAACTTTGTTTCTTTAGTTAACTCGGCAACCTTAAATTGTTGCTGGTTAGCCATTGAAGCATTCGAAATCACGATCGCCTGATCCAATAATTTTTTTGATTCGAGCAACTCAAAGACTTCTGACCAATGGGTCGCTACTTTCATAAGGACCACGTTGTCATTAATGTCGACTGCCTTGTTGATCAGTGACATATCCGCGGTTGCTGGAATGATTTCTAAAAGTTCGTCATCTAACACCAGTGGAATTGATGTCGCTGCCGCGATCTGCGAATATGCAGAAATACCGGCCACCGTTTCCACGGCAACCTGATCGCCAATGATGTCCAGCAAATAACTATAAGTACTGTACACGGAGGGATCACCCAGTGTGATGAACCCGACATCGTGGCCTAATTTAACGTCTGCCACGATCTCTTCGGCAATGGCACGCCAACTGGATTGTTTCTCGCTGAGGTTTTTAACCATCGGAAAGTGCCGTCGTTTGACTGTCAGATCCTTTGAAAGGTACGGCGCAGCAATTTTTTCTGCAACACTTACCTGGTCTTTATGGGCTTTTGGAGTGTACAGGATGTCGATCTGTTTGAGCGTGTTGACCGCCTTCACCGTCATCAGCTCGCTGTCACCGGGACCGACCCCAATACCATAAAATGTTGCCATCGTTACATACCGCCTTTCGTCTCAGTTGACAATAATTGTCGTTTTAAATGGTTAATAAACTGCTGTTGAATTTCAGGATACTCGCCCATACCCTTCAATTGTGACCTCACTTGAATCCCCGCACGCTGCAACTGACTCTGCCACGAATCAGGCGCATCAGAGGCCATGTCGTTATGGGCGTGATTGCCAGCTACTAACATGAACGGCTGCAACCTCACCCGTTTGATTCCGTCGGCTTTAAGTCGGCTAATTTCAAACTGAATGTCAGGATAACTTTCAACTGCTCCCATGTAATGCTGGCTACCCATTAGCATGTGATCCAGACAAGCGTACGCAGTAAACGCGCTATTGGCAGTACCATGTCCCATAAAGAGTACGGCTTCATCAGCTGCCAGCGGTTTACCGATCTGTTTTAAAAAGGTACTCGTAGCTTGGTAATCCGCAAAGTCGTTTAATAACGGCTGACCAATCACAACTCGCTTGAAATGTCCCGCTTCCTTCGCCACTGCTGCTTCAACCTGGTGATATTCAATGCCGGGAATCAGGTGTAACGATTGTACGTAAAGGGTGTCATATCCACCCGCAATAATTTTAGCAAGCGCCTGTTTTGGTGAATCAATACTGAGACCTTCGTTTTGCTTGATTCGAGAAACAACGATCTTCGACGTAAACGCCCGGAAAACTTCCGCGTTTGGAAAAGCTGTTCGGAAAGCGTCCTCCGTTGCTTCAATCGTCTGGTGGCGCGTCTCAGGATAAGTGGTCCCGAAACTCACAATTAACAATGCTGTTTTACTCATCGCGCAAAGACCTTCTTTACCATTTGAATCACGTTATCATAGCTTGGTTTTACTTCGATGACGTTTTTTAACCCTAATTTCTGACATTCATCGGCAACCGTCTTACCCATAGCGAAGCAGTGCAGGTGACTCATTAAGTCACGTTGGTCACTGGTACTGCCCGTATAAAGATCAGCTACTGATGCCGAGCTTGGAAATACGATGCCGTGAAAATCGTTCAGGTCAATGTTTTGATTGATCGCTTCGCTTTGATATGTTGCCAGGTAGTCGGCCTTATCCGTGTTATCCGTGGTGTTATAGTGTGCCAGCGTGGCTCTTTCGCCAATGAAGACGACTGGCCGCTGATAATCGATTTTATTGGGATCATACAATTCATCGGCTAAAAGGCCATCTTGCTGCAGTCGGTACTTCACGATGTGGTTGCAAGCCACCACCTTCCAGTTGGCCAGTGCCCGGTTATCGATACCCATCGTCAGCAAGCGCTCCTGGAAGTAGTGAAAAGCCGCAAAGTCAGTAATAATCAGCATCCCGCCAGCGTCAAAGTCAGGCAAGTCAAATGCTAATGGCTGCTTTACCCGCCGGTCAAAGAAGTTGACGGCGGCCCCTTCATCTTGGAGAGCGTGAAATAATTTAGAATCCTGTTTAAACGGAACCAAGAGATGCAGCCCTTGCAATGGCCGATGCGGCTGCAGATCGCCCATTAATTGAACAACGCCACCAACGACAATCAGCGCTGGCGAGGAAATCTTCATTTTTTCAACCGTTTGAACAACGTTGGCCAAATCAGACGAGATTGACCGCTGCTTCCAGTGGGTTGCCCATTGAACCACAGCGACTGGTGTATCACTTGCCATTCCATGTGCGATTAACTGTTTGGTAATGTTAGGTAACTCTCCCATGCCCATCAGGAAAACGATGGTCCCTTCCTGATGCGCGATGTTTTCCCAATCCAATTCTTCACCGTTGGCTTTGCGGTGTCCGGTAATCACGTGAAAACTGGAGGCAAAGTCACGGTGGGTAATGGGAATCCCCGCGGCTGCCAAACCGGCAATGGCACTGGTCAATCCCGGCACGACTTCAAAGGGGATATTATGTTTACTCAGGTACTGCCCCTCTTCACCGCCACGGCCAAACACATATGGGTCGCCGGCCTTTAACCGGGCAACTCGCTTTCCCTGTTTGGACAGATCCACCAGCAGGTCATTGATCTGGTATTGGCTGACTTTATGGTGCAGCGGCATCTTACCCACATCAATTTTCTCTGCCACAAATGGTGACAGCATTGCTGGATTCACCAGCCGGTCATACACGATAACGTCGGCTTCTTCAAGACGGCGCTTACCCAATAGTGTGAGCAGCTCCGGGTTGCCTGGCCCGGCGCCAATAAGTGAGACTAAACCATTCATTGCGTTCCCTCCAATAGTGCCTTTAATTCAGATAAACTTGCAGCCTGCTCTGGATAATTCAGCGTTGGACGTCTAATAACCAGACACGGAATTCCCAATTTTTCACAGGCAGCCATCTTTTCCTGAACGCCGCCACGACGCCCAGATTCTTTTGTCACCACCGCAACTGCATGGCAGCGATCAAACAGATCAATATTGAGCTGCTCGTTAAAGGGCCCGCGAACAGCGTCGATTTGGTCGGCTTCAAAACCTGCGTCATCTAATAAGCTGATTGCTTTAACTGTCGGCAGGACACGGACGTGCAGGCGCTCAACGCCAAGTTTCTGGGCGTATTCACCGGCCGTTTTGCTGCCAGTGGAAAGGTAAACCGTGCCGGTAGTCGTTCTTAAATAGTCGACCACCCCATCCAGATCATCGAATAACTTCAGGTTGGGTCCCTCTGCTAAGCCATTTTCCCGTTCTAACCGGATGTAACGAATCTGATCCGTTTGAGCTGCTGCCATCACAGTGCTGGAGATTACCTTCGCAAACGGGTGCGTCGCATCAATGATCAGTGTAATATCATGGTCAGAAAAGAAGGTATGAAAGGTAGCTGGCGTCAATATCTGCTCACTGATATTTGCAGCGTGCGGCCGCGCGAGTTCTGCACCGTAATCCGTAGTGACCGATAAAATGAACGGTGCATTAACTTTCGTTAGATAATCAGCAACATCCAGACTTTCGCTGGTACCGCCTAACAGCAAAATCACAGCGTATATCCTCGAGGGGTCACCATACGACCATCTGCAACGTAGGTGTTCTTGTTACCCACGATAACGATGGTGGTCATGTTGATCTCCTCTTCATCCAAGTCTTTAATGGTGGTCACTTTGTCAATTTCCTTCTTACGGGCAACGTCTTTACCAATACCGACAACCGTATCTTCTGACTTATATTTCAAAATAATATCTAGCGCTTCATGCAAATTGTTTGGACGGCCCTTGCTGCGTGGGTTGTACAGGCAAATCACAAAGTCTGCTTTGGCTGCAGCATCTACCCGTTCCTTGATAACGTCCCAGGGCGTCATCAAATCGCTTAAACTAATGTGGCAAAAATCGTTCATCAACGGTGCACCCAACGCTGCGGCGGCACCGATACTTGCGGTAACGCCCGGCACAATTTTCACGTCAATGTGCTGATCAGCTTTAGATGCCAGTTCTAATACCAGTCCAGCCATACCGTAAATGCCGGCATCACCGCTGGAGATAATGGCAACATCCTTACCAGTCTGGGCAATTTCAATGGCTTTTTTACACCGGTCAATTTCGCCGCGCATCCCAGTAACTACAAGATTCTTACCCTTCAGCATATCTTGTATCAAGCGGACATAGGTTGCATAACCGACGATCGTATCCGTTTTTTCAATGACGTCCAAAGCTTCCTGCGTCATCAATTCTTTTGAACCGGGGCCTAACCCTACGATATATAACATACGTTTTACTCCTTTGAGTTTTTATCTAGTTTTTTCAGGATCCGGAAATTAAGTCCGTTACACTTTCTGCTTTGAATTTAAACGTTGCATGCAACTGATCAAAGCCGTACTCACAGCAACTTTCGGCTCATCGCCATCGTGATTTCGTCAAGTGCCAAACGGTCCGTCACGGTGGGCTGGCCAGTCAGCGTTTCAGCGGCAGCGCTAGCAACGTTGCCAACCCCTACCGTTTTGGCAACAAATGCTGATTGCGGGTAATGTTGGCTTGCTGGCTGCAGTGCTTCGGCCGAGTAAAATGTCACCGGCACGTTTAACGTATCAGCGAGGTAGTGAATGGCGCCTTCATGCTGCTTTTTATCAATGGACCCAAGCGCGTAGATTGATTGCCAAGCCAGCTGATGTTCACCGCAAAACTGAGTAAACGCAGTTTGCATCATAGCGTAGGTCACATTCTTGCGACAGCCGATACCTAGAGCGTTGACCCTGGGGACTACCTGGACGCTATTTGCGCTCTTATCAAAGTTGATTTTATCGGACACAATAACCAGCGGTACGTCTGGCGTAGCATCCGTTAACGCTTCCAATTGACGAAAACCGCTTAAATCAGGAAATGCTGATACAAAATCAGGATCAATCCAAATCTCAACTGGCTCACGGGCTGCTAGTAGGCTGTTGTACTTCTTAGTGTTCATTTTAAAATCTGGATACCAGCCATCGACCCGCTGTGCTAACGTATCCAGCGCCTGAACATGTTCCGTATCAGTTGCGGTAGTGATTACCGGATCTGACTCCAGCAACGCGGCTAACTGCGTCGTCCACGCGTTCGCGCCGCCGACGTGACCAGATAACAGACTAATAACGTGGTTAGCCCGTTCGTCAACCACTAGCACCGCTGGATCCACTGTTTTATCTTCAATAAGCGGTGCAATCGTCCGAACCACGATGCCGGTGGCCATGACGCAGATCACGCCGTCCATTTCATGAAACAACCGCTGACACGTCTGAGTAAATTGGCCCTTGCCAAACGTTTGCTCGTTAGCTACAGCGAACCGTTCTGGCAAGTACACCGTGCCTTGCATAAGGTCGGCGATACGCCGTGCTAATAAGCTTCCCTGTTTTGTCAGCGCAATAACACCAAGTTGCGAGCGCTTACTTTTTGGCATTCTTAACGCCCTTGCGATAAGTGTGAGTAAACGTGGCATCGTAGAGCTTAGAGTAACTGTATTCATCACCTAAGAAATCACCAACCATGATCAGGGCTGTTCGACGAATACCTGCTTCTCTGACCTTTTTGGCAATGTCGGCTAAGGTGCCCTTAACCATCTTTTCATCCGGCCAAGTTGCTTTGTAAATGACAGCTGCCGGTGTTGTTTCCTTGTAGCCGCCTGCTAAAAGTTCACGGACAACCTTGCCAACACCTTGAACGGATAAGAAGATAACCATTGAGGTATGGTGACTAGCAAGTTTTTGTAATGATTCACTGTCTGGTACTGGTGTGCGACCTGCCATTCGGGTGATGATGACACTCTGTGATACTTCCGGAACCGTGTATTCCACACCCATGGATGATGCGGCGCCAAGGAACGAACTGACGCCTGGAATGCATTCGTAGCCAATGTTTAATTTCTTCAGCTCTTCGATTTGTTCACGAATTGAACCATAGATTGAAAAGTCCCCGGTCTGCAAACGAACTACCTTTTTATCAGCAGTAACGGCTTCCTTCATCTTCGAAATGATGTCCTCAAGCGTCATGCTAGCGCTGTCATCTTTTTCAGCACCGTCTTTGCAATAGTCGAGCAATTCGGGATTAACGAGGGAGCCCGCATAGATAACCACGTCGGCTTCGGCTAAACGTCGGTAGCCCTTCAATGTAATCAAATCTTTGTCGCCAGGACCTGCACCTACAAAACTTACAATTGTCATAATTTATCTTACCTTTCTAATGGCACTCACAATGAGTGTCGGATTTTGGGGTTTAAAGAAATGGCCATGGCCTAAGGCGTGCCATTTCGCAATTCGCGTTTCAACCATTTCCAGTTCATCCACGTCGGCTGATCGGAGGTGTTCAAACGCTTCATACGCATTCTCTTGCAAAATAAAGTTAAGCACTAACGCACCGCCATCTACCAAATGGGCCACTGCAAAATCAATAATAGCCGTTAAATTAGCACCGCTGCCGCCAACGAAAATAGCATCATACTGCTGCTCTGGAATATCGGCTGGCGCTTCTCCTTGAAGCAGCTGAATATTCTTGGTCTTAAAGTGCACCATATTGTCGTGCATGATGGCAATGGCGTCATCGTTTTTCTCAATGGCCGTTACCTGCAGTTCTGGAAATTCAAGCGCTGCTTGTAAACTTACACTGCCAGTACCCGAGCCAATGTCCAAGAAACTGGTTTTACCGTGCAGCTGGAGCTTATCCAAACTAATACTTCGTACTTCTGATTTGGTCATTGGAACCTTCGTTCGTAAAAAGTCTTCATCACGCATTTGTTATGATCACCACGTTCATATTGTATTTTTTATTCTCAACTTGTTCGGGTCGTAACTGACTGATCCGTTCTTCCGGATAACTCAGCTGTTCACCAATGTAGATGGTTCGGTGCTGATGTCGATTCAATACCTCCTGTGCAATCTGGTAAGGGCCGATTTTTTTATCGGTCACCATACCGACCGTTTGGTGTGCCAGCAAAAAGTCAAAGTCTGGAATCCGACCGTGGCTGCTGGTAAAGTACGCATCATTCATCGCGAGTCCCACCTGATGAAACATGTATTGAATGGAACTGATACCTGGAACAACCTTCACATGGTCACTACCAAATTGCCGCAGTGTCCAGCTGCCGATGCCGTAAAGTAATGGGTCACCTGATGCTAGCAACACCACGTTTTGGTCGTATTGTTCCACCAGCAATTTTTTGAGGATTTCTAGTTTGGGTAATTCCAGCTGTTTCTCACTTGGAATATCAAAACCCGCCAGCTGTCGCCTCGACCCAATCACGAGATCCGCCTGTGCTACCACTTTGTCGGTCCCGCGCAGCATCAAATCTGGGCTGCCTGGACCAATCCCTAGGACCGTAATCATTGCCAATCCGCCTCAATTTCTTTAAGTGGCTTAGTAGCAGCTAGGAACCCGGTATCCCGTGAAAAAATGACCGCGTCAATTTCAACTTTAGGTTCTCTATGCGCCAGCAGCTTCTCAGCACGACCCTTAATCTTATCGACAATCGTCTGGTAGACGTCCTGATACCCAGCTTCGTTAATCAATTTGATCATCGAAATCGTTGTTAAGCAGCCGTAAACCTTCTTCATCAGATCCAGCGGCGCACCCATTAAGGCAAGGTTGGCAACCATGATTTCTGCCCTGGCGTCAGCGTCCTTGCTGTGGGTCGAAAAGATACCACCAGCGACCTTGATCATCTTGCCAAGATCACCCACCATGAGCACCTTCGTAAAGCCTAACCGCTGAACTTCTTTGAGTACGTAGCCGACAAAGTTGCTCATCTGCACTTGTTTGGTAACTGGAATATGCATTTCATCCTTTAAGAAATCTTCACCATAATTTCCAGGTGTTAGGATCAGTTCCGTGTCACCGCGCTTACGGTGAATATTCATTTCAATCGAAATGGAATGCTTCCAAGATTCCTCAGACATCGGTGTGACAATGCCGCTGGTACCCAAAATGGAAATACCGCCGACGATCCCTAATTTAGGGTTGTAGGTCAATTTAGCGACCCTTTCGCCCTCCGGTGCCGAAATAACGATGTCGGCACCCCGGCCGGGACCAAGCACATCTCGAACCCCTTCTTGAATCAGTTTATAAGGCGTTGGATTAATCGCTGGCATCCCCGGCTTATTAGCAAGCCCTTCCTGCGTCACGCGACCAATGCCTTTGCCACCGTCGAGTGTGATAGTGTGATCAGACCGCAACGTCACCGTTGAATAAATCAACATGCCATCAGTTGCATCCTGGTCATCGCCGCCATCCTTTTGAATGGCAACGCTTGCCTGGTTGCGATCAAACGTGCAGTCCTGAACGTTAAATTGAACGGGTGTCCCGTTAGCGGCATTAACTTTCACAACCACTGGCGCTTTCTGGTCAAGAATCGCTCGGGCAGCAGCGACAGATGCCGCGGTTGCTGTTGTTCCCGTGGTGTAGCCTTTTCGTAATTTACGGCCGTTATAGTAAACATAATTATCTTCTGGTTCTGACATTGATGTCACCTACTTCACGAGTTTTAAATTGTATAACACTGCGTTGACCATAGCAGCGGCTAAATTACTGCCGCCTTTTCTGCCAAGGGCCACAATGGCTGGAATATCACTTTCGTAGAGGGCCTGTTTGCTTTCCGCCGCTTCCACAAACCCAACCGGCACACCGATAACGGCGTCTGGATTCAACTTCCCGGCCTTCGTCATCTCCAGAATCTTATACAGTGCAGTTGGGGCGTTTCCAACGACGAACACCTTCTCCGTTGGGACTTCAGCCGCCACTTCTATGGCCGCCATGGAACGGGTAATGCCACGTTCCTTTGCCCGGGCAAACACTTCAGGTTCACTGATGTAACAGTGGTAATGACAGCCAATCGCATCTAATTTACGTTTATTCATCCCGGCAAGGGCCATCGTCGTGTCGGTAAAGATCGTGCCGCCACTTTGCATCACGTGCGCGATCTTAGCGATAGCGTCGTGCGTGAACTTCAAGTTCTTGAGGTAGTCAAAATCTGCAGTGGTATGTATCGCTCGCTTGATTGTGGCCTCCTCAATGGCTGAATTAAACGTGTAATTGGGATCAATTTGATCAATTTCGTCTTGAATCATTTCAAAACTTTTATCCGTAATTTGATTTGGAATCGTAATGTAATCACTCATGCAATAAATCCTCCAATGATTAAAAATGCGAAGCGGCAGACACAGACCAGCAGCAAGCCGATAAACGCCACTAGATAAACGAGTTTAAGCGTGTTTCGAATGGCGCTAAAGTCGGCTGCTACGGCATCCTCGTTACCAATAAACGGTTTATCCACGATTTCGCCAAAGTAGTAATGCGGCCCGCCTAAACGCAAATTTAGTGCGCCGGCTACCACGGATTCAGAAAAACCGCTGTTTGGACTGCGATGATGTTCCCGGTCACGCCGACCAACGATCAATGCATTGTGTACATCAAACCGCAACAGCACCGTGGCTAGCATCAGCAGACACCACGTTATCCGAGCGGGAATATAATTGAATAAATCATCTAACTTGGCAGAAACAAAACCAATGTCACCATACTGTTCATTTTTATAGCCAACCATCGAATCAAGCGTGTTGACTGCCTTGTAAGCCAGTCCCAACGCCGGACCGCCGATAGCTAAATAAATCAACGGGGCAATCACCCCGTCGCTGGTATTTTCGGCATCCGTTTCAATGGTCGCCTTACAAACATCTTCAGCGGAAAGCTGATCAGTATCACGACCAACGATCATCCCCACCTGATAGCGAGCCTTGTCTAAGTTGCCCTGTTTTAAGCTGCGCATGATCTTGCGACTCTCAATCGACAACCCCTTGATAGAAAGGCACGTGTAACACAGATAGGTGCCGAGGATAAACTGAAACCAGGGAACTGGCCGCGTTAGCCGCATGAGTCCAAAGGTGACAACCCAAGTACCACCAACGATGATCAGCCACATCAAGCCGCCAAGCAGCCGGCGCGTTATCGGTGCAAACGCTGGTTTGTTCCACCACTTAGTCAGTCCCGCAATTGCGTGGCCAATTAGCTTAACCGGGTGCGGCCAGGTCGGCGGATCGCCCAAAATCAGGTCGAGAACGAAGCCAATTGCAATCATACTAATGACTAGCATGGACACGCGCTCCTAACCGATCTAGTAAACCGTTGAAAACGGTCTTACTTTGATAGAAATGAACGTGCAGGTAGCTCGCAAATGTTTGCCGAACCTGATAACCGCCCGGCCACTCATCTACAACTGCACCGTCCCGGACCTTTCTCATGCGAAGCACCGGCTCAAGGCCTGTGTTCGCTGTAAACACTGAGTGGTGAAATTCATGGCCAACGAGTTTAGTACCCGCTGCACCAATGAGTGTATCCACAACTGGTGAAGCTTCACAGTAGCCAAACCGCTTCAATCGCGGTGTCATTTCACTCTCGCCATTCAGCAGCCCCAGCATGTTAAACGTACCGTTGCTGGTCGTTAGCTGATTACCTAAATACATCAAGCCGCCGCATTCAGCATAGATGGGACGATTAGCTTGCGAAAAAGCGCGGATAGCTTGTTTCATTGCGGTATTAGCCGACAGCTCTGCCGCGAATTCTTCGGGATAACCGCCGCCCAGATACAGAGCGTCGATGCCCTCTGGTAATGCTTTGTCTGCAATCGGGCTAAATGACTTGAGCGTCACGCCCGCTTCTTTCAAAGCTTCCAAGTTATCCTGATAGTAGAAACTAAAGGCGTCGTCCTGGGCGATGCCCAACGTTAAATCAACTTGCTGGGTCACAATTGGTGATGGTAAATGCGCATCCACACTTGTGCCGGATAACGCTAACAGTTGTTTTAAATCAATGTGAGCCTTCGTCAGCTTGCCTAATTCAGCGATTTTTGAATCTACTGCTGGTAATTCGTTGTCGGGAACCAACCCCAGCTGCCGTGATGGCAGTGATAACGATTTTTTAAACGGTAGATAGCCTAGTACTGGAATATTGACGTACCGCATAATGGCACCCTTAATGAGGTCAAAGTGATTTTGACTCATCACGTTATTAACCACAATGCCAACGATTGGAACGGCGGGATCAAATTCGATAAACCCTTTCACGATGGCCGCAATCGACGTTGAGGCTGACCGGCCGTTGACGACTAGCACAACGGGAATGTTTAACGTCTTTGCGATGCTTGCTGAGGAATGGGCATCCTTATCCGTGCCCAGCCCGTCGTAGAGCCCCATGACTCCTTCGACCAATCCCAGATCCACATCACTGGTATCGCGTTCAAAGAGGTACTTCAGCGAATGCTCATCCGGTACCAAGAAACTGTCAATATTGCGCGATTGGCGTCCCGTGATTCGCGAGTGAAATTTAGTATCGACGTAATCTGGACCCACCTTATAAGGCTGGATCCGCAACGTGTCACTCAAGGCTGATAAAATGCCCAGCGTCACACTGGTTTTGCCGGATCCACTCGTTGCTCCGGCAATCATTAACTTTTTCATCCAACCAACCCCCTTTATTTTTTCTATGCCAACGACCGTAAAGCAGCAATCAACCGTTCATTTTCAGCGTGACTGCGTACCGCTACCCGGTAATAATCCGGACTCAGCGCTACGTAATCAGAACAGTCACGAATCATAATGCCGCGTTGCCAAAGCCGTTCGCGTAATTGCGGAATCTCACTCTTTAATAAGTAGTAATTAGTGACCGACGGAAAAACGGTTAGGTAATTCACAGTCTGCAGTGCCTGATACAGGTATGGCTTTTCAGTTCTTAACCAATCGTAGGTCCGTTTAATGTAATCAGTATCCTCATACATGTGTTCACCGAATCGGGCAGCCATAGTGTTCACCGACCAGGGTTCCTGTGTATTGATCAATTGTTTTTTTAACTGCTCATTTCGCGTCAATGCAAACCCCAGCCGCAAACCCGGAATCGCAAAGAACTTAGTCGCGGACCGTAAAATAATCACGGGATCCGTTGGTTTCATCAACGACACATAACTGAGCGCGTCATGATCAATGAGGTCCATAAAGGCCTCATCAAGAATCAGCCAAACGTCGTGTTTCGTGCAATAGTCTGCTAACTGCTGAACATCCGTTGGTTTAACAACCTGACCACTTGGATTATTGGGGTTGCACAGACAGATAAGATCAATGTCTGGATGTGCCTTTAGGTATGTTAACAGCTTTTGAACAGGTACTTGAAAATTGTTTTCTGGCGTTAATTCAAAGTGTGAGACCGTGGTACCAGCGTGCGTCAGTGAGCGTTCATACTCGCCAAACGTCGGTGCCAGTACCAGCGCGTGTTTCGAATGAAGGGCAGTCGCGGTATCAAAGATCATTTGCACTGCGCCATTTCCAACGAAAACATCTTCAGATGATAACTTGAAGTGGCTGCCAATTGCCTCGCGTAGTTCTGGATACTGCGGGTTTGGATAGTAGATCACCTCGTCCACCGCATCCGTAATAACTTGCTTAAGCCGTGGTGACAGTCCTAGTGGATTGATATTGGCACTAAAATCCACTAGCTTGTCTGCTGAAATTCCAATCCGCTGTGCAATTAATTCGCGGTTACCGCCGTGTGTTACTTTCATGCTAATTACTCCCTAAGAAGCTGGCGTGCTTCATATTCTTTGGTAAAAAGGCATAGATAATTTCTGCAATGACAATGTTAACGATGGTTGCTATCGTCAATGGAACGAACAGCGCGAAAATAGCACCCTTTAACAACGGGTACAGTAACGGGACTTCTAGCGGCGTATTAATGACGTATCCCACGACGTCTGAAATCAAAATAATACCAAACTTATCCTTACCAAATCGCTGGCGGATCCAACCGAAAACAAACATGCAGACCCCCATCATGAACCCAATGATAAGGTGAATAGGTAGGGTTAATGGAAACCCAGCTATGGCTGCTGAAGTCAAGTGACCAAAGACACCTAAAAACGCCCCGAACCACGGCCCTAATAAAATAGCACCAAGAAATGCGGGCATAGAATCAAACGCAATCGAACCCAAGATCTTAATGTTTGCCCCAACGACACAAAGGGCCAGT
This sequence comes from Secundilactobacillus yichangensis, assembly GCF_016861565.1. Lineage (GTDB taxonomy): Bacteria > Bacillota > Bacilli > Lactobacillales > Lactobacillaceae > Secundilactobacillus > Secundilactobacillus yichangensis. Next base: position 29,011 of record NZ_BOLK01000009.1, read on the forward strand.
AACATTGCTGTTAATACAATTCTTTTTAATCTGGCTGAATCACCCATAATGAATGAAGAACCTCTCTTTCTGAAAAAGATTATAATGATGGCGCTTACATAACACTGTATTCAGTGTTCAATTAAAAATATAAAAGGTTCCTTTCCCCATTTCAACGACTTGTGATTTAACTAACAATTTATTTACGGTAATCTGACTATTTCTTTAAAATAATACTGATTTATTGATTAATGATAAAATATTGCATGATATTTTTACGCCCCTTCAAAATTAAAACAGCGACATCATAGGTTTTATGTTACAGTTTGTTTTTAAAACTCATTTTTCGAGCGTGATTTTATGACAAATTATCGTCATAACCAGATTATTTTTACGCTATATTGAATTTAATACTATTATTTTGTTAGAATTTTATTTTTTTGACTTCACATTACTTTAAACACCTCCCTGTTAATGATTAGGGGGTTTAACGAAAGGATCAGCGCTTTGAGCACTGCTATACAATATTTACATGTAATCATGTTAACGATAAAATGAATCAGGTAGCGAACAAACATACGGTGTTCCTAGAAGTTCGTTACTTCAGTGACGCGTGGTTTATGTATCATGGAAAAAGTAATTTCATCCTATTATTTCAGGAGGCTCATTATGAAAATCTACACGAAAAAAGGCGACAAAGGGCAAACCCGGATCATTGGTAAAAAAATCGTCGACAAAGACGATGCTCGGGTCGAATCCTACGGTACTGTCGATGAGTTAAATTCTTGGGTCGGTTACACGATCTCGGTGCTCACACCAAAGACCGCCGTTTTAAAAGAAGAATTAGAAGAAATTCAACAGTTGTTGTTTGATGCCGGTACTGATCTGGCCACCTTAAATGACGATCCTAAACGGTCCTTCATTTTTAACGTCGATGCCATAAAGTGGCTCGAAGGTAAAATTGATACCTATACTGAAGCCGTACCACCCGTTCAGAAATTTATCCTGCCAGGGGGCAGCCAACCAGCCTCAGCCTTACACGTAGCCCGGACAATCACCCGGCGCGCTGAACGTAACATTGTGACCCTTCAAGGTGAAGATGATATCAATAAAGACGTATTGGTCTTCATTAACCGCCTGTCTGACTACTTCTTTGCAGCAGCCCGTTACGCAAACATGCTCGATGATAACAAGGATGTTTTATATCTGAACAGCAAACCCGTATTCCGGTAAACCATCTTTTTCGTAAAAAGACAGCTTATTATAAAAGCCCTTGATGTTAAGAGATATTCATCTCTCAATATCAAGGGCTTTTATTACGAAAATCGGGTACAAGCAAGATACCACCCAACCACCAATAGCAAAATAACGTAACCGCCGAATCAAGCGCATACTAAATTTCAGTATGGCTAATAGTATTATTTTGCCTTCATATCAATAAAATCATCATAATTTTCGAGTAAATATTTGTTATAAAACAATATAAAACAACATTAACCGCTTTAAAAAACTATCAAAACGCTAATTCGATTGAATTCTCGTCTTGGTAGTTTTTTGGGAAATCTGATAACTTAACGATACTGAACTAAGTCCGCATAGTCTTTATTCGTTTCAAAAAATGACTTTGCGTAATTGCAGTCAGGAATAATTTTAAGCTGATAAGCCTTTGCCATGGCAATGACTTTAAGCACCAGTTGTTTTGCGATTCCCTTGCCCTGTAATTCAGGCTGAACAGTGGTACTAGTAATAGTCAATGCTCCAGGTGTGTCAAAATTAAATTTAATTTCAGCCACGATATCACCAGCGTCATTTTTATGGTAGTAGTGCCCATCACCAAGCGTTAACGATAGCGGATCGGTACTATTCTCCAAGAAATCACTAACGCTCGTTGATAATGACGTCACATAAAGCAACTGGGTAAATGCATCGATGGCGGACTGCAAGAACCCCACTGTTCTTTCGTCTTTAATCATGTCATGCTCATCAAATATCGTATTCACATGAGCAAGATAGACCTCTGGCTGCTGAACTGGCGTAATGTTCAGCGTGGTAAATGTCTGCCGCAGGTGATGGTTCGCCCCATATCCACCGGCATTTCCAGGGGAATCGGACACCACTAAAGCAACCTGACCGTTAAAGTGGTTCTTCGGCCGAGAGCCAATATCCATGGCATTTTTTAAAGCTCCTGGAATTGAACGATTGTATTCTGGTGTAACGATCAATAGGCCATCCAGCGTATCCAACTGGCTTCTGAAATGATTCCATTCTGGCACACCATTGGGATCGAGATCATCGTTAAATAACGGGAGTACGCCTGTATCTAAAAACTCTGCTTCAACATTACTTGGTAGTAGTGATACTAAAACTTTTGCAATTTTTTTGGAATATGATTCCTTCCGTAAACTACCAACAAATACACCTATTTTTTTCAAGACAACCACCTCAAAAATATCTTTATGTTGACAATGCGTGTCTAATCAATTAATTGTAAGCACTTACATTATATGACGACGTGCGTCAAAAAGCTCGCTTTTGATCAAGAGTGGATATAAAAACATTATCTTTTCAAAATAATCTTATTTGTGGTCCGCAGCGTTCGAATTGCGCTTTACACAATAGTTCTTAATAGTGTTGGTTGTACGACCATAAGTAAGATTGCCCGCTAGTAGCATCAACGGTCACTTTGGTAACACTTGTATTATCAGGTTCTGGCAGGGCCATGAGTTTATCTGGCTGCAAAACAGCCATGGCCGCGGCCTTGATAGTAAAACCATGAGTCACCACAATAATGGCTTGATCAGGATATTTACCTGCAAATTCAGTCATAAATGACTGAGTCCGATCAGCTATCGTTTGAAAAGAATCGCCATGCGCAAGGCTGACATACGTTGGCAGCACATCATGAAGACGATGGTCGAACACATCGGGATACTGTTTCTCCAAGTCCCGGTTTTTTTGGCCATCCCAGTCGCCGTAGGAAATCTCCAATAATCGGTCGTCATAGCTGATTGGTAACTGCGCGTTTTCGTTCAAAATGGCGGCTGTCTGTCTCGTTCGGTTTAGCGGACTAACCATCATCCGATCGGCGAAGCTAATATCAAAATGATCGCGTAACTTAGCTGCCTGAGCTAAACCCCTTTCGTTTAAATGGGTAATTTCCGTATCCAGGGTTCCCTGTTTTAACCCCTGAACATTTGCCGTCGTTTGACCGTGACGAATGAAATAAAAATCTGTCATAGTGTGCCCCCGTTCTTCTTATTCTGCCATTATTATGACATACTATGTTAGACACGTCTGCTAAAACTTATTAACAACAGTAAATCCTTCTGTTACATCTCATTTAACGCAGTGGCAGCCGATAATTATGAAACGACACGTCATTAAAGCTCAATTACGTCGGTTTCTTCCGCAATACCTGATAAACATTTAGCTGTTTTGCTAAGGGACCAGCAAAATAATGATATTAAAGTACCCGTCACGCGCCTGCGTTTTCTGCTTCTATCCTTGCTATACCACGATTTTTCAAATCTTGACGTCTATCAACTGAACAAGATAAACACTTGAATATGTGCAATGTATCACTTAGAATGAGAGGATAAGTATTTAATGAAAGCGGATACAGAGGTCCTATAATGCTTGCACTGATTATTACAGGGGTAGTATCATTTATCAGCTCAGACCTAGATGACATTGTGGTTCTAACACTCCTTTTTACACAGGAAGAAAAGTATAAAAAATATCAAATTATTTTGGGCCAGTTGTTGGGCATTGACTGCCTGGTCGTTTTCAGTCTGCTGATTGATTATGGCCTCAGTTTCTTAATCAACGGGTTACTGCAGTGGTTGGGTCTTTTACCGATTTTCTTGGGGATTAAGTATTGGTTTGACTACTATTTCCGTAGTAAAACAGACAACAGCAGCTTACCGAAATCAATTCAGTATAATCGATTCGCCATTATTAAAATTCTCAGTATCTGCCTGCTGACCATTTCAAACGGTGCCGATAATATCGGTATCTACGTTCCGTTATTTTCTCAATATAACCAGACTGAAACAGGCCTAACTATCGGTGTTTATATGATAATGACTTTAATCTGGTGTTTTATTGGTTATAAACTGGCTAATTTACCAGTATTAAAGAAAAAAATTGAGGAATACCGGAAATGGGTTATTCCGCTTATTTTCATTATGTTAGGGATTTACATCCTCATTAAAAATAACGCGTTTTAAACACCTATCATCTCAAATATTTAATTATGGAGGCCTTTTAACATGAAAAGGGCAATGTTTATCGGCCCAGTTGGCTGCGGCAAAACAACGTTGATTCAACGGCTAAACGAAAAGAAAATTGAATACAACAAAACCCAGACCATTGAGTATTACAATAATATCATTGACACTCCGGGCGAGTACTTGGAACATCGTTATATGTACTCAAACCTGATGACTTCAGCCATTGGTGCCGATATCATCGTTTTACTGCAGAGCGCTACCGATCCACGGGTAATTTTACCCACTGGCTTTAGTTCCATGTTCAGCAGTCCGACAATCGGTATCGTAACTAAAACTGATATAGCGACTGATAAGGATGTCGCCATCGTTAAGGATCGTTTAAACGATGCGGGCGCTGACCCGATCATCTCCATATCAGCGTTCACGGATACCAACATCGATAAGGTCTCCGCGTTACTTAAGTAGTAGAATCATATGTAACTAGAAAGAACTATAAACAATACAATAATAAGAGGTAACCTATTTATGAACGCACACGTCGTATACGCAACTATTACTGGCAATAACGAAGACATCGCAGACATTATTGCAGACCAACTCAAAAAACACGGTATTGAAGTCGATGAAACCGAAATTTCACAAACGGACGCTAAAGAACTGCTGGACGCAGATATCTGTGTTGTTTGTCCATATACCTACGATGAAGGCGCCCTTCCTGAAGAAGGCATGGACTTCTATGAAGACCTAAAGGAATTGGATCTCACTGGCAAAATTTACGGGGTTGCAGGCTCCGGTGATGTTTTCTACGGTGATGACTTTAATAAAGCAGTTGATGCCTATGGTGAGGCATTCAAGACTGCCCACGCTACCCAGGGTGCCACTAACGTTAAAATCGACCTGGAACCGGTTGAAGAAGACGTTGAGACACTGGCTAAATTTACGGATGCGCTGGTTAAAGCTGCTGGAAAATAGTTGGGAAACAGACACTTTAAGTGTTTTGGTTGTAGCCGTATCAGATGGCATCGCCTAATAACATGCTAAAACTCAGCTTCTGGTCACTTAACGTGAATAAGGCCCATTCCGACAAGATCTGCCGAAATGGGCCTTATTCACGTTGAATTCTGGAATCCACCAAGTCTTGCACACACTCTCAAAGCCACTATTGACGTTCATCCACAATTTCCACGTTCTGATCAATAACTTCGCTGTCATCCGCCAAAATTAATGTCTGGTATTTTGGTTGTAGCTTTAAGGTCATTTGATCACTTAGGAAACGGCCAGAATAACTTTTGATATACATCGGCTGCAGATTAGTCTCGATCTCTTCGTCATAATCCTTAAACGGCTGACTGTCATTGATCAAAACTAGCTGAAAGGAAACTTGCAGGGCAACTAATCCATGGTGAGAATAGGGACCGACGCCATCATCATAGCTCAACAATAGTCGCGTATCATCTTTTAAACGGGGCTTAATCTTCTCAATTGCTTCTGGTGACAATGTTAAATGACGTGTCATGTTCATCGCTTCTTTCAGATAATTTTGGGTTCATTATGAAAGTTATCCGCCTAAATTACAATTAATCTGTTTCAGTTCCGCGTCACGCTAAAAATCATTGTTTTAATTCAGCTTGTGAATCTATGTTAAAATACCTTTAACTATTAAGTACTGGAGGTCACCACTGTGAGCACAAATCAGTTAACCTGCCACGAAACGTTAACCACTACTAGTCACCGCGTATTTAGTTCCGATTTAAATGACCACGACACCGTGTTTGGCGGTCGAATCTTATCCTTAGTTGATGATGCCAGCTCAATTGCGGCCTCTAAGGCAGTACGTCAGGTCCAAGTCACTGCCACAATGGATCACATGAATTTTATCGCACCATTTGTCATGCAGGATGCTATGCTGATCGAATCTTACGTAACTGGTACCAGTCACCGCTCGCTGGAAGTCTTCGTTAAGGGATTGGGTGAACATTTACTAACTGGCAAGCGTTTTGTGGGCTTCACCTGTTTTGTCACCTTCGTCACGGTGGCTAATCCAGCTGACCCGCCGCTGCCAAAAATCATGCCTGAAACGGATGAAGAAAAATTCATTTGCAATGGCTATGCTGCTCGGTTAACCGAGCGTCAACAAGACCGTAAGTATCAAAAAGACCTACTGAACCATCTCAACCTGAAGTAAATTAAAAAGCTGAATCTTCGCAAATTAGCGAGGATTCAGCTTTTTTAGTCTAGTTATTAGTGAATTTTGGCAATTCTGCCACGTTCAATGTAAACACTTAAAATCGCAATATCGGCTGGGTTGACCCCACTGATCCGCGTTGCTTGTGCAATGGTTTCAGGCCGAATCTTATCTAATTTCTGGTGTGCTTCCGTTGCTAAACCGTCAATGGCATCAAAGTCGATATCATCCGGGATCTTCTTAGCTTCCATCTTCTTCATCTTAGCCACGTTTTCTTCGGCTTTCTTGATGTAGCCAGCATACTTGATGCGAATCTCGATTTCCTCAATGATCCGTCGATCCAGCGGCTTTTCAGGTGCTGGAATAAACTTCAGCAAGTCCTTATAAGTCACCCGTGGGCGACGCAGAAATTCCGCAGCTAAAACACCGTCTTTCAACGGTTTTTCATTATGTGATTCAACGTAGGCGTTAACTTCTGGAGAAGGCTTAACCCGCACGGTATTTAACCGCTCAATCTCGTCTTCAATGGTTTTCCGTTTTGCTAAAAAGGCATTGTAACGTTCGTCAGAGATCAGACCCAGTTCGTGACCCTTCGGTGTTAAACGCAGATCAGCGTTATCGTGCCGCAAGATCAACCGGTATTCTGCTCGGCTAGTCAGCAAACGGTAGGGCTCATTAGTTCCCTTAGTCACCAAATCATCGATCATGACACCAATGTAACCTTCTGAGCGCTTCATTACGTAAGGTTCTTTACCCAAGGCACGCAAGCCGGCGTTGATTCCTGCCATGATACCTTGGCCAGCCGCTTCTTCATAACCGGAAGTCCCGTTGGTCTGGCCAGCAGTATAGAGGTTTTTAATGATTTTAGTTTCAAGGGTTGGCCGCAATTGATACGGTGAAACCACGTCATATTCAATGGCATAACCCGGCCGCATTAATTCAGCTGCTTCCAGGCCTTTAATGGAGTGAAGAATCTTCTGCTGAACCTCTTCCGGCATTGAAGTGGATAGTCCTTGAACGTACCATTCATCCGTATTCCGGCCTTCTGGTTCCAGGAATAATTGGTGCCGGCTCTTGTCAGCAAACCGCACGATCTTATCCTCGATTGAAGGACAGTACCGTGGACCCACACCTTCAATGACACCGGTAAACATTGGTGCCCGGTCGAGATTAGCACGAATGATTTTGTGGGTCGTTTCATTGGTATAAGTTAACCAGCAGGATAACTGGTTTTTAAGCGCAAGATAGTTTTCGTCTGGCGTTTCATAACTGAAATGATTCGGTTCTTTATCCCCTGGCTGTTCCTGAGTTTCGCCGTAGTTAATAGTATTACCGTCAACTCGTGGCGGTGTCCCAGTTTTAAACCGTTTAAGCTCTAAACCGTATTTTTCAAGGTTCTTAGTGAGTTTCATTGCGGGCTGGGAATTGTTAGGACCTGATGAATACATCAGCTCTCCGATGATAATTTTGCCCCGTGCGGCCGTTCCAGCAGCAATCACCACTGCTTTAGCGCTATAGTGCGCCCCAGTATTAGTGATCACACCTTTGCAGACCCCGTCTTCAACGATCAAATCGTCAACGATTCCCTGACGCAAAGTTAAATTGGGTTCCTTTTCCAAGGTATGCTTCATCTCAGCGTGATATGCGTGCTTATCAGCTTGAGCCCGTAAAGCACGGACAGCTGGGCCCTTACCCGTATTGAGCATCCGCATCTGGACGTAAGTTTTATCAATATTCTTGGCCATTTCACCGCCCAGAGCATCGATTTCGCGCACAACGATTCCCTTAGCTGGCCCACCAATCGATGGATTACATGGCATAAAGGCCACCATATCCAAATTAATCGTCATTAATAACGTCTTGTTACCCATGCGCGCAGCTGCCAGCGCTGCTTCTACTCCGGCGTGGCCGGCACCAACGACAATGACATCATAGTCCTTGCCTTGATAGGCTTGAATCTTAGGCATGTTGTTTCCTCCTAAATAAATTCTCTCGTTTACTTACCGACACAGAACTGACTGAAAAGCTGATCCAGCAGTTCGTCTTGATAACTGTCACCAGTGATTTCACCCAACTTATTCCAGCAGCGGGTCATATCGATCTGAACTAAATCAACTGGCATCCCAGCTGCAATACCGCTCATAACGTCATCTAAAGCGGAACTAGCCTGTTTCAGCAGACCAATATGGCGGGCGTTGGTCACCATGACAGTACCGCGACCCGTTTCGATGCCTTCATCAAAGAACAAGTGGCTGATTTCGCCTTCCAGCTGATCAATTCCCTGATTCTTGGTCATGGAAGCTTGAATAATTTTGGTATCGCCGGCTAATTGCTTCAGTTCCGGCATTTCCAATTTCTGCGGTAAATCAGTTTTATTTAAAATGATGATCCGCTTTTCATTCGCGGTATCCTTCAGTAATTGACGGTCTTCAGCAGTCAGCGGTTCGCTGGCATCTAAGACCAGCACCACTAAGTCAGCTGCGGCAATGGCTTTCTTTGAACGTTCCACACCGATTTTTTCAACTTTATCATCCGTATGGTGAATGCCAGCTGTATCAACTAGTTTTAACGGGACACCACCGACATTCACATATTCTTCGATCACGTCTCGAGTGGTCCCGGCAACGTCCGTTACAATGGCCTTATCTTCATGAAGCAGTTCGTTCAGCAAACTGGACTTGCCCACGTTAGGCCGGCCGACGATTGCCGTTGCTAAACCATCTCGGAGTACTTTACCCTGCTTAGCCGTTTTCAGCAACTGCTGAATCGAAGCCTTCACTTCTTTGGCTTTTTCCAGCAGTAATTTTGTAGTCATGGTTTCCACGTCATCGTATTCTGGATAATCAATGTTAACCTCAACTTGTGCCAAGACTTCCAAAATATCTTGCCGCAGGTTTTTAATCAACCGGGATAAATTGCCATCCAGCTGGTTCAAAGCAACCTTCATCGACCGGTCCGTTTTGGCCCGGATCAAATCCATCACGGCTTCAGCTTGGCTCAAGTCAATTCGGCCATTGAGGAAGGCGCGCTTGGTAAATTCACCAGGTTCGGCTAACCGCGCACCCTGACTAATAACAAGCTGCAGGATTTCGTTAGTCGCAACCAAACCGCCATGACAGTTGATCTCAAGCACATCTTCACGCGTATAAGTCTTTGGCGCCCGCATTACGGAAACCATGACCTCATCCACTTCCGACTGTGTCTCAGGATCAATAATATGACCATAGTTGATTGTGTGACTTTTCACCTTATCCAACGCTTTACCTTTAAATAAAGGCATCACCGCTTCAAAAGCATGATCGCCGCTCACCCGAATAATTGAGATACCACCCTCACCAGGCGGTGTTGCAACGGCCGCAATCGTGTCAAATTCACTTGTCGTCGTCATATCTATCCCTCCATTAATTAATTGTTCATTTTTTCACGCACAAAAAAAGTGCCCACTCCATGCCCCTAACAGCATGGATAAAGCACTTTGACTACTTTATCTATTTAAGATAAGAATGATTAAGTATCATAATAGACTGGAATGGGAGGAGTGTCAAGGAAAAAAGGTGCGGAAACGAGCGCTTAGATAGCGGAGTGTAAGGTACTATCAGTATAGGTGCGCCGTACTTTGGCGTGCCTGTGCTGATAGTACCTTACATGCAGCTGTCTGCTCGTTGTAGCCCGATTAGGCTGGGTAAAATTAGAGCTCTTAACTACTCGGTTCTTTCAGCTACCCCGCTCCCCTTTCACCTAGCCCAAACTGGCTTCAAAAAGTAGGGAGTTGCACGTAAGGTGACTAGTGGTCTAAACCCAAGCCCACGGTTTACACCACTAGTCACCTTACGCTCCACTCCCTTAACGCTTTTTTACGCACCTATCTTAACGTAATCACCACCGCCCTCTTCGGCTCCGTTCCTGCCGAATAGGTCATGACGTGCTCGTTATCTGCTAGGACGCTATGAATCTGTTTACGTTCGAAAGATGGCATTGGATCCAGATAAACTGGTTTGCCCGTTGCGACCACTTCACGGGCCATATTTTCGGCTAAGCGGGTCAAGGTTTCTACCCGGCGCTCACGGTAGTTAGCAACGTCCAATGTCACTTCAAGTTTGGAGAACCGTTTATGATTTAAATAAACCTGTGCCAGGCTCTGCAGTGCGTTGATCGTTCGGCCATGCTTACCAATTAGCAGCCCCTCTTGTTCAGTTTCAAAATTCAAGTTGACGTGTCTGTGCTGGACGACAACCTGACTGGTGGCTTCAATGCCTAATCGTTTAATAATTTCACTTAAATACTGATTGAGTTCATTGGCTACCTGCTGATATTCAGCTTGTCGGTTAGCCGTTGGTTCATCAGTGGTTGCTACATCCTGTGTCGATCCACTGTCAGTTTCAGTTTCTGACTCTGATTTGTTATACGATGCTTTAGCTAACGGATCAGTCGTCTCCACTGCTTCTTCTGGCTTGCTGACAACAGCCGGCTTAACCTCTACCTTTGCCTTTCGGGCACCAATACCAAAAAAACCTTTGCGCGGTTTCGTTAATATGGTCACCTCCACTTGAGATTTATCGAGCTGAAGTTGTTGAAGTGCTTTTTGAACGGCCCCTTCAACGGTCTCGCTGGTGTATAACGTCATGACTGCTTCTCCCTTCAATAAACTGCTTAACTTATAGTATAGCATGCGAGGGGCTTGCATTTAGTAGCTTTTGCAAATGGTAATATTACAAATTTTTTGTGAAATTAATTTTAAATAACGATATCTAACTAGAAAGCACAAAAAATCTCAGAGCAGTCAGACTACCCTGAGATCCTTATTAGCTTTTAAAATGTGAGCTGTTAACTACTTACGACGACTTTGCTTAGCTCGTCGAACAGCCTTTCTGATTTGCCGTTCACGTTCTCGCTGTTCCCGGTTCTTTTCTTCACGTTCACGACGGATCTTCCAAGGATTTTGAATGACCAAGGTTTGACCCACTTGGAACGCGTTAGTAACAACCCAGTATAGCGAAAGTGCACTTGGCAAACTTAACGCGGTGATGAAGATAATCACAGGCGTGGTTACCGTCATCATAGTTGTCATGGAATTTGACTCCGGTTGACCTTTCATCATGAGCCATGAACTTAAGAAGGTAAAGATTGCAGCTAGGATCGGTAAAATTAAGTACGGATCCCGTGACCCCAGTTGTAACCATAAGAAATGACCGGATCGTAAAACGTCGGTCCGAAAAATAGCTTGGTACAAAGCCCAGATAATTGGCAGTTGAACAATCATTGGCAAACATCCAGCAACTGGGTTGACGCCCGCTTCGCTGTACAGTTTTTGCTGTTCTTCACGTAGCTTAGCCATCGTTTCCTGGTCACGAGATGAATACTTTTTTTGTAATGCCTTTAACTGGGGCTGAATCTCTTGCGTCTTCCGCATGCTTCGTGTTTGGAAAACCATCAAAGGTAAGATGATGATCCGCACGATGATTGTGAAGACGATGATCCCCATACCATACCCACCGAAAACGTGAGCTAACCAAATTATGGCCCGGGAGAAGTTTAAAAGGACAACACCATCCCAAAACCCTGTGCTATGTTCGGTAATTGGCTGGTTACCACACGCTGTCAATAAGACAGACAGACCAACGATTCCAAACATAGTTATAAATCGCTTTAATTTTTTCACTGGTCTTCCTCGCTATAATCATTATCAAGCAATTTTGCAAGCTTTAAAACGTGAACCAAGTGTGCCTTGATTTCCGGCATTGGCATCTCTGACGTTGATGGTCTGGCAATCACCAAAAAATCAACGTCCTGTTTCAAATAGGGTTTTAACTCCGTCAGCGATTGTCGAATCCGGCGTTTGACCCAATTTCGGTGAACTGCATTGCCAATCTTTTTACCTACTGAAATACCAACCCGAAAATGGGGCTGATCCTTTCGATCCATTCGGTAAACCACAAATTGACGATTAGCCACCGACTGCCGGGCTTCAAAGACCTCTTGAAATTCCGCTTCTTTTTTAACGCGGTAAGATTTTCGCATATTGCATCTCCAAAACGTCCGCTTACATTATTTTTACGTGGCATAAAAATAAAAGACCACTGATTGGTCAGTGGTCTATGCAGACAATACTTTTCTACCTTTTTGACGTCGACGTGCTAAAACCTTACGGCCGTTGCTCGTGCTCATCCGCTTACGGAAACCGTGCACGCGTGAACGATGACGCTTCTTAGGTTGATATGTGCGCTTCATAAAACTTACACCTCCTGATCCTCAGGCATGAAGCCATTATTTACATCTCTAAATGCATTTCTAAAATATAATAGCATATCTAGCGCCAACATCAAAGACTTAATTTAAAAAAGAGCGTCTTTTTTGCAACTAAAAAAATTTGTTTCATGATTTAGGGGTGTGGATAACCTGTCAATTTTAGAATTATTTTTACGCCTTTTTAACAGAGTTATCCACTAGTCCACAGCCTGTGGTTTCTCAGAATTTTACCCCTGTTAATTCTGGGGACGAACTTGTGAAACACCTGATATATCAGCATTTGTTTTACACAACTGCCTGTGGATGAAAATGTTTCACAGAGCTTTTTTAAAAGTTATGAACACCCTTGTGGAAAACTTTATACCTGCCTGTGAAACAATTATCCACAAGTTCAAAAGCCTGTGGAAAACTTTTTTCCAGCATGCTAAACTTAATTTATCAATTTAATACGGGGAGGAAGAAAAGTGCTTGATTTAGACACACTTTGGGGTGAAATCAAAGACGGTTTCCAACAGAAAATCGCCCCTACAGCATTTAAAACGTGGATCTCATCTGCAGAGCCCGTTAAGTTAACAAACAATCGTCTGACAATCAAGCTACCATCGGAGTTACATCGTGATTATTGGCAACGCAACCTAACTCAACCGTTAGTTGAACTGGCCTATGAATACGCCCAAGAGGATATTCAGCCAGTTTTTATTGTGGCTGATGATGACAACAACTCTCAGGTATCCACACTTGAACATCCCGCAACAGCATCAGCACCATTTAGCCAAAGCGCTAAATTGAATCCTAAGTACACCTTTGATACCTTTGTTATTGGTAAGGGAAATCAAATGGCTCATGCTGCTGCGTTGGTTGTTTCCGAGGAACCAGGCGTGATGTATAACCCACTATTCTTCTATGGTGGTGTGGGATTAGGTAAGACCCACTTGATGCATGCCATTGGTAACAAGATGCTAGCCGACGATCCGAATACAAAGGTGAAATACGTGACTAGTGAGGCGTTTACGAACGACTTCATTACCGCAATTCAGTCCAAAACGCAGGATCAGTTTCGTGAAGAGTACCGCAGTGTTGATTTACTATTAGTGGATGATATTCAATTTTTTGCTGATAAAGAAGGAACTCAAGAAGAGTTCTTCCATACTTTTAATGATCTCCATGACGATGGTAAACAAATCGTCTTGACTTCAGACCGTTTGCCAAACGAAATTCCCAAGCTGCAAGACCGCTTAGTATCACGCTTTGCTTGGGGTTTATCAGTTGACATTACCCCACCTGACCTGGAAACCCGAATCGCCATTTTGCGGAACAAGGCCGAAGCTGATAACATTGCCATTCCTGATGAAACTTTAAGCTACATTGCTAGCCGAATCGATTCCAACGTGCGTGAACTGGAAGGTGCTTTAGCACGGGTTCATGCCTATTCGAAGATGGTTCATCAACCGATCACCACTGAACTGGTTGCCAGCTCGCTGAAGAGTCTGAAACTCGACCGCCGTTCCAGCGAACTGACGATTCCGCTGATTCAAGAAAAAGTCGCTAAGTATTACCATGTTTCATTAACCGACTTAAAGGGTAAAAAGCGGATGAAAACTATTGTGATGCCGCGGCAAATTGCAATGTATCTGTCACGGGAGCTGACCGATAGTTCACTGCCAAAGATCGGTAATGAATTTGGCGGCAAAGATCACACAACCGTTATTCACGCCTACGATAAAATCGCGGATGCGCTTAAAACTGATAGTGACCTGCAAGCTGAGATTACTAATCTCAAAACCGAAATCGAAAGGTAGTCCGAGTAAAGTAAAAAAGTAATCGATTTGATTCAGTTTTCAAGTCGGCTACTTTTTTTACTCCTACGAATAGGCTATGATAGATAAGACTTCAAAGGACAAGATGTGGAAAACTCAAAAAGTTATGCACAAGTTATCCACATGTGCATAACTTACAGTTTCTGCGTGTTTCTTAAACTTATCCACAGTATCCACTGCCCTACTATTACTATTCTTTTATTTATATTATGGATTATAAGGAGTACCGATCATGAAATTTACAATTAATCGTGCAGCGTTCATCAAAGAACTCAATAATGTCCAACGGGCTATTTCTTCAAAAACGACTATTCCAATACTGACAGGTTTAAAATTATCTGCCGACGATACCGGCTTAACACTGACCGGTTCAGATGCCGATATTTCCATTGAAACTCTGATTCATTCAGATAATCCTGACAATCAGCTGGCTATTCAAAGTCCAGGTGCCATTGTGTTACCTGCCCGCTTTTTCAGTGACATTGTTAAGCGTTTGCCAGAAGACAACATGACGTTAGATGTGACTGAAGGCTTTCAAACTGAGATCACATCTGGTTCAGCGTCATTTACTATCAATGGGTTAGATGCCAACAACTATCCGCACTTACCAGAAATTGATGCTAGCGATGCCATTACGTTAACTGGCGATGTTTTCCGCGAACTTATCAATCAAACAGTTATTGCCGTATCTAACCAAGAAAGCCGACCAATTTTAACTGGGGTTCACTTTACCTTAGTTGATAATCAACTTTTAGCCGTTGCAACTGACAGTCACCGGTTAAGCCAACGCAAGATCGAGTTACCATCTGCAGCCTCCGCTACTTACGACGTGATCATTCCTGGTAAGAGTTTAACGGAACTGGCACGGATGATTGGCGATGATAATCCGGACGTTGAAATGCGGCTTTCAGAAAACCAAGTGCTGTTTACCATTGGCGACACGATGTTTTATTCGCGGCTGCTGGAAGGCAATTATCCAGATACATCGCGGTTGATTCCTAACGAATCAACAACCAGCGCTGAATTTGATGCTAAGGGTCTGCTTTCAGCCATTGAACGTGCGTCATTGCTGTCCCATGAATCACGGAACAACGTGGTTAAACTAACGCTTGATCCAGCCAATAACCAAGCTAAGATTTTTGGTAATTCACCTGACGTTGGTAACGTTGAAGAAGCATTGACGCCCAGTGAAATGACTGGTGATGAACTGGAAATTTCCTTCAACCCTGATTATATGAAGGACGCATTGCGTTCCTTTGGCGCTGCGGTGATCACAATTTCCTTTACGTCCCCATTGCGGCCATTTACGCTAGTGCCAACTGAAGATAAGGAAAACTTTATTCAGTTGATTACACCAGTGAGAACTTTTTAAGCAATTGAAAAAAAGCAAGCACCGTTTCAGGTAAAACTGAAACGGTGCTTTTTTCGTCTAACAAAACGTTAGTTAAAAGCTCACGTATTTCTCCGGTAAAGGTTGACTTATTTGCCTGTTATTTACAAGGGTAACTGGATAATGTTTCAATTTTGGGCCATTTTGACGTAAAACGTTATTTTTAAGCTCTAAGCGTTTTTGATTGAATTTTGACAAAATACCTTACGAATATGAAGAACCGCTTAAATGGCTTAAAATGAAACTGAAACTATACTTTTACCCCTAAAAAGCGTATAATTATAAGAGAAAATGAAGGTGGGTGAAGCCGTGAAAAAGGAAGTTTTCATTGAACCACCGTTTATCACTTTGGGCCAGTTGCTCAAAGAGGAAGCAATTATTGGTTCAGGTGGTCAAGCAAAGTGGTATTTGAAGGAACATGCGGTTGCTGTAAATGATGAGCCGGATGATCGGCGCGGACGAAAACTATATCCAGGAGATACGGTCGATGTCAAAGATGTCGGGCTATTTTTTATTCGCTTAAATCAGGCTGAATAAGCTTATGAAACTAGAAGAATTAAGGCTACACAATTTTCGCAATTATCAGGATCTGACGGTGACCTTTGGACCAGGCGTAAACGTTTTGATCGGCGAGAACGCTCAGGGGAAGACAAACTTGCTGGAAGCCATCTACTTTTTGGCACTGGCACGCAGTCACCGAACGAGTAATGATCGTGAACTGATTGGCTGGCAGGCCGAAGCAGCACAGGTCCTCGGCCGTGTTCAAAAGCACGCCGGAGTGACGCCGCTGGAGTTGGATTTGTCCAAGCACGGTAAAAAAGCCAAGGTAAACCATTTGGAACAGGCTAAATTATCGGGCTATGTCGGTCAGCTGAACGTGATTTTATTTGCACCGGAGGATTTAAACCTAGTCAAGGGTTCGCCTCAGGTTCGTCGCCGCTTCATGGATATGGAATTCGGGCAAATGAGCCATAAGTATTTATACAATACGTCCCAATACCGCACGATCCTGAAGCAGCGTAATCGGTATTTAAAGGAATTGGGTAGTAAGCGGCAATCCGATATGGTGCTGTTAGACGTTTTGTCTGATCAGCTGGCGGCGTACGGGTCTGAGATCATCAGTGCCCGCGTGACGTTATTAAAGCGCTTAGAAGTCTGGGCAGCTCAGGTTCATCAGGAAATTTCCCAGCAACGGGAAAAGCTGTCGTTTCATTATGAAACCAGCGTTAACGATGAAGATCTAGTAGATACTCAGCACGTCTACGATGCGCTTAAATTGCTGTATCAGCAGCGTCGTGATAAAGAATTATTTCAGCGAACGACGCTGATTGGACCTCACCGGGACGATTTAAAGTTTCTGGTGAATGACAAAGACGTCTCAAGTTTTGGTTCTCAGGGGCAGCAGCGAACGACAGCACTCAGTGTTAAGTTAGCTGAAATTGACTTGATGCATGAACAAACCGGTGAATACCCGGTATTGCTGCTTGATGACGTTTTGTCCGAATTGGATGACAGTCGGCAGACGCATTTACTGACCGCGATTCAAGATAAGGTTCAGACCTTTTTGACGACCACTAGCTTAAGCGGAGTGGCGCAGAAATTAATACACCAACCAAAAGTATTTAGGATCAGCAATGGCGAAATCCAAGCTGATGATTAGTTGTTTTAGGGATTTAGAGTGAGGAGGATCACACTTGGCTGAAGAAGAAAGTAAACAAGAACGTGCTCGCGAATACGATGCCAGTCAGATTCAAGTTCTTGAGGGGCTTGAAGCGGTTCGGAAACGGCCCGGAATGTACATTGGCTCCACCAGTTCACAAGGACTGCACCATTTGGTCTGGGAAATCATCGACAACGGGATTGACGAAGCCTTAGCTGGTTTCGCCGATGCCATCCACGTGACGGTTCACAAAGATAATAGCGTCACTGTGATGGACAATGGTCGTGGAATTCCTGTTGATACCCAAAAGAAAACGGGTAAACCAGCGCTGGAAACTGTCTTCACGATTTTGCATGCCGGTGGTAAATT
Organism: Secundilactobacillus yichangensis; assembly: GCF_016861565.1. GTDB lineage: Bacteria > Bacillota > Bacilli > Lactobacillales > Lactobacillaceae > Secundilactobacillus > Secundilactobacillus yichangensis. The sequence goes on from NZ_BOLK01000009.1 coordinate 46,889, forward strand.
CGGCGGTGGCGGCTACAAGGTTTCTGGTGGTCTGCATGGTGTCGGGGCTTCAGTCGTTAACGCGCTGTCCTCCAAACTTGATGTCAAGGTTGTGCGTGATGGTAAGCGTTATTACATGGACTTTGCTTATGGTCGGGTCACTACGCCAATGAAGGTTATTGACACTGGTTTGCCAGAAAACATTCACGGGACCACGGTTCACTTCCTGCCGGATTCAGATATTTTCCGTGAAACCACTACTTTTGATATTAAAACGCTGACGACGCGGATTCGTGAGTTAGCGTTCTTAAATAAGGGTCTGCGAATCACCATTCGTGACGAGCGGCCAGAAAAACCAACTGAAGAATCTTTCATGTACGAAGGCGGGATCAAACATTACGTTGAGTACTTGGATAAGAATACTGACGTTTTATTTGACGAACCGATTTACGTTGAGGGTCAAGAAAACGGTATTACGGTGGAGGTTGCACTGCAGTATACGGATGGCTACCATTCCAATCTGCTGACGTTTACCAATAATATTCACACCTATGAAGGCGGTACTCATGAGGAAGGGTTCAAACGCGCCCTTACTCGGATCGTTAACGATTACGCACGTAAGAATAACCTGATGAAAGATAATGAAGCTAACCTGAGCGGGGAAGATGTCCGTGAAGGAATGACGGCTGTTGTTTCAGTTAAGCACCCGGATCCGCAGTTTGAGGGTCAAACTAAGACTAAGTTGGGGAATTCAGACGCTAGAACAGCGACGGATCACATTTTCAGTGAGCACTTCATGAAGTTTTTGATGGAGAACCCAACGGTTGCTCGAAAAGTGGTTGACAAGGGGTTATTGGCTTCTAAAGCACGGGTTGCTGCAAAGCGTGCGCGTGAAGTTACCCGGAAAAAGAGCGGTTTGGAAATTAGCAATTTACCCGGGAAACTAGCTGATAACACCAGTAAAGATCCAGCAATTTCCGAGTTGTTCATTGTCGAAGGGGATTCCGCCGGCGGTTCTGCTAAGCAGGGCCGATCACGGTTGACACAAGCCATTTTGCCAATTCGTGGGAAAATCCTGAACGTTGAAAAAGCCAGCATGGATAAGATTCTGGCTAACGAAGAAATTCGGTCGTTGTTTACTGCCATGGGAACTGGTTTTGGTGAAGACTTTGATGTTTCTAAAGTCAACTACCATAAGCTGATCATCATGACCGATGCCGATGTGGATGGCGCCCATATTCGAACCCTATTGCTGACGCTGATCTACCGCTACATGCGGCCACTGCTGGATGCGGGCTACGTATACATTGCCCAGCCACCGCTGTACCAGGTTCGCCAAGGAAAAATGAAACGTTATATTGATTCCGACGAAGAATTAGACACTATTATGGGTCAGTTACCGCCATCACCAAAGCCAGTTATTCAACGGTATAAGGGACTTGGTGAAATGGATGCCAGTCAACTGTGGGAAACTACCATGGATCCAGAAAAACGGCGTCTCTTACGGGTCGATCCTAGTGATGCTGCCGAAGCCAACGAAGTCTTCACCACGTTGATGGGTGACAAGGTTGAACCACGTCGGGACTTCATTGAAACGAACGCAAAGTATGTTGAAAACTTGGATGTCTAGTTTGAATTAATTGTTAATTCGCTGGGGGTCATTGATTGACGGGTAGCTGAGTTGCCCGTGATACATTATGGGAGGTACTAAATTTGGCGAATGAAGAACTGCCAAGTCGCATCACCGATGTTGACTTAGCGAAAACCATGCGGACTTCATTTTTGGACTATGCCATGAGTGTTATTGTTGCTCGGGCACTGCCGGATGTTCGTGATGGCTTAAAGCCAGTTCACCGACGGATTCTTTACGGAATGAGTGAATTAGGGGTTACGCCTGATAAGCCATACAAGAAGTCTGCCAGAATCGTTGGGGACGTCATGGGTAAGTTTCACCCCCATGGGGATTCCGCAATTTATGAAGCCATGGTTCGAATGGCGCAAGACTTCAGTTACCGTTACATGTTAGTCGACGGTCATGGTAACTTCGGGTCAGTCGATGGCGACGGTGCCGCTGCCATGCGGTATACTGAAGCTCGTCTGAGCAAGGTTGCCATGGAAATGCTGCGTGATATCAACAAAGATACGATTGACTACCAACCCAACTACGACGGGACCGAAAAAGAGCCCGTTGTATTGCCGGCCCGTTTTCCAAACTTACTGGTTAACGGTGCTTCTGGGATCGCCGTTGGGATGGCCACCAATATTCCACCGCATAATTTGGCAGAAGTGATCAGTGCGCTGCATATTCTGATGAAAAATCCTGATGCAACCACTGCTGATTTGATGGAAGCTTTACCCGGCCCTGATTTTCCAACTGGCGGGGTCGTCATGGGTAAATCTGGCATCCGGAAAGCTTACGAGACTGGTAAGGGAACCATTACCTTACGGGCTAAGGTTGAAATTGAAGAAGATAAAAGCGGCAAGCAAAAGATCGTTGCCACCGAAATTCCTTACATGGTCAACAAAGCCCGCTTGATTGAGCGAATTGCTGAACTAGCACGGGATAAGCGAATCGAAGGCATTACGGATGTTAACGATGAGTCTGACCGTGAAGGGATGCGGATCGTGGTTGATGTGCGTCGCGACGCCAGTGCCGAAGTTATTTTGAATAACTTGTACAAAATGACGATGATGCAGACTTCGTTTGGGTTCAACATGCTGGCTATCGTAAACGGTTCACCAAAGATTTTGAGCTTAAAAGAGATCTTGCAGTATTACCTGGCTCATCAACTGGAAGTCATCCGTCGGCGGACTGAATTTGAACTGAAAAAGGCGAAAGCTCGAGCTCATATTCTGGAAGGGTTGCAAATCGCCCTTGATCACATTGACGAGATTATTTCAATCATCCGTAATTCACAAACGGCTGAAGTTGCTAAAAACGAGTTAATCAGCCGTTATCCGCTTTCTGAAAAACAGGCACAAGCCATTTTGGATATGCGGCTGGTTCGTTTGACCGGTCTGGAACGTGATAAGGTCGAAAAAGAGTATGCGGAACTGCAAAAGTCCATTGCTGAATACCAAGAAATTTTGGCAAGCAAGGATAAGCAGAACCAAATTATCTACGAAGAACTGCTGGATATTCAAAATAAGTTTGGCGACAAGCGTCGGACTGAATTAATGGTCGGCGAAGTCTTGAGTTTGGAAGACGAAGACCTGATCGAAGAAGAAAACGTCATGATTTCCTTGACCCATAACGGCTACATTAAGCGGTTGCCAACGTCTGAATTTAAGGCGCAGAATCGTGGTGGCCGTGGTGTTCAAGGCATGGGTATCCATGATGATGACTTTATCGAACACCTGATTTCAACTTCCACTCATGATGTCCTGTTATTCTTTACCAACGCGGGTAAAGTTTACCGGATGAAGGGTTACGAGATTCCTGAATACGGGCGTTCCGCTAAGGGAATTCCAGTGATCAACCTGCTAAACATCGAGGCTGGTGAGAAGATTCAAGCCGTAATTAACGTGTCCGATGCAGCGGGGGATCAGCAGAAGTATCTGTTCTTCACCACCTTGCACGGAACCGTTAAACGGACTCCTGTTAGCGACTTTTCTAATATTCGCAGCAACGGTCTTAAAGCTTTGAGTTTGAAAGATGATGACCAGCTGATCAATGTGTCCATCGTTGATGATGAACAGTGCATGATCATTGGGACCCATTCTGGCTACGCTGTTAGTTTTAAGGCTAGTGACGTTCGTTCAATGGGCCGTTCGGCAACTGGTGTCCGTGGTGTCCGTCTGCGTAAAGACGATTACGTGGTTGGTTCAGCTATTCTAGAACCAAACGATAACGTTTTCGTTATCTCCGAAAAGGGCTACGGTAAGCAGACACCGGCCAGCGAATACGCCATTAAGGGGCGTGGTGGTAAAGGAATCAAGACCATCAACGTTACCGAAAAGAATGGTCCGCTGGCGGGCTTAACGACGGTTACCGGTGAAGAGGATATTATGCTGATTACCGATAAGGGTGTCATGATCCGGTTTGGTGTGGAAAATGTCTCCCAGACTGGTCGGGCAACCTTAGGGGTTCACTTGATCCGCTTGGACGATGACGCTAAAGTTGCTACCATGGCGGTTGTTGAAAAAGAAGCGCCTGAAGATGAATCTGACGATACAGCTTCAGATGATTCAGCTGATGGTGACGATACGTCATTGAATCGGTTAGTTGACCGAGCAACCGATGATGATTCTGATTCATCAGATAATAATAACGACGATGAATAAATAAAATGATTTAAAAGAACGGCAATTAATGCCGTTCTTTTTTCGTAGATAAGAGGTATAACCATCATCTCTTGTCGGGTTAGTCTTAAACTGATTTAACTTTTAAGGGTTATGGCAGCTGAATTGTGGGGTGATTGTTTCGCTGCCGATAATCTAAACGTAAAATAACATTGCACTTTTGAGTGAACTTTGGTAGAATAATATTCTGTGAGTAATCCATTCGGATAACTCTCCTTGCTCTCTTAAAACTCAATGAAGAGGGCCTGAAGTCCATAAGGAGGTGCAAATTTCATGAAGTATGAAATTACCTACATCATTCGTCCAGATCTTGACGATGCAGCAAAGACCGCATTGGTTGACCGTTTCGACAAGATTTTGACTGATAATGGTGCAGATTTAATCGATTCAAAAGATTGGAAGAAGCTTCGTTTCGCTTACGAAATTGGCGGTTACAATGAAGGTGTATACCACGTTGTTAACTTAAACGCTAATGACGACAAAGCCTTAAACGAATTCGACCGTCTTTCAAAGATCAACGATGATATTCTTCGTCACATGATCGTAAAACGTGAAGACTAATTTTTGACATTGACATTTAACTACTGAGAGGAGCGGGTCGTATGATCAACCGGGCAGTGCTTACCGGACGCTTGACAAGAGATGTTGATTTGCGGTATACCCCAAGCGGGGCAGCAGTTGGGAACTTTACGTTAGCTGTTGATCGGCAATTTACCAATCAAAACAACGAACGCGAAGCTGACTTTATCAACTGTGTTATTTGGCGGAAATCTGCTGAAAACTTTGCTAATTTCACCCATAAGGGTGCGTTAGTAGGGATTGATGGCCGGATTCAAACCAGAAACTACGAAAATCAGCAGGGTCAACGGGTCTACGTTACCGAAGTTGTTGTTGAAAACTTTGCGTTATTAGAACCGCGTTCAGCGAATAATAATGCAGGGAACTCTAACAACGGCGGCAGCAATAATGCACCCACTGGCAATGCTCCTCAGAACACTAATCCGTTTGGTGATCCAAACACCAATGGAGCGGCAAACAACAATAATCAGAATAACGGTGATAATCAAGCGGACCCATTTGCAAATAATGGCGACTCGATTGATATCTCCGATGATGATTTACCGTTCTAAACGGATCGAATTGGAGGGAAAATCATGGCTCAACAAAGAAGAGGTGGCCGTCGTCGTCGTAAAGTCGACTTCATCGCCGCAAACCATATCGAATACATCGATTACAAAGATACTAACTTATTGGAACGTTTCGTTTCAGAACGTGGCAAGATCTTACCACGTCGTGTGACTGGCACTAGTGCCAAGAACCAACGTAAGTTAACCATCGCTATCAAGCGTGCACGGATCATGGGCTTAATGCCATTCGTTGTTGCTGACTAATATAGTGAGCGAAGGGTGTCAACCAGTATTGCTGGTTGGCATTTTTTTGTGCCTGAATTTAGATCATAGTATAAGTCTTGTAAATTTAGTTAATTTAAGCCTTACTTATATAAATGCAGTAGTGGTATAGTGAGAGTGCGTCTATCCAGAACAATACCAAGTTATAGAATTTTAAACAGGGAGTATCATAGTTAAATGAAAAAAATCGACCGATTAAATAATCTGAATATGGTTCGAATTCAGCATTTTGAGTGCAATAAAGAAAAATGCTGGGTTCGAATGGGGATTATTACCGTGACAATGATGACCGGATTTACACTTAGTATGTCGGTTGCCAGCGCTAATGTTCAGGAGACATCAGCTACACAGACCGAGGTAACTAAGGCATCAACAGCCTCAGTAGCTGACTCATCCGAACAGCAAGAGGGCGAAGATTCTTCACAGTTTTCAAGTAGTAATTCCTCATCAAGTTCTGCTGAGAGTAAATCGGATGCTCAATCGAGCGCTTCAACCAGTAGTTCAGTAGCGCCTGATTCCTCAAGCCAACCTACTCCAGCCACTGAGACAACTAAACCGTCTCAGCAATCAGCAGTTGATGTTAATGGTCACTCACTGGTCCTTAACGCATCGGACAGCCAATCTACGACTAAGCAACCAAGCGGTACTCAATCAGCCGATGGTCAAAAGACGGGTGAAACAACTGCCCAAACAGTTAATCCAACTGTTTTAAAGGATCAAACTGGCAACTATTGGGTGTCAGTTACTGACGCCGCAACCGATGAACAAACCGGGGTTAATACGTATACGCAGTTGACGGATTATACTTACGCGAAAAACGATTACGGGTACACCGTTACTGGCTACACTGGTGAGCTTCAAAAGTACCTCGCTGGCGGTACGACACCAAAGGACGGGTATGCTACAGCGATTACAATACCAGATACTTATAATGGTGATGCGGTTACGGCCATAGCTGATTACGCCTTTGATAATGAAAGTGACCATGATCAATTACAGATTGTTAAAGCTTTGACCCAAGTGACATTGGGTAAAAACATCTCATCAATTGGTACCGCTGCTTTTGCAGGTAACGCGATTACCGGTGAAGTTGTGATTCCTAATTCAGTACAGTCAATTGGCGATGACGCTTACGCAGACAACCAAATTACCAGTGTTGTGCTGGGAACGGGAACTTGGTATACGGGCCGCGGCACATTTGCCAATAATCAAATCAATAATCTTGATTTAGGAACGGGTGTCACGCTAATTGGTAATGATGCGTTTGTGAATAATCAGTTAACTACACTGACAATACCGGATCAAGTTGGATTGATTAATGATGAAGCATTTCAGAATAATAAGTCGTTAACAACGGTTCAGTTCGGTCAGAATAGTAAGTTGACAGGAATTGGGACGTCAGCCTTTGAAGCAGATTCTATTAGTTCATTGACGCTTCCGCAGAGCATTGTAAATATTGGAGACCATGCATTCGCAGGTAATCACATTAGTGTACTGGCGTTAGACAATCAGGTTCAGACAATTGGTACCGGTGCATTTGCGGGTAATCAACTTAAGGACGCAATTGTCATTCCCGATACGGTTACTTACATCGGTGATAACGCTTTTGCGAATAACCAAATTGATAGTCTAACATTGGGTAAAAACGTTGAAACGATTGGCGATAATGCTTTTATGGACAATCATATTAGTGGCACTGTTACTATTCCCGAGAAGGTTGCTTCGATTGGTGTCCATGCGTTTGAAAATAACAAAATTAGTGAATTAGTCATCGACAAACCGGCTTCAGCTACTAACCAAACAATTGCTACCGATGCTTTTGCTAAGAATGAAATTAGCAAGATCGTCGATCATTCTGGAAACGGTTCAGCTGATTACTTAAGCAACCAACAGGCGTTAGTTGATGTCACGGCACAAGCGACAGACACTAAAATTGAAAAAGTTCGTTCTGCAATTGAAGCTACCGTTGGTGTGACGTTGCCTGACGAGCTAACTTTTATTGATAGTACTGGTCATCAGTGGGTTTACGATGTCAAAACAGATACCCTTACCATTCCAAACGGTGAAACAATGCCTAACCAAGTAACCTTTCAGTTTAGCTCTGTAGGGTCTGGTAGTTACGGGACAAGTAATTTGGTCATTCACCCTAAGAGGGATAAAGCCTCATCTGCACCCGCAGTATTTGCGACGACGATAACAGTTAATTATCAGACGCCAGATGGTATTACTCGTGGCAGTATGACTTTAACTGGCAATCCGGGATTTTCATTTCACCCGGATCAGGTTTTGACACATATTCCTGAAAATTGGCAGTTGGGGATACCGGTTAATGAATTACCCAAGCTGGTAGCCCAAACGGGAAATCAGACAATTGTGATTCCCTTAGCGGCACAAACTAAAACGGCTACTGCACCGGCATTAGATGCTACAACCATAACAGTTAATTATCAGACGCCAGATGGTATCACCCGTGGCAGTATGACCTTAGTTGGCAATCCAGGATTTTCATTTCACTCGGATCAGATTTTGACACATATTCCTGAAAATTGGCAGTTGGGGATACCGGTTAATGAATTACCCAAGCTTGTAGCGCAAGCGAAAAATCAGACAATTGTGATTCCTTTAGCCGCACAAACTAAAACGGCTACTGCACCGGCTTTGGATGCTACAACCATAACAGTTAATTATCAGACGCCAGATGGTATCACCCGTGGCAGTATGACTTTGATTGGCAATCCTGGCGTACCATTTGACCGGTATCAGGTTTTGGAACAGGTGCCTGCTAATTGGCAGCTGGCCATTCCAATCAGTGAGCTTCCTTTATTGATAGCGCAAGCCCACAATCAAACGGTCATTATTCCGTTAGCACCGCAAGATGATACACCAACTGGCCCCTCACAAGGGGAAAGCGGGACAGCTACGACCGGTGGAGAAACGGCTCCAACACCTGCGCCGACTGATCCAGAACAGCAACCGGCTGGTACTAGTAGCGATAATGGAACGGTTCCAACGCCAAATGATAGTTCACAGACGGTGCTTAACACCGCCGATGACCATGGCGAATCTAACCAGCAACCAGGAAAAACGATTAAGGCGCATGCTGCATCCGAAATGTCTGAAAATGATCAGGACGGCAGTGCAGTTGGAACGTCCAAACGGGCTTCCACACCTGTTCTTTCACAAAGCAGCAGTGACGGTCAAGCAATGGTGTCACTGTCGCGTTCAAAAGCTAAGACAACAAATCATTTATCCGCAGCACGTTTGCCGCAAACCAACGAGACTGCAAAAACTAGGCCAACCTTGATTGGCGGATTGCTGTTAAGTATTCTCGGCTGGTTCGGCTTCGCGCGTCGGAAGCATGAAAAAGAATAATTGAATCATATCAAAAAACGTCTTCGTAAGGTCTGTTCTGACCTGCGAAGACGTTTTTTCGGATTAAGCTGATCGATTAGTGTTCAGTCTTAAAAGAATGTGTCGTAAAAGCAATAATTAGGGCTGCTACAGCTAATACAAGTGGCAGATAGACCGCAACATGGACACCAGCTGTAAAGGCACCCTGAGCGCTTGCATGGCTGGCAGCTTGACCGATGCCTAAGAGGCTGGTGGCTAAAGCTGTGGAAATGGCACCAACGATTTGCTGCATGGTATTCATGATGGTACTGCCGTCACCGGATGTTGGACCTGCCAATGCATTTAGTGCGTGCGTTTGCGCAGGCGACATGGCTAACGGACAGCCGATCATCAAAGTGACGTGAGCGGCAATCACAAAGATCACGGCGGTATGTGTTCCGGTCATGAGCAGCATGATACCACCAATAATGGCAATCAAAAAGCCTAATCGAGTCAGCCATTTGGCGCCAAAATTATCAAATAAACGGCCTGAAACGGCGGATACTAACGCATTAACAATACCGCCTGGCAGCATGATGATGCCAGTCATTGCAACTGGCAATAACAGTCCTTTTTGCATATACATGGGTAAAATATACATCGCTGAAAGGATAATACCAAAATCGAGCATCACCATTAACGCACCAGCCCGAAAAGCGGGATTGGCAAAAATCTTCAGATTTAAAATTGGTGTTTTAATATGAACTTGACGGTAAGTATAGATGGCTAAAACGATAATACCAAGGAGTAATAAGCTCAAAACAAGGGGCGATCCCCAGCCGTGAGAACTGGCGAAACTGACCGCTGTAACGATGCTAGCAAAGCCCACGACACTGGTTAAAATGGAGACGACGTCAATTTTTGGCTTGCTGATTTTACCAACGTTTTCCAATGAAGTTAGCGCGAAAATTAAAGCTGCTACTAAGAAGGGAACGAAAGCCCAAAAGATCCAGCGCCAAGAAAGTTTCGCTAAAATTAAACCTGTTAGCGTCGGTCCGATTGCGGGTGCAAACATAATCACCATGGCGCAAGCACCCATAGCAGCGCCCAGTTTAGCTGGTGAGAAGACTTGCATGGCAACGGTGAACATCAAAGGTAGAATTAACCCTGTCGCAATTCCTTGGATCATTCTGCCGAAGAGTAATACTGAAAAATTCGGCGCTAAGGCCGCAATAATAGTACCAATTAAAAAATCTAATAGGCCGAAAATAACCACTTGGCGGGTGGTAAACCACTTAGTAATCAAGCTATTCAGCGGTAAGACTACCCCGATGACTAGCATGTAACCCGTGACGAGCCATTGGACAGTTGCCGTGTTGATTCCGAGACTGACCATCAGACTTGGTAAGGCGATATTTAAAGACGTTTCACTAAACATCCCAACAAAAGCCCCGATCAGCATGCTGGCCATGGCTAATGCCGGATGCTTAACGGTAACACGTGGCTTTGAAGCGGACATTGTTGCTTGTTGTTCCATTGAATAAATTCCCCACTTTCAGAAAAGTTTTTTGCACAATGGGTTACATTACCAGAAAAAAATCGGCTTCGTAAGTTAATTTTTTATGAGAGAATTAATTTTGACTTGATAAGCGATGTTTACAGCAAGGTTAAAACGATATCCTGAGAGCTGAGTCCGCACCTTATTTTCATTTGTGCTAAAATGTAACTACTATTATCGTCGACAAAGCAGGGGAGTCTGAAGATGAACGGTTTATTTTCAAGGGATAATTTGCCCGAATTTTTAAGAAATAGACGTCTTCGCGGTCTAGCGTTATTCATGATCGCATTATCAGCTGCAGGGATCGTTCTGGCCTTTTTGTTCTCTTGGATTTTAGGAATACTAGCCTTAGTGGTCGTAATCACGAGTTTAATATTCTCTTTTAATACCATGAACGAAATTAGTGCTGATATGAACCGTTATATTGCTGATTTGTCATTCCGAATCAACCGTGGCGAGCAAGAGGCACTGATCGATATGCCCGTTGGGGTCATGATCTTTGGGGATAACGACGCTATCGAATGGGTCAACCCATACCTACAGCAATATTTTGGTGATCAAACGGTTTTAAGTAAGCGGATGAGCGACGTAGATCCTGAACTGGAAAAACTGATTCAAGATCACGTCAATGATCAAAAGCCGCAAACGGTCACTTGGAAAGACCGCCAATTTTCGTTTTTAGTACAAAAGGATTTCCGCGCCGTTTATATGATCGAAGTCACTCACTTCACTCAAATTGAGCAGCGCTATGAAAATGAACGTATCGCCATTGGGCAGGTCTTTCTCGATAACTACGATGAAGTGACGCAGTCCATGACCGATCAGGAAATCTCAAACCTCAGAAATTATGTGACTAACGAGCTGTCCGTTTGGGCGCAGCGCTTTAGGATGTATCTGAAACGGCTGGACGATGACCACTACCTAGTGTTTATGTATGCGCAAGCCATGAGAGCTGTGGAAAATGATAAGTTCAGCATTTTGGATACTATTCGAGAGAGTACATCAAAACAAAACTTCCCGTTAACCCTGAGTATTGGGATCGCGTATGGCGGTGCTGATTTAGCCAAGCTGGCTGATCAAGCGCAGAGTAACCTTGATTTAGCACTTGGTCGAGGCGGTGACCAAGTGGTCGTTCGCGCGCAGGACGAAGAAGCCCGGTTCTACGGTGGGAAGACCAACCCAATGGAGAAGCGGACTCGAGTGCGTGCACGAATGATCTCGCAGGCCCTACAGGAGTTAATGAACCAGTCTGATGCCATCTTCGTTCAGGGGCACCAGCAGCCCGATATGGACTCCATTGGAGCTTGTATGGGGATTCGGCGGATCGCTCAGATGAACCAGAAGGATTGTTACATTGTTTTGGACCGCAACGACGTTCACAGTGACGTGCAGCGGCTGCTGGATTCAATCAAAGACTATCCGGAAATTAATGATGCCATTATTTCTCCGGAGGAGGCTTTGTCTAAAATTACGAAACAAAGCATGCTGGTCATGGTGGATCACTCTAAGCCGTCGTTATCGATTTCACCAGAGCTTTATCAGCAGCTTGAAAATCGAGTCATGATTATTGACCATCACCGTCGTGGAGAAGAGTTTCCTGAAAATCCAATGCTGGTTTACATTGAGCCGTACGCTAGTTCAACCTGTGAGCTGATTACCGAAATGTTTGAGTATCAATCTCAAGAGTCTGAGCCCATCAATAAGATCGAAGCTACGGCAATGCTTACGGGGATCTTCATTGACACTAAGTCGTTTTCACTGCGAACCGGGTCACGAACCTTTGATGCAGCGAGCTATCTACGTTCTGCTGGGGCTGATTCGGTGCAAATGCAGCAGTTTATGAAGGAAAATGTAGATAGTTATTTGCAGCGTAATCATCTGATTGAACTTGTCACGTTTGTGAACGAGGATATGGCGATTATTGCTGGTGAAGAAAACGAAGTCTATGATTCCGTTACGGCTGCTCAGGCGGCGGATGATCTGCTCAATATGTCAGGAGTGGACGCATCGTTTGTCATCACTAAACGTGACGATGGGCGAATCGGAATTTCTGCCCGAAGTATGGGCGAAATCAACGTTCAACTGATCATGGAGAAGATGGGTGGCGGTGGTCACCTGTCAAGCGGTGCTACTCAAATTGCTGACAGCACGGTGAGTGAAGTTAAGGATCAGCTGGTAGCTATTTTAAATGGTCAGACTGATAAAGAAACGACGCCGGCTTCTTAATAAATTAAATAGATAAACATAAAAAATCGCGACGCCAAGGTTATTTAAACGGGTCGCGATTTATGGTAAAGTTATTAAATGAAAGCTCCCAAATTGGGATCGATAAAGTCTTGGCATATCAGGGTTATCCTAACGTGCCAGATAAGGAGGACTTATTGTGAAAGTTATCTTTTTGCAAGATGTTCGCGGCAAAGGTAAGCGCGGCGAAATTAAGAATGTTCCAGACGGCTATGCCCAAAATTTTTTGATCAAACAGGGGAAAGCAAAGATTGCGACAGCCAGTGCAATAAGTCAGCTTAAGGGTCAACAAAAAGCTGAGGCTAAGCGCGAAGAAGAAGAACGTCAGGAAGCTGAGTCGGTTAAGAAGGTTTTGGAAGATGATAAAACCATCGTTCAATTAACGGCTAAGGCAGGGACTGACGGCCGGCTGTTTGGTTCCATTCCAAGCAAGCAGATTGCCCAGGCTTTGGAAAAACAGTATGGTGTTAAATTGGACAAGCGAAAGATTGAATTACGCGAACCGATTAAAGTGATGGGCTTCGTTAACGTGCCTGTTAAATTACATCAGGACGTGACCGGCCGAATTCGGGTTCATATCTCAGAAAAGTAATTTAAGTCCATTTTTTCTAGGGGTCGTCGGCAAATTCAGTTTGCCCCGACCCCTTCGTTTATCACAGCGAGGAGTAATTAATAATGAGTGAAGGGTTGAGAGATCAAACGCCACCTCAAAACATTGAGGCGGAAAAAGCGGTGCTTGGGGCCATCTTTTTAAACGGCGATGCCCTAGTCGACGCAATGGAAGTACTGACCGCGGATGATTTCTATCGTCGTGCGCATGGGTTGATTTTCCAGACAATGGTCAATTTAAACGACCGTGATGAAGCCATTGATGTGGTGACGGTATCGGATGAACTGAAGCGGCTTAACCAGCTTGAAGATATTGGCGGCATGCCCTATATTGCTGAATTAGCGGCTTCGGTACCAACGGCAGCTAACGTGGGCTACTATGCCAAGATTGTTGCCCAAAAGGCCGTTTTGCGGCGGTTAATTCAAACGGCTACCAAGATTGTGACGGATAGCTACTCGGAAGACGCACCAGTTGATGAACTGCTTGATCAGGCTGAACAGTCGATCATGAACGTTAACGAATCGCGTAATCAAGCTGGGTTTAAAGCCATCAAAGACGTGTTAAATTCCACCTTTGAAGAGATTGATCGGTTATCACAGCAGGGTGACACAGTGACTGGTTTATCTACGGGATACCCTGATTTAGATAAAATGACTACGGGACTGCACGATGATGAATTAATGATTTTAGCAGCGCGGCCAGCAGTTGGGAAGACGGCCTTTGCGTTGAACATCGCGCAAAACGTTGGTACCAAGACGGACAAAGCGGTTGCCATTTTTAGTCTTGAAATGAGTGCTGAATCACTGGTTAACCGGATGTTGTGTGCAGAAGGCAGTATCAACGCTAATCACTTGCGGACCGGTCAGCTTGAAGAGGGCGAATGGCAGAATTTAATTGTCGCAATGGGCAGTTTGTCAAAGGCGAAGATCTTCATCGACGATACGGCTGGGATTAAGATGTCTGAGATTCGGGCAAAGTGTCGTCGGTTAGCCAAGGAACAGAACGGTAAATTAGGCTTAGTTGTTGTCGATTATTTACAATTGGTTGAAAGTACCGGTGCTGAAAACCGGCAGCAAGAAGTCTCCGCAATTTCGCGGCAGCTTAAAAAGCTGGCTAAGGAACTGCACGTACCCGTAATTGCGTTATCACAATTATCTCGTGGTGTGGAACAGCGGCAGGATAAACGACCTGTACTGTCAGATATTCGTGAATCTGGTTCAATTGAACAAGATGCTGATATTGTTTCATTCCTGTATCGTGACGACTACTATGAACGTGATGACGACGATAGTGATGACAGCGGTGGTGACGGTAACGACGGCGAACAAGATGTCGGTGAAGTTGAAGTCATTATTGAAAAGAACCGTTCGGGCCCTCGAGGTACCGTTAAATTACTGTTTGTTAAGTCGTATAACAAGTTCTCCTCGATAGCGTATGGGGCGGAACCAAATAAATAAGGTGCGGAAACAGACGTTTAGAGAGCGAAGGATAAGGGCAGAAAGATAGAAACCCTGGTTTTGGGTTTGTATCCTTCTGCCCTTATCTGCAGCTCTCTGTCTGTTGTAGCCCGATTCGACTAGGTAGCCTTAACGAACATCCCGAACTTGGATTTGTGTCTGAGTGCCCTTATGTGCAAGTTTCTGCCTAGTTGGAGCCTGATTCGGCTATGTGGCCGAAACCCTGGTTTTAGGTTTGTATCCTTCTGGCCTTATCTGCGGCCGTTGAAACCCAATTCGGCTATATCGGACAACCGACCTTGACACACACCATCATCCATGCGATACTATCACACGGTGCCAAACCATGGCGGGATTCCAAAGATCGGCGCATTCGTGCGTTCAGAAGGTCGGCGGGCCTGCCTTTTCTATTGCAATTTAAATGATCCGTTCATCTTTTTGGATGAGCGGATTTTTTCGTGTAGGTTTGTTGACTTACGTTGCTGAAATGTATTCAAGTGGGCAGACGGTTACACTCGGCTAACTTTTACACGCTACACAAAAAACCTCACCACATTAGGGGTTGTGGTGAGGGTCGAGGGGAGTGATAGCGTTTTGTTTCAAGGTTTATCCTGATTTTGGGGAGGAGGAAAAATCAAAAACCGTTATCTGTCTTAAAAGGGAAGTCAACTAATCTCTAATTGACTATGGTTAAATAATAAGCAATAAATGTGATAAAAATATGAAGTTTTCCATGCGCCTTTCTAAAGGAACCGTTAAGGAAAGGTAAAAATATGTTACCTACTGAATACATTGACTGGAATTAGGAATAAATGAATAGATTATCAAAATAAATAATAAACATACAATAATTTCTCTATTGAAAATCTGTAACAGTAATAAATATCTTAGTCAGAAAAAAGGTGGTTGCAAGCAGAGAATAAGAAGAAGATAATAAAAGGGCTACATAGTCTAATCTAATTTTCATGAACACACTTAGAAAGGATGTTTGAAATGGTTAAACGATACGATAGTGATAAAGTAAAGGCTTTGGTACATAAGATTTATAAAGCATACGGTTTTACGGAAGAGCAAAGTGCAGCGGTTGCTGAAACATTAATTTATACTGATTTACACGGAATCGCGTCCCATGGGGTTCAACGGATGGTGATGTATGATCATTTCATTCAAAATGGTAAAATTCGGGTCAAAAGCAAACCGGAAATTGTGAAGGAGACCAACGTTAGTGCCGTGGTTGACGCTAATTTTGGATTAGGACAGCTTAACGGGATTTACAGTATGGATATTGCCATTAAAAAGGCAAAGGCACATGGTGTTGGTATTGTTACCACCAAGCGATCCGGCCACTACGGCATTGCTGGGTATTACGCCAATATGGCCGCTGATCAAGGTTTAATTGGGTTGTCATCAACCAATTCTCGGCCAGCCATGCTGCCTACTCATGCCACTCAAGCGTTTGTTGGAACGAACCCGATTGCGTTTGCTATGCCAGCTAAACCACACAACTTTATTTACGATGCAGCCACAACGACAGTACCTCAGGGTAAAATTGAAGTTTACCGTAAACTGGGGAAAGATCTGCCTGCTTTGTGGGTAGCCAAAGACGGTAATCAAGAAATCAACGATCATAATGATACCGCTGATTTAGACGCCTTGCGTGACCCAATGTCTAACGTTGGACTGACCCCACTGGGTGGTGTCAGAGAAGAAACTGGCAGTCACAAGGGCTTCGGCCTTGGGGTGATTGTTGAAGTGTTCACTTCTATTTTATCACTGGGCAATACTTCCACTGAAATTACTCCTGAAGACTTGCAAGTCGGTCCGTGCCAGAGTTTTATCGCAATTGATCCTGCTATTTTTGGTGACGTTGATCAAATCGTGCAAAGATTCTCGGAGTACTTACAGCAAATTCGGGAACTACCGGCTATTCCAGGCAAGACGATTTACGTTGCTGGCGATAAGGAAGCTTTAGCGTACGAAGACCGGAAGCAAAACGGTATGATCATCGATGATAAGACTCTCGCTGAAGTAACGGGAATTGCCGACCGTCTAGGCGTTAAGTATGGGTCACTTAATGTGGAATAAAAGCCAAAATAAAGCTTAGTTCTGAGTAATCGATCAAAATCGGTTGTCTTAGAACTAAGCTTTAGTTTTTAAAATATGTTTCACGTGGAACATTTACTCGTTTTGTTACCGCCAAAGATCAACTGCAGCAAACGTCAGTAGCAGCGTGATGGCAGTGTTAAAAGCCCGGTAGTATTGGTGGTAAAACCGGCTCATCATTTGGCCGCACACCGTCCAAGCAAAGGTACCTAGACTGCCAATTAAAACCATTAATAGCCATTTAACGGGCATGTCGTTTAAGATGCCGGTGAGACTAAATGCACCTAGGCCAGTGATGAAATACAAATAACCTTTGATATTCGTTAACTGCAGCAGCATTCCTGTTCGGAAACCGCCGGTACTATCATCAGTTTCACCGGGGTGACTGATGAAAATATGGTATGCCAGGTACATCAGATAAGCACTGCCAACGACTTTCATGACCGTTAAAAAGGTGGGTGTTGATTGCAGCCAGTGGGCAAATAAGGCTCCCATTAGGCCCATGAATCCCATCCCAAACAGCATGCCGATGTTAAGGCGTAAACTAGAACGAAAACCGCGTTGCTGACCAGAAACCATGGCCATCATTGTGTTGGGCCCAGGTGTAAACGACATAACAAAAACAAAGATAAAGAATGCTGACATTGAATCTCCCCCTCAAACGTATGTATGGTTATTCATTGCATTTGCAATTACTTGGTAAAACTCTATCACTATTTAATTGCAAATACAATAACTATCCTGTAAATTGGAGTCAAATGCTTCATACGGAGGATGGCTATGTTTGCAATTATTCGTGATATCGGTGCAATCACACGGGAGACGGAAATTAAAACCAACGCGGAATTCAGAAGACTGGGACTAGCGAATAACGCTTTTATTTACGTTATTCGGACTTATGAAAAGCCGGGTATGTTTCTTGGTGAGCTGGCTGATTCAGTTCAAATCGATCGGACAACGGCGTTTCGAACGGTGCAAAAGCTCGTGAACAACGGTTATCTTAGATTAGAAAATGATGCTAAAGATAAACGATTACGGCGGGTTTTCGTGGCGCAGAAGGGTGAAGCAGTTTATCCCGAACTGCACGCGTTTGAACAGCATACATCCGATACCCTAGTATCGCGGCTGACCAACGATGAGAAGGATGAACTGAAGCGCTTGCTTGCTAAGTTAGTTTATTAATTAAGCTAATGCCTCGTGTACCATCTTGATGTGCGGGGTGGAATTGAAAATGAAGGGGTCGCCGACTGTTTTGAAACCATATTTCTCATAGAAGCCCTTTACTGGAACCTGTGCCTCAATTTCAATTGGTAAGTGAGCAAAATGCAGCCGAATTGCCGTTAAAACGTTAGTCATTAGCTGATTGCCTAACCCGATTCCGCGGTGAGCGGGATCTGTAACCACCCGTCCAAAAGTGACGTGGTGGTTTTCTTTATATATCCGAGAATAGGCAACGATACTGTCGTCTTGATAAAAGACGTGGAGAGCATTTAAATCATTTTCATCCACTTCTTGATAGATTCGTTTTTGAGCCACGATGAAGGTGGCTACCCGGAGATGATAGATTTCATATAGCTCTTTGGTTGATAATTCCGAAAACGATTTGGTTTTCCACATAAGCAGACACTCCTGACTAGGTTTCTAACTTCTGTATTTTTGGTGAGAGATCAATAAAAACAACTCAAACTGAAAAATAAAAAATAATTTTGAAGTCGATAAAAGCTATTATAGCAGTGTTTTAAATGGGGTTAAAGTCGGCAGATTAAAATTAATTTATTAAAAACGATTGACATTTTCTCATGCTCGGAGCTACACTACTTGCAACAAAACAAATATGACAACAAGATTTGACCCGATGGATTAGGATCATAGCCTTATGAAGAGAGTACCGGTTTGGTGAGACGGTATTAAGACTATGACTTGAAAGATCGTGTTCGACAGGTTTGCTTCTCGAGGCGAACTGGTGGCACCCATTATCGTGCAGCGTATCGCAACTAATAGTTGCCGTGCGTGTGAGGAATTACTTCAAACGGTAATTTGAATTAAGGTGGTACCGCGTTACTAAACGCCCTTTGGTCTTTGACCAAAGGGCGTTTTTTAGTTGTCATATAGCTGATTAGATCATAAAACTTTAAAAGGAGTGGTTGTAATGAAATACGGAATTATTGGTGCAGGTGCAATGGGCTATCGGTACGGTGTCATGCTTCAGGAAAACGCTGGTGTTGATGTTGACTTCATCGATACTTGGGAACCAAACGTTGAGAAGGTCCGTGAACAAGGCGGTGTTTCAGTTGCTCGTGACCATAAGAATCGCCGGATTATTCCAATCAACATGTACTACCCAGAAGAATACACCGGCCATCCAGATGTTTGGATCATCTTCAAGAAGCAGATGCAATTAGCCGAAGAACTTGAACGCGACAGTAAAGCCGGTATTTTCCATGACGACCAATACGTCTTCTCAGCTATGAACGGCATGGGCCACTTCGAAAAGATTGAAAAGTACTTCCCAGTAGACCACATCGTCTGTGGAACAGCCATGATCGCTACTCGTATGGATGGACCAGCAAACGTTGACTTCATGGGACCCGTTAACAGTGAAGTGATGCATATGGCACCATACAACAACAAACCAGCTGATGAGACCACGCAAGCCATTTTCAAGGATTTCACAGCCGCTAAGATGGGACCAGTGATGGTGGACGAATGGAAGGGCATGTGCATGTCAAAGGTTGTCTTCAACGCCGTTACTAACACGCTTTGCACGATGTTTGAAATGCAGATGGGCCAGTTTATCGAATACGAAGGTGTTACCCGAATGGCGACCACGCTTTTCAACGAAGCGTTTGATGCCTGCGAACGTGCCGGTATTCGACTGATTGAATCTCGTCAAGAAGAAATCGATTCCGTGATCCCAGTGAGTCAGGCTTACAAGTACCATTATCCATCAATGTACCAAGACTTCTCTAAGGGTCGTCCTACTGAAGTAGATTACATTAACGGCTACATTGCTAAGATTGGCCGCGAACACGATTACGTTTGCCGCGTTCACGAATTTGTTGTTGAAGAAGTTCATATGGCAGAAATGATGCGTAAATATCACAAACCACAAGAAAATGTGGCAGATCCAAAACAAGCAGAGGTGGAAGCATAATGAAATATCAATTTGCAAACAACATACCTGAAAGCGATGAAGACCCAGTTGGTAATATTTTAAAGGTGGCAGGAGATCCTAAAGTGATTTCCTTCGCGGGCGGCTTACCCGCACCAGAATTATTCCCCGTTGAAGACCTCAAGAAGGTGACTAACGAGGTGTACGATGAATCCGGTCGTGAAGCCTTACAATATAGTATCGCAGCTGGTTATCCAAAGTTACGTGAGCAGATCGCTAAACGGATGAACCGCTCAGGTATCAAGTGCGATATTGATAACATTATGATTACCACCGGGTCACAGCAGTCAATCGACTTAACCGCTAAGCTCTTTGTTAACCCAGGGGACACGGTTATTGTGGAACAGCCTACTTACCTCTGTGCGCTAGACGTTTTCCGCAGTTATGGTGCTCACATGGTTGGGGTACCGATGGATGATGACGGTATGAAGATGGACGCCTTAGAGAAGGCCGTTCAGGACAATCCTGACACCAAGTTTATCTATACAGTACCAAGTTTCCAAAACCCAACCGGCCGTACCATGACCGCTGATCGGCGGAAAAAGATGATTGAAATTGCTGATAAGTATAACGTCATGATTCTCGAAGACGATCCATACGGCGCTATTCGGTTTGCCGGCAAGGATGTGGCGCCAGTCAAGACCTTTGAAAATGATGAACGGGTCATTTACATGAGCACCTTCTCAAAGATCTTGGCACCAGGTCTCCGGATCGGTTGGATCGTTGCTGAAAAGACGTTGGTCAAGAAGTTTACGTTAATGAAACAAACCGTTGACGTGCACTCAGATAACTTAACCCAGCACATCATTGCTAAGTATCTGGCTGATTACAATATTGATGAACACATTACTAAGATTCGCGAAGTATACCGCCGTCGTGAAGGTATCATGATGGACGCTATCAAGAAGTACTTCCCAAAGGATGCACGATACAGCCATCCAGAAGGCGGCCTGTTCATCTGGGTCGAAGTACCAGGCGTGGATACCCAAACGCTGTTTAACACTTGCATTGACCATGATGTTGCCTTCGTTCCTGGTGAACCATTCTACGCTGACAAAGTCATTCCTGGCACGTTCCGTTTGAACTACTCCAATATGCAGGATGATAAGATTGTCACTGGTATTGAACGGTTAGGCAATGCCATCAAAGAAGCCATTAGCAAACAAGTTGAAGTTTAACGATTAACACATAGCCATTACACACATATTTAATGACACATAATATATAGTAGAAAAGATTTTAAACGTGAAACATATAAAGTACACATAGCCTGCAAATAACACATATTAAAACGCTGATATCCTGTAGAAACAGGGAAATATCAGCGTTTTTTAGTGATTGGAATGACGGTTTGAAATGCTTGCTTTTCCGGGTTAATCAGCCTATATTATGCGCAAAATTAACCGTATGATTTTGTGAAAGAGGGCTGGAAATAATGAAGGCAATTGTGATTGATCGTTTTGGTGACGCTCAGGAACTTCATGAAGCAGAGATCCCAGTACCAAACATTGACTCAGATGAAGTATTAGTAAAAATGGTGGCGACAAGTGTCAATCCCATCGATTGGCGTACTCGAAACGGAACGCGAGCTGGTTGGGGCTTTCCGCTTGTGCTAGGGATGGACGTTTCTGGTGTGATCACTGAGGTGGGCTCAAACGTTCGTCAGTTTAAAGTCGGCGATGCCGTGATTGCTAGGCCGGATAACCGTGGTACTTATGCGGAGTACGTGGCCGTTAGGGAAGATAAGTTAGCATTGAAACCAGCTAATATTTCGTTTGAAGAGGGTGCAGCCATTCCATTGGCTGGAACGATTGCCTATCAGGTGATCGTTCAACAATTAGCTGTTGGTAAAGGTGATAAAGTGCTTGTTCAAGGTGGTGCCGGTGGCGTTGGCTTGTTTGCAATTCAGATTGCCAAAGCTAGAGGTGCCTACGTGGCGACGACGGCCAGTGCAGAAAATCATGCGTTACTGCGTTCTCTGGGGGCTGATGAGGTGATTGATTACCATCAGACGAAGTATACTGACGTTTTACATGATTACGATGGGTTGTTTGACACGATGGATGATATTGATAATGGCCTAAAGATCTTGAAGCCAACCGGGCAGCTCATTAGCATTGCCGGGCAACCGTCATTTACGCAGCAAAATGGGCATCCTTCAGCGAGACACTGGCGGATGCACCCGAATGGTCAGGATACAGCAGCCGTGGCTGAGTTAGTTGCCACGGGTAAGGTAAAGGTGATTATTGATAGCGAGTACCCACTCACTACGGAGGGGCTGCGCGCGGCTCATCTACGCAGCGAGTCACACCATGCCCACGGCAAAATTGTGATCACGATTGCTGATCCGCCAACTAAATGACACTGCAGGGTGAAGTGGTACTGAGCAGTAGAAAGGCGTATGCTATTTATAGAAATTTTTGAAAGTGAGCCTTAACCTATGAGTATTACCTTTGAATATGCGACCCAAGCTGATTTACCAACCATTACCGCAATTTATAATCAGATTATCCCTAGCCGGTTAGCTACCGCCGACTTGAAGCCAGTTTCCGTAGCTTCCAAGCAAGCCTGGTTTGACCAATTTGACCCGCATTCACGGCCAATTTGGGTGATGAAGGATGGCGATACCATTGCGGGGTGGGTGAGCTTAGAGTCGTTTTATGGCCGTCCTGCGTACGTCCACACGACTGAAATGAGTATTTACATTGATGAGCATTATCGTCACCATGGACTGGGGCAAAAAGCGTTAAATTACGTTTTTTCGCAGTTAAAGGCGTTGGATATCAATACCCTGGTGGCGTTTATTTTTCATCATAATATGCCCAGTATCGGATTATTTAAGAAAAATGGGTTTGAGACCTGGGGGCATCTGCCTGACGTGGCTGATATGGATGGTCAGTTGCGCAGTTTGGATATTTTAGGCCGACGATTTAAATGAATGACCAAAAACACCAAGTACGATTGCTTGTACTTGGTGTTTTTACTGTTGACGATTATAGTAAAGTTATTCAGGAAAATAAAAAAATCAGCATCCACGGTGTCAAGCACTGCGTGGAAACTGATTAGTGGTGTGTTGCTTGTGATGGGCAGTCAGGGTATTGAACCCACTTTTTAACAACTGCCTACCATGCAGGGCTTTATAAGGGTTTTGGCGATTGTTCAATTAAAAATGGCTACGGGTTTGGCTACGTTTGGTCAGAAATCGAGGTAATTTGCCAGCTTTTCGGCTGCCTGATTATCCTGTTCTTTCGTGACGTGAGTATAAATGTTAAGGGTAGTTTGAGCATCCTCATGACCTAAACGAGTTTGCACCTCTTTGATAGATGCACCAGCAATAAATAACATACTAGCGGATGTATGACGGAAGCCATGCACCGTTATTTTTTTAAGGTCGTGGTCACGGATGATCTTATCTAACCATTTTGCTGGCGTATTCAGTGACTTAAATTTGTTCTTTGAGTTGGCAAAGATTAGTTGCCCTTGCTGTAACGTATTGAAGCCTAGAAGCAAATAATCACGTTTCTGGCGTGCTCGCCACTGTTTGAGGTATCTCAGTGTAGTAGGGTCTAGCGTGATGGTACGGCGACCTTTTTTAGTCTTAGGTGGCTGGATAATTTGCTTGCCTTTTAAGCCTTGTGTGAGGGTCTTATTTACCGTTAGCGTAGACTTACTAAAGTTAATGTCATTCCACGTTAATGCTAGACATTCACCTCTACGGACACCAGCAAAGGCCAGCACTCGAAACAGGGTGTACTTTTCTAGTTCCTCTACGGGGTCGATAAACGAAAAGAATTTCACCAGCTCTGATTTAGTCCAGAAGTTCTCTTGCTTATTGCCCCAGTTTTCTTTACGTTTAGGCAAAGTAATCTTAGTGGCTGGATTGTCGCCGGTCATATAACCATGCTTTAAAGCAAAGTCGAATATTGCCATTGTGTACTGATACCAGCGTTTATAGTTATAGGTCGTTTCTTTATACCACTTGTTTACGGCTTTTTGTACCTGATCTATGGTAATGGTACGAATACGCTTATTGCCAAAAGCTGGTAAAATATGATTATCAAACATACCAGCAGTACGGGCATAAGTTGATACTCGCACAGTATTGATATAGCTCTGATACCATTGCTTATACACCGTTTGAAACAATATATTATTATCTTTTTTGAGGTCACCTTGTGAGATTGCTAGTTCCAGCCGACTAGCTGCAAGGCTGGCCTCTTTTTGTGTCCTAAAGCCACGGCGTTTAATACGTTTCTCTTTACCGGTCTGAGGGTCAATACCCTGATAGACCTGTATCATGTAACGTTTATCGCCTTTGTTGGTTTGATAACTTGTAATGCTTGCCATAATACTCATACCTTTCAGTGCCGGCCGAATGGTATGTACGTAATATTAACTATTGTTCTTATTAAAAGGGCATTACTGGAATTGCTGCGCTAACATTCCATGAGTCAAAAACACCGGATTGTGTATCTTTATTAGCAGCAGAAACTACTTCTTCTTGAACAGCATTTTCCAAATCAGTTTCAAGTACATTAATAAAAGATTCCAATTTGTGCTCGTGCCAAAAAGTATCTAATTGTTCATCTTTTGTATCATCAACATTAATGGTTACGGATTCTGCACCGCTTAATATATAGTTCTCACCCCCATGAACAATTGAAGGATCCTCTAAGGTTGCTGATAATTCGATAGTTTTAATAATATTGTTTCTAGATAAAAATTTTGCGAATACATCAGCAGTATATTTCTCAATGCCTTGACTCCAATTTAAAGTATCAGGATCCATGTTAAAGAACGCACTGATACTAGTAGTTTCAACATCAAAAGAAATATCAATTGGAACGTACTCAAAAAAGTCCTTAGGTTCAACACGCAAATATTGACATAAAGTATTAATGGTTTCAAATTGTATCATTTTGCTACTACCGCTAGTGAGCGCTGTTAGTGTTGATCGGGCGATACCGGTATCACTTGCAATTCGTGTCGCTTTAATATGCCTTTCACCCATGAGTGCACTTAGTCTATTGGTTATCACGATTCATCACCTCAACAGGAATTGTAGCATATCCGCTTCAAAAATAGAAGTATATGCTGAATATTGCTTGACTTATTGATTAGAATAACTTATATTCGACTTGTTAATAAAAATGCAGCGTTAATGCTGAAAAAAGGAGCGAGTTGGATGAACAATAATTTTTCAAGGATACTTGGTGAAAAACGGTTACGCATTTCACAAGTCCATAAAGCTACTGGTATTGCTCGGTCTACGTTAACTGAATTTTATTATGGAGATAGGAATTTAAATCTAAAAACAATTTTGAAGCTGTGTGATTATTTGAATGTTTCTTTATCTGAATTAATTGAGTACACGCCTAAAACAACGGTGAAGCAGTAACATCCGTTAATGGAATTGAAAGGGGGTGAATATAATGAGCGAAATGACAGTAAAACTGCCACCAGAGGCGAGTGAACAGCTACGCAACCAAGTAATAGCAATCATTGGTGAGGCCGTAACTCACGCTGGCAAGCACGCTAATGCAGGCGAATGGCTAAAAGGTTATACAGGAGTTGCGAGTTACCTTGGATGTGGCACGGATGCAGTAAAAAAGATGGTGGTACAGGGCTTACAACCACATACCATTCAGGCGTTACCTAAAGTACAATTTTTCAATCGCAATGAAGTAGATCAATTCTTACTAGCTGATGGTTATCTAAACTAAAAATATGCCGGTCGAATGGGACAATGTTAGCTATGTAGATGTTTGCTCGCTTTAGAAAATATAGAAAGGTAGTGAGTTTATGACAGACCCCGTATTTACGTTGGTATTAATTGGAATGATTGCCAGTTTTGTGTTAGGTGCTTTTACTGGCCTAGCTACTAAATGGGTTGGCAGAAAGGAGTAAACACTATGCAAACGAGGACGCAAAAAAGACCTGTGCTATACAGTTTGGCGACTAGCAGCACAGATCAAGCGAAAAACCTCATGTATAAGTGTTTTTCTGTACTCCATTATAACAAACGTACCCCTGAATTTCAGAATGGAGCAAAGGTTATGAAAATGAATAAAATTCAAGTGAACCAGATTAAAGATACTGCAATTCAACTAGGCCAACGTGATAGCCAGATTACTGAGTTGCTTTCATCCGTTCTGACGGCACTAAAAAGTGCACAGGAAGATATTAGTGAAATCTCAATGGAAAATATTGACCATGTATTAAATCAGCAACAGGCAATGATTAGTAGCTCCATTGGGTTAGTAGATGCTGCAAGCAAGCTTGTGTATCGTAATCAGGAACTAGCTGATAGCCTACATGAAACGTTGAATCATACGCCAAACGCCGGTAATGATTGATTGTATTTCAGAATGGAGATTTAAATGAATGCTAACTAAGCAAGAAAATTTAGAGATATTCAAAGTAGGGCTAAAGACGTTTAAAGCTTTACAGGAACTACTTTATAAGACTGATTCAGAGTTAACTATTAAGGAATTTTACCAATTACATTATGCTGAGTTGCAACATACAAAAGACCTAAAGTTCATTGCTCCGTATCTTTTGAAGTATCGAGAACATACGGTAGAACAAGAAATTAATAGTAATAGAAAAATTATCAAGTTTCTTCAAAGCGGTGTGCAGGCAAAGGAAAAGGAGCTATTAGATGATGATAACGACTAGCAGAGATTATATTACTAATGCTCAAACTACTTTAAAAACACTCACTAAGCAGGTTAGAGCACTGGACGTGGAATTAACTAAGACCCGTTTAAATGCGGATGCACGGCAACGACTGACGGCCATGCAAAGGGGATTACAGGCTAGTGTGGTAGAAGTTGAACGACAATTAAGAGCGTCCAAACGAGCACCACAGCAGGCCGTGATGCCGGTACTTGATCTCGTATGTAAGTGAGGCGTTAAGATGGAAAACACTCTTGAAAATGCGCTTAAATTAGCCTCTCAAGGCGTGCCGGTTTATCCCTTAGCGACTAACAGTAAAGTGCCATTAAAGGGTACTCACGGCTATAAGGATGCCACTACTGACAATGAACAGATAACAGCATGGTTTAACAATAATCAGCAATTAAATGTGGGTCTGGCCTTATCGCCAGCCCTTTTGCTAGTAGTTGATTTAGACCGGCAACATGCCAGTGGGTATGACGGCATTACCGCCTTTAATCAGTTAAATAAGCGATACGGGAACAGCACTGAAAACCCTTTGCACACCTACGCCTTAAAGACACCCCGTGATGGTATTCACTTGTTTTATAAGTTGCCAGATAGCGTAAATATTCCCAATAAACCACTGGCAAGTTTCAGCCAGCAGTTACGTGATTATAAAGGGATTGATGTTATTACCACTGGCACACCAGCGCCTTTAACAGTCACAAAAAATGGCCGATATGAAACGATTGCCGGCACAGGGGTAACAAATATAGGGGATGCGATTGAATGCCCCAACTGGCTGTTAATGTTGCTCACCTCAGAGCCTAAGCAGATACAGCACTACCGTACATCAACTCACAAAACGTGGGCTGGTGAACTACTGGATAACGTGTTTAAACCGAATGCTGATGTTGGCAATCGTAACGTGTACTTAACATCCGTTTGTGGCAAGTTATTGCGAACAGGTAGTAGCTCATCCGTTGCTTATGATGCCTTGTGTACAGCAAATAGTAATTTGCCTACACCGTTACCAGATAAAGAAGTTAATCAGATATTTAAATCAGTTTTGAAAAGAGAAATGCAGAAAGTGAGGTGAGTTAGTTGATACCTGACAAAGAAACTAAGGCGTTAATGAGCCAACGTGACCAAGCCACAGCTAAAGCCTCAGACGATTGGACAACTCAATTTAGCGTTACCAATAATGGCGGCGTTCGAGTGCGATCGTTGTTTAATATCCGCTTAATTTTGAAAAATGACTCGCTATTAAAAGGGTTGCTGGCCTTTGATGAGTTTGCCGATCAGATTGTAAAGACTAAGGCTATTACTGAATTGCACATCTCAAAAGGTTTTTGGAGTGATGCCGATAGTTCGCTAGTTCGCAGTTATATTGATGAGAAGTATAAGTTATTGTTTTCCGGTGATAACTTAGCGGATGCCATTACAGCCGTAGCGCACCAGCAAACTTTCAACCCCGTCAAACAGCGAATAGAAACGGTTAAATGGGATGGCAAGCCCCGTGCTGCTAATTACTTTATCGACTATCTAGGCGCTGAGAATAATGACTATACCAAGGCCATTACTAAGCTATGGCTAACTGGCTTAATTGGGCGTGTCTATGAGAATGGCATCAAGTTTGAAATAGTCCCAATATTGGTAGGCAAACAAGGTATTGGCAAAAGTACTTGTCCTCGTAATCTCTACCCTGATAAATTTAATGAAACGCTAGAGGGCATGGGCAAGAGCAAGGATGATTACCAGAAACTACAAGGCAGTTGGATTGTTGAAATTGCCGAACTATCAGCCATGAAAAAGACCGATATTGAGGGTGTTAAATCATTTATCAGTGCTCGTTTTGATACGTACCGTAATAGCTATGGCCGGTTTGCTACTCAGCACCCACGTAAGTGTGTTTTTATCGGCACAACTAACCAGCAGGACTTCTTAAAAGATGCCACTGGTGAGAGGCGTTTTTATCCGATTAAATGCGGAGTTAATCAACCAACTAAAAATGTGTTTAAGCCTGATCACAACGACATTTTACAGGTATTGGCAGAAGCAAAAACGTGGTTTGATAGTGGCGCTCAAATGTTTCCTGATAAGACTACGGCTAAAGCTGCTGAAAAGTATCAGAGTGAAGCCAGCGTTATAGATTTAACACGGGATGCAATCGTAGACTATCTCAATATGAAAGTTCCTGATAACTGGGATAAATTAACCACCAGTACGAAGCAAAGCTATGTAGAACACTACGGGCATGAATGGGACTATGTAAAAGCTAAGATCAGTGCCACTCTTGTGCCTTTAGGCCGGACAACTACCCGTGAAATTATGGCAGTGGTATTTCACATTACTACTGATGGCTATTTAAGAGGCCGAACTAATTCAAATGCCAAGAAAATTAAACTCATCATGGATAACATTGATGGCTGGGAAAAGAATAACAATGTGGTCATTAATGGTAAACGAGCTAGAGGCTATATAAGAACCTAATACAAAGTTCTTATAAATAACGTGTGTAACCCGTGTACGTGTGTAAAACGCTGATGTACCAACGTTTGTAAGACTGCCTACCCGTGTAGTACGTGTGTTAACGTGTGTAATTACTACACGGGTTACACACGTTAACTAATTGCCAGAAACGTTGATATGACAGTTACTTACACGTTAAACACACGTTACACACGTTGTTTGCAAAAACTTTAAAATAGATAGAAATGTGAGGTAAAAACCATGCGAAAATTAACTGAAATGGATAAATCAATTTTACGGATGCTTCATAGTGGTGCAGACAATAAAACCAGTAAAGATAAGCTCATGGGAGGTACTGGCCTTTCATTGAGGCAGGTACAGGATTCAATTGCCGTTTTACGAGATTATGGTATTCCAATCATGGCAAGTCGCACCCCAAACGATTCAGGGTATTATATTGCTACCAGTCAAGAAGAGTTAGAGCACGGTATTGCACAGTATAAGAAACAAGTAGCAACATCCGAAAAGAGCATTGCTACGCTTGAAAGAATTGACATGCAACACTATCTAAGTAAGGCCGTAGAACAGCCTGAGTTATGGAAGCTGATAGGTTCGGATGTCATTGAAGTTACTACCACCAGTGATAGTGCAACCTTTCGAGTTAAAGACACCTTGTGAGGTGATAGAAAAGTGAAAAAGTATATTGATACAGCTACTTTGTTTCAAATTCGGGACTTTATGGAACACGCTGATATATACCGCTATCAGCAGGCACGGGTGGCCGGTCTTATTGAAGAAGTGCTCGCTACGGATGATAACCATTTAGATGATTTAGTAGGCAAGCACATCCGTTATATTGCCTTGCTTGAAACTGATATAGCCAAACTATCGCATGACGTGAACAACGGCTTAGTTGATATTAATGCTTTAACTGATCGGTTAAACCGTTTGGTAGCTAACACGATTGAGGCCAGCTCAGTGAAAGACCAGTATTTAAACAGATAAGAAGTGATTTGATGATTAAGCCACGCTACACCGCAAAAGAATTAGCTGCTATTGAGGGCGATCATGATGTGATGCACTGCAAGGATAAGAATTGCTCAATCTGTAATGCTTACTGGCGGTATGCTACCCACCTTAGAGAGCAGGCCAACGAGCTTGACCCATTAACTACCGCTACTGGCAAGAAGCCAATAAAGAGCTGGATACAAGAGCAGTATAGGGCAGGTAAATCAGTCCGAGAGATAGCTTTCAACGTCAACTGGGATGATGATGAGGTTATTGACTACCTACGAGAACGCAAGCTGTATCATGAGCCGAAACGGGTACACCGCAGATCACGCCCAGAGCCAGTTCAAATTGAGTTACCCCTAGGCACAACAAAGACAGCTAAAACTATCCAGCAAGAGCAGTATCAAATGACTAAGCTAGTTTGGTCTGGACTAAGCAGGCAAGCCATTGCTAAACGGATGAACAAAACAGTAACAGCAGTTGGCCGGTATATTAACACTCATGATATGCCAGCGGTTAACCAGCATCCGTTTTCCTTGTTTGAAGTAACATACAATGGCAATCAACACCGGTATTTTGATAAGGCTGGTAATGAATATGAGTTAACTAGATTGGAGTAATAAGCATGGAGCTAAAGAATTGGTCAATGATACAGGAGCAACTATTATGGCGGTCAGTTAGCGCCTTACGCCGTATATTTAAAGACTATCAGCACATTAGGGGCGTTAAGATTCAAGTTTTTATGAACGACAACATTAACGAACCTAGTTACACGTATGAAGATAAACTCGAGTAAATAAAAGGCGCTCTCAATCACGAGGGCGCTTTTTGTCAGGAAAGGCTACTTTTCTTTATTGATTTAGGCAATATTGCGAACAATATAGGGGTGAAAATATGAATTATCGAACCGCTGAAAAGCATTTACGAGTTGATTTAAAGAGCGTTATAAAGCTAGTAAAGGCGCATAGTAATCACTGCTACATGGAATATAACGAATACTATAACGGTCAAAAGATAATGGTGTTTGTGGAAGCTGATTTGAACCAGCGATATTGCAAGTTGAATGGCAAGCTAATTGAGCTGACTACAACGCTTTGTAACTATGGCAGCATCCGTTACTGGTTTACCTGTCCTGTTTGCGGCGGCCGCTGTCGAGTGATCTATTGGCAAGGTCAGTACGATTACTGGGCTTGTCGTAAGTGTTTAAAGCTGGTTTATCGTAGTCAGCAGGCTACCAAGTCGGACTTTGTATTTTGGTACGACAAAGCTATAAAAGTTGCTCACATAATAGATTCTAATTTAAATGCTGAACCAATGGACTTTCTATTTTGCTCTCACTTATGGTGGCTGTTTCCTGATAAGCCTAAGTATATGAAGCTGGCTAAATATGAACGCTTACGTAATCAATTTTGTAAGTACGCTGAAATCGGGCAGCAGTTAGATCAGAAAGAACTATCTCGACTGAAACTGTAACCATGTTTGGATGATGGTAATTGATGGTGAAAAGTACCCGTAAATACAAGCCTGTTGATGCAGCAAAGAGCCTAGTAAAAATGTTAGCAAATGCAAGCGTTGATAAAGTACGTCAAGCCTATGAACACTGATATAAAGGAAACTAGACTGCAACAAGAAACGCAACAGTGTTGCAACGTGTTGCACTCGAAACGCAACAACAAATAGCCCGAACGCATGAGGTTTCAGAGGCTTGCTGTAGTGCTGTGTTGCAATAAAGACCCTAAGAAAACCTAAGGTAAATGTTCGGAATTGTTAAGGCATTTTGATAAAACGGATGCAACAGAGAGCCTAGCAAAACCTAGCAGAATGTTAGCATTATTAGGATGTTTCTTTCTATGTATAATACTTTAAAATGCCAATAAATTTAGAACCAATATTTGATGTATGCGGAGATTCTGGAGTCCCTAAAAAAGGGTATTCAGACATTTCTAACACCCTAAAAAGGTTATTTTGAGATTATTGAAAAAGTATTTTTTGAAAACAATCTTTTGTGTGCAGTCTTATGAATAGCTATTTATCAAGGCTTACAAGTGCACCATTTTAGTAGGGTGCACACTTTTTGGTTACTTTCATGCCCTGATAGTGTGCAACAGAGTACACAACATGAGAAACGCATTCTAAGCCATCGTTCGCTGATTAAGACTATAAATTATAGATACCGTATCTATACAGTATCCATACGGTATCTCAATTGTTGTTAATGCTGATTGCCAAGTTACTTTGCTGAGGTACTAGTATGATGAAAGTGGCCTAGAATAACGCTATAATATGATTAATTACAAAATAAAATTTTGACGTTTTGTAAGCATACAATTAGTAAATGGCTACCTTTATCAGGTAGCCGTTTTAATCTATAAAGTTATTGTATTCAGAAATGCAACTCGAATGAAGTTAATGTATGTAAAAGCCTACCAACTTACGCTTTCGGGGGTACGTAAATGCAATATAAAGAGGTTAAAACGTTAATAGAATATTACCAATTAGCCCATATACAAGTTTATGCAGGTAATAGCTTCATACAGGCTGGTATTAAGCCTAATAAGCAGTACGAACCAGCAAAACGGTTTGTAAACATGATTGAAAACGGGTTTAATTGCCTAGATCAGCAAGAATTAAAAGCCTTTAAACTTGGCTTTGTTGAACACGCTAGCAGTAACGTGGCTGCCCTACGAATGAATTGTAAGAACACCAATCAGTATTACCATTTAAGACATAATGCAGTGGTAAAAATAGGACAATACTTAGATAACAATATTGAATTTAAGGACTGGTATAATCGTGGTAGCCAGTCAGTAATTTAATTGGATAAAAAAACATCCGCTATTAACGGATGCAACCAATCGGCCGGCGAATATTTATTACATTTTCGTGGCTACGGTTTTGGCTACGGTTGGCTACGAAAATGGCTACGATTTGATAGTTTTAAATATGTGTAGATCGAATTGAAGACAGAAAAAAATCAGTAACCACGGTGTTTAGAACACTGCATGGAAACTGATTAGTGGTTTGTGATGGGCAGTCAGGGGATCGAACCCTGGACCCACGGATTAAGAGTCCGTTGCTCTGCCAGCTGAGCTAACTGCCCATATCAGGTTTTGAAGCCTTGTAATTAAGCGCTCTGTCTTAATCAACGTTTACTAATATATCATGTTAAAAAGTGATTGGCAACTACTTTTTGCAAAAAAGTGGCAGAATATTTAAAGTTATGAATAAGATGCAGGAATCAGAAGCAATTCGGGGGAATAGTTGTATCATACAAATATATGTCGTCTTTTAAGCGATAAACCTTTGGTACGCGCTAGATTAGGCCGTTTCGCGTAATGTAAAATACTGTGATATAATGAACCTTGTGCAGGTCTTATCTAAATGGACCCGCCACTACTTGAATGCTCCTGCGCGGCCCGTGCTACTGCGTTGGAATGACCGAAAAGCACCTAAACTTAAAATTATTATACTTGAACGAATCGTTATCTGAAGGAGGACATGTTCAGATGAAAAAAGTTATTCTCGTTGTCGATGATGAAAAACCAATTACTGATATTGTAAAATTTAACCTAACTAAAGAAGGATACGAAGTGGTCGTCGCCCATGATGGTGAAGAAGCACTTAAACAAGTTGAAGAAGTTAATCCAGATTTGATTATCCTGGACTTAATGCTACCTAAGATCGATGGGCTGGAAGTTGCCCGTCAGGTACGGATGAAGCATGATATGCCGATTATTATGGTAACTGCCAAGGATTCGGAACTAGACAAAGTTTTGGGTTTGGAGCTCGGTGCCGATGATTACGTAACTAAACCTTTCTCAAACCGTGAACTGGTTGCTAGAGTGAAGGCTAATTTGCGTCGGCAAAATACGGTTAACGCCGCCCAGCCTGAAGAAGAGGAAAATAAAGACATTGAAATTGGTGATTTGGTGATTCATCCAGATGCCTATTCTGTCACAAAACGGGGTCAAAATATCGAGCTGACTCACCGTGAATTTGAATTATTGCATTATTTGGCCCAGCATATTGGCCAAGTCATGACGCGTGAGCATCTGCTTCAGACGGTATGGGGCTACGATTATTTTGGTGATGTTCGAACGGTCGATGTTACCGTACGTCGGCTTCGTGAAAAAATTGAAGATAATCCCAGTCACCCAACCTGGTTAGTCACCCGTCGCGGTGTGGGATATTATTTACGGAATACTGAAAGCGAGTCAGGCCAGGCGTAATTCTACGCGTGCCAGGGCGTTTAAGGGGTAAACGGTAGCGTGAAACGAAAAATTAAATGGTATCATTCGATACAATTCAAAATCGCGTTCGTATTCGCGATGATGCTTATTATTACATTGGAAATTGTCGGGGCCGTGTTTGTACAGCAGCTTGAGACGCAAAACTTGCGGCAATTTAAAAGCCAAATTTCGCTGCAACGTTACGTCAGTACGAACTTAACCACTCAGCTGTCACGGTCGAATACTAACGCTTCTAACCGACAGATTCGGATTCTCCTGTCTGATGCCAATATTCCTAGCACGGCGAACGCGCAAATCCGCGTCATCGACAATAAGGGCACCATTCGGGGGACAAATGAAGCTAATAATCAGCAGATTGTTGGCCAAAAAACCACTGACGACACCGTTAAAAAGGTCATTTATAATAACAGTGCCGGTAGTGAAACAACGACGTTTGATGCGTCCACAAATCAATATTACTATACGAAGGTCACACCACTAATTAAGCAAAGCAGCGGGAGCAGTACGCCCGTTGGTGTGGTGTACATTCGTGCAAACTTAGAGAGTGTTTATGACAGTATCAGTAAAGTGACTGCCTTATACCTTGTTGCGGCCGTTATTGCGGTTGCCATGGGGCTTGTACTGTCGATTGTTATTTCCCGGGCAATTACTGTGCCCATCACTGAAATGAAAGAACAAACGCAGCGAATCGCCCGAGGAGATTATTCTGGGCAAGTTCAAATCTACGGGAACGATGAGTTGGGTCAGTTAGCCAGTGCGGTTAATAACCTTTCTGTTCGCGTGGAAGAAGCGCAAGAGTCCACCGAGTCTGAACGAAGACGGCTGAACTCTGTTTTGGCACACATGACGGATGGGGTTATCGCGACTGATCGCCGTGGTAATGTCACCATTATTAATGAAACCGCTGTGGAGTTTCTAGATGTCGATTCTAATCAAGCCATTGGTCAGTCGATTCTGGATATTTTGAATATTCGCAATCAATATACCCTGCGTGACTTATTGGAAGATCCAGATGAAATCATGCTGGATTTCTCCACTGACGATCACGATTTGATCCTGCAGGCCTACTTCTCACTGATTCAGCGTGAATCCGGGTTTATCAGCGGGTTAGCATGTGTACTGCACGATGTCACCGAACAGCAAAAGATTGATCAGGATCGTAAGCAGTTCGTCTCAAACGTGTCACATGAATTGCGGACGCCGCTAACCAGTGTGCGGTCGTACGTGGAAGCTCTATCTGATGGTGCCTGGAAAGATCCTAAAATCGCACCTAAATTTCTAAAAGTGACCCAGGATGAAACGGACCGGATGATTCGGATGATCAATGACCTATTGACCCTTTCCAGAATGGACTCTGGTACGCAAAAGCTTAATTTGGAACTCGTTAATTTAAATGAGTTATATAACTACATCTTAAATCGGTTTGATATGATCATTGATAGTGATGAGCAAAAAGACCGGTCTGACAAGCATTACACCATTAAACGCGAATTTACCAAACGGGATCTGTGGGTTGAAATTGATACTGACCGATTTACTCAGGTGATCGATAATATTATGAATAACGCGATCAAGTATTCACCGGATGGCGGTGTGATTACCTGTCGGCTGGTTGAAACCAATAATAACGTGATCATTAGTATCGCTGACCAGGGACTTGGGATTCCGCGAGCGGATATTCCCCACGTTTTCGACCGGTTCTACCGGGTCGATAAAGCCCGTTCCCGGGCTCAAGGCGGTACCGGACTTGGTCTGGCCATTTCCAAGGAAGTTATCCAATCATTGGGTGGCAAGATTTGGGTAGAGAGCCGTGAAGGTCATGGCTCGACATTCTACATTTCACTGCCATACGAACCTTACGATGAGGGGGATGATCTCTGGGATGAAGCTTAGAAATATATGGCTGCCAGTTAGTCTAGTAGCGGCAGTACTCGTCAGCCTCGGACTCTCAGGCATGATTTGGACCAATCCGGCTCATTCAAACCTGAGCAGCCGAACGAAAGTGACCAAAAATTCAGATAGTAACAGTAATACGACTTTTCAAGATATTTATTTACCGTCTCAGCTTGTTTCTACCGATGACGCTGGCAAACAGGAGCTGCTGACGAACAACCGGGTTAACGTGGCGACTGATCTGCGCGATCGAATGAGTCATTTTACAGCGGAAAAAGCTAAAACTGACAGTCAGAAAAATCCCAAGAAGTATTTAGCTCAATTGAAGCGTAAGGGGACTATTTTACTGAATTATAACTCTGCGATTTCGGTTAACTTCTTCCGAAAAGCTTTTAACAACCAGCTAAATATTCCCAATCAGAAATTTAACCGCATGCAGCTGCTGCTTAACGATCCCAGCCACTTGTATCTGCTGAATGATCAGGGATATCGAATCGTTCGGGTGACACTTAAAAATAACCGGGCTGGTAAACTGCGGCACGTGTTAGCCGATAGAATGGTTAAACACCGGGTTGCCTTTAAAATGTTTAACGGCAAAGTAATTTTGGATTATCCCAAGAACGTTAAATTACGAACTTACAGCTATCAGTTAACCCAACAAACGCAGGATTACTACGCGAACCGTATCATGACCACTAATTCTAATAGCAATGTTCAAATTAAGCGGCACCAAAATAGTACGGATTATGATGATCATGGCTTTCGGCACATGACGATTGATAAGCCGACGGATACGGTTACCTTTACCAACTATAATTCTCAAGTTAAGAGCAGCAGTTTCTTACAAACGATGAATCACGTCTATGATCAGTTAGTGATGGTCGGGATGCCGCTGGACAGCGTTCGCTTCTATTCTTATGATGCGGGCAGTGGTACCGCGGTTTTTCGAACCTACGCGGGTGGTCTACCGGTCTTTGACCAGAGTGATTTTGGTGCCATTCAAATGAAGGTGCTTGATCAGTCGTCGTACCGGATGAAATTTTCACTGGATAGTTTGCAGGTTCCGATTCCGCCAGTCCAGACTTCAGCCACGATCATGTCGACGGATGAACTGGTCAAACAGCTCAGAAATACCGGTATACGGGAAAGTAAGATTCAGGGAATTGAACTTGGCTATGAATGGAGCCGTGATAAATCATTGCCCAAAGTGGTTAACTTATCACCGACCTGGTACGTCAAGATTGGTAATCAGTGGGAGAATTATCAAAAACTGATTGGCCAAAAGTGAAAGGAGGTAGCCGGAAGTGAATTTTAAACGGATTCAGTTAATCTTCCTAGCGATTTTTATCGCCATGGATGTGATGTTATTTCTGTCTTATAACCGGAATAGCGTTGGCGATTCTACCGCCGCAGGAAGCAATAACATCCTGGAGGAAATGCGCAAGGATCAAATTACGTTTAGTGAGCCGACTACCAAGAAGCACGAAGGTTATTATTTCTCAGGAAATAACGGTGACGCTCTGCATCAGGCTGCTCCAGATTTGCAGCAGCAATCGATTCGGTTCAGCGGTGATGAACTGGTTAGTGAGTTTAAGAAGCCGCTTAAAATAACCAATGGGTCAGCCAAGCAAACTCTAGACAAGGTAGTCGCTAATCCTGGGCTGATTGCTGACGGCAACCAATACAGCTATAGCAAGCAGCTCTCTAGCAGCAGCGAGATCATTTACGTGCAGCGAGTTGCACATAAGCCGATCTATTCACACTTTTGCCAGATTCGCTTTGATTTAGACAGTCAGCAGCGGGTAGTTGGTTACAGTCAGAACTACCTAGAGGGCGTTAAGATTCTGAAGGAAGCTGCAAAGACCATCAGTGAAGAACGGGCGTTGACTTGGCTATACCAGTACAATGAAATTCCTAACGGTGCTAAAGTGACCTGGGTTCATTTGGCTTACACGCGGCTATTAACGGCTCGTGGGCAGTATGTTTTCTTACCAACCTGGGTATTCGCCGTAAAGATCAACAACTCATCTGCCGTCATCTTAAAGCGGGTGAATGCGTACACTGGTGAAGTGATTAAAACCGGTGATAACAACCAAACAAGTAATGCTAATTCAGAAATATTTACACTCACATAGTCACTTGAAAGCAGCATTTAATGATTGCGTTTCGGCGTGAAATGCGTTGTAATAGTAACGACGAACAATCATTGAGAAGTGAGTATGGATTATTATTCACGACCCTACCAATGACCATGTTGGCAGGGTTTTTGTATTTAAAAAAAGGAAGTTGGGCGATTTATGCAAGAGCAAAATGAGGGATTAAAGGTGAGTGTTCTCGCTAGCGGAAGTACGGGTAACTGTACCTATGTTGAGACGCCTGAACATAAGATTCTAATTGATGCCGGTTTAAGCGGTAAAAAGATTGAAAATCTCATGCAATCCATCGGCCGGGATTTGAGTGACGTTGACTCACTTTTCGTGACGCATGAACACTCGGATCACCGTAAGGGCGTTGGTGTATTGGCACGACGCTATGGCATGGATATTTACGCTAACCAGGGGACTTGGGATGCCATGGCCAGTAAGATTGGTAAAATTCCTATGGAACAAAAGAACATTATCGCGCCTGATTCAGTACTGAGTATGGGCGACCTCGATGTTGAGAGCTTCACGGTTTCTCACGATGCCGCTGAGCCTCAATTTTACGCCGTTCATAGCGGCGGAAAGAGCTTCGTGGTACTCACAGATACCGGCTACGTTTCAGACCACGTAGAGGGTGTTATCAAGGATGCCGATGCTTATCTAATGGAATGTAACCACGACGTTGAAATGCTGCGGATGGGCAGCTACTCCTGGCCGCTGAAGCAACGAATTCTTAGTGATACGGGCCATTTGAGTAACGAAGAGGGTGCCGATGCCATGATGGACGTCTTAGGCAATCACACCAAGCGCATTTTTCTCGGTCACTTGAGTCAGGAAAATAACATGAAGTCACTAGCTCGGATCACCGTTGCTTCGATCATGGAAGACCATGATTTTGGCGTTAACCATGATTTTAAGATTTTAGATACGGATCCAGAAAAGGCTAGCGATCTGATCGCGCTTTAAATGCTTAAAATTTTCTTAGAAAAAGCTTATACTTTTTGCGAGTAAAGCTTCAAACAAATT
The DNA here is from genome assembly GCF_016861565.1 of Secundilactobacillus yichangensis. Classification (GTDB taxonomy): domain Bacteria; phylum Bacillota; class Bacilli; order Lactobacillales; family Lactobacillaceae; genus Secundilactobacillus; species Secundilactobacillus yichangensis. The sequence continues at coordinate 86,506 of NZ_BOLK01000009.1, forward strand.
TCACATCTCGTCTGTAAAATAAATGCTTAAGTAAGTAGGTTGAGCAAGTTTAGGGGCTTTTATATACGACCTAAATATCTGCGTTCATCACTTTGCCTAAATTGTGATGACATACAAGGAGGGAAGCGCGATTCGCGCGGAAGTATGGATAATCAACAAAAACCAGGATCAAATAATAATCGTGGACTGCTTATTAAAGTTGCTGTAACGGCACTTGTAGCCGGTTTACTGGGTGGCGGTATTGCCTATGGCGGTGCCAACTACATCAGTAACCGTGATGCAACTTCTGTTCCAGCGGGTTCCAATAAATCTGGCACTGCAACCACCAGTAACATGAAGGTCAATGTCAGTTCACAAGCTTCTAAAGCTTTCTCAAATGTGAAGGATTCAGTAGTTTCCGTGATTAATTTGCAGAAACAAACTCAGTCATCTAATAGTTTGGCCGGAATTTTCGGAGACAACGGTAATGACTCGAATAGCAGTTCATCCAGTGATGGCAAACTGCAAGCCAGCTCTGAAGGTTCAGGTGTGATCTATAAAAAGGCCGGTAATAGTGCCTATATCGTTACTAATAACCACGTAGTTTCCGGTTCTAACGCCCTTGAAGTCATCTTGAGCAACGGTAAAAAGATCGATGCCAAACTGGTGGGTAAAGATGCCGTTACCGACTTAGCAGTTTTGAAAGTTAATGGTGCGGATGTTTCTAAAGTGGCTACTTTTGGGAACTCGGATAACATCAAAGTCGGTGAAACAGCACTGGCTATCGGCTCGCCATTAGGCTCTCAGTACGCCACTTCGCTGACTGAAGGGATTATTTCAGCCAAAAAGCGGACCGTGGCTACAACGGATGAAACCACTAATCAGCAAACGGGTAATGCCACTGTTATTCAAACGGATGCTGCCATTAACCCAGGGAACTCCGGTGGCCCGCTGATCAACCTTGCCGGTCAAGTGGTTGGTATCAACTCTATGAAGCTTGCCAGCAGCAGTTCAGGGACCAGCGTTGAAGGAATGGGCTTTGCAATTCCAAGTAACGAAGTCGTTTCCGTTATCAATCAGCTGATCAAGAATGGTAAAATCGTACGGCCAGCGTTGGGAATCAAGTACGTTGATCTGTCAGAAATTTCAAAATCTCAGCAAAAATCGATTTTGAAATTACCAAGCAGTGTTGAAAACGGGGTTGTTGTAATGGAAACACCGGGATCAACAACACCAGCAGGACGCAGCGGAATTAAGAAGTACGATGTTATCACTGCCTTAGACGGCAAGAAGATCAGTACCAATTCTACGTTGAGAGATCTGCTATACAAGTACAAAGTTAATGATACGGTGACCGTAACTTACTATCACAACGGTAGTCAGAAGACGGCTAAGGTAAAATTGACTGAAACAACTTCTCAATTGAATCAATAATCAAAAAGTAATGCATATGAAGAAAAAGCTGAAACCTAAGTTAGTAGGTTTCAGCTTTTTCATTATTGTGGAAAAGACGAATGTTTGAGTTATTAACAGGTGGGTAAGTACCGAGTTAAGGGCATACCTAGTATCAGTAGTCGAATATGGTAAGCGGTATAGTTGTGGAAAATTCGGGAGTGTGGGTAATCCACAGGAAACTGTGGATAACTTTGTGGATAACATTTAAATCAGTGGAAACACCGTGATTACTGAATTTCTCCAGGCGTGTCTTCAAAACTATTAACAGACTGTGGATAACTAAAAAATGGCGTTAACTAAATTTTAATTAAACGTTGATATGACGGCGTTTACATTGGTACAATAAGAGGTAAAGAACGGACTGAATTGAAAATGAATATTCATTTTTAGCAAGCAAAAAAGTGTGCACAGAGGCTAGCAAAGAGTGTCTAATGGGCTGTGGATAACTTTGTGGACAACTCAAAATGGGGAGAAAAGTTATGAACATTAAACTTGTGGTTGTTGGAAAATTAAAAGAGAAATATTTTAAACAAGGCATTGCTGAATACGCCAAACGGTTATCGCGGTTTTGCAAATTTCAAATCGTGGAAGTTCCCGATGAAAAAGCGCCAGAAAGTTTAAGTGACTCTGAGATGAATCAGGTGATGCAAAAAGAGGGCGACCGGATTTTAGCTAAGATCAAAGACCGGGAATACGTTTATGCACTGGCCATTTTAGGGAAGGAACGCTCATCGGAGGAATTTGCCAAGGAAATCCAGGATCTTACCACTTACGGGCATTCTGATATTACCTTTGTGATCGGTGGTTCATTGGGATTAGCGCCAGAAGTGCTGAAGCGTGCGGATACCCAGATTTCGTTTGGTCGGTTTACGCTGCCTCACCAGTTGATGCGCTTAGTATTGACGGAGCAGATCTACCGGGCATTTATGATTAATGAGGGCAGTCCGTATCATAAGTGAGGAGAATTACTTCATGAAAAAATTAGAAGAAATGAGTCTTCATGAGCTTTGGCAGCTATTTCCAATTGTGTTGAAAGCACCTAATCCGAATTATCAGCTGTGGTATGAGGACGAAAAACAAAAGATAGTCCAACATTTGCACAACGCAGTTATTTATCGCATTAATCATGTTGGCAGTACTTCTGTTCCTGGATTAATTGCGAAGCCCACGGTTGATATTTTATTGGAACTTGTTGGTTCATATGATCTGGACAGTGTCATTTCAGATTTGCGATCATTGAAATGGCTGGTCATGGCTAGAAATAACCGTTTAAAAACAATCGATTTGAATAAAGGGTATCTACCTACTGGCTTTGCGGAAAAGGTGTATCATTTACACGTCAAACCAGCTGGTGATTGGGGAGAGCTCTATTTTCGCGATTATTTGATAGCAAATCCGGAAGTAGCAAAGCAATATGGGGAACTAAAACTAAAGTTAGAACAAAAGTACAAGTATAACCGTGACGCTTACACTGCTGCTAAAACGGATTTCGTGACTAGGTATACGCAAAAAGGACGAGAAACATTTAACGGCAGGTATCGACCGGTTAAATAGATGCTGAAAATAAGATAAGGGGTGACGGCCGTGGAAGTAACTTTTGACGAAAGTTTTGCGGGCATGTTGAAATATGAAGCAAAATTGCCAACAATCGGTTTACAGTTAGATGCTCAATTTGGGAATTTACACCGATTTAGCGGTGCTAAGGACTCATTTTGGCAATTGAAAGCTAGTCATAATACCGATGGGCAAACAGCTGATGAATTACGGACATCTGTTATGAAACAGATAGAGCAGCTTAAATCAGCCATTGCTGCTGGAGAGCCGTTGCGAGTATGGTGGAGTGAAACGGCAGATGACCAGGTTGGGTTTTACTGGTTTTGCCAGTTAACTCAGCGTGTAACTAATCGGGTTACGCAAGTGCAGGTGCCATTAATGTTGCCAAATGCGAAAAAATGGTCAGCATTGTATCGAATCTCGCATTTAGGTGAACTCGATTTTGCTGATATTCAGTCCGTATTGCAGAATGAACACCCCTTATCAGTCAATGAGCGTCAGTCGTATGCAAATGGATGGCAACCAGTGTTGGAAGAGAACGCACCTGTAAGAGTGAACCTAAACGGAGCAGTCGTTGGTGTTGGGGAGACCTTTTTTGATCACTTTTTGAGCTTAGAGAAATTAACTAGCTGGCCAGCAATCCGAGTCATTGGTGAAGCGATGGGTAACTATCCCGTGGATATACCATACTGGTGGTATCGGTATAGATTGGATAGTCTCACTTCTAAAGACGACTGATTTAATCTTCATAAAAAGCAGGCCGAGGAATTTCCCGGTCTGCTTTTATTTGTTGAGTAGATTAATTCTACTTACCTGTATTATTTAATTCTAACAACCGTGTCCGCAAAGCATCATTGTAAGCGGTCAGATAGAGTCCATACTTACCACGCTTAATGAGAACATTCAAAACGTTAGCAATAAATGCCTTGTATTCATCACGGGTAAACTTCCGGTCTTTCCGTTTCTTGAAGACTTCTTTGTGAGAATACTTTTCCGGAATAACAGTCATGGTATCAGTTTCTTTGTCATAACCGAATGATGGGCCGATGACCATGCCGACATAGTTTAAATCAAAGCCTTGCAGCGTATAAATGGTTCCAACTTGGGTAATGGAGCCTTCACGTTTAGCCCACGGTGTCCGTTGCGGATCCCATTCATCCCATGGCAGGTTAAAGGTGTCCATTTCAACGTTGTGGCGGCCGTCGATTCTTGGAAAACCAGAGGTAGCGACCATGCGGCTCATACCATATTTCTTGTTTTGTTCCTTAATTTTTTCAAACATCTCGCCAGCTTTATCGAACACTTTGAATTCGAAATCGCTGTTGTTAGGGAATTGCTTGATGGGCTTTTCTTCAGTCAAATCGTTCATCCATTTAACCTGTTCATCACTAGCAACCATCCGGTACTGGAAGTTCATGTTGAACTGCTTGTAAGGGTGGTTGCCGATGGTTTTGAAGAGCAGATCCTTGTCCCAGTACATCTTTGACTGGAAAACCTGATCAAAGTCGTACACGACCACCACGACCTTGGCTAGGTTCATTAAATCAGTTAGCTGGTTGTGGCCACGATAGTGCGCGTAAGGTTCTGATTTGGAATACAGCAGATGCGCTTCGTCAACGAAAATAATGTCGTATTTTTCGTGATTCTTTTGCGCGTAGTTGATCAGAGATGTGGGCCGCCGAATGGTGCTGACGTTCATGTTTGGAATGGCCGAACCCATTTCCCGGTAGGCTTTATAGAGCTCGGGATGGTTGACTACCAGCGAGGTTTTGTAGCGCTTATCCGTCATATACTGACGCACCAGTTCCATCAGGACAACTGATTTACCTGTACCCGCAGCACCTTCGATAATGGCGACTGAAGAGGTCTTACCAGTGAGACCTTGTTTGATATAAGCGTTGATATCGGTAATCACCTTTTTTTGGTCATCGGACAGATCGTCCACAAAAAACTGTGCCTTTAAAACTTTGTTCATTGGTTTGGTCATTAGAAAACTCCTAGTTGATTAATTATTTCATTCATTGAGATTTGTATGATTAAAAATCATACAACAGATAAACATTATACTGCTTAACGCATGGGCGATACCAGTGACCAACCGTTAAATTGTGTCGCGGACTTGTTTTGCTGCCGCTACCATCCACGCCAAACTAGTTAGTGCACCTTGCTCCGGTAAAGTTTTGAGCCCGCAGTCCGGGTTGACCCAAACGTGCTCTGGTCCAAGTCGCCTCACGTTAGTCTGCAACTTTGCGATTAGCGTGTCTTTTGATGGTAATTTAAACCGGGCCGTATCAAACATTCCTAAGCCAACTGGTGTTTTGAAATGGGCATTAGATAGTGCGTCTAACAGTGCTGGATCTTTTGCGGACAGCGATAGAGCATCCGCATCCAGTTGATCCAAGACGTCTAAAATATCAGTGTACTGGTCATAGCACATATGGATATGAAATCGGGTGGTGGGCTGTAAGTGACTTGCCACTAGACGGATGGCTGCACTCGCCCAGTCCAAATAATCCGTATGCCAATCATTTTCACGTAGCGGTAAACCACTGCGAAAAGCGGGTTCATCAATTTGAATCACGTGGATACCGTTTGTTTCCAGAGCATGCGCTTCATCTTGCAATGCCAACGCAATTTGCGTTGCACTCACGCGTAAGGGAACGTCTTCTCGTGGATATGCCCAATTTATCAAGGTGAGGGGACCGGTGAGCACACCCTTTACAGGCCGGTCGGTTAATTGCTGAGCGGCAACGGTTTCTGCCACGGTTATCGGATGCGTCCAGGCAATGTCACCCCAAATAATTGGCGGCTGTGCACAATAGGTGCCAAACGTTTGAATCCAAGCGCGCTCTGTGAACAAGAAACCGCTGAGCTGGTGATCGAAGTAGCTGATCATATTATCACGGTCATATTCACCGGTAACCAGGACATCCAGTCCAAGTCTAGTTTGTTCGGTGAGACATTCCTGCAGTCGCTTATGAATGGCAGATTGAAATTGCGCTTTGGTTAATTTACCGTGTTTAAAAGCCAGTTTACGCTGCTGATCAGCTGCGGTTTGCGGAAATGAACCAATGGTCGTGGTTGGCAGCGTTGGTAACGGGAAGGCCTGCTGTTGCAGTCGTTGTCGTTCTGACCGTTCAGGCTGACGGTGATAATCAGCATCAGTTAACGCATGCAGTCGGGCAGTAACCCGCATGTTTTCAGCCCTGCGTGAGCGATTGAATAGTCGTTGATTAGCTGCTAGAAGATCAGGGTTACGTCCAACTAATAAATCATCGATAGCAACCAAATCAGTGAGCTTTTCCTCTGCGAACGCCAGGTAGGGACGCACATGCTCTGGCAATGCTGTTTCATTTTTCAAAGAAACCGGTAGATGGAGCAACGAGCACGAGGATGAAAGAACTATCTGTTTAACTGGTAATCGGTGTAAGAGATCTATTGTAGTTTGATAGTTAGTGCGCCAGACATTGCGGCCGTTCACAATACCAGCAAATAAGATCTTATCGTCTGGGAAGCCCTGATTTTGGATGCAGGATTCGGTTTGATGACCGTCAATAAAGTCTAACCCGAGGCCGTCAAAATTCAGCTGAATGAGCTGAGAATAAGCTTCTCGAACGTCGCCATAGGCCGTCTGTAGTAAGACCTTTAGATGATCCTTTTGTGGCAGCAATTTAGTATAAATATTATTGAATAATGATAAGTCATTTTTTGTGGGAGCCAATACTAATGCGGGTTCATCCAGTTGGATCCATTTAGCTCCCAGTTGTTTAAACCAACGGAATAACTGGGTGTATGCCTTCACTAAATTAACAACATAATCAGATTTTTGCTTAGTGCCGGTAACCAGGCTGAACTTCAATAATGTATAGGGCCCAATAATTGTTGGTCGAGCGTGATAACCCAGTTGAGTGGCCTCTTTAAACTCATCGAAGGGCTTAGTGCCCACTAGCTGAATATCAGTGTGGTCTTCTAGTTCAGGAATAAAATAACCATATGGCGTGTTAAACCAGGTTGCCATTTTGAGTGGTGGTAAAACTCCTGTCGCCGTTTGCGTACCCCGGGCCATTGCAAAATAAGTATCCAGCGGAGATCGGTGTAATTGCCGAAAGCGCTGCGGAATGAGGTTGAACAGCACAGCGGTATCTAGTAATTGATCCTCAAACGAAAAATCATTTACGGGTAGCCAGTCAATACCAGCTTGGGCTTGTGTTTGCCAGTTCTGTTGCCGAGTTTGCGCTGCAACATGGGATAATTCGGCTGCGGTGATTGTCTGTTGGCAATAAGATTCAACGGCGTGCTTAACTTCAAGATGACGGCCGATTCGTGGGTAGCCGATGATGGTTGTGGTCATGGGTGTCACGCTCCTTTAATACCACTATTTTAACGCGTAGTTCGCAGGATGGGTGAGCAACTAAGTAAAAAGGGACCCAACAATGTTTCATGTGAAACATTGTTGGGTCCCTTTTATTTACTGATTCAAGTGAAAATGTTCTTGCCTAACTATGAAACGGTTAGGTTCTTCACAAAAATAATTTTCGCGGGCATATTTTAAGGCTTTCTGCAATCTGAACGATCAATATAGAGCTGTTCAACGCTCAAGTCGTTAGGCAAATGGACTCTTGTTAATTTATTCATGAAACACTGACTTCGACAGAAAATTTACTATCTTTTTTATATTAATTAATGAATAATTATTTGCATACTGGATAATAATTATTGTTGTAGTACAATACTAACTAATTTTTATAAGGAGGATGATAAAATGCAAGTTGCAGATTTTGAAAAAATGTATTCAGAAATAACTCGGTCAGAAAGCCACTCTCACCTAATGTTGCTAAATGCAATTACTGGGACTGGTAAAAGTTATGCGGTAAAGAGATTCTTATGTTCACAAGCCCAAAAAGAGCCCAATTTCCGAGCATTCTTTGTGACTGATCAAAAAAAGAATTTACCAGCGTTAGAAGATTTTCGAGAAATTTGGCAAAAATATAATCCAAAAAGAGATTTTTCCAAACACGTTGGATTCATTTTGTCGTTGCCAGATACAGTTCAGTTAATTTTAGATGAACAAAAGCAGGGGAGAATACCATGTGAACTAATGAATAGTAAGCCGTTTCAAAAAGGTTTAGCGAATTTGATGTTCCAGCAGATGGTATATCAACAAACAGCTAAATATACTCCAAATAATAAAATTGCTTGGACCAACTTAGCAAAGGCGGAGTACCAAGTTAGACAGGTGTTAACAGAGTTGCTTTGTAAGCTAGCGGGACTAGAAAATCTGGCAAGTACAGATGTATCAGTAGCTATTCAACGATACGTGGCAACGACTAATAGTCCTGCTTGTAAATGGATCAACCGTATATATCCAACAATCGATATCGAAAAACGTCAGGTTTTGATTATGACTACGGATAAGTTCATTAGAAGTTATACGCCATTTTTTAAGCAAAATGGTGTTCCTTTTCAATTTTCCCAAGTATTAAAAGATTCCTTGGTTGTGTTGGACGAATTTGATAGCACGAAAAAACAATTATGGAATAAAAGTTTAAAAGATACACTTGATTTGAAAGTAGATTTATTAAGCTTATTTAGAGCTATCCATCAAGCCTTAGATTGGAAAAATAAGCAAATACCCGTGGCGTTACAAGAAATTTTAGAACACCAAACCAGACTTGAAGAACTGTTAAAAATTGCTGATAAATATAATCATGATTATAAATTGTCATATTTATACAAAACAAAAGAGGTTCAGCAAAACGACAACTATTTAATCCACTTACCGCAATATACGGTTATTAGTACTAAGGAAAACTGGTACGTTCATTTAAACGAGAAAACTAATAGTGTGGAATTGGATCATCGTGAAACTGGAAATTCAATTGGAGATAGATTTGATTTTACCGAAATGTTGGATAACGTTGGCCGATTTATTCGAAAATTTGCACGGCAGATTTTTTTCTGTGGAGAAGCCTATGCCCAAAAAAGGAATCTAAATATTTCTGCTAGTCAGAATCGTATTTCGACAAAGGAAGCTTGCTACACCGTTTATGATGCGTTGGGTTTTAGCCGAAATCAAATTGAAATTCTACTGGGATTGGATCCGGGGTTATTAGGATCAAGATTACCTTCTCCCGTAAAATTTAAAGGAAGGAGGTATCATTTTCAAAAATCTGGTCTGAGTTTATATGAATTTGTAAATGCTGAGCAGCATGATTTGAGAACAGATATTAACGCAGCCTTCTTTTCGGTGACGCCTGAGCGATATTTACTAAATGTGATCAGCAAGGCCAACGTTCTAGGGTTATCCGCTACTGCAAAAATACCAACGGTTTTGGATAACTATGATCTTGCTTATTTGCGTCAAAAATTAGGTGATGATTATTTGGATGGAGACGAGTACATCACTGATAAAACAAAAGCGGACTTTAATTTAGCCAGACGTTATCGTCAAACAGGGATTCAAGTTGAAGCTGATTGTGCAAGTGTACAAAAGACCATAGCAAAAGTAATAGCAGAACACGACATCACCCTGACCTCCCCTGAGTGTCAAAAGGTGAACGAGATGGATGGTTGGCTAGATCAGAAACTGAATGGTATTGAGGATTCATCTGCAAGTTATTGCCGAGAACGCTATATTAGTTTGTTTGATAGCTTTATTGATTTCTTATCAGACGAAACACTGATATCATATTTGGGATTGCAGTCCAAATTACCAAGTGAAGGTAACGAACTATCCACATCTTTAATTGAAGAGGTGTTTGAAGGTTTAGCAAACATACTCTCTGATGATGAGGCTAATCTCCCTCAGTTAAGAGTTATTTCTACGTTGCAAAGTAAGGGAGAGGTGCCATCAATAACACAACAGATTCATGATGCGGTGTGCTTGCCTTCAGATAAAGCAACAAGGGTTTATCTACTGAGTGCATACCAAACTCTTGGTGTAGGTCAAAACTTACAACATACATTAAGTGAGTTTGAAACCGGCCATGTTAAAAGTATTGCAGGTGAAAGTAAACAAAGTGACCAGCGCTCTTTACAGGCAGATTTGGCTGGCATGTATTTAGGAGATATCACCCATATTTTGACTAATATAAAAGATAGTATTCTAGACGAGAATTTATTACGGTATGTAACTGAGTTAGAGTATCTCGAAGATGCAGGAGAACTACCTCAAAATGAGGTGCATGAAAGAATAGGAGCTGTCGTGCATGACGTTAAAGGTCGAATTCGGCCCAAAAATGTTCCCAGTGAAACTGCAAGTGTCACACGAACAGCTATTCAAGCTTTGGGCAGAATGAACCGGACATTTAATAAAAATAAGCGCATTAAAATTCTAGTATTCAATAGAGTGCTAGATAAATTGAGAGAAGTTAGGTTGCCAAAGATGGAACTGAGTCCGGAAATGCAGGCGGTTTTGTCAATGGCGCAAGCTCCAACAGAACCAGACGTGTCGACAGAAGAAATAACGCGGATAAACGCAACACAAATGACATTTAGTAACTTGGAAAGATTAATCGATGGTGGGCTTAATACAAGTAGGAAACGTGCACATGATTATCAAAGCGCACGTCAATGTTTGTTAAAATACCCAACAATCAGTACAGGAAATTTAAAAAAGCTAAAAGCCCAGCAACTAGACTGTTTGCAATATTTGTCAAATAAAGAGTTAGTGACACAATATCAAGCCGTCCAAGAAAGTGAATCGAAATTTAGCTTTGAAAATAAGCGTCTCGATTGCCCTAAGATAACGATATCTCAAGAATCTGCTGGATTAACTAGTATGTGTCAATATCCTGGATTGAAAGCGCATTTAAAAGCATTAGGATATGCAACTGAGTGGCAGCCTAATGAGTGGATCTTGAATCCAGTGCAGTTTATTAATTTATATCAAGGGTTATTGGGTGAAGTTAGCGGCAAGTTTATTGTTGAAGATATTTGGTCTGTTAAATTACAGCCATTCCAAGAGTTGCGTCACAATGAGCTATTCGACTTTAAATTAAATCAACGCATTGCCATCGATTTTAAAAATTGGCGGGGACCACATCAACAATCGATTGAACAGGAACGGCAACATGTGTATCAAAAACTAGCACAATTAGACGCTGAAAGTGATCAGCTATGGCGGGCAGCAATTATTAATGTTGTTTCTTCAGGTAAAGTGGTTCCCAAACTGACGGCAGATAAACGGATTTTGGAGATTCCAGCATTAATCAATGAAGATGGCAAGGTTGTCTTAACGGGTAACGAAAAAAGAGATATTGGGGTGTTTTTCCATGGAGAATAAAAATAAATCGCAGACAATTTTGGCTAGCGTTATCAGTTATCGACTAAATAATTTAACGCTAGATCAGGATTTTAAACTATTAATGATTAAACTGGATAACAAAATAAGGTTGGGAAAGTTTCAAAAGCTATTGAGATCTTGTTCAGTTCAAGCGGTAACCGGCTATCAGCTTAAATATCTCGTCTTGCTGAATAAAGAGACTGATTGGCCTGTGTTGGAAGGCATGTTAGTTACACAGATTCGTTTTAGTACTATCAGCGAAAATGGCGTTTACCCGAATCAGATATTGCAGTTATTGTTGAATCAACAAACCTTAGATGCAGGTAAGGTAAGTAAAGAAAGTTATACAAATGGCTTATACGTTTCTCGTAAAGATATGAAGCATACTTTGCGGGATGGACGTGAGCAACGGATAGCGCTTAATATTACAGCTAACTGGGAACACGATTTGGAAATGAAAACCACAACTTTTACAGAGAAGTTAAACCCACAGGCCAGTGATGAACTTTATTACTGGAATCAGACGTTTAATCGGATGGAACGTAGTCAAATTGGTAGTACCCACAAGTTGTATAAGAAGGAAAATATATATAATGAAAAGAACAACATTAAGTTCGTTTCTTTTGAAGAGCTAACAAAATTCGAACAGAGTAAAGTGGGCATTGTACAAGAAATTAAAGCAGCCATCAATAAAAATATGAGCTCTTATTTGATTGCGGAGATGAATTTTCGTCAATTTCCGTTGGTTAAATACAGTCACCCGAAGCTACCTCAAAAAGAAGATATTTGGCAACTATTGAAGGGACAATCGATTAATATTTATTTTGACGTAAGTGAGCCATTGACCGGTGCACTAGCCAATGAAATCGTTAATTCTCTTAAACATAGTGCTACTTTAAAATCACTTCAAATTCAAGTTAATTTAAGCCAATCGGCAAAATCAGGCTTGAATATTCAAGTTGTTCGAGATGCCAGAAATAATGATGGGGTTAAAGAAGCCTATGAAGTTGGCACCGCAGAACAGATTATCCAACACATTACAGTCGAAAACTTTGGTCAGATGAATTCTAAAAGTCAAACGTTTAAATGGCGTAGTACAGGAATCTCTGATGTTGCAGGCGATAATAAGGTGATTAAGTTAATTCAGGAACTGATCGTTAAACAGGATATTGTACATGAATACATGCGACCGGTAACCAATCAGCTTGTTTACCTCACGGGGAAGTATCAGTTTTACAAAATTGATTGGTTAGATAAACGTCAAACTCAAGTGATGATCACAAAGTTATGGGTAGAAGAAACCAACCAGCTAAAATTTAAATCCCAAACGGTTGATGTCAATAATCTAGTTGCGGATGATGAGTTTACTGAAATTGCCAGAGGCATTTTGTCGGTAGTACATCGCAAAAAAAAGAAGTCTATTTGGGATACTGTGGAATGTGTCATTAAATGTCAGAGTGGATTCGTCATCATTCAGCAAACGCCGAGACAAACCATGATTTCATTGGACGAAATTGCTGAGAAAATGGCTGTCAGTGACCCTAATAAAAAAATCCGGCGTTCTACGATGATGACAGAACTTGAAAATCTGCGAAAGAGTCATGAAAGTGAATTCGATTATCAAGAAGCAGTTGATAAAATGTTAATGGTAATAGGACAGCTAGGCGTTACACCTCAGTTGGGTCAGACTAAGAGCGTTTTAAAAGGGAAAGGCGTTAATTTTAAAACCGGAAAGGTACAACAGATTAATCAAGAGTTAGAACAACAAGGAGAGTTTGCGTTTGGCAATACGGTTCGACAAAAGCGAAATGCAGCTCAGGTTCTTGGACTCCATGGGATAGGCTTGGTTAATATCGATGGTAAATATCATTATTTTGTTGGAACTGATAAAGGGTTAAGACCAAGCCTTGTGCGTGCTTATCGACTAAGAAGATTGATACCGATTACCGGAGATGGTAGTCAGATACCAGATTTGTTTGAGGATTTATTGGCTATGATGGACGTAGAATTTGTTCGTAACGGGCAGTATACGGTGTTACCATTTCCGGTAAAGTATCTACGCGAGTACCAAGAATATCAGAAACGACTAGCAGCAAGAAAATAATGAGTCAAAATAAATAGGATCTCGAAAGTTTATTCTTTCGAGATCCCTAATCAGTATCCAGTAATAATCTTCTTAATTATCCCCTGCCGACATCTTTCGCGCATCAATCAGACCACTATCCAAGAACCAGTACTGATGCCAATCACCAACCAGAGCGGTGAAAGGCACTGGCTTCTTACCTTGTGCTTCGACCTTTTCAATCAGGTAATTCCGCAAGATCCAGGGGTCGTTCAGCGAGCTTTGTGTCAGTGTGAATAAGTGGTCTAATTTGGTGAGGCTGATGTGCAGGTTGCTAGCAACTTGTTCCTTCGTTAAACCGCTGAGTTCAAAATTTTGCTGCAGTTCATTTTGGGTGTTTTTAATTTGTTGTGGGTTTAAAGTCATTGTAATCGAGTTCCTTTCTAATTCAGATGAAAAATTCGTTCGGCATTACCATGCGCAAAGGCTTCTAGCTGAGCAGGCGTCAAGTTAGTATTATCTAGGAAGGTACGGGCGTTCTTAGGCTGCTTATACGGGTAATCAATTGAGTAGATTAAGTGTTCAGGACCCATTTCGGCGAGTAAGAAATTAAGTTGCGGCTTGCTCAGAATACCGCTAGGGGTGACACATAGACGTTATTCCGATAGTAGTCTGAGAAGGATTTTTTCAAACCGGCATAAGCATCAATTTCATCGTCCAACCGTTCCAGGAACATTGGCACGAATTCACCCCAGTGACCAGAAACTAGCTTTAAATTAGGTAGTTTGTCGAAAATGCCAGAAACAATCATCCGCATGACCTGGATACCAACGTCCATGTGCCAGCCAAAGCCGGCAGAGGAGAGGATCCCGGTCACGACGTCAGACCAGTTTTCGTTAGCAAAATAGTGCTGCGTCACATCAGTTGGGATAAACGATGGGTGGAAATAGACCGGGACATCTAACTGGCTGGCCATTTCAAAGATCGGGAAGAAGAACGAGTCGTCGAAAAACTTGCCTTGGTAATTCCCTTTGAGTAAAACACCATTTAAATGTAATTCGTTAACGGCGCGTTGCAATTCAGTAGCGGCAGCCGTCGGGTCACCGACGGGCAGTACGGCTAGTCCGCCAAAACGAGTCGGATTAGTGGTAATGGCCTTAGCCAGTTCATTATTAGCCTCTTGGCAGAGCTTCACGGCAACCTTGGGGTCCAGATTCTGCGGTGATGAGTTACCGTAAGAAAGAATTTGCTGATCGATTTCATACTTGTCTATAAATGCGATGCGTTGCTTAGTGACGTCGTACATGATTTCAGGCGTTGGCAGTGTCGTCTGCATGTAGTTTCGCATCTTTTTGCTGACGTTTGGCATGGCAGCCTTACCAACGGTTTCGTTGATTACTTGAGTAATTTTAGCGGATTCAAAATGTTCTTCAACAGTGATAATTTTCATAGTGCCACTCCTTAATGTTTCAAATCAGGTTTGTACTTTCACGCTACATTGAGTATTATAAAGAGCAATAAAGTTGGATGAAAGGAAGATACAAGACATATATAGGCCTTGTGTCGCATAAGCAAAATGGCAAGAGCGTTTTTAAATAATCCAATGAAAATTGATCGGCGCAAGCATCGTACCCACGCGAAGTTATTCAACGCCATAGTGGCCAAGCATCAGGCTGGTGTTGAATACAAGCAGATTGAAATCAAGGAGTTTTGTGAAAGTGCCGGCGTTTCACGGGCCACTTTCTACCGTCATTATCAAAATTTAGCGGATGTGATCGTGGTTCACTTTCTGATCGTGATTTCAGATTTTGAGAAACAGATCGATGATTTGTCGCAGCCAAACTTTGAGAATAGCAGCCAGGTTGTAGTATCAGAAATTGAAAATAACCTTGAACTGGTTAAACTGGTTTCTTGGAGCGGTACGCAGAAAAAGGTCCAGTCGGTGTTAAGCGGAACCGCCCAGCAAATTCTGATTTTACGGGACTATCCAATTGCTAGAAGGCAGTTCGTTAGTGAATTTCTTGGTGGAGCGATTCTGCACTTTGCACAAGAAGTTGCGGAGACATCGGAACCAATTCCGCCAGCAGAGGTGCTGGAATTATACCGGATGTTGATCCCTAATGATTTGTCAGATTCGCAACAGTGATTGCAGTCAAAAAGAGCGTTAGAAGTCACTTAACCTTCTAACGCTTTTTTAGAGTTATTTTTGATCTTTACGAATTTGATTCAGTGGTGATTGATCATCTGGTGTGATGATTCCCGCTTTGACCATCAGCCGAATGGCCTCTCGCAAGTGATGAGTCAGGGCAGTTTGTTCAGTTGCGGATAGGTTTTTGGTATGGGATTGAATCCGGTTAGCAATCAGCTGGCTATGTTCGCGGATAATGGCTTTACCATGTTCCGTGCCGTACACGTTGACTACTCGGCGATTATCTTCATTATGCCGGCGCTCAACCAAGTCGCGTTTTTCTAGCGTGGTTATCAGACGAGTGAGTTGCGCACGCGAAATGCCCGTAGTATCAGCCAGTTGACTCATACTGATGCCAATTCGGGTATAGACATTCTTTAAGGTAATGGCTTGGAGCCGTGTGAGTCCAAATTCGTCTAACGTTCGATTTTGAGTGATAGCTTGAGTTAAATCGGTAAATAGCTGTTCGAGTTCTAATGCATCATTAGTGTTAGCTGCCATTTCATCACTTCCTTAGTAAGGTCTTGAAATTAATAAATAGTAAACTGATTATAAATAATTGACAATTATCAATTGTAAGTATAAAGTAGATTCTTGTCAATTATAGACTACTTGATATTTTAAATTTAATGATAGTGAAGTTAACGTTTGATTGAAAGGAACGTGGGTAATAATGAATGATTTTGAAGCAATTAGTCAACTTGTATTGAAGGAACGGATGTATCGTGGTCGACACGTTAAGGAAGCTGCCGATTGTTATTTTCCAGATGCTACTGTTACGACTAGCTGGCAAAGCGGGCCGGTTTCAACCTTTTTAGGGAAACAGCCGGCAGATTTTGCCAATTCATTACCCATCGTGGGGCGTTTTGGCACACCAATCGTACACCAAAACGGGAACCGAGCCTACGTTGAACTTTCATCAACGACCAATCACTGGCAGATGATCAATGGCGTTGAAGCGGTTATTGAATCCTATATGCGCTTGATCTACCGCGTTGAGAAGCGGAACAATGAATGGAAAATTGTTAACTTAACTTCCATTGATGAAGCTGATAAAATGCAACCAGCAATTCCTGGTCAAGATCTCAAGGTCAATCCAGATGATGTTGCTAATTTGCGACGCAGCTATCGGTTTCTTGCTTATGGTCGGATCAAAGCCGGTGGTGAGATAAACCAAGACTTATTGGGAACTGACCGAAAAGCTGATGAAGATGGGCTCTACCAAAAAGCCGAAAATTGGCTTCACGAAAACGATTAATTATAGAAGGAGAATCATTATGGCAGCGGAAAAAACGATTTTGACACTGATCACTGGTGCTGACAAGGGCATTGGTTTTGCCACCGCTCAAGCACTTGGCAAAAAGGGCCAGCATATTTTACTTGGCGCCCGTAACCAAGAACGTGGTGAAAAAGCTGTTAAACAGCTTAAGGATGACGGGATTAAAGCTGATTTCATTCAACTAGACGTTACTGATAAGGCACAGATCAAGGCTGCAGCGGCTAAAATCAAAACTGATTATGGTTATCTCAGCATCTTGATCAATAATGCTGGAATCGCAATGGATCACCATCAACCAGCTTCAGAACTCAGTACGGACACCATTCGTCAGGACTTTGATGTGAACTACTTTGGCCTGATCGATGTGACCCAAGCGATGATTCCGTTATTAAAGGCTGGTCGTCCAGCTAAAATTATTAACATCTCCAGCAATATGGGTTCCATGGGCTTAGCCAGCGATCCTAATTCTCAATTCTACAAGGTTAATTCATTGGGCTACCAGTCATCAAAGGCCTCAGTTAACTTTGCTACGATTATTTTCAGCAAGGAGTTAGCAGATGAAGGCATTACGGTCAACTCAGTTAATCCAGGCTGGACTGCTACTGGTTTTGGCGGCCGTCCAGAGGATGCACCCGCTCCGGCAGGAATGCAAGATGTTGCCACCGGTGCTGCACAGATCATCAAGATGGCTAGTTTACCAATTGATGATACTACCACGGGAACCTTTACGGAAAATGCGGGTAAGTTATCTTGGTAAAGGGTTTTTAAAGTAATTAGTTAATTCGAAGGTTCACATGATAATTAAGCTTTAAGTTATTGAAATTATAATTAAATTTAATAACTTAAAGCTTTTTTTATTTCCAACGGTACCTAAATGTTTCATATGGAATATTTAAGCACCGTTTACTAGGTTTGTTAGTTTAGATTATTTAATTTGGCCGTAAAAGCTTACTAAAACAAAGTTATTTGATATATAAAAGGTAACTATGGGAATATCAAAGAAAATATTTTGTGTCAAAACTGTATTTTTATTGAACAATATCAAAAAAAGTGTCCATGAATAAATATTATAGTGCTATAATGACCGCATAAAGAGGATTAACTGGGAGAAGTTAATTTTCTTTATGCTTTGTGAAAACTGCTTTTTAAAGTAGAGGGGGTGAATTAATATTGAGGAAGCTATTTTCCATAGATTATTTCACAAAAAAGGGGGAGACTTCTGTGAAGAAACTTTTGCTGGCTGTTAGTTTTCTACTGGCTATGCTGACACTGCTCATCTTGCCAGTAACTGCTAATGCTACAGCAAATAATGTGTCTGTTAATACTGCGGTTGCTACCAGTTCCACTAATTCAAGTAAGTGTATATATCCGGCGAACCTGGGGAAAAACACGAGCACCTTGAATAGTTCAGTAGATCCTCGTACAACTACTAAAGCATCACAGGCGACAGTTACTGATGAACAATCTGAGAAAACGGGAACAGCGACAACTGACAATCAATCTGAGAAACTGGAAACGGCAACAACTGATGAACAATCTGAGAAGCCGAATACAGTAACGACTAATGATCAATCTCAAAAGCCAGCGACGGTAACTCCTGATGTGACAAAGACTCAGAATCCTACAACAGAAGCTGAGAAGACTGATCCTAATCACAGCAATGAATCGTTCAAAGAAGCTGTTGCGCCTGCAGTTTTCGTGCCAGAAATTAGCTATAAGTCTGGCGAAAAAGGCAAAGATGTTTCTAGTGATGTTACTGTTAATCAACAATTGACGGATATTAATGGTAATAACATTGATGGAAGTTATCAGAAAGATATTCATGATGGTGACTTTGTACACTTTCTTTCTAATTTTACTATCAACGATACTGCAGTGCGTCAGATAAAGAATGGTGATTACTTCAGTGTTAAGCTGCCTGACCAAATAGTGGTCACTGACACATCAGTGTTTCCTTTGATAGATAAGGATTTATCAGGTAATCCTGAGATTGGCTCATATCATTTAGTAAAAATTGATGATACTCAAAAACTGGTAAGAGTCACATTTAATGATTATCTGGAGAAGAATACAGGTGTTACGGATGTTTCTGCCACTATTGATACTCGTGGTAAAGTAACCGAGGGTAAAAAAACCATCAGTTATCAACAAGGAGGCACAGTTCCTCTTGATGTTAAACCTGCTCCTAGTGGACAGCCAGTTAGCGGAGATCCTTACCGTGGTAAAGGGCCAATCGTTAAAGAAGGGTATCAAGTTCTTGATGATAATGGTCTTCCAACTGGTGAAGTTAACTGGACGTTAAATGTTAATATTGATGCTATAGCGGATGCATTAGGTACTGGAACCGTGTCTTCTGATCATGTAATGAAGAATGCTGTTATTTATGATAATTTGACTCCAGGGCAAACCGTGGCTCAGGACTCAACGCCGCGTTTGGGTGTCCCAATTTATTTAAGAGACCAAGATGGTAATGTGTTGAGTACTACTGATACCGTACTTGGCGTTAATGTAGGTCAAAATGTATCTCTAGCTGATGTTGCTGCTGCTAACGGTGGTGAATCTACTGATAACGTAACTTTTACTCAATTTAATGATTACGTTAAGAGTCATTTGGGCTCGTATGGATTCTTCAAGCAGAATAGTAATGGTGACGTTTATGGTCAGTCATACACTGCTGGGCAGTACACTTTTATCATGAACGTTGGTGACCTTGGTGTTAAGAATAGTGCAGGCAATCAATTAAGTCTGACACAACCGACGTTAGGTTCAAATGAGGATCAGGTTCGTGATAAAGTTCCGTCTGAAGGAGCAGCTAATGTTGACCAAACTGTTGACGGCTATCATAATTTACTGAAAGCTACCGGAAACTCAGGTATAGCTGGTTTGCATATTGAATTTCGTATGAATGAAGATGCAACCTTTACGCATGATCTTAGCAATACGGCAATTGTTGCGCATGATGGCACTCAAGACACGTCTAAAAACTATACAATTCAGTATAGTGGAACAGATAGCGATGTTGAGTTAACGATTGCTCAAGGTGTCATCGAAATTCACAAGTATGGTACCGATAAAGATTCAAAAGGTGACTACTCTAAACTAGCTGGCGCCGAATTTAAGATTACTAATGCCACTGGTATTATTGTAGCGGATTTAACGACGGATGATAGTGGATCTGCCCAGACTAACGCTTTATTGAGTGGAACATACACCATTACTGAAGTTAAGCCGGTTAACGGCTATCAGAATACGTTACTAGCTGATGGAGCGGGTAATGTACTAGGTGATGGCAAATCATACACAGTAACCATTGACCGTAATACTGATAAGCATGGTGTTCTTGTCAATATCTTCAACAAGAAGAACACAACCAATATCGAAGTAACTAAAACTTGGAATGGCGTACCAACTGGTACAACAACACCAACTGTGACAGCTACTTTGTATGCTAATGGAATAGCAACGACTAAGACTGTGACGCTAAGCAAGGATAACGGGTATGCAGACAGCTTTAAGGACTTGGATGAAACGGATGCTAACGGCAACAAGATCACCTATAGTGTTAAAGAAGAACCTGTTGCTGGTTATACTAATAAAAACGTTACAGACACAGATGACCTAATTGCAGTTACTAATGGCAAAGTTGCCTTAGTGAATGACTACATTCCACAAAAGACTAATATCGAAGTAACTAAGACTTGGAATGGTGTACCAACTGGTACAGAAACACCAATTGTGACAGCTACTTTGTATGCTAATGGAACAGCAACGACTAAGACTGTGACGCTAAGCAAAGATAATGGGTATGCAGACAGCTTTAAGGACTTAGATGAAACGGATGCTAACGGCAACAAAATCGTCTATAGTATTAAAGAAGAACCTGTTGCTGGTTATACTATTAAAAACGTTACAGACAAAGATGGCCTAATTGCGGTTACTAATGGCAAAGTTGCCTTAGTGAATGAATACATTCCACAAAAGACTAACGTCGAAGTAACTAAAACTTGGGTTAATGTACCTGCTAATTCAAGTACACCTGATGTAACGGTTACGTTACTTGCTAACGGAAAAGATACTCAGCAAACATTGATATTGACAGCTGCAAACCAGTTCCAGGGTAGCTTTAGCAATCTAGATATGATTGATGCTAATGGGCAAGCAATCACCTATAGTGTTAAAGAAACTCCGGTTGCTGGATACACTGCTGAAAATAATGGTATTGCGCAAGTAGTTAATGGTAAGGCAGTTCTTGTGAATGATTACAATCGTCCGCCCGTTAATCCAAATCAGCCAATAACTAATGTTAAAGTTGTTAAAATTTGGAAGGGCGTACCAGCTGGTACACAAACTCCAGACATTACCGTTACTTTACTTGCTGATGGTGAATCAACAGGTAAGACACTTGTGTTAACTAGCAAGAATCACTACACGGGTAGTTTTACTGATTTAGCTTTGACTGATGCCAATGCTAAAACAATCGTCTATAGTGTTAAAGAAACACCAGTTGCTGGGTACACTGCTGAAAACGGCGGTGTCGCCACAGCTGTTAACGGAACTGCTACTTTGGTTAACGATTACGATGTTCCAGGTAAGCCAGAGAAACCCCAGACGCCTCCAACGCCGCCTGTAACCCCTCCTACACCACCTGTAACGCCTCCAACACCGGAGAATCCGAATACTCCGAATATTCCAAATACTCCGATTACACCTGAAGAACCAAAGACTCCAAATGTTCCAGAAACACCTGAAACAACAACTGATCAAAATCGTGTATCAACACCTTCTAAGAATGAAGCTAACACACCTGTTGCTAGTGTTCACGGAGAAGCCGTTGCACCACGTAAGCAAGACAATGTCCAACCAAAACCAACTGAAGCAAAATTGCCACAAACTTCTGAAAAGCAATCATCTTCAGCCGCTTTAATTGGTGTTGCACTGCTATTGATGCTGTTTGTACCAATGACTTTGCTTAAGAAAAAAGCTTAAACGAATAAAAAGTTAAACAGTTTCAATTGGGAAAGCACTTCTGCCGGTTTGGTAGGAGTGCTTTTTTAGGCCTTTAGTGATACCGCACGCAGTACCAGATCCTAGTGATGAGTTAGAGCAGATATTTTACAAAATTGCAATTTGTTCATTACAATGGTAGGTTTTACTTGTAACCTTACAGGGGGATGAACGAATGAAACGTGATAATAACAGACTGTCTGGACATTACCGGGCGATGTATAAATTAATCTATGAATCAGGTAAAATTTCTAAGCAAGATATCGCGATGAAAATGAATTTAAGTTTACCAACGGTTACTCAGACCTTGCATCAGCTGATGGAAGATGAACAAATTGTGACTGATGGTAAATTTACTTCAAGTGTTGGGCGACGTGCGGTTGTTTATTCACCAAATAATGAAAGGGCTTACGCGGTAGGCTTAGAATTATTTGCGAATCACGTCACCGCTACGCTAGTTAATGTGCTGTATGAGGATTTAGGCTCAACTACCATTAATTTACCCTTTAAGATTGAAGAGGGATATTTCCAGCAGTTAGGTGACTGGGTTCGAGAGTTTATCAGTGCGCAAAGTATTTCTCTGGACAAAGTTGTGGGTGTTGGAATTGGCATTCAGGGTTTGATTTCTGCCGATGGTAAAAAGGTGCTGTATGGTAAGATTTTAAATTGTACCGGATTAACTAGCAGCCAGTTTGAACGCGCCATTGGGATACCGGTGACGTTATTTCACGATGCAGACTGCGTTGCTTTGGCCGAACAAAACCAGTCGCACAACCAAGAAGATGCGATATACCTTTCTATTGGTGAACATTTAGGGACAGCAATCGTGATTAACAATCAGATTTATACCGGTGAAAAAGGGCGCAGCGGCACGATGGAACACATTACGCTTAACAGTAAAACTGGGCATAAATGTTATTGCGGTCGACGAGGGTGCCTAGAAACCTATAGTTCTTTAAGTGCGTTGCTGAGGGAGAACGAAACCATTGAGGGCTTCATGGACCACCTCAAACAAAAGGATCAGGAAACAGTTCAGCGCTGGCGCGATTACCTGACTAACCTGGCAGAAGTTATCAATAACCTCCATATGTTTACTGACAATCGATTGGTCATAGCGGGTGTTTTAGCCAGATATTTGGATGATGGTGCCATTGAGTTCATCAATAAGCGCATTAAAAGTATTACGGCCTTTCCAGAGGATCAGCCCTACGTTGAGCGAGGAACAGCGCAGTCCAGACCAGTTTCATTCGGTGCGACTTTACCAATTATAAAAAGTGTTTTAGATAATATTTAAGCATTATAGACGTCACTTCTAGCGGTAGAAGTGACGTTATTTAGTAGAATTAAAAATTCACTCCCTCATAACAATTAGAAAATAAAATAATTACCCGGGAAATAATCAATCCATCATCGTTATTTTCAAATAATGCGTAGCCCTTTGGGGTTGCTTATTGATGATAACATGGAATAATAAGAGTATTGAACAATTACAGGAGGGACAGGCATGAAGCACATCGTAACTGGAATTATTGCCCATGTGGATGCAGGGAAAACCACGCTGTCTGAAGCGTTGCTTTATAAGGCGGGGACCTTGTCACAATTGGGTCGAGTGGATAATGGTGATGCGTTTCTTGACCCTGATGATTTAGAGAAGAAACGCGGTATCACTATTTTTTCTCACGAAGCTAATCTTCAGTATGAACAATTGAACCTAACCTTACTGGATACACCAGGGCACGCGGATTTTGGTGCTCAGACGGAACAAGTACTTAGTGTTTTGGATTACGCCATTTTAGTTATCTCAGCAACTGATGGTGTTCAGGGCTATACACGAACGTTGTGGCGCTTGCTAGCACGCTACGGGATCCCCGCTTTTATTTTTGTGAATAAAATGGATGCCCCAGGTGTTGATCGGGATAAATTAATAACCCAGTTGCAGACGGAGTTAGCGCCCGGTTGTTTAGCATTTGATGGCGATAACATAGCCGATAGCTATGAAGATATTGCGTTACAGGATGATTCAGTATTGGATAGTTACCTAACTTCTGAGACGCTAAGCGATGATGTGATTCGACAGTTGATCAGTCAGCGAAAAGTCTTTCCAACTTATTTCGGGGCAGCACTGAAGTTAACCGGTGTTGATACTCTAATGGCAGGCTTGCAGCGATGGACAACTGAACGGGCGGCCAATAAGGGTTTTGGTGCCCGGATTTTTAAGGTGTCTCACGACGAAAAGGGCGAGCGGCTGACCTGGGTTCGCGTCACGGGCGGTGAACTGCATCCTCGTGACGAGGTATTACCAGATCAAAAGATCAATCAGCTGCGCCAGTATAACGGAACGAAATATACGGTGAGTCAGACAATCACGGCCGGTGAAGTCTGTGCCATTACAGGGCTCACAGGAACGCGTCCTGGACAAGGATTAGGCGACTTGGCTGATGGCCAATTGCCGATCTTGCAGCCGGTTTTAACCTATAAGGTTAATCCTCAAGGTAATGATTTGCACGCCTGTTTGACTGCTTTACAGCAACTAGAAGACGAAGATCCGCAGCTTCATGTGACTTGGTCAAATCAATTGCAGGAGATCCGGGTACAGCTGATGGGTGCTATGCAGCTGGAAGTGATTCAACAGTTGCTGGAACAGCAATTTCAACTGGATGTAAGTTTTGATGAAGGCAGCATCCTATACAAGGAAACCATTACTGATTCAGTTGAAGGTGTCGGTCATTTTGAACCATTGCGGCACTATGCGGAGGTTCATCTATTGCTGGAACCGGCAGACCGTGGCTGTGGTGTTCACTTCGCCTCTAACTGCTCCCTAGAGGTGCTGGATAAGAACTGGCAGCACCAAATTATGACTAATTTAGCGGCTAAACAGCACTTAGGCGTATTAACTGGTGCGCCGATTACCGATATGAAAATAACTTTGATAGGTGGCCGCGGCAGCATTGTGCATACGGTTGGTGGCGACTTTAGAGAGGCCACCTGGCGAGCTGTTCGTCAGGGACTGATGATGGCTAAGCAAAAAGGTGAAGCACAGTTGCTGGAGCCCTGGTATCAATTTCGACTGACAGTGACTCAAGACCAGGTCGGTCGCGCGATGAATGATATTCAGCGCATGGACGGCGAGTTTGAAACGCCGGACAGTACAGCTGGGACAGTGGTCACACTTACCGGAAGTGCGCCGGTTGCCGAAATGCAGGGTTACGCGCAAGCAGTAAGTGCCTATACCCATGGTCAAGGCGAGCTAGAGTGTGTGGTCGACGGCTATCGACCGTGTCATAATGCCGAAGAAGTGATTGCAGCAGCGAATTACGATCCGGTGAGTGATTTGGACAATACACCAGACTCCGTTTTCTGTGCGCATGGTGCCGGGTATCCTGTTAAGTGGAATCAGTTACCAGTAATGGCGCACTATCCCTATATGAAGAGCTGAAAAACTAGGAAAGCACTTTTGAGCTGAGAGTTCAAAAGTGCTTTTTAAGGTATATAGACAACTGCGGCTATCATCTAAATAAGTTTGAGATTAAGCTCAAGAAAACGCTTTAATCATCACCGAATTGTGGTAAAATAAATTCAGTTAAGAATTATTCTAAAAAGAATTTACTTATACTGATGTTTCGATGGATGTACAAGGAGGAGATTAGGAATGGCAATTGATTTGAAAGACGTGCAGTCAGTTTACAAGGATGCGGGGAGCAACATTATTTTTTCAACAATGGACTTGAAGCGGGAGAATCATGATGCTGATTTAGAAATGATTCAAGATCTTGCGGAGCATTTGCCAGCGTTTGAAAACTCCTTGAATATTCGCTACCCAGATGCAGGATTAGCCGTGGCTTTTGGTTTTTCACGTAAAGCTTGGGACTATCTCTTTCCTGATGCCAAGCGGCCGAAAGAACTGGAAGAATTCGAACCGGTTGTGGGACCAAAATATACCGCACCAGCAACGCCAGCAGATCTATTCTTTCACGTGCGGGCCAAAGATTCAGCTGTTCCCTTTGAATTAATGACCATGGTGATGGAACGAATTCAAAACAACGTCACGGTTCTTGATGAAACGCATGGTTTCCGCTACTTTGAAGGTCGGGCCATTATTGGTTTTGTGGATGGCACAGAAAATCCAAGTGCGCTAGATACGCCAGACTACGCTGTTATCGGTGATGAGGATCCTGATTTCATTAACGGCTCATACGCGTTTGCCCAGAAGTATGCCCACAATATGGAAGCCTGGAACGCACTGAAAACCGAGCAACAGGAGCAAGCTATTGGCCGGAAAAAATTCAATGATGTGGAACTTGAAGATGATCAAAAAGCACCGAATGCTCATAACATCGCTTCTCAAGATAATGAGGGCGGTGTCGAACACAAAATCGTCCGGATGAACGTGCCATTTTCAAACCCAACGGAAAATGTTAACGGGACTTATTTTATCGGCTATGCCCGTCACTGGACGGTTACCAAGCGGATGCTGACAAATATGTTTACCAAGTCTGACCGGTTGTTGGATTTCTCAACTCCAGAAACTGGTGAAGTATTCTTTATCCCATCATTCACTGTTCTCGGTAAGATTGCAGACGGTGAGGAATTTTAGATTTTGGAATAGTTTAGAGCCTGTCAATTTTAGCAGGCTTTTTTTCTACCAAAAGTCAAGTGACCCAAGGCGTTTCACTGCTTAATGAATGATAAATTGTTAAATATAAGACACACTTAAATAAGCCTATCCTCTTGCTAACTTTTTTAGGACATGCTAATGTAAAATTTAGTTATGCTGGTG
>NZ_BOLK01000010.1 GCF_016861565.1 Secundilactobacillus yichangensis
CGGTACCCACTACTGATCCGCAAGTTTGGACTAATGTGAAAGTTGGCGAACCACTCTCTAAACCTGGGACAGTCCCTACTACTGATCCGCAAGTTTGGACTAATGTGAAAGTTGGCGAACCGCTTTCTAAACCTGGAACAGTCCCTACTACTGATCCGCAGGTTTGGACTAATGTGAAAGTTGGCGAACCGCTTTCTAAACCTGGGACAGTCCCTACTACTGATCCGCAGGTTTGGACTAATGTGAAAGTTGGCGAACCGCTTTCTAAACCTGGGACAGTTCCTACTACTGATCCGCAAGTTTGGACTAAAGTGCAACTCGGTGATCCCATTTATGCTACTGGCGAAGTTCCTACCACCGATCCGCAATTCCGCGAAGAAGTCGGCCCGGCAGTCTTTGCTCTGCCAGAAGTACGGACACAGGTCCCTGATAATGCCCCATCCGTTCCTGACAATTCACAAAGTCGCACGAATGTGCCGGAAAATGACCCGTCACAGCCAAATACGCCTGTGACAACACCAACGGAAGATCACGGTACTGGCACACCAACCGCTACGACGCCAACAACTGATCATGGTACGGGTACACCAATCATGACGACAACCGGTAATGATACCGACACGTCAACTGGTACATCCAATAATCACACGACGACTAATGATGTGAATGATAATGTTGAAAATGCTACTGACAACGCAACTGGCGTCACAAATCAGACTAGTCACGCGCACGCAATTGCTAACTCTGCAATTAGCCAAGGACAAGCGCAGCCAGCATCAGCAACTACGCAATCTGAACACGCAAGTCAATCGTTAACTAATACCACTAAGTTGCCACAAACCAGCGAACAGCGCCCGGCTATTTGGTCACTGTTAGGCTTAAGTTTAATGAGCATTTTGAGTTTATTGGGTATTGGTAAGCAACGGAAACATGACAGCAACTAATTAAGAATACATTAGAATACGTTTATTTGAAAAGGCCGCTGAGCAAATCCAGCGGCCTTTTTGTGCAGTATTAACTGATGAATGATTATGACCAGCTGCACATTACGTTCAGTGTAAAGCCACTCAAAAGACTATATTTAGCTGACCCTTATACCTTTTCAAAGCCGATTTAAGTAATCTAGCACATTTAATACTAAGCTGAAAATTAACCCGATAAATGGTTAATCCTGTTGAACAGTAATTTGTAAAAGAAATGTTAAAAAATGGATTGAAATATATCTAAGCTCTTATACAATAAATACGTACAGTATTATACTAATAGATGGTATAGCTAATCTTTAAGTTTGACTGTCCTAATAAAAAATTCGTAAATTCTAATATGCGTAAATCGTTTTACATAAGTTTCAATAATTAATTATCATTTGTAGGAGGAAAATACATGCGAACTAATGCATTAAGAAATAATCAGGATGTTAAGTGTCGCTTTAAGATGTATAAATCTGGAAGGAAATGGATGGTTTGCGGCATACTGTTTGCCAGTGTAACCTCAGCTTCATTACTAGGTGTCCATCCTGTACAAGCCGCTACAACGAGTGCTGCAAAAGTTAGCCAAGCAACTGCAAGTACGTCTGAATCAAACAAGCAATCGACGAGTGTTCAGAATAGCTCATCTTCAGCTACGTCGTCGGTCTCGGCTTCGGACAGTTCATCAGTTAATGCCTCGTCCACTTCACAGCAAGGCGAACAAAATGCCAACTCGACATCAGTAACTGCACCTTCAAAAAATCAGGATACCCCTGCTGCGCCAATAACCCTTTCACCCGAACAAGTCGAGCAGGCATTTGAGACCCACGGCAACGCTCATTTTGATAGTACAAAACCGGGAACTATAACCCTCACTGACAAGGCCAACAACCAGCAAGGTAGTGCAACTCTCAAAAATAAGATCAGTCTTAACCAAGGTTTTGACCTGAAAGGACAGATCAATCTGGGTGCCCTTGATCAAGTCAACCATGGTGGTGGTGACGGTATCGCATTTGGCTTCCACGATGCCAACAGTGACGTGGTCGGTGACGGCGGTGCTGGTCTTGGCCTCGGCGGTATTCCAGACGCGATTGGCTGGAAAGCAGACACCACTTTCAACTGGGACACTTCCAACGACGCCACAGCTGATCCACTACAGTTTAGCAACGGCCCGCAAAAACCGAACTCGCCTGGTTATGGCGGCGGCCAAACCTTTGGTGCCTTCATCGAAAGTTCAAAAGCAACTGGTTTGCCGGGTGATACGCCGGGTATCGTGTCCACGACTGGCGTTACATCTGGGCCAGATAGCGCTCAAGCAATTGACGAGCCCGCTCCGGGACCAACTGATGATCCCAAAGTCGATGCGATAAACTGGGTTGGTGAATTTAAACCAATCGAAATCATTTACGATCCGAATTACGATGGCAAAGGTAAAAAGACACTCACCGTTAAGTACGATAATAAGGAATGGCAAAAAGATATTACTGCTTGGGCTGCTGACAAAACCAGCACTGCCTTCTTCATTTCTGCTGGCACCGCGGCTAACAAGAACCTGCAGCAATTCCGTCTCGACTCTTTCAGTTATTTACCAGCTGCAACGGTCGATGTTAAGTACGTTTATACAACGGATACCACACTTATAACGGATCCCACCGCGCCAGTTGATCCATCAACTGTCAAAGAGATTCCAAATTACGTTGGCAGGGTTAGTTACCCTTCTGGCACGCTTGTTGGTGATCCCTATGTCACGTCTCCACAGCTGATTAAAGGATATCAATACGTTCGTCTGTATGACGGTTCGCTTCCTGCAGCTGGCACGTTGAAAACTGCCGGAAATAACGGAACGGTCACGTACTTATACGTCCAAAACGGTAATCTCGGCCAACTTGTCAACGTTAAGTTTTGGGATAAAACTGAAAATAAACTGCTACAAACTATGACCTTTAATGGCCCAAGTGATACTAAACTCAACTATTCTGACCAAAAAGCGGTAGCTGCTTACATTAAGGCAGGATACGCCTATGACCCGCTAAGCGATTCAACTTTAGGCGGCATTGTGTTTGACCATGACAACGATGCTGTTCAGACATTTAACGTCTATTTAACGCATCAAACACAATCAGCGC
Organism: Secundilactobacillus yichangensis; assembly: GCF_016861565.1. GTDB lineage: Bacteria > Bacillota > Bacilli > Lactobacillales > Lactobacillaceae > Secundilactobacillus > Secundilactobacillus yichangensis. The sequence goes on from NZ_BOLK01000010.1 coordinate 3,095, forward strand.
AAGTGGTGCAAACCGTCACCCGTACCATTAATTATGTCAGAGCAAGCGATGGCTCACAGCTTTACCAGCCATCCGTGACACATATGACCTTCACGCGTACTGATCAAACGGATTCAGTGACCCATGCCACTACCCATGGCAACTGGTCTGCCGCACAAACATTTAAAGCAGTTACCAGCCCGACAACGAATCCCGAATACGTGCCAGATACTAAGATAGAACCCGCGTTACCGGTTGACCTCAACAGCGCTGTACCAACGGCTAAACAGTTAAATCTAATCGTTAAATATACTATGGTTAATGGTAAGGTGCCTGACGGTGGCCCACGTGCTTGGTTCAAGGCTCAGGTGCCGCCGGCTGTTTACGCTACTGGCAAAGTTCCCGATGGTGGCCCGCGTGCTTGGTTTAAAGCTCAGGTGCCACCGGCTGTTTACGCTACTGGCAAAGTCCCTGACGGTGGCCCACGTGCTTGGTTTAAAGCTCAGGTGCCGCCAGCTGTTTACGCTACTGGTAAGGTGCCTGACGGTGGCCCACGTGCTTGGTTTAAAGCTCAGGTGCCGCCAGCTGTTTACGCTACTGGCAAAGTTCCCGATGGTGGCCCACGTGCTTGGTTCAAAGCCCAGGTACCTCCAGCCGTTTACGCTACTGGCAAAGTTCCCGATGGTGGCCCGCGTGCCTGGTTTAAAGCTCAAGTACCTCCAGCCGTTTACACTAATGGTGAAGTACCAAACCATTCGCAATCACGGACTAACGTTCCAGGAAATAATCCGGTAAATCCAAATAACCTGGTTACGCCGCCAACTGGTGATCACGACACCGGAACACCGATCACTACGACCCCTGGTGATGATACTGGCAAAACAACCACTACGACAGATCACAACCAAGTCACCACGGATTCTTCTGACGGTACCGCAACCACAAGTGGCAACGCTGCTGGGATAAAGATGGATGTGCACTATACCTACCATGTCAAAGAATTGGCATCCGACGAGTCACAAGCAACAGCGCCTACCAAGCAAACCGGCAGCGCCCGTCAGTCAACGACTCAATCTGACAGTCATGCCGCACCGAAGTTACCGCAAACTAACGAACACCTTACAACCATTTGGTCAGTGCTGGGACTCGGTTTGATGAGTATCCTAAGCTTGTTTGGTATTGGTAAGCAACGGAAACATGAAAATAACTAAATACGTTTTATCCCAAAAAGGTCACTGGAAAAAATTCCAGTGGCCTTTTTGGGCAATCTCAACTATTCGATTTTCCTAAACGTGAATTTGCCGTCAGCGCGATGACTAGCGTTAAAACAATTACCGCACCTGTGTGAAGAATAAAATTTGATAGTTAAAAAAGTCGATCATAACACCACCAAACAATGGTCCGACTGCTCTCCCCATTGACAAGGCAACGTTAAACATCCCTTGGTATTTCCCCTTTGACCCATTTTTAGCTAGGGTATCGATCCAAGTAGGTAAACCGGGAAAACCAATCATTTCACCCAGCGTTAGGATCACCATGACAATCACGAAAGTACTATACTGCTTAGCGAAAATCAGGGGGAAAAACGACACTGCCAAAAAGGAAACACCGACCCCGACCTGAGTTGAAAGGTGATGCTTAGCAAACAGCTTGGTGGTTAATGGTTGACCGAAAACAATCAGCACCGCATTTAACGTCCACAATAAACTGTAGTTTTTAAACGGAATGTGCAGATTAGTCATGTGTACTGACAAAACACTTTCCCACAGTGTATAACTGGCATAAATTGCAAAGATCATCAGGCAAACTAACCAGATCACCCGCAGATTTGATTGGGGTACTTTTACGTCTGTCTCCTTTACATCCTGCGTTGGCTGAACTGTCACTCTAAATTCCGTCAGCATTAACAAAAATAACATGAGATAGCAAACCGAAGTGGCCAAGAAAACCACCGTAATTCCCAAGTCCAGAAGATATCCCACTAATAGCGTGCCAATAACGGCCCCAATATTGATTCCAATATACATCAGATTGAAAATTCGTCGCGTGGACGACGATGTGATCGTGGCCGCGTAGGAATTTTGAACAGTGGCAGTGATGCCATCACCCAAACTTGAAACGAATAACATGATGGCATAAACTGGCCAACCGTGAAAGAAAATCAGCGTCATCATTGCCGCCAGAGATAGTCCAGCGCCAATCAGACCGGTCAAGTATGGTGACCAGTGATCAAACAGGAAACCGCCAATATAGTTTCCAACAATCATTAGCAGGGACATAATTAAAAGCACTGTCCCGGAAGTAGTCAGTGATTTGCCTAATGTTTTATTCATATAAACGGTCGTTAATGGCCACATGAAAGCTGCACCCGCGTTCAGCATCAACGTGGCCATAAACAGTGGCGGTAAGCGGAGCTCCGTTTTCGTATTTATCATTTATGTATCCACTTCAAACTAACCAAAACGCGTACGGGTAAAGATTCAAAGATGCTGATCTCAGTTACAGCAGCTAAAAAATTAACTCTGATTCGATCCACAAGACTGCCTCCAGTAGCTTAATAATTTTCGGGATGTTAACTTTCCGTTTAGTGGATTCTAATTATTTTATCATACAGAAAATAATTTGTATACGAAATAATATTTCTAAACCCTCTCCCAGTCCAATTTGTGTTCTCATTTTAATGCCTTATAAAACGTGCAATGATACTACCAACGAGATGTTTTATCGACTGTTCCATCTGCACAATGTAGCATACAAAAAATAAAGTCATTTGATAAAATTGGCAAAAACGGGTTTGACAATCCAAAATAAAAGTTTTATTGTAATGCTGTTCTCATTTACACAACTAGTTTTAATATTCAAACGCAGTGAAGAGTGTTCCCTGATTCTCGCACACACAGAGATTCCTGATTAGGCTGAAACAGGAAAGTGCAGATCAACGGTGAACGATCAACTTGGAGCGGTGGTTAATTAACCAATGGCCTGCACCCATTATCGTGCCGTTAGCTAATCAAGCTAACAGTGAGACTTATACATACATATTTTGATGTTAAGTGACTAATAGGTGGTACCGCGGAGACGCCCTATGGATATTTTATCCATGGGGCGTTTTTCGTTACCCACCCTTAGCCAATAACAAATTATTTTCGTTGGAGGTTTTACATATGAAACACGGGAAATACATATCGTTAGCTGTTGTTGGATTATCTGGTTTAACCCTTGCTGGGTGTGCGTCAAGTTACGCAGCTAGCGGTGTGAGCCAGTCCGTTAACATGATGTCACAAGAACAAGTCGGTACCCTAGACACCGCCATGGTGACTCAAATCCAAGACTTGCAGCTCGCAAACAATACGCAAGAAGGTCTGTATCAGCTAAAGAATTCAACAGACGTCACTCCCGGTGTGGCAAAAAGTTTGGTGAAGCCCACTGATAACGGTACGGTTTATACTTTCCATCTTCGCTCCGACGCCAAGTGGAGCAACGGCGATCCGGTCACTGCTCAGGACTTCGTTTACGGCTGGCGCAGAACCGTTACCCCTAAAACCAAGTCTTCACACGCTTACCTCTATGCGCCCATCAAGAACGCCACGGCCATTGCTGCCGGCAAAAAGTCGCCTAGTTCACTCGGCGTCAAGGCATTGAATAAGGACACTTTACAGGTGAAATTAAACAGTGCTACTCCGTACTTCAAGTACCTGGTAGCTTTCACCACCTTCTTCCCTCAAAATCAGAAGGTGGTCGAAAAGTACGGTTCAGCATACGGAACCAGTTCCGACAAAATGGTTTACGACGGTCCGTTCACGCTTAATCACTGGACCTCATCCAAGAACTCTTGGACTTTGAGAAAAAACAAGGATTACTGGGACAAGGATACCGTGAAATTAAATCAAGTAAATTTCCAAGTCGAAAAGGATCCGCAAACTGCGCTTTCACAATATCAGGCTAAAAAGCTCGACAACATTACATTAAGCGGTCAGCAGGCGGCTGAAGAAAAGAACAACCCTGGTTACACAGCTTACCCAGGTGGTCAATTAGATTTCTTGGCGCTTAACTTCAATAGTCCAGCGCTTAAAAATAAGAACATCCGCCAGGCACTTTCCATGAGTATTAACCGCAAAGCGCTAGTCGATAACGTTCTCAAAAACGGTTCAAAGGCCCCAACTGGTTCCGTCCCTGCTGGCGTTACTAAAAACCCCGCTACCGGCAAGGAATTTACCGCCGATACCGATTCCAGCGCAACGGTAAAATACGATCCTAAGACCGCACAAAAGCTCTGGGATAAAGGATTAAAACAGCTGGGTACTAAACAAGTAACCCTGAACTACTTAGGATTCGATGGTGAAAAGGACAAAGCCGAATACGTTCAGGCCGCGGCTGAAAAACTCTCTGGCTTAAAGGTAAACGTCACCCTGCTGCCGCAAACCCAGGGCGTCACTAGAATGCAAAGTGGTAAGGGATTTGACATGGCATCATTCGGCTTTGTTCAATCTTACCCTGACTTATCCGACTGGATGCCGCACTTTACTTCCGAAAATGGTATCAACATGGGGAACTATAGTAATAAGTCTTACGACGCAGATGTCAACGCCGCGGCAACTACGGACGCTGCTAACCCGCAAAAACGCTACGCTGATTTCCAAGCTGCCGAAAAGACACTGATGAACGATCAAGCTGTCATTCCACTGGATCAAGGGTCCAACGTGACTTTAAACAATCCAAAATTGAAGAACATCACTTATGCCGGTTCCTCAGGACTGTACTTGAAGAATGCTTACCTTGAAAAATAATTTAATCAAACGAAGGAGCGATGAAAGTGACCACCAATTTTAATCAGATAGCCGATTTTATGATGAACGATTTGGATAACCAATTGCCCTATCTACGCCTGAAAAGTATTTCAGCTCAAAATACGGGCATCGATGAAACTGTGAATTATCTCGTCCAAAAATTTAAATCATTAGGCGCTGATGAAATCAAACTGTTTAGCGAATATCAAAATCCCGTCGTGTTTGCTTCATTCCAAGGAAAAAGTGACAAAACGGTACTGTTCTACAATCACTACGACGTTCAGCCACCAGAACCTTTAAATGAATGGCACACTGATCCGTTTGAACCGACCATAGTAGACGGCCAGCTGGTGGCCCGTGGCGCCAGCGACGATAAGGGCGAGCTCATGTCCCGCCTATCCGTGCTGTCCTACTTTAAACAAAATGGCGGTTTCCCCTGCAACCTGAAGTTCTTTGTGGAGGGTGAAGAAGAAATCGGCAGCCCGGACATTACACCCTACATTAAGAACCACGCCGCTGACTTAGCTTGTGACGCGATGATCTGGGAAGGCGGCGGAAAAAACGCCGCTGAGAAGTTTCAAGTTATCGCTGGCACAAAAGGAATCGCTTCCTTTGACGTTTCCGTTGAGAGTGCCAGCACTGATATCCATTCATCGCTTGCCGGTTACGTGGACAATGCCGCTTGGCGATTGGTTAAGGGGCTTTCAAGCCTGACTGATTCAGAGCACCACGTCTTAGTCGACCACTTCTATGATGATGTGAAACCGCTAGATGATTACGAAAGCCAAGTGGTAGATGGACTAGAAACCGGATTTAATAAAACTGCAACCGTTAAAAATCTCGGCCTGGTCAATGGATTGACCACTGACAGACCCGTACACGAAGTGATGACGCAGCCAACACTAACAATCAACGGCCTTACTTCAGGTTACGAAGGTCAAGGGATCAAAACCATCATCCCCCGGACTGCTCACGCCAAGCTGGACTGCCGGCTAGTCCCCGGCCAGGATCCCGCTAAAAGCGCCGAACTGATTCAAAAGCAGCTAGTTAAAAACGGTTTTCCTGACTTAAAGCTTCATTTTAACCTTGGCGAACCTGGCTTCAAGACTCCGCTTCAAGACACCTTTGTTCAGCAAAACCTCAGCACTGCCAAACAAGTTTATGGTGCTGATAACGTGGTACTCGTTCCCAATCAGCCAGGTGGCGGCCCAATGCTTGCTTTTTACAATGAAGTTAAGGCCCCCATCGTTGCAGTGGGTATCAGAAACGCTAACGGTAACCCTCACGCGCCAAACGAAAATTTCCGGCTGCAGGATTACCAGCAAGCCTCCGTCTTCTTAGCGACTTTGTTGCGTCAATACGCGAAGGATTAGCTCCGGCGAAGACGATATTATGATTTAAAGGAAGGTTCCTTATGAAAACAACTTTAACCGAAGAAGATTTGTATGAAATCACTTCACTCAGCCAGCCAGTGGTCAGTTGGAATCAAGTATTCGCCACGAATAACCTGCTGAGCCGAACCGCTAACGACTACACACCGCAAATTGTGGCGTTCAGCCACGATTATCGCGAACAAGCAGTTATTAACCCGGACTTGTTTGCTTCGAAAGACGGCCATGCCGCAAAAGATTACCTCTATTATAAAGGTCAACTTGCTAAGCACGCGCCATTTACCTTGTTTGAGCACCGAAATGGTCAGCCTGATAAACAGGTCAGTCCTTACCCAGTTGACACTTTAGTCACTGCTAAAAAGACTAATCGGGTCTTCTTTAAAGTCGTGCAGACTAACGAGAAACCAATTACACAGTACTCTGATTTTCCAACGGTCCGCCACGTCACGGCGGAACACTTTGCTGCCGATGAATACGGTTTTTTGCCGAACCAGGTCTCCTATGACCTCTACGAATACGATGCTGACAGCAAAACGCAAACCCAACTGCTCAGCTCGCCAACCGAGTTCAAGCTTTGCGATGCCAATGCAGATGGCTCTCAGTTAGTCTTGATCATGGCTTATTCAGCCGATGACGAAAACCACCATAACAACGCCATTACGGTGCTCGATACTCAAACTGGCGCATTAACGAATCTGACCCAAGCGTATCAGAACTGGTTGTTTGATACCGCGCTCTATTCGCCTCAAGCAACTAAATTGCTGGTCAGTGCTCAAAACGCGGCGAAGTCGGCCTGCCGAAACCGTTCCGTGTATGAATACGATTTTGCTGATTCGAAATTGACGGATGTCTGCAGTGATTTGGACGAGAATCTCAGTGATGAATACCTGCCAGATAACAGTATCAATTTGAGTCATCGTCCCTTTGCGTGGCGCGACGAAACCCACTTTTATTTTCTGACGCAGGTCCATGGTCATAGCAAATTATACAGTTCAAACGGCAAACAAATCCAGGTCGCTTGTAACGAAGACGTTCACGTCACGGACTGGACGCTGGATCCAGATGGCCAGGTGCTGGCGTGCTATACAACCGGTGACCAGCCTTCCCTGTTAGGAACACTAAAAGCGGGCACGTTCACTGCCGACTTCAACGTCAACCAGGCCTTTGATGAAGCTCACGAATTTTCAAAACCAGAAAAATTCACCTACTCCGCTAAAGACGGTCTCCAACTAGAAGGCTGGCTGTATCAACCGCTGACTTCTCAAAAAGATCACCTGCCACTGTTCTTATACATCCACGGCGGGCCGCACTGCGCTTGGGGGAACACCTTCTTCCTGCAAATGCAGGTGCTGGCGGCAGCTGGTTACGGCGTTGTTCTGCTAAATCCCCGTGGCAGTGCCAGTTATGGGGCTGAATTTATGAAGGCCGATCAAGGCGCGTACGGTGATAAAGACTATACCGACCTGTTAACAGGGATGGACTACGTGTTAGAACACCACCCAGAGTTCGACCCGAAAAAGCAGTACGTTGGCGGTCTTTCATTTGGCGGGTACATGTCTTCTTGGATGATCGGCCATACTGACCGTTTTGCCGGCGCGGTGATTCAAAACCCGCTGACTGATTTTGTCAGTTTTATGGGCACCAGTGATATTGGCATCCGCTTCACCACCAAAGAATTATTGACCCAAACCACTGACGTTAAACGGCTTTGGCAATTTTCACCCTTAGCCTATGCTGACCATGTTTCCACGCCTACCTTCCTGATGAGTTCCGAATGGGATTGGCGCTGCCCAATTTCACAAGCCGAGGAATTCTACACCGCATTGAAGCACCGAAACGTCGATGTTGAAATGACCCGCTTCCCTCAATCTTGGCACGCGGCTGAAGAATTTGGCCTGCCAAATATCCGCTTTAAGTGGATGACGGAAACCCGGCGCTGGTTAGATGCACATTAACTGCTACCATTAAAGTAAAGCCACCTGAAATGTGTTCGATTCAGGTGGTTTTGACGTCTTTCTGAAAATAATTTAATTTGAAAATCAAACCTTTCTAATTCCCGTCATCATCAAATATGTTACAATAATCACAAGATGACAGAGGAGGTAATCGCGGGCGAATTATCTGAAAACACTTCACGTTTCTAATTAATTCCAATGTTTTAATTGTTGATATCGTAATGAGATGTTACAAGGATCACAAATAAGAATGGAGGAAATTTTCATGACTTACTCATTTCTTAACACTTTCAAGTTCCCTAACAAGGACATTACGTTGAAGAACCGCGTGGTTATCCCGCCTCTGACTGAATGCATGGCGTTCCATGACGGTCACGTTACCAGCGATGAGGTCAACTACTATCGTAAGCATTCCGGCGGTGTCGGGCTTTACATCACCGCCGTTGCCTACATCAACGAAGAAGGTAAAGGATTTGAAGGTCAGCTCAGTGTTGATGATGACAAGTTCATCCCCGACCTGCACCGGCTGGCTAAAGCCATCCAGCAAAACGGGACTAAGGCCGTTTTACAAATTTTTAGTGCCGGCCGAATGAGTTCAACCGCCATTTTAAGAGGAAAACAACCCGTTAGTGCCAGCGCGGTCGCCGCTGCCCGTGCCGGATCAGAAGAACCCCGTGCATTAACATCGGTAGAAGTTGAACAAACCATCGTTGATTTTGGTGAAGCCACTCGCCGGGCGATTCAAGCCGGCTTTGACGGCGTGGAAATTCACGGTGCCAACACCTACCTTATTCAGCAATTCTTCTCACCTAACTCGAACCGGCGTACCGATGAATGGGGCGGCACGCTTGAAAAGCGCATGAAGTTCCCGCTGGCAGTGATCAAATCAGTTAATGACGCCGTCGACAAATATGCTGACAAGCCGTTTATTGTTGGTTATCGAATTTCACCAGAAGAAATCGAAAAGCCAGGGATCACCTTTGATGACACCCTGAAGCTGGTGGACGTTTTGAAGGATCAGCCAATCGATTATTTGCACGTTTCAATGAGCAACGTTTGGCGGAAATCCTTAATCGACAAATCTATCACCACACCATTGAACGAAACCATCAAAGAACACCTGCAGGGTAAAGTTCCAATGATTGTTGTCGGCGATGTTCAAACTCCAGCTGACGCAGCCAAAGCTACTGACGTGGGCTTTGACTTAGTCGCCCTGGGCCGGGAAAACATCCGTGAACCGCACTGGGTTCAAAAAGTTGAGCACAACGATGAAGCCTCGATTCGCTACACCATTTCACTGGATGATCTGGATGAATTAGGCATCAAACCGCCATTCTTCGACATCCTGCTGGCGCTGAGCGGCGCTGAAGGCATCCCGATTTCAACCGTTAAGCAAGCTGACCGTGAATCGGCCAATGAAGCCATCGACCACTTCCTGAGCGGCGGTAAATAAGCTTTCTTAATTTAAAAACAAAATGAACCTCGCAGCCCGTATACCGGATTGCGAGGTTCATTTCATTCGCCTTCGCTGTAATGCAGAAAGTGAATTCGGTTTCAAGATAGGCTAATTATTCGCCGTTAGTTCACCTCTCTTTGTCATTGAATGCTGCACGATCAGCTATTATCTTCGGACTTCTTTCGCTTAGTGATTCCCAGCAGACTTAGAAGACTCATCACCCCCATTCCTAACAGCGTCCAAAGGTTGACGTTTGATTCGTTGGTTTGCGGTAATTTCGCTTGTGTCCTGTTGGTGACAGTTGTATTAGCTGGTGTTTGTTTAGTACGACCAGCTAATGGCAGCATTTCTGCCGGTTGTCCCTGACCAGTGGCGTTTGCGGTATTTGTGGTGTTTGTACCCTTTGCAGAACTGATAGCACTGGTAGTACTGTCACTATTAGCATTAGCCACAAATTCCGGATTGGTTGCCTGGCCAGCCACTGGGGTATGATGAGCAATTGGGCTGATCGCTTCACCACCGGATATTACTATTGGTGCTGCCATGCCATTATCGCCAACCGTTGCATCGGGCATTCCAGTACCATCCTCATTAGTAGTCAATGGACCGCCGAAATCACTCTGCACACCCTCATGACTAGAATCACTTTTGGCGATTGGTTTATACGTCACATAGTTTTGATCGCCTGGTTTAGTATTGGGCGAGTCAATAGTGATCGTGCCATCAGGGTTAACCGTTGCTGACACTGTCTCTTTATCGGCCGTATACCCAGAAATAATTGGCACGTCAAGTAGAAGCTGATCACCCGTTTTACCGGTCACACCGAGAATGATTTGAGGCCCTTTACTGCTCGGAATCGGGACATCCGTTGTTACTTGGTTTGGTGTATAGGTCACATAACCTTTATCGCCTGATTGAGCTGCAGGTTCATCCACCATGATGGTACCGTCGGGGTTCACCGTTACCGAAACCCCACTTTTGTCTGCCGTATACCCTTGAATATCTGGAACCTCAAGTTGAAGCTGATCACCCGTTTTACCGGTCACACCAAGCATGGTTTGTGCCCCCAGGTTACTTGGAATCGGGACATCCGCCGTTACTTGGTTTGGAGTATAGGCAAAGTTAATTGTACGATCCTCTGGAGCTTTGGTACTCGTCTTCTCAAGTGGAATGATTTGAGACTCCGGCGTGTAGCCAGCTATCTTAGGTGCTTTCACCGTTGTCTTTGCTGGCGAATACGTCATTTGCTTAGTCACTTCATCCGTATCAGTGCGCCAACTGATTGGCACCTGCAATTTCCTAGGCTTCGGCAAGCCGGTTAAATTAATAGTATCGACAGACCGAGTGGTACCAGTCGTGTGGTGGTGTTTCAAATTCACTTTCACGTTATCCGTTGCGTCGCCTGTAATTTTGTGGTCATATATCAGCCTGCCATCATGACTGAGCCTAGTTCCAGGATTATCACCAGAAAGTTCATAATTGTCCGGAATCGTAATGACCGTGTACGAAATTTCACCGACCGCCCCCGTCACGGTTTGATTGTACTTGTCTGGCAAGGTCCGCTGCCCTTCCTCATCGTAAAAGCTAACAATGGCGTTAGCCTTTTGTTTAATCGTAAAGGTGCCAGCGCCAACGTTCTTGTACGTTACGCGGTATTTAGGATTGCTTTGCTTGATCCGATCAACGGCACCAGCGTTTAGATGAATTCCGTAAATACCCGGAGCAGTCGGCACCTTTTTGGGAACGTTGTTGTCACTATCTGTAAAGTAGAAATCATGATTAGTAAAGGTTAACCCCTTCAAGTCGGTTCCGCTACTTGTAGTGGTAAAGGCCGGTGTAGGCTCACCTTCTAAGATAGCTACATTCCGTGGCGTAATCACGTCATTGGTCGGCTGCTGAATCGGGGTCAAAATGTAAGTCGCTGCAACGTTTGGCTTAGTTACTGGGTGGTTGACGTCCAAATCTTCACCCGTTGCCTGATTCTGCCAGACAGCTGGGGTGGGATCTGTTGCGTGACTAACTAATGCTAAGCCCGTAGTGGCACCATTCTTACTCCCTGGTGTCATGGCATTTACCGTAATTTTAGTTAAGCCGGTTGTCCCATCCAGCATATGTGCCAGTTGAGAATCAACGTTCTCTTTGAAAGCATCCCTCAATCTATCAAAGTTAAAGTGACTTAAATCTAAAGTTTTCAGCGCACTGTCATTGGCAAAAAGATGGTGCATATTTGTGGCGGCGGAAGTGTCTAACTTATCTAAACCGTTAATGGTGGTAACGTGAACCATATTAGAAAATAGATTAGCGGCATCCCCTACTACCTTTAAGGAATCCTGAATGGTGATCGATCTCGTCTGTGATGGATCATAGCTGAACTGATCTTGATTCTCACTGCCATTAATGTATCGCGTATGTACATTAATGGTGCCGCCAGAAATCGTCACGTTGCCTTTATGATCAGCACTCCAAGTAATCGTGTCGTTGGCAGTCGGTTTCACTGCAGTAATGGCCGGTGTTTTCTCGGAATCTTGATAAGTCGGTGTTGCAGCCTTTTTAGCCGTGGCAATTTTGTTCGCGTCCGTATCAGCTTTATTATCAACGGCCTGTGGGGCTTTAACTTCAGCGGTTCTTTGATCAGATTGCGTTAAAGCCGGTTGCTGCGCCTTATCCGCTGGCTGAGTGGTAGCCGGTGCTTTAGGAACTTCACTAGGTCGTACAGTTTGGCTCTGTTCTTGAACTTGAACTGCTGGTTCGCTAGGAACCGCTGTTTCAGCGTGAGCCGTAGTCACTGTTGCACCCAGTCCCAGCGCGGCAAAAGCCAGCGTTGCCACGACCCACTGGGACTTTGACTTGTATAACTTGAACTTTTTAACTTGACTCATATTCTTCAGTTTCTTTTGCATCTATCACATCTCCATTAGGAAGACCGGAGTTATTGCCCAAAAATAAATTTAAGTCGCATTAATCCATCATAAACCAGTTTTATACATAAATGCTTTTCTGTTTAATTTTCATACGCTTTCTCGCTAAACTATCGCCTTCTTCCAATCAAACATTGAAAACTCTTTCACTGCCATGTTATTAATTCTAAAAACCGATTTCAACTTAAACGCCTATTTTTTTAATTTTAACTAAAGAGGCAAGGCAGCATCGCTCTGCTACCTTGCCCGTTAATTAGCCTTCATAAAGGTAACCCGCTTCCCGCAAAGTCGCCTGAATTGCAGCCAGCTGCTCTGGCGTATCGTAGGCAATCGTGTGGGTGTGCACACCGTCCGTGAGTTCCGATAATAAGTGCGCGTTTTGCTGCTTAATCTTCGCTGCAAACAGGTTCACGTCCGCAATATCTCTGATTTGCAAATTTGCTCTAATTTGACCGTAAAGCGGGTGATCAACCACCACGTCTTCAATCACGCCTCCAGCTGTCACGATCCGCCGCATTTCGTCGGCGCTGTCACTGGGAAAATGACGGCAGACGAGCACCGCTTCGTGAACCGCCTTGTGCTGGTATTCGTAGCCGCGTACCGTGGCAACGATGCCTTCGCCCCCGGCCCGTAACAGGGAAACGTCCCCCACGATGGTTTGCCGGCTGACCTTGAAACGCCGCGCCAACTCACTGGCACTGATGGGCGCCTGGCTGGTTGACAGCACTGATTGAATTTGCGTTCGTCGTTCTGAACTTGTCATGACATTACCCACTTTTTTGAAATTAATTGATCTCATCGATTACTATCATACCAAATTCCAGGAATAAAAGTAATTTTTACGGAAATACCCTTAACCCCTCCCGGTCAGATATGCTAAGATAAGGGCAATATTTCATGGGGTGTCAAGACACCAATTCAACATGAAAGGATTGGACGATTATCATGCGTAATCTTTCTTTATTAACTGATCTTTACGAATTTTCGATGTCAAACGGCTTTCAAAAAGACATGCCCGATACCCGAGCAACCTTTGATATCTTCTTCCGGAAAGTGCCAGATCAAGGCAGTTTTGTCATCACTGCCGGGCTGCAGCAGATCATCGACGCGCTGCCATTTTCATTTACACCGGAAGACATTGATTACTTCCGGAGCCTGCATCTTTGGGATGAGGACTTCCTGGACTTCTTAGCGAACTTTAAATTTGACTGTCATCTGCGGGCCATTCCTGAAGGGACCCCCGTTTTCCCACGGGAATCATTAATGACCGTGGAGGGACCGATTGCCCAAGCTCAGCTGTTAGAAACCCTGCTGCTGACCATTTTGAACCACGAGTCGCTGATTGCGACTAAGGCACGCCGGATCACTTTCGCTGCCGGTAACCGGCCAATCATGGAGTTCGGTGCTCGCCGTGCTCAGGGTCCCGATAGCGCGATCTACGGCGCCCGGGCCGCGGTCATTGGCGGTGCGGCCAGCACTTCCAACGTGTTAGCCGGCAAGTTATTTTCCATTCCCGTTGCCGGTACCATGGCGCACAGCTGGATCGAAGCTTATCCGGACGAGCTCACTGCCTTTCGTCAATGGGCGAAGTACTACCCGGACAACAGTGCTCTGCTGGTTGACACCTACGACGTGATCAACTCCGGGATTCCAAACGCAATTACCGTGTTCAAGGAACTGCGCGCTAGCGGTCACGAACCCGTGGGTATCCGTATCGATTCCGGCGATATTGCTTCCCTTTCGCGTCAGGCAAGAAAGCTGTTGGACGACGCCGGCTTCCCGAAAGCTAAGATCACCATTTCCAATGCTTTGGATGAAGGTATCATCGAATCACTGCTGCATCAGGGCGCCCCAATTGATAACTTCGGGGTCGGTGAAAAATTGATCACCAGCTCCTCATCACCGGTTTTAAGCGGTGTTTACAAGTTAGCCGCCATTGAAGAAAACGGCAAACTGATTCCTAAAATCAAGGTCAGCGACAGCCGCGAAAAGGTCACGATTCCCGGTCAAAAACAGGTTTACCGGCTTTACCGTCAGGGCACCAGTGACGCTTTCGCGGACTTAATTGCCCTAGCTGATGAACCAGTTGCCGACCAGCATGAACTAGATGCCTTCGACAGTAACCCGCTCAGCGTCAGCAAAGTTCAGAAGTTAGGTAATTTCGACGCGGTCCCATTATTACGGCCAGTGGACTTGAAGCAGCATGCTACCCGCCCGTTAGATATTCAAGCATTCAGTAAGCAATCTCTCGCCGAATTACCTGATGAAACTAAGCGGCTGACCAATCCGGATACGTACCACGTTTACATGACGACGAAATTGGCTAAGCTGCAAGATGAACTGATTCATGAGAACTAATTTATACTAAAAAAGAGGACTAAGGTCGCACAACCTTAGTCCTTTATTTTAGTGTGATCAATTAGAAGTTGTAACCACGGTCACCCGCGTTAACTGTCCATTCCCAGTGCACCTTATCGCCAGCGTGAACGGCATGGCTGCCGGCACTGGTGTTGGGGAATTTACCATTAACGGTATAAATCCAGCCACCAGAACTAGTGCCGACTTTCTTGTGGTTGATGCTCTTGATGTAAGTGCTGCCGCCGCTACCAGAGTAGCTTAATTGCACACCCTTAGCCTTGCAGATCTGCTGCAGGACAGAAAAAGCAGTCGCACCCTTTTTGATCTTAACGGTGCCGGATGCATACGTTGGGTTACCAGCAGAGATTGGCCCATTGACTGCAACCTGAACGGTCTGAGATGTTGGCGTAGTTGAAGCAGCCTTCTTTGCGGCACCTGCTTTAAGAGAAGAGTGCCAGATCCAGCCCTTAACCTTACCATTGCTTGATTTTACGTAGTAGTACACGGCCGTTTTACCATTGGCGCGTTTAACTGTTCCCTGCTTATAAGTATAGAACGTGGTGCTCTTATAGTGCGTGCCGTAGTGAGCGACCTTGGTTAAATGACTGGTGGTGTAAAAGGTGCCAGATGTGACGTGGTAGGCTTTCTTGGATAGGTTCTTATAGCTGACCTTCACAACCTTAGTACTTTTACTTTTCGCTTGAGCAGTAATTGCTGAACCGGCTGGCTGATAAGCGGTCCCCAGCGCAGCGCCGCCAGCCAGCATCATTGTGCAGGCCGCAAGTTTGACTAATTTATTCATATTTTTTACTCCTTTGCATTTAATTCAATTTAAGCAATCGTGAGAATAAAACTCTGGTTAACGTAAACTATATTAAGCTTATAAATCAATCATACGAGCCAAAGAAAGCGCTCGCAAGTTAAATTAAATCAAAAGGTGACTTGAACATGAATCTATAAGGATAATCGATATTTACAAATTTTACATGATTTTGCTCGACACCATGCACGAATTTCATAAATCTACCAGGTTATTTGGCATAATTTGACTTCTAGTTTGTTTTAAAAAAATGGGCAAAGCTTAAATTGCAGCTTTGCCCATTTTTTACGTTCTTATTTGTAGAAACTAAATGGCATATAACGAGAACTCTTGTAGCTAGAACCGCCAAGTGTCGTCAGGTAATTCACAATTCGAATATGGTTCCCAGTCTTTTTGACTTTGTAGTAAAGCAGTTCGCGGCCACTGGTATAAGCCGTTTCGTGGCCCCTGAGGTAATAGTAGCTGCTGCCTTTTGCATGGTGGTACGTGACCTTGTTGGCAGTTTGCGGATCACCAAGGCGGGCACTCAGTTTGAAGGTGCTCGATGTAATCTTGAACTTGTAATTTAAGTCGCCGCCCTTTTCCTTCCAGGTCCCCCGAATGGCTGATGGTACGTTCTTGTGCCAAGTGGCAGCTTGCGCGGTTTCAGCCGTACTAAACGTTGCAAATGTCCCCATTAACACTGCAGCGGTGACTGCGACCAATCTCGTCTTTTTCATGAATGTATATTCCTCCTAAGTAGTATGTTAAGAGTATATCATAGATGAATTCTTAATTTAATTTGAATTAGTACCAACTTCTAAACTTAGCAACTTTCTTAAACGCATAACCGCGCTTCAGATGGTGCTTAGTTGGTTGATCATACATGGTACTTTTTCCTGACTTGTAGAACTTATAAGTCACGTGGCCGCCAAGCACCATTCCGTTAGGCTTGACATAGCTTTTGACGTAGTAAATGTGACCAATCTTTCGCCACGACAAATGACTAGCAAATTCACCCGACATGTTGGATATATTACGGGTGAGACGACTCTTAGAGATCCGGTACTGAGGCGCAAAGCCCGCTGCCGGATCTTTTTTACGCGGCACCGTAGATAACCAGTTCCCCCGAATAGCGGTCGGTGCCCCCTTATGCCAAGTGGCGGCATGTGCTTGATTGGGCGTTAATGTGAATAGACCGGCTGCCAGTCCTAAAGTTAAAAGTAATGCGTTAAATTTTTTCATCGAAATCCCCCTTAGATTAATTAAGATAGATTTAGTATAGGCTAACCATTGCATTAGTAAAAGTACTTTCTAGTTTTACTGGCTAATAGTTGGTCGATTTGCGGGTCAAAAAAAGCGCCCTACTCAACACCTTTCCCTAAATTGTTTACTGCCTTTCACTCACGGTAATGCTATACTTATTGCGAATTAAGATATTAACATTAAGAGGTGTATCACAATGAACTTTAAGAAGTTAACTCTCGTACTGGCAATGAGCCTTGGTTTTACTGGCATCGGGGCAGCTACCACTGCCACCACTGCTTCCGCTAAGACACCAACGTTCCCCACTCATATGCGGGGAACCTGGTATGGCTATATGTACGGTAGTCCTGATACCATTAAAATTACTGCTCACACGATTCGTGAAGGTAAATATTTCATTCCCGCCAGCAAACTAGAGCTGCAAGTTTTTAAACCTGCGCATTACCATACAATGTACACGCCGAGAATGAAGCACTCTTCAGGGGCATATCCTTTTTACACTCATGGAAAAGTCACCTGGCACGGTCATCATTACTACGCCCTCTTCGTCGATAGTCAATTTGTCTATACTCACCATAAGATCAAGCATGAATTTAAAGTTCCTAAAGGGTATTAAAGCAACTAATTTTAAACCATAATTATTGATGTAAGTCATAAAAAATCCCCCAAAAGTCGCAAAGCTTTTGGGGGAAAATAGCAAATTAGCAAAGTTAGTATAGAAACGTCCTTGTTATTGATCCACTGAAATACCAGACGTTTTCTTATTATCAAATACTGAAGAAGCTTTTTTGTTAGTCGTTTGTGTAATTAAGTACTGATATTTATCAGAACCTAGATTTGAATCTAGGCCAGAGTATCCAACAAAGTACTTGCTTAGAATTTGTATCGGTTGGAAAAACAGTGAATCTGACTTCACAACATAGTCAGTAGAGTTAGATACGCGTTCTAATTTTGTTAAATCATTCGCGTCTTCTGGTGAAAATTCAAAAGTATACCTATCATCTTTAAAATGGATGACTTCTTTAGTCAAGTTTTTATCATTGTCATCAGTCGTAGCATTAGCAGTCAATTTGTATGATTCTGGCGAGTGATACTTAAAATTTTTCGACTGGAATTTTCTGAGACCGGTGTTGAGAACTTTTAAATCTGAACGATATTCAGAGTTCGATTTATCGTTTTTTAGTTCTTCTTTAGCAGTACTAATTGCACGTTTGATCACCGTCTCTTGATTTTTTATAACAAGATTAAAGCTCGCTTTATCAACTTTCTTTATCTTAGTAATTATCTGCTTGTTACTCAGTCCTTTAAAACTGTTTAGTGTATTATTCTTATTATCATCAAGCCTATATGCTGTTGCTCGACCTTTTTGTGTAACAATAGCAAGCTCCATCGGAGTGTCTTTGTGTACTTCTCTAGTCAAATAAGTTAAGAACCAGACTTGTTTCTGACTGTTTTGAGCAGTCTTCATAAACGCAACTTTGCTTGTTTTTGCCGCATTTTCTTGACTACCACAAGCACCCAACGCAAATAATAACATTCCCACGCCAACTAAAAAGCCTAACATCCTGACATTTGGTTTTCTCATAGTAAAATCTCCCCTTCTTTAGCCTCCCCTTTTTTAAATTTCTCCTTCACATCATAAGAATACTTAAAATCACAATAAAAAACAATAACTAAAAAAAGGAAAAAATCCAGGAAATTCAAACATTGATATTAAGATTAAAAAGTCTCCAATGAATCCATAATCAACTTAATGAACTTATCTCGGTCGATTTCCAACAGCACTTCCGTATTCTTAGGCTTCCCAGTCAAATCGTAGTAATCGCAAACAGTTTCACCACGGACCAGTTCACCTTCAGTTTCGACATCCACATTCATCTGCTCAGTCTCAAACATCTCTGGATCAATTAACCAAGCAATCGTACATGGATCATGCAGCGGTGCACCGAAGAACCCCCACTTAGGATCCTCGTGGTAAATTTCAAAGAAGCCAAGTAAGCCATAGAAAGCTTGACCTACTGGATTCTTAATCGACTTAACTGCTTCAATTTCCGCTTTCTTAATCTGCGCCTGATGCGTCACGTTCAGTGGTGCCATAACCGTTGGAATACCTGAATTAAGCACAATCTTAGCCGCCTCAGGGTCAACGTAGATGTTGAATTCAACGGATGGCGTCCAATTACCTAAACCCATAGCGCCACCCATGAAGACGATTTGGTCGATCTTCTCATGCGCAAGTTCTGGATAGACACGTAAGAATAGTGCGGCGTTAGTCATTGGGCCAGTGACTACCAAGGTCACTTTGCCATCAGTCTCACGGAGCGTTTTGGCAATTAATTCAATTGCCGTCATATCCTGCACTTCAAAATCGGGATCTGGCAAGTCAGCACCATCAAGCCCACTTTTACCATGAACATTACCCGCGGTTTCCAACGGCTTTACAAGTGGCGTCCGGTTACCACCAGCAACCGGAATATCTTCGCGTTTCATCAACGTTAACATCCGCATCGCGTTATTCAGCGTCTTCTCTGGTGTCTGGTTACCAGCAGAGGTCGTTACCGCCAATAATTTAATCTTATCTGAAGCTATCGCTAACATCATAGCTAACGCGTCATCATGCCCTGGATCACAATCCAAAATAATGTTTTTCATCTTGAACTTCCTTTCAAAAATCTCTTTATAAATTATTTATATCACTTTGATCAGTTGCTCTTAAATAGTACCATTTCTGAACAACGTAATGGGAAGCTATCAGGTAATGCTGTAAATCAAAGACAGTGGATTCAACCTTTATTAATCATAATCTGGGTAAAATAAATCCTGGTAAATTAGCAGTTCATTGCTAATTACCAGGATTTTGTTTATTGTTTAGTCATAAATCTCAATACTCATTTTCCCAATAACTCAATTATCTAGCCGTGTAATAAGCCTTAGCGTCAACAACGCCGTCCTTGGTGTAACTACCATCGACCAACACACAATGATCAAGCTTGTATTGATGACCATTCTGATCGGTCAAATTATTTAGCCCGATACTTATAATAATGTCACTAAGCGCATTGCTTGAATATGACAGCCCCTTAGTCATCTGGTTAGCATCACTTCGTCCTTCAGTATCAAGCACCGCACGATCGTGAGCTGTGAGATTAATCGGTACATTGTCCATTGTATATGGTGTGATTGATACCATTGATGTTGTCGTATGACTTGCTATGCTTGCAACATCAAACGCCAAAGTATCACCTTTTTTGGCGGTCCTGGCTGCATTATAGTCCACAAATGGCTCGGAACCGCTAGCGTATGGTACATACCCGGAAGGAACACCATTTCTAACGCTGATTAAACTAGCACCGTCTGTAAGATTAGTAGTTGGTATACTCTGATTGGCGGGGACTGAACCAGTCCCAACTTGCTGGCCGGTAGCCTTATCAATGTAAATGATCTTTATCGCACTGTTTTGCGGTGTTTGAACACCTAAATTATAGACCCAGCCAGTGATTGAAGAATTCTGCTCATCCTTAACCTGGTAGTAGACCCAGCCTTCGCGGCTCTTTGTTACAGCACCAGTAATGGTGAAGGTATCGTTATTGCTGAACCCCTTTACCTTAGAAGCCTTATATTGTGTGTATTGCGGACTGTTCCACAACGTCCACTTGGATGGATTAGTCAGCGTATAACCCGATGTGGCAGTTGGCGTAGCAGCTTTTTCAGTGGTATTAACGGCTTGAATACCGCCGGAGAAACGACCAACAATCTTACCACCGTAAACCCAACCACGATACTTACCATTAAAGGAGACAACCTTGTAGTAAACGGAACCACGATTAGTTGTCACGATAGCATAAGCGCGGAAATAGTCAGCTGATTTCTTTGAAAGAGACAGGTTCTTCATCGTTGTCTTTGGAACAACCACGCGGGCACCTTTAGAAGTTCCGACCTTTGTGTACAGTGCATTCTTACCGTTTGGCGCAACGTTACGCGATGCTGGTGGTGTAGTAAAATATGACGTTTTCGTCACATAAGCTGCGGACTTAGCACTAGCAATTGCTGCAGTAAAACTAGCCGCTGCTAATACTGAGACGGCTGCTAGGCCAACGTATAACGTTCTTTTTAAAGTCGATTTCATTTAGTATAAACTCCTCTCTAATTCTGATCTTAGGGATAATCTTATTTACTCGCTGCTATTATATCACCTTGAGGATAATTTCATTTTCAACACTTACGAAATGAAGCCGTTCTGTTTTCGAAAAAAATAGGAATGCTCTCCACTGCTGATTCTGCTTTTGTGCTTTAGCTTAATCCCCCTTTTCCTAATGAATAGATTAGAGTAACATAAAAGCATCAGGGGGGAATTCACATGAAAAAATCTATGATTACAGCACTAGCAGTTGGCATTAGTCTCGTTGGCGGCTGCTTTGCAGTCACGACAAATGCTAACGCTGCAACTTGGCATAAGGGTATGCCAAAAGCTTTACAGGGAACGTGGAAAGCCACCAAAAATAATGCCTTTCACGTTTCTTTTAAAATAAAAAATGGTAAAAATTATACTCATGCTGTGGGCGTTGATCCGGAATTTCTAAATAACACTCATTATCGCTATCTTGGTCATCACAATTACAAGGTGATTGGGTATGAGCCAATTTACTCCAAAAAGAACGAAACAAAATATTTCAAGTGGGTTTCAAAACACCATATAGAAGTAAGCAGCTACTACAAGTTCATAAAGGGTTATGGTACTAGCTATTACCGTTGATTTATGGGCTTAAGTTGTTGACAGAAAATTTCTGTGCTAAAGTTATTAGTAATAAAAAATAATACTATCACCGGGTAGCAGTACTGTGTGACATTCCGATAGGTCTTTGAAGGAATGTCGTTCAGTACTGTTTTTGGTTAAAGGAGAATTGATAATATGGCATGGTTTTACTTATTCATAGCAGGTATTTTCGAAGTGGTTTGGGCAACCTTCATGAAGCTTAGCGACGGCTTCTCCAACTTAGGTTATTCGATCGCCACTTTCTTAGGAATGTTATTCAGTTTCTTATTCTTAGCTCGAGCCACGCATCAGCTGCCAATCAGTCTCGCTTATCCCGTTTGGACAGGCATTGGTGCATTGGGTACCGTTATCATCGGGGTGATCCTTTTTGGCGATCATTTGAGTCCACTTACTTGGTTCTTTGTGGCTTTACTCTTAATCGGTATTATTGGTATCAAATTAACGGCGAAGTAACTTTTACGGCTATTCACGTTATACTTAACGCTTTGACACAAAATCATAAAAATGGGCAAGGTGTTTCAGTATCACACATAAAGAAAAATTTTTGAACTCAATTTCATATTTGACCACAAAAATACCCCCAAGGTTAATAACAACCTTTTGGGGGCACTTGTCAGCTAGTTAATTAATCCACTAAATACTTGTGAGAATAACACTGAATGCTGCTAAATCTACACTACACAGGCTAATCATTTAATTATCTTATTCAACTGTTCTAGATTCTTTATCCTGAATTAATTATTTCCAGGCACTAGCTTTGAAGAAATAAACGTTTTTAGGAGTCGCTCCACCCTCTCTTCCAAACAAATAAGAGAATGATCGTTCCACTGCTGGGTACCGGTGACTCTTCCCATTATGCCTGAGATAAGCGTGAGTATATCTCCACGCAGGAACTTCATAGAAGTTACCGACTTCAAATGAATACCATCCATGTTTTTCATTTTCCACCCATAATTTACCTGTGAAAGTTTTACCGTGCTGTTGGTTGTTCTTCTTAACCTTATTTGAGCCTATTTCTTTGTATTTTCCACTCCAAGTAGTGAAAGTGTTTCGTGTGAATTTAACCTCACTATTCTTCGAAAGACTCTTTTTACTATACCAAGTGCCTCTAAGAGATTTTGGCACAGGTTGGTGTGACCGAAAATTTGCATTCGCCTTCGTCGGCGTCACACTAAATGTTGCTAGAGCAAGCCCTGTAACTACAAGTTCCTTAATCAATTTATTCATTTTCGTACACCTCCCATAACCCTTTTCAATCCATTTTTAACTTAGTTAACGTGAGCAGTTTTTGTGCTTGTAACTGGCGTAAAATGTCCATGACTGTAATTGCCAACAACAACCTTCACGGTAGTAGACTTAGGTGCATAAATTGTTTTCTTAAAGCTATGCTTACTACCTAACTTAGCGTACTTATAACCTTTATAAGTCTTTATATGAGCATAATTAGCTTTTTTATACAGTTTAGCAGTACCAACTACTTTTATATTTTTCTTAGAAGTCATCCTTTTTACTGAAAGGGATGAAATATAACTCTTTTTGGTCTTTTTATTACTCTTTGTTATAACCTTAGGAGTTGTTTTGGGTTTACCACTGACATGATCAATACCCATTTGATCAGCACCATAAAATTCCAACGCAAGTCCAAAAGCATCTGAAAAGTTGCTGAACGCTAAATCGCCATCAATATAATTGCTACCTTTGGGATTAGCCCACGCGTTCATTGGGTCTTCCAAATCATTTTGACTTTCAGAATCGAACAGAGGGACAAAATGACTACTAAGCGCCCTAGCAGCTGCTAAATCTGACTGATAGTCGCTGGAATTCACTCCTGATTTATCGTATTCGTCTGACATTTGGTTCATCAACGTAGTCACGATGGCTTCAAATGAATAAGGTGCATCCGATGTATAGGCATCGTCAGGATCTTTCATCATTCGATTGAAGTAGTTATTATTGATTTTACTTTTTAACTTTGATGATCCGAGATTAATTGCTGCCTTAGTTGCAGCAATATCGTTTGTGAATTGCGAATAAGTTACACTGTCAGCGTGAGCAACAACTGGTGACGAGACCGTTGGCAAACTAGCTGCGACACCTCCAAGTAATGATATTCCTAACATCATAATAACTTTTTTCTTTCCGAGTTTAATTGTCATATAAACCTCCTAATTTAGTATTAATCAGTTCCACATTATAGTCCCATGAATTTAAAAAGTTAAATTTTAAAAGATTGTAACATTCGGCAAACTAAATGTGCTGAAATAATTACCAAAGATTTTCCTCTCTATATCGCAAAATCTGCAAAAAATCATTAAATTGATACCTAAGTATCGGTGCAAATAAAACTAGATAACTAATTATGAAGAGAAATTTAAACAACAATAAGTTACTTAGAAAAATAGAACATTCTGTTTCAATTTTTGAGTAAAACTCACTAGCTTTATATTGAAAGTGTTACCTTTTTTACTAGAAGAATTCTGATTTGTGAGAATATTTTCAACAATAAGTATTTAATCCAGATACTTTTAAGTATAATTAAATTTTCATCATAATAGTAAAACTGTGAGGGGCAGGGAACTTGAATATTTTAGGTAAGGCAGCAAATTTAGGGTTATCAGTTACAACTCTAGGAACCGCTGAGAGCATTCACACAGCTCATGCTTCAACAGCAAAACTACCACCCATAGTTATTAAGGACGTTTTCGTTTAAGCATAAATAAAAACAGACTATCAACCATAGATAGTCTGCTAAACCTGCAAGAATTCAATAAAATTATCCAAACTACTTGCAAACTCAATGTTTGGGATTGCCCATCAGAAGATATTTTTTTGCTCAATAAGTCCTCTGTTGTGCATTTTTTATTGAGTACATCAATTCCTCAAGACAAATCAATCAGCAGCCGCTCCTTCACCCGTGGATCCATCACCATTTCCTGCGCCGACGCAGCTTTGCTTAATGGCAAACGTTCGAATGCCGGCGCCTTCAATACATCCGCATGTGCCAGCAACCATTCGCCCGCCTGCGTCAAGCTTTCTAGGCTAGCATGACTAATGACAAATCCGCGCAGCTGCTGTTCAGCCATGTAAAATTTAGGCAAGTTAAAAGTGACCTCAGGATTTTGGGAGGCAGCAATCAGGATAATGCAGCCGCCCAGTGCCAGCTGGTCAAGGTTAAGCTGAAGCGGCACCCGTCCAGAGGTATCAATGATGGCGTCAACCAGTTGGGACAGCTGCTGCTCCCAACCCGCAGCGTAATCGATCACTTCGGAGCCTAAAGCTTCCAGGGCTGGAAAATCACGCGGGTTGGCCGTTGTGATCGCGTGAAGACCAGCTATTTTCGCGCACTGAATTAACAGACGCCCAACGTGACCTGCACCGCCTTCAATCAGTAACGTCTGATCAGGTTTAAGCTTCAAAAGCTGCGTTACGATAATGGCCGCGGTCGCACCTGGATGAACCAGTGCCAGCCAGCTGCTTGGATCACCTGCTGGCATTGAAAATAGCCGGCTTTCCGGAATAGCCGCAAACTGGGCCGTGACTCCTTGCCGGCCGCCATAACCCATACTGTTTGTCCACACGCGATCACCAATGTGAAACGCATGAACTTGCGCACCCACTTTTACAACGGTGCCCCAGGCGTCCCGCCCAATAATTTGCTGCGGCTTGGTTGGCGTCTGAAACGCACCGGAGCGGACATAGCCATCCACCCGATCCACCGCTGCTTCCTGAATCTTCACTAAAGCATCAGTTGGACCGATTGCCGGCACGGGCAGCTGCCCCACTTGAATTTGATCAGCATCACCCGTTTGTGTAAAATAGGCTGCTTTCATCATCTGAACCTCGTTCATAACCTTTCGCCTCGCTTGAATTCTTACTAATTTTTGACGCTTTTCAGTTTATTCTATTGTACCGGCTAGAATACGTAAACGTAAAACTAATTTTTTCACGTCTGTTATTGACACCAAAAAAGCCGACCCTCTCAGGTCAGCTCTATAAATTGTATTTCACATCATACATAATTTCGCATATACGTCACCGAATGGCGAATCGCTGCATCCACCTGCGCGGCATCCGCCTCGAACGCCTTGTCTTCGATTTCAATACTCGTGTTGCCCGCATAGCCAACATCACTCAAAGCTGACACAAACCGACCCCAGTCAATGTCGCCATAACCAGGCACCTTGGGAACCATATACGACAGCGGCGTCGCCATCGTCCCAACCTCAGCTAACCGTTCGGGCAACAACTTAATATCCTTAAAATGTACCAGGAATAACTTATCCCGAAACTCGTAGATTGGTTTGAGATAATCCAACATCTGCCAGACAAAGTGTGACGGGTCATAATTCAGGCCAAAATTATCGTAGTCCAAAATGTTAAACACCTGCCGCCAAACTACCGGCGACGTCATGATGTTTTGCCCGCCTGGCCACTCGTCATCCGTAAACAGCATCGGGCAGTTTTCGATGCCGATTCGAATACCATGATCTCTGGCGTACTCAATGATCGGTGGCCAAACTTCGGCCACTAATTTGAGGTTCTCCGCCACGGTCCGGTACTGGTCTCGCCCCAGGAAAGTAGTAACCAGCGGTACATCCATCAACTGGGCAGCGTCAATTACCCGATAAAGGTGGGCAATCGCCGTTTCAGCGACTTCACCGTTTGCCGACAGCGGGTTTGGATAATACCCCAACGCCGAAATCTCAACGTGCCGTTCGTCCGCGTACGCCCGCATTTCTTCCGCCCGGGCTGACGTTAATTGTTCCGCGTCAACGTGGCAAACGCCGGCGTACCGCCGAGCACCGTCACCCTTGGGCCAAGCTGCTAATTCGACACAACCTAACCCGCGGGCAGCCACGTAGTCGATCACTTCTTCATACGACATGTCTGCTAAGATCGCACTTAACAACCCTAATTTCATCACGACCACCTTAACTTTCTTCCTTAGATACGGACCGCTGGATCAGTAAGGCGCCAATGATGATGACCCCTTTGATGGCGCCCACCAGAAACGATGGGACTCCCAGTAAGTTCATCAAATTATTAATGATACCCAAGGTCAGGGTACCAAATACCGTCCCTAAAATCGTCCCGCGACCGCCAGCCATCGATGTACCGCCAATCACAACGGCAGCAATGGCATCCATTTCATAGCCACTTCCAGAAGACGCCGAGTTCATGCTTCCTAACCGTGACGCTTCAATAATCGACGCCAGCGCCACCAGCACACCGGATAACGCGTATACCAGCAGTAAAACCCGGTTCACGTTGATTGTGGACAAGAAGCTGGCGCGCTCATTACTACCAATGGCGTAAACGTGGCGTCCAAACGCCGTCCGTCGCGCAATAATGCTAATGAGCAAACAAAGCGCGAACCAGTAGATCATCGGCATTGGAATGAAGCCGAATAGCTTAGTGTTGGCGATCGCGGTAAAGGCGTCGGCGGATCGGCCGGTTGCCAATACCCCACCACCGTCAAAGCAGTATTCGGAAACTGAGCGGTAGATCTGCATGGTTCCTAACGTCACGATGAAGGCCGGCACCCCAAACTTTGAGATCAGGCCCCCAGTGATCGCGCCGAACACCAGGCCCGCAAACACGGCAGCAACAATGGCTAGAAGAATACTCTGCGTGGCGTTTAAAATCGTCATCGCAATCAGGCCAGTGGCAGCCATCTGGGAACCGACGGCTAAATCAATCCCTGCCGTGATGATCACCAGTGTCATCCCTAAAGCGATGATGCCGATAATCGAGTTATTCATTAAGATGTTCATGATGTTGCTGACGCTTAAAAAGATTGACCCCTTCAGGATCACGGCCACGATGAACAGGATCAGAAAGGCGAAAATGGCGCTATGGTCCGCAATCAATCCCTTCAGACTGCGTTGCTTGTGCTTGGATGCTGAAGTTTCCTGCGTGTCTGTCATAAATTCACCTTCCTAATCTAAATGTCCGCCGGTTGCTACCAGCATAATGTCGCGTTCGTTAATGGCATCGTGCGCCAGTTCCGCTTGAATCTCACCGTGAGCCATGACGTAAACCCGGTCACAGAGCTGTTGAATCTCAGCAACCTCACTGGTAAGGATCACGAAACTGATTCCCGTTTTGGCAAGATCCATAATCTGATGGTAAATCTCAGCTTTCGCCCCCACGTCAACTCCCTGAGTGGGATTATCCAAAATCACCACTTTAGGATTAGTACACAGGGCCTTTGCCAACAGAACTTTTTGCTGATTACCACCAGATAACGAGCCAATCACGTCTTTAACGTCCGCAACTTTAATGTTGATCTGCTTAACGTAACGCTGCACGGTGGCTGTAAGCTGACCACGATTGATCAGCCCGCCATGAGACAGCCGTCCCAGTATCGGTAACGCCATGTTTTCTTCAATGTTAAGGTCCGGGACAATACCGTTTTCCTTCCGGTTTTTCGGCAAATACGCAATGCCATACCGGTTGATATCGGCGGTGGTTCTGATGTGAACCGGCCGCTCGTTAACCAGCACCTGTCCCGAATCAAAGGCAGTTGCCCCAACAACTGCGCTGAAAAGCTCGCTTCGACCATCTCCCAGCAAACCGGTAACGCCGACGATCTCACCTAGATGAACGACGAGATCAACGTTTTGAAACTGGCGCGCTTTCGTCAGACCTTTTAACGTCAAGACGGGCTTCCCCAGTGGTCGGGGCTGGTAGATTTCACTATTAGCCAGTTCCTTACCCACCATTTGATTACTCAGCTGAACCTCCGTGAGTTCCGGGGTTACTGGTCCCGAACTTACGACGACGCCATCCCGCATGATCGTATAAGTGTCACAAATTTCCAGGACTTCATTGAGTTTATGCGAGATAAAAATCAGGCTGACGCCCTGATCTCGCAATTTGCGCATCATCTTAAAGACGTCCTTGATTTCAACGTCCGTTAACGAGGTGGTGGGTTCGTCCATAATGATCACCTTGGCATCGCGCATCAGCGCCCGCACGATTTCGGTGATCTGCTTATACGACGGGTTCAGATCACGCACCATTGCGGTCACGTCCAACGAGATCCCAATCTGATCCACGAAAGCCTGAGCCGTCGCGATCATTTCCTTTTGGCTCAATAACCCGTAGTGTTTTAGTTCGTGGCCTAAATACAGGTTCTCGTACACGCTTAAATCATTGACCAGCGAGAGTTCCTGATGGATAAAGGCGATTTGCTGCTGGCTGGCCGGTGTCGCGGGCGCCCCATCGATTTCAATGTCACCATGGTCCTTGGTATACACACCGGTTAGAATGTTCATCAGGGTCGTTTTACCGGTCCCGTTTTCACCTAACAGCGCGTGAATTGACCCGGTTTTCAGGGTAAAATCAACCCGTTTCAGCACGGCGTTGGCCCCGAAGGCTTTTTCAATTTGACGCATCTTAACGACATCAGTCATCCGTGTCACCAACCTTTAGTACGGCGATTTAGCATCCAAGAACTTCGAAACGTTGCTCTTTGTCACGATGGTTGGGGCAATGATGGTATCCTTCTTGATGTCCTTGCCGTTCATCGCCTTGTTCGCCAACTTGATGGCATCACCGATCATGGCTGGTGAGTACGTTGCCGTAAACTTAGTAATGTCGCCGCCAGCTTTGATTTGTTTGAAGTAGGCTTGGTCCCCACCGGCGCCAGAGATGATCTTGATGTCAGTCCGCTTGGCATCCTTCACGGCCTGTAAAATCCCAATTGACGATTCATCATCGATTGAGAAGATACCATCGACTTGCTTGTTTGATTGCAGCATATCAGTTGCCGCCTTCAGGCCCTTTTCCTGCGTAAAGTCGTCAGCCGTCATGTTAACTAACTTAATGTCTGGGTAGCTCTTCTTCATGACCTGCTTAAAGCCAGCCGTCCGTTCAGCACTCACGGAACCAGAACTTGGTACGTTCAAAACGGCGACGGTACCCTTGCCCTTCAACGTATCACCAATCTTTTTAGCTGATAATTGACCAATCTGAGGGTTAGAACCCGCCACGTAGCCGGTGTACTTAGCATCCACTTTCCGGTCAAAGACCACCAGTGGAATCTTAGCTTTAACAACTTTCTTCGCGGCAGTGGACACTTCGTCAGTCTGCGGTTGAAGCACGATGGCACCGACTTTTTGCGAGATCATATCGTCGATTTGAGATGCCTGCTCGTTGACGGAAGATGAAGTGACAATTTTATACTTTTTCAGTCCTAGTTTTTTAACTTGCTGCTGCGCGTAGTAGTTCACGCCGGCTTCCCAACCGTGGTCGGAACTCGGAATAACTACCGCAAGGGTTTTGCTGCTGGTGGTGGTTGACGAGTCACTGGATTTTTTATTCGATGAAGAACTGCTGCAGCCAGCCAGGCCAATCGCCAAAGCTGTAAGTGCGGTAACGCCAAGTAACTTAACTAGTAATCCTTTTTTCATCATTCGTTCACTCCTATAGTTGAATTGGTTGGTGCTGAGCATCGCTAACGACACAAGCGTCAACGAGCCGCATTAAGTAATCTGCTTCTGAAAAATCAACGTAACCGGCATTAGGTTTACCGTTCACGTCATCATAAAAGGCCTTGATCCCGGCGGTAAAGGCATCCTTCCACCCCACCGCGTGGCCGTTTGGGAGTTCCGCGTCTTCCGCGGCTTGACCGTGTAAATACTGACTGGCAGCGTATAGTTCTTCGTTGCCCTGATCTTGGTGACCGATCCATAACCGATCCGGCCGCTCCTGATACCATTCCAACGCCTGTTTTTGACCTTCAACTAAAACGTGGAGGTCATTTTTCTTACCAGCGGTCACCTGTGACACCCGAATCAACCCGGACAGCCCATCTTCAAAAGTGACAAAGATAATGGCGGCATCCTCATTGGCTACCGGCACTTCCTGACCATCCTTAAACCGGGTCGCATACTCCTGCAGTCGTTTGACTTCCACGCTGACGATATGCTGGTTGAAAATGTACTGCAACGTGTCAAAACAGTGGGAGCCAATGTCGGCAATCGCCCGGGTCGGACCGCCAATCTCGGCGTCCACCCGCCAGTCATAGTCACTTTGTTTCAATAACCAGTCCTGCAAGTACTCGGCGTTAACGAACCAAGGTCGGCCAATGGCGCCACTGGTAACCCGTTCGCGCATCTCTTCCACCATCAGATTATGCCGATAATTGAAGTTGACGCCCCCTTTAAGTCCGGTTTTCGACAATTGCCTTACTAGGGCGGCTGACTGTTCAGCGTTGCTGGTAAACGGCTTCTCACAGTAGACGTTCACGCCAGCCGCTATCAGCTGCTGATTAATCGCAAAGTGGAAACTACTAGGTGTGCAGTTGTGGACGATTTTCAAGCTCGGCTCCTGCGCCAGCATGTCCTCAACTGTTGTGTAGTACCGGGGGATCTCCATTGCCTGACTGAGTTGTTTGGCAACCGCTTCATTAGGCTCACACACCGCAACTAAGCGCGCCCCCGGGACCCGCCGAATCGCCTCGATGTGCTGCTTACCAATGAAGCCAGTCCCAATGACCGCAACATCCATGCCGTGATCTCCTTTCAAAACAATGTGTAATCGCTTACAAGCAAAGAATACGATTATTACACGTGATAGTCAACGAAAGTTTTGCAAAATATACTGTAATATTTACAATATAACGTCATATATCACGTGTTTTTAAGCAAATTCGTGCTATAATGAGTGAAAAATCAGAAGGTAGGGATGCCGATGAGCCGTAAACGAAAACCAGCGTCATTATCAGACATTGCCGCAGCGTCCGGTTACTCAATTGCCACGGTGTCACGGGCGATCAACCATCACGACAGCGTGAGCGCGGAGGCGCAACGAACAATCGACGCGGTGGTAGCAAAACTGGACTACCACACCACCAACACCCTGCAGCCACCCAAGAGCACAACCATTGCCGTCTTGATTCCTAATTTATCTAACCCGTTCAATTCATCTGTTTTAGAGGGCATTCAAAACGCAGCCGCCGCTCAAAGCCTCAACGTTGCCCTGCTGATGGTCAAGGAAGCTGATACTGACATTGATTACTACCTGAATATGCTGAAGGACGCGAACTACTGCGGCGTCATCGCCCTAGCCGCGCTTCCCGATAACCAAACTGCCTACCAACTCAATCACGAGATTCCAGTGGTGATGTGCTCCGAATATTTGGAAGATACCGAAATGTCTTACGTTGGCATTAACGATAATACCGCGGCACAAAAGGCTACCGACTACCTTACGAAAATCGGCCGCCATCACATTGCGCTGATCAACGCCACCATGAATCATAAGTATGCCCGTGAACGAGAAGCTGGGTATAAGCAAGCGCTGCAGCGGGCAAGCTTAACCCTTGATCCGGACGTGATCCTGCACATCAATAGCATCCGCTACAACCTGGCACTCTCTAAAGTCACGGATCTGCTCCGCAGCCGAACCGAAATCGATGCCATCTTCGCATCCTCAGATATTTTTGCGATAGCTGCGTTAGAAGCCGCCCGCCACTTGGGTCGCCAGGTGCCAAATGACCTTTCAGTCGTTGGGTTTGATAATACCTTTTTAGCCACGGTCGTCTCCCCCAAGCTCACCACCATTAAGCAGCCCGCCTATGAAATTGGCCATGAGGCGTGTGAGATCCTGCAGGAAAAAATTGCCCGTAAAAACGCCCCGGAACGGCACGAAGTGTTAGAGGCATCGCTGTTGGTGAGGGAAAGTACGTAGGTTTTGAGGTAATAACTGAATGATTCACCGATAAAGTAAAGGAGTTTGACAGGATGATCAATTTGATATTCAAAAACAACCAATACCTTGACCGTAACGGCCAATTCACCAAAGATATTGAACAGGCGCGCATCATTAAAAGCCGTAAGACCGCAAACCAAGTCGCCGCTGATCATGATGCCGAAGTAACCAGCTATTCCTGGATCCCGGATCGCGAGAACCCGTGGTTAGAGGAAATGGAAGACGAATAGTTTGTGGAACTAGTTAGCCCACCCGACGTGGTAAATTCGTCGGGTGGGCTTTTTGGGGTGCTATTGGCAGTTTGGAGGGAATGAGATCGTGGCTTAAAGTCGGTTAACTACACCTTTAGCTGCTCATCCATATACTTCTGCAACTTACTTAAATCATCAACAAATCGTTCAGTATTATCTCCAAGCACCCGTTGTAGCTCGTCGTTGTTTGCTTGGTAAAAGGCACTGATGTGATCCGCTAATTGTCGTGACTTTGTCGTTAGTAAAATGAACTTATATCGGCTATCTTTTTTTGAAGGTGACCGAACGATCAACCCCTTTTTTTCCATCAGTTTTAATAACGCAGTTGCCGAAGATTTCTGAATATTGAATTCCCGTTCAACGTTAGTTTGGTAAATTTCACGCTGTCGTTCGTTTCGATATAAAAAATCAATAATACTCATTTGCGTTTGCGTAATGCCAATTTTACGTGCTTCTCGTTCTGAGTAGCGCTGTAAACTATTGTTTAATTTTTTAATTAAAGCTCCGAATATAATCTGCTCCATTTTAGACACTTCCAAACAAAACTAATTTTTAATCACCTTATACTAACGGAAAAGCTAGCTGATGTAAAGATAATTAGCCCTTGTATTCAGACTAAATTAGTGATAGTTTATCATTTAGTGCTATATAGAACTATTATTTAGGAGGCTATTCATGCAACGGAAATTATCTGTAAAACTGTATTTATCAATTATTGCCACGGGGCTAACTGCGTTTTGCGGCGTCCTGATTGAAACAGCAATGAACGTCACTTACCCGACGCTAATGGCCCAGTTTAGCGTCAACACGGCCACCATTCAATGGCTCACCACGGCCTATTTATTAGTGGTTGCGGTTTTTGTACCATTATCTAGTTTTTTAAAACAGCGCTTTACCATTAAACAGCTTTTTGTATTTGCCGCGTCACTATTCATTGTGGGACTGTTAATCTGTACCTTTACTAATCATTTTGGCACCTTACTGCTTGGCCGTATCATCCAAGGATTCGGTACTGGGGTGGCCTTACCGCTCATGTTTAATATTATTCTAGAACAGGCGCCAATTGAAAAATTAGGCTTCTTTATGGGTATTGGTACACTTGTAACAGCCGTTGCTCCAGCTTTAGGGCCAACTTATGGCGGTCTTCTGGTAGAAACCAATTGGCACCTGATTTTTGGACTATTGCTGGTAGTTATGGTAATTGCTTTTACTCTCGGTATTTATGCCATCAGACAAGTCACGCCAACTAAAAAAGTCCGGTTAGATTGGCCATCCTGGATCTCAATTGCCCTAGTTTTTGTAGGATTAATTTTAGGGCTCAATAGCCTATCAACTTCAATTCCAATGACTGGGATTTACCTGGTTATTGCGGTAATTAGCCTCATCATTTTCATTTCACGCTCCCTAAAAATCGCTAATCCGCTAATCAAGATATCGGTATTTAAAAATCAATCCTTCACGCTGCATTTGATCAGCTTCTTACTCTTCCAGGTAATCAACGTTGGTGCCGCTTTTGTGCTGCCTAACTACCTCCAAATTGTCAATCATGTTTCACCCGTCAATGCCGGTCTGCTGCTTCTGCCGGGAGCTGCTATCGGCGCCATCCTGGCACCATTTGGCGGTCGGATGTACGATGCATTTGGCATTAGGAAGCCAGCATATATTGGGCTAACCTGTCAGTTTCTTGGTGTTGTCTTACTGTTCGCTTTATCAGCTACCGCCAACATCTGGATGATTTTACTCGGCTACGTGCTGGTCATGCCGGGACCCGGATTTACCATGGGAAACACAATGACTAACGGTTTAGCGCAAATCCCCCAGAACGAAAATGCTGACGGTAACGCCATTTTTAACACCTTGCAGCAGTTTGCCGGTGCTTTCGGAACGTCAATTGCTTCTCTAGTCATGTCGGTCGCTCAGAATAAATCAAATTACGCTAGCTCGACTGCAATCGGTGCACAGCACGTCTTTTTTATCATGATAATCTTTGTTGTCATCAATACTGTGTCACTTTTGCGGGGGCTGAAATTTGCGAAAGAATGATAATTCACATGAACTGAAGTGGCTTATAATTGTTAGACAAAATAGGGCTACCTTGCCGAAGTACTATTTCAGTACTTCAACAGGTAGCCCTGTTTTGGTTTAGTATGCTTTATATAGCGGACAGACGCCTGCTTGCCCTCTGATTGTGTGTTCCATGCGATAATTCTGATTTAACAATCTCACCATCGCCAGCTGTAAATCTCAGGGATCTTCAAGTGAAGCTGTAAGCTGTGCCATACTGGATGTCATTGTTATCAACGTCTGTTAAATTTAACTTTAACGGCAGCTTGGATAGCGTGTTTTGTGGCACGTAGAAAGTTTGAATAATTCCGTCCACGGTTAGGCTAAATGTCCTGTCCAGTTCGGATCCGTGCACCGGTAACATGTATATACTTTTCATGATTTACTCCTCTAAAACTGTCCGACAAAAATCGCAATGCAGAAGAAAATTACTACAATCCCAATTATAATCATCACAAGATTAGTAATACAACCGCTCAAACAGCCGGCACAGCTTTCAGCGTCTTCGCTAAACTTTTCCATGCTTACCCCTTCCATGAAACGTATTCTGAAGTGTTTTCAGATGAATTTACGTATAACTCTCTTGAGCGTCTTAATATTATAACGCTAATCGTGGCGTTGCATAAGTAGCTTATCGAATGCTTTCAGCCATTTTTCAATGCCCTCGTAGCCTGGGTGATGGGGCACCTGGTATTCCAGGTGATCGGGATACATTTTAATTTCAAAGTAGGCGGCTGAATTACTTGGATCAGCGTTGTTGTGGTACAGATACATGACCGGATCACCATCTTCAAATGTGCCATTCCATGAGGAGGCTCGCCGCTCACGCATATGGTCCATCATTTGAATAAAGGATAGCTTACTATCGTTAGCGGGCAGCAGCATTCTTTGCCCATTATCCATGAGTGGAGCGCTGTTAGACGCTATCCAGGGGTATATTGCGCCATAGTCGAGGGGATTAGCCGGTTGGATTCGTTCTAGTTCTTCAGCTGTCTCAAGTAAGCCATACAGCACATCCTCTACGATTACTTGACCCCCAGGCTGTGCACCCATCTGTCTTAGCTCGCGTATGGTCAGGTTCTCGTAGTCATAGTGATGATCCATTAGATACTTGATAATCTTGTCGTCTTCTTGCCATTTAGTGTCTGCGTAGTCGTGAAAATTGTTTGTCATTTTAAAAGCTCCATTCTTCTATTATTGGGGTTAGTGACAATGCTATTGTTTATTCGTGGATAATGTACTGTGATGGTACTGATATCACTACGAATTAGGTTGCCACTACAATAACAAATCAGCCAAGCTACCTAGATAGTAGAAAAACGCCATTTAAATTAGAATTTGATTGCATACCTGCCGGCGTTCAGGCATACTTGTAACTTAAACTAATTTTAGGAGATTACATTCAATGAAAAAGCAAGCTGCAATTTTAGGACTTACTCTTGCAATTGGTGCAACCGCAATCGCTGTTAAACCTAGTGAAGCAAGTGCAAAAAGGATACATTCAGTTTCAACAACAAAGGTTATGCAGTACAAAAGTGTCAAGAAAGCTCAATATACTGTTACCAAGAGTTCTAAAGGTTATTTGTATAAGCAAGCAACCTTAAAGACTAAAGTGAACAGCATCAAAAAGTATTCAAAGGTGAAGTTTTCTGTATCAAAAGAGGCGGTTGTCAGAAAATCTAATGGCAAGAAGGCAGTGTATTACTATGCTAAGAGTAGCAAGGTATCGGGCTGGCTCTGGCACGGTTATCTGATTAAAGTATCCGTTAGAAAGCCTGCCGAAAATTTGAATATGGTTCTTCAGCAACAAATTGCTAGTCTGCAACAGCAAATAAGTGATTTAAAGAATCAAAAGTCTAGCTCGGAAAACTCAGCAAAAACTACAAATTCAACCGATGATTCTGCTAAAATTGCTAGTTTGCAAAACCAAATAAACCTGCTTAAGAATTCTGAGAACACTTCACAGTCAACTAATACAGGTAAATCCAATGACGATATAACACCTAACGCAGATCACGCTGATACGGATAACATTGATAAAGTCGTAAGCACTGATGATGCATTTAACGGAATACCTACGGAATATTATATAGAAAGTTACAGCAGTGTTTATATGTACCCCGACAGTAAAGGTAAACAATATCCAACAATAATAAGTGGTCATGGCGCAGAAAATAATACTTCTTTAAAAACTATCCAGGTTTATGCGAAACCTAATTCAGATGAGGATGATGAGTACTGGGGATATTCCGCTGGATTACTTCCGGTAGAAGTGAATGGTCAAAAGGGTTATGTAGGTTCAAGTGATGTGTTTAAGATTCCTGTAAATGAAAGATTTGTTGCACTAGGTTCAAATCCTAATAACGCAGGCTTTGGAAATGTGGCACCAACAGAAGTAAAATTTATCCATCCACTTGCTGATGGCGCTATTTGGAAACAATATACTAAAAGTGAATCAGGTACAGATAACACACTTTACTGGTACTATCAAACTGCTACTAAAACTTGGACGTCACACTATTTTGGTAACTAACTAGAGTAAACCATCCGTCGAACGGGTAGTTTTCTCTGGGGCTATAAGCCCCTGCTACCGACCAGCGTTTCAAGGCGCTGGCTTTTATGTATACCAAAGCCAGAGTACCATGATTACTTCACGACCTCTTTCCAGGAGTGTTGGTATTACTTGCTACCCTTAAAAGGGTCTTCATATTCTTTGACGCTTAATTGATCAACTGCGAAATCATGTTTCTCCTGAGTTTGAATGTACTTTCTAATTGTTGCTTCGTTCTGACTGACAGTGCTAACATAATATCCTTCAGCCCAGAAATGACGATTGCTAAATTTATACTTTAAATTGGCGTGCTTATCAAACATCATTAAGGCACTTTTCCCTTTTAAGTAGCCCATAAAGCTTGAAACACTTAATTTTGGTGGAATGCTCAAAAGTAAGTGAACATGATCTGGCATCATATGCCCTTCAATTATCTGAACTCCTTTATAGCGACAAAGTAGTTTGATAATTTCTTGTAGATCCTGTCTATATTGATTGTAGATTATTTTTCTTTTATACTTGGACGTAAAGACAACATGGTACTTACACAACCACTTGGTGTGGGCTAAACTATTTAACTGATGTGCCATTTGTATTCCTCCTAACATCATAGACTCTGGCTTCGACACCATTATTCTATGATACTAGGAGGTTTCTTAGTATAACTAATTGTCATCCACCCGCAAAGCAGGTGGCTTTTTGTTCCAAGCCTAGAAAACCACTAGGCTTGGAACTGGGTCTAAAGGCATAACCAAAAAACTTCGAGAAATTAATTTAAAATTTCTCGAAGCTTTTTAGCTAATACCTATAATTTAATAAGAATTGAATTACAACATCTTACTAAAACACCTTACATATTCGATACACATACAAGTAATACACTAACTATCCTTTTCTTTACAATTTTCCTTAAATGGAATGCAACGTCGTAATAATCCCAACTACAGCCGTTATCAAAATTGCAAGACTGATAACAATCGTCCAAGCAATGGAAAGATTGTGCTCCTGTTTGCGACCAAAGGCAACTTCGATCAATACGATGACACTGACTGTCAATAATCCCTTGCAAGAAACCAACAGGGGTGAGTGGCTAAACGTCCTGATCATCAAGACAACGGTTGCACATGCCATTAGCAAGTAAACAAAACGGTCAATAATTAACCATTGGGAAATCTTTTTTTCAGAAGTTCGGTTCAAGCCAATAATGGTGACAGGAATAAGTAAAATCAAACTAACGAAGTAAATGGTTAACCACATTCAGGTCACATCCTCAATTAAAATATGTTGCATATTGCTAGTTGTTCCCGAAATTTACTGTTATCTTAAGTTTACCACGGTCGACTCATGAAACTCATTTTCAATTTAAATTCTTAATTCAACATTAAGTTTCCGAAAAGTTGGTCAATTGTGAAAGTGAGGCTTGTATTCCCAGACAAAATTTGTTATTATCTTTCTCATCATGCGAAGTGGAGGAGACAACCCAATGGCAGAACATAAAGTTGGCGACTATGTAAAGGGCAAAAAGTTTGGCTCTTTTGAACATGACTTTGAAGGGGAAATCGAGAAGATTTATGAAAACTCGGTATTAATTCACATTTTAAGTTATAATGACGAAGATCGAATTTTGGTTGGTGAACTTAACAACCGCGCCATCGTGCGTAAAGAAGACGCCGAGCTGGCGAAAGCTAAAGCATAGTACTGAAAATAATGGTTAACTATTTCAAAAAAGCTTATTTTTATGCAATTTCATGCTGACAGAATAAGCTGAATATGATAATATAGTTACTGTTATGCGGGTATAGTTTAGTGGTAAAATTCAAGCTTCCCAAGCTTGAGTCGCGGGTCCGATTCCCGTTACCCGCTTAAGAGAACAACGCGGTGCAGAGCTGACCTGAGAGGGTCCGCTTTTTATATACCCTTTTTAAGCAAAAAAGATTAGCCAGTCTTCCCACTCGGAATTCTGGCTAATCTTTTATTTTAACTATCCCTTTTGAGCCTTCAACGCTAATTCCAACGACCGATCAACCAAAATAGACTGACTGTCAATAATTGGCTTATCCGTCACTGGTTCACGATCCTGCGCTAATGATAACTCGGTACAGCCGAGAACTAACGCGTCACAGTTAGTTTCATCAAACATCTGCTGAACTAGACCATGGAATAACTTGCGGTCAACGACGTTATTATCCTTGATGCAGTCGTAGATCAAACGGTTGGTTTGCTCCTGAACGGATTGACTCGGTGCCAGGAATTCGTATCCAGCAGCCATGATTTCATGATCATAAATATGGTCGTAAATCGTCCCTTCAGTGGCAATCAACCCAATTCGGTGTGCATCCGGATACTTCTTCCCAATCTCCTTCACTGCCTCACGTGGCATGTGGAGGATTGGAATATCAGTGGCCGCCTGCATCTGATCATAGAAATAGTGTGCTGTATTGCACGGTAAGGCAAAAAAATCGGGCTTTAACTGACTCTGAACCTTAATATCATGTACTAGAGGTGTCAGCGGATTCGGCTGGCTATGGTCCTTAATATAGCTCGTACGGTCAGGCACGGTAGCATGATTGACCAGGATATAGTTTAAATAATCCTGATCCTTACTGGCCGGTGTCCGTTCGTTTAACTGATGAATATAAGTTTCCGTGGCTTCAGTACCCATACCGCCAATTATTGTAAAGAAGT
This sequence comes from Secundilactobacillus yichangensis, assembly GCF_016861565.1. GTDB lineage: Bacteria > Bacillota > Bacilli > Lactobacillales > Lactobacillaceae > Secundilactobacillus > Secundilactobacillus yichangensis. Next base: position 43,048 of record NZ_BOLK01000010.1, read on the forward strand.
GTTCCATAAAAATCACCCTTTGTTTTCAGCAAAATAACGATCAAAATTCTTCGAGTAATTATGATTCATCCACTTAATCAGTGCCCAGCGCTTCAAGTTCATATCGTGCGAATACTGATACGTGGTTCCATAACGGCCGGCTCTGATTAATTCCAATGCTCGGTCCTTATCGGCGTTTTCACGGGCGTATTTCTTGAAGACTCTGGCTGGAACTCCTAACCAAAGCGCGTGCTTGCTTTCGTCTTGATTTCCATAAACAGTTGGCTGGTCAACCAGATCCTGCTTGACGTAATCTTTAACTACCCAATCGGCTAAATTATAACCGTTGAGCGTCACGAAGAAGCTGCTGCGTCCCTGTCGAAGATTGATTTCAAATAATTTGAATGTATCGTCACGTACATCATACTTCATATCAAAGTTGGCGTAACCGGTAAATTCAATTTTTTCCAAGAAGTCCTTGATCTGCTTGTAAATAGCTTCGTTGTACTCTGGTAAAATTGCCACGTAGTTTCCGATTGCGGACGGTGCTGGGTCTTCCAGCAACGGGTGGCCGAGACACATCATCTTAACGTGATGATGCTGATCAACGTAGGCGTTCAGTACCCGCATGTTGCTGTCGTCGCCGGGAATGAAGTCTTGCAGAATAAAATCGGACTTATAACCGTTAGCATAAGCCGCGTCCAAGACCTTATCAAACTCTTCGCGGGACTGAATCCGGAAAGCTTTCTTCCGGCCTTCAAAATGCACGTCCAGCCATTCCACACTGTTGGTTGGTTTCAGGGCAACTGGGTAGTCGAAAGGCTGTTCCACAACCGTCTGGCTGTCATGTTCTGCCTTTGAAATTGTCCGGGTCTTCGGGTATGGCAAACCGTATTTGTCACAAACCTTATAGAAGCGTTCCTTGTTGTTCAACGTTTTCAGTAAATCATAGTCGATGTATGGGCAAATGAATACGTCTGATAACTCATCCTTATGCTTAGCAATCAGTTCAGCATAGCCGTCACCGCAGCCAATCAGGATCACTGGTTCTTTATGGTCGCGATAACGTTCCTTGATTTTCCGCATTGAGTCGATCCAAACGGGATCCTCAGAGAAACCGGGAATCAGTTCCAAATCAACAATTTTAGTGAAACGAGTCGGTGCTAATTGAATTGAAGCAAAAGCCTTTACGGGCTGGTGGTACAGCTCATACAGCGAACGCGCCATCCCGTATACGTTAAAGTCGCTTCCCAATAAAATTGGGGTAAATTTTGGTGTTTCTTGCATTCTACAATTCCTCCACAGCGTTTTTTGCAATCGTAACATCGGTTGGGTATGGCGTGTTGACACCATTGACCTTCTGGAAAGCATCTTCACCCTTACCAGCAAGCACGACGATGTCGTCTTTCGTGCTCATCTTGATCGCCGTTTCAATAGCGGTTTTACGATCCATGACGTATTGCACTTTGACGCAGGAATGATCAATGTGCGCGTCAATTTCTTCGGCAATCTTCTTGGGATCTTCATAAGCGGGATCATCCGTGGTTAAAATGGCCACGTCAGCTTCCTCGCTAAGCGCTTTACCAAAGCCTTTGCGCCGGGAAACGCCTTTGTTGCCAGTACTGCCAATGACCACGATCACTCGACCAGCACCCGTTTGAACCCGCAAGAAGCTCAGTAAAGCCTTCAAGCTGCCATAGTTATGAGCGTAGTCGATGTAAATCGTCCCGTGATCCTTGCTGGTCACCATTTCCATCCGGCCAGGAACGTGAACATCCGTCAATGCCGTTTTAGCGTCGTCATAACTGGCTCCGGACAGCGCGCTGGCAATGATAGCACTAGCGGCGTTGCTTTCGTTAAAGTCGCCAGGAACGTGCAGTTCGTAGCTGCCATCAATGGCTAACTGCTTGGCCTTTTCGGATACCGCCGTGACTTGGAAATCGGACTGATGCAGCGTTTCGTTGGTGTTTTTAAAGGTCACATCAAGGTCTAACGGCATCTGCAGCTTGGCACCTTCTCGAGCGTAAAGGTAAATATTTTCCGGCTGAGTCGTGGTTTTAGCTGCGTAATACACGTCCGCTAAATGATCCGTTTCGGCGTTAATGATGCAGGTTTCGGCGTTCACCAGCAACTGTTCCTTGCAGTGCAAATAGTCCGCGAAAGTTGGGTGCTCATTTTCACCAATGTGATCCGGTGAAATATTGAGGAAAATACCAACGTTATACTTCAGGCCGTAAACCCGGTTTTTCTTATAAGCTTGCGAAGACACTTCCATAACCAAGTGGGTCATCCCGTTATCCACAGCGTGGCGCATATCATGAAAGAGATCCAGCGATTCAGGGGTGGTTAAGTCCGACTTAAATCGGTCCTCAGGGGCATTCCCCACGATCCGGTCAATGGTTGAAAATAGCGCTACCCGGTCGTGGGTATGAGCTTGTTCGATACCATAAGTGAAGTACGCTGATGTCGTTTTTCCCTTAGTCCCCGTGAAGGCAATAATAAAGAGGTCATTTTGAGGATACCCGTAAAAAGCAGCGCCTAACAATGACATGGCTTTTTGAATATTAGTCACGATAATGCTGGTTAGTCCCTGGCCTTCTTCGTAGCGGGTCTCAGACACGTATGCTGTGGCTCCTGCTTTTTTAGCGCCGAGTAAATAAGCTGGTTTGAAGTTCCCCTTACAGAAGAATAAGGTATCGGGTTTAACCGTTTGCGAATTGTAGTTCACATGCTGAAATGTTTGCTTGGAATCAGCTACTGTGACCGTTTTTAATAAATCATGTTCATCTAATAAAGTCACCACTTGGGTGATATCAAGTGACACAATCTTTCATCTCCAATTAATTGAGGCTTAAAATCTATTATTTCACCATTTTATCCAAAAAGAAACCGACATTTCAGCCGGTTTCATATGGAAAATTGCAGTTTAGTTAGCAACTGGAATCTTGTCGATATCTGTACGACGAACTTTGCTGATCGTATCTGCAGACGTATCCTCTGGGAAGTAAACTTCGTACCAAAGAATAAAGGTGTAGATAGTGAAGATCTTTTGCATCGATGACTTACCATTGATGTGTTCTTTTAAAATCTCCATTAAGGCATCCGTGTTAAAGAACTTCTTAGCAACGTCAGAGGTAAATGCCTCTTCGATCCGCTTACGGTACTTATCTTCCTTGATCCAGCTAGCAATTGGGGATGGGAAGCCCATCTTTTCCTTCTTAGCAACCCGTTCTGGCAGTTCAGCCAAAGCAGCAGTCCGCAGAGAAACCTTGGTTTCGGTACCGCGAATCCGCGTCTTAATTGGCATGGTAGCAGCAAACTTAGCCACTTCTTTATCAACCAGCGGTGTCCGGACTTCAAGGGAGTTACACATACTCATCCGATCAGCCTTGTGCAGGATGTCGTACGGCAGCCACGTGTTAATGTCAAAATACTGCATTTGAGTCATTTCATCTTTGCCTTTAACATCGTCAAAGATATGCTTCGTGTATTCACCAGCATCACGGTTCAAATCAGGGTTCTTCAAGATCTTCTCGCGATCATGGTAATCAAAGACGTAGTTTACCCGGTAGTAACGTTCGCTCAGTGGCTCTGCACCACGAACTAAGAACCGACGGCCGTGGAATCTTGGTAAGTTAACCACGGCTTTAGCCAGGCCCTTACGGACAAATCCTGGCACGTATTTCTGGTAACGTTCGAATGGCTTAGCTTCCAAATAAGTGTTGTAGCCGCCGAAGAACTCATCGGCACCTTCACCAGAAAGCGCAACCTTCACCTGCTTACGGGTACCCTTTGACAGGTAGTAAAGCTGCATCGCTGAAGGGTTAGATAACGGTTCATCCATGTAGTACATGATAGTTGGCAAAATGTCGAAGTAGTCATCACCCGTCATGGTCAACGGTGTGTTTTCCTGATGAATTTCCTTAGCAAATTCGGTTGACCAGCTCAGTTCACTGTACTTAGAGTTATGGAACCCTAATGAGAATGACTTGATTGGCTTCAGCTTTGCGGCTTCGTTCAATACGTAACTGGAATCGATCCCGCTTGATAAGAAACTGCCGACTTCAACATCGGCGATCATATGCGCATCAACGGAATCGTCGACAATCTTACGAATCTTCTTAGCGTCGCCTTCGATAGTTTGGTTCTCATCGATATTGTCATAACTAAACTTGTAATATTCATGGGTTTCAGTGTGACCGTCCGCCTTATGAATAAAGTAGTGACCAGGCATCAGCTTGAAGACATTCTTGAACATCGTATCCTTTGAAGGAATAAATTCGAAGCTTAAGTGAATGGCCAATAAGTCTTCATTAAATTCCTTTTTAAAGTTAGGGTGCTCCAAGAAAGCCTTAATTTCGGAAGCCCAAAGGAATGTCTTGCCATCATCATAGTAATACAGTGGCTTGATACCGAAGTGGTCACGGGCACCAAAGACGTCACCGGTTTTAGAATCGTAAATAGCAAAGGCAAACATGCCCCGTAAATGCTGGAGCAGATCTGGACCCCAGGCATCGTAACCGTGAATCAGGACTTCTGAGTCAACGTCCGTCCGGAATTCGTAGCCTAAATCCTGCAGGTCTTTACGAATATCTTTATAGTTATAAATTTCACCGTTAAAAGTTAAAACTTTAGTTTGATCCTGGTTATACATGGGTTGCTTACCATGCGCAAGGTCAATGATTGATAAACGACGAAAGCCCATTGAGACCTTGTCATCATTAAAGTAAGCTTCATCATCAGGTCCACGATGACGAATACGGTTGGCCATCTTCACGATCGTATCGCTAGGCACATCTGTCTGGTTGACATAACCAACAAATCCACACATGTTGTAATCCCCTTTTTAACATTTATTTACCGTTTCACGCGGCGCAATCTGTGCGCCAATCTCACGACTCGAACGATCAGTGAAAGATGTTACAAGACGTAATTCAAAACACTGTACATTTTATCAAAAAAATCGCTGTAATACTAGGAAACATCGTGCCTTATAACGTTTTCTTTAAACTCGCCTCGTGTAAGCGTTTGCGGTATAATGTAATTGAACCATGAATGGAGTGATTTTAATGGACAATCTTATATTTTTCAACCCCGGTGATTCAATTGCCAATTTTCACGACTACGACGAAGCAGTAAGGAGTGCCCAAATCTACCGCCAGAATCACGTTCAAGATGGTCACGTCCTGGTTGTTAAGGGTATGGAAAGTCAAAAACAATTTGATATTTTCCTATCAGATAATGAAATTACTCATGACAACGAGCTGGGCAATTCAAAACCGTATAAGGTGTCAAAAAAATTCTAGGTGCGTAAGTGAGCGCTTAAAGAGCGAAATGTAATCATGAAGCGGCGGAAGCCCCTGATTTTTGGGGATTCTGTCGCTTTATGGTTACATGCAGCTCTTTGCTCACTGAAGCCCGATATAAGTGCGGAAGCAGGCGCTTAGAGAGCGAAATGTAAGTGAAAAGCAGCAGAACCCCCGCACTTGGGGTTTTGCTGTTTTTCGCTTGCATGCAGCTCTCTGCCTGCTGGAGCCGGATACCACTTCTGTGATATAACTGAAGCAACATTTTTAAACACATTAAAATTTATTGCCTTCATTCCAAATTACTAATTCTGAAAGCGAATGGTCAACTTGAACATTCTACGCAGCACTTGTTCTTCACTTCGAAATCGTAACTTTCGTTATTTCTGGTTCGGTCAAATCATCTCAGTGATGGGCACCTGGGTTCAGCGGACCGCCCAAACTTGGCTGGTATACCAAATGACCAACTCAGCTTTTCTAGTTGGCCTTTTGACCGCCTGCCAATTCATTCCCATTTTGTTGCTGACGCTCATCGCCGGTACCGTCATTGACCGCCATCCCAAAAAGTTAATTCTCCTCACCACCCAAACTGGGTTCTTGATTCTGGGTGTCGCCATGACCATCTTGGTCTACGCTAAAATTGTCCAGTACTGGGAGATCTTGTTAATTGCCATCATCTACGGCTGTCTGCAAAGCTTCGACACGCCAACCCGGCAATCCTACGTGGTGGAATTAGTGGGTCAAAAAGACTTGATGAACGGTATTTCACTGAACTCCACCCTGTTTAACCTAGCCAAAATTGCCGGTCCATCCCTAGCCGGTATTTTAATGGTCAAATTCAGCATTGGCTTCTGCTTTCTGATCAACTCCATTAGTTATCTGGCGGTTTTGCTGGGACTATTTCTGATTCGCCAAACGCCAGCACTGATTGTCAATACCAAAGGGCGCCACGTTTGGAAAGACGTCAAGGAAGGTTTGCTCTACGTCTGGCACCACGATGCCGTGCGCATGAGCGCTGAACTCATGATCATTGTCTGCACGTTGAACTATAACAATAATGTCATTATTCCTATTTTCGCGAAAACCGTCCTTAATTCAGGTGCCCAAACCTATGCTAACCTACTGTCCGCCACTGGAATCGGCTCCCTGATTGCGGCTTTCTTGATGAGTTACCTCTCCCGCTTCGGCCTGCAGCGAAACATCTACCTGGCAGTTGGCCTGGGAACGGCTACACTGCAAACCTTAATGATCTTTATTCACAGCTATCCCCTAGCCATCGCCATGATGGTTGCCATCGGTTTTTGCAACATGATTTTTCTGAATCAATCAAATGCCTCGTTCCAATTTTCAATTCCCAACGGTCTTCGTGGCCGGGTAATGAGCATCTATGTGCTGCTCAACCAGGGTACTACCCCCATTGGCAGCCTTTACGTAGGCAGTATGATGGACGTCTTTTCTGGTGCATGGGGCTTTCCATCTTGCGGCATTTTGGCAATATTGCTGCTGATCCCAGTCCTGTATTTGAACCGAAACTTAGTTCAGCAGTGGTTGCATCCTACTCACCTTTAAGCCTATTTCCTAGTACCACCAGGCTGCTTCGCATAAGGCAGTGTCATGCTCTTCCCGTTTGACTGAATATCCAGAAAATGATCCTGATCATGCCGCACGAAAGTAACGGGTGGCTGAACGCTGAGCTGAGCGTACTCACTGGTCAGTGAAACGAGCTCTTCGCCGCTAGCGGACAGCTGATACCCAATGCTATCGAAGAACAGTTTAATCTCTGCTTTTCGTTGCCGTAAGTGCAATTCTGCAACGTCGCCGATGAGCAATTGCATGTTATTCAATCCCCTTTTCTGGTGACTTATCTTCAATGTAGTCAATTGCTTCTAATAGATGATCTTTAAACCCTATCAAATCGTAATACGCCATGGACTTCGACGGGATGGAGACAATCTGGCTTGATAAATTCAGCAACACCTGCAAATAACGCCGGTGCAGCCGCTGAGACGCCATTGGTTCACGCCTGGACAGCTTCTGATTTGCCTGATAACTGTCCCGAATTGCCAGCCGCAACCGGCGATTTTCCTGAATGACGGCTTCAAAGTCGCTCTGCTTGCGCACCGCTTCTTCCACGTAAGTGATCTGCCAGTGCCATTGCTGCAGCTGAATCAAAATTGCCTGCTTGGCGCTTTGGTAATCACTGAAATCAACCTTACTTTTTTCGGTTGGCAAGAGCTTGCTTTCCCTTTTCCGTGAGCCCGTTAATGTACGGCTCAGCGTCAATATAACCAGCATCGATCAGGGGCTGCGGATCACCGCCAATCACGTTGTCACAGTAGTCCACAAAGTGCCGTGGACTGGTTCCAGGCTCCACCTTACCCGAAGCGATTGCATCTAAAATATTATAATCTGTATCCGTTAATTCCATGATAGATTCCTCCAATTAATTTTAAACCGAGAATAGTCTTGTTCCGGGTGTTTCGCAAGCATTTACACACAAAACGCATGTTGCAGCAATTTTACTGCAACATGCGTTTTATTACGGCGTTAAATCAGCCAAAGATTCGCCCTTTTCGTAACGGGTATTCAAAGCGGCTGCCTTAACTTCAATCACTTGATTATCGTTGATGCGGGCAAAAGCCAGCACCTCGTTGATCAAACGGTCAACGACTTCTTTATCCTGTTTTTCTTCAATGGCGTTTTTCGCAGCCAGAAACTTCAGCCGTGGCAAGAAGTAGGTCACGTGGTGTTCCGCACACATGTCCACACCTTTAGCCACCAGTTTTTCACTAGCTTTTAGCTGGCCAACCGAATTATAGTAACTAGCCGTGAAGAAAATCATGGTCAGCAACCGCAAATAGTTGTCACCCACTCGGTTAAAGTACAGTTGTTCGTCCTTCAGCACGTTGCGGATAAACGAATGAACTTTTTTGAAGTAAAAGTTAGCACGGTCCGTCTGCTGCAGCCGGTTATACATCACACCGGAGCCAACGTAGACCAACTGGGTGAAGATGGTTTCGTGGGACTCGTCTAAATCATTTAAGATTTGCGAAAAGTCGTACAAAACCTCTTCCGGCGGCTGATTGATCAGTGCCCCCATGAAACCCCGCAGGTAGTAGAACTGCATCTTTAACAGAATCGAATCCAACTGCTGCTCATCGATAGCAGAGAGGCCCTTCAAAACCCGTTGATAATTTTCCATAATAAGTTCCCGCTCAAGTGAATCCAAATCCACCTTGAGCTGGTTGGCACTGACTTTATTCGATTCGTTCAAGTCATCAATGGTGAGTCCGATCCGCGCGCAGAGCTTTGATAGAATCTTCAGCGATGGCACGTGACCGCCACTTTCAAATTTACTCAGCGTTGATTGGGTGCAGATGCCCTCACACATTCTGACTTGCGAAATATGCAGCGATTTACGTCGCTCAACAAATTTTGCGATATCCATTGAAATCAACCCTATTCTTATTGTTTAACCGTGAATGCCTAATGCGACCTTCGCAAACCGGCTCATCCGGTCAATGCTCCATGCCGGCTCCCAAACCAGATTAATATCACAGCTTTCCACACCGTCAACTGAGGTAACCGCTTCGGTAATTGAATCGTTCAGTAGATTGCCCAGTGGACAGCCCATGGTGGTTAAGGTCATGGTGATCACACAGTGGCCCTTCTCATCAACCTTGATATCATAGATCAAACCGAGATTGACCATATCGATGCCTAATTCTGGGTCGATTACATCTTCCAGTGCTGCCATGACTTTGTTTTCAAGTGGTGAAAATTCCTTTTCAGCTTCTTCAGACATATGCAATACCTCCTCATGATCGTAGAACGGGCTTGCTCTGCCAGTGATAGCGATTACTGCAGGCGTGTCAATCAATCATTCTTCTGACTTAAATCATACCATAATTACGACAAAATAATGAGGGTTCTGAGTGAAAATTAGTGATATCCCGTAGTCCTAAAACAGCCTGGAAATAGTCGACCAGCCAGATTTACGGTCAAAGTAAACCGCAACCTGGCTGGTCGTTTGTTAACACTATTCGTCTCGTTTTAACAGCATGGCAGTCAAAGTTCTTAAATCGGCTTTGACTGGCTGTTCAGGCAATCGATCAATCAAGTCCAATGCTTCCTGGGTCAGCTTGCTGGCCTCCAACTGGGCCTTTGCGACTCCTTGATACCGCGCTACCAGCTGCTGAACTGTCTGCAGATCAGCAGCGGTCATCTGTGCTTTCTTATTAAGGTACGGCTTAAACGCGCTTCTGGCATCCTTCATCGCCAAAATCAACGGTAAAGAATACACGCCGGATTTGAGATCTTCTAGTACCGGCTTCTGGGTCTTTTGCGACTGACCATTGTAATCAAGAATGTCATCTAGAATTTGATAGGCCTTTCCAATGGTCATCCCGATTTGCCCCGCTAACGCTATAACCTGATCGTCACTGTGACTAAGAACTGCCCCCTGCCGGCAGCTGAGCCAAAACAGTTCGGCGGTTTTGCCACTGATTTCCCGGAAATAATCGTCCTCAGTAACGTTGCGCTTATAGTTCAGTTTCATTTGTTCCAGTTCACCCACCAAAATTTCACGCATGCTTTGGATGTTTAACTGCAGTTCAGCCATGTCATGAGTGGTTTTCAGGACTTCTTTGAAGTAAATGGTGAAGAGGTAATCACCCGCGTAGATGGCGTTACGGGAACCGTAAAGCGTATGGATGGTCGTCACACCGCGGCGCAGCGGTGACTGGTCAATAACGTCATCATGAATCAGCGTTGCAACGTGCAGTAACTCCAAAGCGGCTGCTCCTGCCCGCAGCACGTCATCATCATGCTGATCGCCGAATTCACTGAACAGGTAGAAGAAGCCAGGCCGCAATAGTTTACCACCCGACTGCAGCAACGCTAATATTTGATCGTGAATGGGTTGATTTGGCAATTTGACTGCTTCCACGATGTACGGCTGAAGCGCTTTTAATTCCGTCTCAACTTGTGGAAATTGACGCCAAAGCTTGTGAACCATGTGTTGCCACTCCCCTGCTTAAAATTACTCGTACTCCTGACGGGCGAATTATCCCGCTAAAATACCGCTTTAATCATGTTACCACATGATTGAGAAGGAATGAATCATTAGCTTCCAATTCGAACGATAAAAGACCCGTTTAAGTTTGCCGCTTAAACGAGCCTCAATAATAACGTTTACGCTGAAAGTGCCTTGATCTGATCTAACACACTTAACAACTGTTTTTCTGCCTGCTCATAGTCATCAATTTGATCACCAAACTGCTGGTTGAACCCATCCAGGCCGCCGGCAACAAAGGCATATTCGTACTGATAAACTTTCTGATAGGCAGCCGTCAGCTCAGCTAGTAATTCCAGTTGTGCTGGATCAGCCAGTTGCAGCGCAAACTGAATCATCCGCAGATCCGTGTACCCTAATTCGAACTGAATCGCCCAGGCACGTATAAAGGCGTGCTGAGCTTGAATATGCAAAAAATGATGTTCCGTATTCCAAGCTAACCGTGCAATTGAATCGTCGATTTTTAACATGTTCACTCCTCCAAAGAATGTGGCATTGGTTTAACAACGCCTAAAAAATACTCAATTTGGCGGACAGAAGCAACTAACTGCACTTACTATTTTTCCGGTCCCAGATGACGTAAAGCGTGAGCGCGATCCAACAGTTTAAAAATACTGTGAACTAACACCGCACCAAAAAAGATAACGGAAAGCAGCCGGACTGCGAATAACGCGATGATCATCCAGATGGTGTAGTGGGTGTACCCCAGCTTAAAGACTTCATAGGTGAATGCCACAATGGTGGTCGTTAGTGCTGAAGTCAGGAGGCTTACCCAGCCCCAGTTCTTGTAACGCCAAACAGCGAAGCCAAGTTCACTGCCGACTCCCTGCACGATACCGGAAAGCAGCGCGGCAATCCCGAAGGTCCCGCCAAACACCACCTCGGCAGCTGCACCTAATACTTCACCAACGATTGCGGCTCCCGGAATCCGGGTTAAGTAAATTGCTAATGGGCCAGCCATAATCCAAAGACCGAATAAAATTTCGTTAGCAAACGGGCCAACAGCCACTGACAGCACGTTGTACAAGTAATCAGTGCCCACAAAAATAGCACCAAAGATCAGTGCAATCATAGTTATTAAAATAATATCCTGGAGATGAAATTGTTTTTTCATTGGAAAAGATCCTTTCATTATTTAGGCTGAGCGCACCAGTTCAGTACGAAATCAGCGATGATTTTAGTGTAGTCCAGCAACTGAGACATCCGGACCATTTCGTTGTCGCTATGCGCCTGTTCCATTTCGCCGGGGCCGTACGTTACTGCTGGAATGTGGTAAAAATCAAACCAGCCACCGTCCGATACGGATGTGGACATATTGATGGCGGGCTGTACTCCCAGCTGGCGTTGATGGCTCTGTTTCAGCAGCAGCACTGCCGGTAATGTCTTATCGATAGCCAGTGGCGGAAAAATTTCTCCCTTATCTACCAGCATGGAATCACCGCCCCAGCTAAAGGTCGGCAACATATCCTTTAACCAGGGGTCCGCCTTGGCCGCTGCTGTGACGGCTGCCTCAATCTCATGCGTCACGCCATCGATGGTTTCGTCCGGGTAAAAATGAACCGTGATCCACAATCGGCACTCGTTGGCCACGAACGCCGGGTGAATCCCGCCTTCAATATATGCTGGATTGATGGTATTCGTCCCTGCTGGAAAGCCCGGGTACTGCTTGGTAACCGCCCAATAATGCTCCAGCTTTTGCAAAGCTTCAATCACCACGGGCATTTTTTCAACCATACTGGCCGCCTTCAAACCGCCGCCAGCCCGCATCATATTCACGCGGTTGCCGTCGTGATACGTGTGGGGGCTTTTCAGTGTGATCCAGCCGGTCACTACGCCGCCTTGGCCTTGAAACGCCAGGTTACTGGTATCGCCAACCACCGCGAAATCGGCTGTCTCGCCCTGTGCCAATAAAGTTTTGGTGCCAGCTTCACCGGCTTCTTCACCGACTACCGACTGAAACAATAAGTCCCCCGGCAAATGAATATCTAACTGTTTTAATAACTGAAAGAGGTACAGAAAACACGCAACTGCCCCCTTCATGTCGCTGACGCCACGACCATATAGCTGATCATCTTGCTGAACTAATTGAAACGGGTCCGTTGCCCATTTATCCAAATCAGTCAGCGCCGCCACGTCTACGTGGCCGTTTAACAACAAACTACGATGATTAATGGCGTCCGCGCCAGTTAATTTTCCAGAAACCAGCGCATCCTGCTCATAAAATGGTTGCTGCTTAGCTGCAAACCCCGCCTGTTCCATCTGCTGTTTCACATACGCCTGAATGTCAGCCGTGTTCCTAGCCGGCGGTGAAACCGTCTGAAACGCCACCAGCTGCTGCAAAATTGCCAGCAGACTCGACTTCTGCTCATCGATTGCCCGTTGCAATCGCTGCCGTATATCCGTCATTGCTTCATATCCCTTCATGGTTAACTCAGCCATGAACCTGGGGAAATAAAAAAGACTCTCGAAGCTAGACTTCGAGAGTTTTATTGTGCACACGTTCAATCAGCTTTCCTACGTGAGTCCTAACTCTCAGGTTCAAAGGGTCTGGCAATTGCCATCTCAGCTCAATAAGAGCACCCCTAGCTTGTGTACTTATCATGTCATAATTGGTTGATTAATGCAAGTATTTACGCCAAAATGCTCAAAAAGAAACCGTCTCAATAGACGGCTCCTTAACGCTTATTTTTCTGGTCCCAGATGACGTAAAGCATGAGCACGGTTCAATAGTGCAAAGATACTGTGAACCAGAATTGCCCCGAAGAAAATGATGGAAATCAACCGAACAGAAAAGAGTGCGGCAAGCATCCCAATCGAGTAGCGTGCATAACCTAATCTAAAGAGATCGTATGCAAAAGCAACAATTGTCGTCGTTACGGCTGAGGCTAGCAAACTGCTCCAGCCCCAGTTTTTATAGCGCCAAGCAGCAAAACCAAGTTCAGTCCCAGCACCCTGAATAATTCCTGAAAACAGTATCGAAATACCAAAGGTTCCGCCGAATAGCACTTCCGCAATTGCACCTAGCACTTCACCAACAATTGCAGCCCCCGGAATCCGAGTTAAATAAATTGCTAACGGACCAGCCATGATCCAAATACCGTATAAAATTTCGTTAGCAAACGGTCCAACTGCTAATGATAGCACGTTGTACAAGTAATCAGTTCCCACAAAAATAGCACCAAAGATTAACGCAATAATCGTAATTAAAATAATGTCTTGAATATGAAAATGCTTTTTCATTGTTAGAATCCTTTCATGATTTAGACTATGAACACCACGTCAACATGAATTCAGACCAAATTGTAAAGCAGCCACCTCCCTGTTCACCTGCCATTCCAACTGCTAATCATCGCTTACTTGCTTTATTTGCTATCATATATCCGCTAACGATTTCATGTCCCTTCTTAGTGAACTCAGCCATAAACCTGGGTAAGAAAAAAGCTCTCAAAGCTAGGCTTCGAGGGCTCTGTTGTGCACACATTCAATCAGCTTCCCTACATAAGTACTAACTCTCAGGTTCAAAGGGTCTGGCAATGGCCATCTCAGCTCAAAAAGCACCCCCAGCTTGTATGCTCATCATGTCACAATTAGTTGATTAATGCAAGTATCCGTCCAAAATAACTCAAAAAGAAATCGTGCTGTAAGTCTAACTCCTACTTTTCCAGCCAACGCGCGATACTTGGCCAGCTATCCGTAGTCACAATCATCCGTGGTGCCAGTCGCAAACTGTTCTCACTGGTGACAATACCGTTATTCAACGTGTAAATCACCCGCAGTCGGAACTGGTGAACCAGAAAGTTCTGGACCAGCGGCGTACCGCTACCGTAAGGATAAGTAAAGATTGGCGTTGTGTGCCCGGTCTTTTCTTTCATCACTCTTTGACTGGTAGCGTAGTCCCGAGTGAATTTCGGGTAGTTCCGTTTCAAATTAAAAGCGGGCGTGCCCTTAACCAAGTAGTGCATGTAATTGGTGTGAACACCAAGTTCCATTTTACCATTCTCTGAGTGGTACAGTTTCATGATCTGAGGCCAAGTGGCCAGCTGCTCACCACCGATGTATTGGCCGGTAGAACCAGTGATAATGGAGGCTGTAAATGGGTAGTCATACTGTTTCATGACGGGAGCGGCATTTTCAACCATCGTCCGGTCAATGTCGTCAAACGTTAACACCACGTATTTACCATGAATCGGTTGGTTATTTTTCAACATGTTTACCATTTGCGCCGTTGAAATCACCCTAATATGATGCTGATGCAAGAAGCGCATCTGTTTTCTAAATGCAGAAACGTTCACATTGTAGACGTGCAGCTGATTGTTGGGCGTTAGTGCTTCAACGGTTTTAACCATCTTATCATCGTCGTTTAAAATCCGGTGGTAGCAAAGCACCATGATACCGTTCTTGGTTTTGGCGTCATTGCTTGCTAGCGCATAGTTTTCCCGGGTACCCACTTCGAACTTAACACTCTTGCGAACGTTAACGGCGATCAAACCAACGAACACCACGATAATGATGCTTAACACCCATTTACGCATTGTCTTTGTCATGAGCCGCCGCCTTTCGTTTGAGATTGCGAATATGGATCACCCCGTACACCGCAACGATTCCACCAATGGTAATGATCAAATAACCTAATAATTTATACAGGTGAAACGACAGGTTGAACAGTGAATAGTTCACGACTAAGCCGTCGGAGTACACCCCAAAAATAAAGCACAGGTTGATGGCGAGAACGTAGATTGCCACTGCCCAAAGAATAATCAGCAGGATCATCCGTCGCAACCGTGACCAAAGCGAGGTCTTTTTACGAATAACTAATTTATCTTTATCCATTTTTAGACCCCCCGATCTGGACTTGACCAGGTTCCCTTCCGCTTCGGATCAAGGAAGAAGGAACCCAGCGCCGTGATACAGCTGATCAGGTTAACCACCCAGTAGAACACAAAGTACATTGGCAACAGCAATAGATCCTGCCAGTCAATGTAACCCTGCCGCTGCGAACTGGTAAAGCCGATCACAAACTGAATAATACTGATCAGTGTTAAAACAAACAGCACTCCGCCGTCCAAAATCAACGCGTGCGCAAAGAGCATGGTCAGTACGTATAAAACGATCATGAAAAAGCAGCTTAACGCCCATAAATTACTGACCACCATATCGATCAGCAGCCACTGTTCAGCTAACTTACCGGTAAAGATCAGCTTACGGTTACGAATCAGCACTTCCAACCCGCCACGGGCCCAACGGCGGCGCTGACGAATAAGTGCTTTCATGTGTTCCGGAACCAGGATCCAAGAAACCGCCTGCGGGCAATAGGCCACGCGCCAATGATGTGAATAAAGTTTCCAGGTCATATCAATATCTTCCGTCAATGCTTCAACCGTCCAGCGGTTAACTTCTTTAACTGCTTTTTTCCGGTAGACCACGATCACACCAGAAACCGTTGTGATGTGCCCGGTAATAAAGGCTTGTCCCCGTTTAATAATGTCGATGATCCCAATGTATTCCAACAGCTGCAGACGGCCCAGCAACGTGGTCCGATTACGAACCACCGGCCGACCGGCAACAGCGCCAACGTTGGCATCGTTATAAAATTCCAGCATCATTGGTTTTAACGCATCCTGATCAATGTAAGAATCAGAATCCAAACAAAGCAGGTATTCGCCAGTAGCGCTATCCAGCCCAACGTTTAAGGCGTGAGCTTTCCCGCCATTCTTAACGATGGGCACGATTTTAATTGGAAACTGGCCCTGATACTGTTTCTGTAAATCGTACATGACGGCTAACGTATTATCCGCACTGCCGTCGTCGATTAAAACTAATTCAATTTTTTGATAATCTAAATTCGCAACTGATTCAACAACTTCGTGTAGCGTTGCTTCCTCGTTATGAGCTGGGATCAACACTGATACCAGCTGCTCTGGTTCCCCTTTACCAGGCTTTTTTAAAGGAATTTGACGCTGCTGAATACGAAAAAAGATTGCACCCATGATCCACACCAGTGAAACGATCATCGGGTACAAAACCACAAATCCACTAAGTATATTCATCTAAAAGCTCCCTTGACGATTTTCTCGCCGATAACTGGCAAGTTGTTTGATTGCTTAGTCATAACTATCTAATATGTCCCAAATATGTCAGTTCAGACAACAACTTTCACATTGTACTTACGCAATACAACCCCGTCAAGACTTGTATCCTGACGATAGTTGGTAACACAGCTGGCATAAGTTGGCAATAGCAGTCATGTAACCGCCATCATTTAATCAAATTTAAGAGGTTAAGAATTGCTTAACTTAACGAATATTCTGCTTTGCCAGCTGTTTTCTGACGTGTTTGCTGATTTGAATTCCAATAAGTGATTGGAAAGTTAACGGCCTCAGCTTGCACGCCTAGTTTGAGTATGGGAAGATGTAGTGTAGAAGGAGTAATTATCATGAAAAAGCTTTTAACCGCTGTGATAGCCCTACTTGCTACGGTGTCTTTAGCAGGATGCGGCAACCGATCAACTAAATCATCCACTTCAGCTGCCAAGGTCAATCCGTCAGCTCAACCCGTGAAGAAAACTAAACGGGTTAGAAACCAGTCGTCGATTGATCAAAAGATGCTGACCAAATTTACCCAAGTCAAAACTGGTGATATCACCACAGGTAACGGTGGCAGCTCAAAAGCGCAGGTCTTCGCCGTCATGGGGCAGCCCGATAGGGAATCTAAAGCCACTGAACGGGGAACAGCAAGGGGCTCTAACGTTTATACTTGGACGTTCTCACACCACAACAGCAAGCATACTTATACTGCGATCAGCATCGATATCGTCAAGGGTAAAGCCGTTTCCAAAAACGTCTTCCATATCGGCTCCTCCAATAAAGTGCGGTCCGATGACTATCAGCGGATCAAGAAAGGCAGTCAGCTCGCTAGCGTTAGAAAGCAGCTGGGAATGCCTACCGAGGAAATGGTCATGGGCAGTAAGGGTCCCTACAGTTCTCAGATTCTGATTTATTTAGATCAGGATAACCGGAAAACTTACACCTTCAGTTTCGTTGATCAGCAGTTGAAGAACAAAACTTACTCGACTTCCAAGAACGATTCTTCTTCCTCTCGTAATTTACCAAGTATTGATTAAAATCATTTTGCAAGAAAATGTAAAAAGGTCGCATAAAATTGCTTTACAAAACCACTCATAATAGTGTATGATTATTCCTGTTGTGATGCCCCGGTGGCGGAACTGGCAGACGCGCAGCGTTCAGGTCGCTGTTTGGGTAACCAAGTACAGGTTCGAATCCTGCTCGGGGCATAATAAAGAATACGATTCACAAAAGTATGGGAACATTGTCAAATTCACGTTTGGCGATGTTCCTATTTTTGTTTATTGGGCGATCTATGCCGGTATTTCACTCGTAGCTAAATATTAGTGGTTCACTCACAAAACATGATAGCGAATAAATTCCCCTCATCTACCGATTTGAGTAACCTTAAGTACCTGATTAGTGGTAGATTAAAGTCAGAATATTCAGTCCAAATCCTGATGACTTAAAAAGCTGAAATTCTCTAGGAGCGTTCAATATGAACAATCAGTATTACCGTGATCAACTAACAAACGAAGAATTAATGTTGGTCAATTCCGAAGTTGAAAAGCGAAAGAAGTCTGCCGCTGTAGCTTATCTACTATGCATATTCTTCGGTACGGTCGGCGGTCATCGCTATTACATGAAGAAAATCGGTTCAGCCGTAGCAATGACGTTAATCACCGTCCTTACTTTAGGATTCGGCGTTATCATCACTGGTATCTGGAACATCGTTGACCTATTTTTAATTGGTGGCTGGCTACGGGCAGATCAAGATAACGTTGAGGAAGCCGCCGCAAAAGAAATATTAAGTCGCCGAGCTATTCGTCGCGGAACTGCTGACTCAACCCAAACTGCATCAGGCAGTTCAGCTACGAATTTCGACTCTAACGAACAATCATTCAACGATAAAAACTTCTCGAACGATAATCAATAATTAGGCGCAGTAAAGCTCTGATTTTAAACTAGGGTGGCAAGAGCACATGGTTGTCGGCGGTTCATTCTGATCATGACTACATCGCTAAAATAAGTTATAGCAATCATATTTATACCAAGCTGTGACAAAACTCGGTAGATTCCAGAATTTAACGTGAATAATGCCTATTCCGCGGTTTTTACGGAATGGGCATTATTTGCGTTAAATGGCCGGAATCTGAGTTTTGGAACGCACTTAGACTATATAACCGGATAAAACCGAAGTACAGTCACAACTAATTCGGATTAAGGATTGATTGAAATACTTATCATTATAGACTTATGGCACAGTCTCTTATACATAGTAAAATTCGCTGAGTCGCTTTTTAAAAAAATACTAACTAGTACCTTCTAAATATCCGCATCAGACTATTCCCCATCCGTGTTCTTCTCACCCTGATTCTTCGGCAATGAAATCACCGTTCCATACCCGTGTACCACCAAAAACTTCGGTGCAACGCTCATCCGCACAACTTCAGTGTTGAACGAAACGTCAACGATTCCATCGCCCTGCTTTTTCTTCGCCTGTTCGAACATTTTTTGCTTGGCCTGATCAAAAAGCCCATCAAACTTTGAAAACTCATCCGGCTTTTCCGAACTGAGCATGGTTGAAACTGTGACTGCAATCACACCTTTAATGATATGGGTCTGATTAAAACTGCCAGTTGACATAAACATTCTAACGCCCCCTCAGACGTCAATTATACCGAATACGATTAGGTCGCGCATTATTTTATGTAATTCCAGATTAAATACTTGACTATATCCAGTTCATGGTATAATTTCTAACATAACCTAGTTGGAGGTATATCATGAATTCAAATAAATCCTTGCTCAGTTGGATCCTTGCCAGTCAATTTGCAGCTATTCTAGTGGTTTGCTCTAAGATAACCGTTCCGCTTGGCCCGATTCCGTTAACCGGTCAAACCCTAGCAGTGGGTATCATCGCCTCACTGCTGACCGTTCGAACGGGACAAAAAGCGATTTTCCTATATTTATTGCTTGGCCTGATTTGGCTGCCCGTCTTTGCTGGCAGTTCAACCAGTTTAGCTGCCCTTTTCGGCCCCACCGCTGGTTATCTATGGGGATTCTTCGTTTACGTCACCCTCACCGCCTGGTGGTTAGAAAAACGTAAAAAGACTATTGCAGCACTGCTCACCGCTAATTTATTCGGTTCTATTTTGCAATTAATCATGGGTAGTCTTTGGCTTATTGTCAGTAATCAGCTAAGCTTGACGAATGCCTTTTTAGTTGGTTTCCTGCCGTTTCTGATTCCTGGGTTCATTAAACTCATCATGGTGGTAGCCATCGTTCAGCTGATTCAGCAGCGCGTTTCCTTACCTTTAGGAAGCGGAACCAATTAAAGGCATAAATATGATAATAATTACTTCAACTTTATAGACAAATTAGGAACAACACGATAAAATGACAACAACAGAACAATTTAGTTGCACACGATTAACCTGTGCAACAATTGGAAAGAAGGTTCTTATATGTCAAATACAACGCCACGCTTACTAGACGAACAGCTTTGTTTCGCCTTCTATAGCGCCAGCAAGAAATTCAATCATTTTTATCAGGATGCACTGAAACCATTTCATTTAACTTACCCGCAATACATCACCCTGCTTGCACTTTGGGAAACGTCACCGATGACGGTGCGGGAACTAGGCAGCCATTTGAACCTGGATAGCGGGACCTTGACACCGCTTTTGAAACGACTGGAAAAGCAGGGCTGGATCTCCCGTAAACGCAGTGATCAAGATGAACGGCAGGTCAATGTCGATTTAACCGATTACGCGTTAGAAAAACGTGATGAAGTTTACGCCCGGGTCAACGACTGTATTGATTTGATGGGATTTGACGACGTTGATTACAATCAGTTATTAGATCAGGTTCACCAAGTGATGACGAAACTGGATAACATCAGCAATAAAGATCTCATTCACGAAGCATAACAGCGAACAACTAAAAAAACTTTGACCCGAAAGAATTCAGGTCAAAGTTTTTTTATTTTACCTAATGAATCATAGCAGCCATACCGATCATCGCAATCAAGTTGTTAAGCATGTGTAGCCCAATCGACGCTCCTAGATTCTTGGTACGTCGGTACGTATACGCCAAGAAAAAGCCTAACGTCATGTAGATCAAATAACTAGCGATGGTCGTGCTGGCATGCGCCAGTGAGAAGAAAATGGCACTGACAATAATCGGCAGCCAGAAACGATCCGGTTTAAAAAAAGCGTTCATCAGATATCCGCGGAACAGCAGCTCTTCAGCAACGGGTGAGAGGAAAACCCCCGAAAACATCAGCAGGTAAAAGATCCAGTGGTCACTGGAAAGCAACACTTTGATAGCTTCATTATTAGCGGTCTGTGACTGATGAAACACACTGCGATTGATCAGATTAAACACCATCTCAACGGCAATCGCTGCCACAAACGTCATCAAAATCAGCTGAACTTCCTTGATCGTCGGCCAATGCCAGTAGGACTGATCAGTCACGTGTTTCAGACTGTGAATTAAGGCGAAAATAATGGCCAGAAAACCGCCAATATAAAGAACTGCCAGCGCACTGCGCAGTAAGATTTGATTCGAAGCTGCATTCCGAATCCAAAGCAGTACCACCGGAACTGCTTCAATGGCAACAAAATACGTTGCAAACAGTAACAGCCGAGTGAAAACCGATGGCTTTACCGGATCAGTTGGAAGTTTAAGTTGTTGCATATAGCCACCCCTATTATGATATCAGGCAAGTCAGCAAAACTAATGCTGCTGCCCTTCCTTGTTAGTTTGTTCAACGTCTTTGGATTCATTTTTCCGTGAGACGTTGGGTTTGTGAATCAGTAACAAATACAGTACCGTTACTAAAATCATGGAAACGAGCCACGCCACGGTCCACGTGATAATGGTCAATAAACCAGTTGCTGGCCAATCACGCGTCAGATACACCGTCATCCCGATGATCAGCGAAGGAAACAAAACGATTAAAAAATAAGCTAAGCCCCTCAAACGATAACCTCTTTTTCTCTATTAATGATAGTCCTTGGGCATGTACCGTTCCAAAACAGCCGTTACGCTGTAGGTTTTAAAACTGCCCACTTCAACGTAATTCAAATCGGCGTACGCTAACTTAACTTGCCAGCGAGCCTTTAAATCCGTGGGGTCAACGTCGTTTAAACGCAGCTTTTCATGTTTCAAGGACGCGATGAAACCGGTAAACGTCTTTTCAGTGCGGCCTGGATGGATACCCAAACTCACCACTTGATCGGCCTTAAAGGCCCACTTCAGCATGGCTTTTAAGATTGACCGCTGACTGAAATCCAGCTTGCTGAGGAGTTTTTCCACGTGCCAAATATCACCGTAATGATTTTCACGTGCCAGTGCGATAATGGCCACTAACGAGGTTAAATAATCGGACGAGGCAGCCACCTTTGAAATCGTATTGATTCGGATCACGATGGCGCCATCCGTAGCGCCGTTTTGATTCACCCGCTTCAGCAACAGAAACTTATCGTCTACCGCAACCACGTTTCCCGCTAAAAAATGACGGTCATCGCCATAACGGTAAATCTCCACCAATCGGCCCTTCTTCTGGGCAGCTGACAACTGTTCTCGAATTGTTTCCATATCTGGTCCTCCATGTAAAACATCGATTGGGTCCGCATTCATCAGTTTTCAATTTATTCTGTGATTTAAAGGTAGCAAGTTTAAAACAATAGTTCAAGCATATTGTTGCTAAACTGCATTTTTATTGCGAAATTGGCGGCGAATTCGATATGATTAAATTAATTAAACAATATGAGGTGAGTCTATGTTAAAAGATTTCAGGACGTTTATCGCCCGGGGAAACGTGGTGGACCTGGCTGTCGGTGTCATTATTGGGGCTGCGTTCACGTCCATCGTCACTTCACTGACCAAAAACCTGATCAACCCACTGATTGGTCTGTTTATCGGTAAAATCGACCTTTCCGGCTTAGTATTCAGTGTTGGCGACGCCCATTTCCGTTACGGCCAGTTCATTGATTCAATCATTAACTTTTTGATTATCGCCTTTGTAGTATTCTTACTGGTCAAAATGATCAATAAACTGATGCATAGTACCGAAAAGAAACCGGCGGCCCCCTCCGCTTCCGAAGCTTATTTAAAAGAGATCCGCGACTTGCTTGAACAGCAGCAAAAATAATTTTCACAGCTTGAATTCATACTGAATTTAAGCTTTTTTTAGTGCTTTTAATCCCTAATGTACCGCTCAAATAACAATTTCCGATTAAGGGTTAACACCAGATAGTTTTGCCTTATAATGGGCGTAAATTATCAATTAAATGGGGGACGAATCATATGGACGCAAACGATGCTTTTCAGATTCACTTGCAAAAATTACCGCCGCAGGACGAAAAAACCTTTGAGACGATTTATACACTGGGGAACGGCCACTTTGGTATTCGGGCATCTAACCCGCTGCAAGGCAACAACAGCCATTTTAACGGCCAGCCGGGGATGTTTGTGAATGGCTTTTATGATTTAACGGAGCTTTCCTACGGTGAGAATTATTCGGGCTATGCCCAGAACTCGCAAACAATCTGTCAGCTGCCGGATCCAAGGTTCATTATCTTTGAGGTAGACGGTATCCGCTCTGATGAAACACCCTATAACGTCAAGATGGTAGATAAGAATCTGGATATGCGTACAGGTGTTTTGATGGAAATCTTTGACATCGAAAGTCCCACCAACAAGCAGTTTCGGTTAACTCTGCAATCCTTTGCATCTCACGATAATAGCCACCTGTTTGTAATTAATTACAGCGTTTCGGCACTCAACTTTAACGGTGCCTTGACCATCATCAAACAGCATCCTTACATCAATCAGCAAATTCAAACTCATAGTGAGGACATGCGTGCTGCACAGCGACAAACTGTTTTAGATCGAACCTATCTTAAAAGTAAATTACCGATCATGATGATCAGCACCCGTAAAAGCCAGCTGGCATTAATTATCGCTCAACAGGCATTAAACGATAATCCAATGCAAGTTAGCATCCTAGATGACCTGCCAAGCTACAGCAAAACCTTCGATTTAACCCAGGGAATGGCGCAAAGTTTCAGTTTTGCTTACGCTATCAGCTCGCCTCATCCGCTGTTAAAAACGACCCTGTCGCAATCTGCTTTTGCCGCTTCGGTACAAAAACGATTAGCCGATAAATCATTTAAACAGTTATTAGATGAATCAGCAGCCAAGATCGACCAGTTTTGGGCAAACAGCGATGTGGAACTCGAGGGCGATGACACCATGGCTAAAGGCATCCGCTTTAATCTATTCCACTTATACCAAGCAGCCGGCAGAAATGGCTTAACTAGCATTCCCGCAAAAGGGTTAACTGGTCCTGGATATGAAGGCCACTACTTCTGGGACGCTGAAATGTTCATGCTGCCCTTCTTTACGTATACCGAACCAGCCATTGCAAGACAGCTGCTCCTCTATCGTTATCACACATTACCCCAAGCTCAGCATCGAGCACGTGAAATGGGTGTCAACAGCGGTGTCATGTTCCCATGGCGGACCATTAACGGTGAAGAATCCAGCAGTTACTATCCCGCCGGCACCGCCCAAGTACACATCAATGCCGACATTGCTTACGCGGTGGACACTTACCTTCGGGTCACTGACGACGATGATTTTCTGTTCAATTATGGTTATGAAATCATTGTCAAAACTGCTCGCTTTTGGTTAGCCTACGGGCACTGGGCAACTGATAAGGCGCATAAAGGCAAATTTGTAATTGATGACGTGACGGGGCCTGATGAGTATACCGCAATGGTTAGCAACAACTATTTTACTAACCGAATGGCACAAAATAATTTACACATTGCCGTCAAGTATTCAAAGCGGCTCAAGCACAATCACGCTGACAAATTGGCTGAACTGGACGTCACCGACAAAGAAATTGATGAGTTTAAGCTTGCCGATGAAGGCATGTATTTACCTTATGACGATGACTTGAAAATCAAAAAACAAGATGACGTTTCCACTACCAAGCCGGTTTGGCCGATCAAGGAAACACCGCGAAACCAATTTCCACTACTCTTACATTTTCACCCGATGACAATTTACCACTATCAAGTTAATAAACAGGCCGATACCGTTATGACTGATATTTTATTCCCTAAGAATCAGGATTTAGATCAGTTAAAACGCGACTTTGATTACTACGAAGCAATCACCGTGCACGATTCATCACTCTCACGTTCCATTTTTGGCATTCTAGCTCACCGACTGCATAACGCAGACGAAGCTTACCGTTATTTCAGACAGACGGTCATGATGGATCTGACCAACTCTCAAGGCAACACTGCGGATGGCGTTCACGCCGCTAATATGGGGAGCACTTGGTTAGGTTTAATTTACGGATTTGCTGGCTTAGGAATGGAAAATCGAAGTTTCAACTTATCACCAGAACTGCCAGAGGCATGGAGCCGTTTACGTTTTCGCATTTGGTTTCACGGCCGGCAAATCGAAATGACGATTACCCAAACGGAGATCATGGTAAAACTATTATCCGGTGATTCGCTGCAGTTTTACTTGAAACATAAACCCTTTACATTAACGAAAAATCATCTTGTGAAGGAATTTATAAAATAGGCTGATACCCGTCACTGCCGGTGCACATCAGTTTTCAGTCCCCTTTACATTAATTTACCATTGGCTAATGGTAATCGAAATGGTTACAAAACCTTTAAAAATAAGGTGTTTACGATTTCGTCGAGCCTTGTTGTTTGCGATATTTGTAACAAAACTTTATCATTGAGTTATGAGGCATTAAGAATTACTCATAGAAAAGAGGACTGATTATGAGAACAATTGCACTACGGGTCAAACAGGACTCAATGGAGCTTTTATATTCCAAAAAGGATAATCAAGAACCTTTCAGGAGCTTCATTATCACCTATAATCCTGAACAGACAATTGGCGATAATCTGGAGAAGATCAAGGTTGTGCTTGCTGGTTTAAAAATTGACGCAGCCATCCTTTTGAACTCCCTAGAGTACGATTTTTCTGACACGATTATCGGCATTAATCACAATCGCATCGATATCGGTTTAGCATTAACCAACATGCTGAACATTCCGGTCGTTGCTCAAAGCGACGTCGAAAAAAACGGTCTAGCTAAGGCAGTTAAACGCAAGGAACGATATAACGAGTGGCACCTGGACTACTTCGGTGAGTACGAAAAGAAACGCAACTATGGTCAAGAGGCCATGCTCACTGTTGGTAATGGTTTCTTTGGCTTGCGCGGTGCTTACGTAGAAGCACACGCGGACGAAGACAACTATCCGGGGACTTACGTTGCTGGCGTCTATAATCAGCTGACGACTAAAATCGGCGACCGTGATGTAACCAACGAAGACCTGGTCAACATGCCAAACGCCCAGTTCATGACCTTTGGCGTGGACGGCCAGCCGCCATTTACCATCAACAAGAAAGATATTCAAGATATTTATCGTAGTTTGGACCTGAAGCACGGGGTTCTACGGACCGCCATGCACGTCCAGCTAACTACCGGACATGATTTGTCGATCGTTACTACAAAGGTCGCCAACATGAAGAACTGGCACGACTACGCCATCAGCTACGCGATCACCCCACTAAACTTCAGTGGGACCCTGCAGATCTATTCAGAAATTGACGGCACCGTTACTAACGGCAACGTTGACCGCTACCAAGATTTTGACCAGCAGCACCTACAGATCACTGGCATGAGCTCCCGCGACAACGAGATGTACATGACCGGTGAAACCAAAACCTCCCACATTCAATTCATTGTTGGGAGTAATTTGAGTGTCAGGGGTCAAAAGACGCAGCCGCAAATTGCAGTCAAGAATGAGAACAACCGGTTGCAGCAGGTGCTTTCAACCGACGTCAGCGTTGGTAAAACCTACCAGTTCGAGAAAAACGTCACCATTTACACTGATCGGGAAACCGCTGCTGATTCACTGCTTGAGGCAGCTAATCAGGATATTTCAAAGGCTTCTTACGAAAACACTGCTAAGCAAAGTGAAGATTACTGGAAGCAGGCTTGGAACAACTTTGACATTAAAATTGATACGGATATCACTAGCCAAAAGCTGACGCGGGTTAATCTATTCCACACCATGGTTTCAGCCGCCGCTGTTGGTTCAGGCAAACTGGACGCTTCAGTGGGCGCCCGTGGTCTTCACGGCGAGGCTTATCGTGGCCACGTTTTCTGGGACGAAATGTTCGTGCTGCCATTTTACACGCTGCACTACCCAGAGTTAACCAAGCAATTATTGATGTACCGTTACCGGCGTTTGGACGCTGCGCGGGCCTATGCTAAACAAGAAGATTACGATGGTGCGATGTACCCATGGCAATCCGGGGAAACTGGTGATGAGCAATCACAATTCCTGCACTTGAATCCGATCACCCACCAGTGGGATCCCGATAACAGCCGCTTGCAACGGCACGTTTCCTTGGCCATTGCCTACAACGTGATCAACTACACGCAAGTTTCCGGCGACCATGAATTCATGGATAAGTACGGACTGGAAATGCTGCTATCCATCGCTAAGTTTTGGATCAGCGCCACAACCTATGACGAGAAAGAAAAGCGCTACAGCATCGCCCACGTTATGGGTCCCGACGAATTCCACGAAAATTATCCTAATGCTGACGAACCCGGTTTAACCAACAACACCTACACCAACATCATGGTGGCATGGCTGTTTAACTACCTGGTTGAACTGAAACCGCAAGTACCGAAGGGAACTTTTAAGAACGTTCAGAAGAAGAGCGCCTTTGACGACTCCCTCTTCGACAAGATGACGGATATTTCCCACAAGCTCAAGCTTGATATTAATAAGAACGGGATCATGGCGCAGTTTGAAGGTTACTTTGACCTGCCAACCCTTGATTTCGACGCTTACCGTCGTAAGTATGGTGACATTTCCCGGATGGACCGGATCCTGAAGGCGGAAGACAAGACACCGGATGCTTACCAAGTGGCTAAGCAAGCTGATACCTTGATGGCTTACTACATCCTAAACATTGACGAAGTTGATAAGATCCTCAATCAGTTGGGTTACCACATGCCAAAGGAGTATCTGACCAAGAACATTCAGTACTACCTGAACCGGACCACCCACGGATCAACCCTTTCACGGATTGTCTACTCAGTTCTTACCGAAATGGACGACAACATGGATCAGTCGTGGTCACTGTTCAGCCAAGCACTGTTCTCTGACTACTACGACATTCAAGGCGGCACCACTGCCGAAGGGATTCACCTGGGTGTCATGGGTGCAACCTTAATGATTGAAACCCGGAACTACGGCGGTGTTGACAGTTTAGGCCGGGAAATCAACCTGCATCCTAACCTGCCCGCTAAGTGGAACTCAATTTCGTTCAAACAATTTATTCGCGGTCACTGGTACAACTTTATGATTACTCAGTCTCAGATTCACGTCACTGCTGACGCGGATTCTACCGTTCAATTCAAGGGCAAGTCAATTGAATTGAAAGCTAACCAAGAAAAGGTTATTGATTATTAATTTAACTTAAGGAGTGTTTCTCATGGCAACTTTCAAACAAATTAAAGGTTTCGTTTTCGATCTAGACGGTGTCATTACAGACACGTCACTCTACCACACCAAAGCATGGCGGCAATTAGCCGAAAAGCTGGGCGTCACATGGACCAAAGACCTGGAGGAAGGTCTGAAGGGAATTTCCCGGATGGACTCCCTGGAGCTGATTTTAAAGTCTGGCGGCAAGGAAAACGACTATTCACACGATGAAAAAGTTGCTTTAGCCACCGAAAAGAACACCAACTACGTCAACGAAATTAAGAAAATGACACCAGCTAATATCTTACCCGGTATCAAAGATTTCTTAGATGACTTACAGGATAAGGGATATCTCATTTCGTTAGCCTCTGCTTCTAAAAACGGCCCTACCGTTTTGAAGCAGCTGGAACTAACGGATTACTTCCCGAAAGTAGTCGATCCCGCAAGCCTGTCGAAGGGTAAGCCAGATCCTGAAATTTACGTTAAGGGTGCTGAACTTCTGGACCTAGCGCCAGAAGAATGCATCGGTGTCGAAGATGCTGCAGCCGGAATTCAAGCCATCAATGCTGCCAACGAAACTTCAGTTGGTATTGGTGATGCTAAGACCCTTTCAGCTGCTGACGTTCGCTTTGACGATACCTCGCAGATGACTTTAGCAAACATCGAAAAAGCAATGGCTTAACTGTTAATCTCGAATAACCAAAAGTAGCTTCAATTAGTTAGAAAACTAATTGAAGCTACTTTTTAATTTCTAGGCTTCAAACCATCCAATAAGAATTCACAAACTTCATCCGTCGTTTTATCAATATCCAGCGGCGCATCACTCATGATAATGTTGGGTATCAGATACCCAACGATCACGCCACTAGCCATACGAACGATTCGCATAGAATCCCAATCCACCAGTTCGCCTTTTTCCTTATACTCGTGGAACAGGGTATCAACGCCGCCCTCAAGCAGCTTGCTTAACCGCTGCGTCAGTTTGGTCATGATTGATGGATTCTTGACCATTTCTTGAATGAAGATCTTCATTTCCTGGCGATTATCCATGGCGTATACGATCCGGTCGTGCACGGCGTACCGTAAAAACGCCTCAAAGTTTTCAAACGGATTTTGGTGCAGGGTCAACAGAAATTCCCCCGCGACTTGCGGAAAAATATCATGAATGAACGGGTTCAAGATTGCCTGGCGTAACCCGTCCTTAGTTTTAAAATGCTTAAAAACTGTCCCTTCAGAAACCCCAGCTAAGCGCGCAATATCCAGCGTACTGGTATTTTCATAACCCTTCTGCGCAAACAGCGTCAGACTTGCCTTCAAAACGCTTCGCTGCTTCTCTGATAAATTGGCTGTTTGAATATTATTTGCGAATAACGTTTCAACGTCAGTATGTTTCATATCATTTCCCCACTTTAAACTGTCCCATGACTTACCGACTGATGACTACCGACCACTGACCGGACTGCTGAGCTTGGCCGATTGAGGCTGAACAGCTGGCTGTTCCGAAGTGACCTGCGGCTTTTCCGCTGCTAAGTTTTTATTAGCCGTGGCTAGCATTAGTCGAATCCGGTTTAATTGATTAACCACTGAAGTACCCGGATCATAATCAATTGGGGCAATGTTTGCGCACTTAAACTGACGCCGCAGTTCTTTGATCATACCCTTACCCACGATGTGATTAGGCAGGCAGCCGAATGGTTGCATGCAAATGATGTTTGGCACGCCGCTCTTGAGCAGTTCGATCATTTCACCAGTCAAGAACCAGCCTTCACCAGTTTGATTCCCCAGTGACAGGATCTTGCTGGCATCGTCAGCCACTTCTTTAATCGCTTCACTTGGTTCAAACCGGTTCGAGGCACTAAGCGCTTTTTGCATTGGCTGTTCACACCATTTAATAACTTGCATGGCGAATTCAGCAAACCACTTAGCCTTGGCGGAAGCACCTAAATGCTGGTACTTGTAAATCTGATTATACAATGAGTAGTTCATGAAGCCAACGATATCTGGGACAACGGCTTCGGCACCCTCTTTTTCCAGCAGGTGCACGATGTCGTTGTTGGCGATTGGTGAGTACTTCACCAGAATTTCACCCACTAAACCAACTTTCGGCTTACGGACTTCGTTCAGTTTGACAGTATCAAAGTCCTGAACGATTTCGTTGACGTTGCGTTTGAATTCTTTAAAGCTGCCCTTTTCAATGGAAGGCCGAACCAGTTTCAGCCAGTCTTCGTGCATTTTATCGATTTGACCAGGCTGTGTTTCGTACGGCCGGGTACGGTAAACCACCGTTTCAAATAAATCACCGTACAGGAAGGCAATGGCAACTCGCCGTAACAGCGGTAAGCTCATCTTGAAGCCAGGAGTTTCTTCCACTCCTTGATTGCCTAGTGACAATGAGACCACTGGTACTTGACCAAAACCGGCATCTTTCAACGCCTTGCGGATCAACGGAATGTAGTTCGTTGCCCGACAGCCGCCACCGGTTTGAGTCATCATGACAGCGGTATGATCCACATCATACTTACCGCTCTGGAAGGCTTCTACCATTTGACCGATGGAAATGATGGCCGGATAGCAAGCATCGTTATTGACGAACTTCTGACCCACATCCACCGACTTCCGGTCGTTCATTGGTAAATTAACCACGTTATAGCCCGAAGCACGTAACGCCACGTCAACCAGCCCGTGCTGGTGAATTGGTGACATCATCGGCAGCAATAAGGTGTAGCCCTTCTTGTGCATATCAGGGGTAAAGTCAACTGGTGTGGGATCATCGTGGAGCTTCATTGGCATGATCTTGCGGTTCTGGCGTTCCTTCACAGCCGCCTTCAGTGACCGTAACCGAATTCGAACGGCACCCATGTTAGTCCCTTCATCAATCTTCAAGGAAGTATATAGCCGGTTGTACTGGCTCATGATTTCTTCAACCTGGTCAGTATCAATAGCATCGATCCCGCAGCCAAAGGAGTTCAGTTGCACAAATTCCAGTTGCGGTGTCTTAGCAGCAACCCTAGCAGCAGCGTACAACCGTGAGTGGTAAACCCACTGGTTGACGACCCGTAAGCCCTTAACATCGCCTAAATGGGCAATGGAATCTTCAGTGAGCACGTGGAACCCTTCAGCAGTCATAATTTGCGAAATGCCGTGATTGACCTGCGGATCCAAGTGATATGGCCGGCCAGCAAGCACGATGCCGTGTTCGCCGGTGGTCATCAGCATCCGCATGGTATCTTCACCGCGATTGCGGATCTGCTGCTTGAAGTCTTCCAGTGCTTTATAACCGGCTTCCAAAGCCGTTTTAATTTCTGAACGGCTGATGTCGAATTCACTCAAAGCATCGTAAAGGTTGTTAGCCGTTCCCTTTTTATCCGCTAAGTTCAGGTATGGTGAAATCAAATCCACCTTTCCGGAAGTGATTTCATCTACGTTGTTGCGGATCACGTTAGGATACGACTGCACGATTGGACAGTTAAAGTGGTTATCAGCGTTCTTATTTTCAGCAACTTCGTACACCACAGCTGGGTAGAAGACCGTCTTATAACCCCGATCAATGAGGGCTTGAATGTGACCGTGAACTTGCTTAGCTGGGTAGCACACCGTATCTGACGGAATGGTTTCCATGCCCTTTTCGTACTGTTGCGCGTTTCCCTTTGGTGACAACTGCGCCCGAATGCCCAAGTGACGGAAGAACGTCTGCCACAACGGGTAGTTTTCATACATATTCAGTACCCGAGGAATCCCAATGGTACCGCGGTAGGCCAGCTTTTTGCGCAGTGGCCGGTAGCTGAAGAGCAACTTGTACTTTTCGGCAACCAGATTGATCTTACCGTTATCCTTTGGTACCCGCTGCTTCATTCCGCGAGCTTCCCCACGTTCGCAGCGGTTACCAGTCACGAACCGACGGCCATCATTGAAAACAGTGATGGTCAACGCACAGTTATTTTCACAGGCGCCGCAGTGCATGTATTCTTTATTGAAACTCAGGTTATCCATCTGATCAAGGGACAGCAAAGTGGTTTCGTCACCAGCCTGGTAGCCCTCTTTAGCAATCAATGCAGCACCGTAAGCGCCCATCAGTCCGGCAATATTTGGTCGAACAACTTGGGTACCGGCAATCTTTTCAAACGCCCGCAGAACGGCTTCGTTGTAGAAGGTTCCACCCTGGCAGACGATGTGGTGACCCATATCTTCTACCTGACGCATCTTGATTACTTTAAACAGCGCGTTTTTAATGATTGAAACGGATAGGCCAGCAGCGATGTCGCCAATCGTGGCCCCCTCTTTTTGAACTTGTTTCACTTTCGAGTTCATGAAGACGGTACAACGTGATCCTAAATCTGAAGGGTGCTTTGCCAGCAATGCTGCCTGCGCAAAGTCCTCAATTTTATAGTTTAATGAAGTTGCAAAGGTTTCTAGGAACGAACCGCAACCAGAGGAACAAGCTTCGTTTAATTTGATTGTGGACAGCGCGTCATTTTTAATGGTCATGGCTTTCATGTCTTGACCACCGATATCCAAAATAAAATCAACTTCGGGATCAAAGTAGTGTGCTGCTTTATAGTGGGCAACGGTTTCCACTTCGCCAATATCAACCATCAGCGCGTTTTTGATCAAATGTTCACCGTAGCCGGTAACGGCAGCTTTCCCAATGGTGACACCAGCTGGAATCTTACTGTACATATCCCGCAGGATCGTTTTAGTTTTCTCCAGCGGATCACCATCATTATTGTCGTAATAAGTGTATAAAATCTTATTGTCATCACTCATTAAAGCGACTTTAGTAGTGGTAGAACCGGCGTCAATACCGAGATAGGCCACACCTTGATAGCTGGCAAGATCACGGGTTTCAACCTTTGCCATGGCGTGCCGTTTACGAAATTCCTGTAACTCATTGTCGTCTTTGAACAGCGGTTCCAAGGAATGACTCGGGTGCATCCCAGAATCATCACCGTTAAGCAATTGATTCAACAGCTTATCCAAAGTGGTTGTCGGCTGGTCATAGGCGTACAGTGCGGCCCCCTTGGCCACGAACAGTTGCGGATCTTCTGGGAAGACGACTTGTTCTGGCGTCAATTTTAACGTTTCAATGAACCGGTAACGTAATTGATCCATGAAGTATAGCGGACCGCCCAAGAAAGCCACGTTGCCACGAATCTTGTGGCCGGCAGCTAAGCCAGAAATTGTTTGATTGACCACGGCTTGGAAAATGGAAGCCGCGATATCCGCCTTTTTAGCGCCATCATTGATCAATGGCTGAACGTCGGTCTTAGCGAATACCCCGCAGCGGCTGGCAATGGGATAAATCGTTTCAGCATCCTTAGCCATCACGTTTAATCCGTTGGCATCCGTTTTAAGCAGGGTTGCCATTTGGTCGATGAAGGCCCCGGTACCACCGGCACAGCTACCGTTCATCCGCTGTTCCAGTGAATCACCGAAGAAGGTAATTTTGGCGTCTTCACCGCCCAGTTCAATGGCCACGTCCGTTTGTGGAATCAGTGTTTCAACGGTTTTCGTGCAAGCAATCACTTCCTGAATAAATTTCAGCTGCAGCAGGTTGGCTAGGCCAATCCCGCCGGAACCTGTAATGGTACAGGCAATTTGAACATCGGCACCAAGTTCAGTGATTGCTTCTCGCAAAATTTTTTCACTGGCTGCTTTTACATCTGAATAATGGCGTTCATACCGCGCGAAGACGGTTTGGTTGTTTTGATCCATGACCACGAGTTTGACCGTTGTTGAGCCAACGTCGATACCGCCAAAATAATTTGTCTTTGTCATTTCTCTCACCTCTGCTTATCTGATAAACGAATGCGACGACTGCAGCCCATTCGCTTGATTATCTACCGATTGACACGCCTTACCTAAAAAAAGTAAAGTGACTACTCACTTAGAGTAACCGATAAATGGTACCGGTTTCAATAGCA
This sequence comes from Secundilactobacillus yichangensis, assembly GCF_016861565.1. Lineage (GTDB taxonomy): Bacteria > Bacillota > Bacilli > Lactobacillales > Lactobacillaceae > Secundilactobacillus > Secundilactobacillus yichangensis. The sequence continues at coordinate 76,942 of NZ_BOLK01000010.1, forward strand.
TATGGAATTATTAACTTTATAGGTAAATCCGTCGGAATTTTTACGCAGAATATTATCGGAATATTATTCCTACACAAAAATGGCTCAAAAGCCTCTTACTCAGAGTCTTTCAAGCCATTTTTGGATTACCGCATTACTTCACTTAATTAAATCATAATGTCTCAAACCGTTCACGATACCATCATCCATATTAGAGGTTGTCACGTAATCCGCTTTCTCCTTAGCCAGCTTGTGACCATTGGCCATGGCAATTGGGGTATCGACCATATCAAACATCTGCAGATCGTTTAACTGATCACCGAATGCATACGTGTGAATGTTCTCCAGATGTGCTGCCTCAAGTAAAATCTGGATCCCGGTCTTCTTGGAAACACCAGCTTTCATGGTATCAAGTGCCCGAGGATTGTTTCGTACTAATGACAGCACACCCTTAAAATGTTCTTGATACTGTTTTTCCTTATCTTCATTAAAGACGTTCATAAAGTTGATGGTTTCATGATGATAAAAATCAGGATCCACTTTGGCATCCAGCCGCAGCAGCTTAAAGTTTTCCTTGGTGGCGTCATTTTCCTGGTTCAAGCGAAAACCGCGGTTGTTAAAGTAAGCCACCGGATCGCCCTGCTGCTTGGCATAGTCGGTAAAGTCGTTGATCACATCTTCTGGAATCACTTCTTGGTGGAGTTTCTTGCCCTGATACTGAACGTAACTGCCGTTAGCACTAACAATAGTGTCTAAGCCGGTTTCATCTAACACGTACTGGACTTCAAAAATGTTACGGCCAGTTGAAATCACGGAAAGAATATTATTCTGTGACATCTCTTTAATGGCTTTAATACTGCTTGGCAAAACGTTTTTGTCATCATCAAATAAAGTCCCGTCTAAATCAAAAAATACGATTGCATCATACATTTCACACACACGCTCCTTTATCCCTTTAATTCAATTATACTACTAGTTATTTTGACCACGGCCGTTAACGCCTTAGCCACTATCAATCTTCAGGAACGCTGATGAATCCGCGAATAAAACGCTTAACATTCAAAAAGTTAAAAAGAAGATGTAGTATCTCTCAAAACTATGGTACACTATATCTTGCATATTTTATTAAAAGAGGGGCTATTATGGTGATTATTACAGCCGGAATGATTGGTGTTGGAAAAACAACTTTAACTGGAATGCTTGCGGAACACTTAGGAACCAAGGCATTCTTTGAACCAGTGGGCGAGAACCCAGTACTACCTTTATACTACTCAGATCCAAAGCAATACGGGTTCTTATTGCAGATCTACTTCTTAAATAAACGCTTCTCCATGATCAAACAAGCCCTCGCAGATGATAACAACATCTTGGACCGTTCCATCTACGAAGATGCCCTGTTTACTAAGGAAAATAACGCTGAAGGTAACATTAGTGATACCGAACTGTCAGTTTACCTCAAACTGTTGGATAACATGATGAACGAACTGAACACGTTGCCAAAGAAGGCACCAGATTTGCTAGTATACGCCAGCAGCGATTTCGATACGATCCTCTACCGCATCAAGAAACGCGGCCGTGATTACGAACAAATTGATAGCCACCCCGAATTGGAATCTTACTACTACAAGATGTGGTCAGCTTACCAAAAATGGTTCGATGACTTTGACGTCAGTCCTAAGATCAAGGTTGATTTACAACACTATAACCTTGAAGATCCTAAGAACGTGCAAACCGTTCTAGCTCAGGTTGATGACGCATTAAGCAAGATCAGAAACACGGATTCAATTCCAAACGCAATGTAAAATTAGGAACGAGTGTGTGACAAAACTCGGTAGATTCCAGAATTTAACGTAAAAAATACCTACTCCGGCGAACTTTGTCGGAATAGGTATTTTTTTGCGTTAAATGCCCGGAATCTGAGTTTTGACACATGATTAGGCTACATTAAAGTGTTGAACTAAACTACGATCATAACAAAATTTAGCTAATAAGTTGATTGAAATACTTACCAACATAAACTTATAGCACAACCCGTTTTCTTATCTCTATAAATCCTTAAGCTGTTGATTATCCAGATCAGTTCGTACGATTAACACATCTACTTGGGCATTGGCCACAACATAAACGGCATTGGAACCCATCATCATCCGTTCAACCACGTTGGCACCAGTGGCACCCATGACGATTAAATCGATAGCCAGTAATTGCGGCAGATTCTTCGCCAGCTCGATTTTTGAGTTGCCAAAGGTTACGTGAATCTCGACTTGTTGAACACCCGCTTTGATTGCCTGATCACGATAACCAGCAACCAGCCGGTCCATTTTAGACTTGAACTCATCCAAAACGTCCGGATCAACTGCACCAAAACCAAACTTGGACTTGCCAATATTGGTCAGTGTGCTGACATTCAGTACGGAAACAATAAAGAGTTTCGAGTGGTTACGCTTAGCAACTGCGATTGCTTTTTGAACCGCCCGCTTAGCTTGCTTGGAACCATCTACACCGACCATTACGTTTTGATAATTACTGAGCTGTGCCAATGCCATCACTCCCTATTCTGGTAATTCGTTTGCCAGTGCTTCAATCGAACGGCCGTAAATGGCCATTGCCATCATCAAATCAGAAATTGGCTGGAACTCGTCAACTTGGTGCATGGTATCTGGTGTGTGATCCATAAATAACGCACCAAAGGCCACACCCCGCTTCATCAGCCGGCCATAAGTACCGCCACCGACAACTTCCGGCTTAGCAGTTTCGTTGCCCGTCATTTCACGATAAGCGCCCATTAATGTGGTGACGATTGGGTCCTTAGGGTCAACGTAGTGCGGTACCATTTCACGGCCCTTGCTTAATTCAAAGTGATTTTGATCGGCCACTTGGGTGAGCTTCGTTTGAATATCCTCGGCTGTCATCCCCTTTGGATAACGGAAGTTCAGCACGATCTTGCCAGTTTTACCAGCGGCAAAGTCCATTACACCGATATTCATGGTCAAATCACCCATGATATCGTCAGTAAAGGCTAAACCAAGCTTGTGAACCCGGGAATCATCGTGGAGATCGCCGCCGACCAGCTCTAGAAATGCTCGCGCATCACCGCCAAAGTCTAAGGCTTTCAAGAATGAAGCCAGATAAGTACCGGCGTTGATACCGTTTTTAGGCTCCATTCCGTGAGCAGCTTTACCAATCACGTGGAAGTGAACACCATCAGTGTCAATATGAACGTCACCGGTAACGGGCGCTTCGTCAAGAAATGCAGTGAAGTCACTGACCAGCGTTTCGTTATCGTCAGTTTCAACCACCGCGTGAGCATCTCGTGGCACCATGTTTTCACGTAAACCAGCGCTGAACTGGTTCAATTTATACTGACCGCCATTTGAACCCTGAGTGGTCAACGTAAACGTAGCGTTCCCTTTTTCACCGTTGATCAATGGGAATTCTGCGTCGGGTGAAAAGCCCATAGTTGGTTCTGGCTGAGTCTCAAAGTAGTGCTTCATACCCGTCCAGCCGCTTTCTTCATCGGTGCCCAAGATGAAGCGCACCTTCTTGTTAAGTTTGATACCCTGTTCCTTCAGAATCTTCAAACCGTAGTAGCAAGCCAGTGCCGGTCCCTTATCATCAGAGGTACCACGGCCATACAGATTGCCGTCTTTTTCCGTTAAAGTAAATGGCTCAGTTGACCAGCCTTCACCTGCTGGCATAACGTCCACGTGGGCCAAAATAGCAATGGTTTCATCACCTTCGCCGTATTCCACGTAACCCGCAAGGTTATCCAGGTTAGTCGTCTTGAAGCCGTCTCGCTCAGCCATTTTCAAAAAGGCTTGCAGGGCTTGTGCGGGGCCAGGTCCCAGTGGCATATCAGCCGTTTTTTTAGAATCGTCACGGACACTTTCGATGGCGATCAGTTTCGTTAAATCATCTACATAAGCTGTTTGATGTTTCTGAGCAGCTGCTTTCCAATCAATTGACATTTAAGTTCCTCCCAATAGTGGTTTCTCAAGTACCATTCTAGCATACAACTGACTTAGAGGGGAGCAGACTGCTGGGCTTACCGGTAAAATAATTTTGCGGAATTAAGGTTCCTATTAAGCTGAAATGCTGACTAAAATCAGCCACAGATTTAAATCATAATGCTATACTCAAGTTAAGGCTTTAATTATAGGAAGGCGATAATTGTGGAAAAATTAACTGACAACATCCTGACTAAAACAATTCGGGTCCGGCCCAAGGAAAGTCATAAGGGAACTTACGGCCGGGTTTGCCTAGTTGGGGGTAATGACCACTTTGGTGGCGCCATCCTTATGGCAACTGAAGCCAGTGTTTACAGCGGCGCGGGGCTGAATACCACGCTGACGGATCCCAGTAACTTTGTCAGCTTACATTCACGGCTGCCCGAAGCAATGGTCGCTGATTTTTCCAATCGTGATGAATTAACCGACTTAGTTTCAGCTGCTAATACCGTGGTCGTTGGCCCTGGGCTGGGAACCACAGCGTTGAGTCTGAACGTATTGCGTTCTGTTTTCGATACGGTGGCTACCAGCCAAACACTGATTATTGACGGCTCAGCAATTACGCTGGTGGCTAAACATCATCTTAAGCTGCCGCAGGCCAAGCTCGTGTTTACACCACATCAAATGGAATGGCAGCGGTTGTCCGGCATCAAGATTGCCGATCAAACCGACGAAGCCAATGAGGCTGCCCGGCAACAGTTAGGCGGTATCGTCGTAGTTAAATCACACCAAACTAAAATTTACACCCCAACTGGGAGCTTTTTAAACACCGCTGGTACTCCTGCCCAAGCAACCGGCGGTATGGGCGACACGCTGGCTGGCATGATTGCCGGCTTTACTGCCCAATTTGCTGATCAGACTAACGCTGTGCTCGCGGCGGTATATGCTCATAGTGCCATTGCAGATGAACTCGCACAAAACCAGTACGTGGTTCTGCCAACGCAAATCATTCATGAAATTCCCCGCTACATGCATGAACATCAAAAGTAAGACAAAAAACTTCGCTATCTCCCAAACACCGGAAATAGCGAAGTTTTTTATTTTTATTTAATACGCAGCATAGCTCTCAGCCGTCGCATCCGATCACCCAAAACAGTGTCGGCCAGTCGGGTCCGCAGAACGAGGTAAACGTAAAGATAACCGGCGATCCCCACGGCAACGATTACAACAATCAAACTGCCGATCCGCGAATCAACCACCATAAAGCTGCCAACAACACGACTAGCACCCCTCACAAGCAAGTACGCAATCCCGCACATTAGAAGCGAAAATGCCAGTACCCCGTTCACCTTCTTGGCAATGCCCGGAAAATCAACGCCAAAGGCTTGATTCAGCCAGCGGATAATCAACATGTTAGCTACCAAGAAGCCAACGGTAGTCGCCACTAGCGGGCCGAAAACCCCCATGTAATGAATGCATGGCCACTGGAGTGCCAGCTTCACAATTGTCCCCACCGCGAAGTAACGAACCGCCCGTTTATTCTGGGAGACCCCTTGCATGATAGCAGAAGTCACACTGAACAGGCCCAACATGATCGATTCAAACGCAGAAAAGGCTAGTACCGCAGTTGCCAAATCTTTGTGCGACGTACCGTAAAAGATAATGTTTAACGGGTGCGCAATGGCTGCCATCCCTAGGGCACTAGGAATCATCACAAAAGCAAATAGTAACATGGCGTTAGTAAGCTGATGACTGATATCTTCGCGATCATTTCGGGTATAGGCTTCAGACAGCAACGGCACCACCGTAATGGCTAATGCTGAAGACAGCGAAACGATGATCATGATCAACTTGTTGGCGTTAACACTGAACATCGCAAATAAATTGTTCAGCATAACCGTTGATGTGATGCCAGTACTTCGCATGAAATTAAAGAAGGTATACTGATCGATCAACTGAAAAATGGTAATACCAGCACCCAGCACAATAAATGGCAGGGCTTGCTGCAAAATTTCCTGGTAAAGCTGTTTGGCCGGAACCACAATCTCATTATTGCTATTGAGTACAAGCGAATTAAAAGACGAGCGATTTTTTAAATAGTACCAAGCTAACGTCAATGTTCCGGCAACGGCGCCCACGCAAGCGGCAAACGTCGACTGCGAAACGGCTGTGATCCAGCTACCATGCAGCACTCGCATAATAACGAATGCCGATCCCAGCATGTAAGCCACCCTAGCAAGCTGCTCCACGAATTGCGAAATAGCTGAAGGTGCCATTTGCTGATAACCTTGGAAGAAGCCTCGAGAAAGACTCATTACGGGAATGATCAGCACCGCCCACGCTAATGAATGCAAAACGGGAACTACTCGCGGATCGCCGCCATCAAATAACGGCGCCCCAAAGAAGAGTAACGCTGCGCAGATCAGTCCGGTTAAAGCGGCCAGAATAAAGCCGTGTTTATAAAGCCGGAAACCCACGCCATATTCGTTCATGGCGTTATAGTGTGCGACTTGTTTAGCAATTGCTGATGGAATCCCCGCAATGGCCGCAATCAAGAAGAAGCTGTAGATGTTATAACCCTTTCCGTAAAGGGCATTCCCCTGGAAGAAGTAGCTGCCAAACCAGATACCCCAAGGAATAATGTAGAGGGCACCAAGTATCCGTGAAAGAATACTGCCCGCTGTCATCCAGGCAGACCCGGTCACCATCTGGTCTTTTGAATCCGGCACCATATTGCCGCCTTCATTGTGATTTGACGTCTCAGTCATTTAAAAAAACCTGCTTTCATTCGTCCATTTTTTGCAAATACACATTATTTTAATATTTTTTAGAGCATTGAGCAATGCTTTATGTAGAAGTCTTTTAACTACTTTACCATAAGCTTTAATAATAACAGTTTTATGCGCCATTACGTATATTTTTAAACATCTTTAATAATTTAAACAAAAACACTATGATTTTCGGCCAATACTGACGAAAATCATAGTGTTTTTCTTCTTCATACTCTCAAATTAACCGCCGCATTAAGCCACTCACTTGCCAATTGCATGAAAACCGATGTCATGTCTGAACGTATAGGCGCTTTGATCCACTGCCGCGTCCAAAACAGCATTCACCTTAGTTCAAGCCGCCTTTAAAGTCGCTGCTTTTGCGGTAACCATTAGAACCCGACCGCCATGGCTGACAATTTGATCACCCTGCTGCTCAACACCGGCATAACTGATCTCAACGTCAGGGTCAGTGATTACTGGTAACGACCGGCCGTTCATGACCGAACGGGGATAATCCCGTGACGCCACCACCGTGCCAAGGTAGAACTCACCCTTTTGCCACTCAGCTTCTGGCTGCTTTCCCTGTTTCAACTGAAGAATCAGCTCGCCTAAATCACTTTTAAGCTGCGGCAAGACGACTTGGGTTTCGGGGTCTCCCATCCGAACGTTGAATTCGATGACTTTGATGCCACTGGCAGTATTAATCAGACCAGCGTACAGAAAACCGTTAAATGGCATGTCAGCATCAGCCATACCTTGCAAAATTGGTTTGATAATTTGATCAACCGCCTCCTGTTTCAAGCGATCATCAATATGCGGAACTGGACTGTACGCTCCCATACCACCAGTATTTGGTCCCATGTCGCCATCGGCTAATCGCTTATGATCCTGCGCAATCGGCATGGTCACAAACGTGGTGCCATTGACCATCGCAAAGAGTGAAAATTCTTCACCCTGCAAATAATCTTCTACGAGCAATTTTTTCGAACCCGTTGACGTTAATTTTTCAACCGCTGCCATGGCTTCCTGTGAGGAATTAGCAATGATGACACCCTTCCCGGCAGCCAGACCATCCGCCTTGATTACCAACGGCGGTTCTTGACAATGAACGTAGGACAGCGCCACGGTCAAATCAGTAAACTCCCGGTAACTGGCCGTTGGTACGCCGCTTTTTTGCATCATTTGCTTAGCAAAAGTTTTGGAAGATTCCAACTGAGCCGCCTGTTTATTTGGACCGAAAATCGGTAAATTCTTCTTTTCAAAATAATCCACGATTCCGGCAGACAACGGCTGTTCGGGACCAACTACGGTGCACTGCACATCATGCTGGCTAGCGAATTCCGCCAGCTCAGGAAAGGCCATTTCTTCTATGGCAACCGTTTCAACCCGTGGCAGTTGATTCATCTTCACGTTGCCGGGTGCCACGTACACTTGTCGATTGGGCACTTTTGCCAGCGTCTGAGCCAAGGCATATTCACGACCGCCGCTGCCGACCACTAACCAGTTTTCCATCTTTCTGCCTCCCCATCTGAAATTAGTGTTTGAAGTGACGTACGCCGGTAAAGACTAAGGCAATACCGTACTCATCCGCTTTATCAATGGAAGCTTGATCCTTGATACTGCCACCTGGTTCAACAATTGCCTTAATACCGTGTTTAGCTGCGTACTCCACGCAGTCGTCCATTGGGAAGAAAGCATCGGAAGCAACGATTGCTTCATCGTAGCCCGTCTTTTCTTCCGCTTTGTCCACCGCAATTTTCAAAGAATCGATTCGGTTCATTTGACCGGCACCTACACCAAGCGTTTGGTTGGCCGTTGTCACAACGATGGCGTTGCTCTTCACGTGTTTAACCACGGTTTGACCAAATTCCAGCGCCTTTAATTGTGCTTCCGTTGGCTGAGCTTTAGAAACCACTTTAAAGTCACTGACCGTTTCGTGAACGGTATCAGCATCTTGGTAAAGTGCCCCACCAAGCACCGTGACCATATCCTTTTGATTAGGATTCATCTTACCGAAGTCCAGGGTCATGATGCGCAGATTCTTCTTCTTTGCCAAAACTGCGTAGGCATCGTCATCAAATGCTGGGGCAATGATAATTTCCAAGAACAAGGCGTGCATTTTTTCGGCTGTTGCCAAGTCCACTTTCCGGTTCAACGCAATGATCCCGCCAAAAATGGAAATTGGGTCGGACTCATAAGCTAAGTTCCAAGAAGTAAGCAGGTCATCACTAACACCGATTCCACACGGGTTCATGTGCTTTAAAGCAACAACGGCTGGTTTGTCAAAGTCAGCAATGATTCGCAGAGCGGCATCAGCATCCCGTAAATTGTTATACGACAGCGCTTTGCCGTGAAGCTGGGTAGCATTGGCTAAAGAGTATGCAGCCGGAATGGGTTCCTTATAGTAGGCAGCAGCTTGATGACTGTTTTCGCCGTACCGCATATCTTCGACTTTTTCGTAAGTAACTGTCAGTTTATCTGGGAATGGTTCAGTAGTCATGTATTTAGCAATTAGCGCATCGTAAGCAGCCGTTTGGCGAAAGACCTTAGCAGCTAAATGACGTCGATAGGCATTATCAACCTGGTCATCATCAAACCGTTTTAGAAATTCCGAATAGTCAGCTTGATCAGTGATCACCGTAACGTCTTGGAAGTTCTTGGCGGCTGCCCGGAGCATGGACGGCCCGCCAATATCAATCTGCTCGATGGCCTCCGCATCCGTTACGCCGTCTTTTTGAATCGTTTCTTTGAAGGGGTACAAATTGACACAAATGAGATCAATTGGTTCGATTCCGTTTTCCTTTAATTTAGCCATATGCTGAGGGTTGTCCCGCTTTGCTAAAATACCCGCGTGAATTCGGGGATGCAAAGTTTTTACCCGTCCATCCAGCATTTCTGGAAAGCCTGTCACGTCCTCAACGGCGGTTGCTTTAACACCACCGTCAACCAACGTTTTTAGGGTTCCGCCTGTGGAGATGATTTCAAAACCGCGTTTCGTCAATTCTGATCCAAATGCCACAATGCCAGTTTTATCAGACACACTCAATAATGCTAATTTAGCCAAATTAAAGCACTCCTTTTTCAATTAATTGACGTACTGTTTTCGGGTATAACAGATGTTCAACCTGATGAATCTTTGCCTCTAAACTTGCTAAAGTGTCTTCGTCACTCCGATATACCGCCTCCTGAGCAATGATTTCACCGGTATCCACACCGCCGTCAACGTAGTGAATCGTGACGCCGGTAACCTTAACGCCGGCGTTATAAGCGTCTTCAATCCCCTGGCGTCCCGGAAATGACGGTAATAACGCTGGGTGAATGTTGATGATTCGCCGTGGAAAAGCTTTGAGTAACGTTGAACCAACAATCCGCATGTAACCTGCAAGAATGAGGCCGGTAACGTGATAAGGTGCTAAATCTTGAAGCAAAACCCTTTCCCGCTCTGCTTTGCGCACACCCTTTTTTGGCACTGACATAATGACTGGGATTCGGTGCCGCTTAGCACGCTCAATCACCGGCACATCAGCCTGGTCACAAACTAAAACGCAAATTTTAGCGGGTAAATCCGCATTGACCAGCGCTTCAAAATTAGTGCCATTACCGGAAGCAAAAACGGCAAGCCGCGATTCATTCTTCATATTGGACTGGCTGCTCACGCCGCTTCACCACCTTACCGATTGTTTGGGTTGCCATTTTCTGCTGATTCAGGGTACTCCTAACCTTATCAACGTTTTGCTGGGAAACTACCAAGACCATTCCGATTCCCATGTTGAAGACCTGGCGCATTTCTGTCAGCGAAACGTCGCCGGCATCCTGCAACAGGTTGAAAATTGCTGGCACTTCCCAGCTGTTGGGGTTAACCAACGCCGTTAGTCCAGCCGGAATCATTCGACCAAGATTATCCGCTAAGCCACCGCCAGTAATGTGTGCCATGGCGTGCAGATCATTAGCCTGAACCAGTGGATACACCGACTGGTAATACAGGGTGGTAGGCGTTAAAAGTTCATCAATCAATGGCTGGCTCAGCCCCGGATAAACTTTCTTCAGGTCAAGTTTGGCATCAGCAATGATTTTACGCACCAGCGAATAGCCGTTGGAATGGACTCCGCTGGAAGCTAAGCCCAGCAACACGTCGCCTTCCTGTACCTTCATCGAACCAAGCAGCTGCGCCTTATCGGCAATTCCCACAGCAAAACCGCTTAGATCATAATCCTTGGAACGATAAATTCCCGGCATTTCGGCCATTTCACCGCCAATCAAGGATAGTCCCGCTTGGCGACAGCCTGCGGCAATCCCCTTAACGATCGTCATGACCTTATCAGGTTCTAGTTCACCTAAACCGATATAGTCGAGAAAGAATAATGGCTTGGCCCCCTGCGCCAACACATCATTGGCACACATGGCTACGAGATCGATACCAATAGTGGCGTGATTGTCGGCTTCAATGGCAAGTAATAACTTGGTACCAACACCATCCGTTCCCGAAATCAGTACCGGCTGATTGAGGTGGCCGAGTTCCGATGTCAACTCATACTCAGCACCAAAACCGCCTAAACCGCTCAATACGTTACTATCGTGCGTCTGACTAACGACTTGCTTAATCTCAGAAACGGCTTCTTCACCAGCATGAATGTTCACGCCTGCTTGTTCGTATTGACTGGTCAACTTAATTCGCTCCTTCGTATAAGCCTAGGCGGGCAACTTCAGCATCAAAGCCGGCCTGGTAATCATAAAGCGGGGTTGGGTATTTCCCATCAAAATACGCGGTACATAACCCATGATTAGGCTGGTCATTCAGCGCACCAATTGATTTAACTAATCCATCAACACTCAGGTAAGCCAATGAATCCGCACCGATCATCTGGCAGATCTCTGGTACTGAATGATTAGCGCCAATCAGTTCCTTAGTGGTCTGAATATCGATACCATAATAGCACGGAAACTTAAGCACGGGTGAAGCAATCCGAACGTGGACGGACTTAGCACCGGCACGTTTAAGTAAACCAACAATGTAGCCGCTAGTTGTTCCGCGAACGATGGAATCATCCACGAGGACAATGTCTTTACCTGCCACCACTGATTTGACTACCGATAACTTGAGACTGACGCCGCGGACCCGTTTCGCCTGGGTCGGTTCAATAAACGTTCGGGCAACGTACTGATTTTTAATCATGCCCATGTCGTAATGAATGCCGCTGGCCTGCGCGTATCCGATTGCTGCTGATAACGATGAGTTGGGCACGCCAATGACCACGTCCGCTTTAACCGGAGCTTCCTTGGCAATGGCCGCCCCCATCCGTTTGCGGGCTTCGTGAACACTGATACCGCGAATCACGGAATCTGGACGTGCGAAGTAAACGTATTCCATGGAACAAATCGATAAATGAGTATCCGTCGTAAAGTGATCGACAGTCATCCCTTCATCAGTAACGATGATCACTTCACCAGGTTCAACATCACGAACGAAAGTCGCCCCAACCTGATCTAAGGCACAGGTTTCGCTGCAAATGATAATGGCACCGTTAGCCATTTTACCGATCACCAATGGTCGGAAACCATTGGGATCTAAAGCTGCCACCATCATATCGGAAGTCATCAGCAGGTAGGCAAAACCGCCGCGTAACTGATTTAACGACGCCTTCAGCCGATCAATAAAGCCAGTTTCTGAGCTGGTTTGAATCAGTTCGCCTAGTAACTCACTATCAGAAGTCGCTTGAAATGAGACACCCTTCTGTTTTAACTCGTGCCGTAAGTGGTTGGCATTGGTTAAATTACCATTATGTGCCAGCGCAAATTGATCTGCTTTTGCTTCATCAAAATACATGGGCTGAATGTTTTGAATGCCGTGATTACCAGCCGTTGCGTACCTGACGTGCCCGATTGCACCGGTCCCAGGTAAGGAGACCATCTTCTGGGGATCCGCAAATACTTCAGCTAACAGCCCCAAGCCGCGCTGCCGGTGAAACTGGCCATCTTCATTACTCACGATTCCGGCGCCTTCTTGACCACGGTGCTGAAGGCTGTGCAGACCATCATACGTCAGTTGGGCAGCATCATCTGCCCCCCAGATGCCAAAGAGGCCGCATTCCTCATTAAGTCCTTTTATTTCATTAGGCATCCCAGTGCACCTCCGAAAGTGGCTTCTAATTCCGAGCACTTCGCTTTCAACTCACCATCAGTCGTGGTAAGGCTTAACTGATCTTGAGCCGTAGTTTTACCTAGTAAGACAGCTCGATTGCCTGCTAACGATTCAAACTTGGTCTGGTTAGCGGGGGCAACGCTGACAATAAAACGTGACTGGGTTTCACTAAACAATTGACTGTTAGTTAGGGTCGTTTTTCCTTCAAAACCTAAACCATACTCGAACAAAGCCTCGGCAAGTGCAACGCCTAGACCACCCTCACTTAAGTCGTGAGCACTCTGAAGTAAATTTTGCCGGATTGCTTGTTGAACTAACTGCTGATTAGCCGCCTCGGCATCTAAATCAAAGTTCAATTGACCAGTTGGCGTTATCTGCCCCCGTAATTTTTGAATTTCTGAGCCGGCAAAGTCATCACCGGTTTCACCAATGAGATAAACTGCGTCACCGGCGCCTTTAAATGATTGAGTCGTAATGTAGTCAGTGTCCTCAATGAGACCCACCATCCCAATCATTGGCGTTGGGTAAATTGAATGACCATCGGTTTCGTTATACATTGACACGTTACCGGAAATGACAGGCGTATCAAACTGCTCGCAGGCTAAAGCGATTCCTTGAACGGATTGATCCAATTCCCAATAACTTTCCGGGTCATTGGGACTACCAAAGTTCAAACAGTCAGTAATACCGATTGGAACACCGCCGCTGGCAACGATGTTACGGGCAGCTTCGCTAACGGCAATTTGACCGCCAACGTACGGATCAAGATAGATATATCGGGCGTTACAGTCAGTGGTCATTGCCAAAGCTTTCTTGGTGTGCCGGACCCGCACGACTGCGGCGTCACTGCCGGGAGTTACCGCAGTATTAGCTTGGACCTGCGAATCATACTGTTTGAAAACGGCCTTCTTCGACGCGATCGTCGGCTGTGCAAGCAGTTTATTCAGCGTGTCAGCAGGATTTTGAACTTCTGGCACTTGAGCAGGCGCAACATCTTCCAGTCGAGCTGGTTTAGCACTAGGCTGTTCGCGTTCCACCACGTCATCAACCAAACTCGTTACCGGCACATCAGTAACGACCTTACCGTGCTGATAGAGCCGGTATTGACGGTCATCCGTCACGTGGCCAACCACCACTGCATCCAGGTCATAACGGGCGAAAATATCCAAAACGGTTTGTTCTTCACCCTTCTTCACACACAGCAGCATCCGTTCCTGAGATTCTGACAGCATGATTTCGTAAGCGCTCATATTGGGTTCCCGTTGCGGCACCAAATCAAGGTTCATAGTGACGCCACTTTTGGCTTTTGAAGCCATTTCGGCTGATGATGAAACCAGTCCAGCAGCACCCATGTCCTGAATCCCCATAAGGATTTCAGCGTGGTCGTGAATGATTTCCAGACAGGCATCCGTCAGCAGTTTTTCCATAAACGGATCGCCGACTTGAACAGCGGAACGGTCAGCTTCCTTTTCTTCGCTAAATTCGTTAGAAGCAAAGGTAGCACCGTGGATCCCGTCACGCCCAGTCTTAGCGCCAACGTAGATAATGCTGTTCCCAGTTCCGGTTGCCCGGCCACGCTTCAAATCCGCCTGATCCATTAAACCAACACACATCACGTTAACCAACGGATTACCGTCGTAAACGGCGTCAAAACCAATCTCACCGCCAACCGTTGGGATTCCAATACAGTTACCGTAAGCTGCAATCCCAGCCACGATTTCAGTCAGCAAATAGCGGTTCTTTTGACTATCAAGTTCACCAAAACGCAGACTATCCAGCGAAGCGATGGGTTTGGCACCCATGGAAAAGATGTCCCGAATAATTCCACCGACACCGGTAGCTGCCCCTTCAAAGGGTTCCACAAAGCTGGGATGATTATGACTTTCAGCTTTGAAAACAACTGCTTGACCATCACCGATATCCAAAACACCCGCGCCTTCACCAGGGCCCTGGATTACACGAGAACCATCGTTCCAGAACTTACGTAAAATCGGCTTGGAGTCCTTGTATGAACAATGCTCACTCCACATCACGGCAAACAGACCGGTTTCAGTGTAATTAGGTAAACGGCCAATCAGCTTTTGGGAAATATAATCGTATTCCTTTTCTGACAGTCCCCAGGCTTCATACGGCTTTTGATCACGAATTTCTTCTGGTGTTAGTTCAGTTTTCACTTCCTGCATGCCTTTACACCGTCCTTAAATGAGCTTGTAACAGCGATTTAAATACTAAGAGACCATCCGTTCCGCCCTGAATCTCCTCAACGGCTCTTTCCGGGTGGGGCATCATGCCCAAAACGTTGCCTGCTTCGTTAGTAATACCAGCAATATCTGATACGCTGCCGTTGGGATTATTTTGATACGTAAATACAATTTGATGGTTCTTTCGCAGTTGAGCCAGCGTTGCGTCATCACAGTAATAGTTGCCTTCGCCATGGGCAATCGGTAAAGTAATCTGCTGCTGATCTTGAAAAGCTGAAGTAAACAGCGTTTGATTATTTTCAACCCTTAATGGTTCGGGTTCACAGATAAACTGCATTTGACGATTGTGCTGCAAAGTACCGGGTAATAACCCCGCTTCGGTAAGAATCTGAAAGCCATTGCAGATGCCTAGTACTGGTTTTCCCGTTTGTGCAAAGGCTTTAACTGCAGGCATCACCGGTGCAAACTTGGCAATCGCCCCACCGCGTAAGTAGTCGCCGTAGGAGAACCCGCCAGGAATCAAAACAACGTCAAAGTCTGATAAATCAGTTGCGGTATGCGGCACGATTTCAGCTGCCTCATGCAAATCATCCGTAATTGCGTAATACAGGTCTTCATCACAGTTAGAACCAGGGAAACTAACCACGGCAAATTTCATCATTGATTAGCCAGCTCCTTTACTTCGTATCGATAGGTTTCCATATTCGGATTGGCCAGCAGCTGATCACAGATGGCTTCAATTTGGGCTTCGGCAACGTCGGTCGTTGGTACATCCAGCGTAATTTCAAAATACTTTCCCTGCCGAACTGCTGTCACTTGGTCGAAATTCAGCCGGTGCATGGCGTTCTTAATGGCAACTGCTTGGGGATCCAAAATTGACGGTTTATAGGTCACGTGAACTTGGGCTAAGTACATGTATGAGTCCTCCTATTTGGCTGTTGCTTCCAGGCGTGAAAGAACGGTACGGTAACCATCCATGACGTTACCGGTATGTTTTCTAAAGACGTCTTTATCCAGTGATTCATGAGTTTGAGCATCGACTAAGCGGCATGAATCTGGTGAAATTTCATCGCCTAAAATCAAATTACCATCCGCATCAAAACCAAACTCAACTTTGAAATCGACTAATGTAATCCCTGAAGCCGCAAATAGTTTAATCAGGGCCTGGTTGATCTTAAAGACCTGCTCACGCATGGTGCTTAACTGTTCTGGAGTGGCAATCTTTAAAGCGTGAATCTGAGAGTCGTTGATGAAAGGATCATCTAAACGGTCGCTCTTGTAGTAAAACTCTTGAACCGGCTCCTCAAATTTCAGCAGGTATTCAGTATCGAATTTTCGTTGGAAACTACCAGAGGCGTAGTTCCTGACAACCACTTCCAGCGGCACCATTTTCATCTTTTTAACCAGTTGATCACTGTCTGACAACTGTTTAATAAAGTGGGTTGCAATGCCAAGGTGGTTCAGATATTCAAAAATTAGACTGTCGATTTGGTTGTTGACTTCGCCCTTATCATCAATGTGTTCTTTTCGCTTACCATTTAGAGCTGTCGCCTGATTCATATAGTGCACTTGAATCACGTTTGGATCATCCGTCGTAAATAACTGCTTTGCTTTACCTTCATTAATTAATGTTGCCAATCTCTTCAGATCCTTTCTGATTATCTAAACTGACTAACAGACGCTAACAATGCTTCTATGGATGGTCCAGTCACTGTAATATGGCCCATCTTGCGACGATCTCGAACTTCTGCTTTACCGTAATCGTGGAGATGCCATTCTGGATGAGCTGGCCAATCAGCACGAGCAGTCAGCAGATTTTCGCCCAGTAAATTCACCATGACGGCTGGTTCAAACTGCCGAATCGGTGGAATTGCTAACCCGCAAATGCTCCTAATATGCGCATCAAACTGGGAAACGTTGCAGGCTTCAATGGAATAGTGACCGGAATTATGCGGCCGCGGTGCTAATTCGTTGATCATTAATTCGCCAGAGGGCAATTCGAATAATTCAATGCCTAATACCCCTCGCAGGTGCAGTGCTTCAGCGGTATCGATGGCAATTTGCTGTGCTTTAGCTTTCACTTTCTCGCTGGTTTGCGCGGGAATAATACTGGTGTGCAAGATGTGGTGCTGGTGGCGATTCTCACTCACCGGAAAAGTAATCACTTGATCCTTACCATCGCGCGTTACCATTACTGACAATTCACGGACAAAGTTCTGTTTCAATTCGTAAATCCATTCAGTTTGCTCGATTTCACTTTCAATCAGATGCCAATCCGTCTGGTCGTTAATATCGAATTGCCCGTGTCCGTCATAGCCACCCTCTACTGTTTTGAGGATTCCCGGCTGACCGATTTTTTTAATCGCCGCTTCCAAATCAGCCATGGATCTCACTGAAGCAAAGGGCGTAACTGGCAGGCCATGCTGCCGGCAAAAGGTCTTTTCTCTTAAGCGATGACTGGTAATCGTTAATAGGTCGATTCCCTGAGGAATTCTGGTTAGATTTTTAACTTGCTTCAACGCGTCTTGGTCAACGTTTTCAAATTCATAGGTTAAGACGTCACTCTGCTCCGCAAGCTGCTTCAACGCTTTCAAATCATCATAGGCGGCGACAATCTGAAAGTCGGCAACTTGTCCTGCTGGCGCTTTATCAGTGGGGTCCAAAACGCCAACCTTATACCCCATAGCTTTAGCTGACAGAGCCATCATCTGACCGAGCTGCCCACCGCCAATAATGCCAATGGTGGCTGGCGGTAACACCGGACTACTGTAATTGTTCATTACTTTCAGTAGCCTCCTTAGTCTGGCGAGTACGGAACGCCTGCAATTGCGCGTCTACATCGCTATCTTGCAACGCAATAATCTCGGCAGCAAGAAGCGCCGCGTTTTTTGCACCGGCACTGCCGATAGCTACGGTAGCAACCGGCACGCCAGAGGGCATCTGTACAATCGAAAGCAACGAATCCATTCCGTTCAGCGCTTTAGACTGAATGGGAATGCCAATCACTGGCAAAGTGGTATTGGCTGCCAACATTCCCGGCAAATGAGCCGCTCCACCAGCTGCAGCAATAATTACCTGGTAACGTTCGTCTTTTGCTGTTTCTCCAAAGTGTTGCAGCTCCCGTGGCATTCGGTGAGCGGATATCACGTGGCTATCATAACTAATGTGTAATTCACTGAGCAGATCGGCCGTGGCCTTAACTTGTGGCCAATCGGAAATAGATCCCATTACAAGTGCAACTTGCATCATCAAAATCTCCTTTGCCTTTTATACCCATAGAGTAACAACAGAAGTCATAACTGTCAACCGAAAAATCGAACTATATCATTACTTGTATATTTAATATTCGTTTTTAAACCGTTTTATGTCTTCCGTTTTAACTTTATACCTGGTAAAAACCGAAGCTATCAAAAAAAGGTTCTGGTAACAGTCGTCAAGTTTTGACTGTTACCAGAACCTTTAATTTAATGATTTATTTTCCAACAACGATGTTAACAATCTTTTTTGGCACAACGATCACTTTTTTAATGTCGTGACCATCCGTGAAGGCTTTCACTGAATCATCAGCTAAAGCAGCTTTTTGGACAGTTTCATTATCGGCATCGGTTGCAACCTTGATGTGACCACGAACTTTACCATTCACTTGAACGGCTAATTCGAGTTCATCTACGACCAGTTTAGATTCGTCATAGGTTGGCCACTTGGCGTAGGCAATTGTCTTATCATGGCCCATGATTGACCAGAGTTCTTCGGTAATGTGAGGTGCGATCGGTGCTAGCATCTTCACTAAGCCTTCCATGTAAACTAATGGCAGACTGTCAGCTTTATAAGCTTCATTTACAAAGACCATCATTTGAGAAATCGCCACGTTAAACCGCAGTTCCTTCATGTCTTCCGTAACTGTTTTAACGGTCTGGTTGTAAATCAGATCCAGCTTACCATCATTAATGGTCGTTACCCGGTCACGCAAATGGTTATTGTCATCAATGATCAGCCGCCATACACGGTCAAGCCAGCGGTAAGCACCGGCGATTCCTTCGGTACTCCAGGGCTTTGAGCCTTCCAGAGGACCCATGAACATTTCGTAGACCCGCAGCGTATCTGCACCGTACTTCTTGACGATGTCATCTGGGTTAACAACGTTCCCCTTAGACTTGGACATCTTTTCGTGATTCATCCCAAGAATCATCCCTTGGTTAACCAGTTTCTGGAACGGTTCCTTAGTTGGAACAACGCCAAGATCGTACAGGAACTTGTGCCAGAACCGGGCGTACAGCAAATGCAGCACGGCATGTTCCGCACCACCGATGTACAGGTCAACGGGCAGCCAGTACTTCAGCTTTTCGGGATCAGCAACCATCTTATCGTTCTTTGGATCGATGTAGCGCAGGAAGTACCATGAGCTACCAGCCCATTGCGGCATAGTGTTTGTCTCACGCTTCCCCTTACGGCCATTCTTATCCACAACGTTGACCCAATCGTCTACGTTAGCCAGTGGACTTTCACCGGTACCAGAGGGTTCCAGTTGCTTGGTAGCTGGCAGACGCAATGGCAATTCATCTTCAGGAACTAGTGTGGTTTCGCCATCTTCCCAGTGAATTACTGGAATTGGTTCGCCCCAGTAACGTTGGCGAGAGAAGATCCAGTCACGCAAACGGTAATTGACCTTCTTCTTACCGGCATTGTGCTCTTCCAGCCAGTCAGTAGCAGCTTTGATGGCCGTCTTCTTATCCATACCGTTTAAGAAGCCGGAGTTGATATGCTGACCATCGCCTGTATAAGCGGCCTCTTCGATGTTGCCGCCTTCAATAACTGGCTTAATCGGCAAGTTAAATTTGTGGGCAAATTCATAGTCACGGTCATCATGAGCAGGAACGGCCATGATTGCACCAGTTCCGTATGAGGCCAAGACGTAGTCACCGATCCAGATCGGCAGCTTTTCGCCGTTGATTGGATTGATGCCGTATGCACCGGTGAACACACCGGTCTTGTTCTTGTTTAAATCAGTCCGTTCCAAATCAGAACGGCTTTCGATTTCTTCCTTATAAGCAGCCACTTCATCAGCGTGTTCTGGCGTCGTAATTTGATCAACCAGTTCGTGTTCTGGTGCCAAGACCATGTATGAAGCACCAAACAGCGTGTCCGGACGAGTCGTGTAGACTTCGATCTGCTTATCTTCATCACCAGCAACTTTAAAGAAGACGCTGGCCCCCTCAGATCGGCCGATCCAGTTACGTTGCTGCTCTTTAATACTTTCAGGCCAGTCAAGGTCGTCCAGATCCTTGAGCAGACGGTCAGCGTACTTAGTGATCCGCAATACCCATTGCGTCATCGGTACCCGGTATACAGGGTACCCGCCACGTTCAGTCTTACCATCAACAACTTCTTCGTTGGCAACCACGGTACCGCCCATGAAATCAGGGGCCCAGTTGACCATGATCTTGTCTTCGTATGCAAGACCCTTTTTGTATAACTGTTCAAAGATCCACTGCGTCCACTTGTAAAAAGCTGGATCAGTGGTGTTCACTTCGCGGTCCCAGTCATATGAAAAGCCCAATGACTTGATTTGACGCTTGAAGGTCTTAATGTTCTGCGCCGTAAAGTCCTTAGGATTATGCCCCGTCTTTAGCGCGTATTGCTCTGCAGGTAACCCAAAGGCATCCCAGCCCATTGGATGCAAAACATTGTAACCCTGCATCCGTTTCATACGGGAAACAATATCAGTAGCTGTATAGCCTTCAGGATGCCCCACGTGAAGCCCCTGACCAGATGGATACGGAAACATATCCAACGCATAAAACTTCGGCTTTGATTCATCATCATAAGTTTTAAAAGTTTTATGTTCTTTCCAATAATGCTGCCATTTTCGTTCGATAATCGTGTGATTGTAAGCCAAACAAATACGCTCCCTTTCTCATATGTACCAGCTGAATACTAAAAAAGCCTACAAGAAAACAACCTTTCTTGTAGGACGGAATTTCCGCGGTACCACCTAACATTCCCGTTTAAACGGGCACTCATTATTTCGTAACGCGAAAATCACGTCTCAACTTACTTCAGTTCAGTTGAAAAACTCAGAGACGAGTTCGGTATGCAGCCGACGGATTCGCAACAACCATCCGCTTTCTGAACGGTGCAACACACCTACTAGTCCTCATCAGTCTTTAATTTTTGTTCAGTGATTTCATAGTACCAAATTTAAGGTGCATAAGCAAGTGCCTTCTGGCGGGTAGTTAACCGTTCCGGACTAATGAATCCCCTAGATTAAACGAGTATAATAATAGCAGCATAAACTTTGGAAAGGACCGTTAGAAATGAATCTTGAACCAGCCGTTAAGTATAGTCATACCCTTTTAAAGCCCATTATTGGTAAGGGTGATACCGTAGTCGATGCTACCGTTGGTAACGGCAACGATACCATCTTTTTAGCCAGTCTAGTAGGTGCTAGCGGCCACGTACTGGGTTTTGACGTCCAGCAGCAAGCTTTAAATCAAACGGCCACTCAGCTAACATTAACGGGCATGACGCATCGGGTTCAACTGATTCATGATGGTCATGAACACCTTGAGCAGTACCTAGATTCCCAACAGGAAATTACCGCTGCGATCTTTAATTTAGGTTACTTGCCTGGCAGCGATAAAACCGTCATTACTCACAGTGAAACCACCCTTAAAGCATTAACTGCTTGTTTGACTCACCTACGCCGCGGCGGAATCGTTGCCCTAGTTGTTTACTACGGCCATCCGGGTGGTGAACAGGAAAAAGAAGCCGTTTTAGAGGCCGTTAAAAGCCTAGATCAGCACACTTATCAAGTCTTGCAGTATGGCTTTATCAACCAAATTCATGAGCCGCCCTTTCTGCTGGCAATTCAAAAGCGATAATAAACAAAAGGGACTTCACGATGAAGTCCCTTTTGTTTACATTTCTTCTTTAGGTAACATGACGATTTGGCTAGTGCCATCATCGTAAACCCACAGTGAATCAGGAAAACTATCAGCATATGGAAACGGCGTATCAAAACTAGCCACCACATCCTCCTGCTGTAAGAAATCAAAAGTCAAATGATTATTGTGATTGATCAAATTAAAACTGATGATCTGCCCCAGTTGGAACATGCCTTGTAAATTATTATCAATAATGTACCAAACTTGATCAATAATTTCGCCAGGTAAGGAATTAACGATTCCAAAGCTAGCGTATCTCGGACGATTATTTTCGAACACGTAGATCGTCTCACTTTCTGTTTATATCTGCTATCAAGTATACTTCATTTGCCTGAAAATATCAGGTTTCAGGCTTGTTGCGGCGGTCCAACTGGTTAATCAAATAGCTCAAAATCACCAGTCCAAGTGCCACTATAAAGATCCAATGTAAACCACTATAAAGAATCTGCCGAAGTGGTTTTAGTAGGTGACCGCCTAACGTTTTCGCTGTTTGCGGATTAATTAGCCGGTTCATCATGCCAAGGTTAGTCCCCTTACGAGCAGCAACGCCGCTAGCCATGTTAACGTTCATGATAATTCCGAAAACGGAGATCATTAATGTCTGTCCCAAAGTTCTGGCCAAGGTGTTTAAGGACGTCGCCACCCCCACATCTTCCTTCGGCACCTGATTTTGAACCGTAACTGTCGTGGTGGTAATGGTAATCCCAAAACCGGTCCCGCAGATGGCAGCAATCACGAAGAAGCACCAGAAAGGTGTTGCTTGAGGTGCCAGCGCCATTGCAAGACCGCCAATCAAAATAAAGGTCAAACTAAAATTGATAATTTGTTTGGGCGAACGGTTCAATAGCAGTTTGCCAGCAATAAACGACCCCACGATCCACATCAGCGAACTGGGTGTAATCGCGAACCCCGCCAATGAAGCTGGCAACCCTAACAGCCCCTGTGTCCAAGTTGGCAAATAAACTTCAAACCCCATCAAAAAGCCGCTAATCAGAGCTGCCACTAAGTTTTGGGTAACAAACGTCCGGATCTTAAAGAGCTGCAGCGGAATGATGGGATTTTCTACGCGTCCTTCTTGACGAATAAAACCACTAAAACTAACGACTGAAATCAGCAGACTCATACTCAAACTCAGCCAGTTAATTTTGGCGTCACCCAGTACTTGAAACCCAAACATCAGGGCTAATAGGGCTACGGAAAGCCAAATGCTACCTAATACATCAAGGGTTTGCGTACTCTTTCGGGGCGTTTCCTTTAGAAAGATCCAAATTCCGGCCATGGCTAGCAGCCCAACCGGAATATTAATAAAGAAGATCCAGTGCCAAGACATTTGGTCAACGATGAACCCACCCAACAGCGGTGCAACGATTGATGCGATCCCCCAGGCTGACCCGTTGAACCCCATCACTTTAGCCCGTTTTTCAAAGGGGTAGATGTCAGCAATGATCGTAAATGAAATCGGCATGATCGACCCGGCACCGATGCCTTGGACCGCTCGCCAAATAATCAGTTCCGTCATACTGTTTGACATCCCAGATAACGTTGAGCCGATAATAAAAATCGCTAGGCCAAACAAAAATAACCGTTTACGGCCGAACATATCGGAGAGTTTGCCATAAATTGGTGTTGCCATGGCGTTGGTCAGTAAAAAGATGGAGAAGACCCAGTTCATCAATGCCACCCCGCTAAGGTCACCAACGATGGTTGGCATGGCAGTGGAGACAATGGTCCCCTCAATCGCACTCATAAACGTCGCGATAAAGATGGCGCCCGTCACTAACGGGACATTGGTTTTGCTTGAACTCATAATTATTCCTCGCTTAGCGCTGGCCCGCACCCCCAACGCAGTCTGAGAGTCTAAAACCCCCGCCACAAAAATAACGACCAGCCCGAAAGTTAGTCGTTATTGGTTAAATTCAATTGAATTTATTTGCTTGCTGATTGATTCTGCTTAAGCACGTTTTTCAATTCATCGACTTTATCAGTATGTTCCCAAGGTAAGTCAATATCGGTTCGACCAAAGTGGCCATAAGCAGCGGTCTGCTTGTAAATAGGCCGCTTCAAATCAAGCATTTGAATAATACCGGCTGGTCGTAAATCAAAAATCTGACGAATTGCCTTGGTCAATTCAAGTTCAGAAACTTTGCCGGTACCAAAGGTGTTAACAGAAACTGAAACGGGTTGTGCCACACCAATTGCATAAGCTAATTGAACTTCTACTTGGTGGGCTAAGCCAGCTGCTACAATATTCTTTGCGATATAGCGAGCAGCATAGCTAGCTGAACGGTCAACCTTAGTTGCGTCTTTTCCAGAAAAGGCACCCCCACCATGATGGGCGTAACCGCCATACGTATCAACGATTACTTTCCGGCCCGTTAAACCGGCGTCTCCTTGGGGACCACCAATCACGAATCGGCCAGTTGGGTTGATCAGATAGCGCGTGTTCTCATCCAGCAGTTCTGCAGGGATGACCGGCTTGATCACTTTCTCAATCACGTCTTTACGAATCTGATCAAGCGTTGCTGATGCAGCATGCTGAGTACTCAAAACAACGGTATCAACCCGGAAAGGCTTGCCCTCATCGTCGTATTCAACGGTTACTTCAGACTTTGCATCTGGACCAAGGTAGTCCAAGATGTTTTCCTTACGTACTTTAGCAATCCGCTGCATCAAGTGATGGGCCAACGAAATTGCTAACGGCATCAGCTCAGGTGTTTCGTCAATCGCGTAACCAAACATCAAGCCTTGGTCACCAGCACCGATCTGATCAAGGGGGTCAGTGTCGCCCTCCTTCTTTTCCAGAGCGTCATCAACACCTTGGGCAATATCTGGTGATTGTTCATCAATTGCAACCAAAACCGCGCAATTATCGCCGTCAAAACCATACTTGCCATCGGTATAACCGATACCTTTGATGGTTTCACGAACGATGTGCTGGATGTCAACGTATGCGCTAGTAGAGATCTCGCCAAATACCAGTACCAGACCAGTAGTCACTGACGTCTCACAAGCCACACGTGCGTCTGGATCTTGTGCTAGCATTGCATCCAAGATTGCATCACTAATTTGATCAGCAATTTTATCAGGATGTCCTTCAGATACAGATTCTGAAGTAAATAAATGTCTTTCTTGCATTGTAAAAATTCCCCCAATATTATTTTTCGGTTACAAGGCATCTTCACTAAGTCAAGCTAGTGAATCCTATCGGGAATGAAGACTCATAACTCTAACATTTTAACACAATTTTTTATGCTTAGAAAGTGAACTTGTAACCCTCTGAAAATTCTTGCCTGTTGACCAAAGTTGTGAAAATGGTAAGCTATTCTATATCACATAAAAGGAACTATTGAATATGTTAGAAAATATTGAAGCATTTATCGTTCATCATCGCCGATTACTGCAAGGATTATTTTTTGGCGCCATCGAAATGAGCGGTTTACTGCTTTATGCAAATGCCAACTCATTTCAATCCTATACCAAGCCGCAGCAATTGCCGCTATCACTGCTGGCGGTCACAATGGTGTTAACTTTCACTTGCCTGTACGTCATTCGAACCACCACGGAACGGAGTAAAACGGCTCCCATCGTTTTAGTGCTGACGATTGCGTTCATGCTTTTCAGTGCCCCCAAGCTGCCAACGTTGGTTAACGTCATTAATGGCTTGGTAATCACGGTTCTGCTGCTCATACGTTATCTACCGAAATGGTTTGACAATGAACTGGGAATCGTTTTGTTGGCATTGATGCTTGCAAGTTTAGCTGCGGGTAACTTTTTATTGACTCATGATTATTTATCAACCAGCTATCTCACGACGATTATCCTGCCATTACTGCTGTATAACTATTTTTTTCTGTCGCAAAGAGCGTTTAACTTCATCTTGCTTCCAGCTGGTTTAGCCGTTCTAACACTTGGCTGGTTACTCTTTTTACATTTGAACTTAATCGTTATTCTGCTGTCGTTGGTCGTTTTCTTGGGTTGGTTTCTCGTCCAGACCATGTGGCGCCCTTCCCCATCTCGTGGGTTACTGATTGCAGCCGTCTTACAAGCTGTTATTTTTGTCTGCAGCCGATAATTAAAACTTTCTAAAGCTTCCCCTCATTTTTTATGATTATCCGTAATTTGTCATATGATGATAGTGCAATAACCATTATGCTTGGAGGCTTTTTAGTGACTCAAATTAAAATTGTCGGGGATATTTGGACCGGAAAATACCAACCCGCGCTGACAGGTAATCGAATCGTAGATACGGGTTTGCTCACGCAGTTTTGCGTCAAATTAGCAGCTTGGCTTGCACAACAAAATATCAAACTTTCGGTAAAAATTGAACACGAATTCAGTTTATCCAAAGCCGTTAAGGATGATACGCTGTATTTAATTGATTCCAATATCGTTGCTGCGTATCCTGAAAGTTCCTTAAGCAAAGTGAACTATTTGCCGATAAAACATCAAAACTTTTTACATGGCAATCCCAGTTCCATCTGTCGTTCCGTATTGGAATGGCTAAAAGTTGATTTTAAACAGCAATCATAAAAGGTTAGGTCAAAACATGTCCGTTTTGCACCTAACCTTTTTCGTTTAAACAAATAACCCGGGAAAAATAACACTATTTGCGTATGGTTTAGCCATGTGTCGCAGTTCTGGTTCGAGATGACTAATAAAGTAATCCCGATCAACTTTTTGATTACCCATCCAGCCCACAAAATACTTAGGCCGATAGCGCCGATTCGAAATGTCAAAAGCATGGTACGCCTTCAATTGTGTTCCTCGATAGATCACTTCAATTGCAGCCAGACCGTCACTAATTAGTAGCTCTTCCGCCTGTTTAAGCTGGTCATTACGAACATCGATTTGATGCTTATGCGTTTCATCACTTAAATGCAGTATAATATCGATCTGACAGCTTGATTTAAGAAATTGCCGACTATTTTGTAATAAACCCAAATATGAGTTAATCAGTTGTTTCAGCGTTGTTTCACCGAAGAGCATCGTGGTTAACCTCCTAATATTGTCCAACCGTTCTTTTATCTTATACACAATTTGATTGTACGCAGAGTATAACATGAAATATTGGTATAGACAATTAAAAAGATCTAAAAAAAGAACCAAGCAAGATTTGCTTGGTTCTTTTGTGATACCGGAGGTGGGGTTCGAACCCACACGTCCTCAACGGACACTGGATTTTGAGTCCAGCGCGTCTGCCAGTTCCGCCACTCCGGCATATTATCTGATGATGTTAAATTAAATAGCCAATCCCATTTGGGGAAAGGCGGTAATCGGATTCGAACCGACGATAGAGGTTTTGCAGACCTTTGCCTTACCACTTGGCTATACCGCCATAATCATGATGCAATGGGCTCCCCAAACTGGGTTAGCTGGATTCGAACCAGCGCATGACGAAGTCAAAGTCCGTTGCCTTACCACTTGGCTATAACCCAATCATCAAGGGCGGTATGTGGGACTCGAACCCACGCGTGCCGGAACCACAATCCGGTGTGTTAACCAAACTTCACCAATACCGCCATTATACCAAAACAGGGATAGCAGGAATCGAACCCGCACTAGCGGTTTTGGAGACCGATGTACTACCGTTATACTATATCCCTATGGTGGATGGGAGTGGATTCGAACCACCGAACCCGAAGGAGCGGATTTACAGTCCGCCGCGTTTAGCCAGACTTCGCTACCCATCCATATATGGCGCGGGACGGAATCGAACCGCCGACACACGGAGCTTCAATCCGTTGCTCTACCAACTGAGCTACCGAGCCATGTAATGTCTATTATATGTTAATGAAAATTAACAACGGTCCGTACGAGACTCGAACTCGTGATCTCCTGCGTGACAGGCAGGCGTCCTAACCAGCTAGACCAACGGACCATCTTTTATGGAGGATACAGGGCTCGAACCTGTGACCCTCTGCTTGTAAGGCAGACGCTCTCCCAACTGAGCTAATCCTCCAAGACGATGTTGTAATTATTATTAATAATCAATACCTTGATTAATGACCCGTACGGGATTCGAACCCATGTTACCGCCGTGAAAGGGCGGTGTCTTAACCACTTGACCAACGGGTCATACAAAAAGTTGTTGAACGGAGAGTGAGGGATTCGAACCCTCGAAACAAGCTTTTACTCGTTTACACCATTTCCAGTGGTGCTCCTTCGGCCAACTCGGACAACTCTCCAATTAATCCCCGACAAACTCGTCGAGGACAAACTTATAATTCAAGAGTTATCCCAACAACAAAGTTTGCCGGATATATCGCGTGGCAACGTCCTACCCTCGCAGGGGGCGATCCCCCAACTACTCTTGGCGTGCTGAAGCTTAACTGCTGTGTTCGGCATGGGAACAGGTGTATCCTTCAGGCTATCGCCACCACACTATTGAGAACTGGTGCTCTCAAAACTA
>NZ_BOLK01000011.1 GCF_016861565.1 Secundilactobacillus yichangensis
TCTAGAAACACTGTGAAACGGCCATTTTATTTAACGGCATGTTTGCCAAAAAAGCCTACGACCTTAGTTCCACTATCACTTTATCAAAAAAGTGATGTAATCATCTCCGTCGAGATTGATTACATCACTAATGTTAGTAAGTTTAATTGGGAACACAACATTTGCAGTTTCAGTTTTAGAGTCGAGTGAAGATAATTGACTATGGCGTATATTCTGCCATAATGACGGCAAAATGAAAGTTTTGGGGTGAATACAATGACCAAGCTGACACTAGTAGTACCCACCTATAATTTAAGTCATTACTTCAATGAAGCACTTAAAACGATTGCCAACCAAACCGAAGATTTTGAACTTTGGCTGGTTGATGACCATTCAACGGACGGTACGGCAGAAAAAGCGCTGGATTTTGTGCAGGGAATTCCAATGTTTCACGTGGAACAATTTGATCGTCATCAAGGTGTTTCGGTTGCTCGCAACTTTGGCATTGATCATGCCACTGGAGACGTTATTGCCTTTGCGGATGGCGATGATCGGTTGCATCCGGACTTCGTGAAAACACTGATAAATGGCTTTCAAGAAGACACTCCCGCGGTCACGGTAGGCTATCAGTGGTGGCATACACCGATGGATCAGCGTGATCATTATGAGACACTCTCGCAGAAGGCGATGTTTCGCCAAGCGAGTCAGCGAGGTTCTGAAATTGGCGGTTATATTTGGAATAAGGCTTATTCGTTACCGGCTATCCGGCAGCAGCAGTTACGGTTTGACGAATCGCTGACAATCGCCGAGGACTACTTGTTTACCGCGACGTTTGTTGTCGATAATCCCGGTGTTTATGTCTATGACCCAGCAATTAGATATACAAAGATCAATCGGCCAAACAGTACATTGCGCTCGCGGGGATTTTCGGAACGCCGAGTTGAGGATCAGGTGTTTGATCAAATCTACCGAATGGGCGAACGTTTATAAACAATCATCAGGTGGATTAAATGGGGGTGCATCATGACAGAAAGCAGTATTATGCAACTTAAAGTGACATTAAAAAACGTCAAGCCGGATACGTGGCGTCGGGTATTGGTTCCCACAAGTATTCGGTATGACCAGCTTCATGCTATTATTCAGGTTTTATTCGGTTGGACCAATAGCCATTTACACAGTTTTTCACCAGTCGATGATCCAGCCATTGAATATGGCATTGTTATGCAAGACTTAGATGTGGGTGATGAGATGTTAGATGAGAGTGAAAATTTTGCTTATCCGGATCTCGAGAAAGGTAATGTGATGTATATTTACGACTTTGGTGCCAGTTGGACACACCAAATTGAGTTGGAAAAGATGATCACTATGAAGGCCTTTCTTCAAGCTAAGCATCATCAGCTCCCAGTAGTGTTGGCAGGTAGGGGACCAGAACGAATAGAAGCAACGGGTGATCGGGGTGGCGCTTTTAATGCACAGAAAATTAACGGCTTATTTGGTGAATTTGCCGGTAGTTGGGATGAAGCTTATTGATTTTGGCACGTTTGCATGCTGCAGACGTGCTTTTTAATTGACTGACAGTAATTTTTGGAGATTATCTACGGATTAACTGTTGACGGCTAAATTAATATGCGTTATATTGTATCGGTGGTCGGCAACATAATATGAAAGTCAACTAAAATTTAAACTTAACTGGAGGATTTCCTCATGAAAATTGGTATTATCGGTGCAACGGGACACGTTGGCCAAGCGGTATACAAAGAAGCTGTTGCAAATAACATTGATGCCACAGCAATTGTTCGCGATGCTAAAAAAGCCCAGTCTTTACTGGGTGCAGACGCACAAATCGTTGAAAAAGACGCACTCGCGTTAACTTACGATGACTTAAAGGGATTTGACTACGTTATTGATGCCTTTGCTTCACTTAAGACCTATCAGCACATTGACATGGCAGCCAATCTGATCACGATGTTCCGTGAAAATACGGCAACTAAATTGGTCTTCATCATTGGTGCCAGCACGTTATTGGATGATGATGGCAAGCCAATGATCGATACTGTTTTGAAAAAGTATGCCGGTCAGCCTTGGATTGACGCCCCCGTTCAGCAAAGTCATGAATTTGAATACCTGAAGTGGGTGGATAACGTCGATTGGATCGCCGTTACACCTCAGGATGAATTAAGTGATGGTCCTAAGACCGAATTTAAAATTGGCGGTGACCACCCAATGGTCAATAAAGAGGGGAAACCTACAACATCTACAGGTAACATTGCGGCTGCCATTGTACAAGAAATGAAAGAACCTAAGCATATCAAACAGCGTTTCAGTGTTGTTGACGCCTAATCATACGAGTAGATAAAAACAGCTCGTCCTTTTGCTGTCTCATTTAAGAAAATTGCAAGTGCTTCTTAAGCCTTTCTCAAGCTTCTTTTTGGCTTTTTTTAAGCTCTGAAATCTAAACTGGGTTTAGTTTTAAAGATAAGGAGTGTGAAGCATATGCTGCTTGACCATGATTCTAAAATGATTAACATTATTGCTGCGCAGATCACCAAGGTGTTCTATCCCTTCGTGGTCGCAAAGACTGAAAATGGTGACTATCTCCATATCAATCTATCGGATAAAGAACGTGAAGACCCCCTATTTTGGGACGAATTACGAAGTATCTTGAACGCTAAACTATGGGTACCGGTGGGGCGAAAATACCATCAGTTACTAGATAATGGCTGGCTGGTTTCCGAACCGCAAACGGATGATGGGTGGCTCGTTTCGGAGCCGTAATAACAGTGAAAAGTCAAAAACGTCTTGCTAAGGCATCTGCCAGCAAGACGTTTTTTTGCTGAAAATGAATTGCGTTACAGTAATACCATGCAGTTAGTGATAAGCTAGACATACTGATGTGCTATAATGCCATTAAATTTGAAGCAAGTGAATAAACTTAAACAGTGTTTGAGTTGATAAACTACCAGTCAGTAAATCAGAACGGAGGGACCATAATGAAATTAAGTGTGAAAAAGACTTCAGAACTATCTGTTCCTGAACTACTAGAAATCATCAAAGCCCGAATTAAGGTGTTTGTGGTAGAGCAGGAGTGTCCCTATCAAGAGATCGATGATCAAGATGACAATGCGATTCATATGATCCTTCGTGTGGATGGACAGCTGGCAGCATATACGCGAATCATTCAAAGCCCTAAACGCGGATATATCAGCTTTGGCAGAGTTTTGGTTGTTAAGGAATTTCGTAAACAACACCTTGGCCGGGAAATAGTCAGTGCCACAATTGAAGAAATTAAAGAAGATTTCCCGGGAAATGATATCAAGATTGCTGGGCAAAGTTACTTGCAGAAGTTTTACGAGTCTTTTGGGTTTAAGCCAGTTTCCGACGTTTATTTAGAAGACGGTATTCCCCATATTGATATGCTCCTTAAAGTAGTGTAATAGGGGGTGTTCAGATGAGTGTTATTACAGCGTATATTGAAGAGCAGCCAGCGGAATTTCAACCCCAACTGACGAATGTATACCAATTATTGAAGAACACCTTACCGAATGCTGAAGAAAGAATCTCGTACGGTATGCCGGCATTTTTTCAGCCTAAGGTATTGATTTATTTCGGTGCTAATCAACACCATATTGGTATTTATCCGACAAACGAAGGCATTTCATTCTTTGCGAAGGAACTGGCTGATTATGAAACGACTAAGGGCAGCTGGCATCTGCCGTATGATGAACCGCTGCCTGAACAGCTGATCGTTAAGCTGGCTCAGCACCGGTTAGCGGTAGTGCAGCACGTTTAAATCATGTTCTAAGTGGAAATTAGAGTCCGTTATTTTTGAAAAGTAGTCAAAGAGAGGTACAGCTATTTGTGTGATAGCTGTACCTCTTGTCGTGTTATAAACGGTTAATGATTACTTTAAAGCCCTTGTGGAATCACGTTCGATTACTTTAAATGGTAAGTAATTTTTTTGAACGGGGGTCCCATCAGTTAAAAACTTAATCCCGGCAAGCCCCATATCGTAAAATGATTGGCTAATACTAGTAATTCGGGGCCGTACCATGTCGACCATCTCGGTTCCGTCAAAACTGAGCAGACTGACGTCATCCGGAACCTTGAGCCCAGACTCGGTGATGGCGTTTAACATACTGACTGCCGTTAGGTCACTGGCACAGATGACACAGGTAATTTCGCGTTTCTTGGAATAAGCCTGCCACGCTTTTTCACCGTCGGCATAGGTACAGGTTCCGTACTGGATCCACTCGGGGTCGACATTAAGGTGATGATTTTCCATACACTGCAAGTAGCCCTTGATTCGCTGATTAATGGAACCAGCTGTTGGGATACCCGCCATAGCGATCTTAGTGTGACCCTTTTTAATCATGAGTTCGGTGGCAGCATACCCCATCTGGTAGTTATCGGAAGTTACAAACGGAATGGCAGCGTTTTTGACTGAGGTGGATAAACAAATACTGGGGATGCTGGTGCCATGAAGAATGCTTAACACAGTATCATCCAGTTCCAAGGAGACTAGAATAATGCCCATTACAGCCCGTTCAATCACCGTTCTAATGGCCTTGATCTGTGATTGTTCATCTTGATTACCTGCATGTAGAATAAAAACGTTCAGGTCATCTAAGGCTGCTTTGGATTCGATTGCGTCAATAATATGTTCACTGAAGTTAGACTTAGTGTTTGAAACGATAACTGCAACAATGCGGCTTTTCTGATTCACTAAATCGGCAGCGGAGGTATTACGGACATAGCCCATTTTGTTAGCAGTATCAGTGACCCGTTTAACGGTTTGACTGCTGTGCTGCCCCTTTTTATGAAGAATGCGTGAGACCGTCGCAACAGAGAGGTGGGTCACTTTAGCAATGTCTTTAATTGTGACTCGGTTATCCAATGACATGTTATCAGTCCTCAAAAAAATTTCTAATTTCATTATCTCGCTTCACGCTTAGAAATAGTAGTGGTTTAGCTTAATCTGTAACATCGTTTTAAAGAAAAACTTGTTTAAAGGCATTGTAAACGTTTACACCAAGAACTACAATAGTAGCTGTAAACGTTTACACTAACTTTTTTGGGAGGTGTTTCTTGTGGAAAGCTCACAAGGAAAATTGGGTACTGTTAAGCCGCGTGCAACGGCAAAGGCAGAGAACGCTAATAAGCAAACACATTCCCTACCAAACATTAGTTTAAAGACGATGTTCGCCATCACCTTTGGTTTCTGTGGTGTCAATATGGCGTTCTCGTTGCAAACGTCGCAAATGAGTCGGATTTTTCAAACGATTGGTGCTGATCCAACTAAACTTGGTTATTTCTTTATTTTTCCACCGCTGATTGGTATGATTGTCCAACCAATTTTAGGTAAATTCTCAGATGGTTTCTGGTCACCGCGGTTTGGCCGCCGGATGCCAATCTTAATGTGGGCAGCGCCGCTAGCAGCTATTGTGTTAGTGCTGCTGCCAAATGCCGGATCGTTTGGCTTTGGGTTTGGTTCGCTGGCTGCTTTAATGTTCGGTTCCGTTGCAATTATCTTGATGGATCTTTCAAATAACGCATGTATGCAGCCATTCCGGATGATTATTGGTGACATGGTTAACGAAAATCAAAAGGATCAAGCGTGGTCATGGCAACAAGCCTTCAGTAACGTCGGTGGTGTGTTAGCTAACCTATGCCCCTTCTTCTTAACTTGGATCGGTGTCGCTAACATCGCTAAACGCGGGGTCGTACCGCTATCAGTTCGGTTGTCATTTTACATTGCAGCCATTGTTTTACTCGCTACTTCAATCTATACGATCGTCTCTGTAAAGGAATACGATCCAATTACTTACGCACAGTATCATAATTTTGATCCTAACGAAAAGAAGAAAAAGAAGTCTTACTGGACTTTGATCAAGGAAGCGCCAAAGACTTTCTGGGAAGTTGCCCTAATTCAATTCTTTGCATACTTTGGTATTCAATATCTTTGGACTTACACGACTGGTGCCATTGCACAAAACGTTTGGCACACAAGTAACGCTACCTCTGCCGGCTTTCAATCAGCAGGTAACTGGTATGGTGTTTTAACCTTTGTTCAATCAATTGTCGGCATTTTATACGGGTTCCTCGTGCTTTCTCGTACTAGTCAATACAAGCGGAAATTCTGGTACCGCATTGGTTTGGCCAGTGGTGGTTTAGGGATGATCTGGACTGCATTCACGCATAACCAATACATGCTGATTGCAGCATTCGTTTTGATTGGGATTTGCTTCTTAACGATGCACACTGAACCATTTGCTATCTTCACGACTTCAACTGACGGCGCTAACGATGGTGCCTACATTGGCCTCTTCAACGTCTTTATTTGCTTGCCGCAAATTGTTGCATCGGTCAGCAGCTTCGTGATCTTTCCAATGGTTGGCGATTCAATGCCAACAATGATTGTCATCGGTGGTGTTTCATGGTTAATCGGTGCTGCTTTGATGGACATTATCAAAGTTGAAAAGAAAACAGCTTAATCGTAAAGTTTAGGTAAGAGGGATGAGATAGATATGACAACAGATTCATTTGATTTTACTGACAGCAACCAGCAGGTTCAGGTTGTTTCTGGCAATAAGAGTATGACGTTCTCCGTGATTAAACCAGAGATCGTCCAGGTTTTTCAAGATTACGGTAAAAGTACCCATTCGTACGCGGTTGAGGGTAACAAATCCGTTGACACGAAGTACGCCGTTGCTAAAGATGGTGACGTTATCACCATTAAGACGGATGCATTAACGGTTAAAGTTGATCCTCAGTTGCACGTGGATGTGTACGATGCCAATAATCATCCGCTGGTGGTTCACTATGACGGGCAGCGGGAATCAATCAATCAAAACATTGATGCCGCTCATAAAAAGATCGTTCGTTCTGAAGGCCATGAGGTCGCTGCAGTTGATGAAGCCAGCCACGCATATTATGAAGTGCTTAACCAATTGGATGACGATGAACAGTTCTATGGCTTAGGTGGTAAAACCGGGTTCTTAAACAAGCGCGGTTACGAGTATGATAACTGGAATACTGACGAACCGCGGCCACATATTGAAAGTTTTACTCACCTGTACAAATCAATTCCAATTTTATTTGGGATCAAACAGGGTCACCCATATGGGCTGTTCTTTGACAACACATATCGCAGTCACTTTGACCTAGGTAAGGAAAGCAGCAAGTATTACGTTTACGCAGCTGATGATGGGAATTTGAACTACTACATTCTTGGCGGGGATACGTTAAAGGATGTTGTTGCTGATTATACCTACCTGACTGGTGTCGTACCGTTGCCGCAGCGCTGGATGCTGGGTTATCAGCAGTCGCGCTGGGGCTACAGCATGGACCAAAGCCGGGTTGAAGAAATTGTCGACAAGTTTGAACAGTATCATTTACCGTTGGAAGCCGTTCACTTCGACATTGACTATATGAAAGGTTACCGGGTATTTACTTGGGACACCGATAAGTTTGCTGATCCAAAGGCGTTTCTAACGTCATTGCGGAAGCGCGGCGTGCGGGTCATCCCAATTCTTGATCCCGGTGTTAAACAAGACGATGACTATGAGATTTATCAAGAAGGGCTCAAAAAGGGCTACTTCGCTAAGAACAAAGATGGTTCCGTCTATATCAACCGGGTATGGCCAGGTAAGTCAGCCTTTCCAGACTTTGGGAATCCTGACGTCCGCAAATGGTGGGGCAAGCACTGCAAGTTCTTGCTAGATAACGGTGCTGCTGGTATCTGGACGGATATGAATGAACCTGCAACCTTTGACGGCGATATGCCAGATGATGTTGTGATGACGGATGAGGATCAGCCATCAACGGCGAAGATGATGCATAACGTTTACGGTCATAACATGGCTAAGGCAACGTATAACGGGATTAAAAACGCCACGGGTAAGCGGCCATACGTTATTACCCGTGCAGCGTATGCTGGGACGCAGAAGTACTCAACCGTCTGGACCGGTGATAACCAGAGTCTCTGGCACCACTTACAGATGTCAATCCCGCAATTATGCAACCTTGGTATGAGTGGTTTTAGTTACGCTGGCACCGATATTGGCGGGTTCAGTGCCGACACGACGCCAGAGCTATTAACGCGATGGATCGAAGCAGCACTGTTCAGTCCTTTGTTTAGAAACCATAGTGCTCTGCAAGTTCGAAATCAGGAACCTTGGGTCTTTGGCAAACACGTGCTGGATATTTATCGTAAATTCTTAAACTTACGGTACCGGTTTATCCCATATCTGTATGATTGCTTCCATAATGAGACTCAGGATGGACTACCAGTCATGCGGGCATTGGTATTAAATTATCCCGATGACAGGACAGTTCGTAATATGAATGATGAGTACATGGTTGGTGACGACGTTTTGGTTGCCCCAATTGTTCAGCAAGGCCAAACAGCTCGTGCGGTATATTTGCCGAAGGGTCAGTGGATCGCGCTTGATACAGGCGTTGAATACGCTGGTCAAACAACGATCTTGGCTAACGTGCCACTCGATAAACTGCCAATCTTTATTAAGAAGAATACGTTGCTGCCATGGGGGCAAGAGGTTGAACACATTTCTGATCAACCAGATAAAACCATGACCTTCAGATTATTCGGTGATGCTGCAACTTATACCCACTACCAAGATGATGGTGTAGACTTTAACTATCAAAATGGCGAGTATAACGAATACACCGTAACGGTAAGTACTTCAGGTGATTGCAGTGTCGATCTTACGCACCATGGTTATGATGGTCAATATAAGACGGTTAACGTGCAGCTGAATGATCAGCTTGTGACGTTTAAGTATGATGACAAGACTGCCAAGTACGTTGCAGAAAAGTAGTCGTATGATTTACTGAAAATGCTAAAAACCCCATCAAACAAATCGCGTGTTTGATGGGGTTTTTATTGTCCTATTTTTTAAATACGGAAGGCCTTTTAGTGTTTTAAGGCGCTATATGTCAAAAAGGTCAAAATAATACTCTTTTTTATCTGAAAATCATGAAAAAATAAGGCGGGTTCAAAAAAGTGCTATTTTCACTTGGTAAGTATTGCACTAGTTATTTAGTTGGCAAAGGCAGTATAAATCCACTGAACAACGGATTTTCCTTTGGTGCTGACCGCACTGGAAGGGACCGTTGGCTGTTTACAGTCAACGGTGTAGATCCAGCCGCGGGAACCCGTAGAGTCAGCTAAATTATTGATGCTGTTGAAGTAGGGATAACCGTTGACCGGTTGGGAGAAGTAAGGAATGTCATTTTCTTGAAAGTAGCGCTTGGAAACATCGAAAATGGTGTCACTATCCCGCCAAGAGATAGTGCGAGGAATCGTAAAAATCTTTTGAATTGACGTATTTTGGTGACGGTATTCGGATGGGGTTAAACCAGTGCGCTGCTTGAATATCTTGGTAAAGTAGCTGGTTTGCTGGAATCCAGTTTGGTTAGCAATATAGTTGATGGGTAGCTTTGAAAGTGCCAGCTTTTCGCTTGCAATCGCTATTTTTCGGTAGTTGATATAGTCGATGAAGTTAACGTCCAGATGCTTTTTAAAGATGCGACTGAGATAGGAAGGGGACAGAAAGACTTCATGTGCCACGGTTGAAAGTGAAATGGTGTGTCGGATGTTCTTTTCAATGTACTGAATCGCAGCGTCAATACTTTGGTTGACCCCGTCGTCGTCTTGCAGATTATTTTCTGTATTATGATACTTGTTCCGATCAGTCTTGACCGGCTGAGTGGTAATTTGATTACCTTCTGTTTTTGAAGTCTGCAAAAAAGTGTTAAAGTAACGAATTTGAGAGAGCTGTTCTGAATCCAGTGCGTCCCAAACTGTGACAGTAATGTTGAATTCCGGCTCCAGCAACTGATTGAAGATATTTTCTAAGTAGCTGCGGGATAGGTAAATGCGTTGCTGGGACACGTTCACCGAATTACAAATAATAAAGCCCCATAATCGGTGCTCAATGGTTACGGGAAAGATGGCATAGA
Source organism: Secundilactobacillus yichangensis (assembly GCF_016861565.1). Lineage (GTDB taxonomy): Bacteria > Bacillota > Bacilli > Lactobacillales > Lactobacillaceae > Secundilactobacillus > Secundilactobacillus yichangensis. Next base: position 9,961 of record NZ_BOLK01000011.1, read on the forward strand.
CTTTAAAACTGTCGAAATTAATGTTTTGCTGAACTTCGCTCAATCCCGAAAATACAGTATTATCCTTAAGAAGCTGTTCATCTAAAGAGTAGAAAACAGTATCAATCTGAGTGATACCCGAAAACGTTGCAACCGCTCCAGCGAGTGTGCGGTAGTCCTCTTTTTTTAATGGATAGTCGATCATAAAAGGGTCCTCCTCCAAACGACTATGATAGTTTCTTCACGTGCACAGCATAAATAACGTAAGCGCTATCAAGTCTTGCGCAACTGATTCTGAAATAATTGCAACTTTAGTTTAACATATTTTTTAAATAAATTTGTATTATTTCACACTAATGCAATAATATTTTGAAAGCGTTTACTTTTTTTGACATTGGAAAAACCACTTGCTTAAAATATCACAAGTAATATCACCTATAATGTAAGTGTTTTCAAAACTAATTGGAATTGCATCGAAATTTAGACGGCAACGATATTTTACCGTTTATTGTCTAATATCGCTGCAGTTCCAAATTTTAGGAGGAAGCTCTAATGAACCAAGAAGCTTTAGGATTAATCGAAACGAAAGGTCTAGTTGCCTCAATTGAAGCAGCCGACGCAATGGTCAAGGCCGCAAATGTCGACCTAGTGGGCCAAGAAAAGATTGGTCACGGGTTAGTCACAGTTATGGTCCGCGGTGATGTTGGTGCCGTAAAAGCAGCTGTTGATGCAGGTGTTCAAGCTGCCGAAAATATCGGTGAAGTTTTATCTAACTACGTCATTCCACGTCCACATAGCGATGTTGAAAAGATTCTTCCAGATCCTAAGAAACTCTCCGCTGAATAGTCAGGATACCTGATTTTAGATAGGAGATTAGGGTATGAGTAAGAATAAAGACGCGTTAGTTGAGCAGGTAATGGGTGAGCTTCTCAAAAAGGGAATCTCACTTAAAGATAAAAATCAGTCAAATGCATCGGGAGGATTCGAAATGAATGATTTTTTAAACTCTACTAGTGTTGTCCCTGAGTTTGTTGGAACTCGTAAAATCGGTGACACCATTGGTATGTGTATTCCCAGTGTTGACCCAACTCTGTTAGATCAACTTCACATTACAAAGCGTTACTCTGTACTTGGTATTCTTAGTGCTCGTTCAGGTGCCGGTCCACATATTATGGCGATGGATGAAGCGGTTAAGGCAACCAACACAGAAGTTGTCGATATCGAGTTACCACGTGATACAAAGGGCGGCGCTGGTCATGGTTCTTTGATTCTTGTTGGTGGGTATGACCCTTCAGACGTTCGTTCAGCTATCAATGTTGCATTGGATAACTTGAGCCGGACATTTGGGGACGTTTATAACTCTGCTGCTGGTCACTTGGAATTACAATTTACTGCCCGTGCTTCAGGTGCTTGCCACATGGCATTTGGTGCTCCTGAGGGTAAAGCTTACGGTTTGATTTGTGGTGCCCCTTCTGGGATCGGTGTTGTTATGGCCGATACTGCTATTAAAACTGCTGGCGTAAACGTACTTTCCTTTGCTTCTCCTTCACACGGGACAAGCTTCTCAAACGAAGGTATGGTTCACATTAGCGGCGATTCAGGTGCCGTTCGTCAAGCTGTTATGGCTGGTCGTGAAGTTGGCCTTAAACTTTTGGCTGAACTTGGCGAAAAGCCCGTAAATGATTTTCCATCATACATTAAGTAGCAGGGAGGAGGAACAATATTGAAACGTCAAAAAAGATTTGAAAAATTAGAGAAACGTCCAGTACATCTAGATGGGTTCGTTAAGAACTGGGACGATGAAGGTTTAGTTGCTCTTGATGGTAAGAATGATCCCAAACCAAGTATTACGATTGAAAACGGTGTTGTTACTGAAATGGATGGTAAGAAGAAGGAAGACTTCGACCTTATCGACAAGTACATCGCCGAATATGGGATTAATCTAGACAACGCTGAAAAGACTTTAAACACGGATTCAGTTAAGATCGCCAACATGATGTGTGACCCTAATGTTTCTCGTGATGAAATTATTAAATATACTACTGCTATGACACCAGCCAAGGCTGCTGAAGTTATCAGTAAATTAAACTTCGCTGAAATGATCATGGCTACCCAAAAGATGCGTCCACGTCGGACACCTATGACTCAAGTCCACGCCACCAACACTTTGGATAACCCAGTTGAAATTGCTGCCGATGCTGCCGAAGCTGCACTTCGTGGAGTTCCTGAAGAAGAAACCACCACTGCCATTGCTCGGTACGCACCTATGAATGCCATTTCAATCATGGTTGGTGCTCAATCAGGTCGTCCTGGTGTTATCACTCAATGCTCCGTTGAGGAAGCCGATGAATTGAGTTTAGGGATGCGTGGGTTTACCGCTTATGCCGAAACCATTTCAGTTTATGGGACTGACCGGGTCTTCACTGATGGTGATGATACTCCTTGGTCAAAAGGTTTCTTAGCTTCTTGCTACGCTTCACGTGGGTTGAAGATGCGGTTTACTTCAGGTGCCGGTTCAGAAGTTATGATGGGCTACACTGAAGGTAAATCAATGCTTTACCTTGAAGCACGTTGCATTTACATTACCAAAGCTTCAGGTGTACAAGGTCTGCAAAATGGTGGTGTTAGTTGTATCGGGATGCCAGGTGCCGTCGTAGGTGGAATCCGTGAAGTCTTAGGTGAAAACTTACTATGTATGTCACTTGACGTTGAATGTGCTTCTGGTTGTGACCAAGCCTTCTCTCACTCTGACATTCGTCGGACTGGCCGTATGATTGGTCAATTTATCGCCGGTACTGATTACCTGTCATCAGGTTATGCTGCCGAGGAAAACATGGATAACACCTTCGCCGGTTCAAACATGGATGTTTTGGACTACGATGACTACATCACTTTGGAACGTGATTTGGCTATCAATGGTGGTATCATGCCAATCACTGAAGAGGAATCTATCAAGATTCGTCACAAGGCTGCCGTTGCCATTCAAGCCGTCTTTGATGGTTTAGGCTTACCACAGATCACTGATGAAGAAGTTGAAGCTGCAACTTATGGCAGTAATTCAAACGACATGCCAAAACGTGACATGGTGCAAGATATGAAAGCTGCTCAAGATCTGATGACCCGTGGTGTTACTGTTGTTGACGTTATCAAGGCCTTATATGACCATGATATCAAGGATGTCGCTGAGGCTGTGCTTAAGTTAGCGCAACAAAAGGTTTGTGGTGACTACCTGCAAACATCCGCTGTCTTCTTGGATGGTTGGAAGTGTACTTCAGCTATTAACAACGCTAACGATTACAAAGGCCCAGGTACTGGTTACCGTGTATGGGAAGACAAAGACAAGTGGGATCGTCTAGAGAACGTTCCGTGGGCTTTGGATCCTCAGAAGTTGGAATTCTAACCAGTCAGGTCGAAGGGAGGTAAGCACAGTGAGTTCAGAAATCGATGAAACATTGTTAAGAAATATTATTAAAGGCGTTTTAAGTGAAGTTCAAAATACTGATACGCCAATTTCCTTTGGTAGCCAAGGTGAAACAACCGCAGTCGCTGGTGCCCAGAAAGGTGCCGCACCGGAAAAGAAGTTGGATTGGTTCCAACACGTTGGCATTGCCAAGCCAGGTTTGTCTAAGGATGAAGTTGTGATTGGTGTTGCTCCAGCATTTGCTGAAGTGTTAACGCAAACCATGACCAAGATCCAACACAAAGACATCTTGCGTCAAGTTATCGCCGGTATTGAAGAAGAAGGTCTTAAGGCCCGTGTTGTTAAGGTTTATCGGACTTCAGACGTTTCCTTCGTTTCTGCCGATGTTGACAAGTTGTCAGGATCTGGTATTTCAGTTGCCATTCAATCTAAGGGGACAACGATCATTCACCAAAAGGATCAAGCACCGTTGTCAAACCTTGAATTGTTCCCACAAGCTCCAGTTTTGACATTGGACGCATACCGTCAAATCGGTAAGAACGCTGCCCAGTACGCAAAGGGTATGTCACCAAACCCAGTGCCAACGATTAACGACCAAATGGCCCGTGTGCAATATCAAGCACTTTCAGCTTTGATGCACATTAAGGAAACGAAACAGGTTGTTGTCGGGAAGCCTGCCGAAGAAATTAAGGTAACCTTTTAATTGAGGAGGATTTATTAATATGAGCGAAGTAGATGACTTAGTAGCTAGAATTGCTGCTCAGCTACAAAAAAGTGGAAACACTTCTAGTGCGTCAACTAGTGCTGGTACTTCAACTGGTTCCGAAAAGGAATTAGGCCCAGCAGATTATCCATTATATCAAAAGCATCCAGAAAAAATTAAAACACCAACTGGCAAAAACGTTGATGAAATTACCTTGGAAAACGTTGTTAACGGCAAGGTCGACTCAAAGGATATGCGGATTACACCCGCAACCCTGAAGTTACAAGGTGAAATTGCCGCTAATGCTGGTCGGCCATCAATTCAACGGAACTTCCAGCGGGCTTCTGAATTAACTTCAGTTCCCGATGATGTCGTTTTGGATTTATACAACTCATTACGGCCATTCCGTTCAACGAAACAAGAATTATTAGATACCGCCAAGGAACTTCGTGAGAAGTACAACGCACCTATCTGTGCTCACTGGTTTGAAGAAGCTGCCGAGAACTACGAAGTCAACAAGAAGTTGAAAGGCGATAACTAGTTAGGGGTTTTTAGTATGACACGTGTAATTGGTGTTGATATCGGGAATTCCTCTACAGAAGTTGCGCTTGCTGATGTGTCTGACAGTGGTGAAGTAAATTTCATTAATTCTGGAATTTCCGAAACAACTGGCATTAAAGGTACCAAGCAAAACTTGATTGGGGTGCGTAAAGCCATCCAAATCGTTTTGCAAAAGTCAAATATGCAAATTTCCGATGTTGATCTGATTCGGATCAACGAAGCAACGCCCGTTATTGGTGATGTTGCGATGGAAACCATTACCGAAACGGTTATCACTGAATCAACGATGATCGGCCACAACCCGGGTACGCCTGGGGGTGTCGGTACCGGTTCTGGCTACACGGTAAAGTTGCTGGATCTGTTGAATCAAACGGATAAGGAACGTCCCTATGTCGTTATCATCTCGAAGGATATCGATTTCGCTGATGCTGCAAAGCTGATCAACGCTTATGTTGCTTCTGGTTATAAGATTGCCGCTGCCGTCCTGCAAAGTGATGACGGTGTGCTGGTCAATAATCGGTTGGATCATGAGATCCCAATCGTGGATGAAGTTTCACAGATCGACAAGGTACCACTGAACATGCTTGCCGCGGTTGAAGTTGCACCGCCTGGCAAAGTAATCGCTCAGCTTTCTAACCCATATGGTATCGCGACACTGTTCAAACTCTCTTCTGAAGAGACTAAGAACATTGTGCCAGTTGCCCGGGCCTTAATTGGGAACCGCTCCGCCGTTGTTATTAAGACGCCTGCAGGTGATGTTAAAGCCCGTGTTATTCCAGCCGGCAAGATCCTGATCAATGGTCAGCCAAATGGTCATGGTGAGGTTAATGTTGCGGCTGGTGCCGATGCCATCATGAAAAAGCTGAACGAGTTTAACAGCATCGATGATATTACCGGTGAATCAGGTACTAACATTGGTGGTATGCTTGAAAAAGTTCGTCAAACGATGGCTGAATTGACCAATAAGCAAAACAAGGACATTGCTATTCAAGACTTATTAGCTGTTAACACGTCCGTTCCCGTAACGGTTCGTGGTGGTCTGGCTGGTGAATTCTCGATGGAGCAAGCCGTTGGAATTGCCGCAATGGTTAAGTCCGATCACTTACAAATGCAAGCGATTGCAGACCTCATGAAAGACGAATTTCACGTTCAAGTTGAAATCGGTGGTGCAGAAGCTGAATCAGCTATCCTTGGTGCCTTAACGACACCTGGGACGACAAAGCCGATTGCCATTCTGGACTTGGGTGCCGGTTCAACCGATGCTTCAATTATCAACAAGAAGGATGAAAAGGTTGCTATTCACTTGGCTGGTGCCGGGGATATGGTCACCATGATCATCAATTCTGAACTTGGGTTGGAAGATCCATACTTGGCTGAAGATATTAAGAAGTATCCGCTGGCTAAGGTTGATAATTTGTTCCAGTTACGGCATGAAGATGGTGCTGTTCAATTCTTCGAAGATCCATTACCTGCTGATTTATTTGCCAGAGTTGTGGCTGTTAAACCGGATGGTTATGAACCGCTTCCTGGTAATTTGAGTATTGAGAAAGTTAAAATCGTACGTCAAACGGCTAAGAAACGGGTATTCGTAACTAACGCAATTCGTGCTTTACACCACGTTAGCCCAACAGGTAATATCCGAGATATCCCATTCGTGGTCATTGTCGGTGGTTCTGCCCTCGACTTTGAAATTCCACAATTGGTCACCGATGAATTATCACATTATAACTTAGTTGCAGGTCGTGGTAATATTCGGGGGATTGAAGGCCCACGAAACGCCGTAGCAACTGGATTAATTCTTTCATATGCGAGCGAGAAGAGGGGATAGTATGGCTTTTGATTCTGAACGTCCGTCAATTATTTTGGCGACACCAACGGGTACTAATGGCCAGCTTCCATCAGTTCTTAAACCAATGCTCAACGGTATTGAAGAAGAACAGATTCCTTTTCAGATTCTCGATATGGAAGGCGATTCAGCAGTTGAACGTGCCTATAATGCTTCAGTTGCTTCACGATTATCAGTGGGGGTTGCGTTTGACGATGCGCACATCATTGTGCATTACAAGAACTTAAAACCCGAAAGTCCACTGTTCGATGTTGCTATCACGGATGCTGCATCCATTCGTAAAGTTGGCGCAAACGCCGCTCGACTGGTCAAAGGAGTTCCATTCAAGAAATAAAGACAGGTGACTATTTTATGCAATCAATTGGATACCTTGAAGTAGAGGGTCTTCCTGGCGCGATTGTCGCGGCAGATAGAATGCTTAAAACAGCCGATGTTGATCTTAAATATGTTGAAAATACTAAGGGCGGTGGCTGGATTACAGTCTCTGTCACAGGTGATGTTGCTGCTGTTCAAGCAGCCATCGAAGCTGGGATCGGTGAACTGGGTGATAACGTTTACTGTTCAGACGTTATTGCTAACCCCGCACCTGGTATTGAGACCTTAGGTAAGAATGATGCAATTAAGGGCAATCATTTAGATGACAAAGGACCGGATGATCCGCAAGGACCAGATGATCCAAAGGGTCCTAACGATCCTAAAGGTCCAGATGATGGTAAGGGACCAGACAATGGTCCTGCCCCAAAGGACACCCCTAAGCCAAAAGATGATTCATTGGCGGCATCACCGGTGGAAGAATCGACTAATACAATCGATAAGGCTGGAGGAGCAAATGCTGCTCCTTTAGCTATTTCAAAAGCAAAAACACCAGATGCCAAGCAAAAGGAAGCACCCACGTCAGGAAAGTCGGCTTCGGCTAAGACTTCTGACGAAAAAGAAACAAAGAAAGCTACATGCAACTTATGCGGCGATCCTGCTTGCCCACGCAAGATGGGTGAACCCCACAAGAAATGCATTCATTACGAAGAATTAAAAGGCACCACAAAATAGGAGGAATTAATAATGAACAACGCATTAGGAATGATTGAAACTAAAGGACTTGTCGCATCTATCGAAGCTGCCGATGCCATGGTTAAAGCAGCCAACGTTGTAATGGTTGGCCAAGAAAAGATTGGTAGCGGGTTAGTTACTGTTATGGTTCGTGGTGATGTTGGCGCCGTTAAAGCATCTGTTGACGCTGGTGTTCAAGCCGCTGAAAACATTGGTGAAGTTTTAACTTCATTCGTAATTCCTCGTCCACACGCTGAAGTTGAAAACATCTTGCCTCAACCAAAAGCAACTAAGTAATCAATATTAGAAAAAAGGGTGGCTGTTAATTTATGGAATTAACTGATGAGAAACTCAGACAAGTTATTAAACAAGTGATTGCGGAGGAATGTGATCCTAACCGTGTTCAAGTTAGTGTTTCAAACCACCACATTCACTTGACTAAAGAAGATTTTAAGACGTTATTTCCACACGGCAAGATGGAAGCGTTTAAGCCCTTGAAACAGCCTGGTGAATACGCTACCGCAAACGTGGCAACGATTGTCGGCCCTGCTGGTAAGATCGAACACGTTCGGGTACTTGGCCCATGCCGGTCACATTCTCAAGTTGAGATTGCCCGTTCAGAAGCTATCGCCATTGGCGTTGATGCACCAATTCGCCTTTCGGGGCATTTGGATGGCACACCTTCTGTTAAACTTGTGACCCCAGATGGTCAAGTTGACGTTCAAGGTGTGATCGTTGCAAAACGTCACATTCATATGAGTGACGATGATGCAAAGCGTTTGGGTGTTAAACTCGGCGATACGGTTTGCGTTGAGATCTTGTCCAAAGATCGTCGGACCACGTTTAACGACGTGATTGCCCGTCCTCGTAAGGACTTCGTTCTTGAGATGCATATCGATACTGATGAAGCTAATGCCGCTAATGTCGGCATGGGCAGCACGACTTACGGCCGGATCATCGTTCCGGATAAGAAATAACATTGAATTAGTAAGGGTTGGTGGCCAAAATGGATCATCTAATTGAGCAGGTACTGACGAAAATCAGACAACGCGAACACCAATCTTTCGAAGTCGATTATCTTGATCGGACTTTACCACCTGATGATAAAGTTTTTACCGACTTTGCAAATGTATCAGTTAACGATGTAACAATCGACCTGTTAATTGAACTATATCGGGTGAATACGACCAATTCTTGGATCCACTGGATTTTGCAAGGGATTAGTTTTCAAGTAAACTTCACGTTTAACATTAGTCAATACATGGTCAACTTTATTCCTAAAAAGATGCTGTTGGATTGGCCGGTGAAATTTGTTGTTGACAAAGAGAGTCCCGTGGTTACGTTCAATAAAAAAACTGTCAGCCGGGGTGATGTTGCAGGGCTTCCTGATAAGGCGGTCCTGGTCGTTACCGACGCACAGTCTTTAACAACCGAAGCCAAGGAAGTCAGCCGGTTGAAGCAGATTACTATACAGATTAGGACTGATGAAGATTGTATATGGCAAAAGTAGTTGGAAGCGTTGTCTCAACGCAAAAAGATCGATCACTGGTCGGCAGAAAGTTAATGATTGTACAGCCGGTAAATTCTGATGGTCAAGCAGTCCGTCACGAAGAAGTGGCAGCAGACAGCGTTGGCGCCGGAATTGGTGAGTATGTTTTACTTGTTCGAGGTGCCGGTGCAAGACGCGCGACTCCAGAAGAAATTGCTAAGGATGTCAACGATTGTTCAATCGTCGGCATTATAGACCGATTTGATAAGTGATAAAGAAGGGGTAAGCTAATGGCCATTTATACTAAGGGTGGCGATAAAGGCAGCACAAGTTTATTCGACGGCAAACGTGTTCCCAAAAACTCCCTGCGAGTTGAAACCTATGGTACCTTCGATGAACTAAACGCCAATGTGAGTTTAGCGGACAAGTTCTGCCTTGATCCGGAAAACCGGAAGATCCTGCAACGGATCGAATACCGAATGTTCTTCCTTCAAGGCGAAATTGCCACTGAGGAGCCAGAAAAATTCCGGCGACAAAGTACGATCATTACCGATGAAGATGTTCATTATCTAGAATCAATAATTGACAAATACACAGCTGAATTGCCGAAGGTAACGTCTTTTATCTTACCTGGTTCCAGTTGTGCAGGCGCACAATTACATGTTTGTCGGACGGTTTGCCGTCGCGCCGAGAGACAGTTCGTTTCGTTCATGGAAGAAAATGACGTTCGTCCTGAACTGGAACGTTACGTTAATCGTCTTTCTGATTTCTTCTACATTATGGCTCGTTCTGAAGACCATGTAGCAGAGAATCAAAAGATCATTAACATGGTTGTTGATCGGTATAAAAAGGCAATGGAGGAATCCTAATTATGAACAAAGAACAAATTAGTCAAATCATCGGTGAAGTTTTAGCTGATAACGGCGTTCAGGCTCCTAAAGAAGATAAGACGAACGTTTTTGATAAGCACAAGATGGAACGTGCAATCGATGCCGGAATTGCCAAAGCTAACGAGCTTAAAGTTGGTGTGACATTTGCAATCATGGATTGCAAACAAGTTGTTCAAATGTCATATCATATGCCAAACGGAAATTTAGTGGGCACATTCTTAGCACCTAAAAAGGCTTGGTCCGCTATTGCAATGAAGGAACCTACTAAGGATATCAGCAAAGATATCCAACCAGGTGGGCCTTTATACCAAATGGAAACAATGCTGGATGGCAAACTAGTGTCATTCCCAGGCGGTATTCCATTGACTTGCGACGGTGAGATTTTCGGTGCCGTTGGTGTGAGCGGTGGTTTGATTGAAGAAGATCAAGCTATCTGTGAAGCTGTCGTAAGCGAATTTCTAAAGGAGAGTAACTGAGTATGGCAGATCAAAATATTGAAGCAGAAATCAGACGAATTTTACAAGAAGAATTAAGCGGTAACGCTTCATCTAGTGATACTGGTACAACAACCAGCCAACCTGATGGCTTAGGTAACGGGATCTTCACCAACGTGAACGATGCGATTGCTGCCGCTAAGCAAGCTCAGGAAATCTTGGAAGATAAACCACTTGCCTTCCGTAAAAAGATCGTTCAAGCAATCAAAGACGGTTTCGGCCCATACATTGAATATATGGCAAAGCAGACCCGTGAAGAAACTGGCATGGGGACTGTTGAAGCCAAGATTGCTAAGTTAAAGAACGCCCTCTACAACACACCAGGCGTTGAATTACTGGAGCCAGAAGTTGAAACTGGTGACGGTGGTATGGTGATGTATGAATACACACCATTTGGTGTTATCGGCGCTGTTGGACCAAGTACAAACCCTTGCGAAACGGTTCTGAATAACTCCATCATGATGATGTCTGCCGGGAACACTGTGTTCTTTGGTGCTCACCCAGGTGCTAAAAACATCACCCGATGGACTGTTGAAAAGTTGAACGAGTTTGTTTACAAAGCTACTGGGTTGAAAAACGTGCTGGTTTCTCTAGACACGCCATCAATTGAATCCGTTCAAGAAATGATGAAGCACCCAGACATTGCAATGCTGGCTGTTACCGGTGGTCCTGCCGTTGTGCACCAAGCATTAACGAGCGGTAAGAAGGCCGTTGGTGCCGGTGCTGGTAATCCACCTGCAATGGTTGATGCTACCGCTGATATCGATTTGGCAGCGCACAACCTTTACACTTCAGCTAAGTTTGACAATGAAATCCTGTGTACTTCTGAAAAGGAAATTATTGCTGAGAATTCAATCAAGGATGAACTCTTGAAGAAGATCGTTGCTAAGGGTGCTTGCCTATTGACTGATCCTAAAGACATTAAGCACTTAGCTGACATGACCATTCAAGACAACGGTGCCCCTGATCGGAAATACGTTGGTAAGGATGCCACCTTCATTTTGGAAGCTGCCGGTATTTCATACACTGGCGATCCTAAACTGATTATGATGGATGTTGACAAAGACAACCCATTGGTTAAGACAGAAATGTTAATGCCAATCTTGCCAATCGTTGGCTGCCCAGACTTTGATTCCGTCTTAGCTACAGCCATTGAAGTTGAAGGTGGCAATCACCACACCGCTTCAATTCATTCAAACAACATCGAGCACATTAACAAAGCTGCTCACCGAATGAATACTTCAATTTTCGTTGCAAATGGACCAACATTTGCCGCAACTGGTGTTGGTGATAACGGCTACTACAGTGGTGCTGCTGCGCTGACAATTGCTACCCCAACTGGTGAAGGAACTACCACTACTAAGACCTTTACCCGTCGTCGTCGTTTCAACTGTCCACAAGGGTTCTCACTTCGTTCTTGGGAGGTTTAACTATGGAAGAGTTTAAAATTCCAACCAAGGTCTTCTCTGGCAATGACAGTCTAACTTGGCTGCAAAAAATTTCAAATAAAAAAATCTTAATGGTGTGTGACGCCTTCTTACCTGGGACACCAACACTTGATCGAATCAAGAAGAATGTCGAAGGTAAAAATGAAGTCACCATCTTCTCTGATGTGAAACCAGATCCACCTCTGGAAAACATCATGGCCGGTGTTGAAGTCTTCAACAAAGTGCAACCTAACGTTGTTATCGGTATTGGTGGCGGTTCTGCCATTGATACTGGGAAAGCTGTTCGGTTCTTTGGTGAAAAGCTCAACAAATATACCATCGACTTGTTCGTTGCTGTACCAACGACCAGTGGGACTGGATCAGAAGTCACACAGCATAGTGTGTTAACTGATACAGAGCACCATAAGAAGGCACCAATCATGGAAGACAGCATCATTCCTGACGTTGCCTTGCTGGATCCGCAACTGGTAATGACGGCACCTAAGAGTGTCAGCGCGTTCTCAGGACTTGACGTCTTGACCCACTCACTGGAATCATTAGTTGCTCAGGATTCAAACACAATCACCGATGCGTTAGCTGAAAAAGCTGCTAGTGTTATCTTGCATAACCTGGTTGAATGCTATCGTCATGGTGATAACGAAGCAGCACGCAAGGTTGTGCATGAAGCTTCCTGCGCTGCTGGTATGGCTTTTGCCAATGCCGGTCTCGGGATTGCGCACTCCATTGCCCACCAATTAGGGGCTAACTTCCACGTGCCGCATGGTTTAGCATGTGCCATGATGCTGCCACACGTTGTTTTATACAACGCAAGCAAGTCTGAATATGCTTTGCACAAGTACGCTGAAGCCTTTAAGAAGAGTGGTTTAGTTTCAAACAGCATGAGTGATCGAATCGCGGTTAAGCGTTTAGCTGCTCAGATTCAGCACATGATGGTTGAAATGAATTGCCCACAGACGCTGAAGTCATTTGGTGTTGATCCAGATAAGGCAGAAAAAATGTGCAAAGTCGTTGTAGATGGCGCTAAGAAGGATGGGACTTTCCCTGGTAACCCAGTTGTGCCTTCAGACGAAGACCTAGCTGCGTTATATAAACAAGTCATTAAATAAGATTTAGAGAGGAAGCACACCTATGTCACAGAAAATCCTTGCCATTAATGCTGGGAGTTCTTCTTTGAAGTTTAAGCTTTATGATATGCCCGAAGAAGTTGTCCTGGTAAGCGGATTGGTTGATCGTATTAGTCACGAAGACGCTATTTTTACTTATAAAATTAGTGGTCACGATGACAAACATAAAACGGTACAACCGGTCAAAGACCACACGGCCGCTGTCCAACTGGTGATCGATGCACTTCTAGGAAGTGGACTCATCAAAGACAAGTCTGAAATTGTCGGTGTTGGTCACCGGGTCTCACACGGGGGGCGTTATTACACCCAGTCAGTTGAGATCGATGATGATGTTGCCGAAAAGATTGATGAATTGTCCGTTCTTTCACCGCTGCACAACCCTGTCAACCTGTTAGGAATTCAAGCTTTTGAAAAATTATTGCCTGAAGCTAAAGAGGTTGCAGTCTTTGATACTTCCTTCCATAGCACGATGCCACGCAAGGCATTTATGTACGCGCTTCCTTATAAATATTACACAGAAGATGGCGTACGGCGCTATGGGTTCCATGGTCAATCACACCAATACATTTATGGCGAGGCAACTCGCTTATTGGGTGAACAGACGACAAGTAAATTGATTTCTTGTCATTTGGGCAATGGAGCAAGTATTTGCGCCATCAAGGATGGCAAATCAGTCAACACTTCCATGGGCTTTACGCCGTTAGCTGGTCTCGTGATGGGGACCCGTTCAGGAGATGTTGATCCTGAGATTCTGCCATTCCTGGAAGAAAAACACCATCTGAGTTCTGAAGATGTTCGTAGCATGCTGAATCATGATTCTGGCTTAAAGGGCTTATCCGACGTTTCTAACGACGTTCGGGACGTTCTCGAAGCTGAGAGTCAGGGTAATGACCGCGCTAAGTTGGCGCTTGAAGTATACGTTCATCAGATTCAAGAATATATCGGCAGTTACACTACCGATCTTGAAGGTCTGACAACGTTGGTCTTTACCGCTGGTGTTGGCGAACATTCCGCACCAATCAGACAACGTGTTTGCGAACGGCTTGGCTACCTTGGTGTCAAAATCGACGATGCCAAGAACCAAGCTAATGAAGTCCAGATTCAAGCTGATGATAGTCGTGTTAAAGTTTTGGTCATCCCAACTGATGAGGAATTGATCATCGCTCGTGATACGCAAAAGATCGTTGGTTAAAAACAGTCGTAACGGAGGGGTTCAGTAATGGCTAGGAATATTGAGCGTACGATTCAAGAATACGTCCCAGGTAAACAAGTTACGCTGGCTCACATCGTTGCAAATCCTACCGAAGATATTTATGAGAAACTCGGTATCCAGATTCATAAAAATGCGTTAGGAATTTTGACGATTACACCAAGTGAGGCTTCCATTATCGCTGGCGATATTGCTACTAAGGCAAGCAACGTCCAATTAGGATTCATTGATCGTTTTAGTGGTTCCGTTGTCATCGTGGGGGAAGTTTCCGAAGTCGAATCGGCGTTGACACAAGTAATCGATAAATTGCATACGTTACTTGGTTTTGATATTCCTAGCATTACAAGAACTTAAATATGGAGTGGTTATATGAAAATTGATCAAATATTCAGTCCATATGAACTTAACAAGCGCGTGACGCTTCGTAACCGCCTTGTTTTGGCGCCCTTAAACATTCAATCATCGTTATTTGATGGAACCGTTAGTCTTAATGACCTTAACTTTCATAAGGCGCGAGCAAAGTACGTTGGTCTGGATATCATTGGGTCGGCCTACATTTCTGACTCAGCAAACACCGCGTACGGGGCGATTAGCGTTGCCGATGATAGTAAAATTGATGGGCTGAAAAAACTTGCGACAGTGATTCACCAAGGTGGCAGCAAAGCTATTCTGCAGCTGGTTCACGCTGGTCGAATGACAAATTCGAACATTTTAAGAGGCGCTCAGGTAATCGCGCCAAGTGAAATTCGGGCTGCACATGGCGATGTTGATCTACCAAAAGCGATGACCAAGGCTGAAATCGAAACGGTGATTCAGCAGTTTAAAGCAGCCACAGTTCGCGCGATTCAAGCAGGGTTTGACGGTGTTGAACTGCACGGAGCAAATACCTTTTTGTTCCAGCAGTTTATGTCACCATTGTCAAACCACCGAACCGACGAATATGGTGGTTCGCTTGAAAACCGAATTCGATTCTGTGCCGAAACAGCGAAGTGCGTTCTTGATACAGCGCACGCGCATAAACCAGGATTCATTGTTGGTTATCGCATCTCTCCAGAAGAATTTGAGCCTGGTGCACTGAAATTGGGTGATGACCTTGTCTTGATGCAGGTACTTGGCAAATTAGGGATTGACTATCTTAGTCTCTCATTGCGCCAGTACGATCAGACCTCGATTACCTGTGAGTCCTTGTCAGACTTGCGAATTGCTGACATTGTTAAGCAGGCGGTTGGTGACGATCTTCCTGTCATGGTATCGGGTCATCTTGGGACACAGTTTGCGTTTGAACGGGCTTCCGGTGACTTGTTTGCCGTCGGAAGGAAGTTCTTAAATCAGCCAAACTGGCCTGCTAAGACGCTTAATCCAGGTGTCCAGCCGCAATCCACTGTCACTGGAGCTGTGATTCCATATACAACATTGAATCTCTAAGGGCAAAGGGTGATATTAATGACGCGATACAATGAGGCAATCCCAATATCAGGCGGGCTGAACTGTCGAGATCTCGGTGGTCACGTCACTCGTGATGGCAGAACTGTCAAGTGTCATAAATTAATACGATCCGGTCATTTGTCTGAATTAACACCCACTGGTCAACAGCAACTGTTAGACTATGGTGTTACAGTTGATATCGATTTACGGTCTAGTGCGGAACTTAGAAAGTATCCTGACTTAATTCCTTCAGGGATCGAATTTATTCACTTCCCGTGTTTGGATAACGATGATACAGAGAGTACTGGAACTGTGAATGCGTTAAAGAGCTTTTATTCACGTAGCGCTCACAGTGGTTATCTGCGGATGCTATACGTTTATCGTAAACTTGTGATTAATGAACACTCGCAATCCGCGATGCATCAGGTATTTGCTTATTTACTTGCACATGGTGATGAGGCAACTGTCCTCTATCACTGCTCGGCAGGAAAAGACCGAACGGGGTTAACAAGCTTGCTGATTCTATCAGCGTTGGGCGTTGCTCCAGAAGACGTGAAACAAGATTACTTGTTAGCGAATAAATTCCTTGTCGATCGGTTAAATCAACGGATTCGTGATGCAAAGCAGGCTCATGCAAATCAGAACTTTATTAGTTCAATTCGAGACCTGTCTACGGTGCAAGAGGATTATTATGATCAAGCTATGACTTTGATTAACTATGAGTTTGGTGGTATCAACGCGTATTTACACGATGTTGTCCATCTCAGTGATGCTGATATTCAACGCTTACGAACCATCTACCTCGAGTAGGGGATGGCAATAAAATAAGCCTTTGAGGCAATTAAAGGTCTTCTTTCAGCGAAATGGTTGAAAGAGACCTTTTTGTTTTATGCTGATTTTTTTACGGCTTGAATTAGGCCATAAACTGACCTAGCTGTAAGCGTTCGGTACCGTGATGAGGTGTGAGATGTTTCATGTGAAACATTCTTTAGTTGAAGGGATAGTAATTTTAAAGCGAAACCGCTATACTTTGAGATGATTTATTTGTATGGTTGTCAATTAACGGGTAGAAAATTAAACAGACGGGGGATCAAAATGAGTTATAAAGTTGATTTTAAAAATGTTGAGCAGGTTGGTTTAGAGAGCTCACCAGTTGCACCAGCATTGGCAGGATTACGGGCTAATGAAGCACGTTACTTCTGGAATAAGTACAAGCATGAATACGTGACCGAACCTGCCAGTGAGCATCCAGAATTAGTAGATTACGTGAACGATGTTTTATCAGAACGAGATTTAAAGATTCAGTCTAAACCACTTGAAGTCTCACAGTTTGAGGTTGAAGGGACTAAGTGGACCTACGTGTTTTACGAAAATGGTTTGGCAATTAACGTGATGTATGCGTTAGATCCAGAGGGTAAACGTGCGGTTGGCTTTAAACTATCTGACGGTATGGAAGTGCCCGCAGAATTAGCTGATAAGTTTAAATTTGCCCGTCAAAGATCAAAGTTAGCCGGCACTATTCGGGGCAGTTATTTTAAAATCAAACAGGAGCACTAAAAAAACGTCATCTCAGATTTGAACTGGGATGACGTTTTTTAGTGCGTTTATTAATAGATTTTGCCCACCTGTGCTTGTGCAACTTCGTGTGCCATAAAGTCATCATACGTGGTGTCGGCGCGGTCTACAACGCCCTTAGGCCCCACTTCGACGATATGATTGGCAATCGTTTGAATAAACTCGTGATCATGGCTGGTGAAAACCATAGAACCCGAAAAATCAATCAAAGCATCGTTCAAACTTGTAATGCTTTCCAAGTCTAAATGGTTCGTCGGGTCGTCCAGCAAGAGAACGTTTGCCTTACTGAGCATCAGTTTGGAAAGGTAGCTCCGAACTTTTTCGCCCCCAGAAAGAACGGGAACTTCTTTAAGAACTTCGTCACCTTTGAACAGCATCTGTCCTAGGAAGCCGCGCAAGAAAGTATTGTCGCTTTCTTCCTTGCTGGCGTACTGGCGCAGCCATTCCAGAATATTCAGGTTATCGTTGCTAAATTCTGGATTTAAGTCCTTTGGCATGTAGGCCCGGTTAGTCGTCACACCCCAGGTAATGGTACCAGTATCAGGTTCCATTTTGCCAGCAAGCAGTTGCATGAGCACGCTGGTGGTGACATCAGAACGCGAGATCAAAGCAGCCTTATCCCCAGGACGGAGGATGAAGTTGACGTTATCGAGAACTTGATGACCATCAATGGTTTTGCTGACATTCTCCACTCGCAGGAGATCATTACCAAGTTCGCGTTCTGGCGTAAACTTGATGAATGGGTATTTACGTGAACTAGGTTTAATGTCGTCCAAAGTAATCTTATCTAATTGCTTTTTACGGGAAGTAGCTTGTTTAGACTTTGAGGCGTTTGCTGAGAAACGGGCAATAAAGTCTTGTAGCTGTTTAATCTGTTCTTCTTTTTTAGAGTTAGCCTGATTACGCAGCTTTAAGGCGAGCTCTGAACTTTGCAGCCAGAAGTCGTAGTTGCCCACGAAAAGTTGAATTTTACCGAAGTCAACGTCGCACATATGTGTACATACAGCGTTCAGGAAGTGACGGTCATGGCTGACAACGAGAACAGTGTTCTCATAGTCGGCAAGAAAGTTTTCTAACCAGCTAATCGTCATTGGATCCAAACCGTTGGTTGGTTCGTCTAAAAGTAAGACGTCCGGTTTACCAAACAGTGCTTGTGCCAATAAAACTTTAATCTTTTCACTTTCCGGCAGATCTTTCATCAATGATTGGTGCTGAGATTCTGGGATGCCCATGGATTGCAGTAGCTGGCTAGCGTCACTTTCAGCGTTCCAGCCGTCCATTTCAGCAAATTCACCTTCAAGCTCAGCGGCTTTGATGCCGTCTGCATCGGAAAAATCGGATTTTGCGTATAGCGCATCCTTTTCCGTCATGACTTGATAGAGATGCTCATGGCCTTGGAGGACAGTGTTTAAAACAGTTTGATCATCAAAGGCAAAGTGGTCTTGCTTTAAACTACTCATCCGCTCGTTAGGGCCTAGCGAAATGTTTCCAGTAGTAGGGGTTAATTGGCCTTCAAGAATTTTAAGAAAAGTTGACTTACCAGCTCCGTTAGCACCAATAATGCCGTAACAGTTGCCGGGAGTAAACTTTAAATTAACGTCATCATACAGTTTGCGGTCCGAAAAACTCATGGACACATTGGTTACAGTTAACAAGTTAGTACCTCACTTTATAGTTGTCGAAATCAAGAAATGTGAATCCGTCCCTATATAGTATCAGATTTGTTCGGTACTTTCCATCGTAGAATGGCAGGAAATGAATTTATCCTTGGAAACCAAAATAGCGTTTCTAAATCGGCCGGTTTAGAAACGCTATTACCTATTTAAAAAGTAATTATTTTAATCTGCAAACTTAAATGGTTATTTAACAGCTTTTTTGGCAGCTTCTTTATCTGCTTGCTTATGACGCATTTCCATTTCAATTTCTTCAAGTGTTTTACCACGGGTTTCGGGAACCGCGTAAATAACAAAGAAGATTGAAACGATGGCGAAGAAACCAAATACTAAGAATGGACCACCGACGTTGTTGTGGAAGAAGGTCAGTAATACTAAGAAGAACTGTGAAACGATGAAGTTACCGATCCAGTTAGCGGCAGAACCGATTGAGTTACCAATTCCACGAACATTTAATGGGAAGATTTCGCCTAACATCAACCAGCAAATAGGACCCCATGAAACCGCAAAACCGAAAATATAAAATGCGATTAGGATCATTGTTGGTACCGCAGCAGTTTTAACGCTAACGGTAAAGTTCAAGATAGCTAAAATAAAAATTGAAATGGACATCACGATAGAACCAAATAGTAGAATGGTCTTACGGTTAAATTTGTCCATAATATTATAAGCTAATACCGTGCAAACAAAGTTGACGATCCCGATACCAACGGAAACCCAAATGGCATCGCCGTCAGGGAACCCAAAACCTTTAATAAAGACTTGCGGTAAGAAGTAGATAACTGAATTAATCCCGACTAATTGCTGCAGCAGCATTAAGCCAACGGCGACTCCAACGGCTGGACGAGCAAAGGTAAGCAGTTCCTTGATCCCGCCCTTAGGTTGATTAGCGATAGCTTGGATGTCAGCTAACTCCTTGTCAGGGTCTTCGTTAGTTTTAGCACGTAAGTTGTGTAAAACGTCTCTAGCTTCATCGATTTTACCCTTTTCAACTAAGTATCGTGGTGATTCTGGGAGAACCAATGAGCCGAAGAACAATGCTAAGGCAGGAATCAAAGCTGACCCAAGCATCCACCGCCAGTCACGCATGCCTAGTAGGTTGTGACCCAAGAAACCTAAGTTTGAAACGTAAGCCAGCAGAATACCTAAAGTAACCATCAACTGGAACATCGTCCCAAGTGAACCACGATGAGGAGCGTCAGCAAGTTCAGCTAGGTAGGCTGGTGTTAATGCTGAAGCAGAACCTACGGCGAATCCAAGGATGATTCTAGCAACAACCATTGATGCAAATCCTGAAGCTGTCATTGATAGTCCTGATCCAAGTAAGAATAGGAGAGAAGCAACTAGTAACAGACGCTTCCGCCCAAATTTATCTGATAAAGAACCAATTGATAAAGCACCAACTGAGGAGCCAATTAGAACGGATGAGGTAATGAAACCAGTCTGTTCAATGTTGAGGCTAAAATCGGATTCAATCAGTGATGAAGCACCTGAAATAATTCCGGTATCAAAGCCAAACAAGAGGCCACCCAGTGCGCCGAAAGTAAATATGAAGAAAGTACTCAAATGACGTACACGCATGATAATCTCTCCTAACTTATAGATAATAGCTTTTTAACAACCCCAATTGTAAGCTTTTATATTTAAAACACAAACGTTTACATTGCCTATAAATCAAAAAGTAAAGCGATTTCAAATTTGGATAGGATAGGGATTTCAGTAACTAATAAAAATACAAAATCATGTTAATTTACTCACATATACTGTCATGGGTTCGCTGACGTTCACAAGTCAACGATTAATATTTTTAATATAGTTACCATAAGTTATAAAATCAATAATTGGTATACCCCAAAATGTTTTTTGAATTATTTTTTTAGCTTAGGGTCATCATGATAAATTTTGGCTTATTTTGCTGCATATAAAACATTTATCAAGCTTAAAATCGGTGTAATAATTCTATCTGTCTTCAAACTAAATAACACTAGTCATTCCTCTAGCTGGAGAAAATGACTAGTGCTGTTTAGTTTAAAACGGTTTGAATCGCCAGAACTATGTTGATCGTTAACTCATAAATACGATCTTAGTTGTTGTGTTAACTGATAATCTAGTTACCGACTGGAAGCTGTAACTCTTCTTTAGTATAGGTTTTGATTAAGTTCAGCAGGTGGTTGATATCATCAGCTGAAACTTCACCGATGTTACCAATTCGGAAGCTGTCACACTTTGAAACCTTGCCCGGATAAATAATGAAGCCACGATCTTTTAGGTATTCGTAAAATGCCCGGAAGTTAAAGTCAGCCGTTGGATACTTAAAGGAAGTAATAATCGGTGATTGAACATCTTCGTTGATTACTAATTCATAACCCAGCTCCTGCATACCTTTCCGTAAGAGCGTTTCATTCGTGTGATAACGATGTGTCCGAGCAGTGACACCACCTTCCTGTTCGAGTTCACGTAGCGCTTCAGCAAAAGCATAAACAACGTGGGTTGGAGACGTAAAACGCCACTTACCATCATGGTCTTCGAAGGTTCGATACTGCGCGTATAGATCTAGAGCTAAGGAACGGGCATTACCTTCAGTTCCTTGTAAAGTCTTCTTTTTAGCTAGTACAATACTAAATCCGGGAACGCCTTGGACACATTTATTTGAACTCGTAATCAGATAGTCAGCCCGAAGTCTTTCCAAATCGATCGGTACACCACCGAAGCTGGACATAGCATCAACTATGGTAATAATGCCTTTTTCGGCCAGCGCTGGGATGATGGTTTCAATTGGGTTTAAGATACCCGTAGTAGTTTCGCAGTGAACGACTGCAAAGTGAGTGACTTCTGGGTGTTTGGCTAAGGATTCCTCAACTGCAGTTAAGGTGACTGTCTGATCTTCTGGTACTTGAAGGTCAACGTGGGGAATCGATAGATAATCAGCAATTTCAATCATGCGTTCCCCATAGGCCCCGTTTGCTGCAATCAAGAGAGTGGCATGCTGCTTAGGAACAGCAGTGCCGATTGCTGCTTCGACACCGAAACTGCCGCTGCCTTGCATCAGGACGGCTGTGTAATCGTCTTCTGAGGCTTTGCCGACGGCGACAAGTTCATGACGAACCCATTGCGTAAGTTCTTTGTAGTCATCATCCCAGGTACCATGGTCAACTAGCATGGTTTCTTTGACGGTGTGGCTGGTTGTCAGCGGACCAGGTGTCAGCAATAGCGGCATTTCATGCTGTTGATCATTAATCGCTTCAATTAGCGGGATTAAATCAGCGATGTTATTAATGGTTTCATCGGCACCAGCTTCCTTCAAAATTACAGCTGCTTTGGCCTGGCAGCGGTCACGTTGTTCAATGTCTAATTCATTGAATTCTTGTTGCGACAGCCCAATTAAATTGCCACCGTCAACAACCCCGATTGAAATTGTGCCAGCGTTTTTACCTTCTAAAATGTCGTTAACTGTGTCGCCGACTTTGATGACGTGAGAAGGATCGGAAATGTTCATCTTCCTGATTGCAAGTTCAACCATGGCTGAACTTGGACGGCCCACGTGGTTGGTTTGTTCCGAAGTGATGTTATAGGCAGGCTTATAACCTTGTTTAGCTGCCAGTGGCAGGATTTGATCTAACATGGCTTGCGTATAGCCGGTGGTTGTTGCTAATTGAATATGATGGGCATTAGCAAACTTAATTAAGTCAGTCATACCAGGCTTAAGTTGAGCGGTTTCAGCAAGCACCTTGTTAATTTCAATTTGGAACTGAGCGTAAATTTCTTCAGCGGCTTTTGCTAGGGGAATAGTGGGGTGAGTCGTTTCCCAAGAACTTGATATTTCAGAATTTTGAAGTATTTTACGAACGTGAGTTAATTTATCCAAACCAACATCTTGACGGATGGTGGCTTCACTTAAATCAATATTAAAGTGTGCAAAGGCGTTTTTAAAGGCAATGATGGGGGCACGGCTGCCATAGTCAACGGCTGTGCCGGCCCAATCTAATACAATGGCTTCAATCATAAAGCATTCCTCCTATTTTAATTAAATACCTAGCGATTACTATTGGTGACAGAGCGCAGACGGTATGAAATGATCTCTAGTATCAGCGCAAAGGCTAAAATCATGTAAACCATCACACCAACTTCGTGGAAGTTGAAGTAGAAGCTGCTTGACATGAAAAGCTGATACCCGATACCGCCAGCACCAGCTGCGGCGCCAACAGCAATGGCGTCGGCAAAGTTAATTTCAAAACGGATGAAGGTCCAACTAAGGTAACTTGGAATCAGGTAGGGGATGATGGCCTGACGGACGATAGCACTCTTTTTAAGCCCCATGGCCCGCATGGTTTCAATAATCTCCGGTGCAAGTTCATCCATACTGTCGGCATAGACCTTGGTCAGATAAGCAATACTGTGAAAGGTGATGCCGACCACTGCTGCATTAGCCCCCAGGCCAAAGACGACACTGTAGATCAGAACCCAAAGGACGGTTGGAATGGCACGAATAACGGCCATGAAGCTTTGGATACCCAACACTAGATAGTTGGGGGCTAACCGCCTCGTACTGGCTAAAGCAAAGAAGAACGCTACGGTAGAACCAATTAAAGTGGTCAAGAAGGCTAAAAGAATACTTTGGCCAAGTGCACCCAAGAGGGCTGCAAAAGTGGTGTTAGCAAGGTGCGGTTGCAGAAACATGATGTTAATATTCTCTACAAAACTCGCTAGTGCCGCGCCCAATTTAAAATGGTTTGGGATCATTGTCGGTAGTGTCATCAGTGTGATATAGGCCAGCACAATCAGTGTGAGTAGAATCGTTACACGACGTCGATCCCGAAGACGTAAGGGAATTGACAGCTTAGGACCGGCTGGAACTCTAGTGGGGATGGAAATTTGATTTTCTGGTTTGATCACGATAATAGCCTCCCAATCAGGTTGGAGATAAGTTCAACCGATACCACTAAAATGATGACGGATAGTACAACTAAACCAGCTGCTCCATACCTTAAACTCTTAAAATAGAGATTGAAGATAAAGCCGATACCAGTCCCAGTCAGTAAGCCAACTAAGGTGGCATCACGAACGTTATTTTCAATCATGTAAAGTATCCAGGACATAAGCGCTACTGCAATTTCTGGCAAGAGACCCTGGAAAATGACTTGCAGGTAGGTAGCACCAGTGGCCTGTAGTGCCTGAATTTTTCCGGTGCCAAAATCCTCGATGGTTTCCATAAAAGCCCGTGTGAGAAAGCCTAGCGTCATAAAGAACAGTGCCAGGAAACCTGTGAGGTCATTTTGTTTGAACGAAAAGAGCAGAATCATTGCCCAGGCAACGATTGGAATATTTCGCAGCAGTGACGAAAAAGCGCGAATGACCCAGCTGATGGTAATGGCAGGTGTTAGGGTTTTAGCACCAATAATCGCTAGAAATAGCGATACCACGGCAGCACAGGTAGTGGCCGCAACGGCGACTAAAAAGGTTCGAAAGAGCTGCTGCAGGATTTCACCCCAGTAACCTTTGGAGGCCTCATTGGGAATGAAATTTTGAATCAGCCACACAATACCGTCTTGAACGTTGAGTAACGAGTGAGTCTGAAACCCTAGTCCAATAGAAGCGCCAACATAAGCTATTCCAAGAATGACGATAATGAGTGTCAATCTAAAACGCTTTTTACTGAAGAAACTATTGATTTCCTGAACATCAGAACTCATGCACTAGGCTCCCTTCTGTATTGGCGTCCTTTTGATAAATATTTGCGATGGCCGCATCAGAGAGTGCCTTTGTACGATCGTCGAAAACGACCTGGCCGTTATTGATACCGATGACGTGGTCCGCATATTCTCTGGCAATATCAACTTGATGGAGATTAATCAGAACTGAGATACCGTCATTAACGGCCAGATCCCTGAGAATATCCATTACCGTAATCGTTGATTTGGGATCCAACGACGCGATCGGTTCATCACATAAAATGATTTTGGGGTGCTGCATGAGCGCGCGAGCAATGCCAACACGTTGTTTTTGGCCACCACTGAGGTTACGGCATTGCTGATAGGCAAATTCACCCAGGCCAACCTTTTGCAGAAGTTGCAAAGCTTCTTCCTTTTCCCGGTTACGATACATCGAGAAAATACCCGCCAGATTTGATTTGGTGCCTAGACAGCCGTGTAAAACGTTCTCGATGGCAGTTAGCGGTTCGATCAGATTATAGTTTTGAAAGATCATACCGATTCGACAGCGAGCTCGTCGTAACTGTGCGCGGTTCAATTGACGCATATCGGTATTATCGAACAAGATTTCACCGTCATCGTCCTGGATCAATTGATTGATACTGCGTAAAATAGTCGTTTTACCGGCACCGGAAGGCCCAATAATCACGGTTACTTCACCAGGTCGAACACTAAAAGAAACATCAGTTAACGACTTTTTCTCGCCGTCGTAGCTCTTAGCTAAGTGCTTCACTGTTAACATCAGGGGAGGGCCTCCTTAGATTACCGAATTATTCACCAAGTACCTTGTGGGTTGGGGCGTACCATTTATCAGAAATGGCAATGAATTGGGTATCGCCATCCTTAGGTAGCAGGCTGTGTACCTTAGCGTTAGATGGTGCAAAGAATTTCTCATCTTTAGCGATGCGGGATGAAGTCAATGCGCTGATGATCTTCTTAGTATCTGATTTACTGATCATCTTTGAATTCACTGCAATCGGCTCGTTTTGTACTGGATAAGCGGCTAGCGCGATGCTTTCCTTACCACGGACGCTATTAAACGGTGCTGGTGCGTTGGCATTGATCTTAAAGTCAGCACCTGCTTTGGTTGAATCATTGGTGAATTTTCCGTATGAAACCAGATCCATATCATCGAAAGCAGCTACATCAGCATCACCTTTAAGCAAGTTGACGGCTGAACCTTGGTGCGAGCCGCCAAATAGGACTTTAGAGAAGAATTTGCCGCTTTGCTGTAAATCATCTTTATTTTTCAACTTAAAGCTAGTTTGGATAGCACCGGCTGGGATGGCAAAACCTGACGTTGAAGTATTTGAGACGAATGACATCTTCTTGCCCTTAATCTTTTCAAGGCTATACTTGCCATTTACTTTATACTGGCTGGCTTTATCCTTAGGTACCATGATGTAACTGTGATACTGAGCGTCCTTCAGTGTGCCGGACTTACCAGAGTAAGTGAGGATTGGTTCAACAGAAGCGTTTTGCTTGTGTGCCTGAATGTAACTATCTGGTCCCATCAGCGCAATTTGTGCTTTTCCAGAAGAAATAGCTTGAATGGCAACGTTGTAGTCGGTAGTGGTTTTAACGTCCACCTTTTTTCCAGTGGCTTTGTGAATCTCGTTAGCTAGCGCCGTTCTGGCTGGACCGGCTTCTTTAGCAGAGTCGCCAGGTAAGAAAACGACCGTTAGATCTTTTGCTTTTTGGTGTCCTCCAGTAGTGTTTGAAGAACTGCAGCCAGCTGCTGCAAGTGATAATCCGATAATTCCGGCGGCAAATAAACTCGTTTTGAAAATAGTCATCTTAAATAACCCCTATCTATGTTTGATAGGCTTAATACTAGCGGGTGATTGTAAATACAACATAAATCCTTCGTAAATATTTATAAATAACGTGTAAATGTTTGGTAAATAAGAACTGCAATGGTATAAGATTACTATGGTGTAAAGGCATAACTTTGGCGCCATAGCACACTTTGTAGTATGTTGAAAGGTGAAATGATAAGCAACGAACAGGAGGGGTTCATATGGCGTTTGATTACGATACGATTGTTATTGGTGGCGGGCCTGGTGGATTAGCTGTGGCATACGGCTTAAACAGCCAGCAGAAGGTTTTGGTGATTGAAGGTAATCTGTGGGGCGGAACATGTCCCAACTTCGGCTGCGACCCTAAAAAGATGCTTTATGGTGTTGTGGAGGCCAAAAGACAGGTGATTCGCTATCACGAAAGTGGGTTACCGGCAGAACCCAAAGTCGATTGGCCAGCAATGATGGCGTTTAAGCGCGGCTATACGGAAAAAATCCCAACGGGCACTGAAGCAGGTTTAAAAGGTGCCGGTATTGACCACCTTCATGGCACTGCGCAATTCGTCGATGGTCATACGGTTCGAGTGGGTGATCAGCAGGTCACGGGTCAGCAAATCGTAATTGCCACTGGGGCAACTCCTAATATTCCGGACATTCCTGGTAAGGCAGCCTTTAAGACTAGTACGGATTTCCTGAATCTGGATACTTTGCCCGAAAAGGTTGGGTTTGTTGGTGCTGGTTACGTTGCGATTGAACTGGCTAATATTGCAGTTGAAGCTGGCGCTGAAGTTCACATTTTCCAGCATAATGACCGTTTGCTGCGTAATTTCCCGCAAGAGTATACCGAGCGGCTAAAGAAAATTTTGGCTGATAAGGGTATTCAATTCCACATGAATACTAACGTTACTGCCCTGCAAACGACTGATGATCAAGTCAAAGTAACGACGGATTCTGATGGATCGTTCACCCTAAATACCATTTTTGCCGCAGCGGGACGGCGCCCCAACTTGGATCAGCTAAATTTAGATGGAATTGGGGTTACAGTAGAACCGCAAGGCATCAAGGTTGATGACCATCTAAGAACCAGCGTGCCGTCCATCTATGCGATTGGCGATGCCATTGCTAAATCGGTGCCTAAGTTAACGCCGGTTTCTGGCATTGAAGGTCGTTATGTTGCCTCGGTAATCGCTTGTGACACACATGATCCAATTCAGTATCCGGCCATTCCCCATACGGTGTTCGCCGGGCCGGAACTGGCGCAAGTTGGTGTGACGCTTGAATCAGCTAAGCAAGCTCCTGATCACTATACAATTAGTGACCAGCCGGTAGGTTCCTGGTATACGTATCATCGGCTCCAAGATCAGAACGCCCACGTGACGACGATCGTTGATAAGACTTCTGGGAAATTAGTCGGTGCAATCGTTTTGGCGATTAATGCTGAAGAACTGATCAACGATTTTTCTGAGCTGATCACTCACGGGACACCGGCTAAAAATGCCACTGACTGGACCCCAGTTTATCCAAGCGTTACTAGTGATCTCGGGTACTTTTATTAAGCAAATGAAATGAAGTAAACCCCTTGTATGTGTATGCATACGAGGGGTTTGTCATGTTAAAATGAGGTATCAAGAATAGGAAGTGGAAAAATGGGGCGCGCAAAAGATATTTACCGGGAAATTATGGCGGATCCGCAGAATGCGGAGTTCACCAGACAGGGCATTGAGCCGCTGTACCACGTTGAACCTGAAGCACGAATTTTAATCATTAGTCAGGCACCAAGCCGAAAAGGTCAAGAATCGATGACGTATTGGGACGACCCAAGCGGTGACCGATTAAGATCATGGATGGGGATGAGCCGTGATGAATTCTACCATTCTGGGAAATTAGGAGTGGTACCGCTGGACTTTTATTTCCCGGGAAAAGGCAAGCAGGGGGATCTGCCGCCTAGAAAGGGATTTGCCGAAAAGTGGCATCAGCCCGTTTTAGAACTGATGCCCAAGGTGTCATTAACCCTGCTCATTGGTGCTTATGCTCAGAAATATTACTTGCAGAAACGACGCCAAAAAACGCTCACAGAAACCGTGGCACATTACCGTGACTATTTGCCTGAGTACTTTCCTATCGTCCATCCTTCCCCGTTAAATTATGGCTGGATGCATCAGCATCCTTGGTTTGAAGACGAGGTCGTACCAGAACTGCAAGCTGAGGTTAGACAATTGCTTGAATCCTAAGTAGTATTTTTGGAGAATCTAACTGAGTTTCTTAATTAAAAGTAAGCATTTTGGCTGTTCTACTTGAAGATAAATCATATTTACGGTAGTCTATACGCCAGGATTGCCAGAAACGGAGACGCTCATGAATAAACAAGTTTTCTTTGATTTTGATGGCACCATCGTTAATTCCCAGCACGGCATTATTATGGCGGTCAAAAAGATGGTGGACGAACTGCAGCTGCCGCATTTGACGGATGCAGAATACCGGCTGTTTATTGGTCCAACGGTAACTGATAGTCTCAAGAAGTTTTTTCCTTCGCTGTCAGAGAAACAAATTAACGCTGGTGTCGCTAGATACAGGGAGAACTATAACTCGCAAGGGCTATTTGACTTGGAAATTTATCCGGGAGTTGAAGTGGCACTAACAACTTTGAAATCGGCTGGGTACCAGCTAAATTTAGCTTCTGCAAAACCAGAACCCGTTTTACGACGGATTGTCGATAAATTTCAGTTGAACAATTACTTTAACGGTATTTATGGTGCAACTGAGAACCGTAAGATTCGGGTTCAAAAGGCGGATATTTTGGCATATGGGCTTGAACAAAGTGGTGCTACTCAAGATCAAAGCGTCATGGTTGGTGATCGTTATACGGATATGAACGGCGGGTTCGAAAACCACGTGAAAACACTGGGTGTCACCTATGGCTTTGGCGATGCAGCGGAGCTTCGTGCGGCCAACGCAACAGCACTGGTGACGTCATCTGCAGAGCTCCCCGCTGGTGTGAAGCGATTATTAGGATAATAAGGTTAAGGAGCGCTTAAAGCGACCCTTTTTTATTCATTTATAAAGAACAGAGTAAGGATTAGAACTAGAGATTTAAACCGAGGTGATTCTAGTGATTGAACTGCTTAACGTAAACAAAGAATATCAAGATCAGCATGCACTTGATCACTTAAGTCTCACCATTAATGATGGTGAATTATTTGTGTTAGTTGGTCCATCTGGCAGTGGTAAAACGACCTTATTAAAAACCATTAATCGCTTGGTAGTGCCAACGTCTGGACAGGTGAAGATCGACGGTAAGGACGTTGCAGAGATGAATTTGCAGCAATTACGCCGTCAAGTTGGCTATGTGCTGCAAACCGGTGCCCTATTTCCGAATATGACAGTGGCTGAGAATGCCAGTGTTCAACTGGATAATTTAAAGTGGCCGGTGGAGAAGAAGCGTGCCAGAATTGCCGAATTGATGACTGAGGTCGGGCTTGATCCTGATCATTTTCTTGATCGGATGCCAAGTGAACTTTCTGGTGGCGAAGCACAACGGGTCGGAATTGTACGCGCATTAGCCTGCAAACCGGGCTTAGTCCTCATGGACGAGCCGTTCAGTGCTTTGGATCCAGTGTCGAGACGGCAACTGCAGCAAATTGTCATTAACCTGCATCATGAGTTAGACAGCACAATTGTTTTTGTGACTCATGATATGCATGAGGCACTGCGTCTAGCTGACCGAATTGCTGTCGTGCACAATGGCAAGCTGCAGCAGGTCGGTACGCCAACCGAGATCTTAGCGGAACCGGCCAATGCGTTTGTCAGCAATTTC
The DNA here is from genome assembly GCF_016861565.1 of Secundilactobacillus yichangensis. Taxonomy (GTDB): domain Bacteria; phylum Bacillota; class Bacilli; order Lactobacillales; family Lactobacillaceae; genus Secundilactobacillus; species Secundilactobacillus yichangensis. The sequence continues at coordinate 40,167 of NZ_BOLK01000011.1, forward strand.
TTTGCGGATGAACAGCAAACTGACCAATTATTAGGCCAAGTTTTGGCTTCGGGATTTGGCCGGCCGGCTAAACCTGACGAACCAGGAACTAGAATGGTTAAAGGTCAAAGCATATTTGAATGGGCAACTGCACTTCGAGAGTCGCAGCTAGATCAAGTTATCGTGGATGACAAGGTGCTGACTGACCATGATTTAATCGATTATCTTGCATCACTTGAAATGGAAGGTGACAGTCATTAGTCAATTAATAAGTTATGTTAATAAGAATCACAGTGACTTATTACAGGCTCTGTGGCAGCATATTTCAATTTCTTTAATCGCTATGCTAATCACGATTTTGATTGCTATTCCATTGGCAATTGCACTGATTAACCACCGTCGAATCGGTGAGCTTTTCCTTCAAATTACTGGGGTGATTCAAACCATTCCCAGTTTGGCAGTTTTGGGGATTCTGATCCCATTTGTTGGAATTGGAACGGTTCCCGCAATTATTGCGTTAGTGCTATATGCTATTATGCCGGTTTTTCAAAATACTTACGCCGGGCTCACTAATATCGATCCAGTCTTGATAGAAGCTGCTGATGCACTCGGGGTTACGCCGCAATTCAAGTTGTTTAAAGTTGAATTACCATTAGCAATGCCGATGATTTTATCGGGGATTCGAATTGCCACTGTGATGGTCATTGGAACTGCAACGTTGGCTGCTTTGATTGGTGGTGGCGGTTTAGGGACGTATATCCTGCTTGGTATTCAAACAAATAACAATACGGCGTTGTTAGTGGGCGCTATTCTTTCGGCTATCTTGGCTTTATTAGCTAACTGGCTGATTGCATTATTGTCAAAGGTGCCTTTAAAACGTCTTGGTATTTGGACGTTAATCCTGGTTATCATTGGTTTGGGTGGTACCATCAGTCATCAATTACTTAAGCCGCAAGCTCAAACGGTCACCATTGCTGGTAAATTAGGCGGTGAGCCGGAAGTGCTGATTAATATGTATAAGGACCTGATCGAGCGAAACGATTCCAAGGTAAAAGTGACGTTAAAGCCTAACTTTGGTGGTACCAGTTTTCTATTCAAAGGGCTTCAAAGCGGGAAAATCGACGTTTACCCTGAGTTTACGGGAACCGTTTTGCAAACGTTGGTCAAGGGCAGTAAAATCGTTAATCATGACCCTGAGATTGCGTATGAGAATGCGCGTGATGATTTGAAACAGCAGTTTAACATGACTTATTTGAAACCAATGGCATATCAAAATAATTACGCCGTCACGGTTCGACGAGATACTGCTGCTCGGTACCATCTGCGGACGATTAGTGATTTAGCCAGGGTTTCAAATCAGCTTTCAGGAGCCTTTGATCCGGATTTCTATCAGGAAAGTAACGGCTACCCGGGACTGAGGAAAGCCTATGGGTTAAATTTAAAATCGGCTAAGACAATGGAACCATCGCTTCGGTATGAAGCCCTAGCTGATAAGCGAGTGGACGTTACAGATGGATATACTACTGATCCGCAAATCAAGAAATATCATTTAGTTATTCTTAAAGATAACAAGGAATTCTTCCCCACGTACCAGGGAGCACCGTTGATGAAAACCAGTTTTGCTAAGCAGCATCCAAATGTAGTTAAGCAGCTGAATCGTCTGAGCGGTAAAATATCGATTGCTGATATGCAAAACATGAACTACCAAGTGACCGTTAAGCATCGCAAAGCGTCGGTAGTTGCTCGTGAATATTTACAAAAGCACCACTATTTGAACTAACAGAAAACACCAAGTAAGACTGTGAGAACAGTTTTGCTTGGTGTTTTTATTTTAGGGTTTCCGAATTAATTCTTCTACTTGGTTAACTTTTGCTTGTAATTTTAATTTATGGTGGTAATATATGTTTTGGTAATTGAGCGGGCGCTCAGTCTAAAAACGAACTGCTTTGAATGTTTGGATCAAGGAAATGATAACTTGATATGGAATTAAACGTAGACGCTTAAGGTTATATCAAATTTGGATTTCAATGACCAACCGAATTTCTAAGCCAATAGAAAAGAGGTTTTTATGATGAAAGAAACAGATACAGAGAAACACAACTTCGTCCAAGATGTTGACGGTGAAGGTAAGAGTCTTGATGAAGTAAATGGTTCAGTTGCAGTCCCTAAAAACGGGGGTTTCTGGAAAACGCTAATGGCTTATACCGGACCAGGTATTCTAATTGCCGTTGGCTATATGGATCCAGGTAACTGGATTACGTCAATTGCTGGTGGTGCACAGTTTAAGTACAAGCTATTAGCGGTTATTTTAATCTCTAGTTTGATTGCAATGCTGCTACAGGCCATGTCCGCTAAGTTAGGAATTGTAACGGGTAAGGATTTAGCTCAGCTGACCCGTGAACGAACTAGTAAGGGTGTCGGCTTTATTCTTTGGGTGATTGCTGAATTAGCAATTATGGCAACGGATATTGCTGAAATCATTGGTTCTGGGATTGCTCTCAAGTTGCTGTTTAAGATCCCGCTGGTTGTTGGGATTCTGATTACAGCCGCTGACGTTTTGATTTTACTGTTACTGATGAAGTTAGGCTTTAGAAAGATTGAAGCCATCGTTGCCACGTTAGTAGCCGTTATCCTGTTAGTATTCGCATACGAAGTTGCGCTGTCAGACCCAAGTATTGCTGGGATCCTTGGCGGCTACATTCCACAAACCGACATTGTCACTAATCATTCGATGTTATACCTGTCATTAGGGATTGTTGGTGCGACGGTTATGCCTCATGATTTATATTTGGGGTCGTCAATTTCGCAAACCCGTCAGCTTGACCGTTCAAAACCAACCGATATTGCCCGGGCAATTAGATTTTCAACGATCGACTCTAATTTACAGCTGTTCATTGCCTTCATCGTTAACAGTTTACTGTTAATTCTTGGTGCGGCACTGTTCTTTGGTACGAACAGCTCATTAGGGCACTTCGTTGATTTGTTCAATGCTTTGAGCAACAGCCAAATTGTTGGTGCAATCGCCAGTCCAATGCTCAGTATGTTATTCGCTGTGGCACTGCTGGCTTCAGGTCAAAGCTCCACGATTACTGGGACGTTAGCCGGACAGATTATCATGGAGGGCTTCATTCGTCTTCGGATTCCGTTATGGGCTCAAAGATTAGTCACCCGTTTACTATCTGTGACACCAGTGCTGATCTTTGCGATTATCTATCATAGTAATGAAGCTAAGATTGAAGATCTGCTGACTTTCTCACAAGTATTTCTGAGTATTGCCTTGCCATTCGCAGTTATTCCGCTTGTGATGTTTACCAGCAGCAAAAAGATTATGGGCCAGTTTGCCAACCGGGCTTGGGTAAAATACAGTGCTTGGATAGTAACAGTCATTTTGATTGTGCTGGACGTTTACCTTCTTGGACAGCAAATAGTTGGCATGATGAAGTAAGACTGTAGGGACAGATTTCAGTGATAAATTGAGAGGCTGTCTCTTTTTTATACCGTGAAAAGCTGCAAAGTGGGGATTAAATGATGAGTAAAAATGAAACCAAGAGTGACCAGCATAAAGAAAAAATCCTAAAGATTTCCCGGGAAATGTTTGCCCAGCACGGGTATGAAGCAACCACCACACGGATGATCAACCAAGCCGCGGGAACGGCAGAAGGCTTGATGTACTATTATTTCCCGCATGGCAAACACGAAATCTTGGATACGATTGTGTATCAGGGAATTATTAACCGTGTTAATCAGCTGCACATCGTGTTTACCGATTGTCATACAAAAGCTGACCTTGAAGAGCGATTGATGCAGATTTTTGAGAGTGTTTGGCAAGTTTTTCAAGATAAGGAGAACTATCAGTCATTCGTGATTACAATTCATGAGCGGATGCTGTTATCTGATGATCAGGCTAATTGGCTGCTTCAGATTTTAGAGGGACTTGTTGATGAGATCGCCAAACAGCTAAAAAGTGCGCCAGTTCTTCAATCAATGTCAGACCACCAGTTCCGGCCATTAGCACGGGTAATCGTCTCCATTTTTCAAAAGGTCATTTACGATGAGCTATTGATTAAGGATAACCGGCAGCTAACCGAGCAGATGAAAGCTCAGATCAGACCACAACTGAGCGTGGTGCTTTAAAAGTAGAAGCATGTCTACTGACCAATGACGGTTTTGAGACATGCTTTTTTGCTGCCTGCCACTGCGCTATACTAGTCAGGTAAATGTTTTTTGTGGGAGGCCGATATGCTACACGCTATTTTAATTACAATTTATCTAATCGTAGCAGGTGCTACTGCCGGTTTTTTAAGTTCGGTAGCTGGCCTTGCTTCTTTGGTTTCCTATCCTGTGCTATTAAGTGTGGGTGTACCACCGGTAAGTGCGGACGTGACGAATACCGCCGCCCTTATTTTTACGGGGTTAGGGTCGACGATGTCGTCTACTAAAGAGCTTAAAGGCAACCATACCACTATGTGGCACGTCGGACTTCTAACGGCGTTTGGTGGCATTATTGGCTGTTTGATTCTGGCCTTTCTGCCATCTTCAAGTTTTGAACACGTGGTGCCGTTTCTGATTTTTCTGGCGGCGGTAATGATGATGGTTTCAGGTAACAAGAAACCGGCTGCTAAAACAAATCAACCGATAAAATTAGGGGTCCGAATACTTAAAAATATGGCCATCTTTCTGGTCGGTATCTATATTGGTTATTTTGGTGCTGCAGCCGGTATATTTATGCTGGCAATTTTAACCGTGACACTGGATAAACCCTTTGTGGTAAGCAATGCCATCAAGAACTTCTCATCGCTGTTAACAAACGTGATTTCGCTGATCATTTACGCCTTCACCATTAAAGTTTATTGGCTAATGGCGGTTCCCTTAGCGGTGGGGATGTTTATTGGCGGCTATGCTGGTCCGGTGGTGATTCGTCACGTGCCGGTTAAACTATTGCGAAATTTGATTACGATTGCTGCGTTTTGCCTCTCCGGCTACCTGTTCTACACGGCCTACTTTGGCAAATAGGGCAATCTTGACATTCTTGTTCAGTTCCCGTATGCTGTTTGGAGTTAATTAAATCGCTAATAGCTTGGCCATCGTCGGGTGGCTTTGATAGGCAGCTACTTCTAGTCGCAGATGCAGCGTCTCAATGACGTTGAAGGCTGGAACGGGTGCCTTTTTCTATGCGAGTTGAAGAGGAGAAGTTAATCATGGCGTCAGTAGTTTTACGTGGGATGTTGATTAGTTTTGCGCTAGTTTCATCCATTGGGCTACAAAATCTGTTCGTTTTTAACAGCGCGATGAGTAACCGAATGCAACGGGCGCTGCTGATCTGTGCCTTTGTGTGGATCGCGGATACCACGCTAACAACCGTTGCCTTTTTAGGAATGGGTGCTCTAGTGAGCCGTTATCTTTGGCTTAAAATTATCATCATGTTCCTCGGGGGACTAATCGTAGTGTGGACGGGGATTGGTATTTTACGGTCAGCCAGCCAAATCGAACTTGGCAAAAATGATTCACAAATGCCGTTAAAAGAGGCTTTTGCCAGTGCCTGGATCGTGACGTTTGCCAATCCGCAGGCGATTATTGACACGGGTGTGACCATGGGCGCGTTACGTGGGACCCTGATCAATGCAGAAGTGCTGCCCTTTTTAGGCGGTATTATCATTGCTACGGCTATTTGGTTCTTTTCAATCACCATTATCGTTGGGGTTCTAAAGAGCCGGCTGCCAAAGCGGATACTGATATGGGTCAATATTATTTCGGGGATTATCGTAGTTGGCTATGGTATCCTGTTGCTTATTAATGCGCTCCGGTTAATTTTCTAAATTAAAAAACAGCCTTGAATCAGGCTCGATAATGGTTATCGGTCTTGATTCAAGGCTGTTTTTTATTGCCGTTGAAGACGCAGTGCGTTCATAATTGCAATCATTGTTACGCCAACGTCTGCAAAAACGGCTTCCCACATCCCAATGATGCCGAATGCACCGAGAATCAGGAAGATAATTTTAATCATCAGAGCAAACGTGATATTTTCCCAGACAATTTGTTTCGTGCCTTTGGCGATTTGGATGATTGTCGCAATTTTGGATGGCTGATCATCCATAATGACGATATCAGCAGCTTCGATAGCAGCGTCGGCGCCTAGACCGCCCATGGCAATGCCCACATCCGCTCGGGCAAGTACTGGTGTATCGTTGATGCCGTCACCAACAAAGGCGACCCGATGGCCAGCAGTATGGGTGAGATCTTCAATTTTTGAGACCTTTTGTGCCGGCAGCAGCTCTGCTTCTACGTGGTTTAAGCCCAGTTCGTGACCAATCTGATCGGCAACCCCTTGATTGTCACCAGTTAATAGGACTGCGTGTTCAATGCCTAGTTGCTTAAGTGTACTAATTGCAGTTTTAGCGTCCGGCTTAGGCTGATCAGCAACTTTAATACTGCCGGCGAACTGGTGATCAATTGCAACGTAGACCGTTGTACATTCCACTTGAGCAGCTGGCATTGCGATGTGATTTTCACTCATTGCTTTAGCATTACCCACCACAACGTCCTGGGCGTTGATCGTTGCCTGAATACCGTGCCCAGCGGTTTCGTGAATGTTTTGAACATAGAACTGACTGAGATCACCTTGGTAGGCGGTCGTGATAGAACGAGCGATAGGGTGGTTAGAGTGTTGTTCTGCCGCGGCTGCGATCCCTAATAACTGCTGTTTGGTCAAAACTGCAGGCTGAATCGCATTCACCGTGAATTGCCCCTGAGTTAAGGTACCGGTTTTATCAAACGCCACGGTGTTCACTTGCGTTAAAGCTTCAAGAAAGTTGCTGCCCTTAACTAGGATACCGTGTCGCGATGCAGCGCCGATTCCACCAAAGAAGCTTAGTGGTACTGAAATTACCAAGGCACATGGACAGCTGATAACTAGGAACACCAGCGCACGGTTGATCCAAGTGGCCCAAGTACCTAATTGAAGCAGCGGCGGGAAAACCGCCAGCAAAACTGCGAGACCAACTACGATTGGCGTGTAGATTTTAGCGAAACGAGTGATGAATTTTTCGGTCACCGTTTTCTTTTGCGCGGCGTTTTGAACTAGGTCCAAAATCCGTGCCACAGTAGATTCCTGATAGGGTTTAGTGACACGGATATCAATGACACCAGTGAGGTTGATGGTACCGCTTAGAATGGTGGAACCCACTTGAACGTCACGTGGCAGCGATTCACCAGTCAGTGCTGAAGTGTCTAAACTAGTGTTGCCCTTTACTAATTGACCATCCAGAGCAATCTTTTCACCTGGTTTCACCCGAATGATTTGCCCGGGAGTGACTTGTTCTGGTTTCACCAGCCGTTCACCAGTAGTCGTCACAAGCGTAGCAGTTGTTGGCTTTAGCTTCAGTAGAGATGAAATGGACTGTTTTGACTGCTGAACAGCGAGATCTTCAAACAGTTCACCGATTTGATAAAATAGCATAACTGCGATAGCCTCAGGGTAGTCGCCCAGTGCAATCGCGCCAACGGTTGCTACCGTCATCAAAAAATTCTCGTCGAAAAAGTTACCATGAACGATGTTTTTCAACGATTTCCAGATGACCGGGTAGCCGATAATAGCGTAAGAAGCGATATAGAATAGAATTTTTGTTGCAGAGACTGGTAAACTAACAGCAATTAATAATATAATGGTTGAACTGGCGATCATTATTAAATCGCTTTTGTGTTCTAGAAAGTCACGCACTGTTTTAGTTGTGCGTGAAGAAATGGTTGCCAATTTCATTATTCTCACCTCGATACATATTGACATATGCACATATCTTAATATGTATTGTACCTGTCCTATTATTGAATTGCAAACGCATTCGCGGTTTTTGCAATGAAAAAGTACCCGAAAATGAACATTATGGAGGCAGTTAAGTCACTAATGGAAGATCCTAAACATTTAGAAATCGTTAAGCACCTGAAAGACCATTTAATTGTATCCTCGGAGTTAGAGAACGTTGTTGCCTTATTTAAAACCTTAGGCGACGTCACTCGCGTGCGGATTATCTTAGCACTTGCCGAATCAACGCTCAGTGTGACTGAACTGACAAAAGTTTTAGATTTAAATCAGTCTACAGTCTCCCACCAGCTGAGTTTGCTGAAACAGCAAAATCTCGTGAAGGGGACCCGCAGTGGTAAGAATATTCACTATGAACTGTCTGATAGGCACATCATGACCATCGTGGATCAGGTAAAAGCCCACGTTACTGAGCACGGAATGAGCTAGTTAAAACTGCATAAAATACCCTTAAATAGGCTGGCCTGAAAAAATTGAGGCTAGTCTATTTTTTGGTTGACATTTGTAAACGGAGCCGTTAATATATAGTTGTGGTTTACAAATGTAAACGTAAGGATAAATTCACTTTGGAGGCTTAAAAAATGCTCAGAATACTTGTTTTAATCATTGGCCTGTTACTAATCGGGTTCATTACCTGGTGGTTTTTCGGCAAGCATGCTATTGCAACTGAAACAGCCAGTGTAGCTGATGATATCCAGCAAATTGACGTTAACGTCAACGGCGGATATTCACCCGAAAGAATCGTTTTAAAGCGGGGAGTTCCAGCAACTCTGAACTTTACCCGTCGTGACCCATCAAGCTGTTTGGACCGGGTGGTTTTTCCGGATTTTGGGATTAACCGTGAATTGCCAAAGGGGGAGCAGCAGTCAATCCAAATTGATACCAGTAAAGCAGGCGAATACCAGTGGGCCTGCGGCATGGATATGTTCCACGGCAAGCTGATCATTAAGTAAGTGCAATCGATAAAAGTTTTGGAAAGTGGTGAGTAGACATGTCGATCACAAGTCGTTTTTGGATCTCATTGATCCTGTCCCTACCAATGTTGGCGGAAATGATTCTACACCCGTTTGGCTGGATGCTGCCCGGCGGTGAATGGACAATGTTAGTGCTGACGACAGTCATTATGGCAGTTTCAGCCGGACCGTTTTGGCAAAGCGCTTGGGCTTCCTTTAAGAAACACCATTCTAATATGGATACATTGGTGGCAATTGGAACAGCGACAGCTTATTTTTATAGCGTTTACGCCATGATTACTCATCAAGCTGTTTTCTTTGAGAGCGCCGCCTTTGTGACTACCTTTGTATTACTGGGTCAGGTGTTTGAGGAACGGATGCGTAACAACGCTTCTAACGCCGTTGAAAAATTAGTCAATCTGCAGGCTAAAGAAGCCAATGTGATGAGGAATGGTGAGTTGATCAAGATTCCTTTAAGTGAAGTCAGCGTCGGTGATTTGATTCGCGTAAAGCCGGGCGAGAAAATCCCGGTAGACGGTGTTATCACTAATGGCAGCTCCGCAATTGATGAATCTATGGTTACGGGTGAAAGTATGCCAGTTGAAAAGCATACTGGTGATCGGGTGATTGGCTCTACGGTCAACAGTAACGGTACGTTTTTGTTTAAGGCTGAAAAGGTTGGCAGCGACACGATGTTATCGCAGATTGTTGAACTTGTTCGAAAGGCACAGAACAGCCATGCGCCAATTCAAAAGTTAACCGATCAAGTTTCCAATATTTTTGTGCCAATTGTTTTGATTCTTGCCATTTTGACCTTTCTCGTTTGGTATGTATTGTTAGGTACTAGTGTTGCTAACGCTTTGATTTTTGCGGTTTCAGTAGTTGTAATTGCCTGTCCATGTGCGCTGGGGCTGGCAACGCCCACAGCGTTAATGGTGGGCACCGGCCGTTCTGCTAAAATGGGAATCCTCATTAAGAATGGTGAAGTTCTAGAAGCCGTAAACGATATTACTACTGTAGTCTTTGATAAGACTGGCACCATTACAATGGGGAAACCGGCAGTTACTGACATTGTTGGTGATTCACAGCGGGTACTATCTTTAGCGACCAGCTTGGAAGCTGATTCGGAGCACCCATTAGCTGCTGCCATTTTAGCTAAGGCTAAGGCGGAAAAGGTTTCTCCAACCGCTGTAACGGATTTTCACGCAGTTGAAGGTAAGGGTGTAGAAGCTATAGTGGACGGAAAAGCAGCTTTCATTGGCAACGATAAGTTACTGACAGATGACTCGGTGTCAGCTGATTTAAAGCAGCGTGCCGTGGCATTGCAGGCGGAAGCAAAGACGGTGGTTTTTGTGGGTATCGGTGATGAAGTGATTGGCTTGATTGCAATTCAAGACGCATCAAAAGCAACTTCGAAAGAAGCCATTGCTGCTCTAAAAGCACGTGGTCTCAAGACCGTGATGCTGACGGGTGATAACGAACGAGTGGCTAAGGCGATCGCTGATCAAGTCGGAATCGATTCAGTAATTGCGGATGTCCTACCAGCTGATAAGGCGAACCGCGTTCAAGAACTTCAGAAAACTGGCAAGGTAGCCTTTGTAGGCGATGGTATTAATGACGCACCAGCTTTGACCGTTGCGGATGTCGGTATTGCTATGGGGTCGGGTACCGATATTGCCATTGAATCTGGTGGTATCGTACTCGTTAAAAATGACCTCCGCGATGTGGATCGGGCATTGGCAATCAGTCGTAAAACTTTTAACAGGATCAAGCTCAATTTATTCTGGGCGTTCATTTACAACGTTTTGGGGATTCCTGTTGCAGCGGGAATTTTCTACGGCATTGGATTAACTTTGAGCCCGGAGCTGGCGGGCCTCGCGATGGCGTTCAGTTCGCTGTCAGTGGTCACGAGTTCCGTTTTGTTAAACCGTGCCAAAATTACCAGCAGCGTTTCAAAAGCTGTTTAGTTGAATTTAACGAATCACGTGTCAAAATAATAGCAGCCTAATCATCAGTTAATTAACAGGTGACTAGACTGCTTTTTAAAATGGTTAACAATGTGACAACTCTCAGTAATCTCCCATTTTTCTCAAAAAGCTGACCGTTATAATGGTTTGAGTAAACCTTTTGAAAGTAGGAATTGACTGTGAAACCAAATGAACCCGCCCCAAAAGGGAATTTTGTCGGTCTTATACCGCTGATTTTCTTTCTTATCCTCTATATTAGTTCGGGAATAATTACTGGCAGCTTTGATAATATGCCATTGCTAGTGGCAATGATGCTGGCTAGTATCGTTGCCTTTTTGCTGAAAGACGATAATCGTAAGGATACTTTTAACGACAAATTAACCGTGTTCTTTAAGGGTGCCGGTCAAGAAACTATGATTTTAATGATCATTATTTTTCTGCTGGCCGGCGCCTTCTACTACGTCACGAAATCTATGCATGCCGTGGAGACTATTACTGATATTGGGTTAACCTATCTGCCTAAGTCCTTCTTAGTCCCAGGAGTTTTTATACTTGGCTGTATTTTAAGTTTCGCAATGGGGACCTCTATGGGAACTGTTGCTGCTTTGATGCCAATCGCGGCCAGTATTGCCCAGATGGCACATATCAGTATGCCATTAATGGCTGGAGTGGTGGTCAGCGGTGCGATGTTCGGTGATGATTTATCACTGATTTCTGGATCGGCCATTGTGTCGGCGAAGACCCAGGGTGTGACGATTTTTGATAAATTCAAAACTAACGCTATCATGGTTGTTCCAGCAGTGTTCATTACTATTGTACTATTAATGACCGTTCATGTAGGTCACGCGAACATCAGCAGCCTGGGGACGATTCACTGGCTGAATATTTTGCCATATATTGTGGTAATCGCATTATCGTTTATGAATATTAACGTGTTAATCGTCCTGCTAATGGGAATTGCGACTGCAACGGTAATTGGGATTAGTGTCGGTAGTTTCGATTTTATTGGCGCATTAGATTCGATTCATAAAGGGATGCTATCCATGGCTGATATTTCACTGATCTCTATTGTAGTCGGTGGTTTAGCAGCCTTAATGACGCACATGGGCGGTATTCAGTGGTTATTAAATAAAATCACAAGACACGCCCATGGTGCGCTAGGTGGCAAATTCGCCATTGCTGCTTTGATTCTCTTACTGGATTTAATTACCACTAATAATACCGTTTCAATTATGATCGCAGGGCCGATCTCCAAGGACCTGTCAGAGACGTACCACATTTCGAAGTCGTATACTGCTAGCATTTTGGATATCTTTTCCTGTGTTGGCCAGGGATTGATTCCGTATGGCGGTCAATTGCTAATGGCGGGTGCCATCGCACAGGTTTCGGCTGCGTCGATCGTACCATACAGCTGGTATTGCGTGGTATTAGGCATTGTCTCGATTCTTTTCCTAGTCAGCCGATTTTCACCGAAAGCAGAACGGGTTAAAATTTAAGCTAAAAATAACCTGATTTTCCATCCTTATTCATGGAAAATCAGGTTATTTTAGTTAAGCATCAAATGATAAAAATTAGTCGTTCAATTGAAATTTCAGTTTCATTTGCGGTTCACCCAGTGCTAACATTTGGCCCAACAGAACGTTAGAGTTCTTCTTGGCAATGTCAGCCATCTGGTTATTAACCTTTTCGAGGTAAGCAGATAAGTCAGACTGGTTAGCGGATTCTTGGTCAGTCTTGATTTGAAGGTTCCGGCATTGTGCAACGGTGTGTTCTTCAAACAGGTTTTCCTGATCTTCAAAAAGTGCGAAGTCGCGATCGCCGATTAAGGCTAGGACGTTTGGCAGCCAGTACATATTGGTTGGATCGCAGTTGCCAGTCGTATTTTTATAGGATTCTGGTGTATCGGTAACGTTAGCGTAGAAGGGTACGACGGAATTAAAGGTGTTCGGACCAAAGGCAAGCCAGTGAATTCCAGCAATTTCGGCTGGAACATCATTGCGAATTTGCAGAATATGCAATTCCTGGTTCCGGTTGATGCCAATTGGACGAAACTGTTTCTTTTGAGCTTCGGTACCGGTACCATAGGGATCATATGGTGTATTTTGATAATGAGAACTCAAAACAAACTTCATATCTTCAATGGAGATTTTCTTATTAGTCCGGCAGATAAATGGCAGATCCTGATCGATTGGAGTGGTATCAAATTCTGGATTGAAGTACTTTTGACCGTACCATGCCCGCGGGTTGTTGTAGCGGGTATCTTTGATAGTGGCGCTACCAAAGATGTGACGTAAATTAACCTGATCCTTGTCTGGATTCATATGGTACTTTTCAATCATGTCAGGCAGATCTTTCGCGAATAAGGTGTCGTCTGAATTGAAGTCGAATTGATCAATGTTCAGACGGTTAGGTGCGATGACGTAAGCATCGTCCGGGATCCGAATGGCAGCCCAGTGATGACCGCCGATCGATTCAAAGTACCAAACCTCATCCTTATCGGAGAAAGCCATGGCGTTCATTTCATAGGTCCCATACTTTTCCAGCAAACTGCCTAAACGTTCAACGCCTTCACGTGCTGAATGGCTGTAAGGTAGGGTAATGGCTGTGATATCTTCTTCACCGAGGCCCTCTTCAACTAATGGATCCACACCTAAAATACGAGAATTTGTAGTGATGGTTTCGGTAGCCGTCATTGCAACATTATCACTGTTAATTCCGGCAGCAGCCCAGATACCGTCATCTTCCACCGCATTAGGCGTTGAGGTATAACGTAATGGATTATCCGGTAAATCAATTTCAAATTTGCTTAGAACCGCTTTGTAATGCCGAGGCTGGTCTTCGGGATTAACGACAACAAATTTTTGCGGGTTTAATGGACCGGCACCGTCCTCATTTCTTGCAATTATAGTGGAACCATCAATTGAAGCTTTCTTACCCACTAGCATCGTGGTGCAAGAGCCCTTGATCCGTTTAGTCATGCAAACACTTCCTTTAATTTAATTACTACTCCATTGTATCACGTTGGTTTATAACAGCTGTGTTTACTAACAATAACTTAAATGTTTCATGTGGAACAATTCCTGTAAATAAGAGCGGTTTGTCAGTCAAACAAGGTTGATTTAATTAATCTCCATAGCGTAAAGTATATAGTAAAGGGACATGAGGAGAGCTTGTAATTGAAATCAATCGTTAAAAACGGTATACAAATAATTCTCGGTGCGATGATTTATGCGCTGGCAATTAACTATTTTCTGATTCCTAATCGAATCGGTGAGGGTGGTGTTACCGGTTTAACAGCACTGGGATACTATACCTTTAAAATTTCACCTGCACTGACCAACATCGTCTTAAACGGAATTTTGGTATTAGTCGGCTTTAAATTATTAAAACGGGAGACGGTCTTTTATTCGCTATGGGCGGTTCTTTGGATCAGTATTTTTCTAAGGGTACCGGTTTTTATGCCGTACCATACTAGCCAGACAGTGATTGCGGCGATTGCTGGCGGAGTCTTGATGGGAATCTCAATGGGACTAATTTTTCGTGCCAAGGGGACAATTGCAGGGAGTACCATACTGGCTAAAATTGTTAACCGTTACTTAGGCATCCGAAATGGGTCAGCCATGCTGTTTTTTGATTTGATTGTGGCCATCCCGTCCGGATTGGTCATCGGATTTCAAAACATGTTATTAACGGTTATGGAACTATATGTTTCGGCGGTTGTGCTGAATAAATACTTGGATGCAGTAGGTGCCAAGCGTTCAGTACTCGTGCTTTCAAATCATAATCAAGACATTGGGAAAGCTTTGTCTGCTAATTTGGGGCAGGGTGTCACGATGCTGAAGGCAACCGGTTTTTATAGCCAACAGGATATGGATGCACTGCTATACATTTGCAGCAATCGAGACTGGACTGCAGTTATGCCGATCATTATGTCAGTAGATCCGGAGGCGTTAGTCGTGACGGATCAGGTTCGCAGTGTCCGTGGTAGCCATTTACCGGATCTGTAATTAAATAGTTCAGGAAGAAGCACCATTGAAAAAAAGGTGCTTTTTAATTTCAAGTAGTTTTAGGATACCCTAAAATATGTTATTATGTAGCATGGAGGTGGAAAATAATGACAACTATTTACATGCATCCGACGGCCCATTTCGAAAGAGTTAATTTATCTGATGGCAGTAAAGCAGCAGTCAACGTCGTAAAGACCCCCAAAGGGCAACGTTATCAGTTTTTGTTTAACGGTCATATGCATCCCAATTTCTGGTGCGACCAACCCATAAAGAATGGTCAAACAATCAATGTTACGTCGATCGATGGACCAGAGAAATTTCAAATTGAATTACGTTGATAAGTTGAAACATGGTCATATGTTAGTAGCGGATATGTGGGAATATTTCAGATTAGCAGCCTAAAGATAGTGGGATTATGTCCCGGGAAATACAAAAGCAAGGATACCAACCATTTTTGATTGATATCCTTGCTTTTGTTTATTCAGGACTTAACTGATACGATCCTTATGAAGATGGTCCCAGCGCATTCTAAATAGTTTGACGATTTCGGTGACGACTAAAACAATGAAGCCCATGATAATTGGAATCCCCCAGCCATAGTGGAAGTTAATGGCAGTGGTGTGGAAGACACCCTGCATGAATGGCAAGTAAATAATTGCCAGCTGCAGGATAATGAGCAAACCGATGATATAAAAGGCCATCTTATTCTGGAAGAAATACTTTGAGATAACTGGGTGGTTATTTCGCAAATTGAATAGGTAGAAGATCTTACCAAAAATCACAATGTTCAATGTCATGGTGCTGCCCATCAAAGCTGTAATGCCATGCCCAACCAGCATATCGTAAGCGAAGATACCTAAGCCGGCAATCAACAGTGAAACGTAGATTACCTCAACTACATCCATCTTTGATAGGATACCGGCTTTAACGTCTCGGGGACCGCGGAACATAATCCCGGATTCAACCGGCTCGAAAATGAAAGCAAACTGAATCGTTAAGGCGGATACCATGTTGATCCACAGCAGCTGCGTCGGGTATAGCGGTAATGACTGATCCATAATGATACTTAAAACCACAATCAGGCCTTCAGCAAAGCTAGTTGGTAACAGGAACCGAATGGTTTTACGAATATTATCGAAAACGTGTCGGCCTTCCTTAACGGCTGCCAAGATAGTGGTGAAGTCATCGTCGGCAAGCACCATGTCCGCGGCACCTTTAGCCACATCAGTTCCTTTGATACCCATGGCGACACCGATATCAGCCTGCTTTAGAGCAGGGGCATCGTTGACACCGTCACCGGTCATTGAAACCACGTGGCCGAGAGATTGCTGAGCACGAACGATCCGCAGCTTATCCGCTGGCGTTGTCCTGGCAAACACAGTGTAGTTATCAATCACATCAGCGAGTTCATCGTCTGAGAGCTGGTTCAATTCCGGTCCGGTAATGGCTTGAGGAGTGTCAGAAAGGTTTAGCTGGCGGGCAATTGCTGCAGCGGTTTCTGGATCATCACCGGTGATCATTTTAACTTGAATGCCGGCATACCTCAGTTTTTTAACGGCGTTGGCGACTTCTGGGCGTGGAGGATCAATGATTCCAACTAGGCCAACCAACGTTAACCCTTTACCAATCATATTCGGATCAATTTCGGTAATTTCCTGGGAAATAACCTGATAACCTAGGGCGACCACTCGTTTACCTTGGCGGGTTAGCTGGCTCATCTGTTCAGCCATGGCTCCGGTGTTAACCTTGCCACCCTGGTCTTGAATCAATTTAGCCAGGGTTTGAGGGGCACCCTTCACCATCAGGATACGCTGACCATTGTAATCAACGAGTCGAGCAGAATAGCGGAAGGCTGAATCGAAAGGCAATGAGTCGATTTCATTCACTGTCGGCTCGTCGTGGTTTAGCTTATGAAATAGTGCTGTTAGGGCGCCATCGGTTGGTTCTCCGGTCAGTACCCATTGACCGTCTTCTTCATTAAAGACGGCATCGGAAGTTTGACCTGCAATTTGAACTAACCAGTTTAAATGTTCATTATGCTGCCAATCAACGGGCTGACCGTTGGGATCTTGAATCTGGCCTTCAGAATCATAGCCAACACCGGATACTTGATATTGATGTTCCGGTGTCAGGATATCGGTAACGGTCATTTCGTTTTTAGTTAAGGTACCCGTTTTATCCGTATTAACGATATCCACAGCACCAAGTGTTTCCACCGCAGGGAGGGTTTTAACGATGGCGTTTTGCCTCGTTAACTGCCGAGTCCCCATAGCTAGGACAACTGAGGTACTTGCTGGTAGGCCTTCAGGCATTGAACCAACAACCATGGTGATAACCGCAATCAGCAGAGTTGGCAGACTGTAAACGTGAATTACTGCCCCTAAGACGAAGAGCAAGATAGCAGCGACCACAATGGCGATGGAAAGACCGACACCTAGACGGTTCAGATTTTGCATCAATGGTGTTGGCTTGGCCTTAACTTCAGCCACGTCTTGTTGAATCTTACCGATTTCGGTATGAACACCGGTGGCAACGACCACGCCTAACCCAGAACCGCTAGTAACAGCTGTGGACGCGAAGGCTTGATTACGGCGTTCAGCTAGGGGAACGGTCTCGGCGTCGATGGGTTCTTCAATTTTCTCCACTGAATCTGTTTCACCAGTTAGTACTGATTCTTGAATGTTTAAATTATCAGCTTCAATTAGCCTCAGATCAGCTGGAACTGAATCGCCAGCTTCTAGCCGTACGAGATCGCCTGGAACTAATTCTCGGGAGGGCAAGGTGATTTTCTGACCGTCACGGATCACAAAACTCTCCGAGACCAATAAGTCTTTAATTTTTGCTAACGCGTTGTCAGCGGAAATTTCCTGAAAATATCCAATAAACGCATTAGCGATAATCACCAGTCCAATAACGATGGAATCGGAATAGCGGTGCAGTACAAAGGTAATGATGGCCGCCGCTAATAAAATGTAGATGATACTGTTGTTGAACTGTTTAATAAACCGCAACAAATTTGATTCTTTCTTTGCTTCCAACTCGTTGGGACCATGTTCTGCAAAGCGTTTCTTAGCTTCAGCCGTGCTGAGCCCGTCTTCACAGTTAGTCTGCCAGTGCTGTTCTAGTTCAGAAGTCGATTGGCGCCAAATTTGTTGCTGGCTGGGTCCGGCGTCCTTTTTTTCGTCGGTTGCCGTGGGTGTAACTTGATTATTATCTGACTGAGTTGCCATATATGAATCATCCTTTCGTGATTAACGGTTGATTAACGGTCTGGTAATGCCAAATTGACGAATAATTCTCTCAATATTAATCCCTTCTTTCTTTATTTCTATGTATTAGATTAAATATTAATAATGGAAAATACAAGTTAAAATGCCTTAAAATCGGATAGTTTGCCCAGATTGTAAAAAAAAAAATTTAAAATATTTTAGGCACGGCTAAAGTGTGTTCTCTTATGCATGAAAGCGTCCTCATAAGTAGTAGAAAATGTTAAGGAACACCTAAATTCTATTTTACAAACGTAAAATAAAATGTACAATAAACATGCTTAACAAATTCATGAAGGGTGGCACTTATTTTGAAGGATCAAAAAACACCACGTAAGCACCATTTGATCGAATACGCCAACGGTAAATCGTTGGAAGAGATCAATGGATCAATCGATGTTCCAAAAGGGAAAGGTTTTTGGAAAACATTATTTATGTACTCAGGACCTGGCGCACTAGTCGCGGTGGGTTACATGGATCCAGGTAACTGGTCAACTTCAATCACTGGTGGTCAAAACTTCCAGTACTTGCTGATGTCTGTTATCTTAATGTCAAGTTTGATTGCGATGTTACTGCAATACATGGCAGCTAAACTTGGCATCGTGACGCAGATGGATTTAGCACAAGCCATTCGGGCTCGTACTAGCAAGTCACTAGGGATTGTTCTTTGGCTTCTAACAGAATTCGCAATTATGGCAACTGATATTGCGGAAGTTATTGGGGCTGCCATCGCGCTTTATCTATTATTCCATATTCCATTGGTATACGCTGTTTTCATTACCGTTTTTGATGTTTTGATATTGCTATTATTAACCAAAATTGGGTTCCGTAAGATTGAAGCAATCGTCGTTTGCTTGATTATGGTTATTTTACTTGTATTCGCATATGAAGTTGCTTTGTCAAATCCTAATTGGGCCGGTGTTTTTGGTGGTTTAATCCCTACTAAAGATACGTTCTCAAGTTCAATTAAGGCTGGCGGTAGTACACCATTGACTGGTGCCTTAGGTATCATTGGTGCCACTGTTATGCCACATAACTTGTACTTGCACTCTGCTATTTCACAAACCCGTAAAATTGATCATGCCGATGAAGATGATGTGGCACGTACCGTTCGTTTTACAACTTGGGATTCAAACATTCAATTATCACTGGCATTCGTTGTTAACTCTTTGCTGCTGGTTATGGGTGTTGCCGTATTTAAGACCGGTGCTGTTAAAGACCCTTCATTCTTCGGTTTGTTCCAAGCTTTGTCTAATTCATCAATGCTTAGCAATCCAATTTTAATCAGTGTTGCTAAGTCTGGTGCATTGTCAGTACTGTTTGCCGTTGCACTGCTTGCTTCAGGTCAAAATTCTACCATTACCGGTACTTTAACTGGTCAAGTCATCATGGAAGGTTTCATTCATATGAAGATGCCTCTATGGGCACGTCGGTTAGTGACCCGTTTGATCTCAGTTATTCCTGTTCTGATCTGTGTTGGTATGACCAGCGGTGAAACACCTATTCAACAACACGAAGCGCTTAACACGCTGATGAACAACTCTCAAGTCTTCTTGGCGTTCGCCTTACCATTCTCAATGCTGCCATTGTTAATGATGACAGATAGCAAGCTTGAGATGGGTGACCGGTTCAAGAACACCTTGGTTATCAAGATTCTAGGCTGGTTCTCAGTTATCGCTTTAACCGTTTTGAACATGAAAGGTCTGCCAGACAACATCGAAGGTTTCTTACCTGCAAATGCCTCTGCTGCAGATTTTGCAATGGCTGACGATATTGCCTACTTCCTAATCGCATGTGTTGTTGCCCTACTAGTTTGGATGATTATCGATTTGCATAAGGGTAACAAGCGTCTCAAAGCTAAGCTTGGTGTAGCAGAATAAACGGAGGATCATAATGTCTAAAAAGACTGAATTTCAGCATATTTTAGTTGGTGTTGATGACTCCGAGGATGCCCTGTTGGCATTTCGGTATGCTATTGCTACGGCTAAGCAGCGTCATGCAGCATTGACCATCGTTTCAATTCTTGAAGATAGTGATGTTAACGTGTTTCAAGCAATGGATAAGGATTATATCCATGGGGAGCGCAGCGAACTTGAGGAACATATTAAGACGTACGTTCAGCAAGCTAAAGACGCTGGTGTTGAACAGGTTAACGCGTTAGTTTCTGAAGGGAAGCCTGCTGAGGTGATCGTCAATGACGTGATTCCTCACGTTCAACCAGATGTACTAATAATTGGTTCAATTGCTAAAAAGGGCTTGAAGCGCCGTGTTGGTTCTCAAGCTGCGTATATGGCTAAATACGCACCAATTTCAGTTTTAGTCATTCGTTAAATTATTGATGTAAGCTGTGACAAAACTCGGTAGATTCCAGAATTTAACGTGAATAATGCCTATTCCGCGGTTTTTGCGGAATAGGCATTATTTGCGTTAAATGGCCGGAATCTGAGTTTTGGAACGTAATTGGGCTATATAACCGGATAAAGCCGAAGCACAGACACAACTGATTCGGATTAAGAATTAATTGAGGTACTTACCAATATAGACTTATGGCACCGTCCCTTAT
This sequence comes from Secundilactobacillus yichangensis, assembly GCF_016861565.1. Taxonomy (GTDB): domain Bacteria; phylum Bacillota; class Bacilli; order Lactobacillales; family Lactobacillaceae; genus Secundilactobacillus; species Secundilactobacillus yichangensis. The sequence continues at coordinate 60,718 of NZ_BOLK01000011.1, forward strand.
TTTTTGTCGTCAGCTTCTACCATCCATAAAATTTGACTTATTACTAACTGAGCAAGCGTTATTCCGAGTATAATGAAAGAAAAGCATGCTTTAGGAGGTGGCACCATGCAAAAACTTTCGAACTATCGACGATTATGGGCAGTGGTAGGTGTTGGTATGGTTTCACTGATATTGGCGTTTGGCTTGCATCAGCCAGTTTGGGCGCAAATTTTGGTGACGGTTCTGGGTTCACTGATTGCATTGCTGATGTTTATTGACATGGTAAAGACGTTGCGTTCAGGTAAGTTTGGCGTGGATCTGTTGGCGATTACCGCGGTGATTGCCACATTAGCCATTGGTGAGTATTGGGCGGCACTAATCGTATTACTAATGTTGACTGGTGGTGACGCCTTGGAAGATTACGCTGCACACAAGGCTAATGCAGATTTGCAGTCACTACTGGATAAATCACCGCAGCAGGCACATTTAATGGTCGATGGCAGTATTAAAGCGATTGCCGTTGATCAAGTTGATGTCGGTAACCAGCTGTTAGTTAAACCAGGTGAAGTGATTCCAGTCGACGGTACGATTATATCTGGTGGAACCACACTAGATGAGTCGTCATTAACTGGTGAATCTCGGCCAGTTGATAAGGTTACCGGTGACACCGTCATGTCAGGTTCAGTGAACGGCGATGCGTCTATTCAAATGGTGGCGGATCAAAAGGCAGCTGACAGTCAATTTCAAAATATTGTTCGCTTAGTTAAACAAGCGGAAGCACAACCCGCTCACTTTGTTCGCATGGCGGATCGTTATGCGCTTCCGTTTACGATCTTGGCCTACGTGATTGCCGGTACTTCTTGGATCGTTTCAGGGGACCCTGTCCGGTTTGCTGAAGTGCTAGTTGTGGCATCTCCCTGTCCCTTAATTTTGGCTGCACCGATCGCATTAGTGGCAGGCATGAGCCGGTCGAGTCAAAGCGGTATCATTGTTAAAACTGGAACGACTCTTGAACGGCTTGCTAAGATTAAAACCGTGGCCTTCGATAAAACCGGGACGATTACTCAAGGACATTTAAAAGTAAACGAAATATTGACTCAGCCAGCCGTTGATCAAAAACAATTACTGACGTTAGCTGCGGCAACAGAACAGCAGTCTAATCATATTCTGGCACGTTCACTGATGCAGGCTGCACCGGATCAGCTGCCAACTGCCAGTGATGTTAAAGAGACCACCGGTGGCGGTGTTCAGGCTGAGATTGACGGTCATTTAATCCGGGTTGGTAAAGCCGACTTTGCCATGACGGATGGGACCATCCAAAAGGTTGAGGATACAGCGGTTTACGTTTCCGCTGATGATCAGTATTTAGGCTGTGTGACGTTTACGGATGAATTGCGGCCGGAAGCGGTAACCACCATGTCTGAACTGCACGAACTGGGCATTAAAAACCTGATGATGATCTCAGGTGACCGTCAGTCGATTGCTGAAAAAATTGCGAAGGCGGTTGGTATCGACCGGGTCTACGCTGAGTGTTTGCCAGGTGAGAAAATTGAAGTGCTGAAGAAAGTACCTGAAAATCAACGGCCAGTAGCCATGGTCGGTGACGGGGTGAACGATGCCCCATCATTGGTCACGGCCGACGTAGGGATTGCCATGGGTGCCAGTGGTGCAACCACAGCTAGCGAGTCTGCGGATGCCGTTATTTTGAAGGATGATCTGCGTCGAACAGTGATTGCGGTGCGCATTTCTAGAGCGACCATGCACGTTGCCCGTCAGTCAGTGATGGTGGGAATTATCATCTGTACCGTGCTGATGATGATCGCCAGTTTTGGTGTTATTCCGGCAATCTTTGGGGCACTGCTCCAGGAAGTTGTTGATACTGTGACAATTCTGTGGGCATTACGTGCACGCAGTATTGCGATTAAAGAATAACTTCACTAGGTCCAGTAATCTTGCTTGCAATTTAAAATCATTCATTGTACGATAACTCGTGAAAACTGAATAGATTTCTTCGGGGCAGGGTGTAATTCCCGACCGATGGTGACAGTTAGATCGAACAAGCGATCGCAGCATGGCTGAAGTCCGTGACCCACGTTATTCGTGGTTGACCCAGTGAGAGTCTGGGACCGACAGTTAAAGTCTGGATGGGAGAAGAAAAGAACTATTTCGTACCATTGGTGGACACATTTTGTGTACCATAACCGTATGAAATCTTGTTTAGCTTATCAATAAATAAGGCCCCGCATTTTTATGCGAGGCCTTTTTTCGTGAGGTGAATAAGGTTTGATTGAGTCAAAGTATTTTCAAATGGCAGTTGCCGCTGCTAAACGGGGAACGGACACCTGGACGAATCCCCAAGTCGGCGCGGTGCTTGTTAAAGATCAACAAGTTTTAGCAGTTGGGTATCATCACCAATACGGTCAGCACCATGCTGAGATTGACGCACTGTCACAGTTAGATGATATTAGCCAGGCAAAGGGGGCCACCATGTATGTCACGCTGGAACCTTGCAGCCATTATGGGAAAACGCCGCCCTGCGCAAAACGGCTGGCAGAAGTAGGCGTTTCCCAGGTAGTTATTGGCCAGCTGGATCCTAATCCGATAGTGACTGGTAAGGGAGTGGCCATCCTTAAAGCACATGGTATCAAGGTTGAAATACTCGGTGAGAATCAGGGGTTAAATCTGGCCTATAACTTTTTCTATCAGCATCAGCGACCGTTAGTCACCCTAAAGTACGCCATGTCATTGGACGGCAAAATTAATGGTGCTGGAAATGAGCGAACTATGCTAACACAGACCGCAGCTCAGCAGGATGCACAGCGGTTGCGAAGCAGACAGCAAGCTATTTTAGTGGGTGAACATACCCTTACTATTGATAATCCGCGGTTAACGGTTCGAACGTCGTCAATGATATTCCCGCCAATTCGCGCGGCCCTTGTTCATCACGTGGATGAAGTTGATCCGCGGAGCCATTTACTGGATCAGTCTGCTGCTACGTGGTTCTTCAGCGAAACACCATCAACCCAGAAATTACCTGAAAAAGTACGTGTTTTAGTTGATTCACACTGGACACCGGCTAAAATGGTTCAGCAATTTGCTAATGAAGGGATTCAATCGCTTTTAGTTGAGGGCGGCAGTCACTTGCAGGCTGATTTTTTAGCGGTTAATTTAGCTGACGAGGTTGTTGTTTACGTCGCTCCAACCATGCTGGGCGGCAATGCGTTACCGGCTGCTATTGGTGCGCCGCTGACCGCACAATCCCACTTTGAAACGCCGACGATTTCAATGCTGGGTCCCGATATTCGGATTCAGACAAGGAGGGTTTAAGGATGTTTACAGGTATTATTAAGGGTATTGGTCATGTTGTAGCAATCCAACGCTTAGAGGATACTGCTAAATTAACGGTTGCAGCACCATTATTCGCAGAGTTAAAGCCACAACCCGGTGATAGTGTTGCTGTGAACGGGATTTGTTTAACGGTAACGGCTGTAGCACCTGGACAACTCTCCGTTGAAGCAATGCCGGAAACGACCCGGCTAACTAATTTGGGACAGTTGAAAAAGGATGACCCAGTTAATCTGGAACCGGCTCTAGGGGCTACTGAACGGCTGGATGGTCATTTTGTCCTAGGTCACGTTGATACAACGGCTAAGTTAATTCAGCGGGTTGAAGATCAAAACGCGACGACATTAACTTTTGAAATCGCGCCAGAGTATGATGAATACATTGTCAAAAAAGGTTCGATTGCTATCGATGGAATCAGTTTAACGGTGACGCAAAGCACGCCGCAGCAGTTTTCTGTGAGTCTTATTCCATACACCCAAGATCAGACAACGTTGGGGCGTCGGCAAGTCGGTGATTTAGTGAATATTGAAACGGACATTTTAGGTAAGTACATCGTGGGCACGCAGCGAAAGGAAGCAATCCAATGACAAACCAAGCGTTATCTCAAAAAGTTGAAGCAGCAATTGAAACCCTTAAACAAGGGAAGTTAATCATTGTGGCAGACTCACTTGACCGAGAAGCTGAGGGGGACATGGTGGGACTGGCTGAATACGTTTCTCCGGCAAACGTAAATACCATGGTGACCAAAGCTCGCGGATTGTTATGCGTGCCAATGAGTGCTGAAGTGGCACAGCGATTGGGTTTGAAACCCATGGTGACGGATGCAACGGACGCGTACGGAACGGCATTTACGATCAGCACGGATGTTCGAACCACGACTACCGGAATTTCGGCGTATGACCGGGCGGCTACTATTGCTGCCTTAGCTCAGCCAGACAGTACCTTCGATGATTTTTACCACCCAGGTCATATCTTTCCGTTGATTGCGCGGGATAATGGCGTGCTGGAACGTGACGGGCATACTGAAGCCGCGGTGGATTTAGCCAGACTGGCAGGAGCTCAGCCAATTGCTTACATCTGCGAAATCCTCAAGAAAGATGGTACGATGGCCCGCCGCAAGGACCTCAAAGCGTATGCAGAAGGGACGCAAACACCCCTGATTACCATTGAAGAACTACAGCAATATCGCCAGACAAAAGCAATTGAAGTCATCGCTGACGTTAAACTGCCAACAAAGTACGGTACTTTTAAATTAAAGGCGTTTAAGACTAACCCCGACAGTGAGCCAACGCTGCTGATTACCAAGGGAAATATTCATGGTGATGAACCGTTATTGCTTAGGCTGCATTCGGAGTGCTTAACCGGTGATGTGTTTGGATCAAAGCGCTGCGATTGCGGTGCACAATTAGCTGAAGCCTTAAAACGGATCGAACAGGCTGGCCGCGGAGCCGTTTTGTACTTACGCCAAGAAGGTCGGGGTATCGGTCTTGAAAATAAGCTGAAAGCCTATGAATTGCAGGAGCAGGGCCTTGATACGGTTGAAGCCAATCTGCACTTAGGGCTGCCAGCCGATGACCGGAACTATGGTCTAGCAGCTGCTATCTTGCGCCAAGAGGGCGTAGTAACGGTTAATTTAATGACTAATAATCCGGATAAAATTCAGCAATTAGAAGAGTACGGCATCAGAGTCAACCACCGGGTACCACTTGAAACGGGCTTAACTCAGGAAAATGAAGCGTATTTAAAAACTAAAAAAAATAAGTTTCATCATCTTCTTAAGGAGGTCAATTAAATGCAAATCTTGACACTTTCAAGAATCGGCAAAGGATTTAAGGTTGGTATCGTGGTCGCACAATTTAACGAACTGGTCACCGAGAAATTGCAGCAAGGTGCAGTCTCACAACTAGAAAAATACGGTGTCAGCGATGCCGGTATTACGGTTGCTGCGGTACCCGGTGCGCTGGAATTACCGCGAATAGTCAGCAAGTTGGCTAATTCGGGTAAGGTAGACGGGATAATCGCACTGGGGGCTGTGATCCGGGGTGAAACCTCGCATTATGATTACGTCTGTGCGGAGACTGCTAGCGGCCTAGCTCAGGTATCTTTAAATGGTCCGGTTCCGGTGATGTTTGGCGTGTTAACCACCGATAATTTAGATCAGGCAATCAGCCGGGCCGGTGGTAAAGGCGGTAATAAGGGTGCCGATTGTGCAGACGGATTGATCGAAATGATTAATCTGGAAAAGCAGCTTTAATATAGAAGAAAGTTTAACCATCTTTGGACAAGAACGGAATAAAATATTGGATTAACCCGTAGTTTAATTCCCTGCTACAACCTAAATCTGCTTCATAACATAGTCTTTTGCCAAGTAACTAAATAGCGACTGATTTCCCGTTCAGGAAACCAGTCGCTATTTAGTTATTCTTTGGAATCCAATTGAGTGGGGCCTCATCCTGCTTGTCATTGCCTAAAATGTTTCATGTGAAACATGGTTGAAGAGCAAGCATTATTTTTCCTGTAATTGGTTAAATATGTTCTGCATACTGGATTCGATTTGATTAAGTTCAGTTGAGTAGTCCTTTAACTGATTGCCGTATTTTTCAACTTTTTGTTTATCAACATCGGTTTTATAGCGCAGTTTGTGCTCCAAACTTGCCCACATATCCATTCCCACTGTTCGTAGCTGAATTTCAACCGGTGTTGAAACTGGTCCTTCAGCACGGAAAACGGGTACGGATACGACTAAGTGAAGACTGCGATAGCCGCTTGGTTTAGGATGTGAAATGTAATCTTTGCGTTTCAATAATCTTACGTCGGACTGCTTGGTTAGCGCATGTTCTACGGTTTCAATATCATCGAGGTAATTGGTGATCACCCGAATTCCGGCAATATCAAAGATATGATCTTTAATAGCGTCAAAGGAGAAGTCATAGCCCTTTTTAGCTAATTTACGGACGAGACTTCTAGGAGATTTCATACGGGTTTCCATATGGTGAATCGGATTATGGTTATCAAGCATTTCAAATTCACTGTCGAGGTTTTCAAGTTTAGTACCAAACTCCTTAGCACCAGCTTGACATTGTTGATAGTAAACGAAGAATTGACGGAAATCAGTGGCGTTGTAATCGCCTAATACGTGGCTCGTTTCATCAGAGATCTGGTTGATATTAGGTAAGTTATCACGTTGTAAAATCATAATGAATCTCCTTTGAGCGATAATGGTGCTATTTTAGCACTAAATGGCTGTACAGCGAAATAACCTCGCAATATTTCGTTAGTTGATCAAAGTTAGGTGGGTTGTTTCAGGAAGGCTAGTAATGGCACTTGAGTCTAATCATGCCTCGGATTAATAATCTCTTAAAGCAGATGGTCAGGCTTGACTTCATGGAAATTAGGCGTAATATATTCTCCAATTAATGCATGCTTGAAGGGAGCTGGGCATATGAAACGCACTTGGATGATTACAGGAATGAGCAGTAATTTTGGTCAGCGATTGATTCAAAACTTGATTAAGAAGGGTAAGCTGGCAACAACTAATGCCCAGAACGAATTAAAGATTAAATCACGAGATCAAGGTCAGGTCGATTTAATGATCAACCTGCGTGGCTAATCACTATTAAATAACTAATAAGTATAGCGGCAGAATCCATTTGGATTCTGCCGCTTTTTATAAAGTGGTATCAGTTGTCAGCCTAAAAGACAAAATAAGAAGTCAATTAGAATTCATCCTGTGTACTAGTGATCGGATGTGAATCAGATATCCCGTAGTACTGGTTATGAGTCTTCTATATTACCGTCATCATACGGGTCTATTCGTTTGTTAATGAAGGTAAGGATCGTTGACAAAATGGATAATGACTTGTAATCTAACCAGTTAGTTAGTATTAGTTGTCAATTAAGTTAACAGAGCAACTAATTGTGTAACGTTAATTTCTGTAAGAGAGAAGGCATTTACGTGTTAGAGAAAACCGTGTATCGACAATTATTGAGCCATGCATTTGATATTACCATTGCTGTGACTTACTGGGATGGTAAAGAGGAAACTTATGGTGACGGCGAACCGGTTGTTAAAATCCGGTTTAATGAGGAACTTCCTTTAAAGAGCTTCACTGATGAACCGACTTTGACACTAGCGGAAGACTATATGAAGGGTGCCATTGAAATTGATGGCAGCATTGAAGAACTAGTTGCTTCAGCGTTCCGTACAGATCACAGTTTCTTAACTAATAATCCATTTATCAAGCATTTCCCAAAACGTTCTCATTCTGAAAAGAGCAGCCAAAAGGATATTCAGAGCCACTATGATATTGGTAATGACTTCTATGAAATGTGGCTGGATAAGACCATGACTTATTCATGTGCCTACTTCGAACATGAAGATGACACTTTGGAAGAAGCTCAAGTTAACAAGATGCACCATATTTTGAATAAATTGAAGCCAGAACCCGGCAAGCGCCTATTAGATATCGGTAGCGGCTGGGGGACTTTACTGTTTATGGCTGCTGAAGAATACGGCTTGCACGCGACTGGCATTACGCTTAGTCAAGAGCAATACGACTACACGCAGCAGCAAATCAAGGCGCGTCATCTTGAAGACAAGGTCAACGTGCTGTTAGAAGACTACCGTGAAGTCAATGATCAATTTGATTACGTGACTTCTGTTGGAATGTTTGAACACGTTGGTAAGGAAAACCTCGGTTTGTACTTTAAGAAGGTTGCTGACTTTATGAAGCCAAATGGCCGGGCATTGATCCACGGAATTACTGGTCAGCATGAAGGTGCTGGGGTCGATCCATTTATTACCAAGTATATCTTCCCTGGTGGCTATATTCCTAATGTTGCTGAAAACTTAAAGCACATTATGGATGCTAAGCTGCAATTCTCCGACATCGAACCGCTTCGCCGTCATTATCAAAAAACCCTTGAAATTTGGGACAAAAATTATTTGAAGGTTCAAGATAAAGCCGAAGAAAAGTATGGTAAAGAATTTGCCCGGATGTGGAATATGTATCTTCAAGCCTGCGCCGGTTCATTTGAAGGTGGCAACATTGACGTGATGCAATACCTATTGGTTAAAGCACCAAGCGGTACTGGCCTGCCAATGACCCGTCAGTATATTTACGATGCTGACAGTAAAGAAGTCTCAAAAGAAGCATAGTGTGTAACAACTCGTTTAGGTTCCAGAATATAAGCAAAAAAGACGGTATTCCTGTATTTTGGAATACCGTTTTTCTTTGGACCAGAACCGGAATTTGATTACAATAATTTACAAACATTGCTGATTGTCGCTATGATAGACCTAGAAGTAATTGTTGGAGGCGATAATTTGGCTTCAATCCAAGTTCAAGAAGCGTTTATTAAGGGTAAAGTAAGCGATGAAAAGTGTGAAGATACTATCGTAAATACACCTGATTTCATGGCCATCGTTGACGGTGTTACTAGCAAGTCCAATTTTGAGTATCATGGTAAAACAACTGGTAAGTTAGCTTCGATGATGATTGCAGGCGTGATTGAACGCTTGCCTAAGAATGCCACTTTAGCGGTGCTGATCAAGCAGGTTAATCAACGGTTTGCTGACTTCTATCAGCACGTTGAGTTTACGGCCGACCGTGCCAGTCAAGGCTTACAGGCAGTTGCCGTTATCTATTCGCGGTTTCGCAATGAGCTGTGGCAGGTTGGCGACGCGCAGATCAATTTGGATGGGCGACTATTGACTAATCCGAAACCTAGCGATTTAGTCTTATCAAATATGCGCAGTTTGATTCTACGGTTATCTCCTGACAGTAGCGGTGAATCAGATCCTGGTCGTACGGTCATACTGCCGTGGATCTTAAAAGCCACGCAGTTTGCCAACTCAGCCGATAGCGAGTGGGGTTACAGTATCTTTAATGGTGAGTCAATTCCGAAATCATTGGTGCAGATCTACCCGTTAACAAACAACAAGACACATGAGATTGTTTTAGCCAGTGACGGTTATCCAAAAGCGGAGAGAACTTTAGCTGATTCCGAATCAGGGCTGGCGGAAGTTTTGAAAAATGATCCCAGTTGCAGTCACGCATATCGCTCAACTAAGGGCCTTAAGCAGGGTAACCGTTCGTTTGATGATCGCAGTCTTATTCATTTTACGGTTTCTCCAGATAATGGGGATTAAAAAAACTCCTAGAACTGAACGATGATGACGTCATCGGACAATTCCAGGAGCTTTTTAATCTGAATCAAACTTAAAGTGATTTCTTCGTATTAGTAGCATTTCGTTTAGCATTACGGATGAGTTTTATCGCTCGCTTGCGAGTCTTTAAACTAGGACTCTTTAAACGACGATAAGCGCTAGCTCCATGAGTAAACTCCTTACAAACTACCAAGAGGCCTTACGGACACCCGGAATCTGACCAAGGTGAGCGTACTTCCGGAAATTCAAGCGGGACATATTGAACTTGCGCATATAGCCCCGTGGTCGGCCGTCTAAGCTGTCCCGGTTACGTAACCGGTTAGGATTAGAGTCCTTTGGTAATCGTGCCAAAGCTTCGTAGTCGCCTTGGGCCTTTAACTCACGTCGAATAGTAGCGTACTTTGCAATCAGTTCACGCTGCTTGTTATACTTTGCAATCTTTGATTTCTTTGCCATGTTTCCTCCAATGACTTAGTGATGTAGGTGAAGATAACTCATTAGGTAACTGCGGAGTCAACGGCGTTAGTTCTATTTTATTCGTCACAACAATAGTAATAATTTACCAATAATTGGCTTGAATTACCAATAATTTGCCTTGATGTAACTAAATTGTAATGATTACTCTTTAGAAATAAATGAAATCCGCAAAGTATGTTAAAATAATTTGTGGAAATTTTTACACTAGGGGTGCCATTTGGCTGAGATAGATGAATATCTAGTCCCTTTGAACCTGTAGAGGTAATACTTGCGAAGGAAAGTGTACGTGAACATCAAATATAATGATGGTCTTTCAGTGCGCGAAACGAAGTGCAGCTGAAAGGCCTTTTAATTTTGAAAGAGGGGCGTTTTAATGGGTAACACAAAGCCAAGCGGTTTATTCCTGCTTTGGATGGGTGCGGCGATTTCAATCGCTGAAATTGTGACTGGAACGTTGATTGCACCACTGGGATGGAAAAACGGTTTATTGGCAATCTTGATTGGGCACATCATTGGCTGCTTTGTTTTTTTGCTGCCTGCTGGTTACTTGTCAGCACAGCAGAATCGAACAGCAATTCAAGCGACCAAAACCGTTTTTGGCCAACAAGGCGTTTTGTTGTTCTCACTGCTAAATGCACTGCAACTGCTTGGCTGGACCGCAGTGATGATCGTGAATGCCCAGCAAGCGATGAACGGGCTATCAAAGGCACTTTTTAACTATCATTCGGTTTTCGTGATGTCACTTATCGTTGCGGTTTTAATCGTGGTTTGGCTGCTGATGGATCACAAGTGGCTTTTTAAAGTGAATAATGTCATCGTCCTTTTGCTGGCTATCGGGATGCTGTTGATGCTATGGACCATTATTAAAGAAGGTCGGCTGCAAAACAGTGCCAACCTGGCGCCATTAAGCTTTGGTAGCGCAGTTGAACTGAACGTGACCATGGCACTTTCCTGGTTGCCACTGATTGGCGATTATACTCAGCATACCGACCGACCGTTTCGCACGAGCATGGATAGTGTCTGCGGTTACTTTATTGCCAGTGTTGCCATGTTCTCGCTGGGATTATTTACCGTTATTTTAACCGGGCAATCAGACTTTACGACGGTACTGTCACATTCAAGTATGGGCATGATTGCATTGCTGGTAATCGTCTTTTCAACGGTGACAACGACTTTCATGGATGCTTACTCAGCGGCGACTAACATTGCCAACGTGGTTAAAACCAAAGCGGTTAATTTAATTGCGGTTGGTGTGACTGTCTTAGGATTGCTGATTGCACTCTTTGTATCGATGTCGTACTACCAAAGCTTCTTATCAGCCATCGGCGCGGTCTTTACACCGCTATTTGCGATTTTGTTTGTCAGTGTCTTTTTGATGCGTCAGCGACTGTCATTGCCACTAAACTTTATTTGGTGGCTGATTGGTTTTGTCGGGTATTCCTGGCTGCAGAAACTGGATTTCTTTTTGGGGACGACCTTCTTCTTGCTACTAGTGCTAGGATTAGGCGTTTATCTCACCGGATTAGTGACGAAAAAGTATCCGTTGATGACGGACTAAAAAACAGTTCAACAATCAGTAAAATGATTAGTTGAGCTGCTTTTTAGTAATGGGGTTTAGATAGTCTGATAATGGTTGTCTGTTAACGCAAAACTTTTTTTTAAGCCAGAGGTGATGGCAACTTTAAAATCGCGAGTAACGAAAATGGCTTCCAGACCGGGCTGCTTTTCGATTAACGGAATACCCTTATCGATATCTTGATAAAACGCCTCAGTTGTCCAGATATCGCCATCGATGGATAAATCACTGACAATCGTGACACTCTCCAGGTCATTTTGAATCGGATAACCGGTTTTAGAATCAAACATGTGATGGTAATTGTGGCCGTTGATGACGAGATAACGCTCGTAGATTCCTGAAGTAACGATAGATTTAGCTGGAGTTGTCAGCACCCCCAGCGCAACGTGACGCTGTTTTAGCGGGTTTTGTACGCCAATGCGCCATAGCCCGTTGGGGTGCGTGCTATTACCCACTAATAAGATATTACCGCCTAGGTCAATAATGCCGCTTTTGACGCCGCGAGAGACCCATAGGTTCTTGATGGCATCAGCAATATAGCCTTTCGCAATGCCGCCCAGATCGATTTCCATACCGGCTTTTCGAAGAAAAACGGTTCGGTTGTCGTCTAGTTGGATGTCATCTGGGTCGATCAACTGAAGCCGCTGCTTGATATCTGTATCGGCTGGCAGATTAGCACCATCAAAGCCGATCTTCCATAATTTTACCAGCGGACCAATGGCAGTGTTAAAGCCTAAGCGCCATTGACTGACCTCTACCGCACGTTTGATCAGTTTGTAGGTGATTTCCGATACTTGAACCGGTTTTTGACCCGCAGCATGGTTAATGGACATTACTTCGGAGACGGGACGATTAACCGTTAAAATGTCTTCGTAATGCTCAATTAAGTGATTCCCGGCATCTAGATCAGCCGCCGTTGCAGGTTCGTTCACCGAGAGGGTGATGGTGGTTCCTAAACCGTAATATTGTCTTTGAATCATCTAAGGATCACGCCTTCCATAAAGTTCTTATGAGTTTAGAATAACACAATCCGCTTTGGAGCATGAGGAATCCTTAGACACAAAAACGCGCTGACTGAGCTGATTCAGCCGGCGCGCTAAAGAAACTTATAACTCTGAGAATGGAATTTGCACTTCTATCGTTCGTTGAGATGTCTTGACTACGCCGGTGGATATGCACAACTGCTTGATGAGCAAATCCTTTAAGTGTGCTGAGCGGCATAATCATTCAGTAGTAGTTTCTTTCATAGGCGTTTTCCTCCAATTAAGCTTAAATGACACAATATGTACGACTACAGTAGTTTAAAGTCACCTCCTAAGGCAAAAGGAACGTTGCAAGAAAATTCTGCCCCCCTAGTCGTTCCTTTTGTAGAATTACAGTTACTATAGCATTAAAAAATGATGAGTTCAATATTAAATAAAGATTAAATTATGAAAAAGTAAGGTTTCTCCCGCTAGTCCCATGATGCTTGCCATTTGATACGTAGCAGCGTAACTTAAAAGGTGTAAAGAGAGAAAGAGAAGAGAGGGTCAAAAGTGAAAGTTGAAAAGCTGGAGAACTTGACTGAAACTGATAAAAAGGTACTGATGGCTATTTGGCTCGCGGGTAATTTAGATGCTCACTCGTTTATTTCTGCAAAGTATTGGCAGGACCGGGTTGCTGAAGTTTCAAAACAATTATCTGAAGCAGTTATTTACGTGGTTCAGCAGAATCACCAGATTATTGGTTTCGCCGGTATGATGACACACTATTTGGCGGGGATGTTTGTTAAGCCAGGTTACCGGGATGCCGGTATTGGCAGCCTGCTGTTATTTGCATTAAAGTCGGATTACCAGCAAATTCGATTAGACGTTTACAAGAAAAATGCTAAGGCCATTCGTTTCTATCAGCGGCACGATTTCAACGAAACGGATCAGTCAGTAGATCCGGATACGGGTGAAGTTGAGTTAAAAATGAAGTGGCAAGAATAGGGTTAACTGTGAGAGTGTGACACAACTCGGTAGATTCCAGAGTTTAACGTGAATAATGCCTATTCCGCATTTTGCGGAATAGGCATTATTTGCGTTAAATGGCCGAAATCTGAGTTTTGAAACGCAGTTAGGCGATATAACCGGATAAAACCGAAGTACAGTCACAACTAATTCGGATTAAGGATTGATTGAAATACTTACCAATATAGACTTATGGCACAGTCCTTTTTGCGATCAGCTTCTGATAAACACTCATTAAATTTTAATTTTAATGTTTACTAGTAAACTTACATATGCTAAACTGACATCATCATGTAAGCTGATTGATTTAAGAAAGGACCGATTTGATGACAACTGTAAATGAGTATTTAGCAAGCGTTCGTGCTGATATTGTAAAGCGTGATCCTAATCAACCTGAATTTTTAGAAGCGATTGATAACTTTTTTAAAACGCTGACACCTGTACTGGAAGCTCATCCAGAGTACGTTAAGGCTAATATTGTTGACAGGTTAATTGAACCTGAACGGGTGATTCAGTTTCGGGTACCATGGGTAGATGATGATGGCAAGGTTCAGGTCAACCGTGGTTTCAGGGTGCAGTTTAGTGCCGCTATCGGTCCGTATAAGGGTGGCTTGAGATTTCATCCGACAGTCAATTTATCGATCGTTAAATTCTTGGGTTTTGAACAGATTTTTAAAAACAGTCTGACTGGGCTGCCAATTGGCGGTGGTAAGGGTGGCTCTGACTTTGACCCGAAAGGTAAGTCGGATAATGAAGTGATGCGCTTTACGCAGAGTTTCATGACTGAGCTTCAAAAATACATCGGTCCCGATTTGGATGTACCAGCTGGTGACATCGGTGTCGGTGCGCGTGAAATTGGCTACTTGTACGGCCAATATCGGCGACTGAACGGCTATCAAGCAGGGGTTCTGACCGGAAAAGGGCTGACCTTTGGCGGTAGTCTGGCACGGACAGAAGCTACCGGATTTGGTTTGCTGTATTATACGGATGCCTTGTTGAAGGCTCAAGACATGGCAATAAAGGGTAAGAAGATCAAAATCTCTGGTTCCGGTAACGTTGCTATTTACGCCATTCAAAAAGCAACGGCATTAGGGGCAACGGTTGTCACGGCTTCAGATTCCAATGGTTTTGTCTACGATCCTAACGGGATTGATTACCGCATTGTTAAGCAAATCAAGGAGGTCGAACGGGGGCGCATCAAGGAATACGCGGACCGGGTTGAGACAGCCACCTATTATGAAGGGTCGGTTTGGGACTTTGATACCGATTACGATATTGCGTTGCCATGTGCGACTCAAAACGAAATTGATGGTCCAAAAGCTGAGCGATTAGCTAAAAATGGCGCAGCGGTTGTTGCTTGTGGTGCGAATATGCCATGTACACCCGAAGCCGTTGCCGTTTTCAAAAAGCAGCGGGTTATTTTAGGGCCAGCTAAGGCGGCTAATGCCGGAGGGGTGGCTGTATCTGCTCTGGAGATGAGTCAAAATAGTGAGCGGTTGGCTTGGACCTTTGAAGAGGTTGATAATCGCTTAAAGGATATTATGGAGAATATTTTTGCTGAATCAGCTGCTGCAGCTGAAGAATACGATCTTGGAACAGATTATCTGGCAGCTGCTAATATTGCTGGGTTTACCAAGGTGGCTGATGCCATGATGGCACAGGGAATTATTTAGGGTCATTTGCAATACTTATCGTTTGAATGCTTGTTTATCCCTAGTCTTGCTTAGTGTAAAAGGATTATAATGGAGAAGTAAATTAACGCGAGTTGAAGAAATTCAGTTCAAAATTTTTTTGATCTTATAATCAGGGGGCATTTAAAATGGGGATAATTCTGGTATTTATATTTGGCTTGATGACGGCCATGGGGGGACTGTCGTGGTGGTATGCTGCTCACTATAACGGCTTAGTCGGCACAACGAGAGTCCTCACCATCATCAGTGTCGCGGGTTTATTGTTCAGCTTCGGATACGTTTATAAAAACGGTTGGGTAAAATCTAGGCAAACAGCGCCAGCTTCGCAAACGACAACCGTACATTCTAACCAGTATTTTGCGCAGAAGAGTTCGGAATCTGCATCAATCGTTCAGCATCATAAAAATGAACAAAATGTGCTGCAGCAGTTACAGAAATCGTACTCAAAAAACGTCGGTGATGTTAGTTTTAATCAAGGAAACAAGACGTTTACGATTACGCCAACTAATAGTAAATACGTCAAAGCAGTCACGACGATGTGGAAATACCCAAAGACCAATGCCAAGTCGATTAAAACGATGTCGGATAACTATTTAAAGATGTCGCGGTCAATTGACAAGTCTTTAAATGATAGTTATACCTTGCAGGTAAAGAAATCAAAGAGCGGTCCGGTAATCTTGTCTGTTAAGGATGGGAAAGCTACCGTGATGAATGAAAGTCAGCAAAAATAGCAAACAGTATTAAAAAATAAATGGGGAAGCACCCGGTAAAATTCAAATCAATTTTACCGGGTGCTTTTTTAGGCTATTTACTTATCTAGGCGGATGACTACAAGGCTTGAGATAATTTTCACAATTATAGAGAAGTGAGTTAAAGGATAAGTTATTTTAAAAACAGCTTGACAGCAAGAGTGGAAGGGCTTACATTTATTGATGCAAACGTTTGTACAAACGTTTGCATCAGAAAAATCATTATAAAGTGGAACAGCAATATTCTTTGGGTTACCTGCAATTATTTTTAGAAATGTTGTTCTGATAATAAAACATCACTTAATCAATATTTGGCCGATATTTTTAAGAGATGCTGCTTAAATACTTTTGTAGAGGGATGTAAGATATGGAAAAATGGTGGGGAAATGCAGTTGTTTACCAAGTTTATCCTGCAAGTTATCAAGATAGTAACAATGACGGAATTGGTGATTTACCAGGTATTACCGAACGCTTAGACTACATTAAAAAGCTTGGGGCTGATATCGTTTGGCTGAGTCCCATTTATAAATCACCACAGGTTGATAACGGTTATGATATTGCAGATTATCGAGCCATTAATCCTGATTTTGGAACGATGGCAGACTTTGATGTCTTACTGAAAAAGGCTCATGATTTAGGTCTAAAGATTATGATGGACATTGTTGTTAATCATACCTCGGATCAGCATCAGTGGTTCAAGGAAGCCTTAAAAGGCAAGGACAATCCTTACCGCGATTACTATATCTGGAAAGATGGCAAAAATGGAAGCGCTCCCAACAACTGGGGATCATTTTTCACTGGTCCTGCTTGGGAGAAGGATGATCACTCTGATCAATATTATTTGCATCTGTTTGCAAAGGAACAGCCAGATCTTAATTGGGAAAACCCTAAATTACGTCATTCCGTTTACGAGATGATGAACTGGTGGGCAGATAAGGGGGTCGATGGCTTCCGGATGGATGTCATTAATTACATTTCAAAGCCTGAAGGGCTTCCAGACGCCAAGAAAGGCGCGGATGAACTTTATGCTAACCCTGAACCATTGGTTGCAAACGGACATCGCATTCATGAATTCTTGCAGGAAATGAACCAAAACGTCATGAGCAAGCATGATGTAGTAACGGTTGGTGAAGCGCCATCTGTTACCACAGAAGAAGCTAAGAAGTACGCTAATCTGGATGATAAAGAACTTAACATGGTTTTCCAGTTTGAACACATGTGCTTGGATGGCAACGATAACCCTGCTTTAGGGCGTTGGGCTGATAAGAAGGCTAGCTTGAAAGACTTACGTGCTAACCTAACCAAGTGGCAAGAAGCTTTAGCTGGTAAGGCTTGGAATTCATTATATTGGAATAACCATGATCAACCACGAGTTGTTTCACGTTTTGGTGATGACAGTACTGAAGAATACAGAGTGTTAAGTGCCAAAATGTTAGCAACCATGCTACACATGCAACAAGGGACACCGTACGTTTTTGAAGGCGAAGAAATCGGTATGACAAATGCTAATTTTGATAAACTTGACGACTACGTTGACCTTGATTCTATTAACTCTTATCACCAGATAGTTGATCAGCAGAAATTAATAGACGGTAAGACAATGATGACTTATATTGCTAAGCATAGTCGTGATAATGCACGAACTCCAATGCAATGGGATGGTACCGAAAATGCTGGCTTTTCTAAGCACAAAACTTGGGAAAAAATGAACCCGCGTTATCACGATATTAACGCCAAAAAAGCGTTGGCTGACAAGAACTCTATTTTCTATTATTACCAAAAATTGATTAAACTACGGCATGAATTGCCGGTAATTACTAACGGCACATACGCTCTTGTTAAGGATAACGATAAAGACGAGCAAGTTTATGCTTATACGCGGAAAAACGCCGATACAACGTTGCTAGTGATTTTAAATTACACTAAGGAAAACTTAAAACGGCACTTCAACATACCATCAACTGCAAAAGTGTTGATCAGTAATTATTCGGATGACCAAGGTGATAATATTCGTCCTTACGAAGCAAAAGTCTATCAATTTTAACGAACTAGGTTAGGAGTGTGATAAAAATGGAAAAATCTTCAACGGTTTCATTAAAGAAAGATAAAGAGCCGGAACCAGTACAAGTTGCTGCGGATGATAATTTACCAACTTTACCAATGAAGACGATTTTGGCCATGACATTTGGCTGTATTGGGGTCAACATGGCATTCACGTTGCAGGGTTCACAGATGAGTCGAATTACTCAAACGATTGGCGTTAACCCTAATAGTTTAGGTTTCTTCTTCCTATTGCCACCACTGTTGGGAATGCTGGTTCAACCACTGTTAGGGAAGTATTCTGATAGTACTTGGACTAAGTTTGGCCGGCGGATTCCATATTTGCTTGTAGGTGCGCCTATCACAGCTGTTGTGATGGTGATGTTACCATTCACAGGTTCTTTTGGCTTCGGATATGGCTCCGTGATAGCGCTGGTATATGCTGCAATTGCCATTGCACTGATGGATATGTTTAGTAATATTTGTTTAGCACCGTTCCGGATGCTTGCTGGGGATATGGTTAATAACAAGCAAAAGAACTCAGCATGGTCATGGCAGCAGATCTTTGGTTATGCAGGTGGTATTTTAGCTGCGCTATTGCCATACCTGTTAACTAAAATTGGTTTAGCCAATACGGCTGCTAAAGGTAAGGTTCCTGATACGGTAATTTGGGCTTACTTGATTGGTGCTGCAATTTTGTTGGTGACGTGTGCAGTAACTATTTTCAATGTTCATGAATATGATCCAGAAACTTACGCTAAGTATCACCAAATTGCCGTTAAAACGAAAGCAACTTCAGTTAGTTTATGGCAATTAGTCAAAAAAGCTCCACGTTCATTCTGGGAATTAGCTATTGTTCAATTATTCAGTTGGATCGGTATTATGTATACTTGGACATACGCAACGGGTGCTATGGCAAAAAACATTTGGAATACCACTAATCCTACGTCAGCAGGCTTCCAAGCCGCCGGTAACTGGTATGGTGTTATGACCGCCTTCTACAGTGTTGCCGCATTACTTTGGGGCTTCGTCTACGCTAAGACAAAGCCAAACCAGCGTAAATTCTGGTACTCATTTGGCCTCTTTGCTGATGCGTTGAGCATCATCATTGTTGCCCTGACGCATAATCAGTGGATCGCACTGGCTGCATTTGCTCTTTATGGTATCGGGAACTTTACAATCAACACTTTACCATTCACAATGTTAACCTCTTCGCTGCACGGTGAAAATGAAGGCTCTTACTTGGGATTGTTCAATATTGCTGTTTGCATGCCACAAATTATTGGGTCGTTACTGAGTTTCTGGCTCTTCCCGCTATTAGGAAACAGTCAACCAATGATGATGATTTTCGGTTTCATTGCAATGATTATCGGTGGGATTTCAGTAGCAATTGTGCATGAAGGTAAGTAGAATAGTAAGCGCTTGCTTTTAATTTTTGCTTTAACGTTGTAAACTTCAAGTTATTATGGCAAAGAGGAGATGGTGCTAGTGATTACAATTAAAGATATCGCGAAAAGAGTTGGTGTTGCACCATCAACAGTTTCACGGGTGTTAGGGAATAAAGCAGACTTCTACACAGCAGAGACGGTTGAAAAGGTGAGAACTGCAGCCCGGGAATTAGGGTATAAGAAGAACCAATCAGCCGCTGAACTGGTAAAACAGCATAGTAATGTGATCGCAGCAGTGGTGAGTTCCGTCAAGACTAATTTTGCGGGTGAAATTATTGAGGGAATTCAAAAAGAAGCTGCTGAGTATGGCTATAAGTTGATTATTGTCTATTCACATAGTGCTGACCCAGTGGAACAAAGAAGTGCTTTAATGACAGTAATTGAGCGTCCAGTAATGGGCATTCTGCTATTATCAATGGCACTATCCGATGATAACTTAACGTTGCTGAAAGAATCACAAATACCGTTTTGTTTTTTATCAATGGGGTTCGATGATGAGCGGCCGTTTATCAGTTCTGATGACGAGGAAATTGGTTATCGAGCAACAAAATACCTGGTCGATAAGGGTCATCGCCATATTGGTTTTGCGGGGCTTGACCAGTATCCCAATACCGGTCGATTACGGTTGGCCGGATATAAAAAAGCACTTGCTGAAGTTAGTGTTACGCCTGAAGAATATTGGGTGCAATCTGGTGATTACAGTTATGAATCCGGACTTAAGGCTATGCAGCAGTATGGGGGTAAGACTGATTTGACTGGTGTTGTTGCCGCTAGTGATATGGTCGCAATTGGTGTTTTAAATCAAGCTCACCTTTTTGGTATGCGAGTACCTGATGACTTATCAATCATAGGGATTGATGGTACCGAAATGTGTGAAATTGTTCAACCGCAGTTGACTAGTGTCTCTCAGGACTTTTATAAAATGGGAGTAGCAGGTGTTCAGCGTCTGCGACAATTAGATTTAAAGGATCAATCAGTTAAAAATAAGCAAGAGTTTGTACCCATTAAAATTACAGAACGCGGTAGTGTCAGTCCCTCATTAAACTGAAAGACGTAAAAAGCCCACTGGTCGGTTGTTACCGATTAGTGGGCTTTTAGTGCAGTAGAGCTATTCTGCAGCAGCTGGTTTTGAGACTCCCGCCGTTTTTTGCTGATCAAACACGATACGTGTCTGCTTAGTCACTGGCGTCAAAATCAAATAGTGATCATCATTGACATCTGAACCATAACCGCCGTAATAGTGACTCCCGATTTTTTGAGGCTGAATACGCTTATTGAAGGTGTAATTAGTCAGCAATAGCTCACTGGCCATAATTACGTTGGCATCACCATACTGGACGGTTTTTACCGGATAAAGTTTCAGTCCAAACTGCTCGCCGTGGGCTTGCTGAGTAGCTGTTAACGGATATGAGATTGGCGCAGCATACTTGCTGGGATTATCGTGAATTGCTTCGTTAATTTTCAAGTACTGCTGTAACGCTTTAACTTGTGACGGGTCACTCTTGGCTTTTTGCAGCCGTTTCAAGCCCGATTTGATACCGCTAATACTGCTGGCGACTTTGGCTTGCTGGGCAGCAACACCAGTCTGAAAAGCTTTCCGGTCTTGATATTTAGCCCACTTAATTTGTTTAGTTGCAGACCGTTTAGACAGTTGTTTTAGTGTCACCTGATGCTTACCAGCTGGCAGCATGTACGTTGTTGCTTTACCATTTTTAAGAACGAAAAGTGCAGTGACCGCACTCTTAGCTGTGACCCGATTTTGAGATTGAGAAAAATGATACCAGATTCGTGACCGTGCCGTTTGACCAGATTTAACCAGTGCTAATTTATCAACTGGTTGAGTCTGATTTTTTTGATTACCACAGGCAGTCATTAAAAAGCCAGTGAATAAAATTAAAATGCCGAATAATAAGTGTTTATAGCGGATCAAGGGATTCCCTCCTAAAAAGAACGTACCAAATACATTACTGACTAAAAATCAATTCTACTATAAAAAGGGAAATAATAACATGGACGCGATTGAATTCCCAACGGTAAAATTAGTCCCGTGTTTGAAAACGGTTACAAATTATTCGTGTGAAAATGTAAACGAGGATAAAAAATATTCATTTTAATTATGCAAAGTGAAAGATTACGATAAATAGCGTTAGAAATGCTGATATGTCAACCTCATAAGCAAATGTAATAACCTAATGAACGTTTGACTATAATGGGGAACGGTTATTATTCTATGTATGTTAGTGAATAATATCACGATATGACGCTTATTGTTACTTATATTCAGTCACAAAATTAATGGAGGTCAAGAAAATGGCAGACTACAGAATTGAATCAGACACGATTGGCGAAGTTAAGATTCCTTCAACTGCACTTTGGGGTGCACAAACCGAAAGAAGTCGTAATAACTTTCCAACTGGCGAAAAGATGCCGCTTGAAATTATCAAGGCGTTATTACAGATCAAAAAAGCCGCAGCCACTGCTAATAAAGAATTAAAGAATATTGATGGTGCTAAAGCTGACTTGATTGTTGAAGCAATCGACAGTTTATTAGCACTTAGTGATGAAGACTTACGTAAGGACTTCCCACTGGTTGTTTATCAAACTGGTTCAGGGACTCAAACCAACATGAACGTTAACGAAGTTGTTGCTCATCAAGCAGCTAAGATCAATTCTGACGTTGAAATCTTACCAAACGATGACGTTAACAAGGGTCAAAGCTCAAACGATATCTTCCCAACGGCTATGAACATCACGGCTGCAAGCGCAGTTAGCCGCTTGGAAGACTCAACTCAGCACTTAATTGATGAATTAAAAGTTAAGCAGGAAAAATACTGGAAGACGGTTAAAATTGGCCGGACCCACTTACAAGATGCGACGCCGTTGACTTTTGGCCAAGAAGTTTCTGGCTGGGTCAGTGCTTTGGAACATGATTTAGATTACTTGAAGACCTTGGGTAAAACCCTCAGCGAATTAGCAATGGGCGGTACTGCAGTTGGTACTGGTTTAAACGCTGCGCCTGGGTTTGCCGGCATTATCGCTGACAAGATGGGTGAAATTTACAACCTTCACTTTACGGCCGATACCAACAAATTCTACGGGTTGGCTCACCATTCTGGCTTAAACGTCGTCCACGGTGCCATCAAGACGTTAGCTGCTGATTTAATGAAGATTGCTAACGATGTGCGTTTCTTGGCTTCAGGTCCTCGTGCCGGCTATGGCGAATTGAACATCCCAGCTAATGAACCCGGTTCTTCAATCATGCCAGGTAAGGTTAACCCAACTCAAGCCGAAGCCATTACTATGGCAGCCGTTCGAGTAATGGGTAACGACGTGGTAGTTGACCTGGCATCCAGCCAAGGTAACTTCGAAATGAACGTTTACAAACCAGTTTTGATTTCGGCCTTCCTTGAATCAGCTGAATTACTGGAAGGGACCATGCGCGGTTTCGCTGACAAGTTGATCCATGGCTTAACCGTTAACTCACAACGGATGGAAGAGTTAGTTGACCGTTCATTGATGACCGTTACCGCCTTGTCACCACACATTGGTTACCATGAAAGTGCCACGATTGCGCAAGAAGCCCTCAAGGAAGGTACTTTGCTAAAGGAAGCCGCTTTGAAGTCTGGCTTGTTAACTGAGGAAGAGTACGATAAGTGGGTTGTGCCAATCAACATGACGAATATCGATCAAAAGTAAATTAAAAATAATACCGTAATAGATTAAGAACAGGAGCAAAACAATGGCTGAAAAATTTCATTTCCAACCAACTTCACTCACGAAATTGCGTAAACACTACGACGTGATTGTGATTGGTTCAGGGGCAGCTGGTATGACAGCTGCCATTCAGGCACACGAGTTAGGCTTAAAGCCCGTTATCATTGAAAAAATGGATAAATTGGGCGGTAACACTAACCGGGCTTCATCAGGCATGAACGCTGCTGAAACCAACGTCCAGCTGCAGCATCACGTGGTGGACAGTTACCAAGAATTCTACGATGAAACTTTAAAGGGCGGCGGTGGCAAAAATAACACCGAACTGCTGAAGTACTTTACCGAACACGCAGCCTTAGCAATCGACTGGTTAGCTGACCATGACATTCGCTTGGATGCGTTAACGATTACCGGTGGAATGAGCAAGATGCGGACCCACCGTCCCAGTTCACTAGCTGCCATTGGCGGCTTCCTGGTGACTGAACTGCTGAAGCAAGTGCAAAAAGCCCGGATTCCGCTATTCGCAGGATTGAAAGTTACCGAATTAACTACTGATGACGACGGTAAGGTTACCGGTGTACGCGCCACTACTGGTAAGCAAAGTGGTCCGCTGACAGCGGATGCAGTTGTTCTGGCTGCTGGCGGTTTCGGTGCCAACCAGGAGATGCTGACAAAGTATCGGCCTGATTTAAAGGGAATGAAGACTACTAACCAGCCAGGTGCAACTGGTGATGGGATCAAGCTTGCTCAGGCTCTAGGTGCCAAATTAGTTGATATGGATCAAGTTCAAGTCCACCCAACCGTTCAGCAGGATACGCCACATGCTTACCTGATCGGTGAAGCAGTTCGTGGTGAAGGCGCGATTTTAGTGAACAAGCACGGAGACCGGTTCGTTAATGAATTGGACACGCGAAAGAACGTTACCGCAGCCATTGACGCTTTAAATGAGAATGGTGCCTATTTAATCTTTGATCAAGGCATTCGTGACCGTGCCAAAGCAGTAGAATTTTACGATTCAATTGGATTGGTTCACACGGGTACTTCACTGGATGATTTGGCCAGTCAATTAGGCTTCGACGCGGATGCATTGAAGCAAACGGTTGCTGACTGGAACACTGCTGTTGCTGATCAGAACGATCAGGCATTTAACCGGACTACCGGGATGGACCGCGATATTTCAACCGCACCATTCTTTGCCATTCATATTGCACCGGCTGTCCATTACACGATGGGCGGGATTGCCATCAACCATAAGACGGAAGTGCTTAACGATGATGGCGAGGCCATCAAAGGGCTTTATGCCGCTGGTGAAATCGTTGGCGGCCTTCACGGAAATAACCGAATTGGCGGTAACTCGATCGCTGAAACAGTGATCTTTGGCCGTCAAGCCGGCGAACAGGTCTTCAACTACATTCATGAAAAATAAGCGTTTATATTAGGAGAGTAAGGGAAATGACACTCAATAAAGTTAATTATAAGAAATTTATCTTGCCGATAGCTGTCGGCCTGATTATCTGGTTTCTGGCCCCATTTAAGCCAGTTGCCGTTTCACTGGTTGCCTGGCATATGTTAGCTATTTTTATCGCCACTATTCTTGCCTGTATTACTCAACCCTTGCCTATCGCGGGGTCAGCACTTATTGGAATTACATTATCCGTTTTACTTGGCGTCGTGAAGATGGAAGACGCGGCTTCAGGTTTTGGGAACGATACTGTTTGGATGATTGGAATGGCCTACTTCCTGTCACGTGGTTTCATTAACACGGGACTGGGTCGTCGGATCGCTTTGATTTTCGTCCGTCTATTTGGTAAGCGAACCCTTGGCTTGTCATACGCCTTGATTGGTGTGGACCTGGTCACTGCACCAGCTACACCAAGTAACACGGCTCGTGCCGGTGGAATCGTTATGCCAATTATTGAATCTCTGTCGGAGACTTTTGGCTCATCACCTAAAGATGGTACGCAAAGCAAGATTGGTTCATACCTGATGTTTACTGAATTCCATGGTGACATTATTACATCTGGGATGTTCATGACTGCCATGGCACCTAACTTGGTTGCCGTTGCTTTAGCTAAAGGCATGCACGTTCAGATTTCTTGGATGGGCTGGTTCATTGCCGCACTTGTTCCTGGTATTATTTGCTTGCTTGTGGTTCCATGGTTGATTTACAAGATGTATCCACCAGAAATCAAGGAAACACCAAATGCTAAAGAATGGGCTGACAAAGAGTTAGCCGAAATGGGTAAAATGTCATTGCCTGAAAAGATCATGGCTTCTGTTTTCGTAATTGCCTTAATTCTCTGGATGGTTTCTAGTTTTATTGGTTTGGAAGCTTCTACGGTTGCATTCTTAGCCGTTGTTTTACTGCTATTGACTGGCGTGTTAAGTACTAAGGATATTTTGAATGAAACTGGTGCATGGAACACGATTATTTGGTTCTCAATTTTGATTTTCATGGCCAATGAATTAAACGTTTTAGGCTTTATTCCTTGGTTATCAAAGGCCTTGGGTACAAGTCTTCACGGTATGAGTTGGGAAATTGTCCTTGTGGTATTGGTGCTGTTCTACTTCTACAGCCATTACTTGTTTGCGTCAGGTACTGCGCACGTTACTGCAATGTACGGCGCTTTGCTGGCCGTTGCTATTTCAGCCGGTGCACCAGCAACCTTTGCCGCAATGATCCTTGGATTTACCGGCGCCATCTTTGGGTCAACGACACAATATGCTAACGGTCCAGCTTCAGCATTATTCGGTGCTGGTTACAATAAGCAAAGTGACTGGTGGCGTTTAAACTTTATTTTGGGCTTATTTTACATCGTGATTTGGGGCGGTGTTGGTTCAATCTGGATGAAGATCCTTGGTATGTGGTAAAAAGTTAATTTAAAATCAAAAAAGTTGTACCTACTATTTTTGCAGGCACAACTTTTTTATTTGTGATAAGCTATGGTGAATGAGTTGATCTAAAGGGAGCACAACGATGAACACGAAAGACCTAGCCTATTTTAAAGCCTTAGTTGAAAAGCGGAACTATACAGCTGTCGCTGAGGCGTTTAACGTTTCTCAACCGACTGTGACGCAAGCGGTAAAGCGGCTGGAACGCGAATTTGAAGATGAATTAGTCCACGTGGACCGGACCCATAACCGAACTGAAATCACGCGTTCAGGGCAGCTATTGTACGAAAAAGCCAGTACGATTACGGCCAATTTAAATTTAGCGCATCAGGAAATCGAAAACGCTAAGTTATCAAGGATTCGGTTCGGTTTGCCGCCAATCATCGGCTCAATGTACTTTCCGTCACTGGCTGGCCAGCTGTTAAAGGATGGTCTCTTACAACGCCTTGATGTGTTGGAAACGGGATCGGGTGGTTTACTTAACGCGGTGAAGGCTGGCGAAATTGATATTGCGCTACTAGCCTCGGTTTTACCATTACACGATCCGTCGTTGAAGGTCATTCACCTTGGCAGCCGGCCATTTGTGATCGTTGTTAGTCGTCACCATCCTTTAGCTAAACGCGGGAGTGTTTTTTTCAAAGAGCTGGCAAACGAAGAGTTTATTATGTTAAATCGTAAATTCGTCCATCCCAAAGCATTTAAGGCTTACTGCCAGTTCTCAGGGGTTAATCCTTCCGTCATTTACAAGACGCCGGACATCTCCTGGATCACTAGTCTCGTTAAAGAGAATCTGGGGATCAGCCTATTGGCTCGTGACGTTGTCAGCTCTAGTGATGAAGATGAACTGGCTTGTTTGCAGGTCCTTGATCCGGTGGCGGAACGGTTTAATGTGTCCATCGTCATTCGGCAGGGGTATGTTTTGACAAAAGAAGAAGAACACTTTATTAAAGACTTGAAGCAATTAAAGATTCCGCATAATGGTGAATAATACGTACTAAAAACCGGGTAACTTCCCAACTTGGGAGAGTTGCCCGGCTTTTTGCACTTAAATTAAGACCGCTATTTTTGCTTCAAATGGCTGTTAAAGATACTAAATAAGTCGGTTGCCGTAACCTGTGCACGATTTACACGGCTTATAAGGTCAGTTAATTCTTCATTAGTAAACGTCAGTTCATAATCATTCAAATCCGCTAGTGTTGCCACCGCAATGGCAGCTGTTTGCAGATTCATATTCAAAAACGGCTTGCCGGAAATGATGGCATCCATCAGAAAACCGGTTTTATTAGCCACCATCTCGCGTAGGCTTTGGTCGTAAGCATTAGATTGAGGAACTGCAATCACTTTGTCCAGTTGTTCAGAGTTCTTGATTCCAGGCTGCTGGCCGTCCCTGATCGCTAAACGACTATTAATAGCAACTAGTTCATCAGCTGTTAAATAACGCATTACTTGTCACCCCGCATTTGATTTAATGCACCTTCAAATTGATCGATGACCGTTTCCAAACTTTGGAAAAATTGAGCATCGAGTTGAATATCGTTTCGGAAAGACACGTCGATGGCGTCGCCCTTTTGAACAGCCAATTTTCGAGCAATATTTGCGGGAATCGTAATTGCTAATGAATTGCCAACTTGAATGATTTGACGTTGTGATTTGATTTCATTCATGAGCTCAAATATTTCCTTTCGTTATAACAAATTCATATTTCTATAAAAGTAGTATAGCATATTTGCTCAAGTCAATCATACAAAAGTGTTATAGTTTATATTATATTCCAATAAAATATGGTATTAGGTGGAATATATTTCTGAGGAAAAAGAATATTGGAAAACACTGTCATTTAGTAACCTGCATGGTACTAAGTATTAGGCTATCTTTAAAATAATTAATGATCAGGAATATTAGAAATTAATTTGCCAGCTCTCATTTACCATGCTAACCTATGAGCATACTAAAAACGACCGAAAGATAAGGAGGTACATCTGATGACTGTTCAATTCAATAACAACTCAACACTTGCAACCTCTTTATTAGCCTTATTATTATGACCTAGGATTTGACAATGTAACACGTCAAGTCCTATTTGCGTTATGGAATGGGGCTTGTCGAAACAACACCCCATTCAATGCGAATGGGGTGTTGTTTTTGGTTAAAACTCAAATTTGAAGGGATGATTATTATGAGTAAACAGATTCAGTTTTTTGATACCACGCTTCGCGATGGTGAACAGACAATTGGCGTCAACTTCAGTATTGATGAGAAAGTTGCCATTGCAAAACAGCTTGAAGCATGGGGTGTTGATGTAATTGAGGCAGGATTTCCAGTAGCTTCTAAGGGCGATTTTGAGGCGGTTCAGGCAGTTTCACGTGCCGTGAAGAAGACCTGCGTTACTGGTTTGGCGCGGGCCCGAAAAGGTGATATTGATGCCTGTGTAAAGGCGACTGCAGATGCCGTACATAAACAAGTGCATGTCTTCATTGCAACCAGTCCCATTCACCGTGATTCCAAATTACATATGACGAAGCAAGAAGTCATTGATACCATTACCGACTGCGTGTCATACGCGCATCAGTTTTTCGATATCGTGGAATTTTCACCAGAAGATGCCACTCGAACAGAACCCGACTTTCTGGTTGAATCAATCAACGCGGCAACGGCTGCAGGCGCAACCGTGATCAATATTCCGGATACGGTGGGTTACACCAATCCAGCTGAATTCGCAGCACTCTTTAAGAACCTTCGCGAAAACGTCAACGATTTTGATAAGTACACCTTTTCAGTGCACTGTCACGATGATCTTGGTATGGCGGTTGCTAACAGCCTTGCTTCCATTGAAAATGGTGCTACTCGAATTGAAGGGACCATCAACGGAATCGGTGAACGGGCCGGCAACGCAGCGTTGGAAGAAGTTGCCGCAGCAATGTACGTTCGTAAGGATTACTACGATGCGACGAACAATATTAATATGAAGGAAACCAAGCGTACCAGTGATATGATCAGCAAATTTGCTAAGATGCCGGTACCGCATAATAAGGCCGTAGTTGGGGCGAACGCATTTGCTCACGAATCTGGGATTCACCAAGACGGCATGCTGAAGAATCCGCAAACGTACGAGATTCTCACTCCTGAATGTGTTGGTGCCCACAAGACTACGTTGCCACTTGGTAAGCTTTCCGGCTCACATGCCGTGATGACTAAGCTAAATGAGATGGGTTACGAGGTTAACCGCGATGATATGAAGGTTATTTTCCCACACTTTAAGGATAAGGCAGATCATACCGACATCGTTTCGGAAGACGATCTGCGAGTGATTATGAATAAATATAGCGAGGCGAAAGCATCATGACAGTAAATATTGCAGTACTTGCCGGTGATTATATCGGCCCAGAAATCATGGCAGCTGGGTTAAAGGTGTTAGCCGCCGTCAGCGAAGGTCAGGACTTCGACTACCAGTTGCATGAAATGCCCTTTGGCGGCGCTGGAATCGATCAGACCGGGGAGCCGTTACCTGCTGAAACGTTGAGGACTGCTCAGCAAAGTGATGCGGTCCTGCTGGCTGCCATCGGCGGACCTAAGTGGGATGGTGTGCCAAAGACGCCTGAGCAGGGTCTGCTGGCAATCCGTAAAGCGCTGAATCTGTTCGCTAATATTCGGCCAACGGAAATCAGTACCGCAATGCAGAAGTACTCGCCGCTTAAAAACACTGAACCAGTGGACTTTGTGATTGTCCGTGAGTTGACCAGTGGCATTTACTTTGGTACTCCTCGCGAAACCACTGATACCTACGCGTTGGACACGATGCGCTATACCAACGCAGAAATCGAACGAATCACCCGGGTAGCCTTCGATATGGCCATGAAGCGGCGCAAACACGTGACGCTGGTGGATAAAGCCAACGTGCTGGATACCAGTAAATTATGGCGAAAGATCGTTGCTCAGATTGCAACGGAATATCCTCAAGTTACCTATGATACTAGCTATGTAGACGCAGCTTCCATGAAGATTATTGCTTCACCAGGCCAGTTCGATGTGATTCTGACCGAAAACCTATTTGGCGACATTCTCAGCGATGAAGCGGCACAGACTACCGGTTCGCTTGGTACAATTCCATCCATGAGCCGTGGGACAGATGGGCCGTCGCTATATGAACCGATTCACGGTTCAGCACCTGACATTGCCGGTAAAGGAATTGCCGACCCAATTTCAATGATTCGTTCGGTAGCCATGATGCTGACCCACTCGTTTAATCGGGATGACATGGCAAAGGAAATTAGCGATGCTATTAACCAGACGGTAGCAGCTGGTATCGTTACGCCGGATTTAGGCGGGCAAGCAACTACTGAAGAAATGACAAAGACAATTATTAACCATATTAAGGAAAGCAGGCATTCATATGAGCCAGACCATGTTTGATAAAATTTGGAATAAGCACGTGCTTACGGGGAAGGTTGGCGATCCGCAACTGCTGTACGTTGATTTGCACTTACTTCACGAAGTAACGTCACCGCAAGCGTTTGAAGGATTACGTGAAAATCACCGGAAAGTGCGCCGAACCGATAAAACTTTTGCAACCATGGATCATAACGTGCCGACAAAGGATATTTTTAACATTAAAGATGAAATTTCACGTAAGCAGATCGATACTTTGGGCAAGAATGCCAAGGAATTCGGCGTTCGGTTAGCCGGTATGGGACATGAAGATCAAGGCATTATCCACGTTATCGGACCGCAATTAGGACTGACTCAACCTGGAATGGTCATCGTTTGCGGGGATTCGCATACCGCCACGCACGGTGCGTTCGGTTCAATTGCGTTTGGTATCGGAACTTCGGAAGTGGAACACGTCTTAGCCACTCAGACCATTTGGCAGACGAAGCCCAAGACCATGGGCATCCACATTCACGGTCAATTACCAAAAGGCGTGTACGCTAAGGACATCATTATGGGGCTAATTGCCCGCGAAGGGGTTTCGTTTGGAACTGGATATGCGGCTGAATTCTACGGCGATACCATTGAACGGATGAGCATGGAGGAAAGGATGACGTTAAGCAACATGGCCATTGAAGGTGGCGCTAAGGTTGGGACAATCCGCCCTGACCAAACAACCTTTGACTACGTTGCCGGCCGGAAGTACGCACCTAAGAACATGGCTAAAGCGATCGAATACTGGAAGCAGTTTTACACGGATGACGAATCCGCCTTTGATCAAATCGTTGACTTTGACGTGAGCGACTTGGCACCATTCGTTTCCTGGGGAACTAATCCTGGTATGGCCGTACCCGTTGACCAGCCGTTCCCAGAAATCAAGAATGCTGACGATCAAAAAGCCTATGACTACGTTGGGCTTAAGCCGGGTCAAACCGCACCGGAGATCCCAATTGAATTTGCCTTCTTTGGTTCCTGCACCAATGGCCGTTTGTCCGACCTGAAGATTGCAGCCTCCGTTTTAAAGGGGCATCACATTGCCCCGCAAGTTACGGCACTGGTGGTACCTGGTTCTCGTACCATTAAGGAAGAAGCTGAGAAGCAGGGAATTGATAAGATTTTCAAGGATGCCGGTTGTGACTGGCGCGAACCCGGTTGTTCAGCTTGTCTGGGTATGAATCCCGATCAAGTTCCAGCTGGTGTTCACTGTGCTTCAACGTCTAACCGAAACTTTGAAGGCCGCCAGGGTGCTGGGTCACGGACGCATTTAGCGAGTCCGGCAATGGTTGCTGCGGCAGCCATTAACGGCCATTTTGTAGATATCAGAAAGGCAGGCATTGCATAATGGAACCCATTACAACAATTACGAGTACTTCAGTACCAATCATGAAGGATAATATCGATACCGATCAACTGATTCCAAAGCAATTTTTGAAGAATATCCTGAAAGTGGGTTACGGCCGGCACCTGTTCTTTGACTGGCGCTACGAAAAAGACGGTAAGCCAAATCCTGACTTTATTTTGAATAAGCCTGAACGCCAGGGTGCCGAGATCTTAGTCGCCGGTGATAATTTTGGCTGCGGGTCTTCTCGTGAACACGCGGTTTGGGCACTAAAGGATTACGGATTTAAAGCCGTGATTGCCGGTGGTTTCAGTGACATTTTCTACATGAATAGTACTAAAAACGGTTTTCTAGCTATCACCTTACCCCGGGATCAACGGGAAATCCTAGCGGCTGCACCAGCGGATGCCAAGATTACTGTTGATCTGCCTAATCAGGAAGTACGTTACGATGGGCACCAATTCAAGTTTGAGATTGATCCGCTATGGAAGCACAAGTTTATTAATGGTTTGGACGATATTGCCATTACGATGCAATATGAGGATCAGATTGAAGCTTATGAGGCAAAAATGCCTCAATTTTAGAAATTGACAGTAGTAAAAAACGACCACCAGCATAATTACTGGTGGTCGTTTTGATGTTTCTGTTAGACTACTTAGTGTCCTCTTTGACCTTAAAGTAATCCGGATAGGCGTTAAGAACAGTGCCCTTTTCTTCAAGCATGAGGTGCAAATGTTCCTTCATGAGATAGTCAATGTTGTCGAGGTCTTTGCTGACAACGGCTTCATAAATGAGTCGATGCTGCTTCGTCAACGTTTGCCAATTAAGATCGGTTTCTTTTAGCCGTAGTCGGCGAAAGCGATTCAACTGGGTGTTATTCATTTGCAGCCACTGCCAAACACTGTCTTTATTGGCAAGCGTGTAAAAGAGGTGGTGAAAGTCTTGATCTAAATCAAAAAAATTGTCTGGTTGATCCAACGCCGCGGTCTTTTCCTGTTCCTTTAAGTTATTCTGAATTTTGTCTTTGGTTGCAGGCGTCATCATTGTAGCCGCCTGTAACATAATTCTTGGTTCAATGGACTCGCGAACAAAGCGACCGTCTTCAGCTTCTTGTAAGTCGATTTTAGTGATATACGTACCGCTTTGTGGGATAACTTCGATTAATTCTTCACGTTCAATTCGGATAAGTGCCTCTCGGATGGGGGTTCGTCCTAAATTAAGCTCTGTGGAAATTGTTTTTTCCGAAATCTTTTGTCCTGGAATGTATTCAAAGTGAATAATTCGATATTTAATTTGATCGTATGCGTCCTTTCGCATATTGTCTCGTGCGTTGTCCATGATGAACCTCCTGCAAAAACTGGGGTATTTAGCAAATTAAAATACCTTAGATTAGTTATACCATTAAAATATAAAGAATTGTTGAAATTCCGGCTAAATGAGTTTGTTTTTGAGAAAAAAACCTGTTTTTTATTGCCTTTAGACTGGATTTTAATAGAATGTAAGTGCTAGTATAACAAGGATGTAAGCGCTATTGACAAACTGATATATCAGATGTACAATTCTCGTATATTAGTTTGAGTGAGGACGGGATAGTGATGGATTATATTATTGGAATCGACGTTGGTACCACGAGTACCAAGGCTTTATTATATGATTTAAACGGCAAAATTTATGCAAAAGCAAATAAAGGATATAAACTTTATCAAACAATACCTGATATGGCAGAAGAAGATCCTGAGGATATCTTTAATGCCACGTTGCAAGCAATCCAAGAAGTCGTTGCCAAGGCACAGTTAAAGGACGGCAAAGTCATTGCGGTTTCTTGGTCGGCACAGCAGCATAGCTTAATTGCGCTTAATCAGGACTATAAACCAATTACTAAGGCAATTACTTGGGCGGATAATCGTGCTGGTAAATACGCTACTGAGTACAAAGAAAACGGTCGTGGGATGGAAATGTACAAACGGACCGGTTTGCCAATACATCCTATGGGACCATTTTATAAACTTCTGTGGTTAAAAAACGAAAAGCCCGATATTTTTGAACACGCTGCATACTGGGTCGGCATCAAAGAATACATTATCTGGCGGTACACAAACGTACTTAAGGAAGAAATCTCTATGGGTGCCGCAACTGGTCTCATGAACATGAAGACCATGGACTGGGATGAAGAAGCCATGAAGGAAGTTGGTGTTAAGCGCGAACAGCTTCCAGAATTGGTAGAAACCACTTATAAGATCAAAGGGATTCGCTCGGAGTATGCCAAAGTGATGGGCATTGATGATGACGTCTACTTTGTAATGGGTGCAACTGACGGTGCTTTGTCGACGATTGGTGTGGGTGCCATTGATACTGGCGTTTTAGCCATTAACATTGGGACCTCTGCAGCGGTTAGAAGCTTTGTGGATAAGCCAGTTATTGATCCTAAGGGCCGGCTTTACTGCTACCCAATCATGAAGGGCAAGTACTTAGTCGGCGGTCCCATCAACAACGGTGGGATCGTATTCAGCTGGGCACATGATGCCTTATTTGGCGCTGAACTTGAAACTGCCAAAATGCTTAAGAT
Source organism: Secundilactobacillus yichangensis (assembly GCF_016861565.1). Classification (GTDB taxonomy): domain Bacteria; phylum Bacillota; class Bacilli; order Lactobacillales; family Lactobacillaceae; genus Secundilactobacillus; species Secundilactobacillus yichangensis. The sequence goes on from NZ_BOLK01000011.1 coordinate 95,116, forward strand.
GAACTCTTTTGACATGCTGACTGAAATTGCCAAGAAGGTGCCAGCTGGATCGAATGGATTGATTTTCCACCCATATCTTGGCGGTGAACGGGCACCATTATGGGATGCTAATGCTCGGGGTTCCTTCTTTGGACTGAACCGTTCACATACACGTGCGCACATGATCCGTGCCGTGCTTGAAGGAATCGTTTATAACTTGTATTCAGTAACGTTAGCCTTGCGCGAAGTTACTGGTGCTCCGAAGGCTATCTTAGCTGCTGGCGGGTTTGTACAGTCCTCTCTTGGTCGGCAAATCTTAGCGGATGTATATGAACATGACGTCACCATTCCTGAATCATACGAAAGTGGCAGTTTAGCAGCGATGTTCTTAGCCAAGATGAGTTTAGGCTTAGAGGATAACTTAGAGGATATTAACAAATATATGGGTGCCAAGAATATTTATCATCCAAATGAAGAGAACTACGCTAAGTATCGTGCTTTAATTCCAATTTATATTCGCTTAAGCCGGGAACTTTCTAAGGAATATAAGAGCATTGCCGACTATCAACGAGAATTTCCTGAAAACCCGGATGATCAGGAATAGGATACTGCTACGTAAGGAAGTGTTGGTCGATGAGTGAATTTTTAACAATTGGTGAACCATTGGCGCTGTTCGCATCAATGGATACGGATCAGTCATTAGTAGATGCGACCCATTTTCAAAAATTTGCGGCTGGTGCAGAGCTGAATGTTTCGGTTGGAATTTCACGATTAAAGCATCAAACACAGTATATTACCCGGCTGGGGCAAGATCCGTTAGGGGATTTTATTAAAAAGCAGTTACAAGCTGAGGGCGTTGGTATTTCGTATATTGACCAAACAACAGCGTATTGGACCGGTTTTCAGATGAAAGAACGCGTGTCGAAAGGGGATCCGCTGACTCATTACTTCAGACGTGACTCAGCCGCCGCCCACTTTGATAGCAGTCAAATTGCTAAAATTGATTTAAGTGACGTTAAATTTTTCCATTACACGGGTATTTTCCCGGCAATTTCGCAGCAGGCATATTTGGCTACACAGGCGTTGATCAGCCGAGTTCAGAATAACCTTGGAATCAAGCTGACTTTTGATCCCAATTTACGCCCCTCTCTATGGCCCAGCAAAGAGATTATGATTGAGACGATCAACAAACTAGCGTTTCAGGCGAATATTATTTTGCCGGGAGTTCACGAAGCAGAACAATTAACGGGGGAGACCGATTTAAACCACATGGCCGACTTTTACTTCAACCAAAGTGCCAAGGTTGACTTAGTGATCATTAAGATAGGCGCACAGGGGGCGTTTGTAAAAAAACGTAACGGTGATGTTCTGAAAGTTAAGGGATATCCAGTTGATGAAATTGTTGATACTGTCGGTGCTGGAGATGGTTTTACCACCGGTGTAATTACCGGATTGCTAGATGGATTATCCATTGAAGATGCAGTCCGCCGGGGAAATGCCATTGGGGCTCTAGCGATTCAATCGGCAGGCGATAATGATGGTTATCCAACCATTGAAGAACTTAAGCGGTATCAAAAAAGCTCGGCTTAGTGCCGAGCTTTTTGTATGCCTTCCCACAGGCCTAAAAGATAGGTGATTCCTAGCGCACGATCATACAGCCCGTATCCAGGACGGCCATTTTCGTTCCAAATATTGCGACCATGATCGGGTCGGACATACCCGTCAAAATGGGTGTCATCAAGAGCTTTTAGAATTGCAAACATATCTAGCGATCCTTCAGACGATTCATGAGCCGATTCACGAAAGTCGCGGGGGTTTTCCTGACTGTGTTTGATATTACGTAGGTGGATAAAGGGAGCTTTACCTTTGCTGACGAATTCTCTAATGATGTCAGGAACATTATTATCGGGATTTTCGCCGAGGCTGCCAGTACAGATCGTAAAGCCGTTCATTTTTGAAGGGTAGAGCGATTCGATTTGTCGCATGTCGGCAACGTTTTTGTAGATTCGCGGGAGGCCGAACAATGACATTGGCGGATCATCAGGATGCATTGCCATCTGAACACCGTATTGCTCGCAGACGGGAATAATGGCGCTAAGGAAGTACTTGAGATTATTTCTTAGCTGTTCTTCATCAACGGTAGAATAAGCCTTGAAAAGCTGTTTTAAGTGGCTTAAACGTTCTGGTTCCCAGCCTGGTAATTCGAAGTGATTTGATGTTTGAGTAATTTGATCAAATAAGGCTTGAGGATCCTCAGGCAGCGCTGACCGTTTAAACTGCATAACGGTAGAACCATCATCCAACGGGAAGTGCAGGTCTGTTCTGATCCAGTCAAAAATCGGCATAAAGTTATAGCAAATGACTTTTACACCATTTGCTGCCAGGTTTTTAATTGTTTGACAATAGTTTTCGATATAACGGTCACGGCTAGGTAAGCCAATTTTAATATCATCGTGGATGTTTACTGATTCGACGACTTCAAACTTAAAACCAGCCTGATTTATCTGGGCCTTAAGCGCTTGTATGGCCTCAGTAGGCCACACATCACCAACTGGTATGTCTGACAGCATGCCCACGATTTGGTGGGTCATGGGGATTTGTTTTATTTGAGCAAGCGTAACGTTATCGTGTGGTCCAAACCACCGAAAACCCATATTAAGTTGTGACAAAATAAAGCCTCCTAAGTCTTAGAGTGCGTTAAAAGTTTAACATAGTTCAGCAACTGGTTAAACAGTCTATCGGGATCCTGAATGAACGGGGTGACGACTGCTGCTTATGCAGTTGATTTGCACATTAATGTTATCGTGAACATTAATAATAATATATATCTTTTTGAATAAGCTGATTTAGGCTAAATAAACCATTATTAAAGTTAAAAATGTTCAGGATAAAATTATTTTTAAAAATATTTTAATGCGTATAAACACCTAAAAACAGGCAATTATAAGAAACTAAAAAAGTATTTTTTAAATAAATGACGAAAATGTTGTCATAAAATATTCACGTGTGCAGAAAAATGTGCTATCATTAATCTTGATCTTAGGAAAGCGCTTTCCAAACAAGGTTAATGTGTATGTTAAGTCAGTTTAGGAGGTTGTGTTATGAGTGAGTCAACTGTTAAGAAATCATCGGACAGTACCGGGACCGAAACCGGTATGATGAATGATTCTTCTAAGCGGATTCCAACACGTGAAAAGGTTGCTTATGGTTTCGGGGACTTTGGTAACGGCTTCATGTTTGACTTAGGTCAAGCCTATCTAACAAAGTTTTGGATTGATGCATGTGGTATTGGGGCAGGCGCTGTTGCAGGAATTTTCGCCTTTACCAAAATATTTGATGCATTTATGGATCCAATTGCTGGTTCATTTATTGATAACCGAAAAAATATCAGCTCACGTGGGAAGTTTCGCCCGGTAATGATGATATCAGCTATTATACTTGGCATTATGACGATTGTGACATTCACGATGCCAAACGGTTTATCAATGACCCAGAAAATCATCTACGCTTATGCCGCTTATATGATTTGGGGCGTCGCCTATTCATTTACCAATGATCCGTACGGGTCGCTAGCTTCTGTAATGTCACGTAATTCTCAAGACAGAAGCTTTATGGCGACGACGCGTCAAGTTGGTTCGGTTGGTGCTCAATTTATAGCGGGTGTTGCATTTATCCCGCTGATGGGCTTGTTCAGTGAAGGTCACGAAACTCACGGCTACTTCATTGCCGCTGCAATCTTCGCTGTTATCGGTGTCTGCATGTTCGCCGTTTGTTACTTTGGAACGCGTGAAAATGTTAAGGTTCACCGTAATAAAGGTGCTCAAAAGGAAGGTTTCAAGGATTATCTCCGGGTTATCTTCCGTAATGGTCCATTAGGCGCATTGATTTTGATGACGCTGTTTACCATTTCGGCTATGAACACTAACAACCAGATGATGGTTTTCTACGCACAATATAATTTAGGCAACATTGGCCTACAACCAGTTATCAACGCCATTATGATGGGCTGCTCAATCGTCGGGGTCTTTATGATTCCTACCTTAACCAAGCATTTTGGTCAAAAGAAGACCGCACTTGTCAGCTTTGGTGTTGGGGCAGTTGCAAACATTGCAAACTACTTTTTACCATCAAATGTTTTCACGTTTATTCTGCTGGTTACTATTGGTTACACTGCATTGGCCATTCCTAATGGGATTACTTGGGCGATGGTTTCAAACGCGATTGACTATGGTGAATGGCACTCTGGTATTCGTAAAGAAGCGATTACCTACGCTGCCTTTAATTTCTCCCGTAAGATTGCGCAATCACTCGCTGCTTTAGTCAGTGCTGGTGTTCTGGCTTTAACGGGTTACGTTGCTAATGCACATCAAACTCCAGGAGCATTAAACGGGATCAAAGCCGCGATGACGCTCTATCCAGGTATTTGTTTGATTCTTGCAGCCGTTGTCATAGGCATATTCTATAAGCTTGATGATGACAACTTTGCCAAGATTGCCGATGATCTTGATCACGGTAAGTGGGAACACGGCACGATTGGTGAAGATAATTAATTTGTTTTTGAACCTATAAAAATTTGGAGGCTTTTACAATGGATTTAGAGAAATTGTTACAGGATGTTCACGAGATCTTTGATAAAAACGGTGATTATTCAGACTTAAGCGATAAGGCCATTTACGCCCCTTCAATCCAAGTAGATCGTCGTAACGTTTACTTCATTCTGCACAACACAAATGAAAAGGGATACATCGTAAAGAATTTAGTTGTTTACGAAAACCGGCTGACTGCTAGCGATTTTGAAGCTAAGGAAAGCCTTGATGACAAGGATTCTACATTATTAGTTGGTGATTTGAACGAACATAATAACGATGCTTTAGCTAAAAGATTCCAGTGGATGCGGCCAACCTCTCGTCGTAACTATAAGTACACCTTTGGGTTAGGCGACCGTCTAGGTACTGCTTCAAACGCCCATTTGCGTTTGTTTAAGGGCCGTGGCATCATGCCTGTTTTGGCTCAACAGTCTATTCGTGAATTAACTTTGATGCACCGTACTAACACCGACGTTTTCCAATCAGCTTCATGGGCTGTATTTGAAGAAGGTTTCACTTACGGCTGGGGCGCTGATGGTGATCACGTTAAGACGCCATACGAAGTTGACTATGCCGTTAAGATTGGCTGCTCAATGATCACTTTGGATTGCACCGAAGAAATTCATAACGATGTTGTTAACTTGGATGAAGCTGAATTGGACAAGCGCTTCAACTCATTGGATCCAGACCAAATCAAATACTTTAACGATACTTATTTGAACAAGGACTTTGAAGTCGCTGACGGCGTTAAGGTTCACTTCACTAAGAAAGACGTTGAAGAATCAGTTTTAACCTTCTATGACGCCATTCTATTTGCTGCTGGCATTTACACTAAGTTTGTTGTTCCATATAACTTGGACTTTGAAATTTCAATGGATGAAACGCCTTATCAAACCACGCCAGAAAACCACTTCTTCTTTGCTAATGAATTAAATCGTCGCAACATCACACCAACGACCATGGCACCTCGCTTCTACGGTGAATTCCAGAAAGCCATTGACTACATTGGTGATACTGATCGTTTCGAACGTGAATATGTGGTTCATGAATCAATCGCCGAGCATTTTGGCTACAAACTCAGTATTCACTCAGGTTCAGATAAGCTCTCCGTTTACGAAATCATTGGCCGCTTATCCAAGAAGCATGGCTGGCACGTTAAGACAGCCGGCACTAACTGGTTGGAAGCTCTGCGTGTCGTTGCACACAAGGATCCAGACTTCATGCTTGAACTGTACAAGTTCTCTTACGAAAACCTTGATGATGTTAAAGCCTTCTACGTCTTTAACGCGCAAACCGATGGTACTGCACCTAAGCCAGAAGATATGAACAAGGATAACGTGATGGATCTGCTGGATAACGATGATGCCCGTCAGGTATTGCACACAATGTACGGTTCAATTATGAATTTGAAGAAGAACTACCACTATGTCTACCGTGATAAGCTTTGGGACATCTTATTGAAGAACCAGGCTCTCTACGACAAGTACTTGAACATTCATATTGCTGAGCACTTGGACTTATTGCAAGGTGTTGTTAAGACCAAGGCTGAAGCACTTGAAAAGAACGAACCTAAGACTGATATTTCAAAGAACTATTAATGATGCGGAGGAATAGGTAAATGGTACTATTAGATGACGATTTCCTGCTTGGCAATCAAACCGCTAAGACACTCTTTAACAAGTACGCTAAGGATATGCCGATCATTGATTTTCATTGTCATTTAAACCCAGAGGAAATTTACGAGAATAAAAATTACCCTAATATCACAAGAATTTGGCTCAACGAAGGCACATACGGGGACCATTATAAGTGGCGCTTGATGCGTGCTAACAGTGTGCCAGAAGAGCTTATCACTGGTGATGGTGACGAATACCAGAAGTTCTTGGCATGGGCTGATACCATTGAAAAGTCATATGGTAACCCGCTATATGAATGGACTCACCTAGAATTGAAGCGGTTCTTCCATATTGATGATGTCTTTACCAGAAAGAGTGCACCGGCTATCTGGAAGAAAGCTAACGAGCTTCTTCAGACAGATGACTTTAAGCCACGCAATCTGATTAAGAACATGAACGTTAAAGTAGTCTGCACAACTGACGATCCTGCTTCTGATTTACACTATCACAAACTATTGAAGAAGGACGAAGCTGAAAATAGCTTTAAGACGTTGCCAGCAATGCGTCCTGATAAGTTGATTCAAATTGAAAGTGATGGTTATGGAGACTATCTTAACCAATTAGCTGAGGTTTCAGGCGTTAAGATTAACTCCTTTAAGGATATTATCGCAGCACTTGACCAACGGTTTGAATTCTTTAACGAAATGGGCGGTCGGCTGTCTGACCATTCATTGCTAACGTATCATTTTGCTGAAGCAACGGATGCTGAACTCGATGCAATTGTTAAAAAAGCGGTTGCTAATCAAGAATTGACACCTAAAGAGCATGATCAATACCTTACCATGCTGTTAGAGAACTTGATGCATTTGAACACCAAGTACAACTGGACCATGCAGTTCCATATCAATTCGATTCGTGATTTGAACCGGCCAATGTATGCTAAATTAGGACCGGATACAGGTTATGATGCCGTTGGTACTCAACCGGATATTGTGGCGCACATCCAAAAATTATATACGAAGATGCAAGATTCTCACGATATCCCAAAGACCATTTTCTATTCATTGAATCCAAATGACTGGATGCAGTTAGCTACTTTAATGGGCTGTTTCCAAGAAGGCGGCAAGCAGCGGTTACAACTCGGTGCTGGCTGGTGGTTCAATGATACTGCTGAAGGTATGAACGAACAGTTAAGAATTTTTGCTCAAGAAAGTCTGTTACCTAACTTTGTCGGGATGCTGACTGATTCACGGAGCTTCTTATCCTATCCAAGACACGAATACTTCCGTCGGGTATTGTGTAACTTCTATGGGAACCTCGTCGAAGAGGGCCGTGTACCAGATGATGAAGAATCTCTTGGCAAGATTATCCAAGATATTTCTTACAACAATGCTTACCATTACTTTGGCTTTTTCGATTAACAAAGACACAAGTACACTTTGAAGAATTTACACACACTCCGAGAAAATATTTTATGCCAGAAATATTAAACGCGTGAAAAATAAAAACCGGGCAGTAACTCGGTTAGGTTCCAAAACAACTCAATAGCGACTGATTTCCTGAATAATAAGGGACCAGTCGCTATTGAGTTGTTTGGTTAAAAATAGTATTATGCCCCGGTCTTTCTATGTTTTCAATTATTAGTCTGATAATTAGAGAAAGGTTAAATTAATCGTACCCGCTAGAAGTGCTTTGGGGTAAAATGAAAGGTAATAGATTTAAGTGTAGACGTGAAAACTTAAAACTGTACAACAGGGAGATGATTAGGCTCGTGGAAAATATTACCATTATGACAATTGCTAAAATAGCGCATGTTTCCCATACGACGGTGTCACGGGCTTTAAACGATAGTCCACTTGTTAAGGAAAAAACCAAGCAAAGAATTCGCCAGATTGCTGATGAAATGGGTTATGTTCCCAATTTAAATGCGAAAGGATTAGTTAAAAATCAATCGTTTTTGATTGGAATCTTCTTTTCGGAAATGAAAACTGGGACCTCACCAAGTTTTTTGGTTGATGTCATGAATAAAGCTCGAGAGTCTTTACCGAAGGGGTACATCATCTCTGTTGATAGTATGGATAATTATAGCGAACAAGCTTTACCGACTAACCGGTACGATGGCGTAATTGTTGTTAGCCAGTCAACGGATGATGATGATTTCATTGAAACTTTAGCCAGCCAGCAAGTGCCATTGGTGGTCCTTAATCGAAAACTGGAACGAGACGATGTGGTGAACTACGCGACGGATGATTATCTCGGTGCGCAAATGTTACTACGGTATGCTGTTCGAATGGGGCATAAAAAGTTTGGTATTATCGAAGGGCAATCGAGATTTATATCATCACTTGAACGTCGAAGGGCCTTTAATGACGTTATGGCAGAGAATCATTTCGAGGTTTTACCTGATCACATTAAGAATGGAAATTATCTGCCCGAAAGCGGCTATTTAGCAATGAAAGAAATGCTGACGGTTTCACAGGCGCCAACCTGTGTCTTTGTTGCCAACGATGATATGGCAATCGGCGCTATCCGGGCTTGCAACGATCTTGGTTATCGCGTTCCAGAGGATATTTCAATTTTGGGATTTGATGATATGGGTTATACTAAGTACTTAGTACCAAGGTTAACAACCGTTAGTAAACCTACTCCCACACTGGTTGAGACGGGTGTATCAGCATTGACAAAACTTTTAAAAGACGTTCCAGTTTCTACACCTAAGCGTGTTTTCCCCCCTACATTAGTGATTCGAGACTCTGTTAAGAACTTGCGCAATGAAACACAATCTTAGTTTCTTTCAAGAAAACGTTTTAATTATGAAAAAGTGTTGCATTATTTTCATTACATGCTAGTATATGAGTTGTCGAAAAGAGAGAAAGTTGCTATTAGGAGGCATACATCATGATTAACTCATATACAAATGTTAAAAGTAACCACACTGCAGTAACCCCAGAGGTTACTCGTCCAGAAGGGGCAAGTAAGTTTGTCCGTAATTTAAGTGCAGTATTAATCAGTGTCATTGTATTAGGTAGCTTAATCCTTGGTGGATTATCAGCTTCTAACGACGGCAGTGCATTAGCACAAGCATTTGTTCAAACCACTACTGCTACTGCAACTTCAACAAAGTAATTTTGAAATAAACAAAAAAGAGGCTGTGACATAAGTCTCTTAATTCAAAAGCAGGTAGTTAAAAATCCAAGGATTTTTAACTACCTGCTTTTTTCTACCATAAGTCAAGTATGAAGCGACCTACGAGATGAATTTATTTTGATAATGTGTCGAAAATAGCGCACACTAAATAAGCCTTAGGCTTGTCTGATTTTTTAGATAATGGTACTCTATCTTTGATTAATGACGAGCTAAACAG
>NZ_BOLK01000012.1 GCF_016861565.1 Secundilactobacillus yichangensis
CCGCAGCGGGGTCGTTAACTTGGTGCCAACTTCAGGCAAGGCCGACATTACATTATCAAATGCTAACTCACCAATGGGCAAGAATGACGCCACCGTTGGGATTACTTATTCGTCATATTATAACAACAAGAACATGAACGGCTTATCCGTTTTGGCCAGCGCCAAATCATACGTCTACACCAACGTTGCCAACCGTTACCACTATTCAAAGGGTGAACGGACTAACGTTGCTGAACATGAACTGGGCCACGCCTTAGGTTTAGAACATAACGTGGGCAAGCACAGTGTGATGTATTACGCCACGCGTGATCAATCCGTATCAAAACCTGATGTTAATGGTTTGGTACACAGTTACCGTTAATTAAAAAATTGAATTAGAAATGAAATATCCATTCCGGGGGGAATGGATATTTTTTGTTTGCTTGGGCTACTATATTCTGCATGTTTTTCTTGAATAATAGCTGCAAATAATTTATGATGACACTATATACGGTGCGAGGTGATTATTATTGGTTCGTTAGAAAAGCTCGAAAAGCGGTTTAAAAAGCGACCTTTTGATAAAAAATTATCATTTGAAGATGCGCAGACTTTATTGGAACATTATAATTGCGAATTCCATAATCATAGTGGTGGTTCACACTATACGATTACAACTCCAAATGGTAAATTTCCTCAATCATTTGCCCGTCCTCATCATAATGAAAGTAATCTGAAGTCATATCAGATTAAGATTGTTAATGAAATATTGAATGAAGTCAAGGGAGATGAATAGTATGAAAGATTTAGACTATTACATGACACTAGCTTATAGCGCTACACTTGAAACTTTGGAAGAAGACGGTGATCGCTATTTCCGATTGACAATTCCAATCCTTCCAGGGTTGGAGGCGTATGGCGATACACTGACTGAAGCATATGAAGATTTGGAAGAAGCAAAAAAAGAGTGGTTTTTGGAATGCCTTGATGAAGGGATAACGATACCCGAGCCCGTTCTTGCACATGATTATTCTGGAAGGATGACTGTCCGGATGCCAAGAACATTACATCAAGTTTTATCAGATGATGCATTAAAAGAAGGCGTTAGCTTAAATAATTATGTAGTAACACTGCTTTCACAGAATAGTTCAATTCGTACAACAGAAAGTGTTACAAAGCAATTTTTAAGTGGGTTGAATGGGTTCATTACCCACCCATTTTTGAACAATATAAATAGTGATCATAGAGGTTCAAGTTATCGTTTACCTGTTAAAGCTGAGGAATACTCACTGGATAGTGTCAGCACAATTAATCCAGTAATTCAAGACTTGTTAGGAGGTCGATGATTTGAGACTTGGTGTATTAATTGTAAGAATAGATAAATTTAATTTCGAGAAAAGACAGGGACAAGAGCAGAGTAACGAAAATCAACCAGATTCCACCATTCGATTTTCGAAACCCGAAATACCAGAGTATGATTTAAAAACTGATGAAATATTAATAACTGCCACGACTCAGATTGATTATGAACAACCTAAATTTGTAACCTCTGCTGAAGTGACTGGAATTTTTAGTGTGGATAAAAAGTATGGTAATGTAGTTGGGTCTAAGGATAATTCCAATCTAGAGTTAGTTAAAGAATTGACAAATAAGATTTTCCCGATATTAGCTGCTAAATTCAGAGTATATACAGGACTTTTTTCTAGCGAGGTTAATTCTTTTTCCGTAATTCCCGAAATGAAGACTGAGTTGAGTAATCTACAAAAGGTAGATAAGAAATGAGATCGATTAAGTCTACTAGTCTAACAGTATTCCAAAACTTCGTCTGTAAGAAGCAATTTAAGCATTTTCATGAATCATGGTGAGATGAGTTATGCTTCTATAACTAGATTATGTTGTATTTATTTCAATTAAATTAACTGAGAGGATCTACATGTGATGAAAATGGTACGCTTAATTGCAGCATTGCTAATCAGTTTGTCAGTCGGTGCTGGTGCTATTGCAGTCAACACGGTGAGCGCAAGTGCTGCCACCAGTACCACTAACCAAGCGTATTACAAGGTCAGCAAGCTGACGAAGGTGAGCTACTACACGACCATGGGCTCAAACAGCTCACACAATTATGGTGTCTATGCCACCGGGGCGTACAAGACATCAGCCAGCAACCTGAAAGCGATTAGTACTGGAAAAACCTTTGCGGGTAAAACGATTCACATTACCAGAGAAGAAGTTGTTAACGGCGTGACCTGGCTGAAGTTCACCTACAACCACACCTACACGGGCTGGATCGAACAGAAAGCCACTGTTACCTCTACGTACCGGCTCTACGCCCCGCTGATCGGGCAACGACCAGAATTACCAACCGGCTGTGAAATTACCGCTACGGCGATGATGCTGCAGTTTGGTGGCGCTAAGGTGGATAAGATGAGCTTGGCTAAAGAGATGCCACGGAGCAGCAACCCGGATAAGGGGTTCGTGGGTAGTCCATACAGTTCCAGCGGCTGGTACGTTTATCCCGGTGGCCTGATGGGCGTGGTTAAGAAGCACATGGGGACCGCCAAGAACATGACCGGTGCCAGTTTGACCAGTATCAAGAGCCAGGTTCGCCGGAATCATTTGGTGGTCGTCTGGGTGGCTAACTGGGACGGTTTCAGCAACCACGCCTTGACGGTCACGGGGTACTCCAAGTCACGCATCTACTATAATGATCCGTGGACCAAGAAACGCACCAGCATGAGTTACAGCACGATGACGGCTCACCGTAAGGGCGATGCTTACCGAGCTTTGAGTTATTAATTTGAGCTAAAATCAAGAATGAAACGTTATGGTAATTCTGAATTAATTTCGAAAATGCTATAGTTGAATTTTACTAGTGGTATACACCAATATAGAACGAACAAAAAAGCACCAGCAAAGGGACAGTTTGCTGGTGCTTTTTCAATGTAATTCCTGTAATGGCAATCACTTAGGGGATATGATCGTGAACGTTACAGACTTTTTCGGTTAGAATTCATCAACCGAATAACTAAAGGTTATCATAGATAATTTCAAAAATCAAGAACACCCGTTCGGTTTTCGTTAATGTTATATCCGGTAGAATAGCACTTGTTTAAAACAAACACTTGGCAACTTTCTGTCGTAGATTATTGATATTGGCACACTTAACCAACAGGAGGATCAGAACGTGAAACAGACGAAGAACATTTTTGATAGACCAGCATTTGCTAAGAAATTTCACCAGTCCAGTATTCGTTACAAGTACGCGGTGGAGATTCACACGTTGCGGGCGGAAGCTGGGCTGACGCAGAGTCAGCTGGGTGAACTGATGAATGTTCCGCAGTCCTCGATTGCGCGCTGGGAAAACGGCGGTACCAACATTACCGTGGAAACGCTGGCTAAAATTGCTAGGGCGATGAACAAAGAACTGAAGATTGATTTTCGGTAAATCTTTGCGCATATCAAGCGAATTGAATTGCTAAATATGGTAGAATGACCGTATATAGAATCTGTTACATCACGTTTATGTGATACGTAGGTTTAAGGGGGCCATTCTAGGTATGAAAAAACTTGGCATTATCATAGTTGCAACGCTGTCATTTATGGGTGCAGTGGCGGCTGAACCGGCCGTATCAACGCCGACTGTTCAAGCCAAGACGAAGGTTTCAGTTGTTTCGAAAAAGTCGATGAGTACAACGAAGTACCAAATCGACCAGTCGAAAGCGAAGGGCGCGTATGCCTATTCAAGCAGCTTGAAGAAAAAGGCCTTTAAACTCTCAAGTGGACATAACACTATTTTCTATGCTAAGTCCCAAGAAACCGTTAAAGTGGGTAAGAAGACCCGGGTCTACTACTACGTTAAGTCTTCATCTAACAGCAAGTTAGCTGGCTGGGTATGGCATGGCTACTTAATTAAGCCGATTTTATCCAATTCACAAGTTCAGAAGTTAGTCGCTTCTGGTCAGGATTTAAACCCGTCGTCAACGATACTTAATCAGCCGTCAGCGTTTTACAGCACTTATCGCTCATACCTGCGAAAAGAGTTTAACATGACTGGCCCATTAACCCCCTTTAACGATCATAAGGCGCGTGTATACGTTGCCGATCCTGATTTAAAGACCTATGCTACAAAAGCGATGGGCGTGTGGAACAAAGCTTTAGGCCGGACGGTATTTGTCAGCGGGACTGCTTCCCATCATGAACTGGTTATCGACGCCAAACCTTCCAAGGAATGGGATGGCCTGAATGACGGGTCACATCTGTACCTGAGCTCAACCGCGCTGAACGATAAGTCCTACATGGACAGCGTGGCCGATACACCAGAGATCCGCGCGCTGTATAATCAGTATGAGAGCGTGGCGGAAGCTTACAAGGACGCTACCAACGGCTCAGCTGAAAAGAAGGCTTATTTGGCACAGGGACACACCCTCTACGATCAGCTGATTGCTGCGCAGAAAGCTGCCGCACCATCGGCTAGCTCATACTGGGAAGGTGTCACGGTCCACGAACTGGGACACTCACTTGGCCTGGATCACACGCCATATTTGACAGACATCATGTATGCTGAAACCAGCGATGATGGCTTCAGCTCCAGCGTGAACGGCAAGTACAACTGGAATTTGCCTAAAGATCCTAACGATAGTCGTCGTGAAACACCAACGTTGTCATCTCGTGATGTGAACCGCGCTAAGTTAGGCATGAAACTGGGTTACTGGTAGAATTTAATCACGAATTTAACTCACCTGATCATTGGTCATTTGGCTGATAATCAGGTTTTTTGTTGTCTTTACGTAACCTTTACACAACCCAAACGAAATCAATATATTGAGGGCGTATACCTAAGCTAGATGATACGGATGGCTAGTGGAGGCGAGCAATATGAAATCTTTGAAAATAATTGTTGTTGCGCTGTTATTGTTTGGGTTGAGTTTGCCAGTCACAGCAAGCGCGTCGGTTGCCCGAGTCCAACCAAGAATAAGCGCCCAGATTCAAGTGGGCAATCAAGATAACCAGATCAGGTTCTGGGGTACGAATGATCCGCAGAAACGTCAGAATACGGTGATTGGCCTCTCAGCTTTAGTGATGGTTGGTGTGATCGCCAGTTGGGCCCGCCGCCGATTTTATTAATTTAATAACAAAAAGCCCGTTATGCCTGAGCACATGCAAACTCAGACATAGCGGGTAATTTTTTTATAGTTTGGGGAACTTATTCAGTGTTGCCTGGCATAGTGCCAGTCTAGTCGTTAATCGGTGATCAGCCATTTGTAAAAACGCTGCAGGCCGGATGGTCGGTCTTCGGGGCTCTGCTTGACAACAATCAGGTTAATCGATTGGCCAAGCCGAACATTGCGCAGTGTTTTGATATTTTTTAAATCAGTCTGATCAAACGTGTAGTCAATCGGAATGTGGTCATTAATACCGCTGCCAGCTTCAATAATATCGCTGTTGAAGATATCCGTTACGTCTGCGTTATGGCCGGAAGCATGGCTAGTTGACCAATAGTAAGTCCTAAGCATACGACCCTGCCGCGTAACGAAGTGCACGGTGACGTGCTTGCTGAGCATTTGGGGCGTGCGAGGCATCAGTTCCCCAGATTGAAGATTGCGTCCCCGCGTCAGTAGTGATACGCCAAATACGGTTGACAGACAAATAAAAATAAGGGCAATAGCAGTGTGTCTTCTGGAAATTCTGGGTGCCAAAACGCACCTCCTTTTAATGTCATCTCTCTTATTATTTGTTAGTATGCCAGACAAATATCCCCAAACTAAGATTTATTTATGAAGAAATTGTGAACGGAAATTGGTTTTTCTAATTTCTTAAAGAATTTTGGAGTCGAAAAATATACCGAATAGCGTGCCCCGTACGTCAGGTATTAAGATGAGTTTGTTTTTTCTTAGGATAAACTTTCAGTAACGGAATTGGACTAGACCGTTTATGAAATGAACAGATAATGATGTTGTGTTTAAAATTGCTAAAAAATTGAGTACCTGTGTCATTCACATTTAAGCCATCACCGCTTGCCGATTTTGCCACCGTGTTGTAAATCGGTGATCTTGCTAATCTACTCTCGACCATAGCGCTGTGGATCACTTTTAAAAGGGGTTCATATAATGGATAGAACAGCACAGGCAGCTTTTGAATTTTTAGCAGAGGACGACCATCAATTGATTATCTACGGTGCGTTGAAGAAGTTGGGCGTTCGCCAAAACGACAGTCAATTTGAAGATTTAGTTCAAGAAGGCTGGTTATTGTTCGTAGCGATTTATCAGAAGTATCCGCAGGAGCCAGCCGAATCACCGAAGCAGTTTCTGGCATACGCGCATCGGGCACTGTACCGGAGTTTCTTGAATCAGTTACAGGCCAAGCAACGGGAAGCAAAGCATTTGGAGACTGGTGAGGTTGATTTATCAGGGGTTCCGCAGACGCTGGATGTATTAGCGGATACCATTGACACCGAACTATTGAAGGGGTGGCTGGGCAAATGCAATGAAGCGGAACGGCGCTTCTTGATCGACCGTATTTACTATCAGCTGACACCCAGTGAGATCAGCAAGAAGTGGGGCGTCTCCCGCCAGACCATTTACAAGTGGCAACGGCGGATTCGTAACAAGCTGATGGACGTCTAACATGATTGGCACTGTCATTTCAAGAAATATGCTCTTCATAATTTTGTTACAAAAAGTCCAAAGTGTGCGCATATCTATTTGGTATGTTGAATGTGTTAGATAGGACACTGCTTATAGATGTGATTGGAGGCAATCTTATGAGGAAGACGCTGATTAAAATTGTTTCAGTGATCACACTTGTATTCGGAACTTGCTACCAAAGCGTGCTGGCTTTGGCGGATGATAGGGACCGTACCGAACTATCCGGCGTCCAGCTAAGCGATTCAAAGGGTAATAAGTTACATCAAGTGAAGGTCAATGAGACCAACGAGCTGGAAATGACAGTGACAGTCAATAATAAGGATGGTGAGAATAAGGATGGCAAGGCGGCAATGTGGCTGCCTGAAGATCAATTAAAGGTGCTGCAGGAACAGGTGAAAGCGGAATCCGCCGTGACGGATACTAACGCGACCCTGATCTTTGAACGCCGTAAGAATAATCAATCATTGGTGGAATGGAAGAACGTGGAGACTAGCGCAACTTTCAACCTGAAGTTGCCGGTTCAATTCACGTCAACCATGACCAGTATGGCGTTGCCAATCGCTTTGGGTACGCAACACGGATACCTGCAGCCATTGTCAGTGGTCAGTGAAGATGCAACTGAAGAGGAAATGAAGGAAGCTGGTACGCCAACTGACTTACCAGCAGATATCTTAGGTTCTCTGACTTCATTTATTAACTCGCAGCAGGCTCAGCAAGCACAACAAGCACAAGAAGAACAACAAAAGCAGCAAGCACAGCAAAACGCTGAGCAAGAAGCGCCTGCGAAGGACGAAAATGAAGACAAGGATACTGTTAAAGAAGAGGCAGCTAAAGAAGAAGCTGAAGCTAAACGGGACGCTGAAAAAAAGGCCGAACAGGAAGCTGCAGATAAGGACAAGGAAGCTGCTAAGACCCGTGACGCACTGAAGAAGAACAGTAAGACGGCGGATGCGGAGAGCAAGACGGATGGTGCGAAGCGGGAAAGTCAGGATAAGAAGGAAACGCGGGCTGGCAATGATTTGGGTACGCTGTTAGGAAAAAATGACGGTGCCGACCGCAGTCTGTTTAATTCTGTAGCCATTGAACGTGATGGGAAAATCACAGAGCTTAAGGCAGACGAACCACTAGATGTTAGTAACCTAAAAGATTTTAGAGTCCACTATAACTGGGATTCAGATACCTTGCTGGACAAGTTAAATGGTTACGACATTAAAGAAAATGACTTCTATACTTTTAAAATTTACGGTTTAGCAGAGGTTAACGAAACCAAAACTGGAGACATCGCTGACGGTGGCGAAGTTTTTGCTACTTGGACACTTGTACCAGGCAGTGACAGCAAAGGCGCATATCAAGAAGTGACGATTAAATTTACCAATGAAAAAATGAACGCAACGAAGGTTAATTACCATTTTTCACTTGAACAAGTGTTTGAGAATAAGGGACCAATCGACTTTGAATATAATGGCACATCAACATGGACGGTTGACCCAACAGAAACCAAATCGCTACTAGCTAAGAGCGGTCAGTTTATTGGTAACCAACAAATCGAGTGGAAGATTACCTTAAAAAATGAAGGTGACGTGAAATTCAGTGACATCGTACTGGAAGATTTAATTAACACTAAAGGTGCGAAACACAGTTTTGTCGAGGATAGTTGGAATGCCTACTATTCTGACAAATCTGAAGAAGATGGCAACCTAAAAGATAACTTCACGCCAAAATTTGATGGGAATAAACTGACACTTAAAGGTAATGGCGATGATAAAGTCACTGGCGACATTACGTTTACTGTCAGAACTTCCTACGATGCAAAAGATGATGGTGCGAGCGTAAATACTGAATTTTGGAATGAAGTAAGCGGTCAGATTGGTGAAAATATTAAGCTAAATAAGGACGAGGCTAGTGTATCGACTACTGAGTTAAAGAAGTCCGCAACCAATTATGATCCAGAAAACGGCGTCTACTCTTGGAAAGCTGAGATTGATTTTGACTTGGATCAGTTTGGTAACGATGAGCAAGCCATGGAAGCTATCCAGAACATGGTAATAACGGATACCCTAAAAGGTGCACACGAATTTGGCAAAACTCCCGCATTGCAAATTATGATTGGCGGGGCAGATGTTACTACTAGATTTACTAAAGATCCAGATAAGAGTGACAGTAAGACTTTAGTCCTGACACCAAATGAAGGTACAGCAAAAGACCTATATAATTTGCTGAAGACAAATAATACAATCACGCTGACTTATGATACTGAAGAAATTGCCGGTCAAGTGGGCACTGTGCGAAACAACATTGCGCTTGAACTTGAAGGCAAGACTTCTAACGTTGAAATCCCTGGCAGTGGCGGAGGATTAGTTGTTAAATCAGGTAAGCTGTCACGTGATGTGCATGATGACGGAAAGGCACATATCAACTGGACGGTTACAGCTAATGTGGGTAAGCGTACTTTTACAACTCTCACGGTTGTTGATGTGCTACCAGAAGGTGTTACGCATGCAGACGTCAACAACATACAAATCAAGGTTGGTGATGTAACTTATCCAGTAACTGAAGCTATGTTGACCAGAGGTTCTGTTGAAAATAGTGCTAAAGTACCTGGTACTACTCTATACAACTTTAGTGACGACCCAGATAAATATGATTTAAAGGCGCTTAAATTTACTTTTGATAGTAATTTCTCTGGTAAGCAGATTGATATCACTTTCGATACTGCTCATGAATGGGGCAGTGAATCACATACTAACTATGTAGGTGCCGCAACGGATAGCGGCCGTTATCAATATAGTGAAAAGAAAGTTACTATTGATAAACCAATTCGTGACGGGGCAGAAAAGTCAGGCGAACTGCACCTTGACCAAAAGAACGGTGCAAAGGGTACTAACTACGTGACGTGGAAAGTTAACTTTGGTAGTCACTTAAACCACTACTTTGGCAGTGATGAAGGCCTGACTAACAAGGTCACGATTACGGATACCCTAAACGCTGATGGTCCTAAGTACTTGAAGTTCAGCGACTCTAATTACAAACTTTATTCGCTGACCAACAACGGGGCTGATAAAGAAGAGATCGATGCGGATAAATATAAGCTGACGTGGGAAGATAACTCTGCTGATCAGCGGACATTTACGATTGAATTTACGGAAGCTGCAAAGGGCGAGAAGTATACCAACTTCCGATTAGAATTGGATACGCCAATCGACCTTGAAGCTTGGCAGAAGGGTGATGAAGATCCATCCTCGATTCCACCGGTCCACTATTTCCATAACAAAGCGCAAGTTAGTTATGGCGATATTGATCTTGATGAAGTTAGGGCGGAACAATCTGTAAATTCAAAGGGAATTTATGGTCAGAAGACCAGTAAATCCGCGGGTACCAACGTTATCGGATGGGAAGTTATCATGAATGCCTATGGCAAAGACATTGGCTACCCAGAAATTACCGATGAACTATCCGCTAACCAAATGCATTCGGTTGACCCTAAAGATCTTGAATTAGCGTTTGTGACGCCTATATTCACGGCGAATGGTAAAGACTTCAATGTTGAAGTTGATCCTGAGAAGCCAGAATTTAAGTTAGAAAACGGCAAGGATTACACGGTTAGCTATGACACTAACACGACCTTTACCATCAAACTGAATACTAAGGTTGATCGGCCGCTGGTTGTGAGATACAAGTCAATCATGCTAACACAGGCGAATGTCTATACGAACAAGGTTAAAATTTCGGCTGGCAGTCATTCTACTGAATACGGACACAGACATACCCTTGAAGGCTCTGCCTTTATGCATAGCTGGGGACTGCGATTCCGTAAGATTGACGGTGATACAAAGGAACCGCTTCCTGGCGCAACTTTCCAACTGCAGCAGAAGGTTGGTAACGGTGAATGGGAAGATGCTAAACGGATGGATAACAACAAACCGTATGCCCCTCAAGTATCCAATGAAGAAGGTTATATTCAATATCACCTGATGGGAACTCGGGCAAAATACCGGATTGTTGAAATTTCCCCACCGGAAAACTACACCGGTTCAATGGCACCGTTAGAATTTGACAAAAAGTCAGCTGAAGAGGCAGGCTGGGATAAAAAAGTTCATGAAATTGAGAATTTCCCAACACTTCCCGGTAACCTGACACTTAGCAAAGCAACCAAGAACCTTGATAACGGCCGCAACTTTAACTTCGAAGTTCGGGCAGTGGATAAACAAGGTAACGTAAACACTGGGCTTCAAGGCACTTACAAGCTTCAAGAAGTTGGCGAAGTGACCTTCCACAATGGTGTCAGTGAAGAAGTTTCGGTACCTGCTAACAAAGAACGAACAATTCTCGGATTACCAACTGAAAAAGTTGACGCCAGCGGAAACAAGTCCACTCAGTATTACGATGTCCGAGAAACAAGTACTAGTGATGAATACAATACACAGGTTGCGGTGGGTAATGACGATCCAATTTGGAGTAAGCAGACTAAGCCGTTTGAGCTGAGTACCAATACAGCCACTCCTGTGATGATCTTCTTCACTAACACGGCCGCTAAGGGTGACTTAGTGGTTAGCAAGACGGTTAGCAGCAAGACTGAAGACGAAATGGATGCTAAGTATGACTTCACGATTCAAGCTAAGAGCAAGGAAGATATCGATAAGGTGGCCGGTAAGACTTATGAGGTTGACGGCGCCGGACTTGATGAACTGAAATTTGACAGCGCTGGTAAAGCAACCTTTAGCCTGAAGCACACTCAGAAGCTGACGGTAATGGGCCTGCCAGAAGGCGTTGAATTAACGGTTACTGAAGAAAAGGTTGATATGACAACCACTTGGTCAATCAATGGCGGTGATTATACAAGTACCAGTAGTCCAGTGACGATCAATCCTGACAAGGCGCAGATGTACGAGTTTAAGAACAGTACGGAAAAATCTGGTCAGCTGCAGATCACTAAGCAAATTGCCGGTGAAATATCAGCCGATGAAGTCTTTAAGTTTGAAATCAAGG
Organism: Secundilactobacillus yichangensis; assembly: GCF_016861565.1. GTDB lineage: Bacteria > Bacillota > Bacilli > Lactobacillales > Lactobacillaceae > Secundilactobacillus > Secundilactobacillus yichangensis. Next base: position 11,607 of record NZ_BOLK01000012.1, read on the forward strand.
CGGATTCAAGTGTTGATGGTAAGTACCCATACGAGACCTATACCGTTTCTAACCAGCATCCTGGCCAAGCCGGAATGGTTGAGTTTAAGGGTGGGGAATTAACGACACCATTGACCTTAAAGGGTGATGAATACGTTAAGATCACCAATTTACCACTTAACAAGGAATTTGCCGTGAAGGAAGTTGATCCTGACGACAAGGATATTCAAACGACTTGGCAGATTGGCACTTCCAAGGAAGCAGGCCGAGACGCTGATCCAATCACACTGAGGAATGAAAATGATATCGCTAGTGTAACGTTCACAAACAAGCTGCCTAACGGGTCATTAACCTTGAACAAGGAAGTTTTAAACCCACTCCCAGGTGATCAAAGTATTCGATTCAATTTCACCATTCAAGCTGATAAAGATGATGTTGATAAGGTAGCGGGCAAAACTTTCACGGTTGAAGATAACCGTCATCAACGAGAAGATATTACGTTTAAGGATGATGGACAAATCACACTTCAATTACGTCATGATCAAACAGTGAAGGTACTTGGCTTGCCTGCAGGTATCCACCTGAAGATCTCAGAAGAAAAGCATTCTGACTTTGACATGATCTACGAAGTTGTTGGCGATGAAGATGCAGATGATGAGGACAGCGACGGTCCGACAGTGACGGTTCCGGATGGTAAGAACGTATCCGTGAACTACACAAATGAACAGTCGACTGGTAGTCTGATTTTAGAGAAACACGCAGAAGGTTCATATCCAACGAACAAGGATATCGAATTTACCATTGAAGCCTTAGGCGACAACAAAGATTTAACTGGTGAATTCAATGCAACCTTAACACGTGCTAACGGTTCAACCACAACTCGGGAAGTGAACTTCGATAAGGGTGAAGCTAACGTTTCAATGAAGCCAGGTGAACAGTTAGAAGTTAAGAACTTACCTAACGGTGACTATACAGTTACTGAAGAAGATCAAGATAATTCAGTAACGACCACTTGGAAAGTTGGCAACGATAGCGGCGATACTTTAGAAGCCCCAGCGGCTGTTAAGAAGGGTGGCGTTACAACTGTCGAGTTCACTAACAGGATTGATGATGGCGACTTGCTGTTAGAAAAACGGGCAGAGGGTAACTATCCTAAAGACAAGGACATTGGATTTACCATTACTGCTTTAGATAAAGATGGCAAAACAGCAGATTTCAATGGTAACTACGAAGGAACCTTGACACACACTGATGGCACGACTGTTCAGAGAAATGTTGAGTTCAATGAAGGCGAAGCTAAAGTAGCCATTAAACCGGGTGAAAGACTGCTGGTTAATAACTTGCCTACTGGACAGTATCAAGTGTCAGAAGATGAACAGAACAAAGATGTGGTAACTACTTGGGACATTGGTAGTGCCCAAGGTCCACGGGAAGACGAAAATCCTTTAATAGCCGATCCAGTGGAAGTTAAAGAAGGCGATACAGCTAATGTTCGCTTCACTAACAATCTTCCTGTGGGTAACCTGATGTTAGAAAAACGAGCAGAAGGTTCATACCCAACGAATAAAGAAATCGGCTTTACCATTACCAATGTGGATGATAAGGAATTCACAGGTGAATTTGAAGCAACCTTAACGAGAACCAATGGAACAACCGCACCGCGGAGAGTTGAGTTCTCTGAAGGCGAAGCTGAAGTTCGTATTTACCCAGGTGAATCATTAAAGATCAATGGCTTACCTCTTGAAAGCTTCCAAATTGAAGAAGATAAGCAAGATGATGCTGTGACGACAACTTGGAACATTGGCAATGAGGAAGGTGAGAATGCAGTCGCTGATCCTGTAGAAATTAAGGAAAACGGGACGGCTCATGTACGTTTCACTAACTATATTGCTTCCACTAAGCTAGAACTGAATAAAGTGGTTGCTTCTCATGATGAAACGGATAAGGACAAAGAATATGGATTCCTGATTCGTGCAGTCAATGATACTCAAGAGAAAGTGGCCAATAAGGAATATGATGTTAGTGGAATTTCAGGTCAAAGTAAGATTCGATTTAACGAAGAGGGTCAGGCTACAGTTTCTCTGAAAGCTGATCAGAAAGTGACAATTTCTGGCTTACCAGAAGGCGTTCAACTAGCTGTTATTGAAGAAGAAGCACATGGCTTGACACCGACTTGGAAGGTGAATGATATCGGTAGTTACCAAGAAATGACCGATACTAACCGACCAGAAGTTACTATTGATGAAGATAAGACTGAAGCTGTTCAGTATCGGAATGTTCGCAAGGTTGGTAGTCTTCGAGTAGACAAGGTCGTTAAGGGTGCTTACACTGATGACCACCGTAAGTTTGAATTCAATGTGGCTGCTCAGAAGATTAAGGATAAAGATACCGATACCGAAGGCGAAGATACTGAAGGTAATGAAGGTGAAGACACTGACAGTGAAGATAACCCAGACGAGTGGGTTACTAACGAAAACTTTGATGGCAAGTATAGTCTGAAAATCTATGACAGCAACGGCTTAGTGACATCAACAGATGTTCAGTTCAATGGTGGTATTGCTAAAATTGAACTGAAAGCTGGTCAGTACGCTGTTATTGACAACTTACCGTTGAATGAAAAGGAACAGTTCCAAGTTAGCGAAGTAAATCCTGAGATTCCTAACATGTCTACAACTTGGGTTGTAAACAACGGAACTCCGGGAGAGGACTACGTGGCTGATCCGGTGGTGCTGGATGAAATTGACCAGCAAAAGGTAACCTTCACCAACAGTCTCGAAACTGGCAACCTGGTTCTTGAAAAGAAGCTCTCAGGTGAGATTACTGACGCTGACAGAAACCAGACGTTTGAATTTACGGTAGCGCTCAGGTGGAAGACAAAGATAATCAGGGCGAATGGCTGACGGATGAGACATTTGCTGGTGACTACACGGCAACCAAGACTACTGCTGATGGACGACAGACTACAAGCAGCGTGACCTTTACAGATGGTCAGCTGACGGTTTCCCTAAAGGGTGGCGAACGGTTGCAGATCAGCAACTTACCGGCAAATATGCGCATGGTTATCAGTGAAACACCAGATGGCGACTACGAAACTAGTCATCAAATCGACCATGGCAGCGTCACACCGGGTACGACAACTGATCAGATCACGATTCCAAATGGTGGGGATCAAGCCGTAACGTTCATCAACAATCGGCCGGCTCAACCGCAGACCGCTTGGTTATCAGTGACTAAGTCAGTTCTCGGCGAAAACGGCGAACGTGATCGTGGATTCGAATTCAGCATTCGCTTCCTCGATGATGAAATGAACCCGTTAACCGGTACCATTGGTTACGTTAAGACGTCACCAATTGGCGGCTACACGCCTGGTCAAATGATGCTTGACGCGAATGGCAATGGCACGTTCACATTGATGGACGGCGAAACGATTCGCTGGCAAGTACCAAACGGCACGCACTATCAGATCACTGAAAGTGACTACGCCGCAGATGGTTACCAGACAAGTATCAGTCAAGGTCAAGCACCAGAACGTGAAGGCTTAACAGCTACTGGTGTACTGATGACCAATGACCCGGCAAATGCCAAAGTTGTTTATTACAACCGTGCGGATCCAACTCCTGAAGACGAACCGCATACACCTGAAAATCCGGGTACAGACATTCCAGGATTCGTGCCGCCTGCTCCAGAATCAGGCGGTACGGGCACACCGGGTAGTGCGGGCTCTCTCGCTGGGTCAGCTACGCAAGGAACTGCTGGCACAACGGCACCGCAAGCTCACGTTAGCGGTAGCAGCGCTGGTACTAAAGGATTCTTGCCTCAGACTGGCGAATGGATCGCACGGAACTGGGTACTCTTATTAGGCCTTGTGATGCTGTTAAGCGCGATTGGCTTGATGGTAAGATCAAAACGTAAAAAGGGATGATGAGGTTTCTAATGACGGCTAGCAGAACTTCAGTCAACTAAATCGGAAAGGCCCCGGCACCGCTTCTGAGCAATCGGAAATGGTGCCGGGGTTTCTTGTACACTTGTACTTGGCTCTTGACCGCCCCTGAACAAACGCATAGAATAACATCTGGAATTCAAGTTAATAACAGCGTTTTACTAACTCAGGAGGATCGTGTATGAAGACTCAAGATGAACTGAAAAAAATTGCCGGTTACAAGGCTGCTGAACTGGTTGAAGACGGGATGACCGTTGGCCTTGGTACTGGTAGCACGGTGCGTTACTTATTAGACGCGCTGGGCGAACGAATCAAGAAGGATGGCGTGCACTTCACAGGTGTGCCAACTTCTAACCGGACGGCTGATTACGGCCGCAACTTAGGTATGGAGATCAAGTCACTGGATGACGTTGATACCATCGACATCACTATTGACGGCGCGGATGAAGTTGACCCGCAAATCAACGGGATCAAAGGCGGCGGCGGTGCCCAAACTTGGGAAAAACTGGTGGCTACCAACTCTAAGCAATGTGCTTGGATCGTTGACGAAAGTAAAGTTGTTGACCAATTAGGTAAGTTCCCGCTACCCGTTGAAGTACTGGAATACGGTCACCATCAGCTGGTAAAGCGGCTGGCTGACCTTGGCTACAAGCCGGAAGTCCGTCAAAAAGACGGCAAAGTCTTCCACACGGATGAGGGCAACATTATCGTTGACTTGCATTTAGGTAAGATTGCGGCACCATACGACCTTGCGGATGAACTGAGCAACATGACCGGTGTTGTTGAACACGGGCTATTCTTAGATATGACCAAGACGGTCGTTATCGGTACTCAGGATGGCGCGGTTGTTAAAACCAAATAGACGAAATCTTAAGCAGCTCAACTGCTGGTCAATCTTGACTGGCGGTTGGGCTGTTTTGCTTTAATGGCGGGGTTTATAAGCGGTCAAATTTCACTCTAAAAATTTAGCACATTTCTGTTGTAACCGGTTACATTTCATGTTATTATATAAATGTGGAAGAGATAAGAAGCCGGTACCAAGACGTTTCCAAGTTGTAGAGTTTTACCGATTATGAAGTTGATCCCGTTTTGTAGATCGAAGCTAATGATTGGCAACAAACAGCAAAAACGTTTGGTTCCAACTGTTTAAAGTTTCTGAAATAAGCTTTACAAGTTTCAAATAGTAACGTGTTTCAAGAAGTACAAGTTTTATTGAGCAACATGTTTCAAAGCGCGGATTTCTAACGAACGCTAGCCACCTGAGGTTTTTGTTCCACCACTAATTGAATATGAGTCACATGCTTAGCGTTTCTGCTAAAACGTACGAATATCTTAGATGTAGTGATATCTTCTTAGGGGTTAAAAAGAGTTCGAATGTGATGTAGGCTGGGTCTATGCGATGGTTATGTAATAACCTCTTGAGTGTAGAGAGTCGAGTTCATGAGATTCAAAAAGTTCCAATGTTTCATCTCATCTAGTTAAACGGTAATTGAAACTAATAAGTTATTGACAAGACTATTACGGCAGTTGACTAGAAATAAGTATTTGAGGCGATAGATTATCAATTTAATGTTTACGAAGCGGGTTAGCTGGTTAAACGGTTTCGTCTCTTCCATACATGCATCAAAGTTTTCATAGGGGCTCAAGGGTGAATGAATCATATTTCAACCTTGAGTCTAATTTTATGGTCTCATTTCATTGCTATTCTAATTGTCAGAAATGGTATAATGTAATTCCTTGGCAGGGGCATCATCGAGGGAAACATTTCCCTTGAAAAAGGATTTACTAGTTAACCATTGAATAGTAGATTCTTTTTTTATTGCCAATTTTGCTGTTAGAATACGTTTCTGGGTGAGCCTCGGTAGTAATTTATAGCGTATTAGTTGTAAGTTAAACCGATTCACTTGTTGGATTTATTGAATCCGTGTTTACGGAAGGTCCAAAACAAGGTAAAATGGGATTTGCTTACTTGTCTTTTTTTAAAAGTAAGTGGTGGTTATTGTCGAGTCTGTGTCTGCGTCTCTGGTTATTTTTGAAAGCGCTGAACTTTCTAGGTCGTTTGGTACGCAGTTTGTGCCATTATTCGGAATTCAAGTCAACAAGCGGTCGGATTGGGAAGCCTTTTTGAAGTGATTCAGCTGCGTGTCTCACAGCAAAAAACAGAAAGAAGGTTTAGTTTAATGTCGATGTACTTAATCGTCAACATTATTGGGGTTTTAGTTTATCTCGGGATCGCGTTCCTGTTCTCGAAGAGTAAAAAGACGATCAACTGGAAATCAACTGCAATCGTCTTGGTGCTTAACTTGGTTATTGCCTGGATCTTAACCAGTTTCTCTTGGGGCCGTGATGCCGTTCAGGCTGCTGCCAACGGATTCAACTGGTTAGTCCAAGTGGCTTATCAAGGTATCGTGTTCGCATTACCTAACTGGGTAACGCCACAGTTCGGTGGGACTGCTAAGTCAATGAACTTCGTTACAAGTGCATTGCTGCCTATCCTGCTGATCGTACCAATGTTTGATATCTTAACTTACATTGGGTTCCTGCCTTGGATCATCAAGTGGATCGGCCGCGGTTTATCAGCTATTACTGGTCAACCAAAGTTCGAATCATTCTTCTCAGTTGAAATGATGTTCCTTGGTAACACTGAAGCCTTGGCCGTTTCACGTCTTCAAATTCAATCAATGCGTGCAGAACGTAACGTCACATTGGCTATGATGTCGATGTCATGTATTACTGCTTCCATTGTGGGTGCATATACTCAAATGGTTCCTGGTAACTACGTTTTGACGGCGATTCCGCTGAACATTTTGAACGCGATCATCGTCACGAACATTTTGAACCCAGTGAAGGTGACTTCAGAAGAAGATACCATTGCCAAAATTGGTGGCGGTTCTGACGCTGAAGAAGCTGAAATGGAAGGCGGCAAGAAGGAACCATTCTTCTCATTCTTGGGTGATTCTATCCTGGGTGCCGGCCGTTTGATCTTGATCATCGCCGCTAACGTTATCGCCTTCGTTGCCTTAGCTGCATTGATCGATAAGCTGTTAGGCTTGATCAACCCATGGTTATCACTTGAACATATCTTGGGTATCATCATGTTCCCATTTGCATGGTTAATGGGTCTGAACGTGCACGATGCGTTCCAGTTCGCTCAATACATGGGGACGAAGTTAGTGACTAACGAATTCGTTGTTATGGGTAAGATTGCCCCAACAATTCACGATGTTGCTAAATACGGTGCGCACTATCAAGCACAATTGACAGTCTTCTTGACTTCATTTGCTAACTTCAGTACGACTGGTATGATTATTGGTGCCTTCAAGGGCTTGGCTGACAAAGAAACTAACGGTTTGATTTCTAAGAACGTTGGTTACATGTTACTGTCAGGTATCTTGGTATCACTATTATCAGCTGGTATCGTGGGCTTATTTGTTTGGTAATCACCACTTACGCATAAGTCAATTAATTAAGTATTAAACCACGAGCAGCCCAGATCGAGGAAAATTTTCGGTCTGGGCTGTTGTGGCCTAGGGTGTCGAAACTGACGTCAGTCAGCTGAAACCCATCGTTTGGAATAACGATGCAACCCCGATCACAACCGTCTCAACGACGAAAGGATAGGGATTATTTACATGAAACAAGCGCAACAACTTGAAGCAAAGAACCGGATGTCATTATTAGAGGTCTGGCAGAATAAAACGCTGCTGAAGCAGGAAATCATTGCGGGATTGACGGGTTTCTTTGCCATCTCGTATATCATCATCGTGAACCCGGTGATTTTAAAGGATGCTGGTATTCCCACTGATCTTAGTGTTTTTGCCACCATCATCAGTTCCGTAATCGGTTGTTTAATCATGGGCTTCTTCGCTAACGCGCCGGTGATCCTGACGCCCGGTATGGGTGTGAACGCCTTCTTTACCTACACGATTTGTGCCACAATGGGGATGTCTTGGCAGGTCGCAGTGGCCATTTCAATCGTGGCCAGTGCCATCTACATGGTCGTTGCGTTTACCAGCCTAAGTTCCGTGCTGGCAAAGGCAATTCCTGGCTCGCTGAAAAGCGGGATCACAGCTGGAATTGGGTTATTCTTAGTTGAAATTGGTCTGGAAAAAGCCGGACTGATCGTTGCTGGGAAGAATTCACTGATCGTGCTGGGTAATCTGACTTCACCAGCCACGTTACTGGCAATCTTCGGGATTATGCTCAGTGTGATTTTATACTTGCGGCAGGTACCGGCCAGTTTTCTGATTGGAATCGTTGTCACCAGTGTGATTGGTGTGTTATTCGGTATTCGTGATGAACAGAGTATTAGCGTTCATTTGTCACGCTTAGCTGACTACCACCAACTTCTGCTACACGGTGACTTTTCCAAAGCGTTAACGATTCCGTTTATCCTAGCAGCGTTCTCCATGACCATGATCCTCGTGTTTGAATCTATGGGGCTCTTGCAGGGAATTCTGCCAGATAACCGGAAGTTTAAACGGGCATTTCAGGCTAGTTCCGTAACTGCCTTTATCTCGGGTCTGCTAGGTACCAGTCCAACCGTGGCTGCTGCCGAGAGTGCTTCCGGGATCGAGTCCGGTGGTCGGACCGGCGTGATGTCGATTACTGCCGGCATTCTATTTGCCATTTCCATGTTCTTTGTTCCGTTGCTGGCGTACGTCCCACAGGCAGCCATTGCACCGGTGATCATCATTACCGGCGCCATTATGATGGAGTCCATTGGCTCAATTGATATGCATGACTTCGCAGCCTGGTTTCCGGCGTTTCTGATTATTGTGCTGATTCCGCTGACCAACAGTATTTCAACTGGTCTGGCATTTGGTTTCGTTTTCTACCCAATCTTACGGATTGCTAGTGGCGATGGCCGCAACGTCAGTCCAGTGATGTACGTGCTGGGCGGATTGTTTCTCATTGATTTGGTTCTAAGTGCTTCACTATAACAAAGTTTAGTATGGAGGCTATATTATTATGACAATCAAAATTATCATGGATACCGATCCTGGTATCGACGATGCAGCTGCAATTACCATGGCTATCAACGATGACAACATTGATTTGAAGCTGATCACTACTGTTGCCGGTAACGTTACGGTTGACAAGACAACTAAGAACGCACAGAAATTAGTTCGGTTCTTTAATTCCGACATTCCAGTGGCAGCTGGTGCTAAGCAGCCACTAATCAAGCCATTCGAAGATGCCGCACGGATTCATGGTGAATCAGGTATGCCGGGATACGATTTCCCAGAAGATCTGCCAAAGCCAATGGACAAGAGTGCCGTTGAAGCACTTCACGACGCCATCATGGCTAGTGACGAAAAGATCACGTTAGTTCCAACCGGTTCGTACACCAACATCGCTCTGTTATTCTCTGAATATCCAGAAGTAAAGGACAACATCGAACGGATCGTTGCCATGGGCGGTTCACTGGGCATGGGTAACATGACCAGCGCTGCCGAATTCAACGTCTTCACTGACCCGCACGCTGCTAAGATCGTTTACAATTCAGGTGTGCCAATCGTGATGGTTGGTTTGGACATTACCATGAAAGCTCTGTTAACTCCGGAAAGCCTTGAAAAGCTGCCTGAGTTAAATGAGACTGGTAAGATGCTGCATGATATCATTATTCACGATGGTGACAACTCTGAAAACGGTATTGCCATGCACGATGTGAATACGATCTTCTACCTGCTTCACCCAGAAGCAATCACCACTGAAGATATGTGGGTGGACGTTCAGACTGAAGGCCCAGCAATGGGCGAAACGGTTGGTGACATTCGCGGTGCTTACCACGATGGCAAGACCAACGCCTCTGTCTGTGTCGACATCGACGCTGCAGCCTTTAACAAATGGTTCATTAACGAAGTTTCTCATATTTCAAAGTAAATTAATTTAGTTCATACGCTGTTTATACCACTATACAAATGAACCGCACTAAGCTGTAAGGGGCTTAGGGCGGTTTATTTATTTGGCGAAATTTTTCTGATAGTTTCCCATGAGGAGAAATGTCTAGTATAATTATGGGGTGTGAAAACAAGGTGCAGTTCTCTGTTTGAGGTAGCCCAGTCCAGCTATATAAGCTTGGAGCTTTCGCTTCACTCCAGGCGCTTGTGGGGCTGGAACGCGGTGGCTCGCTCCGGAGCTAATCAACATAGCTGAAACATGCTCCACGAGGCAGAGAGTTGCATATAAGTCACTTAGACCATAAACCCAAGTTCGGGGTTTCCGGTCTAAGTACCTTATACTCCACTCTCTTAACGCCTCGTTCCGCACTCTAGCCTCAAATGGATCTCCTCCGACTCGCGTGATACTAGGCAGCAGCCAGGGCTTCGCCACTGTCAGCTACCAAGTATCACCGACACCGCTGAGCCCCAGCGCCTTCCGTTTTGCTGATATTGTGTGTTTGTTTCACTACGATGGCTTATTTGCGTCAGCAACCTAGCTGGTAAGATGCCATCAATGTGCCATGTAAATGCAGTGGAGTGTTCAGGGTAAATCGTGGTGTCGATGATGTTAGCGAGCGTTTCTTGCTCGGTTACATCATCAGGTGACGGAGGAGATCCGCCCCAAGCGAAGCGCAGGTGCTAGCTCCGGAGCACCTGCACGGCGAGTTACCCTGAACACGGAACGAAATGAGCTGCAATGCATTCTCGCAACGTTACTATAAAAGGTTTGGATAGATTAGCACTGCAGTGCCTGCACGACGAGTTACCCTGAACGCGGAGCGAAATGAGTCGTAACGCACTTCAACACCCCCACCCAAATAACCGCTAAAAAAGTTCGAAATAGCAAGCAATAACCACCTTCAAGAGCTTGCGTACATACCATAATTAATGTAAAGTATACTAGAGCGTGAAACAAAGTGTTTCACAGAATGTATTAGGAGATTTCAATGAATGATAGCCAATTTATTGCTGCGTTAGAAGCTCAGGGGATTACGGTTTCCGAGAAACAAATGCAGCAGTTCGACCAGTACTTTAAAATTCTGGTTGACACCAATCAACATCTTAATTTAACAACCATCACAGAACGCGGTGACGTTTATCTGAAGCATTTTTATGACTCAGTAACGCCCGCCTTTTATGCGCCTGAATTGCGGACTGAAGAACTAACGCTTTGCGACGTCGGTGCTGGAGCAGGATTCCCATCATTGCCGATGAAGATCTTGTTTCCGAAACTGCAAGTTACAATTGTGGATTCCTTGAATAAGCGGATCAATTTTTTGAAGGATTTGATTGCCGATTTAGGCCTAGAAGGTGTTAGGGTATATCATGCACGAGCTGAAGAGTTTGGCGGCAAGCGTTCAGAACACCGAGAAGCCTACGACGTTGTCACTGCACGAGCAGTGGCTCGGATGAGCGTTTTGAGCGAGCTTTGCTTACCGCTAGTAAAGCTGCACGGTCAATTTATTGCGTTGAAAGCACAGCAGACTGAATCAGAGTTGGCACATTCACAATCAGCAATTGCAACGTTAGGTGGCAAATTGCGGTTAGACCAGTCATTTACCTTGCCTGAATCTGGGGATGAACGGCACATCGTGGTCATTGACAAGGTCAAGCCAACGCCCAAGCGGTACCCGCGTAAGGCTGGAACGCCTAACAAGGAGCCGCTCGGCGATTAGTTAGAAAGGGGGACGATTAGGATGGCGTTTTCGTTATTTGGTCGTGATAAATCCAACCAGCAAGAAACGGAAAGCATTAAACAAAAAGTGGTCATGGTACCGGTAGATGCCATCGTGCCAAACCGGTTCCAGCCGCGGCACGTTTTTAATCAGCGCAGCATTGACGAACTGGCACAAACCATTTCAGATCATGGCTTACTGCAACCAATCGTCTTACGGGAATACGAACCGCATCAATACGAAATTATTGCTGGGGAACGGCGTTATCGGGCAGTGAAATCGCTGAACTGGCGTGAAGTACCGTCAATCATTCAGTCATTGTCTGACGATGAAACAGCTTCACTGGCTCTGATTGAAAATCTGCAACGGGAAGGCTTAACACCGATTGAAGAGGCCCAGGCTTATCAATCTCTGATGAAACTTAACCAGCTTACTCAAAGCCAGTTGGCAAAAGATGTTGGGAAGAGTCAGTCATTTATTGCCAACAAGTTACGTCTCCTGAAACTCAGTGAGCCCGTCCAAGAAGCAATTATGAACGAAGAGATCAGTGAACGGCATGGTCGCGCGCTTTTAGCAGTAACCCAAAAGCAGCAGGAGAAGTTATTAAAACGGATCATTGCTGATCATTTAACCGTCCGGGATGCGGAACGGCTGATTCAGCGCCACCGTGCAAAGGAAAAGCCGAAGCCGAAGATCAAGTCAGTTTCAGCTGATACTCGGGTAGCCGTCAACACTATCAAAAAGTCGCTGAAGATGGTTAGCAACGCTGGTCTGAAAGTTAAAACAACAGAAGAAGATAATGACGATAGCTACCGAATTACTATCGACATCATGAAAAAATCATAAAGGAGTGACGAAAACCGATGGCAGATATAATTGCGCTTGCAAACCAAAAAGGCGGGGTCGGCAAAACAACGACTGCAGTGAACCTGGGTGCGGGCTTAGCCAACCTAGGGAATCGCGTATTGTTGGTCGATATCGATGCACAGGGGAACGCTACCAGTGGAGTTGGCATTGCCAAGTCCTCCATTTCCAAGGACATTTACGACGTTCTGGTTAATGAAGAACCGATTGCTGATGTGATCTTACATACGAGTCATAAAGATTTAGACATTGCGCCAGCAACCATTCAACTGTCAGGCGCTGAAATTGAATTGACGGCTCAAATTGCCCGAGAGACTCGTTTATTAGATGCCCTTAAAGTCATTCAGGATCAATATGATTTTATTTTGGTGGACTGTCCGCCTTCATTGGGTCTATTGACCATCAATGCCTTTACCGCCAGCAACTCCATTTTGATTCCAGTTCAATCTGAATACTACGCGCTGGAAGGGCTCAGTCAGTTGCTGAACACCATTCAATTGGTCCGCAAGCACTTCAATCCTAATTTGAAGATTGAGGGCGTTTTGCTGACCATGTACGATGCCCGGACCAATTTAGGACATCAAGTCAATGAAGAAGTGAAGAAGTACTTTAAAGACAACGTTTACGAGACCATTATTCCACGGAACGTCCGGTTATCCGAGGCACCAAGCCATGGGTTACCGATTATGGATTATGACCCGAAGTCAACCGGTGCTCAAGTTTATTCGCAACTCGCAAAGGAAGTGGCAGCTGCTCATGGCAAACAAAAATAATAAGGGACTCGGACGCGGCATTGAAGCATTATTTGCGGATAATAGCGTTGACCCAGATGTAGAAACAGTCATCGATATCAAACTCGATCAGATTCGTCCAAACCCGTATCAGCCACGTCAAAAGTTTGACCAGGCGGCCCTAAAGGATCTGGCACATTCAATTGAAAAATCAGGTGTGTTCCAGCCAATTATTGTCCGGCAGCCAGACCCGGAAGTCTCCCGTTATGAGATTTTAGCTGGTGAACGGCGTGTTCGAGCTTCTAAACTGATTAAAAATGAGACCATTCCCGCAATTGTCCGTGAAGTGACCGAACCCCAAATGATGGAGATCGCCGTCATGGAAAACTTACAGCGTGAAGATCTCACACCATTGGAAGAAGCGGAAGCTTACGAGATGCTGATGAGCAACTTGAACCTGACGCAGGCGCAAGTGTCCTCACGGCTGGGCAAGAGCCGGCCATACATTGCTAACTACTTACGGTTACTGGGCTTGCCAAAGCAGGTTAAAGAACTGCTGCAAAAGAAGCGGCTTTCGATGGGACAAGCAAGAACTTTGCTGTCACTGAAGGACCGGTCACAGATGGTCAGCCTGGCTAATCGTGCGGCTGATGGTAAGATGACCGTGCGGGCTTTGGAAGGCGTTGTCAGCAAGATGAACGGTCAAGCTGCTGCTAAGCCAAAGAAGCGCATCAAGCAGAAGTCACCGTACTTGCGGGCAGGCGAGAACGTGCTCCAAGAGAAGTTTGGCACTCAAGTAACGATCAGCGAGTCGAATAAGGAAGCCGGTCAGGGTAAGATTGAAATCGAGTATATGTCAGATGACGACTTAAGCCGGATTCTGGAGATTCTCGACGTACATTTAGACTAGGAGTGATTTGATGTACGATTTAGGTGATTTAGTTGAAATGAAGAAGCCGCATCCATGTGGCGTTAACCGCTGGGAAATTATTCGGATGGGCGCTGATATCAAGATTAAGTGTACCGGCTGCGGCCACATCGTGATGCTGAGCCGTCGCGAGTTTGAGAAAAAGCTGAAAAAGGTTTTAGAAAAGAAACCAAAAACTGACTAAAAAGGAAGAGTGAGACTTTACTATGTCATTAACAGCAGGAATTGTCGGCTTACCAAACGTTGGTAAGTCAACCTTATTTAACGCAATTACCAAGGCGGGAGCCGAAATGGCTAACTACCCGTTTGCGACTATCGACCCCAACGTTGGGATGGTTGAAGTACCGGATTCACGGCTAGACCGGATTCAGGAACTGATCCCAGCTAAAAAAGTGGTGCCAACGACGTTTGAATTTACCGATATTGCCGGAATCGTTAAGGGTGCCAGCAAGGGTGAAGGTTTAGGTAACAAGTTCTTGGAAAACATTCGTCAGGTGGACGCCATCGTGCACGTTGTGCGGGCCTTTGATGACGATAACATTACCCACGTTTCTGGTAAAATCGATCCCATTGATGATATTGAAACGATTAACCTGGAATTAGGTTTGTCAGATCTTGAAGCCGTAGATAAGCGGTTGGCTAAGGTTCAGCGGGCTGCTAAAGGCAGTGATAAAGAGGCTAAGGCTGAACTGGCTGTTTTGGAAAAGATTAAGCCAGTCCTTGAAGCAGGTAAGGGCGTTCGATCAATTGACTTTGACGAAGACGAACAAAAAATCGTTAAGGGACTGTTCTTGCTGACCAGTAAGCCAGTACTTTACGTTGCCAACATTGCTGAAGATGATATGGCTGAACCTGAAAAGTCTAAGTACTTCCCAGCAATTAAGGATTACGCTGCTAAGGAAGGCGCACAAGCAATTGCCGTAGCAGCGGAAGCTGAAGAAGAAATCGCTGAACTGGATGATGATGAAAAGGCAGACTTCCTAGAAGCTGAAGGCGTGACGGAACCAGGTTTGAACCGCCTGATCAGAGCCTCATACAAGCTATTAGGACTAGAAACTTTCTTCACGGCTGGTGGTAAGGAAACCAGAGCTTGGACCTTCAAGAAGGGCACCAAGGCACCACAAGCAGCCGGAATCATTCACTCAGACTTCGAGCGAGGCTTTATTCGTGCGGAAATTATGGCATTCGATGATTTGGACAAGTACGAATCAGAAAACGCGGTAAAGGATGCCGGCAAGCTCAGAGTTGAAGGTAAAGATTATGTGATGCAGGACGGGGATATTGCGGAGTTTAGGTTTAATGTCTAAGAGTGCGGAACGAGGCGTTTAGAGAGCGGAGTGTAAGACGCTTCCGACAAAAATCCCGAACTTGGATTTATGTCGGAAGTGACTTACATGCAGCTCTCTGCCTCGTGGAGCACGTTTCAAAAGCAGAGTGTGGAAGCAGGCGTTTAGAGAGCGGAGTGTAAGTTAATGTTGGCAAAAATCCTGGTTTTGGATTTATGCCAATATTGGCTTACACATAGCTCTCTGCCTGTTGAAACACGTTTCGGCTATATAAACTAAACCTTACAAACCCAACCAAAACCAGAGAAAAAGGGGAGATCCAAAATTGAGCGAGAATGATAAACGCAATTCCGGCGCGCAGCAGCGACAACGTAACGCTGCTGTTCACCAGGATCGTAATAGTATAGTTAAAAGTGAACATGAAGTTTTCGATAACATTGGTTTGACAAAGCGGAATGCTGACTACATGTTCCGTTTCAATCAGGCTTTGCAGGCAACTAAGCTGAGTACTGAGAAGAAAGCGGAAATCGTTAAAACCACAACTAACGAACTATTAGAGGGACAAAAAACGGGTAAGACCGCGAAGAATATGTATGGTAACGACGTGAATGCCCGCGTTAAAGAAATTGTTGAAGGACCGACGCGGCCGGCTGGCGCCATGGATCCATACTGGCCAAGTGCGCTGTATAACGGCCTGAATTTCTTCACAATTTTCAGTATTATGTTCGGTGTGATGTTCTTGATTTCACCAGCTTCACAGAGAACTAACCAATCCGTTGGTCTGGTTTCAATTCTCCTGTCATCAGCCATTGCTGGTCTGGCTTTACCACAGATTCCGCGTCTTTTTGATTCAAAGCGTGAGCACCGCTACGCACTTTGGATTCGAATCGTTGGTGCAGTTGTCTTCTTGATCCTATGGTTGTTACTGTTCACAATGACGGCCGCATTACCAGGTATCTTGAACCCAACATTAGGTGCATGGCCAATGATTATCTTAGGTGTCCTTGGTGGTCTGCTTTCAATTCTGGTCAAGCGCCAGTATAAGCTGACCCAGGGATTCTTCGGAAACGTGCCGCAAAATCGGCGTAGGTAAAAGAACATACGTATTAACTTATCAAAAATCAGTTTGATGATCGGTCGGCAAGGCCGGTTGTCAAGCTGTTTTTTTGTTATTCGAATGATTACACCGTCACGAACGAAAATGAGACAAATAAATGAATTGTTCCCAAATTATTTAAAAAATAAGTCTAAACGGTTCATTTTTAAGCATACCTGATGAGAATTCGAACTAAAATCTTACAAGTTAATGAGAATCCTTGCATTTTCTGAAAGTCGCTGGTATATTACCAAACAATACCAAAAAAATTAATAAGGGAGCGTTCATTTCAATGACTACTAATTGGGATTCGAAGTTTCAAAAACAAGGGATTACTTTTGATGACGTGTTGCTTATACCTGCAGAGAGTCATGTGTTGCCAAACGATGTCGATTTAAGGGTCCAGTTAGCTGATAATTTGAAATTAAACGTACCATTCCTCAGTGCCAGTATGGATACTGTAACGGAATCTAAGATGGCGATTGCCATGGCCAATAATGGTGGTCTGGGTGTCATCCACAAGAACATGTCCAAGGAAGCACAGGCTGGTGAAGTGGCTAAAGTGAAGGCCGTTACTAGCGACAAGATTCGTAAGGACGCAGCGTTGGATGACCAAGGCCGTTTGCTGGTTGCCGCGGCGGTTGGCGTTACCTCAGACACCTTCGAACGGGCTGAAGGTTTGCTGGCCGCCGGTGCAGACGCCATTATCATTGACACTGCTCACGGTCATTCAGCGGGTGTTCTTCGCAAGGTTGCTCAGATTCGTGATCAATTCCCAGATGCAACTCTGATTGCCGGTAACGTTGCTACCGGTTCAGGTACCCGGGCATTATTCGAAGCCGGCGTTGACGTTGTGAAAGTTGGTATCGGTCCCGGTTCTATCTGTACTACTCGAGTCGTTGCCGGTGTCGGTGTTCCTCAACTCACTGCTATTTACGATGCTGCTGAAGTTGCTCAAGAATTCCACAAGCCAATCATTGCTGATGGCGGAATCAAGTACTCTGGTGACATTGTTAAGGCTTTGGCAGCTGGTGGTAACGCCGTGATGCTTGGCTCAATGCTTTCAGGAACTGACGAAGCGCCTGGCGAAGTCTTTGAAGATAACGGTAAGAAGTATAAGACTTATCGTGGCATGGGCTCATTAGCAGCCATGGAACACGGCTCAGCTGACCGTTACTTCCAAGGCGGCGTTAACGAAGCTAACAAGTTAGTTCCAGAAGGTATTGAAGCACGAGTTGAATACAAGGGCAGCGTCGATGATATTATTTTCCAAATGGTCGGCGGTCTCCGTTCCGGAATGGGTTACACTGGCTGTGAAACCGTTCAGGAACTTATCGAGGATGCGCAGTTTGTTCGCATCTCAAACGCCGGTTTAGTTGAATCACATCCACATGATGTGCAATTAACGAAAGCCGCACCTAACTACAAGTAATAAATAAAGCGTTCAGAAGCCCAAGAGAGGTTGTCGTTAAGACTTCTCTTAGGGCTTTTTTGTTTATTCTTGAAATGTGCTGTAAAATTTAATGAGAACCTTAAGTTAATTGAATAATAATGAATGATGCCCTATCTTTTGGTAATATAGACCTAAGCAAACGGCAGGGATGCGTCGCACCGCCGAATTGCACATGAATAAATGGCTAAGGCCATTTTAGCCAATCGATTGAATAATAAGGAGAACTTAAAAAACATGAAAATTTTAGTTGTTGATGATGATAAGGAAATTGCACAATTGCTGGAGATCTACATTAAAAACGAAGGTTACGAACCAATCACTGCTTACAATGGTAAAGAAGCACTGACAAAGCTGCATACCACACCGGATATCGGTTTGATGATCTTAGATATTATGATGCCCGAAATGAGCGGAATCGAAGTCATTAAGGAAGTTCGTAAGGATTCTGAACTGCCGATTTTGATTTTGTCTGCTAAAACGGATGATATGGATAAAATTCAAGGCTTGGTCAGCGGCGGCGACGATTACGTCACAAAGCCGTTCAACCCGTTGGAAGTGATGGCACGGGTTAAATCACTGCTGCGTCGGGCATCTGACCACGTTACCGACGAGAAGCCGGATGTTTTGGACATCGGTTCATTGACGATCAACAAGGATTCCCACGAAGTAAAGACGTTATCAGGCAAATTAGTGAACCTGACCGCTTTGGAATTCGGTATTCTTTACTTATTGGCCAGTCATCCTAACCGGGTCTTTTCGGCGGATGAGATTTTTGAACGGGTCTGGCGTCAGGAATCGATCGTTTCTGCCAAGACCGTGATGGTTCATGTGTCACATTTGCGTGATAAGATCGAAGAAGCTACCGGTGGTGAAAAAGTCATTCAGACGGTTTGGGGTGTCGGATACAAGATTGAAACACACTAGGGGAAATATGAATACAGACAGAGACAGTAAGGCAATGAAGCTCACAGCAAGGGAAAAAAGCGCGCTGATCATGGAAGGTATCGTGACCGTCGTGCTTTTGCTGTTGCTTAATCTGTCGGTGATCGTTCTGTTAAACGAAATGATTCAGACGAACCCAGGGCTCCAAGACGGGATTTTTATCATTAAGCGGTCGATCATTATCGGACCGGCTCATTATCAACTTTGGAGCTGGGAGAACATCTTTATTTTGCTGATGCTGATTTTTGATGCCGGAGTGGTATATTGGCGTCTGATTCGCCGTTACCGGCAGATGCAGTTACGGCACATCATCGACGAACTGCACTACATTGCTAATGGCCACTTTGACCACCGGATTCCCTTTACCATCAAAGGCGAAACACAGCGAGTAGTCGCCTCGGTCAACGCGCTGGTTGATTCTGTTATTGCCTCCATGAACGAGGAGCGGCGAATCGAGAAATCAAAGGATGAATTGATCACTAATGTTAGCCACGATTTACGGACACCGTTAACGTCGATTATTGGTTATTTGGGGCTAGTGGAAGACCGGCAGTATCACTCTGAAGATGAGCTGTTAAAGTACACGGGTACGGCCTTTAATAAAGCCAAACAGATGAAATCCCTGGTGGATGATCTGTTTGTCTACACAAAAATGCGGCAAACGGATACGCCATTATCGATTGCTACGCTAGATGTTGGCCAAATGCTGGAACAGCTGGAAGCCAGCTTCGAATTGGAAGCTAGTGAGAAGGGCATGGCAATCAATATTGACTTGCCCGACAAGCCGATTCATATTGAAGCGGATGGTGAGAAACTTGGTCGAGTCTTCAATAATTTGATTACCAATGCGTTGAAGTACGGTGAGGGTGCCAAGAATATTAATTTGCGAGCCAAGCAGCCCAATGATCAAGAAGTTGTGATCAACGTTGAAAACGATGGCAAAAAGATTCCGGAGGCCGCCTTATCACAAGTCTTCGAACGGTTTTACCGGGTGGAAGGTTCCCGCTCTAAAGCGACGGGCGGTACGGGGTTAGGTCTTGCTATCGCACAGAGTATCGTGAACCGCCACGGTGGCTATATCTACGTGACTTCAACGGATGCCCTGACCCGGTTTATCATTCATTTACCAGTTAAAAATGGCATCCAACTGAAGGATGATCATCAAAAATAATTTTGTGGAGGAAACTATGTTAGTTAATTCCCGAAGAAATGGCCTGAAATTCGGGCTATTTTTGTGCATCTTCATTGTGACATTAATGGTCGGCGGTTTGACCGCTAAAGCGGCTGCTCCTGATTTACAGGTGCGCTCCGCGATTGCGGTTGATGCTAACACTGGACAGGTTTTGTATCAGAAAAATGACCAGCGGAAACTGCCGATTGCATCGATGACTAAGCTGCTGTCAATTTATATTGTGTTAAAGGAAATCAAAAATGGTCAGTTGCACTGGAACCAGAAGGTGGCTATCAGTCCTGAAATAGCCAAAATGAGCCGCAATCCTGATCTGACTAACGTACCGTTAAGCGCTAATCGAAAATACACCGTTCGTGAACTGTATCGGGCCAGCCTGATCACTTCAGCTAACGCTGCTGTTTCGGCATTAGGTAACGCGGTTTCGGGCAGCCCGCACCGGTTTGTAAACAAGATGCGTTCAACTACCAAGCAGCTGGGCTTAACCAGTGCCCACATTGTGACCGCTTCAGGAATCACTAACGGTCAAGCGGGTAAGTTAGGCTATTCGTCCGTCGCTAAAAACGACGAAAATACCATGTCAGCTAAGGATGTTGCGCGGTTATCCCAGATAATTTTGAAGGAGTATCCGGAGATTTTACGGACAACCAGTCAGAGTAAAGCTTGGTTTGATAAGGGCGGCAGCAGTCAGACGCGGATGCAGAACTGGGACCTCATGCTGAAAGGGCTGAGCCAATATCGGGCGAATCTGCCAGTTGATGGACTGAAAACCGGGACGTCTAATGCGGCTGGCGGCAACTTTGTCGGTACCGTCAACCGTGATGGCCACCGAATCATTACGGTTGTCATGCACGCCCAAAATAAGGGAACCGGGGATCCTGCGCGGTTCGTGCAAACCAGAAATTTGATGAACTGGGTTTATGCCAGTTATCGGCCAGTGACATTGAACGCGCAGACGTACCAGTTGAGTAACGTCAAAGTTCCCATGGGTAAGGTAAAAACCGCGGAAATGACTGTCACTAAACCGACGACTGTCTGGCTTGGTAAGCATCAGTCCAGAACACAGCTGAAATCCAAACTGCTAATTGACGTTAATCATCAAGAGAAAGACGGGCTGAAGGCGCCAGCAGCGGCCAACACCACAATTGGAAAAGCGCGGTTAACCTTAGCTGGGAAGCCAATTTTACAAATTGACCACTCAGGTACTGTCACTTTACCGATTAAAACCATTTATAGTATAAAAAGAGCTAATTGGATAGTTCGTACTTGGCGCGATTTTATCTCTTTGTTTTGAATGAATAAGATAATACTGAATTAAAAACGAACTTTATAATTATTGGAATTAATATAGTTTGCAAATTGATTTATAAATATAAAAATGCAGGGTGCTTTTATTGTTTTTTTGTCCAGTTAACTTGTGAAAACACCGTAGGAAAACGGAATGAAACATGGTAAAATGACCTTGTATTGTGTAATTGTCGATTTATGGAGCGGGTGCACGGCTTTGATAAGAAAATAGTTTCAGTATGGATTATTTTTTGCGTTAAACGTGTTCCAGCAGACAGGAAGTTGCTTCTTAGGATTGCTGTCTAATCGTCTGCTTCGCCACTCTACCTTTTATGGAGGCATCATTCTTGACAAAACAAGTGCCAAACCCTAATGAGCCCAAATGGCGTTCAACCCTAAGCGTTGCGATGCCATTGAACTTGAGTTATATTCCCATTGGATTGGCCTGCGGTGTGCTGTTGCATGCAGCGGGATTCAATACGATTCTAACCGGGCTTGTGTCAATTTTTATTTTTTCAGGTGGTGCGCAATTTATGATTGCGTCTATGCTAACCATTAATGCGCCACTGCTGTCCATCGTACTGATGCTGTTCTTCTTGGAATTGCGGTACGCTTTGCTTGGATCGAGTCTATCGAAGTACCTGATTGGCACATCTGAACGGTTTAAACTAATTTTTGCAGTCTCGATGAACGATGAAAACTACGCGGTGAACTATCTAAAATTTGCCACTGATAAAAAGTGGACACCGCGTGAAGCACTGATGGTTGAGCATTATTCCTTACTCTTTTGGACCGTCAGCAACATTATCGGCAGTTTAGTCGGGAGTGCGTTAAAGATTGATTTAACGGTTGTTCACTTTGCGCTTACAGCACTGTTCCTTTACATGATTATTATGCAGGTCAAGAATCGGCTGACCATTTTTATTGGTTTAATTGCAGCGGTGCTGGCAGTGTTCTTCCTGGTATTGACAAAGAGTACCTTAGGACTAGTTATTTCAACGTTGATTTCATCGTTTATCGGTTTTGCTTTGGAGCATTACTTACGTAATAAAAAACCAGCTAGCCACTTACTTTACAAAGTTAGCAGCCCTGGCAGCAAAGAAGCCGCAGTTGAAGAAGAGTCAGACGAGAATTAGTTAAGTAGGGGACAGATATGACAGCAGTAAATCACTGGAATACAGCGCAACATCTCTTATTAGTTATCTTGGGTTTCTTCGTGGCGTTTGCGCCACGATACTTACCAATCAAGATTTTTACCCAGCGTAAGATTCCGGAGTGGTTCAACGAATGGATGAAGTTCATACCAGTGTCACTATTTACAGCACTGGTGGTTAAGGATGTCTTTGTGAGTCCAACCTATCAATTTGATATCGTTCATCATGTACCGGAAATCATTGCTTCAGTCATCGTGGGTTTGATTGCGTACTTTACACGATCAATGGCACTTTCTGTAGTGGTGGGGCTGGTCAGCGTATTCTTGCTGGCCGTCGTGCTGTAGGTGAGTTAAATTTGAATATTTTTGGGCTTTTTAGTCCTATTGGATAATGAAGCAGCGCAATCCCGGGTGGGGTTGCGCTGCTTTTTGGTTGTTTGATTTTATATAGCCGAATTGGGCTACACCAGGCAGAGACTTGCGCCTAACGCATTAGCACCATAAATCCAAGCCCGGGATTTACAGTGCCAATACGTTAGGACTCCAGTCTCTAAGCGCCTGGTTCCGCACCTTATTTCAGCATATACCCCCTCGTCATCGGCAAATCCCTTGACGAAGGTCCCTTTGACAGTAGGAACTGCATCACATCAATGTTACCCGATGCGAACGATGCCGCGCAGGCCTGCAAATACAGGTCCCACATTCTGGTGAAGCGTTCGTCCATCATTTTAGTGATTTCAGTCTCATGGGTTTTGAAGTTTTTATCCCAGATTTCTGTCGTCTTTTGATAGTGGCGCCGCAACGTTTCCAAGTCGTCCACCTGCATACCGGCGTCCAAAATATGCTGGATATTTTCCGTTAAACCTGGCACATAACCACCTGGGAAAATCCACTTGTTTAGCCAGCCGTTATTGGCACCCTTACCTTGGCGAGTGATGCCGTGGATCAAGGCCACGCCATCTGGCCGGAGGTATTTGGCCACGTCCTTGAAGTATTTGCCGAGGTTTTCTTCGCCAACGTGTTCAAACATACCCACCGAAGTCACGTAGTCCCACTGACGATCGCCTAATTCGCGGTAGTCCACCAGCAGTACTTCAGCGACGTCTTCTAAGTGCTCGTCGGTGATTCGTTGCTGAACCAGGTCATATTGTTCCTGACTCAGCGTGACGCCAGTAACTTTCAAATGGTATTCCTTAGCAGCCGTCAGCATCAAAGTTCCCCAGCCGCAGCCGATATCGAGTAATGTTCGACCGGGTTGCGGGTTCAGTTTATTGATGATGTGATGCACCTTGTTGATCTGTGCGGTTGTGAGATCATCATCGGGATGCTCAAAGTAGGCGCATGAATAAGTCATGGTTTTATCGAGCCACAGTTTATAGAAATCATTGCCTAAATCATAATGACTTTGGATGTCTTGCTTACTTTCCTTCTCACCGTGTTTTTGTTTGGGCAGGAAGTGAATGAACTTGTTGTTGTGAAAGAAGCTGTCAGCAGTTTCGTAAGCTGAAGTGATCAGTTTTTCAATGCTGCCATCGATTTCAATCTTTTTATCCATGTAGCCTTCGCCAAGCGCAATCGATGCGTTTTTGCGAATATCACCGATTGGAATGGGTTCGTTTAAAGTAATGTGGACTTCGGGGTCGCCGTCCCCATAAGTTTCTGTTTTGCCGTCCCAGTACGTTACTTTAACTGGGATATTAAATGAACGGCTCAGAAAGGTTTTGTAAAACGTCTTTTCAAGCATGAAGTTTCAATCCTTTCTCTATGAAAAAATATATTTACCTTTCTCAATTATACGCTTAAGCGTCAAGTTAAGATTATTTGAGAATTGGATAATCTTATGAATCGCTACTGCCGTAGGAATTAGCAACATGTTATAATGATAAATATGATAGCAAAAGTAGGAGGAATTAAATTGAAAAAGTGGATCTGGACCATTGTGGCTGTAGTGATCGTTGTCGTCATCGGCGGCGTGACCTTTACCAGTCATCATATTACGCAGAAAGCATATACAGCGGCTATGACGACCGGTAAGCAAGCGGTCAGCAATGAGAACTACTCAGTTGCTGAATCAGCTTTCCAAGATGCATTACGGCACCGTACCAATGATCAGCAAGCGCAGGGATATTTGACACAGACACAGAACTTCGTGTCAGCCCAATCAGCAATGACTGATCAGGAATTCGGTACGGCAAAGTCAGATTATACGAAGGTCAAGGATGCTAAGACGGGGCTGCCAACGTTGAGTAAGCGAGCTAAAACAGCCTTAAAGTTGCTGAAGACGGTTCAGCTTAAAGCGGAAATGTTCCAAGATGTCTACGATCAAGCTTTAACGCAGAATCAAGGGCAGTCTTATGAAGCGTCCAACTCGACCTTGGACCGAATCTTTAAGGATAAAGATGCCCAACAACCTTACTACACGAATATTTACAATAAAGCAGTGGAACTACGCAGCACCAACAACAAAGCCATCAAAAACGGTGGCGATGGGACTGCTGATTCAAGCGCCGCTGACAGTTCAGCAAGCAGCGACAGTTCCGCTTCAAGTAACAGCGGCAGTACGTCTGGATTAACGGACACTGAAAAGCAGGCTGCGAAGAACTATCAGGGTTCTAACGAGTTTACCGTTAAAAAATCACAAACTGAGATTAATGGTAAAACTATCACGGCAAGTCAAATTGCCAGTGCACGGAAAACCCTGTCATCCATTGGGGTGCCATCAGGCAGTTTTTCGGACCAGGATATCAGAAACGGTCTGATTGCCGCTAATAAGGCGGGCGTTTCGTTCAAATCATACGCACAAAAAAATTATAAGTAACCAAATGGTCCTTGTTTGGCCACGATAAGGGTGGCGGCAAGGGCTATTTGACTTATCTATAAGAGGGGAGGAACGCTATGAGCTTATATCAGCGGTTTGTTAACAATGTGGTTCTAAGACGGTGGGTTGTCTTAGGTATTTTGATCAGCTTTCTTTGGCTGGTAAGATCTGAAATGAGCAAGATTTTGCTGACCTTTATCTTTACGTTTCTAATCGTCAGTCTGATCAGGACAATCCAGCAGCACGTGCGCATCCCTTATCAGATAATTGTTATCGTGGTTTACGCGTTATTAATTATTGGGATGTATTTTGCTATCACCATTTATATTCCTAAAATTACGGCACAGGTGGTATCGAGTGTCCAGTCGATTTACAATTTCTATCAGGATTCGGCTAACGATACCAATCAAACGGTTAAACTGGTGTCGGATTGGCTGGCAAAGTCCAACCTCCTGCCACAGGTGAGAGGGAGCTTGAAGTTAGTTGTCGATTACATTACTAGCATTGGGTCATTCGGTGTTACATTCGTGCTGTCCATCATTTTAAGTTTCTTCTATACGATTGAATTAAAGCCAATGGATTCCTTCTCAAAACTGTTTTTAAGCAGTGATTACGGCTGGTTTTTCCAAGACATCTCCTATTTTGGCCACAAGTTTGCCAATACCTTTGGAGTAGTTTTAGAAGCGCAGTTCTTAATCGCCCTATTTAACACAGCAATAACGACCATTGGCTTAGCCTTCTTACACATGCCGCAGCTGCTGGCAATTGCCATCATGATCTTCATTCTGAGCCTTGTGCCCGTTGCGGGGGTCATCATTTCAGCCGTACCCCTAAGTATTTTGGGTTATGCAGTTGGCGGTATCAGAGATGTCATCACGATTTTGATTTTACTGCTAGTTGTCCATGCTCTTGAAGCGTATGTACTCAACCCTAAGTTAATGTCCAGTAAAACTGAATTGCCGATCTTCTATACTTTCGTGGTATTATTGGCAGGTGAAGCAATGTGGGGTATCTGGGGATTGATCGTCAGCGTACCAATTTTCACCTTCTTCCTGGATATTTTGGGTGTAAAGAAGGCCCACGGGCTGTACGTTGCACCGCAGGAATTAAAAAAGAAAATTAAGGAACAACGTAAACGCTGGAAGTCGGATGACTAACAGTGCGGATGTTGATTAACAAATTGGAGGTTTTATTTTGAAAAAAGCACTCTCATGGTTAATACCTGTTGCAATTGGGTTACTACTGGCTTTCGGGATTCGTTTCTTCTGGCTGGTGCCAGTTAACGTTTCTGGTGCGTCAATGGAGCCAAACCTGAAAAATGGTCAGCATATTGTGGCTGTTAAGACGGCACCCGTAAAGCGTTATTCAGTCATTGTTTTTGATGCTTCTGGCGTAGACGCCAACGCTGCACCGAAGGAAAATTACGTTAAGCGGGTTATCGGTTTACCAGGGGACTCCATTCGTTACAGCAAGACCGGTAAGCTTTACGTTAACGGCAAGTACCAAGCACAAAACTACATTTCTAAATATCAGCAGCAGGCCGGGACGGTTTCCAGTTTTCAAAACGGGTTTAACTTAGTTTCTGCAGCCCGTCAAAATGACTGGAGCAACAAGTGGAGCTTAGCGATTGGTAATAACCGGATCAATAAGGTGCCCAAGAACTGCTACTTCGTGCTAGGAGATCATCGGAGCGTGTCCGAAGATAGCCGGATGTACGGTTTTGTGCCAAAAAGTAAATTAGTCGGTGTTGTGAAGGTCGGTTTCTGGAAGAGCAATCACAAGATCATTAACAATTATCAAAATTAATGACACCGTAAATTTTACAAATAAGTAATCTTTTCGGGCGGGTTCAATCTTTTTAGTGATTGAACCCGCTTTCGTGATGTGAAACGTGAATTGGTACTGAAATTACCGTTGATTTGGTGTAGAATAGTTTGGTAATTAAAAGAAGAAAGAGGTATTTAACTAATGGCTAAATTAGTATTGATCCGTCATGGTCAAAGTGAATGGAACTTATCTAACCAATTTACTGGTTGGGTTGACGTTGACCTTAGCGATGAAGGTGTTAAGCAAGCTATCAACGCTGGTAAGTTACTCAAGGAAGCAGGTATTCAGTTCGACTATGCCTACACTTCTGTATTAACTCGTGCTATCAAGACGTTGCATTACGCTTTGGAATACTCAGACCAACTCTGGATTCCAGAAAAGAAGACATGGCGTTTGAATGAACGTCACTACGGTGCATTGCAAGGCCAAAACAAGGCTGAAGCAGCCAAGAAGTTCGGTGACGAACAAGTCCACATCTGGCGTCGTTCATACGACGTTTTGCCTCCATTGCTGAAGGCTGACGATGAAGGATCAGCTGTTAACGATCGTCGTTATGCTAACTTGGACCCTAACATCGTACCTGGTGGTGAAAACTTAAAGGTGACTTTGGAACGGGTTATGCCTTTCTGGGAAGATGAAGTTGCACCTAAGCTGTTAGACGGTAAGAACATCATCATCGCAGCCCACGGTAACTCATTACGTGCTTTAAGCAAGTACATTGAAGGTATCTCAGATGAAGATATCATCAACTTGGAAATGAAGACGGGCCAACCAGTTATCTACGACTTCGACGAAAAGTTGAATGTTTTGGGTAAGAGTAAGTTAGGCTAGAGTAAGAGTGCGGAAGCAGGCGGTTAGATAGTGGAGCCTAAGCGACTTCCGACAAAAATCCCGGGTTTGGATTTATGTTGGAAGTCGCTTAGGTGCAACTATCTGCCTGCTGGAACACGTTTCAGCTATATGGCAGGAAACAAAAATCCCGGTTTGAAATTTATGTTGAAAGTTGCTTAGGTGCAACTATCTGCCTGCTGGAACACGTTTCAGCTATATAACCTAAAAAAACAAAGAAAATGGTCACTAACGGGCGTTTCGTCTGTCCCGTGGGTGATCATTTTTCTGCGCTAATTTGCAGTAACATTGGATTCTGAAGGTATAAAAGAAAAATTAATTGAACAGGAGTAACGGAATTTTGAATAACGAAACCGAAGTTAGTCAACGAGAAATGTTAAAGATCATTGGTCTCTTTAGAAAGAATGGTTTTAAGGGTGAGTATGAATCCTTTGAACGGTCTAAAGAAGTTGAGGGTGAGTATCTAATCGTCGTTACCGACGAAAATACCCACATCAAAGGATTGTTTAAAGCCAATCCAAGCAAGGACATGGTTTCGTTTCAGCACGTTTTAAATGATCACAACACAGTCGCATAGTCGTTGATGACCGTGTTATAGATGTCTCTGAAGTTCGCTAGTTAACGAACTCAGGGGCATTTTTTCTACCGTTTAATTACTAACGATATTGCAAACAATTATCAACTTTAATGGTTTGGCCAGTAATGCAGTTTGAACCTGATCTGCCAAGAAGGGGACGGCTTCATAAAGTGATCGGTTTCATCTTTAAGCTAGGTCAAGTTCACATAATGTTGGAGGACTAAATACAGTAACATCTAATCAGCTTGAAAGCCTATATCATGGGCATAGGAGCAGATTGATTTTGAATTGTCAATGAGTTTTATTTTTTTGATTTTTGATAAAATTTAGACACATGTTCAACCTATAGAATGCTTGAATATGTCTTGTAAGTTATTTTGTATCGCAGTATAATCCTTATACAGAACAGAGAAGTAAGCGTTTTTGACGAGCAAGCACACCGATTTCGGGGGAGGCGGAAAAAATGAAAAAGCAACGGAGAATTGTCGACGAATTAACCACTACTAAAGAGCATTATAAGATGTATAAAATTGGCAAATCATGGGCATATACCATGATTTTGGTGGCATCAGTCAGTCTTGGGGCAACACTGACTGAGAAAACAGTAGCGAAAGCAGCCGAAACGACGCCAGTTACTCAGACTACAGATCAGGCAAATCAGAATTCAAATACGGTCATGTTAACCAGTAAAGAAGCAACATCAATTAACCAGCAACAAGGGGATAACGATTCTACAGCAGGTGATACTCAGGTAGTGAGTACTCCTGCAACTGAAAAACCGCTAACGCAAGCACCTGAACAACCTATAGTTACCACAGATACTGAACAACCAGTAGTCACGAAAGCAGTGACTAATTCAGAGCCAGGGAATAGTTCTACTAAATTAGAAGGCCGAGAAGCCCCTGTCGATGAATCAGGTTATTTGATCACTGCTAAGGATGACAATGGAAATTACTCTCTAGACCCAGCCGCTACCAGTCATCCAAAGGTAGCCGTTGATACGACAAATATTGACGACTATATGGAGGCTCATAAGATTGATGGGACGCCAATTGAATTTACCGGGGATTCAGTTGCTATGACGGATGGTTATGAAGAAATGGATATCAACAATGTCAAAAAGTTTCCTAAGTCAACTGCCTTGATCACTACGATGCAGCAAATCGATTTTTCAAAGGATTTCAGTATGGACGCCAGTGTGTTCATCAACTGGGATAACAAAATGATCAGTTCGCCGTGGGGCTATGGCGGTGACGGCATGGGGCTGCTGTTTGAAAATATTCCTCCGGCTGAAGCAATTGAAACAGCTCAAGAAGGCGGTGGCATCGGCGTTAGTGATAAGGATGTCGATAAAATTGCCTATATCATTTCCGCTAACGCAATGAACGAATCCCCAAAGGGTGATTATGACAAAAACTCCTGGATCATCTATCAGGCACAGGATGGTAACCCGCAGCAGGCAATCAACACTGCCGATAACCAGCCAATCGTTACGGGAGTTACAACAGCGCTCAGTGATGCCAAACCATCGAAGAGCATTAGTTACTCATTCATAGTGAACTATACGGCAAATGATAAGAAATTAACGACAGTAGTTAAAGATGAAACTGGCGCAGATGTGACCACTTGGAACTACGTTGTGCCAGATGAATACGTGGGTAAATTTTTCACCATGGTAGTGACGGGCGCTTCAGCTGCATCGCGGGCTGCCTACACCGCCAAAATCAATTCGTACACATATCAAGCAACGACTGCCAAATTAAATGTGACCTCTAGCGGACTCCAAGATGGGTCAACTGGTCCCGCACAAACTGGTATCGTTGGTATGGCAGGCAGCACAGTAGCGTTTTACCGTGATGGAACCACTGCACCAACGGTAACGGATGATGGTAAAGCGGTTGCGGTGGCGATTCCCGTAAAAGACGTTGGCACAGACTATTTGGCGGCCAATCAATTTACGGTTTTATCTGATCTTGAGAACAGCGTTGATCTTGTCTTCACCCATGACGCCACGGCCAAAGTGATCTATGTGACTGATGATGGCCAAACGATTTCTGACACGCAAGAAGTCAGCGGTCCAGTTGGTTCTTCACAAGCATATACGGTGACCAATCCGGATCCAGAAAATTATTATTTTGCGGAAAATGATCAGCCTGCTACCGGGACACTCACGGTGACGGATGATACTAATGATGATGTTACCATTCAGCTTAAACATGTAATTACGGCGAGCGTTCAGCCCATCAATACCTTGGGCGAAGCTATTGCGGGCGGTCTGGTAACAGCGTTTAAGGGAAAACCGGGGGATATCATTGATCTGACTAAACTGTCTGCGATTACGGGTTATACGGTCGTACCAGATCAAACACTGTTTATCCCTGATGAGGATGGTAATTTGAACGTCGTGTATCAGGCTAATCCCCAGAAAGCAACGGTTCAATTTGTGACGGTTGACGGCAGCGGTACCAAGGAAATCGCTAAGAGTCTGTCGCTCAATGGGGTGACAGATGAAGCCGTTAACCATGCGGAAGTTGCAGCTGCAATTCAAGCAATTTTAGATAAAGGCTACAGCCTCGGCAACGCTGACGGTACGCTGAATGCGGTTTTTGACAATAACGACGGGCAGGATCAAGTCTTCAAAATAGTCTTCAAACCGGTTAATCAGGTAGCATTGAATGTCACTTTGGTTCCAGTAGGAGAAGATAATGTACCGCTAACCAATGCAACATCTACCACAATTAGCGGATTACCAGGAACTACGATTGACCCAGAAAATTATCCAGAGATCGATGGCTACACAGTTGTGCCGAATCAAGAGAAGTTCTTTCCTGATCAGCCGGATCAGCAGCTTAAAATCGTTTATACGGCTGAAACGCAAACCGCAACGGTCGTTTTCTTGGATGATAACAGTCAGCAATTGGTACCTGACCAACAGATTACCGGGAAAACGGGTACGGCAGTTGGTCGTCAGCAGATATCACCAAGCATTCAATTTTTAATCAACCAGGGCTATAAGTTAGTGACTGACGGAGCGCTTAACGCCGTGTTCGATACGGATTCGAAGACGCCACAGACCATTAAAGTTCTTTTTGCGAAGAACGCTGTTTCACAACTGGCTACGTCGTTGATCCCGGTTACTGAGGATGGGCACATGCTGTTTACGACGCCAACAACGGTAACGGGGGCTCCGGGGGATGTTGTTAGCGAGTCAGACTATCCAGAGGTAAACGGATATACTGCTGTCCCAGATCAAAAGATCGTTATTCCCGATCTGCCGACGGGGACGTTAGTTAAATATGTACCAAATGAACAGTCGGCAACAATTAAATTTATTGCCGATGGGCAAGAGATTGCAGGGCCAGTTGAAATCAGCGGGCTCACCAATACAGCAGTAGATCACGGACAGGTGGCACCAATTATTCAGAGCTTGATCAATCAAGGTTACAAGCTAGTTACCGACGGCACTTTGAACGGTAAATTTGATAGCGATGATGTTTCATTGCAGACATTTAAAGTCGTTTTAGCGAAGAATACGCCGTCGCAACTGACAACTTCACTGATTCCAATTACCGAAGATGGTAAAATGCTGTTAACTACGCCAACTACCGCAACTGGCGAACCTGGTGAGGCGATTGACGAAAACGGATATCCGTTAGTCGACGGTTACACGGCGGTGCCAGATCAAAAGTTAACCATTCCAAACGTACCAGCTGGAACCTTGGTTAAATACACTGCTGACACACAAACTGCGGTGGTAGCGTTTGTAGATGAAAATGGCCAGCCAATTATTCCGAGCCAAGCGCTTACGGGCTTGACCAGAACACCGCTGGATCATAATCAAGTAGAAGCATACATCCAAGACGCGTTGAATAAGGGCTACAGACTGGTTTCGGATGGGACAGTTAATGCTAAATTCGACAGCAATTCACAGTCGGTTCAGGGCTTCAAGGTTGTCCTAGCACAGATTCCACCGGCAACGTCAACGGTAACGGAAACGGGAGAGCCAACAAAAACACCAGAAGCACCGATCACTCCAGTTGCTGAAGCAGGCCAACCGGTAGAAGAAGCGCCGACTTCGACAACCCCTGAAAAGGTGATGGAAACTGCGGCCAGTGGTGATGAGAAAGTTAACAATAAATCAGCAGATAACAACGATAACCAGCCAAATACAGCCTCGACAACAATGAACGTTCAAAGAGACAGTACTAACAGCGAATCGTTTGAGACTGGGCAAGCTGATAAGACGCCACAATTAGCTGATCAGCAGGCAATAAATCAGCTACCGCAAACTAGTGAGCAGGAAGCTCAGATAAACTCGGTTATCGGTATACTGTTACTAAGTCTTGCGACTCTGTTGGGCTTGGTGACTAAGCGAAAACGGGAGCACTGAAACCATTATTCGTCATTCTGAAAACGAATTAAACACAAGAAGGTGCCCAGATTGTTGAAGACAATCTGGGCACCTTCTTGTTAATCTGTGCGTCTAATTTTTAAAGCTACACAAACAAACAGGACAACGCTACCCACCAAAGAGCGTTATCCTGTGTAAATGAGATTATTTAACACGTGCAGGCTCATCATCCGGAGTGACCTTATCAACTCCGGTTGAAACTGCCGACTTTGTTTTTTTGGCACCTTTGTTCACAGCGTTCTTTGTCTTGTCGCCAAGTTCACCGACTTTATCCGGTACAGAAACAGAGTCGTGTTCATGTTCAGCACGAGTTTTCACGTCAACGACCGTAACGTTTACTTCAATCACGTCAAGGCCAGTCATTTCGTCGACATTTTCAACAATTTTCTGTTTAATTTGATCGTACAGGGCTGGGATATCGATACCGTATTCTGCCACAATGTTCAAATCAACAGCAACCTGTTTCTTGCCGACTTCTACATCAACGCCGGAAGTTACATCATTGGTATTAACTAATTTATCAGCAACGTTAGCGAAGAAACCACCATCGACCGTGAGTAAACCTTTGATATCGTTCAGGCAAAGGCCAACAATCTTTTGCAATACCTTGTCTTCGTAAGTGAGTTCACCTTTAATGTTAGTCTTGGTGTTCTTTGATTCGGATTTGTTGAGTGTTGAGGTTGGCATTAAACGTCCTCCTTTAACGGGGATTACTTAAAATAATCATCCAATAGACCGGTTTGGGAAAGGAATAATCCTGCTGCCACGCCAAGGCCGACTAAAACCAGCAGGACCAGCGTCTTCCAAAAACCAATCATGAGCAACAACAGAGCAATCACTAAACCGGTGACACCACCGATGATGGGCCAGCGGTATAGTTTGAGTAACTCAGGCATGACAACGCCTCCTTTACACGACACGGGGCTGTTTTGACTGACGGTGCTGCTTGAAATCCGTTAACCGGATATCGATTTTTCGGTGATGATCGATACCCAGCAGTGTCTTAAGGTCTTGCTCCAGCCGTTCTGCAAACTGTTTTGACTGCAGCGTCGCGTTTGGAGAGGACCGCAATTTACCGTGGATCTTAACTTTCAACCGCCTACGTGAAAGCTT
Organism: Secundilactobacillus yichangensis; assembly: GCF_016861565.1. Taxonomy (GTDB): domain Bacteria; phylum Bacillota; class Bacilli; order Lactobacillales; family Lactobacillaceae; genus Secundilactobacillus; species Secundilactobacillus yichangensis. The sequence continues at coordinate 45,671 of NZ_BOLK01000012.1, forward strand.
AGTGGTAACTTTGGGTTCGCTAATGAATGGTTCATGCTGTAGTGAGGAAAGGGTGAAATTATCGATGGCCTTCTTAGTTATTCGCAGTTGTCCATTGTTATGGCGCGTGCGATATAACTGAAATGATTTCGGCCAAGCGGTAATGACGAGGAAGAGTACGATCAATACGACTCCTAAAACTAAGCCACCCCAGAAGAGGTAATTCTGACTAACGGTCTGCATCGTGCCAGAGTCTAAAAATTTTAGATGCAACGGTTCACCAATCACGGACCAATTTTGGAGCATCAAGCCTAAAGACAACGGTATTGCGAGAACAATTAGGATCGCAAGTCCCGCTTTAGTAAAGGTTTGCAAGTTATCACCACCCTTCTTTGTAATACCATCATAACAAGTGAGTAGCGGTGATTTCTAGAAGAATGCTGATAATTTTATTATCATTACCATAAGCAGTATATTTAATAAGCTAATTGATACTTTTAGAATATTTTGTCTGATTTTAAGACAGAGGTTGGTCGTTAGTTGCGTACAGTAGCAGTTGGGTTACCAACTGAAGGGTCGATTGCCAACCGGAATAAGATGTCGCTTTTTTCGGAAAACGGCAGGCCATCTAAATACAGTTCACGGTAGGTGTCAATTTTAGTCCGTTGATAACCGGCATCTTCAATGGCTTCGTTAAGCGCCTGCAAGGTTTTAGCTTGCGGACCGATTTCGCCGTGTCCCGTAGCCTGAATTTCAGTCCCTTCCGCCAGCTGTTCAAAGTGGATCTGATCAGAAAGTGACTTTTCCCAGTTAGCGTAGTGTTTTGCAGCGTCAAAGGTATCCTGGTGGATGAACAATGGCTGTTTGAGCCAGATTTTAAATTTTTCACCATTACCGTCCAGCGTCCAAACTGACTGGAGCGGGTAGGGGCGATACGTTTTAAAGCCACCGACTTCGATGCCGATGTTTTGGCTATCGGCGATAATTGCCGCCACTTTTTCGACTGCTTCCGCTAAGAGGATGAACGTCTCATCGTTGGTATGCTGCAGCGCCCGTCCTTCAGCAGTGATGTAGCTGCGGGTGGTTAATTCAACAATTGACGGTGTTGCAGAGTGCTGATATTCAGCCGGTTCGTAAGTTTCCCAGTTAAACATGGTAAGGACCTCCTTGTCAGGTAACGGTCAGATTTGTTTTAATGTGCCGTCATTTTAGAACAATCACGGTGCGGGTACCACCAACTAGGCTTGCTTAAGCTAAATTGATACAGTAATCGGAATTAGTCTGATAATGGTTTGAGTTGCGGCTTCCGTTCGGCAGTATTCGTACACCTGATTCAGCTCCCAGGATAGCTTTTTGACGTTCATCAGAATACCGCCTATACTTGAAGTAATAAATATGTAAGCGCTTTTACTCGAAAGGAGGAGATGATAAATTGGTTCTATATCAGCCATCAACAGCCAACCTGACCCACTATTTATTTTTCACGGGCAAGGGCGGTGTTGGTAAGACAACGATGGCTACTGCCACTGCGATACACCTGGCGGATGCTGGCAAGCAGGTCATGATTGTTTCCACGGATCCCGCCAGTAACTTACAGGATGTGTTTGAAACTAAGCTGAGTAATCAGCCTAAGCCAGTGCCGGGCGTGACTGGCATAGATGCGGCTAATTTTGACCCGATCGTGGCGGCTAACGAATATCGTGAAAGCGTGATTGGCCCGTATCGCGGCAAGCTGCCGGAAGTTGCCATTCAAAACATGTCTGAACAGCTATCGGGTTCATGCACGGTAGAAATCGCATCGTTTAACGAATTCGCCAAGTTTCTGACTGATTCCGCCGTTGATCAGAAATATGATTACATTATCTTTGATACCGCGCCGACCGGTCACGCTTTGCGGATGCTGCAATTGCCGTCAGCTTGGAGCAACTATCTGGATCAGAATCAGGAGGGAGCCTCCTGTCTAGGACAACTAGCAGGGTTAGGTGATCAGAAGGCAACGTATAAGAAGGCGGTTGAAACCTTGAATAATGCGGAACTCACCACGCTATTGCTTGTTACAAGACCGCAGCGGGCTTCGCTGGTTGAAACCGAGCGTGCTGCTGCAGAATTAACTCAGATCGGTATGACCAACCAGCAGCTGATTATCAATGGTGTCTTGGAACAGCCAACGGATGAACCTTCGCAGGCTATCTTTGACCAGCAGCAATCCGATTTGCGTGACATGCCGACAGCCTTAAAATTATTGCCAAGTGCGAAAGTGCCGTTACGGGCTTATAACGTTACCGGAGTGGCTAATATTCGTAAGGTGCTGCAAGAAGAACAGCCACCTGTGACTGTTAAACCAACTTTACAGCCCAAGTTTCCTTCTATTGATAAAATCGTCGATGATCTCATTGATCAGAATAAGAAAATTGTCTTCACCATGGGTAAGGGCGGCGTTGGCAAAACCACGGTTGCTACTCAGTTGGCCAAGAAGTTGGCAGCTCATCATAAAACAGTGCATCTTGCCACAACGGATCCAGCTGATCATTTAGCCTTGTTCAAAATTGATGATCCGGCAATTACTGTGAGCCATATAGATGAAAAACAGGTGCTTAAGCAGTATCAGGATGAAGTGCTGAATAAAGCAAAACAAACCATGTCAGCGGATGACGTTGACTACATTGCTGAAGATTTGCGTTCACCTTGTACCCAGGAGATTGCAGTGTTCAGAGCGTTTGCGGATGTTGTGGCGCAAAACGACAGCGATATTGTTGTTATTGATACGGCACCGACTGGACACACGCTGCTGTTACTGAATTCCACCGAAAACTATGCTGAAGAAGTGAAGCGCACAACGGGTGAAGTACCGCAGAACGTGTTGGCTCTTTTGCCACGGCTGCAGGATCCCAAGCAAACTGAGATTATCACCGTGACGCTACCGGAAACAACGCCGATCTATGAGTCGCTGCGGCTAAACGCTGACCTTGATCGGGCCAAGATGCCGCATAAATGGTGGGTCGTTAATCAAAGTTTATTGGCAACTCAAACCACTAATTCGGTGTTACAGGCCCGTGCAAGCAGTGAATTGAAATGGATCAAAAAAGTTAAAGCTGTCTCTAATGGCTACTATGCTGTTGAAAAGTGGCAGCCGAATTTTGAACAGATGAACTTAACAGTTTAAATAAAGGTCGTGAATAATAATGAAAAAAGTTGAAATTTTTGAACCGGCACTGTGCTGTCCTACTGGACTGTGCGGACCCAGCGTGGATCAGAATCTAGTTCGTTTGACCGCCATCCAACGTTCGGTCAATCACAGCGGCAAGGCAATGATCGTTCGCCGGAACTTAGCTCAGAACCCTGATGCTTTCTTACGCAATCCCCAGGTGGCCGAGCTGCTGAAAACTGACGATATGTCGTGCCTGCCAATTACGTTGGTTGACGGTGCGGTTAAAAAGACTGGCGCCTACCCGACAAATGCTGAATTAACCGCCTATACCGGAGTTGATTCGGAAAAAGTGAACACCAAATAAGAAATCACCCTCGCAAGTTACGATGCGAGGGTGATTTTGATGACGGACTCATTTCCGAGTAGTTTATGCTGAAAAAACAGAGTGAAATTATTGAGTTCCGCTTATTTTATCGATAGACTTACACTGTATAATTGCTTGTTGTTTATTTTACAATAACATAGGAAGGATGTTATCAATGAAATCCCAATTTATCCTTGCTGCGGCACTGGCATCGCTGATGTTAGCTGGCTGCAGTTCCAATAATCAGTCAAAGTCTGATCAAAGCAGCGCATCATCTTCTAGTGCAGTGAGCCACAGCCAGTCAAGCTCAGCCAGCCAGTCATCGGCCGTTAGTGATGTGAGTCAAGTTAAAGTGTCAGTGGCGACGGCAATCAAAACGTATCAGCAAACTTATGCTAATTCGCAGATCACAGACCTTTCAGTTGAGCGGGAACTGGGAAAATATCAATATGAAATCGAAGGTGTAGATAACAGCCGTGAACATACTCTAAAATTAGACGCTAATAGTGGCAAGATTCTCGTCAAAAAGAGCGAACGGCTGGATGCGGATGAAGCGAATGGCGCAGAACGGCAAGACGCACTGGATCTGAACAATATGATTGGCTTATCCCGCGTCGTGAAAATAGCACAGCCAAAGGCTAAGGGACAGGCTGCAACTGAAGCGTCCATTGATAAAGAGAGCGAACAAACGATTTGGGAGATTCAGTTTGGACATCAAGGACAGGAAACCAGCGTGAAGCTTAACGCACAAACGGGTCGAATACTGGCGGTTGACACCGATGATTAATCGAATTTTAGCTAATTTGAGCGTGCTTGCCTCGGCGTCACCAAAGGGGTATATTACTTCTTAAATGAGGTGATTTTTGATGAGAAAATGGATTATTGCTGGTGGCGTGCTGATCACCAGCCTAGGCATGACTGGGATCAGTGCTAGTGCCAGCAGCTATGGAACGACTGCTAAGTCAGTGCGGGGAACCTGGTATTGGACAACTGGTCACTATCGGGGAGCAGCTGCGGGTCAACAGGTGACATTGTCGACGCATAAAATTGCTTGGCACTCCTTCCCTACAGGGACAGGTAACTTTGGCTACCTGCCTAAAATCAGTAAAGTTCACGGCTGGTATCGAATTAACATCGGTACTGCTGAAAAGCTTGCCAAAAACAAAAACCAGGCGATTCATGGCTGGAACAAGTCGGACTACATGTATTTTCGCAAGACTACTCACAAGGTAAATGGTAAGAGCCAATCGGTTCTGCTATGGAGCGTAACGGGTTCAAAACTGAAATCAGCAATGATCCTGACACATCATAAAACGTATCTGCATAAGGGACAGCAAACCGTTGCCGTTAAAGCGGACGGTTCGTATCACTATTAAACTAAAGTTGAATTTAAAGGTCGTAGGCAAATGCTTACGGCCTTTTTTGACCACTTATCGGGGAAAATAGACCGGTTATTCTGGCTAACTAGCTATTAGATGAGAATGCGGATAGACTGATTTTGAAAGGAGGGGGATAAAGTGGATGTCATCTTTAATCTAGCTAAGAAATTTGTCACACCATCAATTAGTATCAACGCACAAAAGGAGAGTCAGGAATTAATTCAGCTATCAATTGAAATTGATCGGCTGGTTAATAAGATGACCGTCATCGGCTACCAGGATAACCGGCGAATAGTGGTGCCGTTTTATCGCATTATTCGGTTTTACACGCAAGGTAAGCACGTGGTCTGCGAAACCACTGCGGGTACCTACCGGGTGCGTCAGCGGATGTATGAGTTAAGAACACAGCTTTCAGACTCAGCGTTCATTTCCGTTTCCAATGCTGAGATTGTCAACAAGTCAGCTATTCAGTCGTTCTCGTTGACTAGCAGCGGCAGTTACCAGATTAATTTAACGACGGGAGCGAGTACCTATACGTCGAGGCGTTACGTTAAGCAAATCAAGGAGGCCTTTTTAAAATGAAAGTTATTTTACATGCCATTTCCGGAGCCGTGATCGGTATCACAGTTGGTTTTATGATGGCACTCTTTTTTTCGGTATTGAATCAAACCGCAATCTTTATGCCGTCAACACCAGAATTTGTCGCTCGGTTCAGCAATAATTTAATGGCGACTATCGCCTCGGCAGGCTTATGGGCTTTGATGGGGATCGTTTTTGACGTGACCAGCTATTTAATTTTTGAACGGAGTCAGTGGAGCATCACCCATCAGACGATCGTTCACTTTCTTGTGACCTATGCGTGTTTTACACCACTGGCAATTATCGCTGACTGGTTTCCGGTACAGCATTACTTCCTTTCATATACGCTGGAATTTGTCATTATTTACATCATTATGTGGTTCATTTCTATGCAGATTGCTAAAGCGAAGGTTCGTCGGCTGAATCAGTTGCTGAATGGAAAAGAATGACGAAAATTTAACGACGAAAGAAATTCATGAATTAATTGAAAATTAACTACCACATTCCTCCCATTCATAGTATGATTTAAGCACGTTAAATCGGGTCGGTTTCAAAACTTTACGAAGTATGAAAATGCGAGTTTCGTTGCATTTTTTATAATTGGACCGTATCAATTTAAAAAGTTGTTGACTTTTTTAGAATAATTGGTATTATTAATAAAGCAAATGGACCATAACGATTTTTCGTTAATTGTCAGAAGTAAAGCTATTTAAATGAAGGAGTGTATAATTTCATGGCAGTAGATTATGATTCCAAGTCATACTTGGAAAAAGTTGACGCCTGGTGGCGTGCCACAACGTATCTTTCAGGTGGTATGATCTTCCTGAAGAACAACCCATTGTTCTCAGTTACTAACACACCAATCCAAGCGGACGACGTAAAAGTTAAGCCAATTGGTCACTGGGGTACTATTTCAGGACAAACGTTCCTGTATGCCCATGCCAACCGTTTGATCAACAAGTACGGTTTGAACATGTTCTATATTGGTGGTCCCGGTCATGGTGGCCAAGTTATGGTTACTAACTCATACTTGGACGGTACTTACACCGACGCCTACCCTGAAATCACACAGGATCTTGAAGGTATGTCACGTCTTTACAAGCGGTTCTCATTCCCTGGTGGAATTGGTTCCCACATGACTGCTCAAACTCCTGGCTCACTTCATGAAGGTGGCGAACTTGGTTACTCACTTTCACACGCAACTGGTGCTATTCTGGATAACCCAGATCAAATCGCCTTTACTGTTGTTGGTGATGGTGAAGTTGAAACCGGTCCTGCTATGACTGCTTGGAACTCAATCAAGTTCATCAACCCTAAGAACGACGGTGCCGTTTTACCAATTCTTGACTTAAACGGCTTCAAGATTTCCAACCCAACTCTCTTCAGTCGGATGAGCGACGAAAACATCGCTAAGTTCTTCGAAGGTCTTGGCTGGTCACCTCGTTTCCTTGAAAACGATGATATCCACGATTACATGACTTACCACGAAAAAGCTGCTAAGTTATTTGATCAAGCAATTGCTGATATCCAACAAATCCAAAAAGATGCTCGCGAAAACGGCAAGTACGAAGATGGTACCATTCCAGCTTGGCCTGTTGTTATCGCACGTTTGCCTAAAGGTTGGGGCGGTCCTAAGAAGAACCCAGCTGGCGAACCAATTGAAAACTCATTCCGTGCTCACCAAGTTCCGCTTGGCTTGAGCCAAAAGAACCTTGCTGAACTACCAGAATTCGAAGCTTGGATGAACTCATACAAGCCAGAAGAATTATTTAACACTGATGGTTCATTGAAAGCCGAAGTTGCTGACTTTGCACCTAAGGGTGACAAGCGGATGGCAGCCAACCCCGTAACTAACGGTGGCCGTCGTCGTGGCGAAAAGCCTGCTATGCTTGACTTACCTGACTGGAAGAGCTTAGCCAACGACATCAACGCTGACAACCGTGGTACTTTATTACCAGATGGCAACCGTAACATGGATATGAATGTTCTTTCTTCATTCTTTGCTGGCGTTGCTACTAAGAACCCAACATCATTCCGTGTATTCGGCCCTGACGAAACCATGTCAAACCGTCTCTGGGATATGTTCAAGATGACTAACCGTCAATGGATGAGCAAGGTCAAGGAACCTAATGACCAATACGAAGCCCCAGAAGGCCGTATCTTAGATGCTCAATTGTCAGAACACCAAGCTGAAGGTTGGCTTGAAGGCTACACTCTGACTGGTCGTCAAGGAATCTTTGCTTCATACGAATCATTCTTGCGGGTTGTTGACTCAATGACGACTCAACACTTCAAGTGGATCCGTCAGGCTGCTGCTGAACCATGGCGCAATGATTACCCATCATTGAACTTGATTTCAACTTCAACTGTATTCCAACAAGACCACAACGGTTACACCCACCAAGACCCAGGTATGCTTACCCACTTGGCTGAAAAGAAGTCTGACTTTATCCGTCAATATCTTCCAGCCGATGGTAACACGTTGTTAGCTGTCTTTGACCGTGCCTTCCGTGACCGTCAAAAGGTTAACCACATCGTTGCTTCTAAGCAACCTCGTCAACAATGGTTCTCAATCGATGAAGCTGAAGAATTAGCTACTGAAGGTATCAAGGCTATTGATTGGGCTTCAACTGTTGCTGAAGGTGAAGATGCTGATATCGTCTTTGCTTCAGCCGGTGTTGAACCAACTATCGAAACCTTAGCTGCTATTGATATGATCAACGATGCATTCCCATCAGTTAAGATGCGTTATGTCAACGTTGTTGAACTCGGACGTCTTCAAAAGAAGAATGGCCCTCTGAACGCAGAACGTTCATTGTCAGATGACAAGTTTAAATCACTCTTCGGTCAATCAGGAACTCCAGTACTCTTTGGCTTCCACGGTTACGAAGACTTGATTGAATCAATCTTCTACGAACGTCAACATGCTGGTGCACACGTCCATGGTTACCGTGAAGATGGTGATATCACCACTGCTTACGACATGCGTGTATACTCTAAGCTTGATCGTTTCAACCAATCTAAAGATGCTGTTAACACATTGATTGAAAAGGGTGTTATCGACGAAGCTGCCGGTAAAGCTTTTGACAAGAAGATGGATGACATCTTAGCAAAACACTTCAAGGTTACTCGTGACGAAGGTCGCGACATTGAAGAATTCACTAAGTGGGAATGGACTCCATTAAAGAAGTAATTTCTTGAACGGCTGAATGAACATTTAAAAAGCACCGACTCAGAAATGGGTCGGTGTTTTTTTGCGTAAAAATCCAACTTGAATTTCTACTCTAGTCAAGGGATACTCAATAGTAGAAGAACCAAATGGGGTGGCTGCGTATGAGTTACATTGAAGTACAAAATGAATCGAAAATCTATCAAATGGGTGAAACTAAAATTATTGCCAATAACCAATTGAACTTTACCTGTGAGCAAGGGCAGTTAACGGTGATCTTAGGACCCAGCGGTGCTGGTAAATCAACGGTTCTGAATATTTTAGGCGGTATGGATACGCCCACTAGTGGTGCCGTTTTGATTGACGGAATTGATATTGCCAAGTTTAATGATCGTCAATTAACGGCATACCGCCGCAGCGATGTTGGGTTTGTTTTTCAATTCTATAACCTGATTCCGAACCTCACGACTAGAGAAAACGTGGAGCTGGCTAACTCAATCGTGGATGACGCTTTGGATGCGGAAGAAACGCTTCGCGAAGTGGGACTGGGTAATCGGCTAGATAACTTTCCTTCTCAACTCTCCGGTGGGGAGCAGCAGCGAGTGGCCATCGCCCGGGCGCTGGCTAAGAATCCCAAATTGTTATTGTGCGATGAGCCCACTGGCGCGTTGGATTATCAGACCGGTAAGCAAGTTTTGAGTCTGCTTCAAACGGCCAGTCAGCGCAACGACAAAACCGTGGTCATCATTACCCATAACGCGGCGATTGCGAAAATGGCTGACCGGGTGATTCACATCAATGATGCCCAGGTGCGCTCCGTAGAAGATAATCCGACACCAGTTCCCGTTCAGCAGATTGAGTGGTGATCGACATGAAGCCAATGACGAAAAATATGTGGCGGGAGATTGCTGCCAATAAGGGGCGGTTTATCGCGATTATTCTGATCATTCTGCTAGGTTCGCTGATCTTCGTGGGGGTCAAAGCCGCTGGGCCCAGTCTGAATGACTCCTTGGATACCACGGTGAAGACGCAGCATTTAAGCGATGTTCAATTATTTTCCACAACCGGTTTTACCCAAAAAGACGTTAAAACGGCCGAGAAGGTAAACGGCGCACGGGCGGAAATCAGTAAATTTAAATACGTTACCGGCGGCAAGAATGAAGATGTGGTGGCGCTTTATGGCTATCAGCCCAGTGCCAAGCAGAATCAGCTGAAGTTGCGCAGCGGTCATTTACCTCATGGTGCGGATCAAATCGTGCTGGATGAACGGGCCAAGCAAGACTATGGTTATCGACTAGGCGATACGTACCGGTTTAATAAGCAGGCAAATCTTAAACAACGAACTTATCAAATCGTCGGTTTCGCTGACTCACCGCGCTACATTGACTACAGCACCCGTGGCTCAGCTAACGTTGGTGACGGAACGGTGCGCTATTTCGCGTACCTTCAACCACAACAGCTGAATCTCCCCACGTCGACCATGCTATCCGTTCAGTTTAAATCATTGCAGGGGATGAATTCGTTTAACCATGACTATCAGACTGCGGTGGCTAAGAAAGTGCGGGCACTGAAGGCAGCCTTTAAGCCGCGAGCAAAAGAACGCAATCAGCAACTATCAGCCAACGTGAAGCGGGCCTTTGCACCGCGGCAGCAAAGATTAACACAGGCAGCTAAACAGTTAACACTGATGAAGCAAACTACTGGAAATTCAAAGGCACTTCAACAGCAACAAAAAATGCTAACTAAGAATCAAGCCGAGCTTAACGCAGCGTTGCAACAAGCTGCTGCCAAGGCCCATACGACCTATACCTGGCAAACCCGTGAAGATTTACCTGGTTTTACTTCGTTTGGTGATACTTCAAATCGTATCGCCGCCATTGCCAACGTCTTTCCGGTCTTCTTCTTCCTCATTGCAGCGCTGATCACGTTTACCACGATTACCCGGATGGTGGAGGAAGCCCGGCGGCAAATCGGAACATTCAAAGCACTGGGGTATACTAAGTGGACAATTGCCCGTAACTATTTGAGCTATGCTTTAATGGCAGGCTTGATTGGTGCCGTCTTGGGTAGTGCTATTGGTAACCTTACGTTGCCACGGTTAGTGATCTCGATGTATCACATGACCATTCCGTTAACCACCTCGGTGCCGGTGATGTGGGCGGTTATCGCACTGGCAGTGGCCTTTTCACTGTTAGCCACGGTGGGTGCTGCGGTGATTGTAGTGCGGCGCGAGTTAGCTGAAAAGCCCGCCGACTTAATGCGGCCACGGGCACCGAAGTCCGCAAAACGCATTTTAATGGAACGGATTACACCGTTGTGGCGCCGGTTGAGCTTTAATCAAAAGGTGTCTTACCGGAATCTGTTCCGGTATAAAAGCCGAATGTGGATGACGATTATTGGGATTGCTGGCGGAACCGCGCTGATTTTGACCGGATTTGGTCTGAACGACTCGATCAGTTCCACTGCAACGCAGCAGTATGGCCAGATTTTCCACTATTCAGCTACCGTGTCGCTGGCTCATGATGATCAGAGTCAAAAGGCAATGCAGGTACTGAATCAATCAGACCATTATCGTGGCGCCAGCAAGGTCAATTTAACCACTGGTAAGGTGAAAGCTAATGCTGATCAAATCGGCGACGTTAATCTGGTGACACCAAAGAATCAGCGCCAGTTCAAAAAATACGTTACGCTGAGTCGTTCCCTGGATCCAAACGGGGTGGTGATCTGCAAGAAAATTGCTTCCCAGTTAGGTGTCAAAGCAGGTGATAAGGTAAGCTTCACCGCCTCAAATGGGCAGCATGCCAATTTAAAGGTAACGGCAGTGACACCTAATTATATGGGAGTATTCGCGTACATGAGTCCGGCGGCCTATCGCAACGCGTTTAATCAGAAACCGGCAGTGAACACGCTGTTCGTCAAGTTAACCGGTCAGTCTAGCCAGCAGCAAAACCAGCTGGCGCGGCAATTGCTGAAACACGGTGGGGCGCTTGGCACCAGCTTCGCGTCAGACCAAAAAACCACCATCAAAACCATGAGCAGTTCCATGAACGTGATTGTTTTGATTATGATCTTGCTATCGGGTGTTCTGTCATTCGTCGTCCTTTACAATCTGACAAACATCAACATTTCGGAGCGAATTCGTGAACTGTCCACCGTGAAGGTACTGGGTTTCTTTGATAATGAAGTCACCATGTACGTGTCACGGGAGAATATTTTGCTGACGGTCTTCGGTATCATCCTGGGTTACGGCGCCGGTTGGGGGTTACTGAGCTTTATTTTGAATCAAGCAACCACCTCGCAGGTCGTGTTCCCAGTCATCATTCGCTGGCCGGGATACGTCGTAGCCACGCTGTTAATGGTGGCCTTTACATTGATCGTCATGTGGGTGACGCACCAGAAACTCAAACACGTGGATATGGTGGAAGCACTAAAGGAGAATTAGAGAATAAAAGTGCCAGTTCAAAAATGAACTGGCACTTTTACGCGATTATATCAGCTATTTGACTGCGGCGAACGGGCTTTAACAATTTCAGAGGCCACCACGCTAAAAAAGATGATGGCGGCACCAAAATACTGTTGGAGTGATAATACTTCGCCTAAGGTAAAAAAGGCAAAAATTGCTGAAAAGATTGGCTCCAATGAGTAGATCAGGCCAACGGTATCTGGCGTTAGGTATTGTTGTGACTGTGTTTGGGCCACAAAGCCAAAGGCACTGCAAATTAGACCGAGTGCTAAGACGGCTCCCCATTGTGAAGCACTTTTAGGCAACGTTATGCCATCTAATAAACCACCAAATATAAGTCCCTCGACACCAGCAACGCCAAGCTGCCAAATGCTGACACTAAAAGTGACAAGGTGTTTTTTGGATAAAGTATCTGAAGCCATAATGTATACTGCATAGATAGCCGCGCAAGCTAAACAAAGCAGCGCGTAAGGATTTAATTTAAGGCTGGTACCGTTAGCAATCAGCAAGTATAATCCAGCGACCACGACGATGGTAGTGATCACTGTACTGACTCGTGGCAAACGTTTCTCAACAATCGATTCAAAAATGGCTACAAAAACGGTAGTCGTGCTTAATAGGAATCCTGCAGTTGAAGCTTCTGTATGCTGCAGACCTACCATGACAAAGGCAAAGATACCAAACAGAAGGGTGCCCAAAATAAAACTTGCCAGGATTTCTCCTCGATTTGGCCGTTTCAGTACTCTGGCGAACACCACAATAGTTGCAAGGAACGCCGTTGTGAAACGTAAACCAACTAGGAATAGTGGTGCGACACTGATGAGCGCAATTTTCATCCACATATAGGATGCGCCCCATGAAGCGGTGACCAGAAACATTAGCCAAAACGCGCGTTGACGATTCATATGTAAAACATCCCTTATTAAAAATTTTATGTCTCTTCAATTTTACACTAACTAACGGTTCAGTGGTATGAGAATTCTCAGACGGATGCTGTGATTTAGCAATGGAGAGGAAAATAGTTGAGAGCTTTAAAGATGAATGCACCACCCAAAGAGTGGCATAATATCATATGAAAACAGATTATTCTACAGGAAGGCATTATTGAAAATACAGGGGTAAATCATGAGAAGTATCAAAAAATTAATGATCGGGCTACTGGCTGTGCTTGGCTTAGCACTTGGCATGGGGATACCCACTCCGCAGCCCTTTTCACAGGTAGAAACCGCGCAGGCCAGCCATCAGGTCAAATTGCAGGGCGCTCATAACGTCCGTGACCTTGGCGGCTATCAGACTTCAACTAAACAGAAGGTCAAACCGCGATTACTGCTGCGTTCAGCCAAATTAGCAGGTTTGACCCATAAGGATAAGCAGTTACTGGTACACCGCTATCACCTTCAAAAGGTTGTTGATCTGCGGACGCCAGCCGTTATAGCGCGAACACCGGACGCTAAGATTCCAGGTGTGCGGCTTTTAAAGGAGCCGGTGGTTTCTGACAAAACCATGGCCAGCGTTAACCGAGTGGCAGCAGTCAGCGGCACAAAATCAATGGTGAAGATGTATCAGTCGTTTGTGACCACGGCTCAAGCCCGACACGCTTACCGGCAGTTATTTCTTCAACTGCTAAAGGCACCGGGCAATCGGGCTATTTTGTGGCACTGCAGCGAGGGTAAGGACCGAACGGGATTTGGCACAGCGCTGGTGCTGACTGCGCTGGGTGTTCCCCAAAAGACGATCTATCAGGATTATTTAGCGTCGAACACGTACAACAAATCATCAATTAATCAGCAGCTTTCAGCTCTAAAACATCAAGGTGCTTCAAAGCAGGCCATTGCCCAAAAGAAAGCCACGTTGATCGTTAAGCGCAGTTATCTGGATGCTGCCTATCACGCTGCGGATAAAAAATATGGGTCAATCCAGGGTTATTTGACTAAGGGACTGGGGTTATCAAAGGCCAATATTGCCCAGCTAAAGCAGCATTATTTACAACGGTAAAACCGTGTTGCAATCAGGTTTCAGACTGTTGACGCCTTTAGCAATACTTAACAATAACTTAACTTATGAAAGCGGTTTACATGGTAGAATAAAGGTAGCTAATCAGGGGATTAGCAGTAGGAATCGATTCAATCATAAAGGAGTGTATTGCGATGAAATCTAGTTTGAAAAAGTCTTTGTACGTTGGTTTAGCCGCTGTTTCAATGCTTGGCGCAGCCGGCTTAGCTACTACAACTGCTAGTGCTAAATCATACGCTTATATTACTAGCTCTTCGTCTCTTACTACGGCACCTGAAACCCGTAACGTTGTGCCAAACGGGACTCATGCCTTGTATACCAAAGCTGGGACCGCTGCTGGTGCACGGGTTGTTGCGTCAACTTCAACCATGGGCAGATTAGGTAATTCTTCAAGGTCAAATGATTACTTCCGTGCTTATTCGATTGCCACAACTAACCGTGGCTCAGTTTACTACAAGGTCGTTTCATTTGACGGTAGATACCGTGGCTGGATTTATGGTGGTAAAGATAAGACTCAGTTTGGTGGCGGACTTGCTTCCACTCAAACGACCAGTTCAGCCTCAATGCCTGCCGTAACAACGGGTTACACCATGACTCGGCCATCATATTGGACCCTTTGGAATAATCCAAAGTACGCTCAATACAAGGCTCACAAGATCACCGGGTTCAATACGACAGACACCTTCACCATTACGGGCGCTGAAACTAAGACCCGTGAAGGCTGGGTATACTACCAGGTTAAGGATGAACAGAACCCATCCATCACTGGTTGGATCTATAACTTAGGTATCAAAGCACCAGAAGGTAACCAAGTAAAGATCAGCTACGTTGATAAGGATACTGGCAAAGAAGTCGGCACTGGTTCTGTACCATTCGACAAGAGTGCGACCTACACCAACGTTACGACTACTGCTAACTTGAACAGCATCGTCAACGGCGTGCCTTCAGGCTACGTTCCTTACGACAATAACAACGGCGGTTCTGCTTCCTTAGCAAACAAGGACAACGCCGCAGTTGCTAAGAATGGTGACACCCTGGTTTACTACGTTAAGGCTGCTGCCACTGACACCACTAAGGCTATCAAGGTTAACTTGGTTGACCAACAGGGTAACGCAATCACTTTGAAGAGTGCTGACCAAACTCTGCTGGACGCTTCGGGTGCTAAGGCTGCCTTCCAGGTTAAGGCTGGTGACACGATTTCCGCTCAAGATGTTCAAAACATCATCCAAGACGCTAACTTGACCAATCTGATCAGCAACTCTGGTTCTAGCTACCAGTTCGTCAGTGCATCTGCCACCCCAACGACTACTAGCGATAACGGTGCTACCGTTAATGTACGTGCCACATACAGAGTCGTTGCTTACTAATGTTAAAATGAATGGCTGATTTATCAGCAGAATCTAAAGAAGCGTACCGAGAAATGATTTCTCAGTACGCTTCCTTTTTAATCGCTTATTTGACAAATAATTCTAAAGCAGGCCACCGCCATCAACAGCGTATGTTTGGCCAGTGATGAACTCAGCTTCTGGACTGGCTAAGAAAGCTACCATGTTGGCAATGTCGTTTGGTTCAACCGTGCGGCCTAGCGGAATGGTACCAACGTAGTCTTTCTTGTTTTGACCCAACGGTTTGCCGTTGATCTCTGACATTTTAGCATCGATTTCATCCCACATGCCAGTGGTGCCAACCACACCTGGTGCGTAGGCGTTCACATTAATGTGGGCGGGTGCGAATTCCAAAGCCGCGGCTTGAGTGATGCTGATAACGGCTGCCTTGGTTGACGAATAAGTTGCCCAAACAGGGAAGGCGTGCATACCGGCAATGGATGAAGCGTTGATGATCCGGCCCGGTACGTTTAATGCTTTAAACTTCTTGGCAGCTGCCTGAATCCCATAGATCACGCCGAAAACGTTGATCTTGTAGCTGAATTCCAGGTCAGCTGGTTTGATGTCTTCAAACTTATCAACTTTAGCCACACCAGCGTTATTAACCATGACATCAAAGCCATTCAACTGGTCGGCTGCTTGATCCACGGCCTTGGATACCGCCGCCTGATCCGTGACGTCGACCGGAATGAAAACGGCTTTTTGACCAGCAGCTTCCACGTTTGAAATAACGGTTTTGGCTTTTGCTTCTTGTGCTGGCAGATCGGCCACCGCAATATCGAAGCCGGCCTTTGCTAAGTGTAAACTAACCTCTGCACCAATCCCCTGTGCAGCACCTGTAATCATTGCAACTTTTGTCATAATTGATAAGCCTCCTAAAGAATTTAAAGTAAAACACTCTTAGAGTGTACGTTAATGAAAACGCTTTTACAAATAATATACCTCGGGAGTATTAGGGAAAACCATGGTGTTACAATAGAAGGTGAATAATTCAGAGATGAAATGAGGGACTTAAATGATTGATGATCAATGCGTATTCTGCAATAAGCCGGCCGTTTTAGAGAACGACTTGGCCAAGGGCTTTTTCGATATTCATCCCGTAGCACCGGGACACTTCTTGATTGTGCCCAAAGAACATTACGTGACTTTCTTTGACGCTCCCAGAGACGTGCAGATCGCCATGCTGGACCTAATGGATCAGGTGAAAGCTTACTTGGATAAACAGTATCATCCGCGTGGGTATCAAGTCTTCAGCCATGTCGGTAAAGCAGCCTTTCAGAAAGTCTTTCACGCCCACATTCACTTGGTACCAGTGGCCTAGAGGTTATTGAATATATAAATTGTACACAAATTAAATAAAACACAAGTATATTTTTTAACTCTCATCAGCGGATATGGTATATTAACCTTGACGTGTGAGGAACACGTACTGAACTTGCATTTTAACGGGTTATCCAAGGAGGATATCTTTATGAAATTACAAATTACCGACGCCGCTGTGAAGTGGTTTGAAGATGAAATGAACGTTGGCCCGGATCAAAGCGCAGCCATTCGTTTTTACGGTAAATTATATGGCCGCACCAAAGTGCACCACGGCTTTTCGATTGCCTTAGCCAGGGAACTGCAACCCCATAACTTCGGCGTAAAAGTCGAAAAAGATGGGGTCACTTTCTATATCGAAGAAGACGACCTCTGGTTCTTTAAGGGCTACGACCTAGATGTTGATTATGATCCTGAAAAAGATCCCGACAACGTTCAATATGAATGGACGGAAAACGGTGAGTTATAAAGATTATAACGTCCTCAGCACATCATGCTGAGGACGTTTTTTTGTATATTATAAGACCGTAATTTATTTAGAGGATATCATTTAGTCATATATGACTGTGCCCATTGTCAGTGGCAAACTGTTCATCACCCTCACGAATACGGTTCATCAATTCAGGGTTACTGAGGATGTACATGGTTTCCTGCATGGCATCGTAGTCATGTTTATTCATGATCACTACGGAATTATGAGGTTTCTTTGACGTCACAATCAAACTATCAGAGTCGTCGTTAACCTTTTGTATGTAGGCTTTTAGGTTGCGTCGGAAATCACTGTAAGTAACTGTGTCCATATTTGACCACCTCGCTATTTTCATTTAGTTTGACGTTAGCACTGTTAATGATTGAATACAATATTTCATGCCTAAAGCTGGTGTTCGACTAATTGTATGCGTTTGACGATTTCAGGTTGCAACAAACCTGCAACGCAGACATCAGAATCTTTAATAGAATGGTCATTGTAATCGCGATGACATGGAATTCCGGAATTCCAAAATAATATTAAAGAGGTTAAAATTATGGCAACAGCTACAAAAGCATATACATTAATTAATTTACCGATTAATTCTTCAGGACATCAAAGTGTTGTTCAAAAGACGTATGTGGGTACAAATAACATTTATTGCTTACAGCAATTTGGTACCGATACCTACATTTCTAAAGCAAGTATTGCCGGTGGTCAAACCACGGTTGACTTTTCGCAAGGTGAGACAATGGTTTTAACGAATACCGGTCACGCACAAACGTTAGACTGGTACCAACATGATGGTAAGGACTATTTCTTAGTCGCAACTTATCCCAAAGCAAATGAAACGACCCAAGAATGGGCTACTCAGCTTGCGCGGGTTCAGTTCCAATCCGGTCGTACTATTGATCCTGCTACACTTACTGGCTTATCATGGCTCGATCATGCTAATACTACTGGTAGTGACTTCGAAACATTGTTACGTGTTGAAGCGGCCATCTCTACTTCTCGTGAATATTTATTGATCATGGGGATTCGGACTGGTGACCACCATGCGCAACTCACTTATTATAATCTAGAAGGGCTTAATAATGTATTGGACAGCGTGGAGGCCAGTGGTGCTTATGCTGTACAGTGTAACGATGCTCGAATTACTGCACAGGCAATTGATACTTGGCAGACATCTTCTAGCATCTACGGTCTAATGCAAGTAAACAATTCAGTTCAAGGTATGGATTTCTCAGATGGTCAAGCTGTCTACTTTAGTAGTGGCGGATTAGGGCAAACACCGACAGTTGTCAAAGTGGCATGGAAGAGTACGAACTTCCGACCAGTTTCCTTTAGCGGCGACTGGGGGGCCTATCATGAAACTGAAGGTATTCAAGTAAAGGATACCTTATATTTAGGAATTTCGACTCATTTGAATAATGATACTGGTAGTGGTAACTACACGACTGGTAATTATGTTTACACTGTCGATAAAGGTAACTGGTAATCTAATTTAAAATAGTTCCATTAGAGAGGCTACAGAATTCTCCATTACTGAAGGACTTTGCAGTCTTTCTTTTTTAAACTTTGGTGTTACATTTACCTTCTGTTAATATTTCCATGTTATAATTTAAACTGAACAAACAAGTAAAGGGGAGATAAAAACAATGAAAAAATGGTTGAAGATCTGTGTTATTGCGTTTGCATTGACACTGGGCTTGGTAACTGCTTCAACGGTTGATGCTCACGCCAGTTCATTTACTTATTTTGGCAACAATGGGACAAAGACATATCATCATAAGGTAACTAGCTATCAGAAGTATACGTTGAATAAGACAGATTATAATACACTGGAAGCTGGTATGACACCGGACACGGCATATAGAACAGGAAAAGTCGTATTCTATCACATGTACGTTTTTCACGTATCATCAAAGGTATCGCGTTACCGGACTTGGGTTAAATTGACAGGTCGTGTATATAATTATTCTAATTCACCACACAACGCTTTTTGGCGTACGTGGAACACTTCACTTACTGGTTACAGCCAGTATTCAATCTTAAAAGTACTTACTGCTAACAGGTCTCCATACTTTACTTTCTCTAAAGGTACCAGTAAAAGTCCCATTTTACTTAGCAAAGAAGGTTTAGCACCTGGTAAATCTGAAGGGTTCCAGTTGCTTGCTCATACAAAGACCGCAACTTCTCGGCTTGGAAAGACAACGGTATATGTTTACTTGACGGATGCAGCTGCGCAAACTAAGACATTAAAATTAAATCTGAAGTAAGTACAAAAACATCACAACTTTTAAGTCGCCGAAATTTGGCGGCTTTTTCATTCCTACAATGAATTTTGAAGGTAGTCCTCTTATAATTGCGTCTTTAAACTTATCACGTAGTGTAAATCTATTTGATTTAAGTGATCTATTGGATATCTGATTCCCTGCGTCTAATGGGAATCAGATATTTTTTACTAAATTTCTAAAAAATTAGACACCTGAGTTAAAACGCCTTGAAAATATACGAACATACGTTCTTTAATGGTCACCGAAGCACTTTATATAAAGCGCATCAAATAATTGAACCCTTTATAACTGCGGTTAATATGTCAAGATTTCATAGGAGATGAATAAAGATCATCCGAACACGCAACAAAAGTGGAACGCATTGCTTTCCTAATTAATTAATATAGGTTTTGAGTTCTTATCAATAAGGAAGCTGTTTAATTTTCCAAACTATAATAATGAGGTGATTTAAAATGGATGATTACGAACGTCAGCATTTAGAAAGTATTTTAAGGGATTATCCAAAGATTGATCGTTATATGGCTGTAAGAATGGCCGAGCGTTCATATCCTTACGGAGGGCATAGCCACGTGCTTTCTAAATTAGCGGTAGGAACCATGTTATTTGATGACAGTATTGGCACTGATCGTTGTTTGGCACAACTAGAAATCAATAAGGAGTGTATCAATTTTTGCTTAAAGCATTCCGATTCGGATACACGAACTATTGTCGAACAACTGTACTTTCATCATGAGAATAATCTGACCCTGGAAGGTATAGGAATGATTTTAAATATGAGTAAGTCCAATGTTAGTCGTAAGCGAGCAGCTTTCTTTGAATTTTTGAAGCAAGAACTGGGCTATTGATGAAAGGAGGTCTTTAACATGACAACGGGAACGTTAGATTTTGCGTCAATTGTAACTTTGATTTGCACCACTATTCCAGCAATCTATAAGTTATTGCATCCCTTTATTGCCGAAAAAGTGGCTACCGAAAAGAACCGTCAAGTTCAGCAGTGCTTACAGATTGCAGATAATCTAGCTTATTCAGCTGTGGCTGCGATGGCAAATTATGCCGCACTGTCTAAAAGTGAACGAAAGGTCCAAGCAGTAGACTATGTATTGCAGCATATGGCAAAAACAGCTGGGAATATCTCTAAAGACGTTGTGGCCGATAAGGTTGAATTAGCTTATCAGGAATACAAACACGTCACTTTGGGTGATAATCATGAAACTGCAGCTGATCCAAATCTATTAACGAATGGGGGTCAATGAAATGACAACTGAATTTGCCGATATCAGTTCGTTTCAGCCAGATACTTTAGACTACATGCGAAAGCTACACAACCATGCAACGGGGCTATTCGTTATGCTCACTGAAGGATCTGAAAACGGTTCGCATTACGTGAATCCTAAGGCTGGTATGCAGCTGTTGAACGGCTTTGAATTTTTCAAGTCGATTGGTGTCTATCACTATTTCAGAGGTAACAGTCAGCGCTACGGAATGAACGACCCAGTAAATGAAGCTAAATGGTTCGTCAAAAACATCATTAAGCTTGGTCTAAACAGGGATACTGTGTGTGCCATTGATGTTGAGGATCAGTCTTTACAGTACGATGTGACCACTGATATCAATCTATTTTTAGACTACGTGTATCAGCAGGGGTTTCATTACTTGGTCGTTTACGCCTCAGCCAGCTGGTTCAACAGCCAGCGAATCAAAAGGGAGCAATTAAAATATCAGCCAGCTATCTGGGGTGCTTCTTACGGCGTCAATCAGCCCGGAGTGGATAATGCCCAGGCTTGGCAATATACCAATAACGGGTATCAGTTGAAAACGGATTTTAATTATGATTTTGCCGGTATTTTATAGTAAAAGTCACCGAGTCCTGGTGGCTTTTTTCGTGTCTAAAGATTGCAACGAATTCGGGACACGGGCAACGAAGAACCCTCTAGTATAGTCACTGTAATCGCGATGACATGGAATTCCGGAATTCCAAAAAAATAATATTAAAGAGGTTAAAATTATGGCAACAGCTACAAAAGCATATACATTAATTAATTTACCGAATGATTCTACAGGGCATCAAAATGTTGTTCAAAAGACCTATGTGGGTACGGATAACATTTATTGCTTACAAAAGTTTGGCAATAATACTTATATTTCTCGAGGAAGTATTGTACCAGGCCAAACCACTGTTGATTTTTCGCAAGGTGAAACAATGACTTTGGCTAATACTGGTCACGCACAAACGTTAGACTGGTACCAACATGATGGTAAGGACTATTTCTTAATAGCAACTTATCCTAAGGATACTGGTGGTACAGAATGGGCTACTCAGCTTGCGCGGGTTCAGTTCCAAGCGGGTCCCGTTGATCCCGCTTCACTTGCTCATTTATCATGGCTAGATCATGCCAATAAGTCCGGGACAGACCTTGGAAACATGGAACGTGTTGAAGCAGCCATTTCCACTTCCCGTCAGTATCTACTTATTTTGGGCATTCGTGCCGGAGATCACCATGCACAGTTGACTTACTATAATCTTGAAGGTGTCAACAATGCACTAGACGCTAGTGTGGCTAGCGGTGCAACATCATTACGATGTGATTCCTCAGCAATGACGGATCAGGCAATTGATACTTGGCCTATGGACTATAACATTTATAGCCAAGTGGGTAATGGATCCGTTCAAGGTATGGATTTCTCTGATGGCTTAGCAGTCTACTTTAGTGGAGGTGCTATCGGGGAGGCACCATCAGTTACTAAGGTAGCATGGAAGAGTACAAACTTCCGAGCAGTTTACTTTACTGGTGACTGGGGTCCAAACCAAGAAACAGAAGGTATTCAGGTGAAGGATACCTTATATTTGGGAATCTCAACTCACGCTAATGATCAAAAGGGTGATGTTAATTACACGACTGGCAATTACGTCTATACTGTTGATAAGGGTAATTGGTAATTTAATATAGTTTCCTGGGAAAGACTACAGAATCCGTCATTACTGACGAGTTTTGCAGTCTTTCTTTTTTTTTAAAATTAGTATCACATTTACTTTTCAGTTAATACATACATGTTATAATTCAAATTGAATAAAACTTAAGGGGGTTCGTCATGAAAAAATGGTTAAAAATCTGTGTTGCTGCATTTGCAATGACACTTGGTTTAGCAGCTGCTTCAACAGTTGATGCTCATGCCAGTTCATTTACGTATTTTGGCAATAATGGGACAAAAACCTATCATCATAAAGTAATTAGCTACCAGAAATACACGTTAAATAAGACTTATTACAATACAACTACCTTTCGGGTTGATCCTGTAACTAAGAAAACCACTTACATTCCCGAGACTAGAATTGGGAAGGTTGTTTTCTACCATGCTTACGTTTTCCATGTATCACCAAAGGTATCCCGTTATCAGACTTGGGTTAAGCTAACAGGTCGGGTATATAACTATTCTAATTCACCAGATAATGCTTATTGGCGGAATTATATCGCAGATTATGATGATGATGATACTGCACCAGTATATACCCAGAACGACATTTTGGGTGTAGTAATAGGAGCAACTAGGTCGTACACACGAGCTACCTTTGACGTTAACTTCTCTAAAGGCACTAGCAAGAGTCCTGTCCTGTTTAGCGAAGCTGGTCTGGCTCCAGGTAAGTCTGAAGGGTTTCAATTGCTAGCTCATACTAAGCATCAGACATCACGGCTTGGGAATACAAGGCTTTCTGTTGCCTTGTATAGTTATGGTGATCAATCAAAGAATTTATATTTGAATATGAAGTAGGTTAAAAAGCGTTCCGACAATCATGCCAGAACGTTTTTGTATTATCCGAAATATTCTAATTTGCTGGTTTAGTAAAAATGATGCCAACGCTGTTTTCGTCAACATCTTTAAGTGGTGTATTTTGATCAACGCTAATCAGCCCAAGGATAAAGACTAGCACTTCGCCGGGATTCCCGGTATAATCTGTGGGAAGATAGAATAGTAGGGTGGTGGAATCGATGAAAAGAGTTTACTTTCTGTGTACCGGCAATTCCTGCCGCAGCCAGATGGCGGAGGGCTTTGCACGAACGTTGCTTGGCTCTAGATGGGAAGTTCAAAGTGCGGGCGTTGAAACCCACGGGCTGAACTCCTTAGCGGTTCAAGTGATGGGCGAGGTCGGTATCGACATTTCAAAGCAGTATTCTAAACTCATTGACCTTGACTACCTGAATAGCTGCGATATCGTGGTGACGCTGTGCGGTGATGCTCGTGATAGATGTCCGGTGACGCCGCCACAGGTTCAGCGCGTTCATTGGCCGTTATCGGATCCGGCACAGGCTACCGGCAGTGATGCCGATAAGCTCCGGGCGTTTCGGAAAGTACGGGACGAGATTTATCACCGAATCGAGAACAGTGAATTATTTAAATGAAAATAGCGTTTGATACCAGTTGATTGACTGATATCAGACGCTATTTTAGTTAACGTGATTATTCTGAGTTATTCCCGTCCAGAACCGATGATGGTAAAGTAGTTGCTGCCACCTACGGAATAGATGCTGGCAATCGTCTTACCGCTTGAGTAAGCCGAATCGTTGTATTGATAAGGTGTGTGCCGGTTGGTAATGGTTAACCGATACTGCTTATCACCGGAGTGGTGCACCCGTTTATCATTGACACCAGCTAAGTGGTGCGCGTAGTACAGGTGAACCGTGTCGCCAGTTTTTTCAGAAAGAACGATTCGCTGTGAATCATTCGGCTTGGACTGATAGTGGCTCTCCAGCGTTCCCAGAAATGACGGGTACTTTTTAGGCTCATTACGATAAGTTTCAATGTAGCCGTCAGAAGATATCTTAATGGCATCGACGTTGCGGTTGAGGCTCTTGATGGCACCCACGCCGCCGGAATATAAAGTCCCGCTCCCGTAAGGCAGCCCATAAGCAGGACGGACGATTTGCTGGACTTTTT
The DNA here is from genome assembly GCF_016861565.1 of Secundilactobacillus yichangensis. Taxonomy (GTDB): domain Bacteria; phylum Bacillota; class Bacilli; order Lactobacillales; family Lactobacillaceae; genus Secundilactobacillus; species Secundilactobacillus yichangensis. Next base: position 70,168 of record NZ_BOLK01000012.1, read on the forward strand.
TGGCGGGTAATTTAAACGAAACGGCTCCGAAACCATAGACTTTTGAATTAACTAAATGTGATTTTAAATGATAGCTGAGATTAGGTGTCATATAGCCGGAGGTGTAGGCAACGTTTTTAGGCGCCACTTGCTGATGGTAACGCTGCGCACCGATAATCGTTCCCTTGGGTAATTCCAAGTGTTTTCTGACTGCGTTGGAATTGGCGGTTGATGAATAGGTGACCGTCACGTTGGTCGCGTGCCTCAGCCGATACCAGTTGGTGGCAAAACCACCGTCGTTGTTCCCATAGTTATCTGGGTTCACCACTGTTCGGTGCGGATGACTGAGCGCTTTGCCGTGCACGTATTGGTTGGTGCCAAAGACGCTAAGCGCCGCGATTGCAAGTATGATTGTCGTTTTGGATATGGCCATGCTTTTTCACCTCTTTACCCACATTATATCATGTGAAAACGTTGGTAAATTTTACATTTTGCGGACAAACTGCTGTCATTCCGGAGTCTTTAGTTGGCGATGCAAGTATTTAGATAAGGATAGGTAAGCAAATAGTAGAGCTAGAGGAGTGGAGCCAAACCAATATATCGTGGTGCGAGTAGTCGTTAGCGAGTGTTCTTTACTCGGTTACGACTACGGGAGACGGAGAAGATCGCAGCGCAGGTGCTAGCTTCGGAGCGACCCCACTTCGAGGAATTGGGTTGGCGGAACGGAATATTAGCACTGAGTAAAAAGATACCCTCAAGGCTTTGCTTCTACCTTGAGGGTACCGTTTTGCTGACACTGTTTTGATTTTATATGGCTGAAACGTGCTGCAGCTCTCTAGGCGCTTGCTTCAGCACTCTAATGCTACATAGCCGAAACGTGCTGCAGCAAGCAGAGAGCTGCATGTAAGTCAGTAAAGGCATAAATCCAAGTTCGGGATTTTTGCCTTTCCCGCCTTACACTCCGCTCTCTAACCGCTTGCCTCCGCACTCTACAACAAATGAATCCCCGCTTCTTCACACTTATCAATCATATCTTGAGGCCAGAGGGATGCTTGCACTTCACCAACGTGAGCCTTACCCAACAGCAGCATGCACAGCCGCGATTGGCCTATCCCGCCACCGATCGTGTATGGGACTTCTTCGTTTAAGACCATTTGGTGATATGGTAACTTCAAACGGTCCTCGGCGCCAGCAATCTTTAATTGCTTCTTCATGGATTCGGCATCGACCCGGATACCCATGCTGGAGATTTCAATCTTTTGGTCTAGTGGTTCGTACCAGAAGATGATATCGCCGTTTAATTCCCAGTCATCATAGTCAGGGGCCCGGCCATCATGTTTTTTGCCACTCTTCAAAGCGCCACCAATCTTCATGATGAAGACGCACCGAAGTTCTTTAGCAATCAGATCTTCACGTTCCATAGGGGTCTTGTCCGGCCAACGGTCTTCAAGCTCCTGGGTAGTAACAAAGTGAATTTCATCAGGTAAGTGATAAACGGATTCTGGGAACTTGTACCAAACTTCGTGTTCCATGTGCTTGATCACTTTGAAGATCTGACGAACCGTCTTCTTCAACGTATCAATCGTCCGTTCTTCTTTAGTGATGACCTTTTCCCAGTCCCATTGGTCGACGTAAGCAGAGTGGAAGTTGTCCAGATCTTCGTCTTTACGGATGGCGTTCATGTTGGTATAGAGACCTTCGTGAAGTGGGAAACCATAACGCTTCAAAGCAACTCGCTTCCACTTAGCTAGTGAGTGGACGATTTCGATTTGCTCGTCACCCATGTCTTTCATGGTAAATGAAACAGGTGTTTCAACACCGTTCAAGTTATCGTTTAAACCAGTTTTCTTTTCAACAAACATTGGGGTTGAAACCCGTGACAGGTTTAATTCTTTACGGAATTCATCTTGGAAAGTTTCACGGATATAACGGATGGCCGTTTGTGTTTCGCGAACTGACAACTTTGATTCATATGACTTTGGAATAATTAAATGCATGGTACTTGGTCCCCCTATAATAGATTTGGAATAAAAAAAGAAGCCTTTTATCCCTAAACCAAGGGACGAAAGACTTCATTTCGCGGTACCACCCAAGTTGCCTATCCGTAGATAAGCCACCTCAATACGCGTACTAACATACGCTCCGATGGTAACGTTTCGGTAACGGCGAAGCTTACTGCTAAATGGTTCAGCCCGCGACTAAGAAAGTGTTATTCAGAAAGGCCGATTACTGATTGGGTTCACACCATTTCCCAACTCACTGACAGTTCGACGAGACTTACTTGTCTTTCCTACGTCTTTTAATCTCTAATCAGTATCTTACCATCTTTTCATAATTTGTAAACCGCATTTTTAAACTTTTTTGAAATGCTGTTGTATCAAGATTGAGACATAAGTAGTAGTAAATTGATTGGAAATTTAAATTAAAAAGCCGGTGAAAGAGACGAATAGTGAGCTGTTTTTCGTCCGCGGCTGATTGCTTGTAATTGTTATCGTTTCGCTATACAGTTGGTCTAACGATTAGGCGAAATAACGCATAAAAAGGAGATCTGAAAATGGCAAAACGAGTGATTTTAATTACCGGTGCATCCAGTGGCATGGGGTATGCGGCAACGCAGTTATTTGCGAAACACGGCTGGGAAGTTTATGCGGGGGCTCGACGCGTTGAGAAGATTCCAACGAGTTTGAGGATCCACCCGCTGCGTCTGGACGTGACCGATGCGGATTCCCGCCTTCAGTATGTTAAAGATGCATTAGGCGATGGACTGCGTGTGGACGTTTTGTTAAATAATGCCGGTTATGGTGAATTTGGGCCCATCGAAGAAGTTAGTTTGGATAAGGTCCACAAACAACTGGAAACTAATCTGGTTGGAGCTTCTGAATTAACCAAGTTGGTGTTACCGCAAATGCGTCAGCAGGGCACTGGTCGAATCATCAACAACTCTTCCATTGGTGGCGACGTGTACTCACCACTTGGCGGCTGGTACTACGTGACTAAGCGCGGGTTAAACGTTTGGTCCGACGTGCTGGATACCGAGATCCGGCAGTTCGGACTGCGGTCAGTCATCATTGAACCCGGTGGCACACAATCATCTTGGCTGGACATTGCCATGGATAACGCTATTCATAATCTTAAACCGGATTCACCGTATACACCATTGGCTGAAGGGACGCAAAAGTTGTTAAGCGGGATGCTGAAAACCACTGAAGCAAGCGCCGAAGATTTGGCGAAAGTCTTCTACCGGGCAGCAACGGAGCGTCACCCTAAGCGCCGGTATTACTTTGGTTTCACGGACAGGATGTTGGCACGGTTTGCACGCAATCATCCTGGTGTGTTTCATGAGGGCATGAGTTTGATTGTGAGCCGGTTGACACGAAATAAATAAATTCTGATTATTAGAAGATACCCTGTAACGGTTAAACCGTTGCAGGGTATTTATTGATTTAAAATCATTTGCGTCAGCAACCAAGCAGTGACGTTGCCAATATGTACTCAGTAAATGCAGTGAAGTGAGACCGGCAAATCGTGGTGCGAATAGCACTTAGGTACCGTTCTTTGGTACCTTAGTGCTATGGTCGTCGGAGAAGATCCACTTTCGACCAACGGGAGAAAGTTAGCTTCGGAGCGACCACACGACGAATTGTCGGTCTCACGGAGCAGAATGAACGCTAATCTTCAATGCAGTCGAAGCTTTTATTGTCTGAATGCGACGTAAAAGTTGTATGATTAATACATTACGATTTAACTATGATAGCGTGATGTTTATTAGACAACATTGAGGATTAAAACTAAAATATAAATATGATGAAATGAATTGGGAAGGTAACCATTGTGAAAGAAATCAACCAACAAGTATTTGAAGGCGAACGAGCGCTGTTTAAGGCTCACGACCTCAACATTAAAAATAGTACGTTCCAAAACGGTGAGTCACCGTTGAAACACAGTAAAAATCTGAACATTGAACACAACATTTTTAAGTGGAAATACCCGTTGTGGTATGCCAATGATATCAACGTTTCTCAAAGCACAATCAAGCTAGAAGCCCACGCGGGAATCTGGTATACGAAAAACCTGAAAATGGATGATACCATGATTGAAGCAACCAAGACGTTCCGGCACATCAGCCACGCTGAGCTGTCCAACATTACTATGAGCAACGCTGTCGAAACACTGTGGTGGTGTAACGACGTTAAGTTGGATCACATTACGGCCAAGGGTGATTATTTTGGCAAGAATTGTGAGAATACTGTGGTTGACCACTTGAAGTTAAGCGGGAACTACGCCTTTGATGGCAGTAAAAATATTGAGGTTCACAATTCGACCTTTGAGACTCACGATGCATTCTGGAACTGCGATAACGTTACGGTTTATGATTCAACGCTGGTTGGTGAATATTTAGCTTGGAACTCAAAGCATATCCGCTTTGTGAACTGCTGGATTGAAAGCGACCAGGGACTTTGCTACGTTGATGATCTGACGTTGGAAAACTGTTCGCTGGTCAATACTGATTTAGCCTTTGAATATTGCACGGATATCAATGCTGATATTATCACCACCATTGATAGCGTGAAGAATCCAGTGAACGGTGTGATCAACGCACCAGCCATTGGCGAAGTGATCCTTGATGATCCGGACATTGATAAGTCAGCAATCAAAATTAACGTTGGGAGGAAGACAGCATGACCGATTTTTCAGAGTTAATTGACCGGCGGCATACCAATTCAGTGAAGTGGGATGTAAAGGACAACGAACTGCCAATGTGGGTAGCAGATATGGATTTCCGGACTTTGCCGGCAATCGTTGATGCCATTCAAGAACGGGCTAAAAACGGCATTTTTGGTTACGAAGAAGTACCGCAGGAATATTTTGATGCTGTTCAAAGCTGGTATGAAAAGGAACACAACTGGCGGCCTGAAACGGACTGGATGATTTTCTCAACCGGCGTCGTGCCTACGATTTCCTCTTCAGTCAGACGGCTGACTAACGTTGGCGATAACGTTTTGATTCAGGCACCGGTATATAATATCTTCTATAATTCGATTTTGAATAATGGCCGGCACGTGCTTTCCAGTGATTTGGTTTTGGATGATCAAGATGCCTACCACATTGACTGGGACGATTTAGAAGCCAGGATGGCTGAACCGCTGACGACACTGATGATCTTATGTAATCCGCACAATCCGGTTGGTATGATTTGGTCGGCGAATACTTTGGCGCGCATCGGCGAACTGGCCGCTAAGCACCATGTGGTGGTGCTGTCCGATGAAATCCACGGTGATATCACCGCACCGGACAAGGGCTATACGCCATTTGCCTCAGTGAATAAAGTTAACGAGCAGAACTGCGTCGTTGCGGTTTCGCCAAGTAAGACCTTTAACGTGGCTGCACTGCACGCTGCAACGGTCATTGTACCTAACGAAGCGTTACGGGCAATCGTTAACCGCGGGCTCAACACGGATGAACTGGCTGAACCCAATTCATTTGCCATCCCGGCAACGATTGCAGCCTATACCAAGGGCCATCAATGGGTTCATGATTTACGAGCCTACATCGAGGACAACAAACAGACCGTTGCTAAGTTTGTGGCGGAAAATGTTCCCGGTGTGAAAGCCGTGGCGGGAGACGCGACGTATCTGGTTTGGCTGGATACCAGTAAAGTTGGCATGTCTTCCGACAAGCTGGAACAGTTTATCCGCCAAGAAACCGGTCTGTATCTTTCCGATGGTACGGTTTACGGTGGTGACGGCCGTGAATTTCTACGTATGAACGTGGCCTGCCCGAAAGAACGGCTGATGGACGGGTTGAACCGTTTGAAGCAAGGGATTGCAGCGGTTAAATAAATTCGAATAGAAAAGGTCTCCTGGAACGTTGAAGTTCTAGGAGACCTTTGTGTTTGTTCTAAAATTAGCAATTACCAGTATTAGCAAAAATACCCTGCTTAAAAGCAGCTAAAATATCTTTTCCATTAGCAATCAGGACGTTGTTGTCCAGCAGCTGACCATTATTGCTCAGGTTGATCATGGCCTTTTGATAATCAAGCTTTAAGCCCTGACCGAGAAAGTAGACGTCGTAATCAGAGGTGTACAGTGATAGGCCAGCGTTATTCTTGAGTTGCACGTTGTATTCATCATCCGGCTGATCTAAAACCACGATGGTGAACTTGGTGCCGATACTGCAGGCACCGCCTTGAAGCGAATACTTGCCACCGGCATCATCGGTGATCAATAACAGTGTTTTGTCGGCGACTTGTTTTTGTTTTAAGACTTCAACAACTGCCGGCGTGATTGTAATTTCATTCATCTGACAACACTTCCTTTGCTAGCAGTGTACCGCGATGGCAAGATAAAATCAATTGTGCACGGTTTAATTTTACAGAAATGGAATTAATGAATCAGGCCAAAATAGGCGACCACAGCAATTCCCAGAATGATCCGGTACCAGCCAAAGACCTTGAAGTCGTTTTGCTTAATGTAGTTCAGCAGAAATTTAATCGATAAATAGGCAACAATGAAAGAAACCGCCGTACCAGTTAGCAGAACTACGGATTGTATCCCCGTGAAGCTGTTGCCGTGAATCAGGTACTTCGCAATCTTTAGTAGTGATGCCCCAAACATGGTTGGGATTGCTAGAAAGAAGGAGAATTCAGTTGCCACGTATCTGGAAGTCCCCACTAGGATGCCGCCGAGGATGGTAGCGCCTGACCGGGAAGTACCAGGAACTAGCGACAGAATCTGGAAAAGACCGATAAGGACGGCAATTTTGATTGGTAAGTGATTGAGGTCCGAAAAATAGGGTGTCCGCTGATGATTAAAGTTTTCGATCACAATAAATAAAATGCCATAGGCGATCAGGGTGGTTGCAATCACCTGCCAGCTGGTCAGGTGAGCGTCCAGCCAATCGTTTAGCGGCAAGCCAATAATGACCGATGGCAGTACCGCGATGAGGACTTTTTCCCATAGAATCCAGGTCTGGTGACGCTCTAAGTAATTTTTACTGTGAGCCCAGGGGTTTAATTTATTGAAATACAGCGCGATTACTGCCATAATGGCCCCGACTTGTATCACAACCATAAACATGTTGATGAAAGAGGTGGATTCCTTGAGTTTGACAAATTCATTTGCTAAATAGAGGTGACCCGTAGAACTGATTGGTAAAAATTCAGTGATTCCTTCGATGATTCCTAAGATAACAGCTTTGAAAATTTCTATCACGATATTTGACATCCCCCGATACGATATTCTGTATTAACTTAGTTTAAGGGGCTGCTGTAAAAGTGTTGTTTGGAATACGTAAAAGTTGTGTAAATGTGACAGAAAGCCTGTCTTAGCCTTGTTTATATTTTTTGAGTAAAAAGAACATAAGCTATTTGATGTATTTTTTGACGGCATATAATGAGTTGTGTTCCAATATAATAGTGATTTAGAATGCTTTTACGTTTACAGTTGTACATAGCATGTTATAAAATTTAATTAACAGAGTTTCAGGATTTATCTACCCAAAGGGGGTTCAATAATGGTCTCGTATGCACGCTTGCGAACTCGCAATCAGATAACGATGGCAATGCTGACCTTATTAAAAACTCACCGGATTGAAAACATTGAAGTTACTCAGATTTGTGAAGCAGCATTTATTAAGCGCAGTACCTTTTACCGTTATTTTCACGATAAAATCGATCTGACCGAAGCTGTCCTCAATAAGCTTATGGATGACTGGCAAAGTGATGGTCAAACGGAACATACGGCTGCTGAAATTGCTGACTTTTTCATGGATAATTATGATGTGTTATCTCATTTGAGAGTCGATCCGCACAACCGCCACTATGCAGAAAACCAGCAACTTTTGCAGAATTGGCTGATGACTCATATTACGGAAGAAAATGAAAATACTCCGTCAGTCATCTACAAAATTAGAAAAGCACACGATCCGATGCTGACAAGTACCTTTTTACTTGAGGGTACGTTTGGCGTCTTGGCACAGGCGAACCTGTCTAATCAGCGTGATCGTCTGCGAATCAAGGCGTTTCTAATCGAGGTTGTCGAAGGCATTAATCAGTCTAGATGATTGATTGTTGAATTAGGAGTTTTTCAATAATTGTTTAAGCAAAAAGAAGTCTGACGTTCAGTTCTTAACTGTTCGTCAGGCTTCTTTTTGCTTATTTGGGTTTAGGTGCCCAGAAGGTAGTCATATTCCGCTTAAATACGATGGCGTCATCGATTAAATGATGCAGCAGCGACTGGTCAATGGCGGTGCCCCAGGTAATGTGGAACTGGCGTTTAGTCGCACGGTAGCCTAGCGCTTTAATCTGATCCAGATACTTCTCGAAGATGGGCGCTTCCACCGCAACCGCGATGTCCTTAGCGGCAGCTGAAAAGCCGATAATGAACGTGTCATGGTCGGTGAACATGGGCTGATTCCAGGCGATCCGCAGTTCGAGCTGCGGATATTGAGCCTGGATGTCAGCTAGCATATCGCTGAGTTGTTTGGCATTTTCCGGTTTGGTAATTGAAGCCAGATAGTCGTCTAAGGTATTATATTTTGCCATTATGTCACTTCCTAATAATTTTCACCCAGTATAGCGGTTACCATAGGGACTTGCAACAGCCGTTACAGCGTTACGATCTTTGTACTGACTGCCGAAATGAAGTCGCGGTCGTGTTCCGTGACCAGCATCGTTGGCTGGATATCTTGAATAACAGTGGTGAGCTGTTCTTGGTTGAACACGTCCAGGTAGTTTAGCGGCTCGTCCCACAGATAAAGACTGGTGAGGGTGGCCAAGCTAGCAGCCAGTTCAACCTTCTTTTGCTGACCAGCCGAGAGGTGCTGGATAGGTGTCTTAAAATCGTCTCGCGGCACGCCCAGTTTCTTCAAGTTATTCAGCAGGTCCTGATAACTCAAACCGCGCTTTTCCGCAAATTCATTCAGTGTTCCCAAGTTATCCGGATAGTGCTGACGAACCAGACTGCGACGGGCGGTTGCCGTGAGCTGAATCTCACCGGTCACGTCACCCTTGAAATGGCCTAGAATAGCGGCAATCAAAGACGACTTACCGCTGCCGTTTGGACCGATCAGTGCCAGACGGTCGCCACGGTTGAGTTCAAAACTGACTGGTTTCGTAAATAACGACTGGCCGTCATAGCTGAGCTGAACGTTTCTTACCCAGAGTAACGTTTCGTGGTGGTCTGGCTGGTAGTTCATTTTCAGCGGGTCAATAAACTCAACGTTTTGCAATAATGCTTCTTTATCAGTGATTGCTTTGTCCATGCGGTGTTCCAGATTCTTGGCTTTTTGCATCACCCGCGCTGAACGGGCACCGATAAAGCCGGTATCGTAGACGGCGCCGCTGCCCTTTTTATGCGGGTTACCGTATTTGTCACCTTCGCGAGATTGACTCCATTGGCGTTTGTTGGCCGCCGTTTGTTTTAGCCGGCCGATGTCGTGGCGCAGCTTGGCTTGCTCAGCGTATTCCGACTGGTCCTTCAGCTGTTTGGCCCGCTCGTAAGCAGAATAATTGCCCTGCGTCAGCACCAGCTGCTGTTTTTCAATTGTCAGGGTGTGGTCGGTAGCCACGTCTAAAAAGTGCCGGTCGTGAGAAATGACGATGAAGCCCTGTTGCGCGTGACGCAAGTAATCAGCAATCTGGTCACGGCCGGTGATATCCAAGTGATTCGTCGGTTCATCCAGCAGCGGAAAGCCGGTATGGCTGGCAAAGGTCGCTGCCAGCAGCACCTTCGTTTGCTCACCGCCGGATAGGCTGGCATATGGGCGGTAGAGTAAATCGTCATCGGTATGCATCAGGGCGAGTTCACGCTGAATTTTCCATAATTCTGCCGTACTGGCTTCGGTAGCGACAACCCAAGCATCTTGGGTAGGATCCGTGACGGGCTGCGAGAAATAGAGCGGTGTTAGCGGCATAGTAATAGTTCCCTGACCGCTGAGTTTTCCGCGGATCAGGTTTAGCAAGGTGGTCTTGCCCCGGCCGTTTCGACCGGTGAGTCCCAGCTTCCAGCTACTGTCAAAGGTTAAGTTCTGATTGTTAAATAAATTATCCTGACCAGGATAAGCGAATGTTAAATGCGTGATTTGAATGGTCGACATAATAGCGTGTCCTCCAGTTTTTTTGGCGGGCACCGTGGCAGTCTTTAGGCATCAAAAAAGCACCTGAGAACAATTCTCCAGGTGCTTTGCGCATAGCTATCATGCGTTTAGGCTCGCTAGAGAAGGTCTAGGTCAGTGCCAGAACTGCGCAGTATTCCCCTGTACTGGGAATCACGGTGCTAGGTTCTAACGGTTGACTTAGATCTTCAATGGGCGAGGCCTCCTTTTTATTAGTATCATTAAACTAACATGTTTGGTTAACTGCTGTCAACTGGTAGAAAATATTGGGTATTAAAAAAGACCGCTAACACAAACTTTTGGCGAAGTTTAAGCGGTCTTTTTTGACTAATTAACAATGCCAGTCGTCATTAACGGCTCTACAGTGAGAGGCACTCTAACGCCTTTCACTTACATAGTTAGTTTAGCATCTATTAGGCGACATAGTCAATTAAGTTGATGGCTCAAGATGGATTAATTCTCCGGCTTGCCGAATTTTTGCCAGTGCTTAGCCAAGTATTGAACGGTTAAGCTGTTGGGCTGGGTGACCAGCTTTAGCGGTTCGCCGTCAGCAACGATTTTACCCCCGGCAGCCCCACCTCGAGGCCCCATGTCAATCAGATAGTCGGCGTTGAGCATCAGGTCCACATCGTGGGTGATAATGAGGATCGTGGCGCCACTGATCCGCAACCGGTCGATGATCTGCAGGAGCGTTTGCACGTCCAGCGGATGAAGGCCGATTGATGGTTCATCAAAGACAAACAGGGTTCCTGCTTGCTTTTTGGTGAGGTGGCTGACCAGCTTCAGTCGTTGGGCTTCACCACCAGATAAGTTTGGGGTGCTTTCACCTAAATGAAGGTAAGCGAGGCCCACTTCCTTGAGCTGTTTGAGCTGGTGTTCGATCCGAGGGACATCCTTGAACACTGGAATCGCCTCTTCAACCGATAAGTTGAGTAAATCTACAATGGAATAACCCCGCCATTTGATCTGCTGGATTTCATCCTTATACCGAGTGCCGTGGCAGACCGGGCAGACCTCTTCCATGTCGGGCAGATACTGAATATCTAATGTGATATTGCCAAGACCGCCGCAATTTGGGCAGGCGCCCTGCTTATTATTGTACGAGAAGTAGGCGATTCCGTAACCCTTGGCTTTTGATTCGGGTAAGTTAGCAAACATATGTCGCAGAGCGTTCATGATATTGGTATAGGTTGCCAACGTTGAGCGGGCGTTTTTACCCACCGGGCTAGCATCGACACTCACTACATCCTGTAAGTCGGTCGTGAGTTCACTGACATGTTTCGGTAATTTCTTTTGCTTCTTACGGGCCTGGATTGCTGGGACCAGTGAATCAATAATCAGACTGGTTTTACCGGCACCGGAAAAGCCGGTGATGGCTGTCACTTTATTGTCTGGGAAAGTGGCGTCCACGTTGTGCAAGTTGAAGTGATCATTGATTTTAACGTGGGTAGATTGCCCTGTCGGCTTTTTGGCGGCGTGTTTGGTCTGCAGAATATCGGAATGACCCGAGATAAACGGACCAATCAATGATTTCGGACTATCCACTAGCTGTTTCGGTGTTCCTTGAGCAATCACTTGACCGCCTTCAGCACCGGAACCGGGGCCAATTTCAATGACCCAGTCCGCAGCCGAAATGATGTCCACTTCATGATCCACGACTACCAGTGAGTTGCCTTGCGCGATCAGCTGCCGGAAAACGTTGATCAGCCCATGAATATTGTCAGGGTGCAAACCGATTGAGGGTTCGTCCAATACATAGAGCACGCCGGTAGTTTCGGTCCGCAGCGTTCGTGCTAACTGAATCCGTTGCAGTTCACCGGTAGATAATGTATTACCGCTTCGGGACAGGCTGAGATACTCCAGACCTAATTCTAGTAGTGGCCGTAAATTGTCATCCAGTTCGGTAAAGAGAATTTTAGCCAGTGAAGCCATGTCGTCAGGTAAAGCCGCCTTCGTGTCCGCTTCCCATTTGGCTAAATCATTCAGCTGCATGTCGGCCACTTCGGCAATGTTCTTACCGCCCACTAGCTGTTTCAAGCGTTCCGGGTTCAGCCGTGAACCGTGGCAAGTGGGGCAAGTTGAAAAATGGTAAAACTGATTGATTCTCGCAATCGACCGTTCACTGGTCACTGATTCAAGTGAATCTTCCACCGCGGCATAGGCGTTTTCGTACAGCGCGTTGTCCATGTGGAAGACCCGGCCAGTGCCAGAACTGATATTGACCGGATGAGTCTGTTTTTTGCCGTGAAGCACGATGTCTTTTTCCTGATCCGTGAGATCCTTGTACGGGACGTCGGTGCGGACACCTAATGTTGCCACGACTTTAGGCATAAAGTTTCGACCAGGCAGATGCCAGGAAGCAACGACACCTTGATCAATGGTTAGGTTCTCATCACCAATTAGTTTGGATTCATCCAGTTCCCGAACGACGCCTAACCCCTTACAAGTGGGGCAGGCACCGGTGGAATTAAAGGAAAAATCTTCGGCACCGTTGGCCATGAAGCGCACGCCGCAGGTCGGACAGGTAATCATGCCCATGTCGTCCCCAGATAGATCCATTTTCTGAGCAATCGAGATGGTTGGCGGAATTCGGTGACCGTTGGGGCAGACCACTGAACCTAACCGTGAAAAAATCAGCCGGACAACGTTAAAAGCTTCGGTTAGCGAGCCAACGGTAGACCGTTCTGATGGGATACTTGGCCGCTGACGCAGCGCTAATGCTGACGGAATATGCTTCACGGACTGCACCTGAGATTTCTTATTCTGCGCGATTCGCCGTCGGGTATAGGTGGATAGCGCATCTAAGTACCGTCTGGAGCCTTCAGCGTAGAGAATCCCCATGGCGAGGGAACTCTTACCGGATCCGGAGGGACCAGAGATAGCGACAAACTTATTCAACGGGATATCAACATCGATATTTTTCAGGTTATTGACGTTACCGCCGCGAACTTCAATATGATCAATTGGTTGAACCACATGAGCACCTGACTTTCTGCTAATTGAATGGTTCTATTTTAACGTAAAATTGATTTTGATTAAAATAGCTGGCACAAAAATTATAGGCATAAATTAATAATGATAATTGACATAAAAAAATAATTATCATATTTGTGGCTTCACTCACGGGGATTTGCTATGCTGGGATTATAGAAAATTGATAGTTGGTTAAGTCGATAAGGAGGTATTACTATGGGTTTATTATGGTCACTCATTGTTGGCGCTATTATTGGCGCAATTGCAGGAGCAATCACAAACCACGGTGCCGCCATGGGCTGGATTTCTAACATTGTTGCCGGATTGATCGGTGCATGGTTAGGTCAGGCATTACTAGGTACCTGGGGTCCAAGCTTAGCTGGGATGGCGCTGATTCCTTCGATTATCGGCGCTGTCATCCTAGTTGTAATTGTTTCGGTAATCTTTGGCTTGCGAAAAGATGATGCCTAAGAAAGGTGGCTGATATTATGGATGCCATTCAATCAGTATTTAAATTCATGGTTGCCAGTACGTTAATTGTCGGCGGAGTTTTGGTCGGCGGGACAGTGTTTGCAGCGAAAAAGGTCGACTCAGTCGGTGATAAGATTCAGGAGAAGCTGCACCGCTAGTCGTTGATGAGAACCGCACAGTAGACGTGCGGTTTTTATTTTTAAAAAAATCAGTGCTAAAATGAAAGCGGAGTCAATAACGTAGATGAATGACTTGATAAATCGAATAAAGTTAAAATTACAACTTAATAGCGGATCTGTATCGGAAATCTAGAAAAATTCTAATTTACCCTTTAAATTAGAATGATTACATTGTACAATGAACTTGTAACAAATTCTAAGGAGGTTTTCACATGAGTTTAGTAGGAAAACAGATTGAGGAATTTAGGGCAAAAGCTTACAAAAAGGGCGATTTCATCGATATTACCGATGCAGATTTAAAGGGACACTGGAGCGTTGTGATGTTTTATCCAGCTGACTTTTCATTTGTCTGCCCAACCGAATTGGAAGATTTACAAGATCAATACGAAACTTTACAAAGTTTAGGCGTTGAAGTTTACTCAGTATCTGAAGATACCCACTATGTCCACAAGGCATGGCACGATGAATCAGACGCCGTTGGTAAACTGCAGTACGCGATGATCGGTGACCCATCTCACCAATTAGCTAAAATGTTTGACGTCTTCGATGAAGAAGCCGGTCTCGCACAACGTGGGACATTCATCTTGGATAAGGACGGCGTGGTTCAATCCTTAGAAGTTAACGCTGACGGGATTGGCCGGAACGCTTCTGAATACATTGACCGCATCAAAGCTGGTCAATACGTTGAATCCCACCCAGGCGAAGTATGTCCTGCTAAGTGGAAGGAAGGTTCAGAAACCTTAACACCAGGCCTCGATCTTGTCGGTAAGATTTAAGATGTTAGATGATAAATTAAAGCAACAGCTGAGCAGCTATTTACAGTTACTTCAGCAGCCAGTGGTCTTCACGTTAGACGCTGGTAATTCGGCAAATGGTACGAAGGTCCGCGACTTCTTAAACGAAGTGGCGGCCTTGTCGCCTAAACTGTCGATTGCTGAAGGCTCATTGAAACGCCAGCCCAGCTTCACGGTGGACGTTCAAGGCGCGGCACCTTCTGGAATTACCTTTGCCGGGATTCCACTGGGCCACGAATTTGAGTCCTTCGTTTTGGCACTCCTGCAGGTTTCCGGTCACGCACCGAAGATTTCAGAGAAAGTCCGTCAACAAATCGAGGCGATTGATCAGGACCTCCACTTTGAAACCTTTGCCAGCTTGAGTTGCCATAACTGTCCAGACGTGGTTCAAGCGTTAGATATTATGAGTTTGCTGAATCCGCACATTACCCACACCATGATCGAAGGCGGGATGTTCCAGGACGAAGCCGAAGCTAATGATATTATGGCCGTTCCAACCGTTTTCTTGAACGGTGAAGAATGGCATAACGGCCGTGCAACGTTGGAACAGCTGGTTAATAAGGCACAGGGGAAAGCTGCTGTGGCCGCTGTTAACGATGATGTTTCTGACAAGATCTATGATGTTTTGATTATTGGTGGCGGTCCCGCTGCCGGTTCAGCCGCAATTTATTCAGCTCGGAAGGGCTTATCCACCGCGGTGGTTGCTGATCATATTGGCGGCCAGCCTCTTGAAACCGTTGGTATCGAGAATTTAATCGGTACCGATTACATCGAGGGTGAGCAGCTGATGCAAAATATCCAAGCGCAAATGACCAAGTACCACGTGACGTTGATTGACGGTCAAACCGTGACTGGCCTTACCGGCGGTTCACCCGTTCAAGTTCAGTTAAAGGGTGATACCACTTTGAAAGGCCGGACGGTGATTATTGCGACTGGTGCGCACTGGAAAAACATCGGTGTGCCTGGTGAAAAAGAATTCCGGAACAAGGGCGTCGCTTATTGCCCGCACTGTGACGGACCGCTTTACAAGGGTAAGAGCGTTGCCGTTATCGGCGGCGGAAACTCCGGTGTGGAGGCTGCTATCGACCTTGCCGGGATTGCCAAGCACGTTTCCGTTCTGGAATTTGGACCGAAGATTGCTGCTGATGCCGTGCTGGTTGAAAAGGCACATTCCTTGGATAATGTTGACTTAATCACCAACGCACAAACCACCAGTATCAAAGGCAATGGCCGGGTCAATGGTTTGGTCTACACGGACTGTTCAACCGGTGATTCCAAGTCATTAGCTGTTGATGGGATCTTTGTTCAAATTGGTTTAGTGCCTAACACGGGCTGGTTATCTGAATGCCTTGATATGGATAAGCAAGGCCAGATCATCGTCAACGACAAGGGGGCTACCAGTTTAGCCAACGTCTTTGCTGCCGGTGACTGCACCGACTCATCGTATAAGCAAATCATTATTTCCATGGGTTCCGGTGCCACCGCTGCCCTTGGTGCTTTCGACGCGCTTGCACGTGAGGTTACGGTTAACGCTTAATTATGTTATTTAAGTCATGATTTACTTTCTCTTGGAAGTAGATCGTGACTTTTTTAATGTCACCTTCGGCGCCTGTGCCTTGGTCTGTTGTGGGGACCGGCAAAAGCCGCTGTCTTTTGTCTCGCATTCAAGCCACGCTAAACC
The DNA here is from genome assembly GCF_016861565.1 of Secundilactobacillus yichangensis. GTDB lineage: Bacteria > Bacillota > Bacilli > Lactobacillales > Lactobacillaceae > Secundilactobacillus > Secundilactobacillus yichangensis. The sequence goes on from NZ_BOLK01000012.1 coordinate 86,358, forward strand.
CGCGCTAAACCCGCGCGTCTTGAATGTCGTCCCGTGCTGTAAGGGCTAAAGCCCTAACACCACTTTCACAACTGACCAAGGCACAGGCGCCTACGGTTACTCAGTGGTTATTCGTATCAAAAAATACCGGTTATGGGTTCAACCATAACCGGTATTTTCTGTATTTCTTTGATACTATAATGATTTGATTTGTGTCATGACGCTTTGCGGTAATTTTAGTCCTGCCGCTTTGATGGCATCGTCAATGTAGCTGACTTTGCTTGCGCCTAGTAGGGCGGTTGTGATTCCTGGAATTGAAAGGACGCCGGCGAATGCCAGCTGTGACATTGGGATGCCACTTTCATCAGAGATGGTCTTTAGCTTTTCAACTGCTTGTTGATCAGCATCGTTGAAGTATTCTTTGATCAGCGGTTCGCCTTGAGCGGCACGGCTGCTGCTTGGCATGGCACCATTCAGGTATTTACCGGTGAGGACGCCACGGGCCAGAGGGCTATAAGCCAAGAAACCAACGTGCGAGCGCTGAGCCAGCTTTAAAACATCTTGATCATCGTGCTTGCTAAGGATGTTATAGCGGTTTTGCAGTGAGGTCATTGGATTTAAACGACGGTCCTTGATGATCCCCAGTGCTAGTGATAACTGATATTCAGTGTAGTTGGAAACACCATAGTAGCGAATCTTGCCATCATCCACTAAACCGCTCAGGGTGGTTAAGGTTTCGGCAAGCGGGGTGCTGTTATCGAATAAGTGGGCCTGATATAAATCAATGTGATCGGTTTGCAGGCGTTCCAGTGAGGAATCAATCTGCTGGAGAATGTGTTCCCGTGACAATGACGGGTTGCTCATGACCGGATTGGTGTTAGAGCCCACCTTAGTTGCCAGAACAATTTTTGACCGTGCACCGGGGTTATGGCTGAGCCAGTTGCCGATGATGGTTTCAGAAGTGCCGTCACCATACGCCGGCTTTTCGTCTTGACCGGGACCATAGTAGTCAGCAGTATCGATTAAATTGATTCCGCTGTTAACAGCGTGATCCAAGATGGCGTCCGAATCGGCTTCTGAGATCCAGCGACCAAATGCCATGGTGCCTAAACCAATTTGAGAAACCTTTAAATTACTAGTTCCTAACTTTACTTTTTGCATTGAATTCCTCCTATTTTTCTGGTTGATCAGCGGAAACGGACAGGTCACGTAACTGCTTGAATTCGGCCAAGGACTTGGTGTACTTATCAATGGCCATGTCGGATGCAAACTTGCCTAATGGTAAGCGCAATGGCAGCTGATCGTAGTTGTTAGTGACTAGATCGTAAATGATTTCAGCAGCTGCATTTGGGTCACCAGCTTCGTGATGTGCGGCAGCGTTGCTTTGTTTGATGGAGTCGGTAAACTGCTGGTAGTCTGGTGTAGCCGGCAGCGTTTTTTGTGAAGAGCGGCCTGCCCAATCAGTCCGGAAGCCACTTGGTTCAATCAATAAGACTTTAATATTTAAGTCTTTAACTTCCTGTGCCAGTGATTCGCTCATACCTTCAACGGCGTATTTGGTGCCATTGTAAAATGAGAGGGTTGGAAATGAGTGGAGTCCGGCAATCGATGAGAAGTTGACGATGGCACCGCTGCGTTGCTTACGCATGGTTGGCAATACCGCACGGGACATATCAGCTAAGCCCCAAACGTTGACGTTGAACATATATTGAACGGTGTCCCGGTCGCTTTCTTCAAAGGTTCCAAAGTAGCCTAGGCCAGCGTTGTTCACCAGAACGTCGATGCTGCCAAAGCGGTCGTTAACTTGTTTAACGACTTGGTCGATTTCATCTCGCTTGGTCACGTCCAAGGTGAGTTTTTGAATCTGACCGTGATCGTATTGATCGAGATAGTCCAACTGATCAGTGTGCCGAGCAGTTGCCACTAAGTTCAAATCTGGTTTCTGTGCCAATAAAGTTGCTAGTGAGCGTCCGAAACCCGTTGAAGTTCCTGTAATAAGCCATGTTTTATTTGCCATAAATTAAGTACTCCTTTTTGTCTTTACCTCTATTTTAGTTCTTTTCCTGGGAAGAGGCGTCATTCATCGTCTAGTTTTGATAATTCAGTTAGGAGTGATGCCTTGATTGGTTCAATCATCGCTGGATTATAGACGTCATAGAAGATGCAATTGTGAAATTGGGTAGCGGGCTCGATACCCACGTAACGGAAGGTGACGTCCAGCGGTTTCAGTAAATCGGTCACCGTGAGGCCTTCCGTCAGGGGATTACCCGGTGCGTATGTTTCGGGAACTGCCGCTAGGGTGGTGACGTAGCCGAACTGTTTACCGGTCATTAACGGTACTGGCTGGGTATTTTCATCTGAGTCGTAAAAAACGTGCAGTGCAAAAACGTCATCTAAGTAGCGTTTCAGCCCCCACGGCACCGCATACCAGTAGAGTGGAAAATACAGGAGAATCAAGTCTGCCCAGCGGAACTTTTCAGCTTCTTCACTGGTCTGATAATCCGTGACGGCGGTGTATTTGACCTGGTTATGCTGAGCTAATTTTTTGCGGCTAATGTCTACCAGTGTTTGAGTTAATTTACCACCTGCATCAGGGTGCGGTGTGTACCCGTTGATCAGTAAAATATGCATCGAATGTCGACTCCCTTCCAAATTATCATATCATCATTTAACTGCTGATTGGCGGTGAAAGACTTGGCTTTTTTCGGGTTGCGATAACTTTAATTTGATCCTTTAACTTGCATTTTACAAAAATCAGGTTATAATTCTAATTAATATTTAATGTCAGACTTACAATCAAGTAGCGCTTTATCTGAGTGTCAGGAAGTTGGCGGTTGCTGCGAGCCAATCAGGGTAAAGTTGACGAAATACGTAGACGTCGGCAATGGTTACCGCTAGAATCCATTATCTTCTGGTGAGTGGTGTACAGTGATGTACACAATTTGGGTGGTACCACGGTAGAGTCTGATCGTCCCTGTTGCAGTAAATGCAATGGGGGCGATTTTTTTTATTGAGGAGAAGGAATTGTGATGAGAACAACTAGCGGCGGGATGGTGCGATATTGATCGACCAGAAAAGATGCCATTAACAAACAACTAAAAGGGAGATCAACGTTATGCAAAAAATCAAACTGAGTTTAAGAGAAGCCATTATTATGTTAGTGATTATTTTAGCTATTATGGGAACTGGTGTCATCGGTTTTGGACTGTCACCACAGGTACCAGTCCTGTTAGCAATTACCGTGACCATTTTTTGGGCGAAATTCAAAGGCCTTTCATGGGATGACATCAATCACGGCATCAAAGACGGAATCGATAAAGGGATCATTCCAATCGTGATTTTTATTTTGATTGGGGCGATGATCAGTACTTGGATCGCTGCCGGAACTATTCCCACGCTGATGGTGATTGGGTTCAAAGCTATCAGTGCCCAGTGGTTTCTGCCAACCGTCTTTCTGGTTTGTTCATTAGTCGGAGCGGCGGTTGGCAGCTGCTTCACGGTGGTTTCCACCGTTGGAATTGCCTTCTTCGGTATCGGGGTTACCATGAACTTTAACCCAGCATTGGTCGCTGGGGCGGTTATTTCCGGCGGGGTCTTTGGTGATAAGTGCTCACCATTATCCGAAACCAACAACTTAGCTGCGGCCGTTGTGGATACGGATCTGTTCGATCACATGAAGACCATTCTATGGTCCACTGTTCCCGCAGCAGCCATTTCAACTGTTGTGTTTGCCCTTCTTGGTTTCGGCCATAACCATGCTGACTTTGCGAAAATTAATACCACGGTTACCGCTTTGTCACAGGATTTCCACATTTCCTGGGTGGCACTGATTCCAATTGTTTTGGTGTTTGTTTGTGCCGGCTTTAAGATGGCGGCTATTCCAACCATGTTGTTAAACGTGCTAGTTTCAGCCGTTATGATGTTTTTCAATAATCCCTCACTGAATATCACCAAGGCCAGCAACATTATTACTAACGGATTTGTGGCGAAAACTTCTAATGCCGAAGTTAACTTACTGCTGTCACGGGGCGGCATTGTCAGTATGATGCCCACTGTTGCCTTGATTGTTTTGACGCTGTCATTAGGTGGCCTGCTAGTAAACTTCGGTTTGGTCAGTGCTGTTATGACACCGTTGTCGGCTCACCTTAATTCCCACGGTAAGCTAGTTTCAGCTGCTTTAGCTGCCTGCATTGGTATCAACATTTTCGTTGGTGAGCAGTTTCTTTCCATCATTTTGCCAGGCCGATCATTTAAAAAGGCTTTCAACGATGGCGGTCTAGAAAGTTCCGCACTTGGTCGTACGCTGGAAGATGGCGGGACGGTGCTGAACTACCTGGTTCCTTGGGGCGTTGGCGGGGTCTTCATTGCCAACACGTTAGGCGTGCCAACCATGTCATACCTGCCATTCGTCTTCTTCAGCCTGCTTTGCCCAGTAATATCTTTGATCAGCGGTTTCACGGGTGTCGGTCTGCGCGTTATTTCAGGACGAGCAGAAGCTAAAGCTAAAGCTTAACAATTAAGCGCTGTCAATTTAACTGACTTTTCGGGTGATAAATGATAAACTTATGGTTAGATACAAGAAAGGACGGATGGCTCATGGGATTAAACTTAACCAAAGAAGAACTGAAGCAATATGATGGTAAGGATGGGCATAAGGCGTATGTTGCAATCGATGGCACGATTTATGATGTTACGGATGTAGACGCTTGGAAGAACGGCGAACATCATGGCAACGTCGCGGGTAAGGACCTGTCGGAGGTTATCACCACTGCACCGCATAAAAAGAGTGTACTGGCTAAATTGCCCGTTGTTGGTAAACTCGTTTAAAATAACATTATTTAACTCAAATAGCTTGGGAACCCTTCTGTTAAAGATCGGCTTCCCAAGCTATTTTTTGGATATTCAAAGAAAATTTGGTCTCATGGTTGAGTTAAGGTAAAATAAAAGTAATTAATTTTGCTTGTGGAGGCGTTCAAATGACCATATCCAAGAAATCGTTTATCTGGAGCAGTATCGTGGTTGCCTTTTTTCTAGCATGCCTCGTTTATCCAGGGCAGATTTTTGGGGCCATCGGTAAGCTGATTTCAGCACTGAACCCCTTGATTTTAGGTGGCGTTATGGCTTACGCGGTTAACTTACTGTCCCGTCAGCTGGAAAAGTGGCTGTGGCCGCATGCTGATCAGAAATGGGCTCAAGGGTTACGGCGCCCATTGGCAATCCTGTTTGCATTATTGATTATCGTGCTAGTCATTACCGGTGTCATGCGGTTAGTGATTCCGCAATTTATTGATGCCATCAACAGCTTCTTTAAGACTTTGCCAAGCACGGTGAATGATGTTACTCACTGGCTGAATCAGGTTGATCATGACCATACCATTAGTAAACGTATCACGGATGCCACGTCGTCATTTAACTGGCAGTCGATTGAATCTAAAGCGGCGAAGTATCTGACCGCGGGTGCTTCGGGAATCTTTAGTTCCACTGTATCAATTTTTAGCAATATTTTTTCTGGACTACTGAACTTTGTCTTAGCTTTCGTCTTTTCGATTTATTTGATCAGCGGTAAGGAAAAAATTGGCGGCTGGCTGAACCGGCTGATGGATGATTTTTTACCAGGCAAGTTCGTTTCAAAGACGCGCTATGTGCTGCACGTGACTGACAAGATGTTTTCTAGTTTTATCGCCGGACAGGTGCTGGAAGGCTTTATTCTAGGAACGTTATGTACCTTGGGCATGCTGGTGTTTCAATTTCCCGACGCACTATCAATCGGTGCGTTAGTTGGTATCAGTGCCTTGATTCCGATGATTGGGGCCTGGATCGGTGGGGTAGTTGGCTTTGTCCTCATTGCAGTGACGTCTCCAATTAAAGCCATCCTGTTTGTGATCTTCATCGTGGTTCTTCAGCAAATTGAAGGTAACCTCATTTACCCAAGGGTGGTGGGCGGTACCATTGGGCTGCCTGGGATCTTAGTGCTGGGCGCAATTACTGTCGGCAGCGGGCTTTCTGGAATCGTTGGCATGATGCTGGCGGTACCTGTAACCGCGACATTGTATCGGCTGATGCGGGATGCGACCTTAAAAAAAGAGGGCATTTTGAAAGAATAATTGCAAAGTAAAAGCATTAGGGCAATCTGGTGGATTGTGCTAGTGCTTTTTTCTATGGTTCTATGGTTCATTACTTTTATATAGCCTAATGGCGTTCCACAACTCAGATGCCTGCCATGTAAGCAAGTTAAAGGGGATAGTCTCAAGTTCAGGACTACCCCCTTTAACTTACTTACACTCTGGCATCTACCCGAGTTGTTCCACGTACTCTAATCAAAATGTCTCCATTCCTCATCCAGCAGGTATCTAGCAACAAATAGACCCAGTGGTAAGAATAGGATAATGAGTGCCGCTCTTGTCAGCCATAAAGCACCATTGCCAATTTCATTTAAACCAATGTAGTAGATTCCGCGATAAATGTAGAGCCCTGGAATCATGATAACAATGGAAGGAACGGTTAAGGAAATTCTTGGATAACCGTTAGTCCGGTTGATGATCGAGGCCAATAGCCCAGCTACCAGTGCACCGCAGAAGGCAGCGGCCGGTGCTGGAATCGTGTTGAAGTCAACTAATTCCAGCCGTAAAGTGTTGGCTACTGCACCAATTAGCCCTGAGGTGATCGCCAATTTCTGTGAGCTGTTAAACATCATAGAGAAACCGTACACCCCAAAGAAGCTGGCGGGTAACCGTAGGAATAACAGCCAGAACGGGCTTAAACCCAGAGGAGCAAAATTTTCTGGCTGAAAGTTAATGATTAAGGCGATCAGCCAGCCGCACAGTGTTGCGACGCTAGTGATCATAATGGCGTATGTCAGCCGTTCCAGTCCGGAACGCATATCGAGTTTTGATAAGTCCAGGAAACTCGTAATGAACGGGAAACCAGGAATCACGAATAGCATGGCGCCAATGTAGCCCGCTTCATGATTACCGGAGATCGGGTAGCCTAGTTGAAGCCCTTTAAAAACTAAGAAGTAGACCATTTCGGCAATCCCAACACTAACCGCGATGCCTGAAATGGTTGTCATTTTACGTTTACCCATTTCACCGCGGACCCAGTTACCAATACCAGCACCGATGAAGGTACAAAACATTTCAATCCAGCCGCCGCCCAGTAAAAAAATAAATGAAGCACAGGCAATGGCTGCAGCTAATCCCTTTATAATGGGGGAGTAGTGACCAGGTGTTTGTTGAATGTCATCTAGCTTGCGGTGCAGCTGTTTAATTGTTAACTGCGCGTATTTTTTATCAAACTGCTTAACAAATGTTTCTAGCACGAATAGTTTATCCGTGTTCACACCAGTATTCGGCAAAGCCAAGATTTGTGAGTAACTGTGACCCGCATCAAAGCAGGTGAAATTAATCGTTGTTAACCCAATATCAGCAGAGCAGGTTAGGTTCAGCACACGGGCGACGGTGTTCATCGCGTCTCTGACACGCCACGCCCCTGTACCGCAGGAAAGCATCATAATGCCGATCCGACCCACGACGGATGCGCGGGCCTTTACACGAGCCTGCTTGATTGGAGTGTCTTGGTTCGGGGCGAATTCCTTCCAGGGAATGGCCATATGATGCTGATCTGATGGAACAAATTTTTCAGATTGTTCTCCTTCTTCAGTCACCTTAATAAAACCTCCAAATAATTAAACTGTTTTTATTATAGCCTTCTGCCGGTAATTTTCACAAGGATACGATATTATGGTATCGTAGTATCGAGTGAGATTGAAGGGAGCGAAGGGCATGACGACCAAAGAAAAAATAATGGCAGCCACGAAACAGTTAGTTGTTTCGCAGCCGTTTGATAAAATCACAGTGACCACCATCATGGCGGTTACGGGTATGCGCCGGCAATCATTTTACGATCATTTTCGCGATAAGTACGATGTTTTGGCTGAAATCTATTCGACTGAAGTCAAGGCTGCAGTGAAGTATTGCGGTAATTACCAATTTTGGCCGCAGACTTTACTAGCGATGCTGACTTACTTCGATAATAACCGCACTTTTTATCAAAACGTCCTCAAACTGGATGTCCAAAACGCGCCGGAGGATGTGATTCTTGATCACCTGAAGACGATGGTTGGTCAGATTTTTACCAGTTTAGGTAAAATCGAAAAGATCAGTATTAACACCAGTTACTGTGAATTTTTGCAAAAGACGCTGGGCGGTACGCTATTTCTTTCATTAAAGGATTGGCTTTACCATCAGAATAATGTTGATCTGCGGCAGGAATACCAATATTTAAAGGCGTATCTAGAAGATGGTATCAACGGCTTTCTCCTACGCGCTAAGCGCATCGATCATTATCAGAAACGTACGGCAATCGCCTAGTGTTGGCGCTCGTTATTCACGAAAACCAGCTTATTATCGGTTGACCGGTCAGCATCAAAGTGCCAATCCGGATGATCGAAACGAGTGACAGATTTAATATCATGAATATCATTTTCAGCTAAATAACGCACCATTTCGCCACGGGCCATTTTGGCTAACGTGGCCTTCGTTTTTAATTTACCGTCGACTTCTGATCCGAAGACGACGCTCACTAGCCAATCATGCGGCTGCATGTATGGCGTGATGGTCTTAGCATACTCTTGTGAAGCGAGGTTGAGCACGGGGCCTTGGTCAAAGTGCAATGCCCGATACAAGCGGTCGCCCCAAAAATCGTAAAGGTTTTTGGCCCCCGCTACCCGAATAGCAGACTGCATTTCCAGTCGGTAGGGAACAACACCATCGAACGGTCGTAAAATACCGTAAAAACCTGATAAAATGCGCAAATTAGATTGAACGTAGGCTAGAGCCGGGGCAGTGAAAAGGTCTGGGGCCATGTATTGATACTGGATACCAGTATAACTAAGAATCGCTGGCGTAAGCTGCGCGTTTAAGTCCATTTTCTGCAGCCAGTCGTAGTTAGGACGGGCGAGCTTATCGCTGCAATGCCACATGGCCTTAGCTTTTTCGTAGTCTAACTTCCGCATTTCTTTGAGAATTTGACGCGTTTCTTCTATATATATGGGTGATCCTTGAGTATCAAAATCGTTAGTATTAACGATCATTTTTTTAGTTGGGGCAATAATGATCTGCATATGGACCTCCTGGAGATAAAAGTAAACTGCCTAAAATGGCTCTGTATCATAGCTTAATGGAGTTTTGCCAGAGATGCAATATAATTAGACTTGTCAATTTATTCAAGAAAAATAAAAAAATTGGGAAAAAAGTCTTGCACAATTGAATATTCGTATGTATAATGACTCTTGTCATAAAGATTTGAAACGAAAAATAAATAAAAATGCTCAGCACTAGAGATTCATTCTAGTGACACGACCCGGACAGGAGAGAGACCTGGCCGGGTTTTTGCGTTCTTTGGCAGTTTTTACTTACTTTTTGTTTCTCCTTAGCTAACCTTTTGGTTTGAATTTGTTCAAACTCCTCATGAGTTGATTCCCCCCAATCAACTTATTCTGATGATGAATCAGAGACCCCCAGTAATCTAAACGATTGCCAGTGAAATTATACAGTTTGTATAATTTAGGCACTGCATTTTATCAGTAAACCAGTAGTTGAAGATTTGTTGATGTCTCCTTCAAATCTCAGTGAACGCTAAGTCGTGATAAATCAGTGAAAAGGTAAGGATATTTCATTTCTAATTTAAAAAACGCCTACTAGTAAAATAGTAGGCGTTTTTTTGTAGTCAAATTGAAGGTGACTAAAGAGTAAAGAATAGGACATATAATATAATGTGTCTAAAAAATAAACATATTTTTGCTATTTTGTAAAAAAGATTGTCTTTTTTAAAATAAATTATGTGTAAATGAAACTGTTTACATTTGCATATAAAAAATGAAAATTATTGGTTGTGAAGCCCATCAAAATAGGATTAGAGATTTTGATCACTGCTGTTATAACGTTTTCACATTCTCATTTTCATAAACTATTTCTCATAAACTTGTAATGGCATTTGTGAAACCCTGATGGTATAGTCATTCAGTTGCGTTAGTTATTGGGGGTCAATAATTAACATTGGGAACAATGATTTAATTTTCATAAGCACCATGGTTTAGTAATTTTATGATGACAAACACGACTCTCTCGTGTGTTATTTTTGGAGAAATTTTAGAAAAAGCTGATAGTCGAGACACTCTATAACTTAAGGAGACTTATCAGTATAATATGAATAATCGTTTAATGGGTAGTTTATTAACATTTGTTGCCGTCGTTGCAGGTTTGAGTTTTGCTACACCAAGTCATGCCAGTGCTAAAATTGTCACTGACGCCGATGCTACAGAAGCCGTCAAATCTTCAGTTAGTTTGGGAACTGCTAAAGCTGACGGTGGCGCTGCTACTGGTTCAGCTAGTCTGACACCAGCTGCTAAGCGTTGGTCTACGACAACAATTACGTACAAGATCGCTGCCGGATCAAGTTATTACAAATCCGTTTGGAGTTCAGCCGTTAAGGTTTGGAACCGTAGCGGTGTTGTTCATCTAGTCCCTACTTCTGGCAAAGCTGATATTACGCTGTCCACAAGTAATTCACCAATGGGTAAGAATGACTCAACTGTTGGAATCACTTATTCATCTTATTACAACAACAAAACGATGAATAATTTGGCCGTTATGGCTAGTGCTAAATCTTATGTCTATAAAAATGTCGCCAACCATTATCACTATTCTAAAGGTGAACGAACCAATGTTGCTGAACACGAACTGGGCCACGCTTTAGGTTTGGAACATAACGTGGGCAAGCACAGTGTGATGTATTACGCCACGCGTGATCAATCCGTTTCAAAACCAGACGTTAATGGTTTGGTACACAGTTACCGTTAATACTAAAATCAGAATCTAAATTAGAAATGAAATATCCATTCCGGGGGGAATGGATATTTTTTTGCCTTTTTAAGAAAGAAAGGTCTATTACTGAGTTCTGAATAGTACATATTAATGAAATTGTCTAAAAAAAGAGCACTATTTTTGAAAATTTTTAAAAGGAAAACTTTTATTTAAAATAAATTAATTGTAATTGAAACTGTTTTCATTTTTGCAAAATGAGTTTTTATATTGTCTTTGAATCCTAATCAGCTGGGCTTAGTTGATTAAATGTCAAATATTACAGAATTTATCTGAAAACGGTTACATATACCTAACAGGAGTTTGCTGGCTATTGTATTCCCTAAACGCTGGTGCTATAGTCAATCTCGTTGCGTTGGTTATTGGGGGTCAATAATCAGCATGGGAACAATGATTCAATTTTCACAGTATCATGGTTTAGCAATTTTATGACAAACACGACTCTCTCTCGTGCGTAATCGTTTTGGAGAATTTTTAAG
>NZ_BOLK01000013.1 GCF_016861565.1 Secundilactobacillus yichangensis
GGTATAAATCCAAAACCAGGATTTCCACCAGAGTCGTCTTACACTCCGTTCTCTAAACGCCTGCTTTCGCACCTTGTTCTAATTGGGCTACATCAGGCAGAGAACTGCATGTAAGTCAACTCTGGTATAAATCCAAAACCAGGATTTCCACCAGAGTCGTCTTACACTCCGTTCTCTAAACGCCTGCTTTCGCACCTTGTTCTAATTGGGCTACATCAGGCAGAGAACTGCATGTAAGTCAACTCTGGTATAAATCCAAAACCAGGATTTTCACCAGAGTCGTCTTACACTCCGTTCTCTAAACGCCTGCTTTCGCACCTTGTTCTAATCGGGCTACATCGAGCAGAGAGTTGCATATAAATAAGAGGCATCACAAATCCAAGTTCGGGATTTATGATGCCTCTTACTTATACTCCACTCTCTAAACGCTCGTTTTCGCACCTTGTTTATTGCATACCATTCCACTCCGCCTTAAAATCTTCCAAAAAGGTCGTCATCGTTTTCTGCCGGCCCTTTGCGATTTTTTTGGCCACCGGCGTGTTCATACTTTCCGGTAGTTTTAACAACTTTTCGTAGAAGTGGTTAATAATGGTTTCGTTATCTAAATTACGGTACTCCGCTTTTGTCATATTAGTTCTGGGTTTTATTTTTGGATCGTAAATTTTTTCGCTATGATGCCCGCCATAATAGATTGCTCTTGTGATGCCAATGGCACCAATGGCATCCAAACGGTCCGCATCCTGCACAATTTGACCCTCCAGCGGCAGTGCATGCTGATCATCCGTCAGAGATTTGCTGAATGACATGTTATTAATAATGAACATTACCGTTTGTACTTGGTCCGGATCAAATTCAATCGAGCTTAAAAAATTCTCGACATTCCGTTGTGCTGACAAGACATCTGAAACCAGCTTATCATCGATCACATCATGTAAATAAGCCGAACTAAGTGTTATCAAATAGTCAGCTGAAGGCTCTTCAGCCAACAGCATTTTGGCATTGGTCACTACCCGGTTAATGTGATCGATTCCGTGACCAGTGGCATCACCTGCTAATTTTTGCGAGGTATATTTACTAATTGCAGCTAATTGCTCAGTTGCTTCCAAGTCGCTCACCTAAACTTTCTCAATAATAAAAGCCATGTTACTTTATTTTTATTAAAACCAAATTAAAAATAATTTTTGCTTAGCGGCTTTTTCCCTCACTATTATAGCCTTTTACGCAAACAAGTTTAACCCAGAATCATATTGCAGTGCCTTACATCTTTCCTTGCTTCCCTCACCTAAACATGCTAAATTCAGATGAGAAATAGATTAATTAAGGAGGATCAACGTTCAGATGACACCCGTTTCTTTCAAGGGACTTTCGCTTGGTAGCGGAGTTCCAAAAATTTGCGTTCCAATTACAGGCGCTGACCCAAACACCGTTATCGGTCAGGCTGGTGAAGCTGTTTCGTCTTCCGCTGACATTGCTGAATGGCGCCTAGATTATTTTAACGACTTAGAAGATACTGCAGGCATCCTCTCAACCGCGAAGCGACTGGTTGAGATTCTGGGTGATCTGCCACTGATTATTACGTTGCGCGACCGTGCTGAAGGCGGAAAACGGCAAATTGCCGATGCCGATTATCTCAAGCTCTACACTCAAATCATGGTACGCACTGAAGTGACCGCTATTGATGTGGAATGGCGACGAGACCCTACCATTACTGAACAGCTGATCTCGTTGGCACATGCTCACCAAGTTCGGACCATTGTCAGCCATCATGAATTTGAACAGACTCCGACGAAGAGTGAGATGTTAGACCAGTTGACTAAAATGGCTCAATTGAAGGGCGACGTGGTCAAACTAGCTGTTATGCCTGAGAATAACGATGACGTTTTAAACCTCATGCTCGCCACTCACGAAGCGAGTCAGCAGATTTCACAGCCGATTATTACCATGGCGATGGGTTCGCTGGGTGCCGTTACCCGGGTAGCTGGTCAAACTTTTAACAGTGTGCTGACCTTTGCGACTACCTCTTCACTTTCAGCTCCCGGACAATTAACAGTGGATGAAACCCGCAAAATTTTGAAAATTATTGCACAATAGACCACTCCGACTGTCATATGGGGTGAACTGATAGATAGGCACTCCAAAAGTTGGGCCATGAACATTGAGGAATCCCGTAAATGAGAATTTTACCAGAATTATTGAAACAGCTTACACTATCTGCTATATTATTAAGTGCAAGATACGTAAAACGTTTTACTTAACTCTAATCGTAGAACAATTCACAAATTGAAATGAGGCTTACTAAGATGACTAATCGTGTAACTGTAATTGGTAGTTTGAATGTAGATACTATCCTTGAAATTCCCCGTTTACCAAAGCCTGGTGAAACCCTAGCTATGGGCGACCAATCCTTCGCTGGTGGCGGTAAAGGTTCTAACCAAGGAATCGCTGCTGGCCGTGCCGGTGCCGACACCTACTTTATTGGTAAAATTGGCGACGACGCTAACGGTAAGTTTATGGTGAAATCCATGACTGACTCTGGTATTAACGTAGACCAGATCACCGTTACTGATGATGCTAAAACTGGCCAAGCCTTTATCTTACTTGATAAAAACGGCCAAAACTCCATTTTGGTTTATGGTGGTGCTAACCAAGTATTGTCGACTAAAGACGTTGATAACGCGAAGGACACGATCGCTAAGAGCGATTTCATTATTACCCAATTTGAAACACCGCTTGATGTTGCTGAAGCAGCTTTCAAGGTTGCCAAAGAAAACAACGTTGTCACTATTTTGAATCCGGCTCCTGCCCAGGAAACCATTCCAGCTAGTTTATTAGCTGTTAGTGATCTAGTCGTACCAAACGAAACTGAATGCCAAACCTTAACCGGCGTTGAGATTACCGACGAGGCTTCCATGATCAAGGGTGCTGAAAAGCTCCACGCGATGGGCGCTAAGGGTGTTATCATCACCGTTGGCAGCAAAGGGGCTTTCTACCACACTGCAGACGGTAACTACGGCTTCGTAGATGCTTTCAAAGTTAAAGCCGTTGATACGACCGCAGCTGGCGATACCTTCATCGGTGCTTTGAGCTCTCAACTAAAGCCTGACTTCAGCAACTTAGCTGAAGCTATCCGCTTCGCTAACCGTGCGTCATCCATCACCGTTCAACGAATGGGTGCCCACCCTTCAATTCCAACTTTAGCTGAAATTGAAGCCGCTGAAAAAGCTGATAAATAATTTTCTGAAATATTAAAAAGGATGTGTCCTCACTAATTCCGGTGAGGACACATCCTTTTTATTTCATCATTGTGCTGTTTCAATCATTATTTCTGTGTTTTAATCGACTGATTCTTATAGGTTTCAAGGCCAACATTAGCCGTTGCCAGCTGGTTCTTATCTGAAGCAGTGGCTTTAAAGCTAACTTTATCACCAGCCTGAATGAACTGGTCAATTGGCTGGAAGGTCTTCGCTGAAGTATCCATCCGGTAAACGTGGCTGTCACCCTTTAAGATAAACAGGATCTGCTTATCATCCGGTTTAACCACCCGTTCAACCGTTCCAGAAATGGTCTTGCCAGTCACTTTCGGCTCAACGGTTGTTCCTGTCTTGGCACCAACCCGCTGCTGGAAGATCTCCAGTGTGCTCTGAGCGTCATCACCAATGGCATAGGTCCCGCTTTGGTTATTGCCATCCGCCAGCAAGTAAACAAACTTCATAAAGGAGTTGTTATCCCGGTCGAGCATGGAAACGACCCAAGTTGGATCGCCATTGATTCTGTAAAGCAACGGCAAAGTTCCCTTATAGTTCTGCGGATTAATATCCTGTTGTGCGTAGGAAATGGCCCGTTCCGGCGTCATAACGTTACCGTGTTCACGGTAGTAATGAAGCGTGTTGGTTCGCGCATCTACAAAGGCATAGCCTAAAATTGAGCTTTGATGACTGTTAACACTGGTCATCCCAGTGAAGTAGTAAATCCGGCCCTTATAGGCATACGGTGTTAAGGTGTTACCACCTTCAGTACCGGCCTTAGTTGGCTTCATCACATCGTTATGGCCACCAAAGCTAGTGGCGTTCCAGAATCCGTGACGGTAGCGGCCAAACATTGAAACTTCTTTTTGAACCAGTTCCGGTGTGGCTGCTACATCCACGAACTTCGGCACTTTATTCGGTGAATAGACTTTTACTTTACCGCTGACCGTGTTTAAAACGGCTACTTTATAGTGCTTAAAATCGTAGTTCCGGTTGAAATAGGAAATTGGTTTTGCCAGTGTGCGTACATAGTATGGCGTGCCATTATTATCCACTTCCAGCTGAGAAGTATCACCAACCATGGTATACCCCATACTATAAGCATTGATCCGCCGATCAGCGTCACGGTTGAAATAAGCACTTGGCGTATAGCGCATGGATTTAGCCACGAACTTTGGATCCGCGTTCTTGTCAGTAGCATTAGTCATGAAATAGCCTGGTACTTTTTGGTAGTGAATATAACGCCAGAAACCGCCAGAGAATTCAACGGGCGCGACGTAAACCATTTTGCCGTCATACATCTGAACCCGCATATGGTTTAAATCGTAAACGTTAGAGTTCTTAAAACTGTTCAGTGAATTATTCATATCGGTGGAAACGGTCTGCGGTGCGTTGACAACGGGCGTCTCTGCGCTGTTTTTAATAACCGGCATTGGTGCGCCGTCCGTGGAATTATTCATGTCTGTCTTAATGGAGTTTACGGCCGGTTTAGGATTCATAGAAGTCACGACTGAAGCGACACTGCTTAAAATCACAACGACAAAGATTGCCGCTACAGCAGCACCAATCAAACGGCCTATCCAACCAACGGTGATCCCAAAACTACGTAGTAAACGGCTGAAGTAATTATCTTCGCTTACTGCCCGCTCCTTTACCGCGTTCGGATTGAATACGAATCGCCGCAGTACCGCCACCACGACAAAGCCAGCAATCAGCCATAGTAACCACCCATCAATTAATGACGGATAAGCTAGATCCGGTAGGTTAAAGTACGTGTTAATGTAGCTAACAACAAATAGCGCAATAACAGCAATCGTTCCCCAATATCGCCATCGTCGGTTACTGATCCACAAGAACCAAATAAACGGGATCAATAACCCTGATAACTTAACAAGTGTGATCAAGGCAAAATAACTTAGCATGGTTAATCCTCTTTCCTGTTTCCCAAAAACAGATTTTGTTATCTGTAGTATACCAAATTGTCGGCGTCACTGTCTGAGAGTTCACTGCTAGAACTTGGCCATCAAAAAAGCTAGTTTCCTGTTTGTCAGAAAACTAGCACTTATTTATTGTACTCAAAATCAGCTACCCAGTTAGGATACACTGGCAGCAAACGTATCTATCAACCGGGCGATTTCTTTAATCACCGCCACTACGTTAATTTCATCCGTAGCCAAACTACCGTTAGCCAGCAATCTTTCAGCTTTACGCTTATCAGTTAATTCAATATGGTATTTTTCTAACAGCGTATTTAATAAATAGTCCGCGCTGCTTTTACGAGCTTCTTGTAATTTAAAATCTTCAGGATGTCCAGATTCGTTTACCCATAAAGTAAATGTCTGTAAATTACGACATACATGAGAAATGAAATTTTTATCTTCAGGCGTTAGCAAGTAGATACTGTCGTTCACTTCGGACCACCACTCTCAAATTAAATTCATGATTCTCTCATTTTTCTTTAAGTTTAACACAAGTCCAGAAAGATTGAAAGAAATGGGATGAAATCGCTTTCTATATTGTTAACCCCTACCTTATAGAACCTCGCGCACTTGAAAAATGAATCCCCAACTTAAACGTAATAAAAACTAAAGAAAAAGATGAGACATACCTTATCATTAACTACGTGAGTTTAAATTCATTGAATTTCCCCTTCAAATACCGTAGAATCTTATTTTAATTAAAATAAAGAACACTCACCTTATGGTGGCTGACTTTCGCAAAGGAGACATCATGAAGATTAGTAAAGAACTCTGGATCTCATCAATCGGCGTTGGCCTTACAACCCTTATCTTCTGCTTGATTGCTGGTTCATTTCACCTTTGGATGAGCGGAGCGGCTTTCATTGCAGCATCTTATTATTTCGGTGCCGGTGCGCCAATGAAAAAGGTTTTAAATATTTCTGTTAGCTTTTTGCTTGGAATTGCGCTTGGCTGTTTTTGTCTCTGGATCATCAGTTTTCCTCACCTGGGAGGCGTTATTCCAAGCGCCCTTATTTTTGGCTTTTTGACCTTCTTAGTACTGTTTCTCCAGGGAACCGTTCTGAAATTTGCAGAAGTTCCCGCTTGGCTACTAGCTTGGGGGACCACCATGCTGATTATTACTAACATCACCATTAATAGTTGGCCAATCTTTCTGATTCAACTCGTAGTCTCGATGTACCTGGGCGTTTATCTGATCATTATTGGTTCCAATTACTTTTCAAAGTGGGTTTATAGACTATTCTCAAATAAGAAACCGTAAAGTGCAATGGCACTAAAACTGCAGAAAACAATAAGATAGCGACGGGTCTTCCAACTTTAACCCGCGCTATCTTATTTATTTTGGCAAAAATGTGCTTTTACAGTTACCCAACAAGCAGTTGATCTCGTGTTGCCATCGCTTTCTCAAAGTCATCTGTAAAAATACCGTCAACATCCTGCGAGAAGAGCTTGATCATCTGTTTTTCGCTATTAACTGTCCAAATACGCTCAATCAAACCTTGCTCAGCTTGTGCGTGATGCAAATGCAGTCCGTTTAAGTGTTCTTGTTTCATGAATTGAAGCGGATCATGAACCGTATGTCCAGTCAGAAAACAGTAATTCTGACTATCGTCTAGTTCTTGGCAAATTTTCAAACTCGCTAAATTAAACGATGAATAAATAACAGGATGTCGTAAATAAGCTTGGCTAACCTGTTTTAAAACAATTTTTTCAATTCCTTCATCATGAATTTTATCCGTTTTAAACTCCAGGTTCAATATCACATCAACGTTTCTTACCAATTCCAAAAATTCATATAGTGTTGGAATTGATTCACCATTACTTAATTTAAACGTCTTTAACTGATCATAATCGTAATCACAGATCCTGCCCTTACCATCCGTTGTCCGATCAATTGTTTCATCGTGCATAATAACCGGCAGTCGATCACGGGTCAAGTGGACATCAAATTCAAGGCCTTCAACGTTATGTTCAATTGCATAACGAAATCCCTGCATTGAATTTTCTGGGAATTTTGCTGGAATACCCCGGTGACCGAATATCAAAGTTGACATAGTGTAGCCCCCTATTTATAGTGGTTCGCCCGATTAGTAGTTGCAACTGAGTCATTTAAGCCTTTTTCAGCGACGGCCAATGCTTTATTAATATCTGTACCGTTATAGATTTGAGCCATTGCTGTTTGCGTTAAATTCCGCTCCTGAATCACCCCTTCCATAAAAACACCGGAGTTAGCTGTATTTGCTTTAATGGTGGCTAACTGCTGACTAGGTACCTGTGCTGATGGGTGCTGCTTGTACAATTTTTGTAAAATTGGCTGCGTTTGGGAAGCTTTGTTAAGTGCTAAATAGCCAGTAGCCGCTTGCCACTGTGCCTGTGACTTGGCCGTCATAACGTATTTTACAAATTCCCAGGCACCTTGCTGAACATCCTTGGGTTTATCATTGCTGATCCAAAGTGAGGCACCACCAACTGCAACCCCGTTTCTGGGCTGACCATCTTGATGAGGATAATAGGTAATGCCCAGCTCATCCTTGGTACCAGCCAACAGCTGACTAATATACGCGGAAGACTGAATAAAAATGCCAAGCTTACCAGCTAAGAAGGCCGCAATTTCATTAGATTCCGCCTGACTGCCAGCACCATAATCGATGAAGTCGCCAGATTTAATGTTCTCGCGAACCCATTTCATAGCAGCTTGAGTCCCTGGGGTATTCAAGTGCACCTTGGTGGGAATCCCAGTACGGCCATCCTCATGGTTTGCTAAATGTTCATTACTATTGGCCATGAACTGTTCAAACAGCCAGCCATATTCTTCAACGGTCAGGCCTTTTACCTTGCCATGAGACTTGGCTGAAATGGCCTTGGCAACTCGCGTAATGTCGCTATATGATGGATCAACTTGCGGCGCTTTGATCCCGAGTCGTTTCAGTAATGAAGCATTGTAGTAAAGGACCGGTTGCGAAGTATTGAATGGCATCGAGATTTGATTACCGCCCTGTGAATAGAACGCTCGGGCTACTGGTGAAATCTGGTGAATATCATAATGATCCGCATCAATAAAATGCTGTATTGGTGTAGCTATTTTAGCATGATATAGCTGACTTGTTGAAACATCCATGGACTGGAATACGGCAGGCGAAGCTGAGGTCCCATGAGTATGCAAAATTTTCTGCACCGCTTCATTATAGTTACCCTCAAACTGCGGTTCCACGCGATACTTAGTTTGACTCGCATTAAACTCTTTAGCAAATTGTTTCAGTTGCTCTTGCCCTGGCCCCGTCATTTCGTGCCAGAAAACGATCTGCGTTCGGCTTGCCGCTTCCGACCTAGCACATGCTCCCAGCGGTAAAACCAACAGCAGCATGGCTAGCGCAAACCACCAGCGTTTATGTGTAAATGCCATTATTTAACAGCTCCTTCATTCAGCCCGGCCTTAAAGTAATGCTGGCCGACAAATAGAATAATCAGTGTTGGAATAACAACTATTGCAGCACTGGCCTGAATCATACCCCAGTTATTGAAACTTTCTTGCCCCTGAAGCTGACGAAGACCATCTTGAACTGGCCGAAAATTATCACTGAAAGTCGTCAGCATTGGCCATAGATATTGGTTCCAGCTGCTTAGAAAACTGTAGGCTGCTAACGTCATTAAACTGACTTTGGTATATGGCAGTGCCAGGCGCCAGTAAAACTGCAAGTGAGACAATCCTTCAATATCAGCTGCTTCCTTTAACTCAATTGGCATCTGCATGAAAGATTGACGCAGCATGAAAGTTCCAAAGGCGGCGGTTAAGAATGGAATCACCATAGCTGCATAGTGATTTAAAAGTCCCATGCTTCGTACTGTGGAGAAGTTAGGAATCACTTCTGCCTCAAATGGAAGCATCATAGTAATCAGAAATAACATAAACAATTGTTTACGGTATTTAAATTCCAGAAAAACGAATGCGTAAGCTGAAATCGAACAAAGCAATACTTGGAACAGCATGGTAATCGTGGAAATCACAAGACTATTCAATAAGTAACGTAGCATCGGGGTCGTCGTGATGGCCGTAACGTAATTATCCAGTGAAATATGACTACTCCACAAAGCACCTTTTGAAATATCAGCTGTGGGCATCAAACTAGTCCAAAGCCCCAGTATAAATGGACCGAGAACAAGCAACGTCAAGATCAGTAGCAGCACGTACTGACCAACCTTTTTCGCATTAGCGCTGTTGGTCGTCGGTGTAGCTGGTCGACTCATCTCCATCAGTAGTTCACCCGCTTTCCTAAAAGTTTGAACTGAATTAACGTGATAACTGCAATGATGACAGTTAAAACTACTGACTCAGTACTGGCAAGTCCATAGTTACCATTAAGAAAGGCGTCCTGATAAACCCGGTATACCAACAGGTTAGTCGCGTTATTAGGGCCGCCAACCGTCATTAAATCAATTAAGCCGAAGCTTTTAAAGGCGTCAATCAACGTCACAACTAGCACAAAGAACAAGGTTGGCGAAATCAACGGCAGTGATATTTTGAAAAACTGCTTCGTTTTACCCACACCGGCAATTTCAGCTGCTTCAAATAAGCTGGCTGGCAGCTGTTGCAAAGCACCGAATAAGATTAAAAAAGTAAAGCCTAAATTCATCCAGACCGTTGTCATAACAATGGCTAGTAACGCAAAATGCGGATCTGCTAACCAGTTGATCTCTGGTAAATGCAACGCCTGCGAAATTTGGGCAAAGACTCCCACTGATGGGTTAAAGGCAAATAACCAAAAAATGGCTGCAACTGAAACGGAGATCCCCATGGTTGAAGAAAAAATCGTCCGAAAGAACCGAATTCCCTGCAAACGCTGTTGAGCCGTAACGGCCAGCAACATGCCCAGCACGATCGTTAAGATGGAAACGGCCACGACGTAAATTAAAGTTGCCCCTAAACTGGACAAGTAAGCCGGGTTTTTAAAGAGGTTCACGTAATTACTTATGCCGACAAATTCACTGGCATGGCCTAAGTTATCCGTTAAAAATAAACTAAGATAGAGCGTTTTGATCATTGGCCAGAAAACAAATACTGACAAAATCAATAAGGAGGGTCCAAGAAATAATGCGACATACAAATTATCCTTACGCCATTGGGCAGTCGTCAATAATTGAGCCGGTGCTGACTGTGCACTCGGGTCGTTAGAATTAGAATTCTGCGGCAGCGACTCTAGCATCATTAACGTCCCCTTTCTGAATACTGATCAGTTCTTTGGAGTTGATATCAAATACGTCAAAACACTTGATTCCAACAATCTTAATCAAGTCGTCCGGGGCAACTTGCATTTGACTGCCAGCAACAATCCGAATCGTTTGAGAATCATTAAGATCTGCAGTTATCACTAATTGATCACCCAAGTACGAAACAGCTGCGACTCGCGCATTCGCTCCTTGCGAACCGACTCGAATGCGGACGTCCGCTGGTCGAATCCCAATTAGAACTTTACTGTTATTGATGCGGGAACTGGTTATTGGCAGATGCAATGCCGAATCAATAATCAGTTCACATTGGGTCACGTTTGCCGTTAATAAGTTGATCTGCGGTGTTCCGAAGAATTGCGCCACAAATGAATTATGCGGGTGCTGATAAAGGTTTTCCGGTGTGTCCACCTGCTGCACTTTCTGATCATTTAGCACCATCACTCGATCAGCCATGGTCATTGCTTCAACTTGGTCGTGAGTAACATAAATAACTGTTAAGCCAAGATTTCGCTGTAATTGTTTTAGTTCGATACGCATTTTGGCCCGTAGCTGGGCATCTAAGTTAGATAGCGGCTCATCCATTAAACAAATTTTTGCTTCACTGGCAATCGCTCTTGCCAAGGCTACCCGTTGCCGCTGACCACCAGAGAGTTCTTTAGGTTTACGATCCCGTAATTCAGATAAGTTGACCATCGCCAATGCCTCATTAACCCGATGATTGATTTCGTCTTTCGGCAACTTTCGCGATTTGAGTCCGAAGCCGACGTTTTCAGCAACGTTCATGAACGGAAATAAGGCATAACTTTGGAATACCATGGACAATGCACGGTCCTTTGGCGGCATTTGGTTGGCAACCTCGCCATTGATCATTAATTTACCGCTAGAAATGCCTGTCAATCCCGCAATCATTCTTAACAATGTACTCTTACCACAACCTGAAGGACCAACAATAACGAAAAATTCGCCTTCATTGATCTGAACGGAAATATCTTTGAGAACCGGTTGATGACTTCCTTCATACGTTTTTGACAGTTGCTCTAGTGTAATTGTCAATTCTCTTCACCTGCTCAAACTAGTTTAGTAGTGGTATTAACACTACAAGACTAAGTGTAAAGAACGTTCTTATCGATTCTGCATGATTTACGTATTGAATGTGTAAAGGTCTTGAAACTAGCCGTAAGCCGTCCGTACTTTCATCCGCTATGACGGTGGTGTTAGGGCGTTTCGCCCTTACAGCACGGGACGACATCTAAGACGCGCGAATTTTGCGTGGCTTAGATGCGAGGCGAAAGACCTTGGCTTCCGCCGGTCCCCATAGCGATGAAAGTACGGGCGGGTGGAGGCGGAAGTTTATAGCTCACTTACCATTTTCACAGTGATTCTCCCTCTTTTACATTGCCGAAACGCGCAAAAAAAGGCAACGCCCGGCCATATAAGAGAAGAACCCCACACAGCCAAAACCAGGCTGTATGGGGTTCTTCTCTTATATTCTGGGCATTAAACGCTTTTTTTACGCTCTTTACTTTTCCACACCCTTACCATCATATTCATCGATCATAATCTGACGAAGTTCACCGATCAATGGTTCCTTAGGGTTAGCTGTCGTGCATTGGTCTTCATATGCTAATTCGGCCAATTTATCAACTGATTCGTCGAAGTGCTTCTTGTCAACGCCGTTTGCCTTCAAGCTTAAGGTAACGTCCACTGAGTGAGCTAAGTCGATAATCTTGTGTACCAAGGCTTCCTTGAGTTCTTCCTTATTCTTGCCAGTTAAGCCAATGTATCTCGCAATTTCAGCGTAGTCCTCATCTGCACGGAAGTATTCGTATTTAGGCCAAGTAGTCAGTTTACGAGGTTCCTTAAAGTTGTAACGGATAACGTGTGGTAAGGTAATTGCAATTGCCAAACCATGAGGAAGACCGAACTCTCCACCTAGTTTGTGAGCGATTGAGTGGTCAACACCCAGGAAGGCGTTACCGAAGGCCATACCAGCAATAGTAGCTGCGTTATGCATCTTCTCACGGGCTTGCAGATCACCGTTGTACGAAGCCGTTAAGTTTTCAAAGACTAACTTGATTGCTTGCAGTGACCATGGACGAGTGTAATCTGAAGCCATGTTTGAAACAAACGATTCAATAGCATGGGTCAAGACGTCCAAACCGGCATATGAGATAGCTTTCTTAGGCAAAGTTTCGATGAATTGTGAGTCCACAATAGCAACGTCTGGTGTCAATGCGTAGTCAGCTAATGGGTACTTAACGTGAGTCTTAGCATCCGTAATAACAGCGAATGGTGTAACTTCTGAACCAGTACCTGAAGTGGTTGGAATGGCAACGAATTTGGCTTTAGTTGCCTTTTCAAACTGGTAAGTCCGCTTCCGAATGTCCAAGAACTTCTGCTTTGCGCCGAAGAAGCTTGCATCTGGATGCTCGTAGAACAACCACATTGCTTTGGCAGCATCCATTGGTGAACCGCCACCTAAAGCGATGATCGTATCAGGTTCGAAGTTCTTCATTTGGGTGTAACCTTTTTCAACCGTATCAGTCGTTGGATCAGTTTCAACTACTGAGAAGAGTTGATACTCAATGCCATCTGGACGGCGCTTCAGTTCACCGAGCACTTTGTCCACGTAACCCAATCTAATCATGGCTGGACTGGCAACGATGAAGACTTTCTTGATGCCAGGCATATCGTCAAGGTAACGTACAGATGTCTTTTCAAAGTAAACTCGAGGTAATTTAATCCATTGCATATTATTCCGCCGCTTTGCGATTGTTTTAATGTTTAAGAGGTCAAATGATGAAACGTTATGTGAAACAGAGTTCTTGCCCCATGAACCAGTACCAAGTGTTAATGAAGGAATCATTTCGTTGTAAAGGTTACCGATACCACCAAGTGCTGATGGCGTATTAACCAGTACACGGCTAGCTTTCATCTTAATACCGTATTCAGTAGCTAAGTCTTCGTCTTCAGTGTGAATGGCTGCAGTGTGACCAAGACCGCCAAAGTGTAACAGATCGTTAGCAATCTTAAAGGCTTCTTCGTGGTTGGCTGACTTGTAAACCGAAATCACTGGGCAAAGCTTTTCAGCTGAAAGCAGGTTATCTGGACCCACAGTGGTTAACTCTGCAGCTAAAACCTTAGTATCTTCTGGCACTTTAATACCGGCTAACTTAGCGATATTAATAGCTGACATACCGGCGATAGGGCCCTTAACACCGCCACGCTTTGGATCATACATAGCATCAGCTAAAGCCTTTTGTTCAGACTTCTTAATGAAGAAGACTTTGCGATCCTTCATTTCCTTCTTAACATCCTCATAGATATCGGTATCAATGATGACACTGTTTTCAGTGGCACAAATCATCCCGTTATCAAAGGTCTTTGAAAGAACGATATCGTTAACAGCCCGCTTGATCTTAGCCGTTTTTTCGATGTAAGCAGGACCGTTACCAGGACCAACACCTAGGGCTGGCTTACCAGTTGAATAAGCAGCTTTAACCATGCCTGGGCCACCAGTTGCAAGTACTGAGGCAACTTGTGGGTGGTTCATCAATGCTGTAGTCGCTTCAAGGCTTGGTTCTTCGATCCATTGAATAACGCCTTCTGGAGCACCGGCTGCAATGGCTGCGTCACGCATGACCTTGGCAGCTTCTACAGAGCACTTTTGGGCTTGTGGATGGAATCCAAAGATGATTGGGTTACGAGTCTTAACTGCGACCAATGACTTGAACATCGTCGTAGAAGTTGGGTTGGTAACCGGTGTAACACCAGCTAGGATACCTAGTGGTTCAGCAACTTTGATTAATTGACGTTCTTTGTCATCTTCAATGATACCAACGGTTTTATCGTTCTTAATGCTGTGCCAGATTTCTTCAGTGGCAAACATGTTTTTAATTGCTTTATCTTCAACAACACCACGGCCAGTTTCTTCAACTGCCAGTTTGGCTAAACGCATATGCTGGTTTAAACCTGCAATTGCCATTTGGTGCACAATGTGATCAACTTTTTCCTGATCAAAGTCATCCATGCCGCAAAGTGCATCGTGCGCTTTGTTAACAAGTGCGTCGACTGTATCCTTGACGCTGAGTGGCTTTTTAGCTTTTTCATCGTTCGTTTTTGAATTCATTTCTTTTAACATTCGTAACCCTCCATAATGAAAATTTTGGTTGATTTCCTTGTTATGTCTTTCACAAAAACTATATTATCACACTTTTTTAAAATGTAAATAGGCAGAATTAAATTATTTTTACCCTGTTTTCCCCTTTTCCGTTTACCGTCATACCAGTGTATACAAGTGCTTTCATGATTAAATCAATAATGTAAGCGCTTATATTGAAACTTTGTGAATTTAAACGCTAATGTAATTATAAATGAAACTTTTTCTGGAAATAATTTACAATTACTGTCTAATTCCTATAATACTGGGGTTTTCACGGCAAAATAAAAAAGTTCCGAAATAAATCGAAACTTTTTAAAGAATTTACTTAACTTTTTTAATTGGTTTGATTGGCTTTTCAATCATCCGCAACAGCTGTTCAGATTGAATGCGATTGACGATCGTGTCGGCAGCAACCTGCATCAGCTTGTCGTTCAAGGTTCTAGCTGGTATTTCTGGTTGTCCCTTACCCAAATTTTTCAGTGCACGATTCAAAACATCGATGAAATTATCGTAAGCCTGTTTTGGAAAATCTCCCGCCGTCACTTGATCAATACCGTGCCGAATCGTCTCGGTTGAAAAGAGCGGCTTCAGCAGCCCAATCAATAAAAGATCTGCCAGCTGCATGGTCTGATACTTCTTTTTAACCGGCGCAATAATCACCTGGTGCTTGACGTAGTTGTTGATCATTGCTGGTGTGATCGGTTCAACACCTAATTGACCGATTGCATCATTAACGAAGGCCACGACCTGATCCATATATAAATCAAACTTTGGTAATTCGCTCCAATGCGGTAACTGAACTTGGCGAATCTGCGCTTCCCAACGGTTATATTGATCGAATTCTGCCATTTTTGCCACTCCTTCATATCGTAAATTTCATTATCTCATAGTTATTATAACACGTTTATCTAGTTTCCGTAACTAGATAAAAAGATTAAAAGCAGCCTCACTAATTCAATCATAAGTGAGGCTGCGATGATCAATTAATCGATTAACGCCAATTGATTCGAGCCAGTATTCGCTTACCCACTACTTCTTGAACGATATAAAAGAAAGGGTAGACGCTGGCTAACAATGGCAGGTAAAACAGGGCCATCTCCCAGTTAAAAATACTTTCCAATGAGAAAAGCTTCCCAAAGAAAACAAAGATCAGGGCAAAGCAACCGGCCATTAATAGCACTAGGGTAATTTTCATCCGGTTAAGCGGTCTGGCGACCATCAGTAGCGCTACTAGGCAAACAGCACCCGTTAGCAAAACTGAAAGTGTCGACGTTTCCGCGTATGTTAAGTTGAACTGCACCCCACCAACCAAATCAATAATGAGAATATAGGTTACAACGCAAATGGCAGACGGTGCCGCAATCACCATAACCTGCCGCATAAACTGACCCGAGATACGTTGATAATTCGGCTCCAAAGCCAGGAAGAAAGTGGGAATACCCACCGTTAGTACTGAAATTGGTGTTAGTTGAATTGGCTGGAAAGGATAACCGTTATTCATAAAGATAAAAATCACGCTCAGTGCTACCGAATACATGGTTTTAATTAAAAATAACGACGCCACCCGTTCGATGTTGTTAACCACCCTGCGCCCTTCATTAAGCACGTTGAGCATGGCATCAAAATTCGAGTCCACCAGCACAAAATCAGCGATACTTTTTGCCGCCTCACTGCCGCTAGCCATTGCGATTCCGCAGTCAGCCTGACGTAACGCTAAAATATCATTGACGCCGTCACCCGTCATGGCCACCGAATGGCCTGCCCGCTGCCAGGCCATTACCAGCTGCTTTTTCTGGGCGGGTGTCACCCGACCAAAGACAGTATATTGAGCCACCAACTGGTCATAATCAATATCAGAATCCAAACTGCTCATATCGATCATCTGATCCCAGTGCTTAATCCCGGCACGAGAAGCAATGTTAGCGACTGTAGTAGGGTTATCACCGGAAATAACTTTTAGTGCAACGTCCTGATTCTGAAAGTAGCGAAAAGTGTCAACGGCGTTTTCGCGGATTTCATCTTCAATTAGGATTAAGCCAAGTACGGTAACTTTGCCCAAATTATCAGCGGCCATTTCCGTAGTTCGTGCTATGCAGAGTACCCGGAAGCCGTCCGCTGCGTAGCCCTCAATTTGCTTAGCCAATTCTGCAGGCACCTGCTTAAGGACGAACTCCGGGGCCCCGATCACATAATTACCCTCTGAAACACTCACACCGCTCCACTTTCTTGCTGAGGAAAACGGCACTACTTTAGTTGGCTGCCAGCCTGGATCACTTAACACACTGTTCAGCGCCTGTGCAGTTTCGTTGTCGTCGCCAATGGCGTTAATGGTGCCACCAATAATCAATTTTAACTGGTCGAGTGTTTGCTGCTGCAATGGCACAATTTTGCGCAGCTGCAGCTTGCCGCTGGTAATCGTCCCGGTTTTATCCAGTCCCAGGACGTCAACTCGAGCCAAACCTTCAATGGCAGGCAGTTCCCGGACAAGGACCCGATGCCTTGCAAGATTCATCGCCGAAACCGCCAGGGAAACCGACGTCAGCAAAACCAGCCCTTCAGGGATCATCCCGATCATGGCCGCGGTTGTTCCTAATATGGCCTGATTAATACTGCTATGATTGAGCAACCGCGAGATAAACAGGACCGCGCCCAAGGGTACGATCACAATCGTTAAAATCTTAATGATGCGGTTAATGGTGCTCAGCAACTGGCTATTCGAACTTTCACCTGACTGGACTTCTCCAGACAGCGTATTAATGAAACTTTTTGTCCCAACGTGGGTGGCTTTGACCACTGCCTGTCCACTGACTAAAAAGCTGCCAGATATTACGGTATCTCCCGTTGTTTTTGAAATTGGTGTGGCTTCACCCGTAATCTGTGACTCGTCGACTTCAATCCCCTTGGTTTCCAAAACTAGGCCGTCTACCGGCAGTTGATCGCCACGATGCATGATTAAGCGATCATCTTGGACAATTGCATCTTGGTGAAGCTCAACCGGTCCCTCTGCCCGCTGAACCTCATAAGTCGATTCGGACAGCAGGCTCATTTTATCAATTTGCCGTTTAGAACGAATTTCCTGAAAAATACCGATCGCCGTATTTACCACAGCAACTCCTAAAAACAGCTCGTTTTTATAGCTGCCCGTGATCAGAACTAAGGCACCCAAAATAACGTTGATCAAGTTAAACCAGGTCAGTAAATTATCCCGGAATATTTCCTTGATCGATCGTGTTAACGATGGTGCGGGCTCATTTTGCTGTCCTGCATCGATTCGCTGCTGTACCTCTTTTGCTGTTAGGCCTTGTGTAATCGGCATGTTCTAAACCACCTTCCGTACATCTTAACCATATTGTACAAAAATTCTGGGCAACTTGGGGAAATCCGCCAAGTTCTTTAAGGAAAAGCCAATAATTGTAAGCGTTTTTGCTATAATGGATTCGAAGACTATCAGAGAAGGAAGTATCGCAAATGACTGAGAAGACTATTAAACTGGCTGATGGTAACGAAATGCCGCTGGTTGGTTTTGGCACTTACCTCATTAATACCCAAGAGATGATGGATACTGCCATCAAAACCGCTTTTAATGCAGGCTATCGTTTATTTGACACCGCGCAGCTCTACCGCAACGAGGACCTTTTGGGGCAAACTTTAATCAACCTGCAGATTCCACGCGACCAGGTCTTTATTACGTCAAAGGTTGCCGAGATTAGCCAAGGTTACGACAATGCCATTCAAAGCATTGATGATTCTCTGGAACGCTTAAAAACTAACTATCTTGATCTATTACTGGTTCACTGGCCGGTTCAAAAGCATTTCTTTGAAACTTGGCGCGCACTAGAGAAGCTCAAGGCTGATGGTAAAGTGAAGTCAATCGGTGTTTCCAACTACAGTATGGCTCACTTGGAGCTCTTAAAAACTCAAGCTAAGGAAATGCCCGTAGTCAACCAAATCGAACGGCATCCGTACTTAAATCAACGGGCACTCATCGAGTTTGATAAAAGCCAGGACATCGTCACACAGGCCTGGAGTCCACTAGGACGCGGGATCACATTAGATAATCCAATGCTGAAGAAAATGGCAGCTCACCATGACGTGTCAGTTGCACAGCTGATTTTAAAGTGGCACCTGCAAACTGGTGCGGCCGTGATTCCAAAGTCAAAAACACCCAGCCGAATTACCGAGAATCATCAATTAGACTTTGAGTTATCAGAAGACGAAAGCGGCATGATTGATCTATTGAACCGTAATCAGCGAACTGGTGACGACCCGGAAATCGTATATGAAACTGGTAAACAATACAAAGTTTATAAAGCATAAGAAAAAGGCAACCCGAAAAATTTCGGGTTGCCTTTTAGTGGATGCAATCAAAACCTGATCAATCATTAGTCAATGGTAATGTGGTGGCTGTCTTGCTTGTCTTCAGTCATCTTTGGCAAGCTCAACTTGAGAATACCGCCATCATAGGTTGCCTTGACATTATCCTCGTCAACACCTGGCAGGTAGAAGCTGCGGGTGACGTTGCTTGAGCTGCGTTCTTGACGAAGAACACGGCCCTTTTCATCCTTGTCTTCCTTATCCAAGTTGTGAACGGCGTTGATCCGTAACGTGTTGTCGCGGTAATCAATGTGAATGCCATCCTTCTTGAAGCCAGGTAATTCAGCAGCAACTTCATAACTCTTGTCGGTTTCTTTAATATCAGTCTTCATTTCATCGTTGTTAAAGAACTTCTGGCCAAAGTTACCCAAATCGTTGAAGAAGTTCATTGGATCCAAATCGTTAAAGTTTCTGTTAGTTAAGTAGTTAGTCATAGAGCAAAACCCCTTTCAGAATTTTCAAATAAGGTCGATCGGTAATTGGTTCTTACCTCCTTACCAACCTTACCAACCTTACACTGTATATATTAGTCAGTATTGGTCAGAGATGCAAGGAATTAGCACTCCAATGTCAAGAGTGCTAATTCCTGTTTTCAATTATTAACAAAAAGGAATGAGAAACACCGTCAAACTGGTGTTTCTCATTCCTTTTAAAGACAATTTATTGGTTAATAAATATTTTTTCTTTTAATATCTTGAATTTGTCAGCTGATGGATACGACTTCTGAGTACCTTTCCGTGTCACAGTCACACCAGCGTATTCATTAGCGTGTCGAATGGCATCATCCACAGAATCTCCAGCAGCAATATAGTGGGCAAATGAACCAATAAATGAGTCACCAGCACCAGTTGTATCCACAGCCTTAACATGCATAGCTGGAATAACTTCGCTGTGCTGTTTGTTGACCCACAGTACACCCTTAGAACCAAGTGTGACGACCATGTTCTTAACACCCAGATCAACCATCTTTTGAGCAGCTGCTTCAATTTTATCCATCGTATCAACCGGCATCTTGGTTAGTGACGACAATTCAGTTTCGTTGGGTGCGAAGTAGTCCACTCGGCGAGCATAATCAATATCTAAATCCTTATTGGCTGGCGCAGGATTAAGTAATACTGGCACACCATACTGATTAGCCAGTTCAATGGCACGATAGTCAGTTTCCAACGGGATTTCCTGCTGAAGCACAATAATTTTGGCTTCTTTGATGCAGTCCTCGTACTTTTCTAGAACGGCCGGAGTGAGTTCATTATTCGCACCCTTGACGATAATGATCCGGTTATCAGAACTCGGATCAACAAAGATCGGTGCAACCCCGCTGTTAGCTTCACCAATACCGATAGTGGACGTATCGATGCCGACATCCTTGTAATTTTGGAGCTGCATCTTACCGAAGTCATCACTGCCAAGCATGGTGATAAAGGAAACGTTCGAACCTAGCCTTGCTGCAGCTACTGCTTGATTAGCGCCCTTGCCACCGCAACCCATTTCAAAACTTGGCGCAGCGATAGTTTCGCCTTCAACTGGCATCCGATCAACATAAGTGATCAGATCGACCATGTTTGAACCAATTACCAATACATCAGGTTTTGTCATTTATGTCACCCCTTAATTTTCTAGTCCGGTCGTAACTTTGAAGCTACGGCTCTCTTGTGCTTTCAACGAAATCAAAGTTCCAGCCTTCTTAGCAGCCGTGAAGCCTTCTGGTGTACTCGTACCAGGGATTGCAAATGCATTAACTTGTTGGTCTGCATTATATAAAATCCAACGAGTTGCAATCGGAAATTCACTGGTGTCGAATTTGGTCAAGAAGTTCTTGCCATCACCAATATCAACACGGAATTCAGCTTCAGGTGTAATTTGACTCAGATCCTTTGAGAAGAAGACGATTTCGGGATCATAGTGATCAGGATCGTCCAGTTGATTAATCAGTTTGCCAGATGCTTTCAGCGCATCATTATACTTAGTCCACTCGGGTGTCGGGTGAACGTGGGAAGGAATCGTCTGACGCAACTGAAAATCCTCATCCGGAATATTGGAACTCATTTTGGCATTATCAACGTAGGCATAATTCATGTGGCACAGATATTGCAGCGGCATCGGTTGATAATTGGACAAATTCGTGACTTTCAAGCGAATATCGAACAGTCCGCTACCCTTATGCATAGTTACAGATGGCTCGGCTAGGTAATGATACCCAAAGCCCTTAACGTATTCATAATCACTGTGAACCGTCATTTCACCGTCTTCTAAAGTAATGTAGGAATGGTCCATATCACTGGTAGGAAATTCACCATGCAATTGATAATCATCCTCGGGTCCCGGAGTCCCGTTTGCTAACAGGCCTGAAGTAAATTGGAAACAGCCGTAAGTATCGGCAATTCCTGGACCTAGCAATGGTTGTTTGAACATATCCTTCATTTTCAATGAAACACCATCGAAAATAGCGTCCCAAATAATCAGGCCGTGAAATGGCAATAAGGTCAAATAACCACGAGAATTTTCAACCTTCATTGCTTCAATTCCTGAAGGGTAGGTAAATGTAGTCACCTTAAAGTCGTCATCTTTGTACAATTCAAATTCTGCTTTGCTAAACATATCATGACTTAAATTGAATTTTTTCAAAATTGACACTCCTTATAGTTCAAAAACGATTGCACCGGTCCATCCGAGTAACCGCTTTCATTTATTGTTTTAAAATAAATGGCTACTTGGCCATTTACCTCAAAACTTTATTTGAAATTCAGTTACTTACCAATAATTTTCATGCTAGCACTGGTCCCCAAACGGGTAGCACCAGCATCAATCATGGCTTTGGCATCATCGGCTGTATGAATACCACCGGCAGCCTTTACGGCAATTCGGTCGCCAACTGCCTTCTTCATAATTTTAACATCTTCAACCTTGGCACCACTAGTTGAGAACCCGGTCGACGTCTTAACAAAGTCCGCCTTAGCGTCTGCCACGATTTCAGAAGCCTTAGCCGTTTCTTCTGGTGTCAGTAAGGCATTTTCAATAATGACCTTGACGATCTTGTTCTTATCATGCCCAGCTTTAACGACCGCTTTAATGTCATCTTCAACGGCATCGTAATTTTGACCCTTGAACTCGCCAATATTCATCACCATATCGATTTCATCCGCACCATTAGCAATGGCATCTTTAGCTTCAGCGACCTTGATAGCAGTCGTATTAGCTCCTAGAGGAAAGCCAATAACCGTTGCTGTTTTAACATTGGTACCGTTTACTTTTTCATGTACGTAAGAAACCCAGTAAGGATTGATCATCACTGACACAAACTTGTTATCGATTGCTTCTGTAATAACGCGATCCACATCCGTTTTCGTTGCT
Organism: Secundilactobacillus yichangensis; assembly: GCF_016861565.1. Taxonomy (GTDB): domain Bacteria; phylum Bacillota; class Bacilli; order Lactobacillales; family Lactobacillaceae; genus Secundilactobacillus; species Secundilactobacillus yichangensis. Next base: position 22,338 of record NZ_BOLK01000013.1, read on the forward strand.
TCTGGTGCCAATAACGTATGGTCAATATATTCGTTCAAATTCATAAAGTATCCATCTACCCTTCGATTTCGTTTTTATAACTACAATTGTAAGATACCACGAAATTTTACAATTGTAAACGCATACAGAGAAATTATGTAAAATTTATTTTTATATGCTATACTGTCTCTAAAATTACAGATTAGAGATGAGCACATGCTATCGGATAGCACTGAGAAAAAAATAAACCAACTCGTTAAGATCAGTAAGTACCATTACATTGATGGGCTTAGTCAAGTTGAAATTGCCAAAAAACTACACCTATCCCGACCGACGATTTCACGAGCGCTACAGACTGCGAAAGAAACTGGCTTAGTCCAGATTAAAATCAATGATCCTTTGGCAAGTACCGCTACACTAAAAAAGCAGTTGCAGGAGAAGTATGATTTAAAAACTGTCATTATTTCCACCGAGACTAACGACGATGAGAACATCATCACCCAGAAATTGGGCGAGAAAGCCGCCGAGTATTTAGATACCATCGTTCAAGACAACGATACTATTGGTATCAGCTGGGGCAATACGCTCTATGCTGTAGCCACTCATTTAAAACCGTCGAATAAACAAAATGTCAGTATTGTTCATTTAAAGGGGAGCATGGTAAACGCCGGCCACAATAACTTTTCAGCCGACATTACCACCCGTTTTAGTAGGGCTTTTCACACCGATGCGTTGATTTTGCCGTTACCGGTAATTTTTGATCGGCCACAGATCAAATCAATCGTGGTCCAAGACCGCTTTATTGCTGATACACTTCAAAAAGGTTACGACGCTAACATCGCTATTTATACAGTAGGAACGACTCGACCTACAGCGATGCTCTTTAACTTAGGCTACCTCACAGAATCAGAAATTGCCTATCTGCGTGAACATTCCGTTGGTGATATCGATTCTCACTTCGTTGATAAAAATGGCCAGATTGTTGACCGATCCTTAGATGACCGGACCGTGGCAATCTCGTTAGCACAACTGCAAAAAAAAACCTATTCTATTCTGGTTGCCGGTGGTGAAGCCAAAGTAGCTCCAATGAAAGCAGCTTTAAAGGCTCACTATGCCAATGTACTGATCACGGATATTAATTCAGCACAGGCATTGCTACTGTCCTAAATTATCGTGTCCACAACAAAAAAGCGACCTGCTTTAACAGGTCGCTTTTATATCACCGAAATTTAATTCAGTCTTTAATTTCTATATTACTTCAAGGCACCAGCCTTAGCATCAATACGATGTTCTGACCAGAAGTAACCGGTGATGATGGCGAAACAAATAGCTGGAACAACGAATGAGAACTGCATTGAACCTGTCATATCTGAAACAACACCTTGAATGAATGGAATAATCGCACCACCAATAAGTGACATAACGATTAAGGCTCCACCAGTTTCGGTGTACTTCTTTTCAGTAATGGTATCCAACGTGTGTGAGTAAATCGTTGGCCATTCAGGACCAAAGAAGAAGCTTGTGGCAATCGCTGCATAAACAGCAGTTGCGTTTGGTACAGTAAATGTAATAACCAAGGTAATGAACCCGCACAGTGAGAACCAAGTTAAAACACCAGTACTTGAGAAACGACTCATAAATGAGTTGGCAACCAATTTACCAACAAACCAAGCAACGTAGCTCCATACCATGAAGGTAGAAGCGGCACTGTCAGAAATGTTCATTAAGTTAAGTGCTAAACGAATAGTGAATGACCAAACAGTGGTTTGCATACCGGCGTATACAAATTGTGCACCGACACCCTTCATGAAACGTCCGTTAGTCAACAAGTACTTGATTGATTCGCCTAAGCTAGGTTTTTCTTCAACAGCCTTTTCAGCATCTTGGTTAGTAGCCTTTGAACGAGGCATTGGTGTAACCGCCAAGATAATCAGCATAACAACTAACACAATCAAGATGTACTTGTATGGACGCAAGGTCATTTGAAGCATCTTTTCACCATAGGCAATGCGTTCTGCACCGTGCATGCCAGCCATCTTATCTGACAAGTTACCGACCTTACCGAAGATCAAGTACTTACCAAGTAAAATACCGGCAATATCACCTAACGGAACCAAAGTTTGTGAGATGTTCAAACGAATCGTAGAATACTTTTTCGGTCCAAGCATTGAACTATAAGTATCACATGAGGTTTCCAAGAAACTTAAACCAATTGCAATCGCAAAGATAGCAACCAAGAACATACTGTAAGTAGCCACTTGAGATGCTGGGAAGAACAATGCACAACCAATAATGTAGAAAATTAATCCAGTCATAATAGCAAATTTGTATGTGTTCTTCTTAATAACAAGTGAAGCTGGAATGGCAATTAAGAAATAGCCACCATAAAAAGCACTTTGAACAAAGGCTGTTGACGCATCATTCAGTGAGAAAACAGTCTTAAACTGAGTGATTAAAATATCATTCAAACTAGCGGCACAACCCCAAAGTGGGAAAATCAGTGAAACAACGATAAATTGAAAAATTGGTGTTTTACTCAAATACCCATCTGATAGTTGAGTCCAACCATGTTTAGATTGGGATGCTTGCATAAATTTTTCTCTCCTTTTAAATTAAATGTATCAAATAATAAGCACAATTGGAAAAAGGTTTTATTAAAACCTTTTTCTTTCAAAAAACAAAAACTAGAAGGTTACTCCTGACTCCAAAATAATATTTGAAAATGGCGTCATCTCACCAGTCCTAATGAATGCATGTGTCTTGGCAAGACTCTTCTTTAGGTCTGAATGTGGCATAAAAGCGACCTCAACATTTGGCAGCAACTCTTGAATTGCCTTCAATTGATCTGGATTCTGAGTTTTAATCTCATCAGCCAAATAAATCTTTTGAACTTCCAATTCACTCAACACGTTTTTTAGGACATCAATAAAGCTTGGGATTTCCTTTGTTAATGCTAAGTCAATCTTCTTAGTACCCATCGGCACTGGCATTCCAGCGTCACCAATACTTAACCAGTCCATGTGACCCATCCCCGCAATTACCGTAGATAATTCGGAGTTAATAACAGTTGTTTTTTTCATAATAGATTTTAGTACCTCCTTGCAATATAATTAAATCATAAGCTAAAACCATTTACTAAAAATACTAAATCAACAACGACTATTACACTAGCACATGTTGAAATCGCTTGCAAGATTTTTTTAAGGAGTTAGTGAATTATGACACATAAAGTGACCATTAAAGAATTGGCCGCAAAAGCCGGTGTATCAGTGACGACGGTCTCTCAAATATTGAATGGAAAAAGTAACCGATTTAGTTCAGATACAATTGCACGAGTACACAAATTACAGGACAAATTAAACTACATTCCAAATTTCAATGCTAGGAACTTAATCTTAAACGAAGCTAAATCTATCGGCGTAGTGGTCCCCAATATTGGAAACCCGTTCTTCAGTAGTTTTATAGACGGGATTCAAAAAGTTTCCCGAGACTTTGAATATCTTCCCTTTAATTTCAGCGGTGATAATGATTCTCAGCTTGAAGAATACTACGTTGAACAGTTAATCGGACGCGGAACTAATGGTTTAATCATTGCCAGTTCTTCCATTACCAAAGAAACTATCGACGGTATTTTAAAGAAAAATAGGATTCCGTACCTGCTAATGGACCAGAACCCGTTATCCGATGGTGATCAGATTCGGACTAGCGATGAAACTGGTGGTCATTTGGTTGCCAATTACCTCCTCTCAATGGGACACAAACGAATTGCAATTGTCGTTCCATCCAATGCTACCAGCAATATTAGATTACGACTTACAGGTTTTCGAGAAGAAGTTATCAATCAGGGAATGGACCCAGAGCAAATCATCACCGTAATCAATTCTCCTTTATCAAAGACTGGCGGATTCGCAGCCGCTGGAGCCGTTATTAATAGTGAGGTCACAGCCGTATTCACTGTAAACGATGAAATGGCTATCGGCTTATACCGTGGTCTAAAAAACAAGGGTATTCAAGTTCCAACAGACATTTCAGTCATGGGCTATGATGGCATTGATTTAGGGACTTATGTTGAACCTGAATTGACCACCATCCAACAGCCAATTTCTCGAATGGGTGAATTAGCTGCCCAACTTTTAATCAATCGAATTCAAAAACCAAATATTGATCGACAGGTCATTGAGCTACCTGTAAGACTGATTGAGAGAAAAAGCGTGACGGTGCCAAAAAAATAAAAAAGTATTGAAAACGATTTCTAAACGTGTTAGGATTTCTGTTGTTAAATTAATAACAAGTGGAAGTCTAAATAGTAAAACCTTTTAATAGATGTTACTCATTTAGTTCATTAATCATTACTTAAAGGAGAACCCTTATAATGGCAAACACAGTTACTGTACTAGGAAGTTTAAATGTTGATACAACGTCTAAGATTGAAAAAATTCCACTACCCGGTGAAACAATTTCTAGTTTAAGTCGTAGCAGCGCAGCTGGTGGTAAAGGTGCTAACCAAGCGATTGCTGCAGTTCGTGCCGGTGCTAAAGTTAACTTTATTGGTAAAATCGGTAAGGATGACGCTGGTCACTTTATGATCGATTGCTTAAAAGAAGATCACGTTAACACAACTCATATTACTGAAGACGAAGTGGCTGGTACTGGTGCTGCAACCATTTTATTAGATAAAAAAGGTCAAAATAGTATTGTCGTTTATGGTGGCGCTAATCAGCGAGTGACTGCGGCAGACATCGATGCAGCAACGGAACAAATTAAAACTTCGGACTTTGTGGTAGCACAGTTTGAAACACCACAAAAAGCTGCACTAGAAATGTTCAAAATCGCTAAAGATAATGGCGTAACAACCATTTTAAACCCAGCACCTGCTGCTGAAATTTTGCCAGAACTGCTAAAAGTAACTGATGTAATTGTTCCTAATGAAACTGAAAGTGCTACTCTAACTGGAATTAAAGTCACCGATGAAGATTCTATGCTCGCCAACTATCAAGCTTTTAAGAAAATGGGTGTTGCTAACCTGATTATTACTGTTGGTGATAAAGGAGCTTTCTACGCTAACGATAACAGCCATGAATTCTTACCTGCGTTCAAGGTAAAGCCAGTCGACACAACCGCTGCTGGTGATACTTTTATCGGCGCATTGAGTTCTCAATTGAAACCTGATTTCAGTAACATGACTGATGCTATTAACTTCGCTCAACATGCTAGTTCGCTTACTGTTCAACGTATGGGAGCAATGCCATCAATTCCAAAATTAGCTGAAATTCAGGCGGTTGCTGAAAAATAATTCCAAAATCTGAAAAAGAGACATGATTCTATGCTGCGAATCATGTCTCTTTTATTACAAAATATTCGTTATAAGCAAAAAAGAGGTCAGACAAAAATTGTCAGACCTCTTTAAATTACCACTAAATTACTTTTGGTCGTAAGCTTCTTGGAATAACTTAACGATATCTTCTTTAGTACCCTTACGTGGGTTAGAGAAGGCGTTACCATCCTTCAAAGCGTTCTCAGCCATCAATTCAAAGTCTTCTGGCTTTGCACCGATTGACTTGATTGAACGTGGGATGTTGACATCGTCACACATCTGACGCATTGCTTTGATTGATAATTCAGCAGCATCACGAGTTGATAAACCATCGGTATTTTCACCCATAGCCTTAGCTAATTCAGCAAACCGTTCTGGGCAAGCAGGGATGTTGTACTTTTCAACGATTGGTAACAGCATTGCACAGCAAACACCATGAGGGGCATCGTATTGACCACCCAATTGGTGAGCCATGGCGTGAACGTAACCTAAGTCAGCGTTGTTGAAAGCCATACCACCAAGCATTTCAGCTTCAACCATCTTAGTACGGGCTTCAAGGTTATGACCGTTTGAAACGGCTTCACGAAGACTCTCTTCAACTAACTTAATGGCTTCGATACATTGGCCATCAGTGATATCGTTACGGTTGGTTGAAACGTATGGTTCGATTGATTGAACGAAAGTATCCATACCAGTTGCGGCAGTTAAGCCCTTTGGTACGTCAAGTTCAAGCATAGGATCGTTGAAGGAAACCAGTGGAACGTTACGCCATGAAACGACAACAAACTTCAGCTTAGTTTCTTCGTTAGTAATCACACAGTGACGGGTTAATTCTGAAGCAGTACCGGCAGTGGTGTTAACAGCCATCAATGGTGGTAATGGGTTTTCGAGGGTTTCGATCCCAGCCAGCTTAGTGATGTCATCACCGTTAGTTAAGATGATACCAGTCCCTTTACCACAATCATGAGAAGAACCACCACCGATGGTGATGATACTGTCACAGTTGTTAGCTAAGTAAACCTTCTTAGCAGCCTGAATGTTACGAACCTTAGGGTTAGGTTCAACACCGTCAAAAATAACGTACTTTACGCCAGCAGCATCCAAAGAAGCTAATGTTTGGGCAACTGGACCATTTTCCATGCCTTCCAAGACCTTATCAGTAACGATTAAAGGCATCTTCATGTTTAACATCTTGGCACGGTCGCCGATCTTCTTGATAACACCCTTACCAAAGAAGTTGACACTTGGCATTAAGAAATCAAAGTTTTCCTTCATGATTTACACTCCTACTTTAAGTTTGTATGTTACCTAATTCACTATTGATATTACCACTAATACAAAGTGAAGTAAACGTTTGTTTTATTACTTAGTTCAATCTTAATAACCACTAATAATGCTGATAAATTAGCATTTAAATGCTTTTATTAGATAAATTTCACAAGTTTTAACAGATTAATTTTATATTGTCTTCCAAGCACTATCTGAAAACTAATTTCACAATTACTAGACTAATTCAACGATAATTTTAAATTACGGAATAATGCTTGTATATTTCTCTACTTTGAACGTAAAATTACAATTTTCATACACCAATCAGCAAGAATGAGGCAGTCGTTAGTGGTAAACTTAAACTATCAAGTATTGGAGGAATCAATATGAAAACTAATGTAAAAATAGCCACTCTGGCCACGTCTTTAGCAATGCTTTTTGTTGTGGGAGGCGTTCAGCAACATTCAGTTGCACACGCTGCAACATTCCACAAAGCTTCAAGTAAAACTATCAAATCCAAAACGAGCGCAACTTATAATTACGCTAAAAAAATGCTCGCAAAAAATGCCAACGGCTTTGATTCAAAAGCAGCCACTATTTTCAGCAAAAAAGCTTATCCAGCTTCCGGTGCAGCCGACGGTTACTCAGACTTTCTATTGGGCTTAAAAGCAAACGGTTACAAGTTTACCAGTTCGCAGAAATCACTGGTTCGAAAGAACTTGGTCCTCAAATCAAACACTGATCCAGCTATTTTATCTAAAGCAATTGTTGGCTTGAAGAGCATCGGTTATAATCCAGCTAAATACCGCCCGTATGGCAGTAAAAAAGATGTCAACCTGGTTGCTCAGCTTTACAAATCAAAGATCAGTAAACAAACAACTAGTACACTCAGCCAAGTCTTAATCGCCTTATCAACAGGTAGCTATTCCCGTCCTAAATCAGCCAAGTTCAGTAAAACCAGTTTAGCCGAGAATTTAGCTAGTCTCCAACAATCCAATAACGGCTGGGCATATGATAATCAGCTGGCTAATGTTGATACGGATACCACTGCAATGGCGGTTACTGCTTTAGCACGTTCAAAGTCGTCAGCAAAATCCGTTACTTCAAGCATGGCTAAGGGCCAATCCTACTTGAAAGCCCACGTTTCGACTAATGGTGCCTTTGGTTACAACTACCTGGGAAAAACGATTTTAAACGCTAATTCAACGGCTGAAGCCATCATTGCTTACTCAACCAAGCTGAGCACGGCTAAGTACGCAAATAGCTCACGTTCTCTCAGTTCACAAACCGCTTCACCAATGGTTGCAATGTTGAGCTACGTCAACTCTAAGGGTACAATTAAAGACTCTTCCAGTGACGTATACGGTGTAGGTCAAGTTAACTTGGCAATCGGTGCCTACAAACAGGCACAACAGCACCGATCCGTTTACACAATCAAATAACACTGACAAAAAAATCACCTGTCTTGATAAATTCAAGACAGGTGATTTTTTTATTTTCGCTAAATTACTGATTCCAAGTATCAACTGAAAATTGCCGGTTCTGGTAATCAATGCACGTATAATTTCCCTGGGTCAGCTTAATCTCCCAAAATGGTCTGTCGGGAAATAAGTCGTGCAGTATCACTCGAATCGTCCCCAAATGTGTCACGAGTGCTACTGAACTCTCTTTGGAAGTGTGAGCAACAAGTTCTCGAAAACCAGATTTAATTCTGTTTTCATGTTGTGCATATGGCTGTGAAGCCGGAGGCGTATAGCCAAAGGGATCCGCTAACCAGCATTCCCATTCGACTGGGAACTGTGCTTGAATTTGATCAGCATCTAAACCTTCCCATTTACCAAAACCCCATTCATCCAAAAAATCAGCAACTTCATACTGGCGATTACTAAAGATTAATTCTGCTGATTGATGGGTTCGTTTACGACTGCTGACTAAGATTTTATCAATTGTTCGCCCCTTAAACTTGTCACGCACAGTTTCACACTGTTTTCGACCGGTTTGATTAATCGAAACATCCGTCGTGCCGTAAAATTTGCGTTGCACATTGTAATCAGTTTCCCCGTGACGAATAAAATACAGTTTCACAGCCATCTCCACCTCCTCGTATAAGTTTACAAAGGGCTCAATTCAAAGCGAATTGAGCCCTTTAATTAGTTTGTCTCTGTGACTTAATGTTTAAAAACTTTGCTGGTCAATTTCCTGCTGCACATTGGCTAACCCATACTTGTACTTAAATCGCGTAATAATTTTATACCACGATTCATAAAAGAAGAACAGCAAAACGGCTGTTGTAATCCCGTGAGTTAAGTCAAAATAAAAGCTAGTGGCGTATGCAGCAATGAATGTTTTGATATTTAACGGCTGAACATAAACCATGGCATACCATAGATCCATGATCCAGCCAAACAGAAAACCATAAGCAACCCCAAGTCCTGCTAAGTATTTTCGCTTATGTGCCCACTTGAAGTTACGGACCAAACCAGCGGTAATTCCCATCAGCCCCCAGGCAAACATTTGCCAAGGCGTCCAGGGTCCTTGACCCAAGAACAGGTTTGACACTAAAGCAGACGTTGAACCAACGATAAAACCAGCCTCTGGTCCCAATGTCAGACCCGTCATGACCACTACGAAGCTAGTCGGTTTCACGCCAGGTACCGCTGCCAACGCAACTCTTCCCAAAGCAGCAATCGTTGCCAATACCGCTAAAAAGACGATTTCACGAGCCTCGGAGTTCCTGGTTTCAAAGTGCCAATAAAAGGGCAGCATGCTGGCAACCAAACAGATCATACTCAATAAAATGTAGTGCCTGTCGCCATTAAAATAGACTATCCACAATAAGCAAGCAATGAATATGATGATAGAAACAAGGTACCCACTAACATGCTTAATTTTACCAACAAGGTTATTTTTCAAGGTGTGACCTCCCCTCGCTGAATCGCTTTAGGCAATTGATAACGAAGCATCCGATTAACCGTTGTCGTGTAGAAAAAGTTATCCGCAAAGAATTGATGCGGTTCTGCTTGGGCTACCAGCTTGCCATCGAACAATAGTGCACACTGAGTTGCATACTGGGCGCTAAAGTTCATATCGTGACTCACCATCACAACGGTCAGCTCCTGTTCTTCTTGAAGCTTTTTCAAAATATCACCCAACTCTTGGCGTCGGATTGGGTCCAACCCCTTAGTTGGTTCGTCCATGAAGAGCAGCTTAGGGTTTGAAAAGAGCAGGATTCCCAGCGCAATCAGCTGCTGCTCACCACCGCTAGCGTCGTAAGGATTACGATCGGCAATATTTTCAATCGTCAGCTTTTGAAGCATTGATTCGGCCGCGGATTCAGGATCATTCAGCTTTAACTGTTTCGCGCGTTCAATAAATTCTTCACGTACCGTATCGTAACTAAAGTAATCACTAGGTGTTTGAGAAAGATAGGAGACTTCCTGATAAAATTGAGCGCTATTTTTAACCCAATAACTTAATTTTTTCCCTAAGAGACTGACACGCCCACGCCGTAAAGACAGTAATCCCATCACACTTTTCAGTAACGTTGTTTTCCCAGTCCCGTTCTTACCAATGATGGCGATCCAATCCTGCTTATGGACAGTTAAATTCAAGTCATCTAAGATATAATTACCATTTTTATCGTACTCAAATGCCAGATGTGACAACTTAGCTACGACTGGCTGGTCGGACTGATCAGCCCTAACTTGCAATTTACCGTTCAACTTAACGTTGTTAGCTTGAAGCACTTCACGGCCTTCAGCCACAGTTTGCGGTAAATCGGTTAACCGCAGCTTGTTCGGTAAATCTTCCTGCAAGAACAGATATGGTACATCTGGAATAAAGTTTTTTAAATGCGGATCTTGCCAAACGTTTTTCAAGACTTCCGCTACCGGTCCCTTAGCTTTCAGCTGACCGTCAGCCAAGACCCAGAGTTTATTTGACAGCGGCAGCACATCGTCCAAAATGTGTTCACTCATCACAATGGCAATTCCGAGCTCGTCGTGAACACGGTTCAGCAATGAAATAAATTCCTTTGTCGCAATTGGATCCAATTGTGCCGTCGGTTCGTCCAAAATCAGCAGCTTTGGCCGTAAAATCAAAACTGCTGCTAAATTAACCAGCTGCTTTTGACCACCAGACAAATTCTGCACATTCTCATATAAAATATCCTGAAGCCCCAGAAAGCTTACCAATTCTGCAATTCGCTGCTGAATCACATCCGTTGGAACATTGATATTTTCTAGTGAAAAGGCCAACTCCTGAATAACGTTGTCCATCACCAATTGATCATCAGGGTTTTGAAAAACCATGCCGATGCTTTGCGCACTTTGCCGTTTCGGTAATTCTGAGATTGGCTGGCCTTCAAAGTAGACACTGCCCGTTCGTTTGCCAACCGGCCATAGCTCTGGCTTCATTTGTCGCAGCAAGGTTGTTTTTCCGCTACCAGAATCCCCGGCAATCGTAATAAAGTCACCAGATTCAACAGTTAGATTAATATCTGACAGACTTCTATGTTTTGCCAGCGAATATTCGAAATTAAAATCTACGACTTTAATAAGTTCCACCATAGCCACTCCCATGCTTCTAGAATTAAAGGAAAACTAAACAATATTGCGACTCCAAGTAAAACTAGCCAACCAATAGGCGTCAACGCAATTGCACCCAAGCTTGGATAAACCGTCATCCGACCAATGCCACGGCTAGCTGCGTAGAAGCAAGCTCCAGTTAAGAGGAGATACCAAGCCAGCGATACAAAATCACGTATTGAAAAGCGGTAGCGCTGATAGCTGGATCGTTTACCGCTGCCATACCCACGGGCGCTCATGGAATCGGCAGTCTGGAGCGTATCGGTAAAGGACTGAATCAGCAAAACTTGCATCATCTTGACCGCACCGATTCCCCTTTGATGACCGTTCCCCTTCGTAACTGCAATGCCCCGAATTTTTTGCGCTTGCGAAAGATTCTTTAACCGTGAAATAAAAAGCGGTACAAAACGCAATGTAATCATGGTTAGTAAGGTTAGTTTAGGAGAGATTCTTGAAAATAAATACATAAACTTTTGACTGGTTAATACCTTGTTATAAGAAAGAAAAGTTAACAGCACAATAATCAGGGACAAGGCCATCATAAAACCGTAAAAAATCGATTCAGCAGTAATAATAGTGCCTCCAAATGTCCAAATTACATGGGCCCCACGATTATTGATTAAGGGATTCAAAATCATGATAAAGGCAGTCATAAATAGACTGCCTTCCAAAACCATTAACATTTGTTTACCAGTATGTGCAACTAAGTCCACACAGATGACTAAAAGCAGTTCAACCAGTAAAAAGATTGGGTGCAAAAAAGCCATTGAACATGCAATCGTAACAACGTAGTAAGTAAACATTACCCACGGATTTAATTGTTCAAAGACAAGCCTAGAACGGGTTCTCCGCTCCATTCGTGGCCGCCGTTGCTTTTTGTCCTTATCCATTAAACGACATCCCCACTCTTAACGTGATAAACATGGAACTATAATGATTGCTCCATTTCGATTATTTAAAACTTGAAAATAGACCCTTTATTAGCTTTAAAGTAACTGTATTGCTCCAAGCCATAAGCAGCCTGTTGAGTTGCCATATGCAGCGAACCAGAATTCTTGCTCATAAACCATCTGTATTGACCAGATGACTTTTGATATTTGATCAAACGCTTAACTGGTGTAACACCGCTCTTAGTCTTCAGCTTTTCTGGGTTTACTCCAACTGCTGAAAGACCAGCGATTGCCAACGCGTCAGAGTTTGAGTTAGCCTTTTTAGAAAACGATCCGGAAATGACAAAATCGCCAGTAGATTTGGAGAACGCTTTGTCTTCAAGCAGCTTAACGCCCTTAGAAATCGCAGTATTAACGCCACTGTAACTCTTATGCATTCCCAATGCCATCAGTGCCATACCTGTAACATCAACGTCACTAGTCTTACCATTAATCTCCCAGCCGCCCTTTGAGTCCTGTGCTTTGACAACTTGAGAAACTAAAGTTTTAACCGTCGCATTACTTTTACTGCCATAGTTTTTTGTACTGAGCGCAATGATACCAAATATTTTAGCAGTGATTCCGGAGTTTGATTTCGGAGCAGTTTTAATAATGCCGCTTACTAAATTTTTACCTTGATACTTAGTTGGATTGTATCCCAGTGACACAGCCCCAATTAAAGTTCGTTCGTAATCGGTAGCCGCATAATGTCCCTGCAAATCCTTAAACTGACCAGCTAAACTTTTAGCAAAGACTTTTTTGGCTGATGAACTCATCCCAGCTGGTGACCGTTTTACAGCCAGTGCATCCCAGCAATCAAGATCACTTTTTTTCGTATGGCCTTTGATGTAACTAACACTGGAATTAATTGACTTCGTATAACTCGAACTAGCTGCTTTGACACTGCCCGCCGCAAGTCCACCGGCTAAACCAATGGTACCAACCATCAATAAGATTGTTTTGAGTAATTTCTTTTTTTTCATTTTTACAGGTCCTTTCGCTTAAATCTAGTGTTGACTAGCAACTGGCGAGTGCCGATCCTTACCTAAGTTCTCCGTATAAAGCCACTGTACACGGTCGCCAGCTTTAACTTTCTTCTTGCCAGCTGAATACCCATAGAACTTATTATTAACGGAATACAGCCAGCCGCTACCAGATCCATGGTCAAATTCAAACAGACCAGCGATTCCACGGACGTAAGTACTGCCGCTGCCTCCTTGATAGGCTACTGCAACATGTTTTTGCCCTGCCACTTTTTTCAAAACTGTCGCAACTGTTTCACCCTTTTTAATTCTAACCCGGCTGTCTTGAAGGAGCACTTTATTACCTTTACTGATGGGGCCTCGAACCGTTAAAGAGCAAGTCTGTCCCCCGCTTAAATGGTGAGCCGATGGGGTCGCTTTTGCCATTGCATTAACACCATGACCTTTTTTATGACCCTTCTTAGACGCCGTGGCTTTCAACTGAGCGGTGTTCCCCTTAGTCGCTTTTCCTCCTTGGTCCTTATCCTTTAAAGCTGCAGTACCACTTTTGGCCTGCCCATTAGCACTTTTTTCTGGCTTTTGAGTTGCCGAAGCACTGGCCGAACTAGCACTCTTAGCAGGTGCTTTAGAGGTACTATTAACTGATGCTTTATCATTGCCATATGAATTATTGGCAGACTTGTTACCCCCACTCATCGCTGAATAGCCGGCAAATCCCAAGCCAAAGATAACCAGTAAACTCAGTACGATCATCGTTATTTTACGCTTAGACACAAGAAAACCCCCTTAATTTTATTTATTCAACGTGATTACGAAACTCTTAAGGTATCTCCAGATGATTTCCTGCCCTCACTGTAATCACAATTCTTGATGTTTTAGATAGTCACGCCCGTTTAAAGCTACCTGCTTGATTGTTCAGCAAATAGGTAGCGTTTTCATTTATTGCAAGGTTAAATGACACCTAAAAAAGCGTTCACGGGCACTCCCTTTATACACTATATATTTTATCCTACATTCACTTGGCTTTTCTTAAGGAAATAGTGATAGACAGTTATCAGCACATAGTCATCAGAAGATGACAATAAATTTACTATGAATTGCTCAATTTGGGTTTAATAGTAAAATCTAGTACTCAGTAAAAAATAGTGTAAAATGTACTTAATAGCACCAACGGGAGGCTTTCACTTTGGAGAAAAAATACATCCTTGCATTAGATATCGGGACAACCCGCGTTTCAGCTACCCTATTTGATCATAATAGCCAAGCGCTATTTTCATTTAACAATCAAATCACTCAGCGTTCACCGCATCCAGGGTGGTACGAACAAGCTCCAAGTGAAATATGGGAAAAGGTGCTGGCCTGCATCACTAACCTTTTGATTATTAGTAAAATTAAGCCAGCGGAAATTGCCAGTATCGGCATTTCCAATCAAAGAGAAACAACGATTGTCTGGAACGTTAAAACTGGGAAACCCATTTATCGTGCCATTGCTTGGGAATCACGCCAATCAGAACCCATCGTTCAAGACCTAATTACTAAGAATTATAGCAAACTTTTCCACTACAAAACCGGTTTGTTTATCAATTCTTACTTCTCGGCAACCAAGCTGCTCTGGATCCTAAACAAAGTACCTACTGCTAGAAAACAAGCTGAAAACGGTCTGCTTCGGTTTGGCACGATTGATTCTTGGATCGTCTGGAAACTAACCAACGGAAAGCTGCACATTACTGATTTTACTAACGCTAGCCGAACCATGCTGTTCAATATTCACGATCTGAAATGGGACCAAGAAATTCTGACAATTTTAAACATCCCTAGATCACTTCTCCCTGAAGTGAAATCTAACTCGGAAGTCTATGGTGTGACCGATGCTAAGACCTTTTTTGGGGCCGAAGTTCCAATCGCTGCTCTTGCTGGCGATCAGCAAGCAGCCTTAGTCGGTAGCCTAGCAACACAAGTCGGTCAGGTAGAGGGCACGTATGGAACTGGTGCCTTTCTTATCATGAACACCGGTGAAGAACTAATCATGTCCAGTCAGCATCTGATTTCAACCATTGCGTATAATGTTAACGGTAAATGCATCTACGCCATTGAAGGCAGCATATTCGTTGCGGGTTCTGCCCTTGAGTGGTTAAAAAATAACCTTAAAATGGTCAAAGACGTTACCGAAGTTGAAACTTTGGCTAGAAAATCAACGGACAATCATCGAATGTACGTTGTACCCGCCTTTACGGGTTTAAGTGCTCCCTATTGGAACACTAACGCAACCGGGGCAACATTCGGTATGACACAGAAGTCAACCAGATATGACTATATCAGAGCCACTTTGGATTCCATTGTATATCAAACCAATGATATTCTGATGAGCATGGTCAAGGACTCCGATATTAATATCAAAGATATCCGCGTGAACGGCGAAGTGGTGAAAAACACCTATTTACCGCAATTTCTTGCAGATTTATCTGGTAACCACCTCCAGCGCGATACAGATGCCAATATTGATTCGCGAGGCGTCGCTTACTTAGCCGGTTTGGCTGTCGGTTTCTGGAAAAACTTTGACGAGATTGCTAACATGCAAAAATCAGATGAGGGCTTTGCGCCTAAACTCTCAATTAAATCAAGAAGAAAACTGTATAAAGGATGGCAAAAAGCCGTGAAGGCCGTCGAATTTTACGCTGATGATTAGAAATAATAGCGGCACTAATAATGCTAATATTTTGAACCTTTTACATGTTAATGTTAATATTGCGTAAGCGTTTTTAACGGAGGAGATTGAAATATGCCGAATATTTCACAAGATATGCCGGCCTTACCTGAATATACCAGCCTCGGGGAGTACTTGCAGTCCTTTTCAGATATTACCCAAATAGACGCAATGTTTTATAGTTTATCTGGTATCCTAGTTCACAAAAATCATGTTTATACTGATGAAAAGCTTATTCAACAGCAATTAGATTTAAAACAAATGATTAATTACACGATTTTCCCGGTAACCTATAATTCAAATTTATGGGGATTTATCCTCTGTAATTCAGAAAAAGTATCGCAGCAGCGCATTAATCTATCTAAAAATTACCTCTCTAACATTTTAAAGCAGGTGTTTAAAGACAGTCATTCAAATAGCCAAGCTGATGTCCTCAATTCTTTGACCAAAAGTGCCTTTAGTCAAATTAATTACCTAAGTATCCTGTTAAAGATATCACCACGCGTTCAGCCTTCTGAATTGCCATCAATAACTGACGAATTTCATAGTCATCACGACAGAACCGAATCGTATAACAGTCTAAAAAGGGCCAGCGAATACGTTTTAAAAAACATTACTCAGCCGCTTTCACTCAATGAAGTCGCCAACAGTGTCTACCTTTCTTCATCTTATTTAAGCCGGCTATTCAAAAAGTATTTGAATGTCACTTTCGTATACTATGTTAATCATATGAAGATCGCAAAAGCTAAAGAAAAGTTGGCCTTAACAACGCGTCCAATCAACGTTATTTCAACCGATGTGGGCTTTACACAAACCAGCTACTTCACCAAAACATTCAAAAAAGTAACGGGTATGACCCCTTCAGAGTTTCGGCGTCAAAACGTCACCACTACCCGAATCTTTACGGTACCGCACACCATTGATTGGACTTCCAAAGACACGGTTTTCGACGTTTCACAGCGGTTCTTTAACCGTAAAGGAATTGATTTCTTTTATCAAACAGCTAATAGTTATCTATACGTAAATAGTATTGACCACTTAACTGATACTGCTGAAAATAGGGGTTGGCTCTTTACAGTAGACGGTCAACAGCCAACCAAAACAGCCAATGAAATTCTGGTTAAAAATTTCTCTGAGATTCAATGGCTCTACACGGATTTAACGGGTGTTTAGCCCTTATTCATAGTAGCTTGTTTTTCACCTTAGTTTTCGGCCATACAACAAGATAGCGACCGATTTCCCACGTTCAGGAAATCAGCCGCTATCTTGTTGTTTTCTGGCATCTAACCGAGTGATAACCCGGCCTTTCTTACTATCGTTATTTAACAGCTTTCCGGCTAGTTTGTAATATCGTGTTCGATTTCGTCCAAACTACCGGTAATAATCTTTTCACCTAACACTTCACCTAACTTTTGAAGCGCGTCATTACGGGTCTTAACTTGGTCCATATCGAAGATGATATCAGCAATATCACCGCCAGCAAAATCAAAATCTTCGTGGTAGATGTAGCGACCAGCATTCTTATCGTTGAAATACTTGTCGACTTTTTCTCCCAAACCGTACGCCCAGTCTAGATTCTTCATTTCTGGAATATCTTTACGGGTGACGTAACCCTGTTTGGCAATCAGGTCGGCAGCCTTTTGAATCATTTCATCAGTATATTCAAAAGCCGGCTTGGTTGTTTCAGCTTTCTTGTCCTTATCTGCACTTTTTGTTGCCATAACTAAGATCTCCTTTAATTTATGTTGCAATTTTATTTTAGCACTATTTTCAAAAAGGTGTGCGATTATGCTGCTTACGCACCGATCTGGCGGGCTCCCTGGTACAAATCAGCGAGTTTAAAATACGTTTTTCCTTCAGCACTGATCAAGACTGAACCGCCACTCACCATACTATGCTGATTCATGGTAGAATTAGTAATGTATCCGCTAACATTAACTTAAAAAGGAAGTTATCACATGGCAGACGATAAGCAAACATTTAAACCAGGTCAGTATACCGTTTCGGCTCAAGGCCACAACGGGACGTTCCCAATGACTGTCACTTTTTCAGCAAATCGAATTGAATCAATCGATATTGATCAAAGTACTGAAACAGCAGGCATCAGCGATGTGGTCTACGATCGAATTCCTAAAGCTATTGTCGACGGCCAAACACTGAATGTCGACGCCGTTACCGGTGCTTCAGAAACTAGCCGTGGAATTTTAAACGGTGTCGCAGAAGCCGTAAGGAAAGCCGGCGGCGATGCCAGTACGCTGCAGAACCGGGATAAGTATGCTCCAAAAATTACAGAAAACAGTGATTTACAGACTGACGTTGTAGTCATTGGCGGTGGCGGTGCCGGATTAGCTGCTGCGGCTACTGTATTAGATCAAGGCCGCAAGGTGATCCTGTTAGAAAAGGCCCCAGCACTAGGCGGCAATACCATCCGAACTGGTGGGCCAATGAATGCTGCCGATCCCCAATGGCAGAACAGCTTTGCTGCTTTACCAGGTGAGCATCAGACACTGCAAGACTTATTGGACATGAACGCTGATGACCTCGATCCTGAATATCAAGCTGACTTTAAAACCTTACAGTCCCAAATTAAAACCTATTTTGATGATATTAAAAATAAACAGCCGTCCCTGTTTGATTCCGTGGAACTCCACCGGATTCAAACCTATTTAGGCGGCAGGAGAACCGATTTAAACGGCAACAAGATTCACGGTAACTACAAGCTGGTCAAGACGCTGACTGATAATGATCTGGCTGCCCAGAAATGGCTTGCCAAAATTGGTGTTAAATTTGATACCTCAGACGTTGCCATGCCAGTCGGCGCCCTTTGGCGGCGAGGTCACAAACCAGTAGAAAATGCCGGCTTTGCATACATCTCAGTTTTAAGCGACTACGTTAAGCACAACGGCGGAATCATTTTAACGGACAGCCCCGTTACCCGTTTGCTGTATGCCAAGGGGCATCTAGACGGCGTATTGGTTGAAAAACCGGGGGATCACGCCTTTACCGTTCAATCGAAGGCAATCATCATCACCTCTGGCGGATTTGGTGCTAACACCGCGCTGGTGCAGAAATACAATACTTCCTGGAACCAGATCGACGATGACATTGCTACCACGAATGCCCCCACAATTACTGGTGATGGGATAAAACTGGGACAACAGGCCCACGCAGACGTTACCGGCATGGGTTTCATTCAAATGATGCCCGTCTCAGACCCTAGAACCGGGGAACTGTTCTCTGGGATTCAGTGCCCGCCCGCGAACTTTTTAATGGTTAATCAGCAGGGTAAGCGGTTCGTCAATGAATATGCTGAACGTGACGTGCTGGCTAAAGCGGCCTTCGATAATGGTGGCCTATTTTACTTAATTGCTGACAATGAAATCAAGAAAACAGCTTACAATACCAGTGACGAACAACTGGAACAGCAAGTTAAGGATGGTCGGCTGTTTAAAGCCGATACGCTTGCTGACTTAGCAGCTCAAATTGGCATGGACCCAAAGACACTTGAAACAACGGTAGCAACCTATAATTCTTACGTGGATCAGGGTAACGATCCTGACTTCGGTAAAAACGTCTTTGACTTAAAAGTTGAAAAAGCACCCTTCTATGCCACACCAAGAAAACCGGCAATCCACCATACCATGGGCGGTTTAACCATTGACGATGGCGCCCACGTCTTGGATAAAGACGGCAATCGGATCAACGGGCTATACGCGGCTGGCGAAGTTGCTGGCGGGATTCACGCTGGTAACCGTCTGGGTGGTAATTCACTGGCTGATATCTTTACCTTTGGCCCTATTGCTGCTAAATCAGCCGTTAACGAAATTGTCGATACGGTGACCTCCGCATCCACTCATTAAGCGTTGATCTAATGAATCCCTTTATCAGTCGTTTTTGATAATTTCCTTGTAACGGTTAAAAAAGGAACCCACAAGCGTTATAATGGATGGTAAACTCAAATTGTTGATTTTATTAGGAAATGAGGAATGAATTCTTGGATAGTGGTCAGATAATTATCAATTTGATTGTCATATTAATCACTTTCTTCTTCGCAGCCTTTTTTGTGGCTTGCGAATTTGCTTTAGTTCAATCTCGGCCCAGTGCCATTGAAGAAGCTTTGGATAACGGAGAAGGATCCAAAAAGAGATTAACCCGTTCGTTGAAAATGGTCACTAATCTAAACGAGTACCTATCAACCACTCAAGTGGGGGTTTCTGTTGCGGGTATTATTTTAGGTTGGTTAGGTGAATCCACCATCTCAACGATCCTGCTTGACCTGCTAAACATTACGCACACTAATCCGGGCGGCGCCACAGCGCACGCCATCGGTGCCGTATTTGGTGTTCTTTTGCTGACCTACTTAGAAGTGGTCTTTACTGAAATTGTGCCAAAGAACATTTCTATCGATATGCCGTTAAAGGTGCTTCGTTACGTCACCACACCGTTACATTACTGCCATATTCTGTTCTACCCCTTCGTCTGGTTACTCAACGTTTCCGCCAATGGGGTAGTCAAGCTACTAGGATTACCAGTTGCTAACGAAAGTGAGGAAGTTTTCTCTCAAGCTGAAATCCTCAGTTTATCTCGGAATGCCGTTGCTGGTGGTGAATTGGAAAAAGACGATTACGTCTACATGCAGCGTGCTTTTGAACTCAACGATAAAGTTGCCAAGGATATTATGATTGATCGAACCGCCCTTGTGGTGATCGACATCACGGCAAACGTAAAGGATGCCATCAATATGTACCTCCAGAAGCGGTTCTCACGCCTACCGGTAGTTGCTGATGGTGATAAAGATAAAATATTAGGATACGTTTATAACTATGATTTGATTCGGCAGCAGCAAGTTGACCCAACGATTCATATCGACCGCTTGTTACGACATATTTCAACTACTCCTGAATCAACGCCGATCACGCAGGTCTTACAGCAAATGATTCATAAAAAGACCCCAATCGTGGTGGTGGTTGATGAATATGGTGGTACTTCGGGTATTATTACCGATAAGGATATCTATGAAGAATTGTTTGGAACCGTTCATGACGAAATTGATGATTCCTCTAACGAAGATATCTTTAAACAGCCCAATGGTACCTACCAAGTCAGCGGTAAAATGACGACCTACGATTTTGAACGTTACTTTGATGTGGATATCAAAGAATTTGAAACTAACGACGTGGTAACACTAGCTGGTTCAATTCTAGATAACCACCCGGATATTAAACAGGGAACGGTACTCCATATTGATAACTTCGATTTCAAAGTGGTCGATTACGAGAACTCGTTTATTAACTGGTTTGAAGTTACGGTTAACGAACCTGCCCCCGCAGATGATGATACCGATACAAAAAATAATGATGAATAGCTGCAACTTAAAACGGCTGACTAGCAGATTTGCTAGTCAGCCGTTTTTTAATTTACTTTTTATACTAAAGAACCAATGCCAAAGCGCCACCGATTACAGTTACCGCTAAAATCAGCTGCGCGTTAATGATGGCATATAGGAATGTGGTCTCCTTTTTTGGATGCTCACTAAAGCGCCGGGTGTTTCGCCAAACGATTGGAACTGTCAACAGTACCAGTAAGGTCGATACCGGTAAATAACCCAGCATAACCGTGGCTAAAATACCTGCATAGGCAATGATGAAGCTAACTTGCCACAACAAGATACCGCCCTTTTTACCCCAATAGTAAACAATCGTCTTACGCCCTAAAGCTGGATCTTCACGCCGGTCAGCAATGTTATTGGCTAGCATGATATTACTAATAGTGAAGATTGCTGGAATCGCTACGACCAACGCTTTATACCACATACCAGTAATATCGATCAACTGATACATGTTCACATAAGTTGCCAAAAAGGTAATGTTATAGCCCATAGTTAGTCCAGAAAATAACTCGCCGAAGGGCGTTTTCGAGATTGGATATGGCCCGCCAGAATAAAAGTAACCAACGGCGAAACTCACCATACCGACCCAGAGTACGGGTAAGCCAGTTCGATAGACCAAAATTAAGCCAATTACCATTGAAAACAATGCCAGACTGACAATCGTCGTTTTCGCTTGCATCGGAGTAATATTGAAGTTCTTTAAAATATTATTATTGCTGTCCTTCCCCCGGAAATGCTCGTAATCTTTATACTGGTTATGTGCGTTAACCGCCAAATGAAACGCGACCACACTTATCGTGATCATGAAACTATTAGCCAGTTGAAAACTATGGTAGTACTCAACGGCAAACAGGATCCCCAATAAGCAGGGCATTAGCGAAGTAACGACAGCTTTGGTTTGGAGAAGCGCATTCGCTTTTTTAATTAATGACACAATATTTTTCTCTGCCTTTCTTAAAGACTCGTTTTTTTAATTACAGACCTTGGGTTGGATTTAAGACGAATTCTTGCAGCCGGTCGCCGAATTGGATGACGGAATCGTTCTTTCCATGACGTAACTGCCAAAGCAAAAACAGCATGACGTTACTGGCATAAAGATCACTGAGGTAATCCAGCGGTAAATCAATCTCACTGGGTAATTCCACGTGCTGAAAATACTGATGCGCAGTTGACCGTAAAATCTGCTTAAAATTACGTTCCAAATCCGCTGTTTCGGTATGAATATCAAATAACTGCAGTAAGATCTCCCGGTATTGGGTAAGCGCGATAATCAATACTTTAACGGTGTTAGAACCTATTTCTGGTGTATGTATACTGAATCGCTGGTCCACAATTTTCCGAAAAACCTCTGTGTATTCTGCTACCAGTTTTTCCAGTAGATCATATTTATCATAATAATGACTATAAAAAGTTGACCGGCCAATCCGTGCCCGCTTACTAATATCCTGCACCGTCATGGTCTTAAAGCCCTTTTCTTTGAGCAGCCCAAAGAACGCTTTGGTAATTTGTTCATTCGTTCGCCGCACTCTTAAATCCTGTTTTTCCGTCATTTTCTCACCTCTGTGGTCTTTTTTCTATTCCTGTTATATCATATACATTTTGAATGACCAGGCATTAAACCGACTTTCCTGCTTCTTGCTTCACCCTTACAGATAGCCTACAATTAGCTAGTAATACTATCAGTATGTATCACATATGCTATCAACACAACATCTACCATTATATCGATTATTGGAGGGAAAAACACTATGGATCCAATACGAATTTTATTTATTTCAATTGAGGGTAATACGCGAAATTTTGTCGAACATTTAACCCATTACGCATTGGCACAGCACATCAAAAATAAGGGCCTTCCAGAAATTGAAGCGACCGAAATATCCGAACAGACCGATTTTACTGACGAAACAAAACCATTCTTCTGTTTTGTGCCAACTTATTTGGATGGCGGCAACGGAATCGATAATGGTGTTAAAGAACTGATGACCAACGTGATGGCAGAATATATCGACTATCATGATAACGCCAAGCAGCTGATTGGGGTCGTTGGCAGCGGCAATAAAAACTTCAACGAACAGTATTGCCTTACCGCTCGCCGCTACTGTCAAAAATTTGACGCGCCGTTCATTGACGACTATGAACTGCGTGGCGTTCCTGCTGATGAAACACGTATTTACAAAAAATTAGTTGAACGGGTTCAATTTTTAAATCTGTAAGGGGGCGATTTTGTGACAAACGATATTTTGACACTGTTAAGTCAGCACCGCAGCATCCGTCAGTTTACTGACCAGCCGCTGACCGACAGCGAAGTTACCACTTTAGTGACAGCTGCTCAGCACGCCGCTACCAGTACCTTTGCTCAGCAATATAGCATTATTAGTATTACTGATCCAGCAATCAAACACGAACTCGGCAATATTACCGGCCACCACTGGCTGGAAAAAAGCGGTCACTATTTTATACTAGTTGCCGACCAGCACCGAAACTTGGAAATTGCTCAAAAAGCCCATGCTGATACCACGATCCTGCGTTCTTTCGATAAGTTTCTAGCCAGTACTTTTGACGTTGCCATCGCAACCGAAGCAATTGTCACAGCCGGTGAAAGTATGGGATTAGGCAGCACGATCATGGGCAGTATTTTAAACAACACGCAACGGCTCATTGAACTGCTGAATCTGCCGGAACTGACCTTCCCGTTACTGGGAATCGCAATTGGTCACCCAGCCGAACAACCTGATTTAAAACCCCGATTACCGCAACCGTTAATGCATTTTAGCAATCAATATGCGCAGCCAAAGGATTTTGACTCGCAGCTAGCAACGTACGATACTCATATTTCGGACTACTACGCACATCGGAACAGTCATTTGAAAAAAATAACCTTCAGTCAGCACATTGTCCAGGAACTGGGGCGCGATCCCAAGCTGCGGGCCGAACTCATTCAGGTAATTAAACAGCAAGGATTTAACGTTGAATAAAACGCAATTAAAAAATCAGTCATTTTTCCAAATGGAAAATGACTGATTTTTTAGTTTGGTAAACGTTTATAACTCAACCAGACACCGCTAAGCGTCAGCAACATGGCTAAACCCACACAGAGGAACAGCGACTGATAACTGAAATAATCAATCATTAAGCCGCCGAAAAGCGGTCCCACCGCTCTCCCAAATGAGATCGCCACGTTGTACATTCCCTGATACTTCCCCTTACGCCCGTTTTCTGCTAACCCGTCGACCCAGGCCGGCATTCCCGGGAAGCCAATCATTTCACCAATTGTTAGGACAATCATAATGATGACAAAGTTTGAATACTGAGTAGCGAAAATCAAGCCAAAAAACGAGAGCGCAAAGATTGAGACGCCCAAGCTGACTTGAGTAGCTAATTTATGACTGGCAAATAAGCGGTTCATCAGCGGCTGGCCAAAAACGATCAAGAAACCGTTCATAGTCCATAAAAGACTGTAATTTTTGAATGGAATATTCAAATTAGTCATGTGAACCGATAAAACACTTTCCCAAAGCGAATAACTCGTGTAAATGGCAAACACCATAATGCAGATCCACCAAATGACCTTTAAGTTGGGCTTAGGAACTTGACCGTCATCTTTACGTTCCTTTTGATTACCCTTAACGTCCACTTTAAATTCTGTCACCATCAAAGCAAAGAGTAAAATATAGCAGATCGTTGTGACCTCAAACACTAATGTGATCCCGTAAGCCAGCAAGTAACCCACTAGTAATGTCCCAATCACGACACCGACATTCAGGGCAATGTACATCAAATTGAAGACTTTTCGCACCGACGTATGCGTGATCGTTGCCGCAAATGAATTTCCAACGGTTAAACTAATACCGTCACCAAAACCAACAATTACCAGCAAGATAGCAAAAATCGGCCAACTGTGAAAGAAGATCAAAAGAATCATCGCAATTAAGGATAACCCAGCACCAGCCACCCCGGTTAAATAGGGCGACCAGCGATCAAATAAAACGCCGCCGACATAGTTGCCTACCATCATCATTAACGACATGATCAGCATGACAGCACCCGCCGTTGTGAGTGACTTGTCCAACGTTTTATTCATATAAACCGTGGTTAATGGCCACATAAAGGCCGCCCCGGTATTAAGCATTAAGTTGGCAATGAACAATGAGGGTAAGCGGACTTCCTTCTTGGTCGCAATCATTGACGTTCACTCTGACCCTCTACTGATGCGTTAAATTCGCCTGTTAATACCAGTTTGCCGTGAATTTTACCTTGGGCAACCAGTTCATGTGCTTGGGTCAAGCTTTTAGCGTTGATTCCATCCGTGAGCACCTTAGTTAGCGTTGATGTTAACACGCCCTGATCCAAAAGTCGCGCTACCAGCTGCAAGATCTTGCCCTGGCTATTAACGTCGTAATCGGCATCACTCTTCACAAACATATACTCCCAGTCAAAACTGGCAGCTTTATTCTTAATCTTATAGACCGGAAGAGCCACTGGACTGCCCACGATGGAACCGATATGGCCAAAGGGTTTAACCAATTCGGCCGCCAAATCAAAGTAGTCTTCTGGGCTGTACAAAATGGCGATGCCATCAACTTGTGTGTAACCTAAAGCGTGAATTTCTTTCAATAGATCACCGTGATAGTCCAACGGATGATCCACGTGATTTTGTTTGAGCCAGTCAAAGTTTTTCGGACTGCTGGTAGCCAAAACGGTAATGCCGGCCCAATGCGCTAGCTGTGACATAATTGAGCCCACGCCACCGGCACCATTAATAATCAGCAGTGTCCGTTTCTGATTCTGGTTGGCTTTACCCACAAATTGCATTTTTTCAAATAACAGTTCATAGGCGGTTAACGCGGTTAATGGCATGGCAGCAATTTCAGCCGCAGTCAATGAACGTGGTGCCAGACTAGCCAGCCGTTCATCCACTAACTGATATTCCGCGTTAGCCCCAGCCACCTGCGTACTGCCAGCGTAAAAGACCCGGTCGCCCACCTTAAACTTAGTCACTTCTTTGCCGGTTTCAACCACCTTACCCACGGCATCATAACCCAATATCTTGGGTGCCGAAGCTGCACTAACAGTTTCTTTTAACTTGGTATCCACCGGATTAACTGACACTGCATCCACCTGGACCAGCACCTGATTGGAGCTGGCACTCGGTTTGGGTAACGTCACATCAACTAACTGATGATCCGCAGTTGCACCAATTGCTTTCATAATTGTCATAAGCTTCCCTCCGATTCTGATAACCTAAGGTAATTGTACCAGACAGAAAGGTGTACGCAAGCCATTAGGGGCGTAGTATAGCGGATTCTCTGAAGATACACTTGGCCCAACAAAGAAAAAGAGCTTCAAGGATTCTCTCCTTGAAGCCCACCTGTTTATTTTAAGTTAAACGTATAGTGTCCAGCTGGTGCTTTACCGATTGAAGTCTTAACGGCTTGGTTCTTGCTGTTTACCAATACGAACTGCTTGCTGCCCTTGAAGCTCATGTAGAAGGTTGACTTAGCGCCGCCCTTAGCTTTCACGTTGATCTTCCAGAAAGTAGGTGTCTTGGCATCAACACTGTAACGTGCGTTTGCTAAAACGTGGGTTGCTTTCTTACCTTGATAGGCATATTCGTTCAGGCCCGTTTTTTGACTGAACGTATACTTCAGTGACCAGCCCTTGTAACTGTTTGACTGCCAAGTACCCGTTGGTGTTTTTAATGAGCTGCTCTTTGAAGCTTTCTTAGCTGAGGTTGAATGTGCAGCTGCTTTAGTTGAAACTGACTTCTTAGCCGTCGTCTTTGAAGCAACAGCCTGAACGTTCATGATCCGGTAGAGATAATGGCCATTTGAAGCCTTAGCATAAACGTAAAGTTTTGTAGCAGCCTTTTGTTTAGCTGGTAATTTCACGGTATATTTACCGGTAGTTTTAGAAGCTGTTGAGCTGGCAATTTGCTTCTTCTTACTGTTTTCAACAACGATTTTGACACCCTTGCTGGCTTTACCCGTTACTGATGTTGAGTTTGAGTAAATTTTGTTGATGGATAAGCTTGGGCTGCCCGCCGCGATTGTTGTCTTAGCTGATGCTTGAGTCTGTGTAACTGCTCCGGCACCCAGTAGGCTAAATGCAGCAATCAAGCTGCCTGATAAAACGACCAATTTCTTCATTTGAGTCTCTCCTTGTGTATGTTCGCTTGAACTTGCGAAATCTAATAGCATTGATGAGTATAACCTGTTCGCTACTGGGTTACTAGTGGTTATCAAAAGGTTTTAGGAGTTTTTAATTTCTTTTTAGCGATTAAACACAAAAAACGGCTATTCACGTAAAAGTTCAGCCGTTTATGCTTACTTAACCAACGTTAACCGGTACTGTCTACCATTTGCTTCAAAAGGATCGGAAATCAGCTGGTTGGGTTTAAAATACACTTCAATTTTCTGATACACTTTACCATCACTGTCAACTAGCTCCAAATGAACACCATATTGCGACTCACGGAACGGACTTTTACTCACCAAATAATTGATGCCAGTCCCGTCGCGATATCGTTGCCGTTTCATCCGATCCAGTTGACGTAACGGAATATTAATCAAATCCATCTCAAATTCACCTACACTGCGTCGTGTTCGCTATTTTTAAAATTAACATGTGCCAAAATAGCATCCACCACTTCTTCGGGTGTCAGATCATCAGTATCAATTTCAATATCACTGATTTCATGGTATCTTGCATCACGCTTCTCCTTCAAGCCAATCAAACCATCGACGCCCAATTCTTTGACTAGCGGCCGCTGCCCATCATCCGCCAATCGGGCCAAAACGGTTTCCGGCTTAACGTTCAGCAGGATCACCGGAACAGCACTTTTTCGCAGCAGTTCATAATTAGCTGCCTGAATTGGCGTTCCGCCACCGGTTGATAAAATACCTTTGCTGTTCACCAGCGTATCAGCCAGCACCGTGTGTTCCAACTGACGGAAGGCCGCTTCGCCATCATCATCGAAGATTTGCTGAATGGATTTGCCCGCACGCTCTACGATGACGTCGTCTAAATCCCGGTGTGTTAGGTTCAAGCGTTGTGCTAACAGCTCACCGACAGTGGTTTTGCCGCTGCCCATGAAACCAACTAATATTGCTCTCATTGTCTTTTCCCCTCTTGATCTAACCGTTCGCGAACGGTTTTAGCATGCGCGAAGAACTGGTAGATTTTTTCTGAATCGTGCGTTTCAATAGCTGCTTGAATCTGCTTCAGCTGTTCCATATAAGTCGTCAGTTGACTGCTGATGGCCTCAGAGTTGCTGAGCATGATAGCCGTCCACATGGTGGGATCAGCACCGGCAATCCGGGTGGTGCTCTTGAAGCCGCCGGCAGCGGCGCTTAACCCCACCGCATCGTGTTTCAATTGGTGATCGGCAGTATTGACCAGGTTGGCAGCTAAGACGTGCGGCACGTGGCTGATCTCGCTGACCAGGCCGTCGTGTGCTTCCGCTGATACATTCACCCAACGCGGTTTAGCCGGCTTGAGACACGCCTTAAACTGTGCTGTTTGAGCTGCTGTTTGGGAACCGTCCACGATGAAATATGTCGCGTCATCGAATAGATCTTCCCGACCAGCCCGAGCCCCCGTTTGATGCGAACCAGCCATAGGGTGGCCGCCCATAAAAGCAACCTGGCGCTGCTGCAACGACTGTGCCGCGGTCATAACCTGCATTTTAGTGCTGCCAACGTCTGTCACTAGCACCCCCGGTTTCAAATCAGCCATTGCCAGTTGCGTCAGCTGATCAATAATCACTGATACTGGGCCAGCGAGCACAATGATGTCAGCACGGGAAGCTGCTTTTAACAGCGTCACCCGCTCATCAATGATCCCCTGACCCAGCAGAAACTGGCTGGTGTCGTCGTTGGGATCGTTGCCCAAAATCGTTGGCTGAACTTCGCTTTGCTTCATGATGCGAGCCAGCGAACTGCCAATCAGCCCCAAACCGCTTATCAATACCGTTGTCATGCCAATCACCTCATTACAAAAGTTTGTCTAGATCATCGAAAAATTCAGGGTAGGAAATCCGGACACTATCAGCGCCCTTTAACTGCAGGGGTTGGTCAACTAACAGTGCTGCAATCCCCAGCACCATGCCGATTCGATGGTCATCGTGAGCATCTAAGACCGAGTCAACCACGTGCCAAGGCTGCCGCCCATCGATCACGAAGCCATCCGGTAACTCTTCAATGGCGATGCCCAGTTTCTTAAATTCACCCACAATAGCGCTGATCCGGTCCGTTTCCTTGACCCGTAACTCCTCGGCACCGGTGATCCGGCTGACGCCGTTTGCTTTCGCGGCTAACAGTGCGACTAACGGCAGCTCGTCAATCACGGCAGGAATATCTTTCTTGCCAATGTTGATCGGTTTCAAATCAGCTGATTGAATCGTTAAGTCGCCAATGGGTTCCCCCGTTGTTGGTTCAGATTCGACCGAAATATTGCCACCCATGGCTTTCAAGATCGCCAGTAATCCAGTCCGTGTCTTATTCAGCCCGACGTCTTTTAACGTAATTTGAGACCCCGGCACTAAACTAGCTGCCACCATGAAGAAGGCGGCTGAGGACATATCACCTGGAACAGTCATGGATTGACCTTTCAGATGAGGCTGCGGCTGAACGGTGATCGTTAAACCGTCATCCGCCGTGGTGATCTCCCCGCCAAAAGCTGTCAGCATCCGTTCCGTATGATCGCGAGTTGGCAATAATTCCGTCAGGGCCGTGGGTTCGTCAGCCTGCAAAGCCGCCAAGATCAGCGCACTTTTGACCTGAGCACTGGCAACCTTGAGGTGGTAATTCACTGCGTGCAGCCGTTTACCATTGATTGTTACCGGCAAATGTCCAGCCGTGGTGGTGATATCAGCTCCCATCGTTGCCAGTGGTTCACTGACCCGTTTCATGGGCCTTTTAGATAAAGAGGCGTCACCGATCAGAGTGCTGCTAAATGGCTGTCCTGCCAGTAAGCCCATAATCAACCGGGTGGTCGTACCCGAATTACCCATGTCCAGCGGTTGTTCACTGGGTTTTAATCCATGCAGGCCAACACCGTGAACCATAACCGTGGTGCCCTCCCGTTCGATTGGCACCCCCAGCTGCTGAAAGGCAGCCAGTGTCGATAAACAGTCGGCGGAGGTCAGAAAATGTGTCAGTTTAGTCGTGCCTTCACCAATGGCCCCTAACATAATGCCGCGATGGGAAATACTCTTATCGCCAGGAACCGTCAATTCGCCGTGTAATCCCGTTGCTGGTTTACTTTTTAGTACCCTCATGACAGTTCCTCCTTAATAGTTTTTCAGTTCTTCTCGGTAATCCTTCAATTGCGCCTTCAGACGTGCCATATTACTGCCATCAAACGTATCCGTGATGGCTTTGGCTAATTCAATGGCCACCACGCTTTCGATGACAATTGACGCCGGTACGATGGCTGTGGTATCGGAACGTTCAACGCTGGCCTTCTTAACTTCCTTAGTTTCAACGTCAACGCTTTGCAGCGGCTTGTATAGCGTTGGAATTGGCTTCATCGCCGCTTTAACGATGACCGGCATGCCGTTAGTCATACCGCCTTCAAACCCGCCTAAATGGTCGGATTCACGGGTAAAACCTTCACCTTCATGCCAATCGATTTCATCCATGACCTGGCTACCGAAACTAGTGGCTGCTTTGAAGCCGTCACCAATTTCAACCCCTTTCATGGCGTTGACACCCATGACTGCCGCAGCGATTTTACCGTCTAACTTTGTGTCCCAGCTAATGTAGCTGCCTAACCCGGCGGGAACGTTAGTGGCGACCACTCGAACAATACCGCCCAGGGTGTCGCCATCCTTCTTAGTGTGATCGATTAAGTCATGAATTTCGTCGACTTTATCCGCTTGAACCACCCGTAAATCATTTTGGCTGATCAGTTCTTTAATTTGACCAACATCCAGCGGTGACTGATCATCCGCGGCAACCGAGCCAATCTGCTGCACGTAGCCCACGATGTCGATGCCTAGTTGCTGCAAAAATTGCTCACAGATTGCGCCAATGGCCACCCGCATCGCCGTTTCCCGGGCACTGGAACGTTCCAAAACGTTTCGCAGATCGCGGTGGTTATATTTCATGCCGCCAACGAGATCAGCGTGGCCTGGCCGTGGCCGTTCCACCGTTCGCAGTGAATTCTCAGCAGTCTCATCCGCTATGGGATCCATGATTTTACCCCAGTGAGCATGATCGCGGTTGTTCACCACTAGTGCGATGGGTGAGCCTAACGTTTTCTTATGTCGAACGCCGCCCACAATAGTCACTTGATCGTGTTCAATTTTCTGACGGCTGCCACGGCCGTATCCACCTTGCCGAGCCGCCAATTGATCGTTAATTGCATCGATATCCAATAGTAAACCGGCAGGTAAGCCTTCGATAATTCCGGTTAGCTGCGGTCCGTGTGATTCTCCCGCTGTTAAGTAGTTCATTTTTTAATCCCCTTTTAGTGTGTTTGATTGGTTTTAGTTAAGTAATCCTGGTAGTCTCTAGAGTTTTTCATGATGGTTGCAAAAATGTTGCGCATATAGATTCTGGTTTCCGGATTCGGGTCATTGCCCATCACCCGGTCCAGGACCTGGTCTTCCCGACCGCGATCCATAATTGGCAGGTTAGCCGCTGCTTTAGCCTCATTCACCTTCGTTACAGCATCGAAGCGTTGCGCCAAAAGTCTCACGATTTCGTCATCAATATCATTGATCTGCTGACGAGCGGCCGTTAATTTGTTGGGTTGCCACGCGCCTGAATCATTTTCATTTGTTGCCATCATTATAGTCACTCCTTAATTTTGGTACGAAAAAAGCCAGCTAGACAATCTAGCTGGCTGATATTGTTTCCTTTATGGAATCAACATGGTCCAGCTAGAATCTTCACGTCTAGCTGGCACGACAAATTGACGGCTTGCTTTAGACGCGAACGCGATTTCCTTAGCGTCCGCATTTAAAGCTGCGGACGCTAACTAAAGTAATAACCGTACCAATACGCATTAACTTGAGTTAGCTGTGTCTTCATTGTCATTGATCCCTTCTCATTTAGATTGTTTTCATTAAAACATATTGTGAAAATTTAGTCAACATTAATCTTTCTTTACTGCGCCAATTAGACCAGCCAATAGCCCTGATTAATGCGGTCTAGCAACGTTACCATTTGCCGGGTTTCTTTCACATCATGAACGCGAATGATTTTGCCGCCCCTTTGAATCATGGCAACTTCGCTGACTAACGTCATTGGCAGCCGTTCATCCTTCTTCAGGCCCAGCAAGTTTGCCATGTAGCCCTTTCGTGAAACAGCCACCATCATCGGCCGGTTCAAATCGTTAAAGTGATCCGTGTTATTCATAATCACGTAATCCTGAGCATCGTCTTTAACCTGATCATTAGCGTAACCCAGCCCCTGATCAATAGCAATCCGGTCGCGGTCAATCCCGGCAGCCGTCAGCGCCTTTAAATTATCCTCGAAGAATTGGTGGGCTTCATCGGTCATGACCTTAAAGTCAAAGTTGCGGCCGTTCAGCATGGTCAGCAGGCCAACGTCAGATTGCGCCATCAGCTTCAGCTTAGCAGGCTCATCCGTAAAGCTGTTCACGTCATTAATGATGGCCACACCGGCATCAATGGCGGCTGCCATCACGGGAACTTTATAGGTGTCAATTGCTAGGACAGCTTCCGGAAAATGGCTAGAAATGGCTTTAATATACGGAATCGTCCGTTCAAGTTCAACCTCTGGCGTGACTTCAGTGTAGCCTGGCCGAGTAGTCTGACCGTTGACTTCGATCACGTCCGCTCCCGCTTCTAACATCTCGGACACGTGAGCTAAAACGGTATCCATGGTAGTGTAGCGCCCGCCGTCGTAAAAGGAGTCCGGCGTAATATTCATGATGCCGTAAATCATTGACGTATCACGAAGTTTGAACCGTTTGCCAGCCACTTGCCAATCTAAATCATGAGCGGCTAGAATCTGCTTTAGCGCCTGCTCACCAGTGGTTTCAGCCGGAAACCAGGCTGACCAGTGCTGAGCTAATAACCGCAGTGCTGGTATCGTCAGCAAGCCATCATACCCGTCAGCAGTTTTACTGATGGCCGCATCTAATTGCCGAAGCCGTTTTTGCAGTTCCGCCTGCTCAGTTGCCGAAAGCGCGTTAAACCGCAGTGCAACTAATCGCTGCTGCTGAATGAGTTGGTATAAGGCTTGGCTCTGAAAATCGGTCGCGTGCTGAAACTGGTCAGTGATTTCTTTAATTTGCATTGGTCAAACTCCTCTCAATTCTGCTGCTAATTGCTTAGCCGCCTGCCCACGATGGGTCAAAGGTATGCGAATCTGGTCCGGTAGTTCTGCTAAAGTCTGCTGCTGGTTGGGTAAGATAAAGAGTTTATCAAACCCAGTTGAGTAACTTCCCCGGGTTCGCGCTGCTATGGTACCACTAACGCGGCCCACCGCGGTCACCGGTGCTTGCCCCGGCATAATTGCCACTAGGGTACTAACCATGGTAGCTCGCCGGTCGGTCTGACCCTTCAAGTCGTTTAAAATCGTCTGGTTATCACTGTGCGTCACGTCTTGATGCAGCTCACGTTTGGTTGTCACACCTAGATGGCCGCCTAACGCTAGTATCTCAATACCGCTATCATCAGCAATAACACCCTGATCGGTTTTACCAGCTAGAAACTGGGCTTTATGTAACGCGTTGCCCGCATAACTCACGGTTTGCTCTGCCGGAAAGGCTAATTTTGGCATCTGATCCGTATAGGAAACCGCTTTGATGCCGTAAAATGCCAAACACTTGATTAAATCTTGTGTTTTGTACTTATTATT
This sequence comes from Secundilactobacillus yichangensis, assembly GCF_016861565.1. Lineage (GTDB taxonomy): Bacteria > Bacillota > Bacilli > Lactobacillales > Lactobacillaceae > Secundilactobacillus > Secundilactobacillus yichangensis. The sequence goes on from NZ_BOLK01000013.1 coordinate 56,327, forward strand.
AGACGCAATCAGCCATTCAGTCATGAGTAACCTCCATTGCGGCCAGCTCGCGGGCAACGTAAAAGGAGCCCGTCACCACGATCATGCCGTTTTCAGGCAGTGTCCGCCGCGCGGTCTTTAGCGCTTGCGGCATATCAGCCGCTGCCTGCACATCCGTTTGCGGGGAAAGCTGTTTGATTTGCGGCGCCAACTCACTCCCAAGTAAAGCCCGCTTGGGATTATCCGGCGTCACTGTTACCACGTGATCAGCCATTGGCAGCAGTAGCTGAAGCATTGGTGTCACTGCTTTGTCAGCCAAAAAGCCCACCACCCACGTTAATGAATAGTGCTCGGTAAGCTGTTTAAGACTAGTGGTCAATGCCGTCATGCCGTCCGGGTTGTGGGCCACGTCCACAACCACTAACGGTTGCTTAGAGACCACCGTTAACCGCCCTGGCAGCTGAATCTGCTGCAGTCCAGTTCTGACGGCATCATCCGTCAGCCGGACGTTTTGTGTTCTTAATACCGCCACTGCCGTTAAAACCAGCGTCAAATTCTGCACCTGAAAATCACCGGCCACGTTTAATTTCAGCGCGGACCACCGAAACAGCTCACTATGTAGATCAACCGTCATCCCAGAAAAACTGCGGTTCAAAACAGTGGCAGCTGTTTTCGGTGCCGTCAGTGAAACGTCCTGTCTTTGCGCCTCTTTTTTTAACACGTTGAACGCTTCTGGTGCCTGGTCGTAAAGGGTCACCACCGAGGTACCCGGTTTGGTGATCTTGGCTTTTTGCGTCGCAATCTTAGTCAGCGTATCCCCTAGAATTTGCATGTGATCCATGGCAATTTTCGTGAATACGGTCAGTTGCGGGGCACTAATGGCGTTAGTGGCATCCGTTAAACCGCCTAGTCCGGCTTCCAAGATCACGTAGTCAGCATGCTGATTGCGGTACCAGATCAGGCTGATCAAGAATTGCCACTCAAAAATTGAAATTGCCGTGGTAGCTAGTCCAAGTCGCTTTACCACCGGTTTAATTTCGTTATAGCTGTCGATAAACTCAGCTTCCGTAATCCACTGATGGTTAAACTGAATCTGCTCACGGTCGTTTAAAATGGCGGGACTGTTGAACCGGCCTACACGGTAACCCTGAGCCTCTAAAATGGCGCTAATCATTGCACCAGTAGAACCCTTGCCGTTAGTGCCTGCAATATGGATCACGTGGTAGTGCTGATCCGGATTATCCAAAGCAGCTACAATTTTCCGCAACAGCGGTACCCGATTATTATCACCCACTAACCGGGCGTGATTGAACTGGTCAATTAATTGGTTATACATATCATGAACAGTTTGTTGATTCATTATGATCACCCGTTGATTCGCTGTAAGAATTCCTGCTTCAGTCCGTGGTCAGTTTTGAACGCTCCAGTGTAGTAACTGGTTTCCGTCTGACTGCCCGTTTTTTCAACCCCACGCATTTCCATGCACATGTGCCGGGCTGTAACAGAGACTGCGATACCCTTAGGATCAAGGATCCGAGTCAGCTCTTTAGCAATGTTGACGGTCATTCGTTCCTGCACGTTCGGCCGCTTAGCACAGTAGTCGATCAGCCGCGGAATTTTACTCAGGCCCATCACCCGCTGATGATTAGGGATATAGGCAACGTCAACCGTGCCGAAGAACGGTAGCAAATGGTGTTCACACATCGAGTAAAACGAAATGTCTTTGATCAGCACCATTTCCGTTGTCTCGTCTACCGGGAAGAGTTTGTAATTATCAAATGCCGGCGCGTTAACGGACGAAAAAACTTCACTGTACATCCGGGCAACCCGGGCTGGCGTTTCAACCAACCCATCGCGATTAGGATCTTCACCTACCGCCTCTAAAATCATTTTTACTGCTTGTTCGATTTTTTTCTGATTTGCGTCATCTATCATGGTTTTATAGAGACTCCTTCTACTTTATTGATCCAACTTGTATCTGCTTTTTCTGCTAAAGCAGCGTCCACCTGCTTCTTAACCTTCGAATCAGTACCAGCAATTTCCTGAACGGGTAATAATACGAAGTTCCGTTCGTGTGCCCGTGGATGCGGCACGATAAGATCCGGCGTATTAATTTTCCGGTCACCCCAGTAGACAATGTCTAAGTCGATGGTCCGGGGTCCCCAATGCTGCAGCCGTTGCCGGTGACCCGCCTGCTCGATTTCGTGCAGCACGGCCAGCAACTCTTGCGGCGCTAACGTTGTCGTCACTGAAACGGCAATGTTATAGAAGTTAGCTTGATTTAAATTGCCCCAGGGCTGCGTTTCATAAACTGAAGAAATAGCTTCAATTTGAACCGACGAATCTGCTTGCAGCAACTTCACCGCCTGTGTCAGATTAGCAAATCGGTCGCCAATGTTTGACCCGATGCTTAAATAAACTCGTTCACTCACGATTTTCACCCGTCACCTCAATTTCAACGTTGTCAAAAATGCCTGGCATGGGAACGCTGTACTTACGAATCTTCAGCGTAATCTGATTCGCCATTGGAAAGCTCTTTAATAACAGTTTTAGCAGCTCGTTGGCTAGTGATTCAATCAGTTTGTAGGAATGAGTATGCACAAACTTATCGATGGTTTCGTTCACATCCGCGTAACTGATCGTTTCGTCCAAATCATCATGCTGCACCCGCTGTTCGATCGGATAATTCAGAGCAACATCAATGGCCAACTGCTGACCGTTTTTGCGCTCTTCAGGAAATACACCATTAAAGGTATGAAACTTTAAATTATTGATTCGAATAACGCCCATGGCGGCCTTCCTCCTCTATATGTGACTAAATTGTTTCTATTTTACCATCCTTTACGGGTTTAAACACCTATCAGTCACGTTTTTTGGTACACTGGAAGTAACGTCTTTTTGAAAGGATGATGAAGTTGAATAACCGAAACTTTAAGTATCCAGATACGGCCGCCTATGACTGTATCATCGCCTACTTCAAATCAAAAGATATTAAGCTTGAGGACATTGCGTCAATCACCTATAAAATGCAATTACAGTTCATCCCCGAACTCAAGGAAGAAGAAACCATGTCCGCAGTGGTGGACGTTTTGCATAAGCGAGAAGTCATGAACAACGCCATGGTGGGGATCGCACTCGATCAGCTAACAACCAAAAAAGAATTACCTGAACCGCTGCAAAGTATCGTTGAAAACGACGTTGGCGTCTTCGGGGTTGATGAACTCTTAGCTGAAGGGGGCATCTCCGGAATTTACGGTAAGATTGCCACCACTAACTTTGGTTACCTTGACCGCGAAAAACACGGAATCCTAAAACGGTTAGATACCGTTCAGGGTGAAGGAGTCAACACTTTCTTAGATGACATTATTGCCGCTATTGCCGCGGCGGCTGGCGCAAAGCTCGCACATAAATACGCTTAATGACCACGATTTAAAAAGGTTCTGACAAGTGTCTCCCGTTACGGAGTTGCTTGTCAGAACCTTTCTTAATGTTTCCCTGAATACGTTAAAATTAAGCCCTAGTCTCACAGAGCGGCAGCAACGTTTTAAGTTCTTCCATCGACGAACCGTTCTCAAAAAAACAGTTCACCATGTCTAGCCAGTAAAGGTCTCTGTCCGAATAAGCACCCGTTTCATCTTTACAGGGTAGCAGTCCTGCCCGCGTAAACGTGGCAATTTGTTCTGAGGCAATACCTGATTGAGCAGCGATTTCTCTCAAAGTCATCAGCTCTACCCGTCCTTTCAATGTTTATCAAAAGTATTTTACGCTCTCCCGTGTTAAATGCAACAGCGATATTAAGACAGTCCAACGACAAAAAAGTTGCGTTTATTCAAAGTAGCCAGTATCTTATAGGAAGACTAAAAAGTAACTGGTTTTATCTTCCTCAATGATTTTCAATTGGCTTGTTTGTGGAAATGAAACTAAATAATTTCATTTAAAGGGTTTAAATTTTGTTTTCTAAAATTTTCTTTCAAAATTGCATTTTTATATGAAAGCTTTTTTCATAAAGGTTTATATTGCTAATTTCACTCAAGTGGTAAATCCGTTTAATAAACTTTTCTTAATTCCCTTTATTTACTTAGAATTTGTTATATAATAATTCCGACACGAGTGGTCTAGACGATATTACTTTGCCTATGACGCACTCGTCAATGACTACTTTACCTCATAAAATTTAAGGAGTGACTGTATTGGCTACAGAAAGAACTTCACTATTTATCTTCTTTGGCGGGACTGGTGACCTAGCTTACCGGAAACTTTATCCTTCCATGTTTAACTTATATAAAAAAGGTACTTTAAGAGAACATTTTGGTGTGATTGGTACTTCTCGGGAAAAATTAACCGACCAACAATTCCAAGAAAAGGTTTTTAAATCACTTGGCGTTGCCAAGACTGATAAAGAAGCACAAAAATTTGCTTCACATTTCGTATACGAAGCACATGACGTTACTGACAAAGCACACTATCAAGTTTTGAAAAACCGTGCTGATGAATTAGACAAGCAATACAAGTTGAACGGCAACCGGATCTTCTATCTTTCACTTGCACCTTCATTCTTCGGTACCGTTGCTGGTTTCTTGAAGACTGAAGGCTTGACTGATACTGATGGCTTCAACCGTGTTGTGATTGAAAAGCCATTCGGTCGTGACTACGACTCAGCACATCAATTAAACGATGCCTTAAGCAAGTCATTCGACGAAAAGCAAATCTTCCGGATCGACCATTACTTAGGTAAGGAAATGATCCAAAACATCGAAGCTGTTCGTTTCGGTAACACCATTGTGGAATCACTTTGGAACAACCGTTACATCGATAACATCCAAGTAACTTTATCCGAAAAGCTGGGTGTCGAAGAACGTGCTTCATACTACGACAACTCTGGTGCTTTACGTGACATGGTTCAAAACCATATTATGCAAATCGTCAGTCTGCTTGCTATGGAACAACCCGTTTCATTCACCGATGTTGATATCCGTGCTGAAAAAGTTAAAGCATTACGTTCACTTCGGGTTTACAACGTCGCTGAAGCTTCAACTAACTTCGTTCGTGGCCAGTACGGTGCCGGCGATAGCCAACGTGCTTATCGTGATGAGGACAATGTCCCACACGATTCAAACAACGATACCTTCGTTGCTGGTAAGTTATTATTTGATAACTACCGTTGGTCAGGTACCCCATTCTACATCCGGACTGGTAAGATGTTAGCTGACAAGTTCACTCGTGTGGACGTTGTCTTCAAGAAGCCACTGATCGACATCTTCTCATTCCCACAAAACCACAACGCACCGCTTGAAGCTAACGTTTTGACAATGTACATTGAACCACATGCTGGTTTCTCACTTCGTCTGAACGCGAAGACAAACGGTCAAGGTTTCCAAACTGAACCAATCGATTTGGACTACTTCGTGGACGCCAAGGATTCTAAGGCTACCCCAGAACCATATGAACGTTTGATCCATGACGTTATGAAGGGTGACGGTACCAACTTCTCAAGTTGGCAAGAAGTTTCCTACGCATGGCGCTTCGTAGACCAAATCCGCAAGGTTTGGGACTTACAACAACCACAATTTCCTAACTACACCCCAGGCTCAATGGGCCCTGCAGCTGCTGATGAGCTGATTCAACGCGATCACCGTCAATGGGTGTACCGTTTAAACAAGTAATTAATTAAATCGAAAGGCTCCCAATTCTGAAAATTCAGAATGGGGCCTTTTTAATATGGCTAAATTTTAAGGATTTTTACGCGTTCCGTTAAGCAGATCATCCATTGAACAATCCTCAGGAATACCCAAAACGTCAAGTACAAGACGCATGGTCACTACTAACGGATTATTAGTCATAGCTTTAAATGGATTGGTAAAAGTGAAATCCTCATAAAAAATAACTCTCAACTTAGGTTAGTTAAAAATCGAGGAAACACTTATCATTCACATTAAAAATATAGGAATCACACTTTTTATCGTCTAAGTTCACTATCCCACCCTAAAGCACTTGTGAAATTCCACTAATTTTATCTTGTCATAAATTATTTGGAAGCACTTCATTTCAATTGAACATTATGTTTACAACTTATTTTTTTATTTATTAAATCGACGATGATTCTTCACATTCTCATTGTGAAATGTTAAACTAAGAATGTGCTTCAACTAATATATTTCTTTTAAAGGAAGGTTTGTAATGGCAGATAAATTAGCAAATATCGGTGTTGTCGGAATGGCTGTTATGGGTAAGAACTTAGCCCTTAACATTGAAAGTCGCGGCTACACTGTTGGTATTTATAACCGTACGGCTGCAAAGACTGATAAAGTGATGCAGGACCACGGCGACAAGAAATTGATCGCTAGTCACACAATTGAAGAATTTGTGGATTCACTGGAAAAGCCTCGTCGTATCCTCTTAATGGTTAAAGCTGGTAAGCCAACTGACGCTGTTATCGATGAATTAATTCCATTGCTCGACAAGGGTGATGTTTTAATTGATGGTGGTAACACTAACTTCCACGACACGATGGCACGTAATGCTAAACTTGATAAATCAGGAATCAACTTCATCGGCATGGGTGTTTCCGGTGGTGAACTTGGTGCCCTTAAAGGCCCATCATTGATGCCCGGTGGCCAAAAAGAAGCTTATGATTTAGTTGCCCCAATCCTTGAAAAGATTGCTGCTAAAGCTGACCAAGATGGCAAGCCATGTGTTACTTACATTGGCCCTAACGGTGCTGGTCACTACGTCAAGATGGTTCACAACGGTATCGAATATGGTGATGAGGAACTCATCGATGAAAGCTACAACATCATGCGGCACGTCTTAGGCCTTTCCGTTGACGAAATGGCTGACATCTTCAAAGACTGGAACAAAGGCGAACTTGACAGCTACTTGATTGAAATTACCGCCGATATTTTGACTCGTAAAGATGATCTTGGCGCTGACAAGAGTAAGCCAATCCTTGACATGATCTTAGACCGTGGTAACAACAAGGGTACTGGTAAGTGGAGTTCAGAAGATGCTTTGAACGTCCAAGTACCACAATCCGTTATTACCGAAGCCGTTTACGCTCGTTACATCTCAATGATGAAGGACGAACGTGTGGCTGCTTCTAAGACCTTAGCTGCACCAAAAGCTAACGAAGCAATTGGTGACAAGAAGGAAATGGTTGAAAAGATTCGTCAAGCCCTTTACTTCAGTAAGATCATGAGTTACGCCCAAGGCTTCGAACAACTTCGGTTCGCTTCAGAAGCTTACGACTGGAACTTACAATATGGTCAATTAGCTCAAATCTGGCGTGCCGGCTGCATTATCCGTGCACAATTCCTGCAAAACATCACCGATGCCTTCGACAAGAAGCCTGATTTAACTAACTTACTGTTGGATGATTACTTCAAGGATATCGCTGCGAAGTATCAAGAATCTACTCGTGAAGTCGTTGCTTTAGCTGTTAAGATGGGTGTTCCAGTACCATCACTCAGTGCCGCAATTACTTACTACGATTCATATCGTTCAGAAGTATTGCCTGCTAACTTATTGCAAGCACAACGTGACTACTTCGGTGCCCACACTTACGAGCGTGTTGACCGTGATGGTTCGTTCCACTATCCATGGTATGAAGAACAATAAAAACCAATAGTTGGCAATTTCTAGCCAATTGAAAAGCAGCTGGTCATATCGACCAGCTGCTTTTTGGGCCTTAAATAATTTCAAGGTTACAGTAAATTTTGAATTGAAAAATAGCTCACAATTCGTTTTAAGGGCGAATACTGTAAAAATAACACAATTGAATAACCAATAACGACTCCGCCTGCATTTGTAATAACATCATTAATATCGATCCAACGCGACATATGCAAGAAACTGTCCAGAATAAACTGGGTCGTTTCAATCCCGATACCAATTAATAAACCAGCGGCCATCGCTTGCCGGAAATTAACCTTAAATAATAATTTAAGGTACACGCCTAACGGCACCATCATCAAAATATTTAGATAAAAATCAATTTCAATTCCCCGGAATGGAATAGGATTAGTTGGTGCATTGCCAACCCAAAACGGCCTCATGGTAGCAACCTCACCAAAGCCATACGAGGTGGGCGTTAACGTCAAATACCCCACTACTGCAAGATAAATTCCCAGCGTCACTATGGTAATCAACTGACCAAACGTTCTCTTCTGACCAGTTAAGACCCCTATCCCAATCATGATAATAAAGACGTAGGCGAGGTAGGGCAGCCATTGAGAATAATTTGTCATCCTATCCCTCCTTTAGTAACAGCCGTCGTCACTCTATTCATCACTATAGGCGCTAATATTCTAGAAAGATAGGGGCATTGGCAGTGTTTAAACGTTTTTTAAAGCTTCTTGGATTGGGGTTTCACCAGTAACGATTGGGATTGTTTTATTAATGGTCTGCGGTTGGTTCAACGCAGCGATAACCGTGCTAGCCACGTCTTCACGTGCGACTGAGCCGCCCTCAATACCACTGGTATTAATTTTTCCCGTACCCTTATCAAAGGTCAGTGCGCCCGGCTCCATGATGGTGTAATTTAAATTAGTCCGGTGCCTTAGCCAGTCATCCGCATAGAACTTAGCTGCGTAATATGGCCGAATGGCTTCATTCCAACGATCCCGATCTTCGGCCCACAGTGCGCTGACCATTATATAACGGTCAATACCCGCGATTTGCGCCGCCTGCATGCTCTTAACTGCACCATCAAGATCTACCAGTAAAGTCATGTCATCGCCGGTTTTACCACCTGATCCGGCTGTGAAAATGACGGCATCAAAGCCATCTAGCGTAACACCCAATTCTTCTGGTCGCCCAAGTAAGTCTACGTGAGCAGTTTTAATGTGATTATCCTCAAAAAAAGCTGACTGTTCAGGCTTACGGATTCCCGCAACAACATCGGCCCCTTTTTCACTTAGCTGACGGCTGATCAATCGCCCAATATTACCATTGGCCCCAATAACAAATACTTTCATATAAATGTCCCTCCAATTCACGTACTCTGTTTATAATGATTAATTATACCTATCCTGATTACCTTGCGCTATCATCTAAGCTTGATTTTATTTTAAGCTATGTTTAAAATTACCCTGTTATTCTTTGAATGTAGTTTAAATACTACTTTCTACTCATCAAGCCGGTTTATTAGGCAAAACCGACACGTTCCAATTTGTCCCTAGAATTGGAGCTCATCTACTTATCAACCTACATTCAAGCTACCAGTTTGGTAGCTTTTTTTAATTAAAAAGCCGATGAATCCTTTATTAACAGGATCCATCGGTATTTTAGTTTTAAGAGAACCGGTTACAAGCCCTTTGAAATTTCATCGTACTTTTCCTGATACCATTCATCGTATGACTGGTCAGCCATAACACCATTTTCCATAAATGATTGATCAAGCGATGAAATAATTCGTTCAAATAATTCGCCATCATTTTTATACAAGTAGTCACGAAGCTGTTCTGGATGGAAATGAGAATTAAGTTCGATATCGTGATTAATTTGTTCAATTTCATATTGAATAGGATAATCAGTTAAGATTTCAAGACTGTTAGTCTCATATTTTCTAAGATAAAAATCAATAAAATCACGAGTTGAACGAGTCTTAGCCTCGTCACTCAATTGATCAAATAAAACAACGCCTGGTTGTAACACGAAGATCACTCCTTAATTAATAAAAGCTTTTACGTTTTTATCCGCAATTTAAGTATAGTTCTTTTAACCACTTTATGTAAGGGAAGCACTTGAGCGATTAACCGTTTTGAAATACTAGGGAGAAAAGGTCTGAATTAACTGCAATAACCGTCGGAAAAGAGCGTAAAATAAAATCAGTATGACATATCTAGTTGAAAAGAGGAAAAAACATGTTACCTTTTGCAAATGATTATTCACGCGGAGCACACCCCAAAGTGCTCCAAGCGTTAGTTAATACCAACCTGGATGCGCAACCCGGCTATGGTCAAGACGAATACACCAAACGAGCGATAAAAAAAATTCAAGCCGCCTGTCACGTTCCAGATGCTGAGGTCTTTTTCATCTCTGGTGGAACTCAGACCAACCAAGTGGTTATTTCAAACTTATTAGATGACGACGAAGGCGTGGTAGCTGCCGATTCCGGTCATATCAATTTTCACGAAGCTGGCTCAATTGAATATACCGGCCATAAAGTGCTCACACTTCCCGGGGTTCAAGGTAAGGTAACTGCCGAAAACCTTCAGTCGTATTTAGACGATTGGCAAGCCGATGAAAATCATGGTCAAATGGTTGCACCAGGTATGGTCTATATTTCCTTTGCCACTGAAGTTGGTACTCTTTATAGTAAAAAGGAACTAGCTGATCTTTACCAAGTCTGCCGAACGAACGGCTTGCCCCTATTTATGGACGGCGCCCGGCTAGGCTACGCGTTAATGAGCCCAGAAAACGATTTAAGCTTAGCTGACATTGCCAACTACTGCGACGTTTTCTATATTGGCGGAACTAAGGTAGGCGCGCTAGCTGGGGAAGCAGTTGTCTTTACCAAGCATAACGTCCCAAAGCGGTTTACGACAAAGATCAAGCGTCAAGGTGCTATGCTGGCCAAGGGCCGTCTGATCGGTGTTCAGTTTGATGCCTTGTTTACGGATAATCTGTATTTCAAAATCAGTCAGCACGCTATCGATTTAGCCATGAAACTAAAACAGGCACTTAAGGATAAAGGCTATCAATTCTTCACTGATTCACCAACCAATCAGCAGTTTGTAGTGGTTGATAATAACCAGTTAGACGAGTTAAGAAAACAAGTTGATTTTTCTTTCTGGGAAATCGTCGACGATACACATACAGCTATCCGGTTAGTTACCAGCTGGTCAACCACCGAAGATGAAGTTAATGCGTTAATTGAGATATTATAGCTTTAATCAAGCACACAGCTTGCAAATGATTTGTTATTTTTAAGAAAATCAGTTATACTTAAATATGGAAATGAATAAAGCCGTTAGGTGAGGCTCCTATACGGAAAACGCTACTGCTCAGAAACGTCGAAAAACGCCAATGAGTCAGCTGTCCGAGTTAAAAAAAGGCTCGGTCTAATGTGGCTGTTATCCAATAACTACGCCGTATAGTGCTAAAGCTCAACGATTGGCTAAACAACCTTTTAAGGTTATTTAAGTGTGCAAATCAGTGCGCTCAGTCAATTGTTGACTGAGCGTTTTTTTACACCTAACGCACGGCAACCATCACTGGAGGTGAGTAGTATGACAACAGAAACATATGATCCTGGATCGCAGTCTTATCACGCGTGCCAGGGAAAGCGGGTCGTCATAGCTCACCTCCATGGAATGAATCGGTAGAAATCGATTCTCGAACTGTGCTGACTTACTTTCCCTGCCCTATATTTGGCGATTTTAAAATGATTGATAGATTGATTGACCACTGTCTTTTTCTTCGTAACCAGTGTTGTAACTGATTGTTAGCGAAGATCCTGAACGTATACGTTAGTGCAATCAATTTATTATTCGATTGAATTGGGAAAGCAAGGGTTAGCAGTCTGAGTCTCGGTGCCCGTGTTGGCCAGTTGACAGTGAGATGTCGGTCAACTAAAGATGTGCTTCACCATGCAGGGAACTGCGTGGGGAGATTTAAGTGCGGCTAACTTCCGCCACAAAGCGTAAGAATTTCATTTTTAAACGCCAACCATCATCATAAAATTTACTATAACGCCGTCGATTTTGTTAACGTAGATCACAAGTATAGCTTGATGGGAATCAACCTCACTTGCGGTTATCAGCCAATTGAGATGGCACCAAAAAAAGCGCTTTGGTTCTTCAACCAAAGCGCTTTTAATATATCTTTTTTAATTTGGCTGATTAATTAGCCGCAGACTCTTTTCGTTTATTAAAAGTCGCCGCAAATTCTGCCGACTTTTTTTCATCGAATTCATTTTCGGACTTGGCAATCACAACTGATGCCAGTGAATTACCAACCACGTTAACAGAGGTTCGGCCCATATCTACTAGACGATCAATACCAGCGATAAAGGTTAGCCCTTGCATTGGTACCCCAATTGTTGACATAGTGGCAAGCAGAACGACGAATGAGGCCCCTGGCACCCCTGCCATTCCCTTTGAGGTAATCATTAGGACAACTAGTAAGGTAATCTGTTGACCTAGGCTCAGATGAATATGATAGGCCTGTGCAAGGAACAGTGCTGCTAATGATTGATAGATAGCTGAACCATCTAGGTTGAAAGTATAACCAGTAGGAACAACGAAGGACACGATCCCTTGGCTGACACCGAACTTATCCATTTTATCAATAATCCGTGGTAAAACGGCTTCTGAACTGGCAGTTGAGAAAGCTAAAATAAATTCATCCCGAATCACTTTAAGCAGGGTAAAAATATTTAGCCCAGCTATTCGACCAACACCACCCATGATAAAGAGGATGAAAACAATCATGGTCGCGTATGCTAGGAATACGAAGTACCCCAAAGGTGCTAGCGCCGATAATCCCATTTGAGCAACAGTGACACCAATTAGCGCACAAACACCAATTGGTGCAGCATGCATAACCCAGTTAGTGACTTTAAACATAACCTCAGAAACGGCTTGCAAAAAATCAATAATGATTTTACCTTGTTTGCCGATTGCTGCAGTACCAAGACCGAAGAAAACGCTAAAGAAGATCACGGGCATCATATCACCGGTACTTAGCGCACTGAAGAAGTTGGTTGGTATGATCCCCATCAACGTTGCCCAGATACCACTGTGTGCTTTAGCTGTCTTTGCAGTAGCCACGTACTGGCTAATATCTGAAGAATGTAACTGATGAATATTAATAAAATCACCAGGATGAAAGACATTGCCGACTATTAAACCTAGAATAATAGCAATTGTAGTCATGACCTCAAAATAAATCAGTGTTTTACCACCGACTCGACCAAGTTTTTTGATGTCTCCCATGTTGGCGATCCCAACTGTCAGGCAAGAAACGACAATTGGCAAAACGATCATCTGAATCAAGTTAATAAACATGGTCCCAATGTTCTGCATAGCTGTTATCGCCGTTTTATTCTGGTAAAAAATAACCCCTAAAATAATTCCTAGAACCAGCCCAATCATAATCTGCCAGCCCAAGCTTAAGCGATAACCTCGATAATGTTTCATTTTCGAGCCCCTCAATCTAAATAATTATTGCACTTCCTTATTATTCTATCATAATCTCAGAAAGGCTGAGTGTCTCATTTTTGAGTTCACAAACTACTACTCTGGGAATGCTGATTTAGCAAGGTTTACGAGTAAACTTTTTATCCAAATTTTTTTTATTCACTAGTTAATTTTATAACTTGTAGTGGCTTTTTACTTTTGTGTAGAAAAAAAGCAGCTATCGATTACTCGATAACTGCTTCGGTTGCGTGGCAACGTCCTACCCTCGCAGGGGGCGATCCCCCAACTACTCTTGGCGTGCTGAAGCTTAACTGCTGTGTTCGGCATGGGAACAGGTGTATCCTTCAGGCTATCGCCACCACACTATTGAGAACT
>NZ_BOLK01000014.1 GCF_016861565.1 Secundilactobacillus yichangensis
CCAGGATCAAACTCTCAATTTATGATTGTTTGTGACTCATTAATATTACTAGCGAAATTGACTTCGCAAATTACATTTGATATCAGCCGAAACTGATATACCCTGCACATTTGTGAAACAAAACTTTGTTCAGTTTTCAAAGGTCTACTTTGATTGCTAATTGCCTTTCGACAACTATTAAATCATATCATGTTGACGTGTTTCTTGTCAACGTTTTTTTATAACTTATTTGAATATCTATTCAAACGAGTTAGTTGCCTAAGACGTTATCTCTTTGACAACGATAACTACTATACCAGCTATCTAAAACAAGGTCAACACTAAAAAGCAACTTTTTCAAAAATTCATGTAACTTTTGTCTAAGAGCCACTTTCAAGCCCTATTTTTCCATTTAAGGAATACCTTCCGACCGCGTTCTTACCGCACATCTTTCAACAGGATGTTCCAGCCAAAAATCAAAAAGGCTTACTGCATTTATATAGAAAACTCCTAGAGTCCAGAATCATCTACTGCTTTCTAATAAGATTAAGTCAAAAACTTTTATCTTAGTTCTCAGGATAAATAAAAAACGGTCAAATCACAAGCCAAACACACTCATGATCAAACCGTTTACTTCTATATGATGAAATAAGCAAAACTCATTTCGTTATTAACTATTCTTCTGGCCGCATGGTTGGGAATAACAGCACGTCACGAATTGATTCTGCATCCGTTAACAGCATGACTAACCGATCAATTCCGATTCCCAGACCACCAGTTGGCGGCATACCATATTCCAAAGCCTCGATGAAGTCTTCATCAATACCTTCAGCTTCATCGTTACCTTCTGCGCGTTCCTTAACCTGCGCTTCAAACCGTTGACGCTGGTCAATAGGATCATTAAGTTCAGTAAAGGCATTGGCAAATTCGTTGCCGACAATATAGAGCTCAAACCGATCAGTAAAGCGAGGATCGTCAGGGTTCTTTTTAGCTAATGGTGAGATTTCTACTGGGTGACCATACACGAAAGTTGGCTGTTCCAATTTAGGCTGTACCAGTTCCTCAAAGAAGGCGTTGATAATGTGTCCAACTGCCCAGTAGCTTTCATAGTGAATGCCATGGTCATCAGCCAGTTTACGAGCATCTTCAACACTCATCTTAGGCCAAAAGTCCACACCGGTATACTGCTTAACTGCATCTACCATGTGAATGCGAGCAAAATCCTTGTTCAGGTCAATTTCGTGTCCTTGATAGGTAACAACACCATCATCCGTTACGGCTTTGGCGGCTGCCTTAAAGATACCTTCTGTTTCATTCATTACATCATGAAAATCAAAATAAGCCACGTAGGTTTCCAGCATGGTAAATTCTGGGTTATGACGGGTATCCATACCTTCGTTCCGAAAGACCCGGCCGATTTCATAGACACGTTCCATCCCACCAACAATTAGCCGCTTCAAATGCAGTTCCAAAGCAATCCGCAAGTAAAGGTCAATGTTCAAGGCATTATGGTGAGTCACAAAAGGCCGTGCATTAGCACCACCAGCTTGGTTATGCAACACTGGTGTTTCCACTTCCAGAAAATCATTGCCATCTAAATAACTACGGACAGCCGTGATAATTTTACTCCGCTTCTTAAACCGTTCGAAACTTTCTGGGTTAGAAATAAGATCCAAATACCGTTGACGGTAGATTTGTTCCTTGTTCTGTAGCCCATGGAATTTATCCGGCAAGGGCCGCAACGCCTTTGAAAGGAAAGTCAGCTTAGTTGCACGAATGGTCAGTTCACCCATATCGGTTTTAATGATGTCCCCTTCAATACCCAGGTGATCACCAATATCAGAACGCTTGAACACGTGATATACTTCGTCGCCCAAAATATCTTTACGGACGTAAATCTGTATTTTACCGGTGCGGTCTTGTAAGTCAGCAAAGCCAACCTTACCTTTACCACGTTTAGAGACCATCCGACCCGCAATTATTGCAGTCTTATGCAAGTCATTGAGTTCATCCTTATCATCATCACCGAACTCCTTATGCAATTGCGCTGATAAGTAAGTTCTCTCAAATCGATGACCAAAAGGATCAATTCCTTCTTCGCGCAGTTCGTTCATCTTTTCGCGACGAACTCGTAGTTGGTCGTTCATTTCTTTATCTTTTCCAGCCACACTAATACCTCCATCTTATAATAACTAGTCCGCTATTAATTTTGACAACCCTCAATAAAAAAAGCAAGCTCTTTTGCCTGCTTTTTTTAAATTATCGGCTTTTAACTGATAAAGCTGTCAACTTTTCTAAAAACGCATCGAAAATATCGTTCATTTCCTGTTCTGACTCCGCATTGTTTAAGGCTGCCTTAGTCCGGGCAGAATGTGAGATACCCTTTAGATAGTATGCAGCTTGGCCACGGAATTCACGTGGTCCGACATACCCGCCCTTTAATTCAACTAACCGGTGTAAATGTTCCTTGGCAGTTTGGATCTTCTTTTCAGGGGTTGGCTCTGGTAATAATTCTCCAGTTGCCAAATAATGTTCCGTTTGACGAAGCATCCACGGATTACCCATTGCTGCGCGGCCAATCATCACGGCATCAGCGCCAGTGTGATCTAGCATCCGTTTAGCATCTTCGGCTGAGCGAACGTCACCGTTGCCCATAAACGGAATAGTCAACTGATCAGCCACTTCCTTTAAAATATCCCAGTCTGCGTGGCCTTGATACAACTGCTTACGAGTACGACCATGCATTGCTAGTGCTGATGCGCCGGCACGCTCTGCTGCTAATGCGTTCTCAACAGCATAGATATGCTTGTCATCCCAACCGGTCCGCATTTTAACCGTTACCGGCTTCTTAACAGCATCCGTAACGTAAGATACCATTTCGTAGACTTTATTCGGATCTAACAGCCACTTAGCCCCTGCATCCGTCTTAACAACTTTGTTTACAGGGCAGCCCATGTTGATATCAATGATATCTGCTGCAGTATTTTGGTCCACAAATTTAGCAGCTTGAACCAAGGTTTCCTTCGTGCCACCAAAAATTTGAATACTCATTGGGTGTTCGCTTGCGTCAACAAACATCATATCCAACGTTTTCTTATTATGGTACATAATCCCGCGATCTGAAATCATTTCGCAGACCACTAAACCGGCACCGAATTCTTTACAAATCACACGAAAAGCGGAGTTGGTTACCCCAGCCATCGGTGCAACAACGACTTGATTTGCTATTTTAACATCGCCAATTTGCCATTCCATATGCTCACCTCTAAAGTTTTACTCTCTTACTTAATTTCTGCGTTAGCTATCATAGCACATTCTGATAAAGACTGGCTACCACCTGCTGGTGAATTACATCTTGGCTAAAATTGCCTTTAATTCAGCTTCACTAAATTCATACTTGTTCTTGCAAAAGTTGCAGACAGTTTCAGCGTGGTGATCTTCATTAATAATCTGTTCCAGCTGATTCTTAGAAATACTTGCTAGTGCCTTGCTGAACTGTTCCTTAGAGCAGTCACATTTAAACGAAACAGGCATTTTATCCAGGATTTTGACGTTCTTCTCACCAAACAGCAAGTTAAGCATGTCCTCAGGCTTTTGGCCGTCTAATAACAATTCTGAAACCATTGGCACTTCTTTTAAGCGCTTTTCCAGGTGACTAATTGTCTCGTCCTTAGCACCAGGCATCACCTGCACTAAAAAGCCGCCAGCAACCTGAATACTGTTGTCATCGTTAACAAAAACCGATACCCCAACAGCTGATGGAATCTGCTCTGACTGTGCCAAGTAATAAGTGAAGTCATCACCAATTTCCCCGGAAGCTAATGGAACTTGCCCAGTCCATGGCTTATCTAGGCCCAGATCCTTGGTAACTGAAAGTGAACCATTGACACCCACAGCTTTTGCGACATCGATTTTATGTTTTTTATTGAGCGGTAAATTAACGTGGGGATTTTGTAAGTATCCCTTAACCGTTCCGTTAGCGTTTCCGTCAGCCACAATACCGCCGACTGGGCCGCCACCATTAATACGCACGGTTAAAGTATCGTCACCCTTTAATACGGACGATGACAGCATCAGAGTGGCAATCAGGGTCCGCCCTAGGGCAGCCGAAGCAGCAGACCACGTATCGTGACGCTGTTGTGCTTCACGGACTAATTCGGTAGCATCAACGGCATAAGCACGAAACTGCCCGTCGTTAACAACGCTTTTAAGTAAATAATCTGACATAGTTTCCTCCTAAAAGAATTTCTAGAGTAGTATAACACAAGGTGCGAAAGCTGACGATTAGGGAGCGGAGTGTAAGGCAATTTTGGCAAAAATCCCGGTCTTGGATTTATGCCAGAAGTGACTTACATGCAGCTCTCTGTCAGCTGTAGCCCGATTAAATCAAGGTGCGAAAGCTGGCGGTTAGAAAGTGGAGTATAGCTGTGAATCGGTAAAAATCCCGGTCTTGGATTTATGTCATTTCACTACTACATGCAGCTCTCTGCCAGCTGAAGCCCGATTAGGCTAAATTAAACAATCCATTCCATTCAAAAATCCCACAAAAAAGCGCAAGCCCAAGGCCTGCGCTTTTTACTCTAGTCTTCCCCATCGTCTGAATGATCAGATTGATCATCAGCGTGCGGTTGATTCGAATCACCCTTATCAGAGTTACTCTGATCTGGTTTTTGATCTTTTTCGGAATCAGACTTAGTAACATCTGAGTCTTGATCCTTGTTTTCAGTCTTTTCTTGAATCTTAGCCTGCCGTTCTGCTTCACGACGTTCAAGTTCGCGTTTGGACTGTTCAAAGGTGGCAGCTTTTTCACTAGGAAATTCACTGTCCTGCTTCGTATCTGGCATTTTCCCAGTGTTATAAAGACTGAGGATTTGCTTTTCATCCAACGTTTCGTACTTCAACAGCGCTTCAGCAATGATCTTATGCTGTTCGCGATGTTCAGACAGAATCTTTCGAGCAGTTTCGTGAGCTTCATTAGTCAAGCGACGAACTTCTTCGTCAATGGCTGCAGCAGTCTCCTGTGAATAAGTTGGGGCTTGTCCATAAGCAGCCGCTTCCTGACTGGTAGCATTTTCCAATGCAACAGTCCCAATTTTTTCACT
Source organism: Secundilactobacillus yichangensis (assembly GCF_016861565.1). Lineage (GTDB taxonomy): Bacteria > Bacillota > Bacilli > Lactobacillales > Lactobacillaceae > Secundilactobacillus > Secundilactobacillus yichangensis. The sequence goes on from NZ_BOLK01000014.1 coordinate 5,082, forward strand.
CATCCCATACTGGGTGACCATTGCACGGGCAATCTGAGTTGCCTGTTCAAAGTCATTAGAAGCACCTGATGATTCTGAATGGAAGATCAGCTCTTCAGCTGTTCGACCACCCATCAACCCTGCCATTTGTTCCTTGGCATCGCGCTTACTCATAAGCATTTGATCCTCACGCGGAAGCATGATAGCGTACCCGCCAGCACGACCACGAGGAACGATGGTAACCTTATGAACAACTCGTGCGTCGTTTAAAACTAACCCAACGATCGTATGCCCGGCTTCGTGATAAGCAACGGTTTCCCGCTCCTTCTTACTAATAACCCGGTTACGTTTAGCTGGCCCAGCAATGACCCGATCTTCAGCTTCATCAATGTCAGAAGCATCAATCTGCGTCTTATTACGACGCGCTGCCAACAAAGCACCTTCGTTTAGCAGGTTTTCCAGGTCGGCACCAACAAACCCAGGAGTTTGCTTGGCGATTTCCTTTAAGTCAACGTCATTAGCCAATGGCTTATTACGTGAGTGAACCTTCAAAATAGCTTCACGCCCGTTAACGTCTGGACGCCCAACTAAGATCTTCCGGTCGAAACGACCTGGACGAAGCAAAGCAGGATCCAAAACATCTGAACGGTTAGTAGCAGCCATGACAATGACACCCTCGTTACCGGTAAACCCGTCCATTTCAACCAGCAATTGGTTAAGGGTTTGTTCACGTTCATCGTGACCACCACCCATACCAGCACCACGTTGACGACCAACGGCATCGATTTCATCAATGAAGATTATAGAAGGCGCGTTCTTCTTGGCTTGATCAAACAAGTCACGAACACGACTAGCACCAACCCCGACGAACATTTCAACGAAGTCAGAACCAGAAATTGAGTAAAACGGTACGCCAGCTTCACCGGCAACCGCTTTAGCAAGTAAGGTTTTACCAGTACCGGGAGGCCCCTCCAGTAACACACCAGATGGGATCCGAGCACCTAATGAAACGAACTTGCGCGGATCTTTCAAGAACTCAACAACTTCGACCAGTTCCTGCTTTTCCTCCTCTTCACCAGCAACATCCGTAAAGCGAACTTTGTTTTCTTTACTGTCGGTTGGTTTAGCTTTGGATTTCCCAAAGTTCATGACTTTGCCATTGCCGCCGCCTTGGCCGGCTTGACCCATCATCATGTAGAAGAAGAAAATGAACGCGAGAAGAGGCAATACGTAAACTAACAAGTTTACCCAAAAGCCACTGGACTCTTCAGGCTTTGTATTCATTTTCACGTTATGATCCCTTGCATAACGCGTTACTTCACTGACACTGGAGTTATTTTGCAACATCGCAGTGCTGAAGCTTGTAACCTTAGAGCTGGTGTTACCACCAAGGGTAAAACCAGTCTGAGTCTTAGTCTTTTGCGCTTTTCGATATTCACCGGTAACTTTGTAAACGCCACCGGAAGGTTGAACGGAAAAGTTCTTAACGTTGTTTTCTTTTAATTGTTGGATAAACTCGCTAGATTGAATTTCCTGGGATTGCGAGCTTGAGTTATTTCCTTGAAAGAAGTAAATAACACCCATGACCAACAAGAAGATCACAATGTAGAAAAGACTATTTCGAAAAAGTCCATTTCTTCGATTGTTCATTTAGTGCCTCCTTACTTCGATTCCCTATGTATTGGGAATGAAACTGAGGGACAATTCCCCCGTTGATAAAAATCATATTATCACATTTGACCTTATTTGACTAATGTTTTATTCGGAAATTTGACCTTTTTTGACCAATTCCTTAATTAGCGTAAACTTCAGGTTTTAAAACCCCTACATAAGGTAAGTTTCGGTAGTACTCAACATAGTCGAGCCCGTAGCCAACTAGAAATTCATTAGGAACGTTAAAGCCAACATAGTCAGCTTTTGCTTCAACTACCCGACCTTCAGGCTTGTCTAAGAGTGTGCATACTTTCAAAGATTTAGGATGACGTTCACTCAAACGGTCACGTAAGTATGCCAACGTCCGACCAGTATCCAAAATATCTTCAACCACGATCACATCACGGCCCTCGATATCAGTATCAATATCATGAACCAATGTGATTTCTCCAGTCGACGCCGTGCCACCGTGATAACTGGAAACATCAATAAAATCAATGTCTGCAAGGAAGTCCAGTTCTCTCATCAGATCCGTCATAAAAAAAATAACGCCCTTCAAAACACCGATGAACAGCGGCTTCTTACCCGCATAGTCCCGGGTAATATCAGCTCCCAAACGTTGGCAGGCAGCCTTGATGTCATCTTGGCTGTATAAAACACGCTCGATATCGTTATTCATTAAAATTGCTCCTCTAGTCAGATTGTTTTAAAACCAGTTCGTAGTTAGGTTCAGTAAAATCACGGGCACTGCGCTGCAGTCCAATCAGCCACAATACTTCACCCTTGGCAGTCACAGCAACTAACTGATGTGACCGAAGTGGTTGAGGTACCTTATGATCAATCAGAATTCGTTGCACGGTCTTATGCCCACCGTTAACGAGCTTAAGCCGATCATTTGGCCGAGCCTGCCTAATGCTGACTGGCAGTTCACCAGGCTGCAGATCAAGTGCCATGTGCAACAAATCCGTTTTGATTGTCGTTGAGGCTGGTATAAGACGAGCCCGTAATCCCCGTGATAACGGAACCCACTGGTTAGATATTACCACAATTCTATCCACGGGTTTGTGATTTTGGGGAACTTTTAATACTGATTTAATTGAAAATCGATCATATACTTTTTCAAAAACTTTGGCATGGGCCAAATTAAGTATTGCCGTTGGCTTAGCCGCATTGTTAAGTAACTGAATGGTTTCCTCTAGATAGGCTGCGGTCACGGGTAAGTGAGCACCCCGGAAAATGGCTCTCAGCACTGCCCGTTGCTGAACCGCGGTTAGTCCCCTCCATCGAGTCACACTATACGACTGGTCATCAAGCCGAATTTGCTGCAATAATTCTGCAGTCCGCTCGTCGGCCAGCTGAAGATTAGCCGTTAACTGCGCGGTGTATTCTTGAATATGATCGAGGAAAGCCGGATTTTCTCGCTTAAGTACCGGCATGACCTGGTGGCGAATCCGGTTGCGCAAAACATCATCCGCTTGATTGGTTTCGTCCTCATACCACGTTAACTGCTGGTCGTGAGCGTATGCTCGAATTTGCTGCTTGCTAAATCCCAGTAACGGCCGGATCAGGCGTCCACCTTCAAACGGCTGCTCAGGTAAAATCCCCTGCAGCTGCGATAGTTGCCCACCACGAATCAGCTTCATTAAAACCGTTTCCGCCTGATCATCCGCGTGGTGAGCCGTTAGCAAAGCGCTGGCATGGTACTGCTGCATGATTTGCGTAAAAAAGGCATAGCGAAAGCGACGTGCAGCGGCCTCAACACCCCTTTGCGGATGAGCTGCCACCGGCCAGTGAGTCTTTTCCAGTTGAATGTGATGCTGACGGCAATAATCAGTCAGAAATGACTCTTCAACCTGACTTTGCTGCCGCAGCTGATGATTAACGTGGGCAACCAACAGCTTTGGCTTAAGCTTAACGGGTAGTTGCTGCATCAGTGTTAACAGCACCATGGAATCCACACCGGCAGAAACGGCAATGACCGCTGTCTGATCCGGCTTAAACCAGCCAGCTTGGGCGATTCGTAATTCAAATTGTTTTGCAATGTCCATCCTGCATCCCTCATCAATCAAAAAAAGAAGCATCCCTTACAAAACGGCTGCTTTGCAAACGGACGCTTCACTTCAATTGTTGTCTGATAAATTAGCTCCGACGGCCACCACGACCACCGCGTTTTCCTTCAGTATTGCGCTTAAGGGTTGCTAACCGGTCTTCACTTTCCTTTAGAAAGCCAGACATTAAGTCATCGAAACTCTCCTTATGGTTCGAACTCGAGTGGTTGCTATTCCGGGAGTGACCACCACCGTTGTTGCTGTTACGATAATGACCGTTGCCACCACTACGGTGATTGTTGTTATTTTCATGATGTTCACGACTATGATGTTCATGTTCTGAGTGACCCTCAGGCTTATCTTGTGCCTTACGAATCGATAATGCGATCTTACCATCATCACCAATGTTCAGAACTTTCACCGTTACTTCGTCGCCAATACTCAAAACATCATGAATATCCTTTACGAAGCCATCAGAGACTTCACTGATGTGCACTAATCCGGTCTTATGATCTCCCAAATCGATGAATGCACCAAAATTTGTGATACCTGAAACCTTACCAGCAACTTTTTCTCCAACCTCGATTGCCATAAACAAGAATTTCCTCCTTAAATTTGTACTAACAGTATAGCACATTTCTTGTAAAACAAGCTTGAACATCGTACGGATCTTTAATCAAAGTCTCATTTTAAACATAAAATGAAGCTGGTACCCAAGCTCACACTTGAAACCAGCTTCATTTTAGTCCTCAAATTACCTTTATTTCGCTGTAACATCACTTGCTTTGTCATTTGGCAGACTATAAATCGTCTCCCCTGACTTAGCGTAGTAATACTTTGAACGAATGAGGTTTTCTAAATAATCCTTGTTATTCAAGAGTTTGACATTTTCATTCAGATTCTGATGGGTCTGCTTCACCCGTGCCAGTTTTTGCTGGCGGCGTGAAATTTGAACGTTAGTCTGGCTCATGGCGTTCTTTGCGTGAACAATCTGCACGCCCAAAAAAAGAAAAGCCAAACAAAAACCGCAAATAATAATCAACGCCCGCTTCTTACGCCGCTTGCTCAATACTGCCCTGTGCGAATTCTTTTTAACTTCTCTTGTGTATTGATTATCAAGTTGCGTAATATTTGATTGTGTCGCCATGTTAACGCCCCCCACGCCAATATCCTCATACTCAAAAGTATATCAACGATATTGTGGGTTGTCTATGAGATTTAAAGCGGATTCACGGAATGTCACAAAACTGTAACAGTATAAAACCGTAACTTAGCGGTTTAAGTGTAAAACCTAACGAACAACTCATATTCAGACCTAACGATTACTAATACCTCTTTTAATTACTCATTGCGATAATCTTTTTCGTAATCTTCACTGACGATTTTAAACATGTTTTCAGCATCCTGTTTTTTGGTGGTCTCCAGTAATTGAAGTACCTGAACGGTCAGGGTTTTATTGCCAAACTTTATGACCAAAATATCATTAGGAGAAACATCAGTCGATGACTTGGCAACCCGATCATTAATCGTAATTCGCCCCTTATCGGCAATCTCCTTAGCCACCGTCCGTCGTTTAATGATCCGTGACACCTTTAAAAATTTATCTAATCTCATTATGTGCCTCCATTGTTTATTTTTTAAACCAGCGCAGCCAGCGATCGGCCTGCGGCAGCAACAGCCACTCCCGCAACGTCAGTAATTTTAACCTTAAAGCAAGTGACATAAAGACTAGTACACCAACCAGCACGCCTAAAATTGCATCAGCTAGTGCCTTCATCCGTGGTGACCAGGCCGCCACCAGCCAATTACCGACTGGCATAGCAATGCGGACAGCTACCAGCATTGCCAGCGAAATCACGAGTAATTTAACTAAAAAGCCCTGATTAAACGCTGTTAGCTGCTCCTTTCGCAACTGCCGCATCAGAAAGCCCGCCATCACTATTAAGGCGACGACCGTTACCCAGCTGGCACCGATTGCGCCAGCCCGAATGACTGCCCACTGATTGAAGATGATTTTCACCAAGAATCCTAGTACTAAACCGGCTACGGTAACCGTAAACTGGTTCAAACTCTGCAAAATGCTGTTATCGATCATGATCAGGGTAGCAAAGATAATGCTTAAAACGTAAACCGACAGCATGCTGTTACCTTCTTGATTACCAAAGAGCAGCACGTTAACTTCTGGCATTAACGCAATCAGTCCTACCGCCGCTGCGGTAGCAATCGCGACACTCATCCGAACGACAGTTTTAGCCTGCCGCGCAAACTGCCGGCGGGTGCCGTGGGTCAATGCCTCAGTTAGTGATGGCAGAAGCGACGACGAAAACGACGTGGCAACCACCAGACCCAATTGTACTAATGGCTGTCCCCGGTCGTAGACCCCCTTTATTGACTTGGCAATTATCGGAGCTTGCCCCTGGATCATTAAACCGCGCATGACGGTAAATGAATCAACCAGCTGTAACAGCACCATCATTGATGCAAATAAACTGATCGTTCCCCCTTCAATCAATAAGCGTTTTGCGAGGGTTCCATAACTTTGGGTAATCGGCTGCTGACCAGCTTCAAAAAGCTGGACTCTGCGATGACGAACGTAGTACAGCATGACAGCAGAAGCCATGATAGCGGCAATCGGCGCGCTGCTCATAGTCCACGTGCCCATTCGATAAACGTTCCAGTGACGACTCATGGCCCAGTAGGCCACAAATAAAATCACCGTTACGCGAACGGTCTGCTCTGCCAATTGGGACAATGCAGTTGGCCGCATATCATATTCACCTTGAAAATAGCCACGGCTTACTGCCAGAAATGGTGAGAATAAAAACAGCCAACTCACCGAGCGAATGATCGGTGTCAGGCCAGGATCACCCATTGCACTGGCAATCGGTAACGCCAGCCCCTGCAACCCCAAAAAGATGATCAGCGAAAAACCAGCTAAGAGAATGAAGATTCGCGAGAGCAGTGTCATTTTAGTTTTAACGGTATCACTTTCAGCAACCAGCTTCGAAATAAACATCGGCAGACCGCTTAACGCAAACGTCATGCCAATCCCATAAATCGGGTAAATTTGCTGGTACACATAAAAACCCGTGTTCCCAACCATGTTTTGGAAAGGAACCCGATAAACCGCACTTAAAATTTTGGCAATTAGTGACGCTACTGACAGCAACAAGGCTCCTTGCATCACCGTTTTCATTGTTTTACGTTGCATAATTCACCTATTTTGTCGTTGTTTCAACAACCATTTCACTCAGTGCTCTGACAAACTGATTTAATTCAGCCATCCAGTTTTCAGCCGCCATCTTCGGTTGAATCACCAGCTTGACCACTAACTTGTCATTGGACAGACCAACTGTCGCCTTTAGCTTTGTGTTGGACAACGCTTTAAAAACGTCCTCACCGCTAAAATGCTCTGTTCCTTTAACCGAAAAGATCACTTCAATTTGATCTTTGATCCGGTGAATCTTTTCAATCAAGGCTTCATCCGCCTGAATCTTAACCTGGCTGATAGCTAATAAATTAGTCACTTCAACTGGGTATTCACCGAACCGATCGATCAAATCATCCTGCACTTCAGTGATATCATCCGGCCCTTCGATCTGACGAATTCGCTTGTACATTTCGATTTTTTGCTGCTGATCCGCAATGTAGGTATCTGGCAGATAAGCTTCCAGCCCAAGCTCAACCGTCGTATCCGTTTTCGGCTTAGCCTTTTTACCTTGCTTCTTGGAGACGGCATCCGTCAGCATTTGCGTATACAAATCGTAACCCACAGAATCAATAAAGCCGCTTTGCTGTTTGCCCAGCAAGTTACCCGCACCACGAATGGACAGGTCCCGCATGGCAATTTTGAAGCCAGAACCCAGCTCCGTAAAGTCCTTAATGGCTTCCAGCCGCTTTTCACTGACTTCGGTCAGCACCTTGTTAGGCTGATACATAAAATACGAGTAGGCAACCCGGTTGCTACGGCCAATTCGGCCCCGCAACTGATAAAGCTGCGACAGGCCCATGTGGTCTGCATCTTCCACAAACAACGTGTTGGCATTGGGAATATCCATCCCGGTTTCAATAATTGTCGTCGTGACCAAGACATCATATTCACCACGAATGAAATCGTACAAAATCCCTTCCAGCTGCGCTTCAGTCATCTGGCCATGGATGTAAGCCACTTCAGCATCGGGCACTAACGCTTTGATCTGACTAACCGTTTCTTCAATGTCACCGACCCGGTTATGCAGGTAAAAGACCTGACCGCCACGTTGCATTTCGCGACGAATACCGTCCTGAATAGCACCGGCATTTTGTTCCATCACGTACGTTTGAATCGGGAACCGGTTAGCTGGCGGTGTCTCAATCACCGAAAGGTCCCGGACACCAAGCATTGACATGTGCAGCGTCCGTGGAATTGGGGTGGCCGTCAGTGTCAAAACATCGACTTGAGACTTCATCTGCTTCAGCTTTTCCTTGTGCTTGACCCCGAACCGCTGCTCTTCATCGACGAGCAGCAATCCAAGGTCTTTAAACTTAACGTCCTTTGAAAGTAACCGGTGAGTCCCCACGACAATGTCCACACTGCCATCCTCTAAACCGTGAATGATCTGGTGAACTTCTTTAGTTGTCTGGAACCGCGACAAAATGGCCACGTTCACTGGGAAACCCTCAAACCGGTTAGTCATGGTGTCATAATGCTGCTGTGCCAAAATTGTTGTCGGCACTAGAAAAGCAACTTGTTTACCCGCTTCAATCGCTTTGAAAGCAGCCCGTAAGGCCACTTCAGTTTTCCCGTAACCCACGTCACCGACCAGCAGCCGGTCCATTGGTTTCGGCTTTTCCATATCGTGTTTAATTTCTTCGATACTACGTAATTGGTCAGGCGTTTCAGAGTAAGGAAATTCATTATCAAATTCCTCCTGATAAGTGTCATCGTGAGGAAAGGCATACCCTTTCTCCGAATCCCGCTTGGCATACAATTCGATCAAGTCATCAGCAATGTCCTCAATCTTAGCGGCAACTTTTTTCTTGGTTTTCGCCCAGTCAGAACCGCCCAGTTTGTTAATGTGCGGCTTCTTATCTTCAGAGGAAACGTACTTCTGAATGAGGTTTAACTGCGTTACCGGGATAAATAACTTGGCGTCTTTTTGATACGCAATGGTCATGTAGTCCTGGTGGACACCGTCGACTTCTAGCGTCTGCATGCCTTCAAAGCGGCCGATCCCATGGTTAACGTGAACCACGTAGTCACCGGGTTTCAGATCCGTGTAACTCTTCAGCCGTTCCGCGTTTTGCATGGTTTGACGGCGGCGGTGATGCTTTGTGACCTGCTTAAACATTTCGGCTTCGGTGATCACGACCAGCTTAGCATCCGGTAATTCAAAACCGGTTTGACTAGCAGCCGGTATGATTTGAACGACACCGGGTTGAATATCACTGGCCTTTGTCATCACAGCGTTAATGTTGAAATCATCGAGGGTCTGAGAAACCTTATTAAGTCGCTCCTCATTAGCCATCATCATGACAACGGTTTGTTTTGAAGCCTGCCAGCGATTAATTTCCTGTTTCAGCAATGGCATTTGGCCAAAGAACTGCTGCATCGCCCGGGTCTTAATTTCAATCAGCTGGTCAAAGCGCATGTTACCCATACCCTTTTGAAAAAGCGCGAAAAAGATTTCAGCGTGCGAATCACGTTTCAGCACGTCTTGGAAATGCAATCCAAACTGCTGGTCACTGAAGATCTGATGTGCACTAAGTCTATCAACGATCCAGTTAGCTTCATCAGACTCCAATTGCTTATTGGTGTCCCGTAACCTCGGATAGTCGTCGATGAGCAGTAATCCTTTATCGCTCAAATAATCCAGCAAATTCGTCTTGCCAAAAAAGTCACTGGCAAATAATCTTAACTCGGCAGAAACATCCCCCTTGGTCAAGGCTTCAATCAGGGGGGTGATACTATTTGCAAGGTGTTCACCATCTTCATCGGACAGTTTTTTTCGCTCCTTGGTTAATTTCTTATTTAACGCGTCAGCCGCCGTTTTTCTCTGTTCCGGCGTCATTAACAGATCCGTCACCGGATGAATGTCGACTGAATCAATGTTTTTAACACTCCGTTGCGTGCTGGCGTCAAAGTAGCGCAACGAATCAATCTCAGTATCAAACAGATCGACTCGTACAGGATATTCCGTATCCAGTGGGTAAATGTCAATAATTGACCCGCGAATGGCAAAATCACCGGGAGCGTCAACCAGTTTTTGCCTGACGTACCCCATTCGCTGTAACCGGGCAGCAAGAGCCTCTAAGTCAACCTCGCCATCCGCTTCAAGCGGAATTTGTGCCTGACTAAACAGTTTTGGATCAGGCAACTGACGGCGCAGTCCAGAAACCGACGTGACGATCACCGCTGGTTTCTCCTGCGTTAGCGCACTGAGCGCCTGAATCCGCTGACTCTGAAAATCTGGTGAGCTAGTGGCAATCTCTGCAGCCAGCAGCTCTTCAACCGGAAATTCATACAGCTGATCATCCGTCAACTGACCACTTAACTCATCAGTCAGCTGATCTGCATGATACATTGTGTCGGTCACGAAAATCATCGGCCGCTGTTCTTTTTGCAGCAAGGTCTGGATTAACAGTGCCCGAGCTGAACCGGCAATCCCAGTCAGAAGTTCACGGTCTCTATGCTCAAACCCATCAACTGCCTGTTGGTACTGCGGCATATTTGCAAAAAAATCTGCAAGTTGCACTTAGCTTCACTCCTTAATTATATTGGTTCTCCAAATCTGGGATCGTTTTACCATCAACCCAGTCAAACAGTGCTGATACCGCGTGATCTGCGGCAATGTTAAAGGTTGCCCGCTGTTCTTCAGTGAATTTACCAAGAACGTAATTTACCACCGTAGTCTTTTGAGGATGCTGAATTCCTACCTTGATCCGGTTAAATTCAGTAGTACCCAAAGCGGCAATAATGCTTTTAATACCGTTATGACCACCGGCAGAACCCTTTGGCCGAATCCGAATCTTACCCAACGGCATGTCCATATCGTCATGCACCACGATCAAATCATCAATGTCCAGCTTGTAAAACCGCATTAGAGCACCGACCGCCCGGCCAGATTCATTCATAAACGTGGTGGGCTCAACCAGCATGACCTTTTCACCGTTCACTTGACCGGTAGCCAGCTTGGCTTCCATCTTGCGGCTGGTAAACTGAAGGCCTGCTTTTTGTGCAAACTGCTCCACAACCATAAACCCGGTATTGTGCCGCGTCTGCTTGTACTGCGGGCCAATATTTCCAAGCCCAACGATCATCTTCATCTTTAAATCCGCTCCCTAATTCTTTCATTTTTTACATTAAAACATGCAAAATAGCTGAACGGTAGTTCCAACCGTTCAGCGTAAAAAATTCTTACGAAATTTTTGCTCAATATCAAGACAAAGTATAGCATACGTCACGGGCTTATGCATATGAACTTGCTCTATTAAAAGTGCATTTTGCTCAAATAAGACGTTTAAAAACCGGACAATTAAAAAGTTAAAAATGAAAGCCTTTATTTCATATTTGTATAGGTAGTAAACGATTTTATTTCATGATAAACTATGCTATAAGGTTTAAATATTTTGGAAGAGGTGGGTATATTGTCAAAATTACATCAAAAAGTTGTCCTCGTTGGTGACGGTGCCGTAGGTTCATCTTACGCGTTTGCCTTAATGCAACAAGGGTTAGCAGAAGAATTAGTCATTGTCGATGTTATTAAAGACCGAACACACGGAGATGCACTGGATCTTGAAGATGCACAAGCGTTTACCGCACCAAAGTCAGTTCGTTCTGGTGAATACAGTGACGCAGCGGACGCAGACCTCGTGGTCATCACTGCCGGTGCACCACAAAAGCCTGGTGAAACCCGGTTAGACTTGGTTAACAAAAACCTGAAGATTTTAAGCACTATTGTTAAACCCATCGTTGATTCTGGCTTCAACGGTATCTTCTTGGTTGCTGCCAACCCAGTTGATATTCTAACTTACGCAACCTGGAAGTTCTCTGGCTTCCCAAAGAACCGCGTCATTGGTTCCGGAACTTCACTGGATACTTCCCGCCTGCGTGTAGCATTGGGCAAGAAATTGAACTTGGATCCTCGCAGCGTTGACGCTTACATTATGGGTGAACATGGTGATACTGAATTTGCTGCCTATGATGAAGCCACCATTGGTTCAAAGCCGCTTCGGCAGGTTGCCAAAGAAAATGGCGTAACTGCTGAAGACCTGGATAAAATTGAAGACGAAACTATGCACAAAGCATACGAAATCATCAATACCAAGGGTGCAACTTATTACGGTGTTGCCACTTCCCTCATGCGAATTACGAAAGCAATCCTGCGTGACGAAAACGCCATCTTGCCAGTTGGCGCTTCCTTAAATGGCGAATATGGCTTGGATGACATTTTCATTGGTACGCCAGCAATCATTAATGCTAGCGGTTTAGGTGGCGTTATTGAAGTCCCACTTAGTGACAGCGAAAAAGCTAAGATGCAGAAATCCGCTGAAACTTTAAAGAAAATTACAAAAGACGGCTTAGCTGCCCTCAATTAATTGATATTCCGCAAAACTACGGTATATCAAGGTTGGCACCTCTAATTTAGAGGTGCCTTTTTCGGTGAAGATAAATTGAGTTTTGGCTGATTATGCTTTATCCTTATAGGTGACCATAAGGAGGATCAGAACATGACACATCGTTCACGTTGGGTCTCCGCGGGCTTAGCTGTAATTGCAATTCTTGGAATCGGTTACGGCTGGCGAACGGCCCATTATAATAGCCACTTTTTGAGCGACACCCAAATTGGTGGTATTCAGGTTGGCGGTCAGACTGCTGACCAAGCAGCTCAGACTTTAAAAGCCAAGCTTTCTAATCAAACTTATACAGTTAAGGAGCACTCAAAGACCTTGGCACAGTTCTCATCTCGTGAAGCTGGCGTCAAAGCCTATTCAGCTACCCAGCTTAAGCAAATGATTGCCAAGCAAAATTCATATAGCTGGCCAGTACATGCCATTAACGCTTCAGCAGATGATCAACGGCTGAGTGCCAGTGCAATGGATGATTCAGATTTAACGATCTTAGCTAATAGAATTGTGCAAACTGCCGGCAGTGAGCGTACTGCAACTCATAATGCTAAACTAGTTTATAAAGGGCATCAATTTACCATTCAAAAACCAGTTTACGGCACTGAAGTTTCTCAAGCATCAGTTAAGGCAGCACTGGCTAATGCCATTGAAAATCATCAATCAACCATTAACTTAGCGCACGCTTACGTGAAACCAACTGTATTGGCTAACAGCAAATCACTGGTTAATGCTAAGAATCAAGCCGAAAAATTGGCTAAAAACCGGATCACTTACCGGATCACCAATCATTCGGTACGGGTCCCTAGTGAAGAGATCGCTAGTTGGCTAACAACTAAGAAGGGTAAGATTACCACCTCAAACGCAAAGGTTGAGAAGTATTTGATTAAACTGAGCCACCAGTACGGTACGATTCATAAAACCCGTCATTTTAAAGCGCATGACGGAAGAACCTATAAAGTTCCTGCTGGCTTGTACGGCTGGAGTATTAAAGTTACCGCAGAAACACCGATCCTTTCAAAGGCCGTTTTAGCAGGCAAACCCGTTACACGGACGCCTGTCATCCAAGGAACTGGCTATCATAAGGATGGCTCCGATCTTGGCAGTACCTACATTGAGGTTTCTAAGCCTGAACAGCATATGTGGGTTCATAAGAATGGGAAAGTGATCATTTCAACCGCAGTCGTTACCGGTAAACCGGTTTCCGGGACTACCCCTTCAGGTGTCTGGGATGTTTGGAGTAAGCAGCGGAACGCTGTGTTACGTGGCAAGAATGACGATGGCTCTAACTATGCATCACCGGTAAAATACTGGATGCCAATTGATAATACCGGAGTTGGTATTCATGACTCACCATGGCAACCGCGTTATGGTGGTAATTGGTACTTAACTCACGGTTCACACGGCTGTGTCAATACGCCACCATCCGTTGTTGGTAAGGTTTACGCTGCAGTACCATTGCATACAGCAGTTGTTATCTATTAAACATTAACTAATTCTCACTAGCTTGGTTCATCAGTTAATTACTGATGACCGAGCTTTTTTATTTAAATGACCAAGAAGTTTTCCGTGTATTTTAATTTGATTACTAGTGATTTTTTCCTAATAAACCGCCATTCAAGTTGTTCCTAATGTGAGTTTTATGGTATGATATTTTTAGTTTATTAGAGAGTTCTAATTATTAGGAGGTTACACCCAATGTTGTTGAAATCCTTAATCAAGCCTAAAGAGCGACTGGTGACCGTTCAGGAAAACGTCACTTTAGAAGAAGCTCTTAAGATACTTGAAGATTCCGGTTATCGCTGTGTTCCAATTTTAGATGAAACCGGGACAATTTTCCGGGGTAACATATATAAAATGCATATCTACCGGCATAAATCACGTGGTGGCGATATGCAATTACCAGTCACGACTTTATTAAAAAACGCAACCAAGTTTATTAAAATCGACGCCGCGTTCTTCAACGTTTTTTTCTCAATTAAAGATCTCCCATATATCGCCGTACTTGATGCAGAAAATAAATTCTATGGTATCTTGACCCATACCCGACTCATGGACATGCTTTCTCAATCTTGGAACGTCAATATCGGTTCCTATGTATTAACGGTTGTGTCACCAGGCACCCGTGGTGATTTGGTTGGGATCGCCAAAATCATTACAAAATACACCAGTATCGCCAGCGTGATCAGTCTTGATGCCCGTGATGGTGAATTAGTCCACCGTATCATGTTCACCCTGCCAGCTGATGTTGATAAGCCAAGGCTTGATCGGATAGTGCGTGCCTTGGAACGAAAAGACTTTAAGGTACCAGAAATTGAAAATTTGAACCACGAGATTTAGTTCGAAACATCATTCAGTTAACTTCAGACCAAACCGGGGCAGCAACTGATCGCTGCCTGTTGAATTCCAGATACTTTATAACACAAATAAGACCGACTCCGTCATGAATCTCCGGAATCGGTCTTATTTGTGTTAAATTCAGGAATTTAACGAGTTATGTTGCACTCTTGTCCTATGTAAGTTTACAAAATTAAGCTCGCTTATGCTGCTTATAGTCACTCTTCTTATTAAGACCAATGCTGACCTCTAACGCATGATCCACTTGATGCATGGTCCCTTCATCTAACTGTGCCACATGATCCTTCAATCGCTGTTTATCAATTGTTCGAATCTGCTCCAACAAAATCACCGAGTCTTTTTCAATTCCCGTATGATGAGCTTTAATTGGCACGTGCGTTGGCATTTTAGGCTTTGAAATTCGGGCCGTAATGGCAGCTACAATCACAGTTGGGCTGTAATGATTACCAATGTTATTTTGGACAATCAGCACTGGTCTGACTCCGCCCTGTTCCGATCCAACTACGGGCGATAAATCGGCATAATAGATATCGCCCCGTTTGATCACATCATTTGCCATCTCTTCATCCCCTGTTCTCGTGCCACTGCCAGTTGGTGATCCTCCAAATAAAGCTAACTGGGTGGCTTGATGTTTCCTTAGTAAGCAAAATTCAAATCATCATCGCGTTCGCGCTATAACTTTTCGTGATAGATTTCTTTTATCCGTTACTTATTCTTATAATTTTACCATTGCCGTCAATAAAAAAGAACCCCTTGCCCGGGTTTGGTCAGGTAAAAGGCTCTTTTTAGCTCTAATTAATATAAGTTCGCTTTAAACGCTGGGTAAAACCGCAGGCAATTTCATAGTGGATCGTATCACAGTAGTCAGCTACATCTTGCAAACTGATGCTTTGACCATGATCTTCACCTACCAAGGTTACCGCTGTTCCAACCGGATACTCGTGGGGTAACCGAATCATTAGCTGATCCATGCAGACCCGGCCAATAATTTCACAAAACTCACCGTTAACCAGCACATGAAACCCTTGTAACCGTCGTTCATACCCGTCAGCATAGCCGATTGGCAGTGTGGCCACCCATTCGTCTTCCTTTGCGGTGTACGTCGCACCATAGCTTACAGAATATCCCTTGGGCAATTCTTTTACAAACACCATCTCAGTTTTTAAGCTCATGGCGGGCTTTAGCGTAAACGGTGGCGTCAATTCACCGCCTGAAGGGTTCAGCCCGTAAGCAGCTACCCCAAAACGAATCATGTTGCCGTTGCAGACATCATGCCAAAGGCTAGTTGCCGAATTCGAAACGTGAACGTATTTTGGCCGCGTCGGCAGAACTGCCATAAAAGCTTTCCAGCGATTAATCTGAAGCTGGAAATAATCGGTATCCACAGCATCAGCCTTAGAAAAATGGGTAAAGATCCCTTCAAAATTAAAGCTGTTTTTTTGAGCAAGATACTGAACCGCTTTACCTAATTCTTCTGGATGCTGGAAACCAATTCGGCCCATTCCCGTATCCAGTGCAATATGAACAGCCAGCTGATGATTATCAGTCAAATAACTGTCAGCTGCCTTTAACCAGTCAATGGCACCCACCGTAGCAGCAATATGATTACTGGCCATTAAATCTGCATACTTCGGATCAGTGATCCCTAACACTAAAACAGGCTGGTTGAAGCCAGCCTCTCGCAGCGTTAGTGCTTCATCTAAAATGGCAACACAAAAACCAGTTGCACCTGCCTTCTCCGCAGTCCTCGCTACTTGAGTAAGGCCGTGACCGTAGCCGTTTGCTTTGACAACCTGAAAAAGCTCAACGCCGGGTTTCAGCCGAGATTTCTCCTTTGCAATATTATGATAAATAGCCGACTGATCAATAATCAGCTGAGTCGGCCGATGAATCCCAATTGTCATTTTACCGAATCTCCTTCTAACAGGACTTGTGTCATCACTAGTTCACGAGTATGCGATATGGAAACAAACCCTTTTCCGTTAAATGGGTGTTTAACGAGCTCTGGTTTACCAGTCCGATCATCTAAAATTTCCACGTTTTGAAACGAAACCGACTGACCAATACCAGTTCCATAGGCCTTACTATAGGCTTCTTTAGCAGACCAGCGACCTGCCAAAAATTCTGCGGCCCGCCTTTCATTTAAGGTTTTATAAACTGCAATTTCGTTTGGTGTTAACACTTTTTTTACGAATCGTTCCTGATCCGGTACATCACAGATACGGCCAATTTCTTCAATATCGACTCCAATTCCGTATATCAAGCCTAGGCCTCACTTTCATACTGATTTCATAATTTTAATTTTACCACACTCGGTCAGGACGTAACATGATACCTACTCACGCTTGGTTGATGCATTTTCACTCGCTGATTTTTAATCAATAATTTAGAAAATGGCAGAAAAAAAGATCCTTCAGCTCACAGACTGAAGGATCTTGATTACATTAAAATTAGTCTTTTTTACGGATTGTAAAGCCATGTTTGTTACCGCCATTACTACTCTTACGACGGTCACGACTGCCACCATGATCACGATGATCCTTGTTAGAACCATAGCGACGGTGGTTATCATTGCTCTTACCATAATGCCGGCCGTTGCCGCCACGACCATGGCCGCCGCCATGACCGCCACGATAATTCCGGTTACCGCCGCCACCCTTGTGGCGAGGTAATGGTCGTTCTGGTGTAATCTTAACCGGAACTTGGTTTGAATTATCCTTGGTTAAGTCGTTTAACAGTGCAGCAACTAAATCAACGGCTTCGTACTGATCAAGCAACTTTGAGGCCACGTCTGCATACTTTTCGGTATCGGTCTTTTCAACCAGATTCTTGACCGTTTCTTCAGCATTGCTTAACTGTCCGTTGAAGGCTTCGGCTTCCGAAGGCGGCTTCAATGGCAGCATCCGCACTTTAGTCAACTTCTCAATTTCACGCAGGTAATCCATTTCGTTTGGTGTAACGAAGGTTAATGACACACCATGGTGCCCGGCACGGCCAGTACGGCCGACACGGTGCACGTAACTATCTGGGTCTTGAGGAATATCGTAGTTAAAGACATGGGTAACATCTTCAACATCGATCCCACGAGCAGCAACATCGGTCGCTACAAGGATATCAAGTTTACCATGCTTAAACCGGTTCAAAATCTGTGAACGGCTCTTTTGAGTCAAATCACCATGGATTCCAGCAGCGTTATAACCACGGGCTTCAAGTCCACGGGTAATCTCATCTACCCGACGCTTAGTTCGAGTAAAGACGATACTCAAATCAGGCGCTTGAACATCGAACATCCGGGTCATGACATCAAACTTTTCGTAGTCTTTAGCACGAACATAGTATTGTTCAATTAAGTCAGTCGTTAATTCTTTTGCTTTGATCTTTACGTGGTGCGGTTCGTGCATGAACTGCACACCGACACGTTTGATCTCTGGTGGCATAGTAGCCGAGAACAGCATTGTTTGCCGCTCGTCTGGCGTTGCCTTGATAATAGATTCAATATCATCTAAGAATCCCATGTTTAACATCTCATCGGCTTCATCTAAGACCAGCATCTTAATGTGATCTAACTTCACCGTCCGGCGGTTCATATGATCCAGCAGACGGCCAGGTGTTCCGACTAAGACTTGGGGATGATTCTTCAAGCTGTTAATTTGACGACGGATATCAGCACCACCGTAGACAACCTGAACCTTCGCGTGCTCTTCATGACCCAGTTGGAAAATTTGTTCCTGAGTCTGAATTGCCAATTCACGAGTTGGTGAAATGACCAGCGCTTGAATGTTAGGATCGTCCCGATCAATGTTTTGCAAAATAGGTAACGCGAAGGCAGCTGTCTTCCCAGTCCCTGTTTGTGCTTGTCCAATAACGTCTTTACCTTCCAATACCATTGGAATGGTTTCTGCTTGAATGGGGGTTGCTTCCTCGTAACCGTTTCGTTCAACGGCCTTGAGTAAAGGTTTTGATAACCCGAGTTCTGAAAACTTCAAATAAATGTCCTCCTAATAGGCTTTTACAAAGGGAATACGACTATGAGAAATCCGTCTCGTATGGTGCGTCGTATCCCCCGATTAAATAATGCGAGTTCTAAAAAAATACAACTAGAGTATCATACATCACGCTACTGATAAAAGCAACAACTATTATCTCAGCGATTGAAAACAACCGCCCCCTTTTGTGTTGCGGAACGGTTGTCTAAGCTATTGTAGCGCAGTTAAAACATTTTCTAAATGAATGCCATGACTGCCCTTGATCAACACAATATCAGTTGAGTTGATATCCTTTTTTAGTTGAGTGATTAACTTGGCCTGTTCATCCGTGGTGTACAAGTGAAGATGAGCTACTGCAAGCTTACTCTGCAAAGCTTCATATAAAGCTTTCATATGCGGACCAACCAGATAAACGTCCTGCACAAAATTAGGATCTATCGCAGATGCTAAACCTGCGTGCAAACTATCAGACTGCTCGCCTAATTCCAGCATATCGCCTAGTACAACACGGCGCTCACCATCGGTTGCAACCTTAGAAAAGGCTGCCATGACTTCTTTAACCGCGGTAGGATTAGAATTATAAACGTCGCTTAAAATTCGTTCGCCCGCGCTGCCATCGACCCATTCCGCACGGTTCTCAGTTAAATTAAGGTGCGTGAACGCTTCAGCAGAAGCCTGGGGCGAGATACGGTACAGTTTAGCAACACTTAACGCCGCTAAAGCATTATTAACATTATAATCACCAATCATCGGTACGGTCATTTCCTGATCCGGCCACTCACTAGCTGTAAAACTGGTTTGGGTGTCCGTTCCTTTGACGTTTAACGCATACATACCATCGGTTTTTTGACGACCAAACGTCTGCTTTCGCTGTGACACTTTTTTAGCACGTTCAACCAGCAGTGGTTCGTCACCGTCATAAATAAACGTCCCGTCGTCTTTCAAGCCATGCGTAATTTCCATCTTAGCATCGGCAATCTTATCCCGAGTCCCAAAGAATTCAATATGGGCTTCGCCAATCATCGTAATAATTGCAACGTCGGGTTCCACTAAACGACTGAGAAAATCCAGCTGCCCAGGCCGATCCATGCCCATTTCAATGACCAAAACCTCAGTATTTGGTTCCATTGACAAAATAGTAACAGGCACCCCAATCTCATTGTTGAAATTATCCATCGTTTTAGTCACGTTAAATTGGCTGGACAGAATGGCGGCCACCATATCTTTAGTTGTCGTCTTCCCGTTCGAACCAGTCACCGCAACCACCTTAGGGTTGATTTTTAACAAATAGTGCTGACTAAGCGCTTGTAAGGCAGTCAATGGATCTTCAACCACCAGCACTGGTAAATCAGCAGGTGCATCACCATGATCTGCTTTCCAGAGCGTGGCTACCGCACCATTTTTGATCGCATTTTGAACGAATTCATGGCCGTCACGTTCCCCTTCTAAGGGTACAAACAGTGCTCCTGAAGAGAGATGACGACTATCAAATGCGACACTAGAAACCTCTATTTCGTTCCAGGCACTGGTATCATTTTGAGCAGAAATCGCACTGGCGATTTCACCAAGTTGCATCTTCATTGAAAATAATCTCCTATTTTGTTTCGTTTTTGTTACACGTCGGCTACTATTATACCACGACTACCCACCAAAAAGCGGGGGCACATCAAGCTGATAGCTCGACTGACTCCGCTTATAGATCCATTTCATTTTCTGAAAACGGGGCTTCATCAGTAATATCGATGCCCCAGTGCTTTTTTTCAACATCATAGCTGAGTGTACCAACCTGCCGAGTGGTCTCATACACATCCATTCGATCACGCCACCAATTTTGACGTTCCGGATGTTCTTGAAGCCGCAAGGGAATTAAGTATCGCCGGCGCCGTTCTACTGCTTGATCAAAAGCAAAAACTAACCCTTCGGAAAAAGCTGCCTGTACTTTTTGAATAATTTCATCGGGCACATCGCTAACTGAAAATGGTCGGTTAAACATCATCCAACGATTGCTATGCAGCAGGCGCAGGTGACGCTTCAATGAAATATCCAAAATATGCTCAAACGTCTCCATTTTCCGGTAGTAAACTTTCACAAAACCTGAGTTAGTACCTAGATAAGCGTATGCGTTTTGCAATTTTGAATAGAGTGGAAGGTGATAGTGAGTCCCCATATGCGCCATGTATAACAGCTCTGCAATCTCGCTGGGCATCATTAAATCAAGGTCATCGCTTTCATGATAATCCAGCCACATTTTCGGTGAATCCGTTCTTGATAACAAAAATTCACGCACTGAATTTTGACCAGTTACCGTTTGAAAACGGGTATGGCCGTTAACCTGATTGCCCTCAAGTTTACCATCGATCAGTACGATTCGCTGCGGCACATCCGGCATCCCATTCACAAAATCAGCCGAAGTAATCCCATACGAAATAACGAGGTTATTCACCTGTTCCCAGTTGATATAGATAAAATTCCCTTGCATCACTTTTCCCACACTCTCTCACATTATAGACACTTTTATTGTACTACGAAACAACACTGAAAAGGACGTTAAACGTTTAATCTGATTAAAATTATTAGGTGAATTGGTCACCCTTGACGTGCCAACGATTATCCCATAACATGAGGGAAATAACTAAAAGGGGTTTCCATCATGACCAACGTACTTTTTGTCTGTTTAGGTAACATCTGCCGGTCACCTATGGCCGAAGCCATTTTTAAGGACCTCGTTGCCAAAGCTGGGCTACAGGATCAAATTCAGGTAGACTCATGTGCTACCAGCAGTGAGGAAGAAGGTCATCAGCCCCACCCTGGTGCCCGAAAAGTTATGGCTGCTCACGGACTGGACTACAGCTATATGCATTCCCGACCAATTACTCGCCAGGATTTTGACTGGGCTGACTACATCATTACCATGGACAGTCAAAACATGTTTAACCTTAATCAAATGGCACCACCCGAAGATCGGCCTAAAATTCATCTTTGTTTGGATATTCTGCCCGATAAGCGGGGCCAAGAGATTCCGGATCCCTGGTATACCCACCGATTCGAATACACCTACCAAGTGTTGCAATCCGCTTTGCCAGCTTGGCTGGATAAAATTAAAGCGCATTAACCAGCAGTAAATAAAAGCCGCGTTACCAGCCAGTTTTGACTGATAATGCGGCTTTTATGCTATTTATTATTAAATTTAGCAGCAAATTCTCTTTGGACCTTTACCGGTGTATCTGAGTACTTAGCAGTCTGTGTTAGCCTGCCACGAATCATCAAACGACGGGCACCGGTTGCATCACAGGTGATCAGCGTAATGATGTTAGATTTGGTTTGGTTCACCACATCAACTCGCGTTGCATCGATGAATTCCCGCTGATAAACCTTAAACGTATAAACCTTTTTCATGTCCGTTGTATAGATGGTGTCCCCAACCCGAGTCTTAAAATACAGCGGTGAAAAAAGAATATCTTTACGAACCATGTGATGTCCCGCCAGCGGGTAGTTACCGTGACCCATCTTCTGATCGGGCCTCATCGTACCGGCAGCCAGTGCCAAGGTCGTGTTAGCAACCCCTTTAGCAATTGGCAAATGAACATCAGACTTTGGTACTAATATTTGTCCCACCGGTAAAATTTTCTGGGAATTCATCCGGGCTCTTGCCACGGTCGAGAAATTCAGTGACTTTGCGTTTTTAAAGTTGAAATTAGCCTTTTTCTGATCGTTATTGGCAGCCGACTTAGCCGTAATCTTCGGTTGATACGAACTCACCATGTAATTTTTGATTTGCTGGTTAAAAATCAGTCCCAAAGAAATCAGCAACAGCACTACTAAACCAATTCGATACAGCCATTTTGTAAATTGGCTACGTCCTCTATTTTTCATTTGATCTCCCCACAATCCCTACTGAATCGCTTATGGAAGCGGTCCAATACATTTAACACGCTATTGGTATACCTTGGTTATCTACAAAAAACGTGCTACTCTTTATATTACTGCTATATTTTACTCGCTTGAAGGATTTTTTAAAAGAAAGAAGATTGATATTCATTGACTGAACCAGAACCCGCTGCCACCAAACCCAAACGCCCCGTCTGGCGCCGCAACTTATTCGTCCTGTGGTTTGGTACTTTTATGGCCGGACTTGCATTTAGCGAAATCATGCCATTCTTATCCCTGTATGTGGATACGCTAGGTAATTTTACGAAGGATCAACTTAATCTCTATTCCGGCATTACCTTTTCAGCAACTTACTTAGTTACCGCTGTAGCGAGTCCAATGTGGGGCCGGCTAGCCGATCGTAAGGGACGGAAACTGATGCTGTTACGAGCGTCACTTGGAATGGCGCTTGTGATGGGCCTGATGGGTGCTGTCACCAGTGTTTGGCAACTAATGGCTTTGCGATTTATTCAGGGGATTTTCTCGGGCTATATCAGTAACGCTAACGCTTTAATGGCAACACAAGCACCGAAAAGTAAAAGCGGTCAAGCTCTGGGCACCTTATCAACCGGCTACGTGGCTGGATCGCTATTTGGTCCCCTCGTCGGTGGTGTTCTAGCAGAAATCTTTTCTTATCGGGTCACTTTCTTCATTACGGGCGCACTCCTGCTATCCGTTTTCTTCGTCAGTTATTTCTTCGTCACTGAATCATTTACTCCCGTCAAGAAGGAAAACATGCTGTCCAGCAAACAAGTGCTGGGAGTCATCAATCATCCTAAATTAATTTTGGGGATGTTTATTACCACCCTGATCATCCAGGCTTCCAACATGTCCATTTCACCCATCCTGTCACTGTATGTCAGAGAGATCATGCCCAGGGGATCTGCAATCACACTGTTTAGTGGTATTGTTGCAGCTATTCCCGGGGTTGCGACGCTCTTTGCGGCACCTCAGTTGGGCCGGTTAGGCGATAAGATGGGCACTGAATTGATCTTATCAATCGGCTTTGTCTTCGCCATTTTAGTCTACCTGCCAATGGCCTTCGTCACCAACGTCTGGCAGCTGATGTTTTTAAGATTCCTGATTGGAATTTCAAACGCCACCATGCTGCCAGCCGTGCAAACCATTCTATCAAAGAATACACCACCAGAAGTGACTGGCCGGGTCTTCAGCTGGAATCAATCTTTCCAAGCGGTGGGCAGCGTGCTGGGACCAATGATCGGTTCAATGGTGTCAACGGTCTTCGATTACGCTGGCGTCTTCATTTCCACATCAATTTTAGTTCTGTTAAACTTCCTGCTAGTGTGGCATAATACCGCTAGTTTGAGAAGGAAACATTTGAAAAATTAGAGTGCGAAGGCAAGCGTTTAGGGAGCGGAGTGTAAGCTGACTAATTCAAAAATCCCGATCTTGGATTTATGGATTAGTCGGCTTACATGCAGCTCTCTGCTTGCCTGAGCACGTTTAGTCAATCTAAAAAGCAAAGCACCACGCCCGAGTAAATGGGCGTGGTGCTTTTTAGCATATTCAGACAAACAAAAAGCCACCCACACCATTGGCGTAAGTGACTCACTGATTAACTTTAGTCGTTTTTTAAACCGTACTTCTTGTTGAAACGATCCACAGCACCATCTGCTTGGGCAAACTTTTGCTTACCAGTGTAGAAAGGATGTGAGTCAGAAGAAATTTCAACACGAATCAATGGATAAGTGTTGCCATCTTCCCAATCGATTGTTTCTTCAGAAGTTGCAGTTGAACCTGACAAAAACTTGTAACCGGTACTTGAATCTTGGAATACCACTTGGTGGTAATCTGGATGAATTCCTTTTTTCATAATTGTTTCGCTCCTTTGCCCTGAATCATATACTGAAACAGAGATTGATTGTTATCGTCAACCTAAATAGAATATCATAAGAATAGCCCTAATTCAAGTCAACTCTTATAATTCTTCCACTCGATCACTATCTTCGATTTTAACGTCCGCATTCAGCGATGTCAGCTTATCAACAATACTGCCGTATCCGCGTAAAATATTATCAGCGCTGGTAATCGTGGTGGTGCCTTCAGCCATCAAGGCTGCAATCATTAGTGAGGCCCCGGCACGTATCTCGCCTGCATCTACAGTTGCACCAGTTAGACGATCAGTGTGATCCACTACAATCATGTCTTTTTCAGGGCGAATCTTCGCACCCATCTTTTTCAACTCCGGCACGTGCTTCAATCGTTGAGGATAAATGGTATCCACGATAACACTGGAACCCTTCGCCTTTAATAACAACGGCGTAATCGGCTGCTGAAGGTCAGTCGCAAAACCTGGGAACGGCATCGTTTTAACCTGAATCGCTTTTAGCTGGTTAGATGGTCCCACATAGGCGGAATCTTCACCAATCTGCAGGTCGACGCCCATTTCAATCAACTTGGCAGTAAACGATTCTAAATGTTCTGGAATGATGTTGTGAATCTCCACACCGTCACCCATGGCTGCAGCCATGGCTAAATAAGTCCCCGCCTCGATTCGATCAGGAATAATGGTGTGCACGTTCGTTGCTCGCAAAACAGGAACCCCTTCGATACGAATAACATCCGTTCCGGCACCACGGACATGAGCGCCCATGTTGTTCAAAAAGGTTGCAATATCAATAATCTCCGGCTCCTTAGCAGCGTTTTCAATAGTGGTCAATCCACTTGCCTTAACAGCTGCCAAAATGGTATTGATCGTGGCACCAACGGAAACCACGTCCAAGAAAATTCGGGCACCGTGCAGTCCCTTATTACCCGTAGTAATGCGAACTGTTCCATGATCATCCTCGACCTCTGCACCCAGTGCCTTAAAAGCCTTAATGTGTTGATCGATTGGCCGCGGTCCAATGTTGTCTCCGCCAGGGAACGTCAGCGTGGCACGACCAAAGCGGCCAAGTAGGGCTCCCATAAAGTAATAGGAAGCGCGCAAGCTTTTGATTGCTTTACTAGGCATTGGCGCCTCCACGATTTCAGTGGGATCAATCGTCAATACGCCATCTTCAAATCTGGAGTGCACGTTCATCGACTCTAAAATCAGCATCAGATTATGAACATCTAAAATATCTGGTACCATATCAAATTTAACTGGTGTATCTGCCAGGATTGCCGCTGGTATTAGTGCGACCGTGCTATTTTTAGCGCCACCGATGTTGACGCTGCCTGACAGGCGCTGTCCACCGTGGATTATCATTTTTTTCATGACGTAATTTTCCTCTACTATAAAGTCGTGCGTGAAGCAGTCTTAACTAATCATAAATAATGAACAGTTAAAATACAATAGTTTAACGTCGATTCTGTTAAATTGTAATATTTGAAGTTTTAACACAGCTTGAAAATACTGCCTATCGCGATAAAAAAGCCACGTGACCATAATGACCACGCGGCTTTCTAATTGTTTTACTTACTTTTCGTCATGTTGGTGATTAGCAGCGGCTACAAATGCCTTGAATAATCCTTCTGGCCGGTTAGGACGAGAAAGAAATTCTGGGTGATATTGCGCTGCCACGAAGAATTTGTTAGTTGGTAATTCGATGACTTCAACCAAGTGATCATCAGGAGAAGTACCAGAAAAGACTAAGCCCTGCTTACTCATTTCATCACGATAAGCGTTATTGAATTCGTAGCGGTGACGGTGGCGTTCAGAAATTTCAGCTTGATTATCGTACGCTGCCGCTGCCACTGTACCAGGCTTTAGCTTGCATGGATATGCTCCCAGCCGCTGGGTGCCGCCCATATCTTCCACATCCGTTTGATCAGCCATTAAATCGATGATCTTGTGCGTGGTATTAGGATCCATCTCAGTCGAATTGGCATCCTTATATCCCAGCACATGACGCGCAAATTCAACGCTTGCCATTTGCATTCCTAAGCAGATACCTAAAAACGGCAGGTTGTTTTCACGGGCATACTGAATGGCAGTAATCATCCCTTCAATACCACGGTCACCGAAGCCGCCAGGAACCAGTAAACCATCAGCACCCCTTAAGGTTTCAGCCACGTTTTCCGGTGTCACCTTTTCCGCATCGATCAGCTGCAGATCAACCTTAGCATCCAGCGGATAGCCGGCGTGCTTCAAAGCTTCCGCAACTGAGATGTAAGCATCCTGAAGACTGACGTATTTACCGACTAAAGCAATCGTGATAGTCTTCTTTAAATGATTGATCTTATTGATCATCGCTGACCATTCGCTCATATCAGAAACGGGTGCCTTCACACCAAGATGGTCAAGAACAAGCTGATCCATGCCTTGTTTTTGCAAACGCAGCGGTACTTCATAAATCGTATCGACATCCATAGATTCAACCACAGCTTCTGGTTTAACATCACAGAACAAGGCGATTTTGTTACGCATTGACTCAGTGATTGGTTTTTCAGTTCTGACAACTAAGATGTTAGGCTGGATTCCCAGCCCTCTTAGTTCACGAACACTGTGTTGCGTTGGTTTAGTTTTCATTTCACCAGCAGCACGTAAGTATGGAATCAGTGTGGTATGAATATAAACGACGTTCTCATCGCCAACTTCGGCCTTCATTTGCCGAATGGCCTCTAGAAATGGCTGTGATTCAATATCGCCTACAGTACCACCAATTTCAGTGATCACGATATCCGCTTTCAGCGTCTTCCCTGCACGCATAATCTTTTCTTTGATCATACCAGTAATGTGCGGAATCACTTGAACAGTTGCACCGAGATAATCGCCATGGCGCTCTTTTTCAAGGACTTCTGAATAAATCTTACCAGTCGTGACGTTAGAATACTTGTTGAGGTCATTGTCAATGAACCGTTCATAGTGACCAAGATCCAAATCAGTTTCAGTCCCGTCATTGGTAACGAAAACTTCACCGTGTTGATATGGACTCATAGTCCCAGGATCGACGTTAATGTAAGGATCAAATTTTTGAATGGTCACTTTTAACCCACGGTTCTTAAGCAAGCGTCCAAGAGATGCTGCAACAATTCCTTTACCAAGTGAAGAAACCACACCGCCAGTTACAAAAATATATTTGGTCATTGTATAACTCCTCATAGATTAGTTTAGGGAAAAACAATCGTAAACCAATAAAAAGCTCCCTATTCATAACGAATAGGGAGCGGTTATTCCGAACGTTGACCTTGCGATTCCTCGTAAGGTGCCCAAAAAACATAATAACAAGTTGTCACTTTTCCGTCAAGCCCTAGCCTCATTTAAATTATCATAGAATGGTGGAAGGCCAAAACGAAGGGACAAAAAAACTCAGCCATCATAGCTGAGTTCTGAAACTATTTACTTGATTCCTCGTCGTCATCGCCGAAGTCATCATCATCTTCATTAAATTCTGATAACTGACCTTCAATGCCATCTGGCATGCTGTCGTCATCGTCATCATCATCGCCATCGTCGATATCAGCTAAATCTTTCTTGTACTTACCAAGTTCTTTAGTATCATCGTCGGTGTCATCATCGTCATCTTCGTCGTAATCAGCATCAAGATCGTCATCATCTACATCAACGTCGTCTTGATCTTCAGGATCATCATCGTCGTAATCAATGACATCATCATCGTCAGCTGAATCAGCTAAGAAAGCATTAACCTTCTTGTGCTTCTTCGTCTTCGGATGCTCCTCATCTTCTTCTGCACCGACAGTAGCTTCATCGATTGATTCGAAGGGATACCAGGTTCGTAAACCCCAGACGTTATCACCTAACGAAATGAAACTGCCATCAATGTTCAAATCAGTATAGAATTGAGAAAGCCGCTCGCGAATTTCCTTATCCGAGTCGCCCAGGTATGCCTGTACCTCATTGGCTAAGTCAACAAACGACATGGCATCCCCACGTTCAGACAAAATGGCGTGAGCTACTTCAATCATCGATAATTCGTTTTTATTTTGGCCTTCTAAGACTTTTAATTCCAAACTGGTGCACGTCCCTTCCACAGTCTACGAACCACTATACTAGATTAGACCGTAAATTGCAATCGAATCTCGTAATTTCCCAACAATTGTTCACCAGCATAAAGTAGGTAGTCAATTGATGCTGAACCGCCAAACGGCCGTTCATGAAAGCCTACCCGCAATTGCGGCGTTACCGTTTCAACTGGTACTAAGCCATACGGGGTCCGGTACGTTGCCCGAATCCGCTTACCCGCACTGAAGTGCATCCGTAAACGATTAGTCCCGTTACGGGTTAACGTCACGTCACCGTTAGGCAAAAATTTAATGGTGACTGGTACGTTACCTTCATCACCGTCAGAATCCGGTTCCTGATACCGTAAATAAATTGTCTCGCCGATTTGCACGATCTGACCCTCTACATCGATGGCATAGTCTGAAGACTGGCCATCCTGTACGGTATGAGTCGTTAAGTGAATGCCAACTGGAATGCTGGTTGACAAGTCATCCATTGCAACCCTTCCTTTCCATTTTTAATACGCTGTGTTCATTATAACGCTTTTATCCGAGATTTTGCACGATTAAACTCGGTCCTGATGTGCCTCCCAAAAGCACCGCTAATACCCGCTATAACACACTTAGTTGCCAGCTTATTAATGCTGAAATAATGGGCTAGTCCAAAATTAGTGACGTAGCTCTGGATTTCCGTTATAATGAATGAAGAATTGTTTTTAAATCAATGAGGGATATTATGAAAAGACAAACCTTGTTTTCATCTCTGCAAGTGATCGATACGCCATTGAATAGAGACAGTAAACTGGCGGCTTTTGGCATGACCAATGCCCTACTGGATCTCTGCGGTGACACCGATCAAGCACTGCTACATTTTTGGACGTTACCGCCAACCTTAATTTTGGGTTTAAAGGACCGTCATTTGCCAAAATTACAGGCCGCGTTGAAAACGGTCACCGGTAACGGTTACGACTATTTCATTCGTAATTCTGGTGGCTTGGCGGTAGTCAGCGATGGCGGCGTCCTAAACGTCTCGCTGTTCATTCCGCAAACCTCATCGCACCATTTATCAGTCGATGATGGTTACGAGCTCATGAAACAGCTCCTTGCGCAGACCTTCCCAAGTTTACCCATTGAAAGCCGAGAAATCACGCATTCCTATTGTCCAGGTGACTATGATCTTAGTGTTAATGGTCAAAAGTTCGCTGGTATTTCACAGCGTCGAAGTACTCAAGCACTGGTAATAATGGCTTACATCAGTGTTTTAGGCGACCAAACCTTTCGCGGTTCGATGGTGCGTGATTTCTACGATACCGGCTTAGCTGGTCAGCCCAATGAATTAGACTTCCCAGAAGTCTGGCCTCAAACGATGATCAATATTGCTGATGCACTTCATCAGCCATTGACCATTGATGAAGTAAAAGGTGCCATTCTGTCAGCTTATCAGCAACAGGGGGTACAACTGGATTTAACCACGTTGATGACCAGTACCCGGTCACCGCAATTTCAGCAAACTTATAATCAGGAACTCGCCAAGATGCAGAAACGGCAGCTTGGCATTTAACTTTAAAGGAGGCAGTGTCAACATTGCCATATCAAGCAGAACGGCTCCCCCGCGAAAAGGTTTTTCGCGATCCCGTTCATAATTATATCTACATTCAGCACCGCATTATTTTAGATTTGATCAACACCAAAGAATTTCAGCGGTTACGGCGGATCAAACAGCTGGGAACCGCGTCCTTAGTTTTCCATGGCGCTGAACATACCCGGTTTACACACTCGCTGGGAGTTTACGAAATTACTCGGCGGATTTGCGACAATTTTCAGCGCAACTATCCAACCAAGACGCCAGGTGACGGCCTTTGGGATGATAATGAGCGGCTGGTTGCACTGTGTGCGGCACTGCTGCACGACATCGGCCACGGCCCATATAGCCACACTTTTGAGCACATCTTTCAGACCGATCACGAAGCCATTACAGTTGCTATCCTCACGTCGCCGACAACCGAGGTCAATCAGGTGCTTCGCCAGGTTAGTCCTGAGTTTCCTGTTCAGGTTGCATCCGTGATTCAAAAAACTTACCCTAATCCACAAGTTGTTCAAATGATTTCTAGTCAAATCGATGCCGACCGGATGGATTATCTCCTGCGTGACGCTTATCATACCGGAACGAAGTACGGTACCTTTGATCTGACCCGGATCTTAAGGGTCATGCGGCCGTACAAAGATGGTATTTGTTTTGAAATCAGCGGCATGCATGCAGTGGAAGATTACATTGTCAGCCGCTTTCAAATGTACCAGCAAATTTATTTTCACCCGGTATCCCGTTCGATGGAAGTGATCTTGAACCACTTACTGAAGCGGGCTAAGGAAGATTACGAAAAAGCCAGCAATAAGAACGAAGCAGCTGCACCATACCTGCTGTTTCCCTTCTTCAATCATGAATTTGATTTAGACGATTATCTGTTACTTGATGATGGAACGCTCACCACGTACTTCGCTCACTGGCGGCAGTCTAGCGATCCCATCCTGGCCGATCTGGCGCACCGTTTCTTAGACCGGAAGCCCCTGAAATCCGTCAAGTTTGACGAACAAACTCAAGCTAAGATTCCCGAATTACGGCAATTAATTGAAAAAGCTGGTTTCAATTCCACTTATTACACTGCTACTAACAATAGTTACGATCTGCCTTACGACGCATACGACCCTAAGATGAAGAAGCCAATGACGCAAATCGAACTGATGCAATCCGATGGCCAGCTCATCGAGCTTTCCACCGTAAGTGCGTTAGTCAGTGCGATTACCGGTAAATTCTCCGGTGATCAGCGTTTCTTCTTCCCGAAGGAAATGCTGTCTTCAAAGGAAAGCAACGTTGAACTTTTCGACCCTGTTTACAAGGCATTTCAGACTCATTTGCATAACGACTACATCATTTAATTAATTAAGGAGCTTACGCATGGCAATCAAACTTATCGCAATTGATATCGATGGTACGTTAGTTAACGACCGCAAACAATTGACACAGCACACAATCGACACGGTAACCAAGGCACGTCAAAAGGGCATTAAAGTTGTCCTTTGCACTGGCCGGCCAATCACTGGTGTGCACCAATACTTAAAGCCGTTGAACATTAGTGGTGACGACGAATACGTTGTTACCTTCAACGGCAGCCTGGCTCAAACGATTTCCGGTACCCCGATCGTTAGTCACAACATCACGCTTGAAGACTATATCGACTTAGAAACAGTGGCACGTAAAGCTAAAATTCATTTTCACATGGAAACGCTCGACCACATTTATACGGCTAACCGCGACATCAGCCCCTACACGATTGCTGAATCGTTTCTGGTTCAAATGCCAATTCGGTACAGGACACCGGAAGAAATCACGGACGATCTTTCAATTTCAAAGGGAATGTTCATTGATGATCCAAAATTACTATCAACTTTTATTAAGAACTTTCCAGAGGAATTAAGAGAACGCTTCTACGTGGTTCAAAGCGAACCTTACTTCTTTGAAGCCATGAATAAAAAAGCCAGCAAAGGTAATGCCATTGCTGAACTGGCAACCAAGCTAGGCTTTACTTCAGATGAAGTCATGGCCATGGGTGACCAGGGTAACGACTTGACTATGGTGAAATACGCCGGCACTGGTGTGGCAATGGGTAATGCCATTGATGAGGTCAAGGAAGCTGCACAATTTATTACTAAAACCAATGAGGAAGATGGCGTCGCTTACGCCATTGAAAAGTTTGCACTCTAATTAATCATTTCCACAAAAAGAAGGCTAACCCTTGGTTGTCATGACTAAGGGTTAGCCTTCTTTTTGTAACGCCTGCTCACACCGTCAAAATAATGCCTAACGCAATCAGTCCGATGGCGTTGATCAAGCAAAACCAGGCGTACTTGTTCACTACGATTGGCGCGTTCTTCAGCCGGCCAACTTCTCGAACGGGTACCTTTTCTTCGGGCAAAGGTTCTTCACCCTTACGCCGCCGTCTACGCCAGCCGGCAAATAGATGCCCCTTTTCCAAAACGAAAAACGCGGCACCCATTAAAAAGACCAAACCCAGCATAAACCAGAAGTTTGCCACAACAATGATGGATTGCCATGGCAGGGTCAGCAGTCCCGCAATAATAATGACTGCTAAGGTCAGCAACGCCCAGCGATACCGTTTTATCCTTTTCAATTCATCTCACCTATTCAACTATTATTGTGCTCTAGCATAGTTGAGATTCGACTTTGGTGCAAGTCTTTTCGGTTTGCTGATTTAAAACGCACCGCCACCGGAACCGCCACCAAAGCCTCCTGAACTACCACCGCTGAAGCCACCGGAGCCACCGCTGCCTGATGAAAAATCAGAACTGTCACTAGTGCTCGTATCGGCACTAGCCGCGGTGAAAGTTGATGTGAAAGCAGTACTGAAATCAGCACCCGAGTATTGATCATCCAAGTACATTGGGTAATAGCTCTGGAAAAACGGCGTTAATTCAGCAGCACTAAAGTTAGCCGCCATTGCCTTCAACACCCGTTTAGCAAGACCGAATGCAACCGCGTATGGTAGCATCCGTTCCCACAAAATCAAATCACCAACTTGTGAACGATCAAATTCCCCAATATCATGCAACATACTACGGAAATTACGAATTTGACCGACTGCGTCCTCGCCGGCCTGATTGTAGTGGGCCACATGGCGCATGTACTTAATTGCCACCGCAATACTGGTAACAATATAGCCAACACTTACGATCACGCCTGCAACGCGTAAAACGGGAAGTGTCAAGAAGATTGCAGCCATGGAACTGAAGCCGCCAAGAATCACACTAAACACGATTAGCAGCCAGCCCTTAGTTCCAACATCATCAGTCTGATGATTGAAAAGCCCCAGTGCATCCGTTTTCTCGTAAGACGCCTTTCGCCAAGCCGTGAATTTTTGGTTCAACGTCAATGAATGAGGATGATTGAGGTTATAATCATCAATTTCACCTAAAGTGAACGTGCGCTCAGGCTTATTCCCTTTACCCACTGTGTTAAATAAGAATGCCAATAATGGATCGTTTTGATGTTCCACTTTCATCTTGGGCGTTTCTGTAATCCGGTAAGTGGTCGAAAAATGGTCCTTATCAGGTTTAATCGTCAATTCGCCATTGGCAGCTAATTCCATGAGCCAAGCTGTAAACGCCTTGGCATCTGGTTGACTCTCAGTCAAGATACTTTGACTGGTCACGGCCGAATAACTGGGAATTTCAAAGTTATGAACCTTTGGTGTTTCTTTGACCGGCGAACCAACGTGCTTTTTGAACCAGCGCAATCTGCTTAGCAGATAGAAAACGCCGATTCCGAGCAAAACCACCATCACACCAAGTGGTATCAGCAACGCCTGAAGCCGTTTCAGATTAGCTTGCCTGGCTAGCTTCGCTTCTTGTTTTTGAACGGTTGCTAAACGTTTTTTATCAGAAGTCCTCGAATTAGCCGAAGTGACCGTGGTCGGAAAGACCATGTGACTTTCAACGAAAGTTTTTGCTGGTACTTTGGCAACGGTCATCATCACCTTACCAGCCTCTTTATCAACTTCGGTGTGACCGCTTAACGGACCGTGTGTCCAAGCCTGCAGCTGTTTCACGTTTTTCGCTGGGAGCTGAACTGTGATTTGAACGTGATTCAGTGGTATCTCCCAACCCGTGCCAATAATTTTCCAGTTCAGTTCAGCAGTATCAGCACAGTTAACGACCACGTGTCTAAGCCGATACTTGTATGTGTACGTCACGTTTTCATCAGAGGCCA
This sequence comes from Secundilactobacillus yichangensis, assembly GCF_016861565.1. Classification (GTDB taxonomy): domain Bacteria; phylum Bacillota; class Bacilli; order Lactobacillales; family Lactobacillaceae; genus Secundilactobacillus; species Secundilactobacillus yichangensis. Next base: position 39,326 of record NZ_BOLK01000014.1, read on the forward strand.
CGTGATAGACCTTGATTTGATAGACCTTACCCAAAGTTGACGTCTCAAATGTGTCGGGTGCTCCAGGATTACGTGAACTGGCAACCGTCTTGTCACCGTTGCTTAAAATAGTCACGGTAGGTTTGCCGGCTATCCCACCAGTACCAGCGTAATCCTGCTTAAGGAAAACACCATGATAGAGGCCATCGAACTGATATTTAATACGTTGTGTTACATCTGCATCACCGTTTTTTTCAACATTAACGTTGATGTGATAGCGATCGATACTGTAGCTCGATGCCGTGGCTTTACTGCCCCCCAATCCCCAAAACAGCACAGTCATAACTAGTGCTAACAAAAATAATAGTCGCTTTCTCATTTTGACACTCCCCTCCATACTCATCATCATTTTATCAAACTATAACTTGTTTTACCGGTTAAACTGCTAAATATTTGAAATTAAAAAGAGCAGCCAGACACCTAGCTAATGACTAGACATCTGGCTGCTCTTCATATTTTTCTTTTATTCGCTTCTTAAGGCCGTTGCTGCATCCTTCTTGGAAGCCATCCGCGCTGGGATGTGCCCGCCAATGATGGTCAGCACCGTACTGATAATGATCAGAATCACTGCAGCCCACAAACTAAGCTGGGCAACGTTGTTGAGATTCGTTAAGTTCTTGATCACCGCGTTAATTGGGAAAGTTGCTAACCAGGCGATCACGATACCAATCACACCAGAAGCAACACCTAGAATAGCTGTTTCAGCATCGAAGACCCGGGTAATATCCTTTTTACGGGCACCTAAGGCTTTCAGCACCCCAATTTCCTTGGTTCGTTCAAGCACTGAAGTGTACGTGATAATGCTGATCATGATCATACTAGTTACCAGCGAAATTGCAGCAAAGGCAATCAGCACGTAGGTAATGGCGTTCATTAAACCACCTGTCAGTTTAGAAACCGACCCCGCCATATCAGTATAAATAATCTTATCCGCTTTAGACTTACCCTTGTTATAACCATCCAGATAACTCAGCACTTTATCCTTGTTTTGGAAAGTATTCGGGTAAATCATAATGCTTGCAGGCACCTTCGAACCGCCTAAAGCGTTGATGACCTGGTTTTTAGCCGTACTGCCGGTTAAAGTTTGGCCTGTTAGGACGTTACGTGAACTAGCTTTTTGGGCCTTCACGATGTGTGAATCAGCGTTTTGATCAACCATTTCCTTGGTCAAGCGGTCACTGTAGACGAAACCAGGTGCGAGGATATTTTCCTCGTTAGCTGATTTAACTCGCAGTACGCCGGCAACACGGAGAGTCTTATTGCTGCTATTATCGTACATTGACTTGTAATTGTTGCTTGGTAAATACATGCCCATCCGTTGCGTATAATAAGTATCATTATTAACTGCTTTAACGGTGGTACCAACGATTTTATTGAAGTTGATTTTTTGGCCGTTTTTAACGTTAAATCCTAGGTTCTTTAAGCCGTTGATGTTGGTTGAATTATCCTTATTGATCACCAGTACGACATCCGTCGGTTTGCTTGGAAATTCGCCAGCCATAACTTTGTAGTGCTTATGCAGGAAACTGACTTTGCCATTATTATCGGTGGGATAAGAGGAAACACCCACCCCCACTGAACTGGCCATCATACTGGACATATCGGGACCATTAGCGTTCTTTTGATTCTGGTTAGAGAACTGAACTGGTTTGACCTTACCATTCACATTACGCAGCAAATTCATGCCTGTGGTGTAGGTGTAGCCAATATTTTTACTGTACTTAGGATTTAATTTTTTGACGTAGTTAACGTACTTTTGAGAGATCTTATTGGTATGCTGCGCTTTATCCGCCTCGCTAGTTTCAGCAGTTACCGCCTTATTCTTAGAAAAATGTTCCTTCTTCTGACTGCTATCAGCACCGTTTTGAGACGATGCCATTTGCGAAATTGTTACCGGATATTGTGCTAACGTATTTGACTGAGTTTTATCGATCTGCTTTTGAAAACCGTTTGATAGCGCCAAAACAATGGCAATCCCAATAATTCCAATACTAGAAGCAAAGGCTGTTAAGAAGGTTCGTCCCTTTTTAGTACGGATATTCGTAAACGATAGCTTTAGTGCAGTCCAGTAAGTCATCTTGGTTTTCTTCAACGAGAAAGTTTGGTTTTCTTCCTGCTCGTCATATGGATCGGAGTCAGACTGAATCTTTCCGTCAGCAAAACGGATAATACGGTCAGCGTACTGATCGGCTAATTCCGGATTATGAGTAACCATGATCACCAGCCGTTCCTTAGACAGGTCTTTGATGATCTGCATAATTTCCTGGCTGGTTTCAGTATCCAAGGCACCCGTTGGCTCATCACACAGCAGAATTTCTGGATCGTTAGCAATCGCACGGGCAATGGCTACTCGTTGCATTTGTCCACCCGAAAGCTGGTTGGTCTTTTTGTACATATGTTCTTCCAAACCGACCCGCTTTAACGCAGTAATGGCGCGTTCCTTTTTCTCTGAGCTGGGAACACCGCTAAGTGTCATCCCTAATTCAACGTTATCAATGATCCCTAAATGACCAATTAAATTATAGCTTTGGAAAATAAAGCCAACGGAATTATTTCGGTATGCATCCCAATCTGAGGCCTTAAATTCCTTGGTAGACTTCCCTTTGATGATTAGGTCGCCAGAATCATAAACATCTAAGCCACCAATATTATTTAACAGCGTTGTTTTCCCCGAACCGCTAGGGCCTAAAATTGCAACAAATTCTTGCTTTCGAAAAGCCACTGAAACATCATCCAGTGCTTTTGTAACGGTATCACCAACGTGATAGTACTTTTTTAAGTGTTTGAGTTCTAGCATTCTTGGTACCTCCATAGTGTAAAGGCGACTATAAACTACAATTGATAAAAGTCAATTATTAATTTGTATTTAATAATTGTGCCTCGATTTCGCCTAGGTAACTGATTAGCAACTTTGCCCATTATGCGCTTTTATTTCAGATTCTTCTTCATTCTCAGTTACATTTTATCAGAGTCTGTCTTCTTTTACCGCTAAAATCTGATTAGCTTCAATTAATTAATACTCAAAATATTTAATGCAAAATAAAAACAACACTATTTTCAGCCAAATTAACGACCGCAAAATAGTGTTGTTTTCTGGAGTTAGACTATTAGGCGCGTTAAGCTCTCACGCCGCCATCGACCGTAAACTCACCACCGATAGCATACTTAGATTCATCGCTGCCAAGGTAGACACAAATTTCACCAATGTCCTTTGGTTCACCAAGGTGCCCAGCGGGAATGGTCTGAATAATTTGTTCTTTGGCGTCTTCCGGCACAATATTCGTATCGATCCAGCCGGGATGAACCGAATTAACCCGGATTTTGATGCCGCGACGTGCTAAAGATGAAGCTGCTGCGCGGGTCAGCATCCGACTACCACCCTTGCTGGCAGAATAATCAGGTGCCATCGGCAACCCAACCAATCCAGCAACAGAGGAAACATTGATAATGGATCCGGTAGCATTATTCGTCTTCTTCATGGCGTTAATGCCGGCTTTCATCCCAAGAAAGTTACCGGTTAAGTTAATATCAATCACTTGCTGCCAGTCAGCTAACGGCTTATCTTCAATTGGCTTGCCATCTCCACCAACGCCAGCATTGTTGACCAGAATATCGAGTTTCCCAAACTTAGAGATAGTCGCATCAATTACCTTTTGCCAATCAGCCTCTTGAGAAACGTCTTGCTGTACAAATAACGCCCGGTCATCACCAAACTTTGCCACGGCTTTTTTACCGCCTTCAACGTTATGATTGGCAGTGAGCACCACGTTAGCACCCTCTTCAATGTAGCATTCGGCAATCCCCAAACCAATACCTGCAACGCCACCGGTAATGATAGCAACTTTATTCCTTAAACGATCAGTCAATACGACCACTCCTTAACCTCTATTTTTTAAACTTATCTTATTGTACAATTTCACACAATCATTCACAAACTTTACGCTTTCTGATAAAAGGGATTAGCGACTCCAGCAAAATAAAAAACCACAATCATCAAAAGATGATTGCGGTTCAACGTTCAACTATTCTGCACCGTGGAAACGATTATGGAACAGTGGACTAACTGGCCGATTCTCGTGAATCCGGATGATGGCATCGCCAATCAGCGGTCCCACGGAAATCTGCTTAATTTTATCGATTTGTTTTTCCTTTGGTAACTGAATTGAATCAGTTACGATCAACTGCTTAATGGCTGAATTTTGAATTCGTTCAATGGCTGGACCGGAAAGAACTGGATGAGTCGCACTAGCGTAAACATCCGTTGCACCCGCATCCTTCAACGCCTGTGCTCCCAATGTTATGGTCCCCGCCGTGTCGATCATATCATCGATCATGATAGCACGCTTACCTTTAACATCACCAATAATATTCATAATCTCAGCAACATTGGCTCTTGGCCGTCGTTTATCAATGATGGCAATTGGTGCCTTCAAAAATTCAGCTAGCGCCCGAGCACGACTAACACCACCATGGTCAGGAGAAACCACAACAGCATTCTCATCAATACCATGATTAATGAAGTAATCAGCTAACAGTGGCGCACCCATCAAATGATCTACTGGCACATCAAAGAATCCTTGAATCTGTGCGGCATGTAAATCCAGCGCAACCACACGGCTAATACCCGCTTTTTCAAGCATGTTAGCAACCAGTTTAGCCGTAATTGGTTCACGAGACCGCGCCTTACGATCTTGCCGTGCGTAACCGTAATATGGAATAACCACATTAATTGTTGCTGCACTGGCACGGCGAAGCGCATCAACCATAATCAACAGTTCCATCAAATTGTCATTAACAGGAGCGGAAGTCGATTGAATGACAAACACGTGGCAGCCGCGAATGCTTTCTTCAATGTTGATCCGGATCTCACCGTCACTAAAACGGTCAACTGATGTTTTTCCAAGACTAACACCAACTTCGTCAGCAATCCGCTGAGCAAGTGGTTTGTTGGAATTTAACGCAAAGATTTTCAACTTTGGGTCATTATATTTCTCTAACATGGGATCCTCCAATGGCTTAATTCTACATACATTTTACACTAATTCACAAGTTCAGTATATTACTTTTCTGGGTCATAAGGTAGCTTTTTGAAATACCCTGGCTTATTGGTCTGCCGAGCACGGGCAATGGCCATATCATACTGGTTCACGCCATCGGTAATCGTTGACCCTGCCGCGATAAAGGAATGATCAGCCACCGTCAATGGTGCAATCAAGTTAGAATTACTGCCAATAAAGGCATCGTCGCCAACCGTGGTTTCGTGCTTGTGGGCACCATCATAGTTAACAAAGACTACACCGCAGCCAACGTTGATTCGTTTGCCCAAGTGGGCATTCCCAACGTAGGTCAAGTGGCCTACCTTAGTGCCTTCATCGATTGTTGCTTTCTTAACTTCAACAAAATTACCCAAATGAACGTTTTTCCCAATATGTGAATCTGGACGCAAATGACTCATTGGTCCAATATTGCTGCCATCTTCCATTTCGGAATCTTCTAGATAAGAAGATGTCACCGTCACATTATCATGTAAAACGGTATCATGCAACTCAGAGTGCGCACCAATATGACAATTTTCACCAATCACCGTCTTGCCCTTTAGAAGAACACCTGGTTCAATGATGGTATCAGAGCCAATTTTAATGTCGACATCGATGTACGTGTCTTCGGGATTAATTAAAGTCACACCATTGTTCATGTGGTATTCATTGATTCGACGCTGCATGACCTTGGTTGCTTTAGAAAGCGCAACGCGATCGTTAACCCCCATTGATTCTTCAAAGGACGGCATCCGATAAGCTGCGACAATATCGCCCTGCTCCTTCAAAATCTGGATTACATCCGTCAAGTAATACTCACCCTGAGCATTATGATTAGAGGTCTTGTGCAGCGCTGCAAACAGTGCCTTGTTATCAAAAACATAGACTCCGGTGTTAATCTCGTTGATTTCTTGTTCCTGCTTTGTGGCATCCTTTTGCTCAACAATTTTTTCAACGATACCGATATCGTTACGAACGATTCGGCCGTAACCCGTTGGATCAGGAGATTGAGACGTTAAGATTGTAGCAACCGCCTTTTTAGCTTCATGATACTGAAATAATTTTTCGAAGGTTTCTGCTCGAAATAACGGTGTATCGCCACTGACCACTAGGGTTGTTCCGTCTTGATCCTTTAATAGCGGCTCAGTCTGCAAAACAGCGTGGCCGGTACCAAGCTGTTCCTTTTGCAGGACGTACTTAGTCCGATCTCCAAGTGTTTCTTCAACCTGTTCTGCACCATAGCCGACTACCGTCACAATTTGATCCATATGAGTCTTTTCCACTTGAGTCAAAACGTGGTCAACCATTGAACGGCCACAGACTTGATGTAAAACTTTATACAGTTTCGACTTCATTCGTGTTCCCTTACCAGCAGCGAGAATAATCGTATTTCTAGTACTCATTAGACAAACTCCTTAACATTATTAGTCATTCAATCATTTATTACATGAAACGCTAACACTTACGTTTAAAATTGCGTCAATCGCTCTGGCGTGTAGATTTGTTCTGCAAAATTACCAGCTGTGACGTCAACGTGATCATTAGTGGCATGAATCTTAAGTAATGAAGTGTATTTAGGCACCTTTCGCTCACCCGCAAAAGCGCCTTCCGCAAACACGGCAACTCCGGCAACTTTGGCGTCAAATTCCTTGACTAAGGATTGCATACCGCCGACGGTTCCGCCGCCCTTCATGAAATCATCCACGATTAATACCCGTGAACCTGGCGCTAAACTGCGCTTGGACAGTGCCATTTTTTCGATTCGGCTGCTTGAACCCGAAACGTAGTTCACGCTAACCGTTGAACCCTCAGTAATCTGTGAATCATGCCGGGCAATCACAAACGGCACGTTTAAGTAATCCGAAATGCTCTGCGCAATCGGAATTCCCTTGGTTGCCACCGTCAAAACGGTATCAACCTCATCTTCTAAATACTGGGTGGCAACCAAACGGCCAACTTGACGCAAAACGCTTGGCCGACCCAGTAAGTCGGACATGTACACGTAACCGCCGGGTAGGAAACGATCAGCTTCTGACAGCGATTCAATCACGCTATCAACGAACTCAGTAGCTTCTTGCTGAGGAATGTACGGAATAAACCGTGCTCCGCCAGCGGCACCGGGAACCGTTTCTAACAGACCCGTTCCCCGAGCTTTAAGTGTTCGCTTTAAAATCGTCAGATCTTCACTGATTGAAGACTTGGCTGACCCGTAACGTTCCGAAAAAAAGGTCAACGACACTAATTGATGAGGCCGCTCTAACAGATACCGGGTCATATCAATCAGCCGGTCGCTTCTTCTTACTTTCACTTTGGTTTCCTCCATGTCACTTAACGTCATATTTAATATTATTATTCTAGCATAAATGTTCGGGTTTAAGGGATTCATTCTATGAATCTCATGATTTTATTAACATTTCTTTGAAGTTTATTCCTTTTACCTAGCCAAAAACTGTTCAGATATACGGATACTCTTATCGACTTATCAATTCAGCCAAAAATCAGGCACAACGTCAATCGCCGTGCCTGAATACTGTTATAAACTATGCGCGAATCCGCTGATAAACTAGTGCGCTGAAGTAGAAAATCACTTCAATAACGGCAATAAAGAAACTGACCGGCCAATTAGTCACGTAGCTGAGGTACAGTCCCAGCCAGACACCGATCAACGAAAATGCAACGGCCACACTGATCATCATGCCTACCGTATGGGCAAAATACTTCGCTGCCGCAGCTGGCAAGGTCAGCAGAATAAAAATCAGCAATGAGCCAACGATTTGCGCTGCAACACTGACCGAAAACGCTAACAGAACTAAAAAGATAACCGATAAAGTTCGGGTCCAAAGGCCCTTTACCTGAGCACCAATCGGGTCAAACGAATCAAATTTCAGGTAGCGGTAAATCACCATGACCACTACTAGTACGGAAACGGACAAGATCATCATCTGGACCACGTTGGCACGGCTGATACCAATCACACTCCCAAATAAAATACCGGTAGCGTAACTGGCATTGCTGTCAGCTAACGAGAGAAACAGAATCCCTAAGCCAATCGCCAAGGCTGAAATGGCCGTAATGGAATTTTCACGCCTCGATGACTTGGCTCCCAATTCACCGACACCAATGGAACTGATTGTCGTAAATAAAAGCATACCGTTTAAAGGCTGCCAACCCATAAAAATTCCGAAGGCCGCACCAGCAAAACCGATTTCAGATAGGGTATGCGTTAGGAAAGACATGTTTCGAGCAATCACAAAAACACCCATGATACCAGAAATAATCGCAATTAACGTCCCAGCCATATAGGCGTTTTGCATAAAGGGATAACTAAGCATTATTCATCTCGCCTACTTTCTCATTGGTCAGATCGGAAATATCGCCCGCCTCGTATTGCCCTGGGCTCAAAAACAGGTAGTGATCCGCGTATCGCCGTGCCAGCGGGATATCATGCGTCACAAAAATGACGGTGAGCTGCTGCTGATTATTGATTTGCTTCACCAGATCCAGCAGTTCAGTCTTAGCAATTGGATCCAGACTGGCCGTTGATTCATCCAAAATCAACAGGCTGGGCCGATCCAGTAGTGCCTGTGCTAAATATGCTTTTTGCTTTTCGCCACCCGAAGCTTGACCCAGCGGCCGTTTTCGAATGTCATAAAGCTTGGTCTCCGTTAGAATTTCGTTGACTCTTCGCCGCTCCTTAGCCGTTAACCAAGGCAAGCCGATTTTGGCAAAATTCAAACCCACAAAGTCCTGAATGCTGAGCGGATACTCCGCGTCAACGTTACGAAACTGCGGCACGTATCCAACCGGTACCGCTTGTCTGCTGGGTAGAAAGGTCAGGGTCCCACTAGTTGGCTTCAATTCTTGCAGGATCAACCGCATTAAAGTCGTCTTACCAACTCCGTTTTCACCAACAATACTCAAAAAATCCCCACGTTTTAAATCGTAATTCAAATCTTTTAGGACTTGCTTATCGGGAAAAGCAAAGGCTAAATGTTTTAGTTGTAATATCGATTCAGTCATACATTCTCCTCAATAAAAAAAGCACGTAACGTGCTTTTTCTAATTTACTGTAAACAGTAATAATTACTATTTTATTGTAAAGGTTTCTACTTAGAAGTCAATCTCTTTTAAAGATATTGCGCCAAAAAGTCGGACAATACTTGCTCATAATGCTGAGGATCATGGGCATAGGCTTGAATGTGTTTAGCGTGTGGCACAATATATGATGCTTTAGGTCCTTGGATAGCATCGTACAAAACTTTTGCGTGCTTAACTGGCACCACTTGATCGTCCTCGCCATGAATAATCAGTACGGGTACCATGGCCCGTTTGAGCTGCTCGTCCACCCGCTCCTGACTGAGTCGAGAACCGGTTCGAAAGCGCGCTAGCCAGTCTGCAATCGGTACGATTGGATTAGCAGGTAAGTGATAGTCACGACGTAAAGTTGTTTTAGCCATTTGGTAGATTGAAGCAAATCCCGAGTCAGCCACCACAGCTTTCACGTTTTGAGGCAGATGTTCGCCAGCGGTTGCCAGTACTGTTGCAGCACCCATACTGAAACCCATCAAAACAATTTTAACGTCATCGCCTAACTCAGCAATCACTTTATTGATCCAACCAAGATAGTCTTTCCGATCCGGCCAGCCGAAGCCGATTCGGTGACCGTCACTTTCTCCCTGAGCCCGAGCGTCAGGCATTAAAACGTTGTACCCATGGTCATGAAACAGCCGGGCTAACGGGATCATTTGTTCTCGAGCATGGTTAATGCCATGCGCCAAAATCACGACTCGCTGACTGGTTTGCGCGGCCGGAATATAACTTGCACGCAATGTCAGGCCATCCGGCGTGGTTTGCCGCCATTCCTGAATGGGTTGTTTAAGGTACCAAACATTATCGGCTGCTGTATTCTCCGAGACCGCTTTATGGTGTCCCTTATCTTTTTCAGAATCACTAATGTGTGTCAGATTGTGATATACAGCCACACTAGCTGCCACGGCAGCCGTCAATCCCGTTGCTAACGTCGCTGCTGAAATTTTAAGCCATTTAGACAAATTGATCTCTCCTTATAGTGAGCGGACAAGATAAGCCTCAGGGCAGAAACCGCGAATACTGTTGAACACCCGCTGTGCCCGGGACTGCTTATTGAAAACTGAAAACACGGTGGGACCAGTGCCGCTCATCACTGCAGTCTCCGCACCATAACCCCTCATCCGTTCTTTGATCTGCTGTATCTCTGGATATCGATGAACGGAAATGGGTTCTAACGCATTGCCCATGTTAGCCACCAATTTTTGGTGGTTCCCAGCCTCAATAGCATCCAGTATGCCTTGAATATCTGGGTGTGCCAGAACATCATAGTCGATCTGCCGTAAAATACTTGGTGTTGACACGCTCACGTTCGGCTTCGCTAAAACGATCCAGACTGGTTTTAACGCCGGCTGCAACACTTCAACTTGTTCGCCTAGTCCGGTGACGTGGGCGGTTTTGCTGTAAACGCAATACGGCACGTCCGAATCAACCTTCAAACTTAATTTAGCTAGTTCAGCAATGGGCAGGTTAAGTTCCCACAGTTGATTTAAGGCACGTAAAACCGCTGCAGCGTCGGACGAACCACCGCCTAATCCGGCTGCTACCGGAATGTTTTTTTGGATCTTAATATGGGCGCCACGTTTAACTTTAAACGTGCGCTGAAGCAATGACGCCGCTTGAAACGCGAGGTTACGCTGATCATTGGGTAAAAATCCCGAGTTGGAGGACACAACGATCTGCTTAGAACCGGTGGAACGAACTTCCACGTAGTCTGCCAGGTCAATGGATGTCATCACCATATCCCACTCAGGCTGCCCGTCAGCGTGGCGAAACGGTGTATCAAGGCCAAGGTTAACCTTGGCCGCTGCCTTTTCCACTACTATCAAATTTTGATCACCTACACTTCAGTATGAATCGTTTACTTATAGTTACTGCTCCCTTAAGTTTTGTTATTAGGGACATTATACTCGAAATGAACAAGGTGTGAAAGAGGGGCGTTAAGAGACTGGAGTCTAGCGGGCGTCTGGTATAAATCCCGAACTTGGCTTTGTAGCAGACCCCCGCTTTCGCCTAATTAGGCCAGGAAAAATATAAGTATAAAAATCCCCATCAGAAATAACTTCCGATGAGGATATTTAATCGTTAATTGTTAATAAGCCGTTGTACTCCGCAAAATTTCAGGGTTCCGGTTACTCAATAACATTCCATGACCGCTGTTATCAAAGTTCAATGATTCAAATTCACGGTGCGAGTTAAACTTCGAATACTTGAAGTCGCTGGATTTTAACGACCCGTTGCCATTCAGCTTCTTAGCTGGGAAACTGGTAATAGAATCATCAGCAACCAAGTATAGCCGACCGTTGTGACCGTTATAACCCATTGCTTGTTCATGAGTGCCGGGACGGTGGTCAAACAGCTGCTTGGTCAGGCGGAAATGAACTGTTTTGGAACCAATCGTGCCCTTATATACTTTGACTTTTGAACCAGAAACAGTCCAGTAGTAGGCATTGCCGCTGTGGTCAAAGGTTAAATCGTGACCGCCGGGAACGTTGGCACCATGGTTAGACATATGGAAAGTAATGGCTTTGTTAGGCGTTAATGAAGAGGTACTGATCCGCTGAAGTGTTGACGTACGAGTAGCGCCTAACGTAGTATCACGCCACATATAAAGTGACTTGTGCTTCTTATCGTAGGCTAAGGATTGACCGTGACCAGTAGTAAAGATGCCACCAAGTTTAACGGCTGAACTGCCGGATTTACCGTCCATTAAAGATTGCTGTTTGGCAAATGACATTCCTTTGAGCTTGTTCATGTCATAACGGGCAACAAAGCCTTTGTTGGTCATGCCCTTTGTGTAGTGGGGTTGATAGACGACGTAGAGGTAGTGGCCGCCATCATAAGCGGCTGACTGCGGATTGGTCATATCATACTTGGCACTCCCCTTGGCTGCATGAGTCCGGGGCAACTGACATTCAGTCTTTAATGTCCACTTTTGGTTACCGCCAACACTAGAAATCGTGTTACTGCCATCACTCTTAGCAAACGAATACGACCCTGCTTTAACGTAACCAGTCGCTTTATTATTAACCGACCGCAGACTGCCTGAAGAGTATTGTGTAATTGCGTTACTGTTTTGAGTATATGATGCCGCGTTGGCGACGCCCGCAAAACCAAACAGTGCCACTGTCCCTGCAACGGCACTTGAAATCAACCCTAAATGTTTCATTTAAAAATCCCCCTAGAATTATTCTTAGTACGTCCGTTTTTCACGGCCTATCACCTGTTGATATCTCAATCCGCAGCAGAACAGGCTGCTCGAAATTTGTACACAACATTATGATATCACAAAATTAATGGTCGGATAACTTTATCCCGATCAAGTAAAAGTTTCAATATGTAGGCAATAAAAAAAGGCCTTAAAGACCCGTTTTTACTGGTTGTCATCCTCGTCGCCGTCACCAAAATTAATTTGGATATTCTGTGTCAGGATATCCGTATAACTGTATGACACGCGTTCGAATGAATTTTCATCTTGGTCCAGATCCACAACGAAGACAGCCGGATATGTCTCTTTAAGAATTCCGTGCCGTTCCGTTGTTTTTTTACGCCCTGCCTGGGCGACTACCATAAGTTCCTGGCCAATATGTGTTGAAAGCCGGTCCTTAATAGTTGCTAAACTTGTTGGCATGACCTCACCCCTTGTGTGAAACATTTTATCATGGTTTCACAAAAAAGTCAAATTATACCACAACAAGTTATTTACAACAAGTATTTTGTGATGAAAAAATAGATAAAAATCCTTTCATGATAGGACTTAGCAGACACTTGTCTGGCTTATCAAAAACGGAGAACTGATTGCACCCACTCACGGACTAAACAAAAATGTTTTAAAGCAAACCCTCTTCGTGCAACGCATTGGTCAGTTCAATAAACTGCTCAATCGTCAGCTTTTCTGCCCTAATTTGCGGTGAAATTCGCACTTTGTTCAAAACGTTGGTGATTCGGTCCTTCACGTCTTGGTCTTTACCGAAAATGGCACAGAGATTATTCCAAAAACTCTTCCGGCGATGCATAAAGCTGCCCTTAACAAACTTCGAAAACGCCTTATCATCAAACGGAGCGGGATCAAATGGTTCACGCTTCTTCATGGTCACAATTGCTGAATCCACGTTCGGCTGCGGAATAAAGGCAGTCCGCGGAACGGTAAAAGCTACTTGAGCATCCGTCTGATACTGCACCGCAATAGACAGTGATCCATAAGCTTTAGTCCCAGGAACAGCAACCAATCGATCCGCAACTTCCTTCTGCATCATAACGGTAATTGAATCAAACTTAATGCCACTTTGCAGAACATTCATCAAGATGGGTGTGGTGATGTAATACGGTAAATTAGCAACTAATTTCAACGGTCGGTCAGGATCAAAATTATCCTTGATCACCTTCGGCAGGTTAGCTTTTAAAATGTCTTCGTTAAGAATCGTAATATTATCGTACTGTGATAAGGTCTCACCCAAAATAGGCACCAACTGCTCGTCAATTTCAAAAGCTAATACATGATGACTATTCTGTGCCAGAAATTCTGTCAAACCACCGATACCTGGACCGATTTCAATCACGTTATCACTGTCAGAAAGTTCAGCTGCCTGAACGATGTGTTCCAAAATATTAATATCGGTCAAAAAGTTTTGACCAAGGCTCTTTTTAACGTTCAAACCATAGCGGTTAATAATCGCCTGTGTTCGTGCTGGACTAGCAATTAACGGTGTGCTCATTGGCGTTCACCCTCCTCTTGGTCAATCTGTTTAATCGCGTTCCAAAATGTTTCCTGACTGATCTGGAACATTTGTAATCGCTTTTTAAGCTGCTTGCCGTTGACGTACCCGATTCGCAATAGCTCGCCTAACGCTTCACGCCGGCCTTTAGCCTCTGGGCTGCCCACTAACCGGGCTTTGATCAAGTCAGCCTGGCTGATCTGCTCAACGGTTGAATCACCCTCAGTATACACGTTTGCTAACGCTTCGCGAATAGCTTCTGGACTAGCGTGTTCCACACCCAGTGAACCACCTGCCTTAGTGGGCACGCCCTCGGCTTTAGGCAAAAAGGCGTGTTTTGCATTTGGCACTACTTCCGAAACAATTTTCCGAATTTTTTCGCCCGAAAAATCTGGATCGGTAAAAATAATGATCCCGCGTTTTTTGGCAACTTCCTCAATCAGATCCAGTGTCTCTTCTGGTACAGCGGATCCGCGGGTTTCAATCGTGTCTGCGTTAACGGCTTTGGCAATCTGCTTAGTATCGTCTTTACCCTCAACCACGATTACTTCTTTGATGGTTTTCAATCTAGGACTCCTTAATCTTAAAAAATCGGTGCGCGTTCCGCCACGTTGCTGCGGCAATTTCTTCCGGTGTTGTTCGGCGTTCCTTGGCTATAGCTTCTACGGTATAACGAGTAAAGCCTGGTTCGTTTTGCTCGCCCCGGTGCGGCTCTGGCGTCAAATATGGTGCATCCGTTTCAACCATCATCCGGTCAAGCGGCGTTGCCCGCACAGAATCGTGTACTTCATGGGCGTTCTTAAAACTCGCCACGCCAGAATACGAAATCATCATGCCCAAGTCCAAAAACTTCTTCAGCCATTCCGGATCACCGTTAAAACTATGCATCACGCCGCCAGTGTCCTGAATTCCCACTGACTTGATAATGTTATAAGTATCTTCAAAGGCGTCTCGATTGTGCACCACGATGGGCAGCCCATGATCCTTGGCAATTTCAATTTGCCGTTTAAAGACCCGTCGCTGCACATCCTGCGGTGAACTATCCCAATGGTAATCCAGACCAATTTCACCCAGCGCAACTACCCGGTCTTCTTCCAGCTGCTGCTCAAGTACTTTTTCCTTATCAGCATCATAAAACTTTGAATCTTCTGGGTGCCAACCAACCGCAGCGTGCAATTGCGGATATTCGTGAGCTAGCCGAACTGCCTGTTTGTTGAGCTCGGTATTCGAACCAACAATGGTCATTTTAACCACGTCCAAATCAGCTGCTCGTGCCAGATAACGTGGCACATCGTTGATAAACTCTTCACTGTTTAAATGGGTGTGTGAATCAAAAATTTTCATTAATACGTTCTCCCGTTTTGAAACAAAAATCCGAATATTCAATGACTGAAAATTCGGATTTCGCCTTTCGCCATACGCGAAAGTTCAGTTACTATTCGACTGTTGACCCGTTCTCGATGTTTTCAGGCACCGTAACAAGTTGTACCTTGCCCTCTGAATCCTCAGAAGACAGCAGCATTCCCTGACTTACCTGACCACGCATCTTGCGTGGCTTCAAGTTAGCCACGATAATGACCTTCTTACCGATGAGATCCTTTGGTTCTGGATAATACTCAGCGATTCCAGATAAGATCTGCCGGTCGTCTGCATCACCGGCATCCAAACGGAACTGCAGGAGCTTATCAGCACCTTGAACCTTTTGAACGTCAATAATCTCGGCAACTTTTAGTTCGATCTTTTCAAAAGCATCGAAACGAATCTCTTTCTTGTTAGACTTCAGTTCGGTATTTTCTGGGTTCCAAACGCCTGAATTAGCTGCTTCTTTAGCGGCTTCCATGGCGGCGCGGCCCTTCTTCTTGTCCGACTTAGTCATCTGAGCGGCAATAAAGGCAACTTCTTCGTCAGCATCACGCCGAGGGAAGATTGGTGTCCCCTTTTCAACGACCTTGCTATTCTTAGGCAGACTGTCCATAGTTAATTGCTTCAAGTTAACGCTATCGTCAAACTCCAAGCCTAACTGTGACAGAATCTGCTTCGGTGCATGGGTCATTACGGGACTCAAGAAGTAGGCAATCACCCGCAAACTAGCTGACAAGTGTGCCATCACAGCAGCCAGCTTGCGCTTACTGTCATCATCCTCACTCTTAGCTAAGATCCACGGCTCAGTTTCATCAATATACTTGTTGGTCCGCGCAATAAGCTTCCAGACTTCAGCCAAAGCATCAGATAGATGTAAATCATCCATCAGTTTGTGGTAATTAGTCATGGTTGTTTCAGCGGTTTCTTCCAGTGAAGCATCAAACTGAGTAACGCCTGCTTCGTAAGCCGGAATCACACCGTTCTCATACTTATTGATCATTGCCACGGTCCGGTTCAATAAGTTACCTAAATCATTAGCTAAATCATAGTTCAAACGGTCAACGAAATCTTCTGGCGTGAATGTACCATCGTTTCCGTAAGGCATCGCCCGAATGAGGTAGTAACGAACAGAGTCCAAACCGTAACGGTCAACTAAGGTCTCTGGGTAGATAACATTACCCTTAGACTTAGACATTTTACCGTCTTTCATCAGCAGCCAGTTGTGGCCAAAGACCGTCTTCGGCAACGGTAAGCCAAGTGCGTGGAGAATAATTGGCCAGTAAATGGTGTGGAACCGGACGATTTCTTTACCAACCATGTGAACATCAGCTGGCCAGAACTTTTTAAACAGGCTGTCATCGTCAGTATCATAACCAAGTGCGGTAATATAGTTGGTCAAAGCGTCCAGCCAAACATAAACCACGTGCTTAGGATTGGACTTAACCGGAACCCCCCAGTTAAAGGTGGTCCGTGAAACAGCTAAGTCCTCCAAGCCTGGTTTGATGAAGTTATTGATCATTTCGTTCATTCGGTTTGACGGCTGAATAAAATCTGGGTGTTTGTGATAATAATCTAACAGCCAATCAGCGTACTTACCCATCTTAAAGAAGTAAGATTCTTCCTTAACTAGTTCAACTTCGTGACCACTTGGTGCTTTACCGCCAATGACCTTACCGTTTTCGTCACGGTAGACTTCGGCTAATTGCGTTTCGGTAAAGTATTCTTCATCATCAACGGAATACCAGCCTTCATATTCGCCCAAGTAAATATCGCCCTGGTCCTGCAGCTGCTGGAACATCTGTTGGACAGCCTTTTCATGGTAATCGTCGGTTGTCCGGATGAACTTATCGTTAGAAATTTCCAGTTTCTTCCAAAGTTTCTTGATGCCGGCAGCCATTTCGTCAACGTAGCTCTTAGGATCCGTCCCAAGCTTTTCAGCTTTTTCCTCAATCTTCAGACCATGTTCATCGGTCCCGGTTAAGAAGAAAACGTCGTAGCCGGTTTCACGCTTGTAACGCGCTAAAGCGTCACAAGCAATGGTGGTATATGAATTACCAATATGTAGCTTCCCAGATGGGTAGTAAATTGGCGTGGTGATGTAATACGTAGGTTTGGTTTCTGTCATGTTAAAAAACAGGCCCCTTTCAGTCAGCTTTATTTTTTGATGTATTCATTTTTACTTTTAGAAAGTCTCCAACATTATAGCATATCTGACTCGCCGTAGGAACGATTCTCCGGTATCAGCAATCAGTTTTCAGAACAAACTCATTTGCTGAGGACCTAATCCCTGCCACGATAAATGCAATAAATCTCGTAATGCCAGCGCGTTAGGTGCCGCATCACGGCCAGAATTATTATTGAAAATCACGCAAACTTCCCGCACTTGGTCAGCTAATGCCGTGACCGTTTTAGCAAAGGTTGCCAACTCATCATCGCTGTATTTATAGAGTGTCCGGACTCCGCGCCAGTCTTTCCCCTGGTTAAACCAGCCCTGCTCATTGCGGCCGTGCAGGCGCATCAGCGCTAGCCGGTCATCAGCTACCTGGGGCACAAACGGCACGCCATCGTTTAAGCGGTGCGGCTCATCAACGATTACGTGGGTCATGTTAAGCCCCTTTAAATAGCGCATAAGATCCCCAATTAAAGCCGGATCATACCAGCTCGGGTTACGAAATTCTACCGCAATTGGTAAATCCGCCATCTGGTCACGAATCTCAAACAGCCACTGTAAGTTTTCCGTAGTCCGTTGAAAAAATGGCGGAAACTGAAATAAAACCGTTTTTAGCTGATGGGCTTTAACCAGCGGCCGTACCATTTGCCGGTACTCGATAAACGCCCGCTGCCGGTCTTCATCGCTGGCAACTTCCTTACCATAATCGTGTTTCGTCATTAATTTATTGGCCTTCAAAATAAACTGAAACTTTGGTGGCACCTGTTTTTGCCAATTAACAACGGTGGTCGCTTGGGGAATGCCATAAAACGGTGTATCTAATTCCACGACTGGTAAGACTGCCGCGTACTCTGGCAAGGTCACGTCCCGCTGAACGTTTTGAACTAAAGCTGGGTGCTCCTTCCAAGTCGTTAACCCAATTGTAATCATCGAAAGCACCTCACTCACTATTTAGATTATTTTTGCTTACTCTTTTTCTTTAAGTAACGATCAACCCGGTTATCCGGTATGATCCAGGGAATCAGGGAACCGAAACAAAGAATCGCCGACAGCGGTGGCCAAACAAAGGCTAATATAATTCCTAATAAAGCCATCCCCATGGAATACCAGGACTTCCGCTGTCCTTTACCGAAAAACTTTGTGAACACTGAATCGGGTTCATGGGCCGCCAACAGCATTTTAACCAACACATAAAAGCTAATGTTGACCGCCAGAAAAACGATTCCCATAGTTGCTTCCGGTGCTGCATAATCCGTGTGGCTGCCCGCCCAATCTGTAGCAATTGGCAGCACACTAATAGTCAGCAAAAAGAAGTTATTAGCCCACAGAACCGCGCCACTGATCACCCGGGTAATTTGAAATAAATGGTGGTGATTATTCCAGTAAACCGTTACCGTCAAAAAGCTCAGCAGATAGAGGATCAATTTATAACGCAATGGCCATAAAGCGCCAAACGTGGTACCGTTCGGCTCCGGAATTTCCAAAACTAAAATGGTGACGATGATGGCCATGACACCATCGGTAAATGCCTCCAAACGCGACTTACTCATTATCGTGCCCCCCGTAATTATGTATGACCGGCGAACCGGTCGAAATGCTGCTGGTTAGATTTACACCTTTAGCTGATCATAAAACTTCGCCGCATCTTCCTGTACCATTTCAAAGTTAAATGAGAACGAAAGCGGCTCGTTATTGACAACGATCACTGGTGCCATTGGATTACGATAATCCAGTAACCCAGCGAAGGGATAAACCCGCATGGACGTTCCCGTAATCACTATCAAATCAGCGTTTTGCATGGCATTGACCGCGTTGGAAATGTTAGCTTCGTTTAACCCTTCCTCATACAAGACGACATCTGGCCGCAACTGCCCGCCGCAGCCTTCATGAACCGGGCTCTTGAGGTAATCATGCCAGTCAACTTGCTGATGACATTTTTGACAGTATACCCGGTACAGATTGCCGTGAAATTCCACCAAGTGCTTGGCACCAGCTTCACGATAAAGGTTATCAATGTTTTGGGTCACAATAGTTGCCCGGTCCTGCTGCGTCAGTGCCGCCTGCTTTTCGTGAATCACGTTAGGTTTAGCATCCGGCTTATACAAGTTGGTTTTTACGTAGTCGTAAAACACGTCTGGCTCCTGGGTCAGACACGTGTGGCTCAAGTAATACTCCGCGTTTTTATGGTGGGTATACAAGCCATTATTAGACCGATAATCCGGTATCCCAGACGGCGTTGAAACTCCCGCACCCGTCAAGAACACGATTCGCTTTGATTGTTCAAATGCACGTTGAATCGTTTCATCCATGATTATGACCTCCGATCATCGTCTGTTTTATCGTAAAATATACGGCATTTCTAGTTTCTTAAACAGTTCTTCAACTGATAGTGAGTAAATGGCTTTGTAATAGTCGGGATTATCGTTATCCTTAGTTGGCGCAGAGATCACAAAGGAGTTCTGACCATCCGCCCGATTAATACCGACATATGCCCGCCGCTTAGTCTTAATGTCGACCATATCAGAGTGGTACAGTTCAAAGGTCTGACGTACTTCCAGCCGCAGCTGACGTTTAGACATCACGTTAGAAATCGTGGCAAATTCCGTCATGTTGATTGGTGGCAAGCCCCAGTCCTTCAACTGCTCATCAAAGGCCTTGAATAGTTTCACAATGTTGCGACGCAGTGTAAACGGTGAATCAACCGGCTTTTCGGTGATCAGCGCGTACAGCTTCTTAGCCGCCGCGAAGGAGATCGGGTAATCCTTAGCTAACTGCTCGTTAACTGACTTATTACCGTCGCCGTAAAAGACCAGTGCATCCGTCAGTGTCAGCAGTCGCAAGGTCATCTTATCGTCAACAGGCGTTGGCTCGGGCGTAATTGTTGCCTGGATTCCCTTTAAATACATCTGCTCGATATCGTTATCAATCAGCCCATGCTTGCGCTGTTCACTCACAACAACGATGTGACAGACCGTATCGTAGAGTTCCGTTCCCAGCATCATCAATTGCTGATCAAGCTGTTCTTCACCGGTTGAAATGGCAAAGAAAATTTGTGGGAACCCTCGTAGTGTCATGAGCAGATGCAGGAGTTCATGAGAAGCCGTGTAGTCCGGAGCCGACAGGTCACTGACTTGAATCATAATGTTGTCTTTATCCTGAACCGCCTGTGCTTGATCATGGCGAACATAGCCGTTTTGCAGTTTACCGATAAACTGCAGCTCAACTTTACCAGGAAAAATTTCGTTAACAGCGTCTAATAAGGATTGCGTCTCCGAATTGATCTCAACGTTTTGCATGCTTTTCCTCCTCGTTGTTTCTAATTTTTATCAATAATTGTTTTGCTTGTGATTCATTAGGATCTTTAAGGGACATCAGTTGACCAGTCAGCACTGGCACTTCAGAAGGAGTTGCGCCAACGGTCATCGCCAGCGAACGAACCTGCATTTTCATGTGGCCCTTTTGAATACCGCTGGTCACTAACGCTTTAATGGCGGCAAAGTTTTGTGCCAGCCCCACCGCAGCAATCAGTCTCATCAGGTCTTCTGGCGAGCTGATTTGAGCAAGTTTCTGATTGATGCTAACCAGTGGCAGCACCTTAGTGGCACCACCAACGGTACCCACCGGCAACGGCAGTGTCAGAGTCCCCGTCAGCTGGTCGCCTTCAAGCTGCCACTGACTTAAACCGCGATACTGGTTATCTTTAACCGCAAAAGCATGCGCGGCACTTTCGATTGCCCGCCAGTCGTTACCCATAGCGATGACCACAGCGTCAACACCGTTCATGATGCCCTTATTGTGGGTAACCGCTCGCATCGGATCCAGCTGAGCAATTCTGCTGGCTTGAGCAATTCGCTTGGCAATTTGCTGAGCGTCGGCTAATTCATCAGCTAACTGTGCCACTGGAACCGATACCGTGGCCGTGGTCAGGCTTTGAACACCAGCGTTTGAAAGAATGCTAAATAGCGTGGTGTGGTGCAGCTTATTTTGCACCACTTCCGCGATTGCTTCCAGCATCGTATTCATCATGTTAGCACCCATAGCCGCCTGCACGTCTACTGTCAAATCCAGCGAAACAAACCCCTCACCTAAATCACGGGTACGGATCGACTTTGGCCCGCCCCCGCGTTTAACGATGGAAGGATGGGCCTGCTTTGCCACGTCCAGCAATTCATCTTGGTGCAAGGCCACCCAGTCATCAATGGAGGCGAAAACCTTCACATCGCTAAGCACCACCTGCCCCGTCAGCAGTCTGGAATGGACGGCAGCGGTAATGCCGCCGGCTTGAGCCAACTGCTTGGCACCGTTACTGGCAGCTGCAATCACGCTAGGTTCTTCCGTTACCATGGGCACCACGTAATCGTGATCATTAACGCGAAAATTCACCGCAACGCCCTCTGGTAATTGATACGTGGTCAAATAGTTTTCAATCAGCAGCGGTGCATCCCCCTGGGCTGCTCGCTGTTTAAGTTCCTGTTGCTCCGTTTCAGACAGTCCCAGCGTGTCGGCTAAAATTGCTAAGCGCTGCTCCGGTGTCCGCTTGTAAAACTGTGAAAACGCCGCTTCCATGTTCACCTATCCCTTACCTCAAATTAATTATAGTCGTGATTAAGATATGCGTGAATAATGCCCTCGCGCACACCGCTTTCCGAAAAAATCACCCTGTCTGAATCCAGCATTTGCAGCAATAACACTAGTGGCATAATACCGCCAATAATAATATCCGCGCGGTCTGGTTCAAGACCAGACACCTGCTGACGCTCAGTCCGGGTCTTGCGCAACAACATACTAAATAACCGGAAGACTTCCGTGGTTGTCAGCTGGTAGCCGTGAATCTGTTCAACGTGTAAAATCTGCTGTTGCCGTCTGCTCATCCGTGCCAGGGAGCGGTTAGCTCCGCCAAGTAAGATCAACGGCTTCGTCTGCGCTTCGTGCAGCCACCAAATATCCCTCAAGCGTTTTCTGAGGAAAATCGTAGCGTTGAAGAAATCAGCGGCAGCTACTTCATCAGCTAAATTAAACTGTTCTGATAAATTGACGGCGCCAAAGGGAATGCTAATCAGATTAGCTTCTTTACCAGAACTGATATTGACCATCTCCAGACTAGCCCCGCCAACGTCTAGCATCAGTGCATCTTCTATCCGCAACCGGTTTTTAACTCCCAGGTAGTCGTAGTAAGCCTCGTCGTCACCGGATAAAATGTCCAGCTTCAGACCAATCTCTCGTTCAACTCGTTCAAGAAATTCCGCTTGATTGCTGGCCTGGCGAACGGCCGCAGTGGTGATCGCTTTAACCGTCAAATTAGGCAAGTCTTCATAGTAGGTTTTGAATTTGTGCAGGGCATCCAGTGTCCGGTTAATGGCTGGCTCCTGAAGCTTTTTTTCATCGCCCATCCCTTCGGAGATCCGTGAATCTTCCTTGTAGCGGGCCACTTCGCGAAAGGTTTTATCCGGCCGAATTTCATTAATCGTCATTCGAACTGAGTTAGAACCCAAATCAACGATCACTAAATTATCCATCCCCCGACACCCTTTCTATTGTCAGATCAATTACTTTTAACCGAAGTAGTTCAGACCCATTTTTTCGACAACTTCTTTTAATGTTTGGTTAGCGACCACGTTAGCTTTTTCGCTGCCATCCTGTAAAATCTTGTAAACGCCAGGAATATCCTGTGCGTACTGTTCGCGACGTTGACGGATTGGATCTAAGACAGCTTGTAAAACATCGTTTAGATACCGTTTAATTTTAACATCTCCAAGGCCACCATGTTGATATTGAGCCTTCAAATCAGCCACCTTTGGCTTATCGTCATCAAAGATATCTAGGTAAGTAAACACGGTGTTGCCTTCAACGTGGCCCGGATCTTCAACGTGCACGTGAGTTGGATCAGTGTACATCGACATGACCTTCTTTTGAACCGTATCGGCATCGTCAGACAGATAGATGGCATTGTTCAATGACTTGCTCATCTTGGCGTTGCCATCCAAACCGGGAATTCGGCCTTCGCCTTCTGGTGGGAAGTAGCCTTCAGGTTCAACTAAGACCTCACCGTAAATGCTGTTAAAGCTCCGTACGATCTCACGAGTCTGCTCCAGCATTGGCTCTTGGTCTTCGCCAACTGGTACCGTTGTCGCTTTAAAGGCGGTAATATCAGCAGCTTGGCTGACCGGATAAATGAAGAAGCCAGCTGGAACACTTTGGCCAAAATTCTTCTGTTTGATTTCAGTCTTAACCGTTGGATTCCGTTCCAAACGAGAAACAGTCACCAAGTTTAAATAGTGCATCGTCAGTTCACTCAGTGCAGGAATTTGTGATTGCACTAGAATCGTTGATTTTTGCGGATCAATGCCCACAGCCAAATAATCCAGGGCAACTTGAATCAGACTGTTGCGGATCTTTTCTGGATCACGGGCATTATCAGTCAACGCCTGTTGGTCAGCGATCATAATGAAGGATTCGTATTCACCTGAGTTTTGCAGCTTGACCCGGTTCTGCAAAGAACCAACGTAGTGTCCGATGTGAAGCTTGCCTGTAGGTCTGTCACCAGTTAAAATAATTTTCTTATTACTCATCATAATCTCCCTTTCAAATCATGTGCCTGCTTATTGGCGCAGCGCCGGTTAATAAAAAAGACGCCCCATTGCGTATGCAATAGGACGTCAACCGCGGTACCACCTAAATTTGTGACGTAAAGTCACCACTCTCACCGATAAGGAGGCACCCTAAAATTCACAAGTCAGCTCCAAATTAATCATCGTGGCCACTTTCAGCATCCGTGGTCTCTCTGTCTTAATGATCTAAACGCACTGACGAATTTTATCCATATAATGTCTTCTATTTTAAGCAATTTACCAGGTGTTGTCAAAGTTCGATCAACCCCGAGGTTTTCCAATTGACACAACCACCTAATCACACTAGAATGGTTCAAGCACATTAAACGAAAGAGGCGGTTTTTTGGAATCACAGGAACAGAAAATGGAACAGCAACGCGTCGATTCGGTGATCAATCAAATTACCGCAAAAATTAAATCGGTCTCGCTGGAATACAGTAAAGCACACGCCGAGATGAAGCTGGTGCAGGAAAACTACAGTGCCAACACTTCGGTGAACTACGTTGAAGTGGATGACCGGATTGAAACATCTGCTGAACTGCAGCAGCAGCGTGCCCTGGCATCACGGCTGATTGAAAACGAACAAATTATTTCCGGTCAGTTGAACGTCTACAAAGATTTGGAAAAATCACCCTACTTTGGTCGTATTGACATTCAGGATCCCGGTGAAACTGAAACGGAAAAACTCTACATTGGTACGGCTTCATTTACCGATGACGACGCTAACTTTCTGGTTTACGACTGGCGGGCACCAATTTCGGCCATTTACTATAACGGAACTTTAGGCGATGTTACGTACGATACCCCAGCTGGTAAACAATTAACTAAGTTAACTAAAAAACGTCAATTCTTAATTCAAAACGGTAAAATTGAAAGCATGTTTGATACCAACGAAACCGTTGGCGATGAAATGCTGCAGCATGTTTTGGGACAGCAAAATGACGAAACCATGCAAAACATCGTGGCGACGATTCAGCGTGAACAAAACGATATCATCCGTGATACTCATTCTGACCTACTGGTCGTTCAAGGCGTTGCTGGTTCGGGTAAAACTTCCGCCATTCTGCAGCGAATTGCTTTCCTGCTTTACCATAGCCGGCAGGAACTGCAGGCAGATCAGATCGTCCTATTTTCACCTAACAAGCTTTTCAGTCACTATATTTCTGACGTACTGCCCAGCTTGGGCGAACGGAACATGCGTCAGGTAACTTTAGCGGACTTCCTCACCCAGCGGCTTCAAGGACTGGACGTAGAATCGTTGTTTGACCGTTATGAAAAGGACCTGGACCTCACCGCAGAGCAACAGGCACTTGTCGATTACAAGTCATCTTCTCGCTACATGCACCAGATTGCGGACTACTGTCAAAATCTGGCACCCGATCACTTTAAGTTCAACCATATTTATTTTGATGGCAGGGTCTTCTTTGACAAAGCTGAGATTGAAAAGATTTATCAGGGACTGCCGCATTTGCAGCCTGCTGAACGCTTCTTACGAACTAAAAACATCCTGATCAAGCAATTAAAACGGCGAATCAATCAAGAAGCCAAATCCGACTGGGTCGCTGAAGAAATTGATCAGCTTTCTGACGAAGAGTATCACAACCTGTTAGGTACCAAGCGGCTTCATGATTTTCAAGAAGTCGATGCTGAAACCAACTACATCGCTCGAAAGATCGTGACCCGTCGCCTGCGAAAAGTCTACGATGCAATTTACAACAACTACTTCTTGGACATCTACAGCCAGTACGCGGACTTTATGGATACCGTTGATACGCCTGACGATATCTCTGCCGACGCAATGACTGCCAGCAAGAACAATTTCCTGCACGATATTGAATTCCATAAGTGCGAGTTAGTCGACGCCGCACCGTTGCTCTACATCCGCGATATTTTAACTGGTGGCGGGCAAAATCATGCCATGCACCACTTATTCGTAGACGAAATGCAGGATTACTCCATCGCCCAGCTGCAGTATTTGCACCACGCTTTTCCAAAGGCCCACATGACTTTTTTGGGTGATGCTGAACAGGCGTTGTTCAAAGCCGTTCAGACTCCTGAAGAATTACTAACCAGTTTGCGGGATGCCTTTAACGTACACCATCCACGGCTATTGAAGCTGAACCGCTCTTACCGATCAACGTTACCGATTACGACCTTCGCCAAAGCTTTGCTGCCAGACGGCGAACAGATTGAAGCCTTTAACCGGCCTGGTGAACTGCCAAGGCTAGTCATTCGTTACGATGCCGAAAGTTGCTACGAAGCCTTGGAAGATGAAGTGACTAACTTGCGGGCTGACAATAGTACGGTAGCTATACTGACCAAGAATTTAGAACAGGCTCACGAAGTTTACCAAAAACTTCACCACGACAATAACGATGTCACGTTGATGACGGATGCAGACCTGTCTCTACCAAAGGGGACGCTAGTGATGCCCATTTACCTTGCTAAGGGACTGGAATTTGACGCTGTCATTGCCTGGAACGTTTCAGCCGCTAATTTTCCTGATCAGCGGTTTACCGGTACGCTGTATACCATTGCCACCCGAGCAATGCATCATCTGGTTTTAATGAGCCTCGGTGCCGTATCACCGCTGATTGCTTCCGATAAAATGCCAAAATCAGTCTTAAAAATTGAACACGAATTGACAAATTAATCGTAAACACTAAAACACCGCCATGACCATCTAATTTTGATTGATCATGGCGGTGTTTTGATTATCAGTTATCACTAGCAGTTTCCAGTTCTTTTTTGCTTGGCTTCAACGCTTGCTTAAGCATAAACGGTGCAATCATTGTCGCTAAAATAATCACCAGTACCATTTTCGAATACGTGGCATTAGACAATAAGCCTGACTGCAAACCAATTTGCACGGTGATCATGCCCATTTCCCCCCGTGAAATCATGCCGGAACCAATCACGTAGCTACTGTGAAGATTAAAACCCGTTAATCGCGCCCCTAAACCGCAGCCGACCAACTTCGTCAAACAAGCCAGAATTGTCATGACCACGATCAAGCCCAGCGACTGTCCTAAATAACGAAAAGACATACTCAGCCCAATGCCAACAAAGAAAAGCGGTATAAAGGCCGCGTAGCCAATGGGTTCGGTATGCGCTTCAACCAATTCTCGATAAGGTGTATGAGCAACGGCGATTCCCGCAAAGAAAGCACCCACGGCACCGCTTAGACCAACCGCATCAGCAACCCAAGCCATGCTCAGACAGATCACCATAGACATGATGGTCACGCTTGAATTCATTAATAATTTTTCGCTGATACCCATTAAGTAAGGGGCAATCCAGCGTACAACTAAATAAGTCCCACCGAAAAAGGCGACTTGTTCCAATAAAATTAAAGCAATATTCGTATGCTGACCACTAGTTTTCAAGCCCTGCGTGCCCATTAAACTGATCATTACCGATAATAAAATCACGCCCACAATATCGTCGGCTACAGCTGCACCAAGGATGGTCGCACCCTCGGAAGTATCCAGCGCATGGTATTCACGTAGTACGGCTACTGATATAGAAACTGATGTTGCACTGAAAATGACTCCTATGTATGCTGCTTCAAAAACTGAAAAATGAAATGCCACTGCCGCGCCGCCCATAAATACCACTGGCATGATTACACCGCACAGTGCCACCACGATTGCCGGTTTAAAAAAACGCCGCAGCAGTGTCAGATTGCTCTCCAACCCACCAATAAACATGAGCATAATAACGCCAATATCCGAAAAAACATTCAGCAATTGATTGGGCTGCACCCAATTAAGCATTGCCGGTCCCATTACTATACCAACTAGAATTTGACCAATCACGGACGGAATTCCCATTCGATTCGAGAAGTGTCCAGCAAAGGTCGTCAAAACTAGCAGGAGGCATAATGTCCCGATAAAATTCACACTGACCACCTCTTGTAGTAAAATGGTGCTGCATAATCCAGCACTAAATAAAATATAACACTAACCAGAAGGGAAATCTTGCACATGTTTAATAATTGGCACCAAGAAGGCCACATCAAGAAACACACAAAACAATATCAGGGTCCGGTTTTTTCTGTAGAACAATGTGAAGTAGACACACCAGACGGCCTTTCAGTCGAAAGAGACCTCATTCACACTGCACCCACCATCACTATTTTGGCGCTTACAGATGACCAGCAAGTTGTTATAACTAGCGAATATCGAGTGGGTATTAACGCCGATTCACTTTCCTTGCCCGCTGGCATTATTAATCCTGGAGAATCACCTGAAGAGGCAGCTAAACGCGAATTTCAGGAGGAAACTGGCTATCTTGCTCAATCTGCCGACGTGATGACCACCGTTACTTCTTCTGAAGGCTTCATGGATCAAACGGCCGCATTGGTGTTAGTTCATTTCAATCCAGCCATGCGTACACACACTAATTTTGACGCTGATGAATTTGTTACGGCTCAATTAGTTGACCTTAAGCAAGTTATTAAATGGATAAAAGTAGGAAAAATCAGCACTGCTCAAGCATTAGCTGCGATTGGATACTATCTGCTCTACCTTGCTTAATTGAATTAAAAAACACCCTGATGAAGGAATCATCAGGGTGTTTTTATATACTGCAGAGTAAAACGCTGTTACTCATTTTTGATACCGGAGGTGGGGTTCGAACCCACACGTCCTCAACGGACACTGGATTTTGAGTCCAGCGCGTCTGCCAGTTCCGCCACTCCGGCATATGCTCAATAATGACTGTAGCATATCGTATCTATACTTGTGACACAAGTTATAGGATTTGCTATCGGGAAGACAGGATTCGAACCTGCGACCCCCTGGTCCCAAACCAGGTGCTCTACCAAGCTGAGCTACTTCCCGATGTTGTTTTACAAATTACCAACTATATTAGTATACTACTCCCAATTAATTATTGCTAGCACATTTTGAGTTCAATTACATTTTCTAATCACTGCCAGTTTCATGACTACGGTAGCATGTAGTATAATATAAATTGCCGCTGTAGCTCAGAAGGTAGAGCACTTCCATGGTAAGGAAGAGGTCATCGGTTCAAATCCGATAAGCGGCTTTCATAGTTCTGACTATCAACGATCAGCGTTCACTTAGAGTGATCAGCTGATCGTTCTTTAGGTAGAAAAAAGCAGCTATCGATTGCTCGATAACTGCTTCGGTTGCGTGGCAACGTCCTACCCTCGCAGGGGGCGATCCCCCAACTACTCTTGGCGTGCTGAAGCTTAACTGCTGTGTTCGGCATGGGAACAGGTGTATCCTTCAGGCTATCGCCACCACACTATTGAGAACT
>NZ_BOLK01000015.1 GCF_016861565.1 Secundilactobacillus yichangensis
AAGCTTGGCTGGGTACGTTTGAAAGAGCTGGGCTACATCCCTACAGACTCAGAACACTTCGTTATCAAACAAGGCCGGATCAAATTCAAGGCTGGCCGGTATTACTTGACTTGCTTAGTGGAACAAGCTGAACTACCAAAGTTAGAACTGACCGGTGAGCCCATTGGCATTGACCTTGGCCTAAAAGAATTTGCCATTTTAAATGATGGTACTTTGTATCATAATCAGAATAAAAGTAGTCGGGTAAGACGCATCAGAAAACGGCTGCGCCGACTGCAAAGAAAAATGTCCCGTCAGTATCACGCACTGAAAGCTAGAAAAAACTCAGCGGAAGGTGCAACACTTGTATCAACGATTAACCAACATTCAGTCCGACTATCAAAATAAGATCATTGCCACCACGGTGAGAACCAAGCCGCGGTGGGTAGCCTTAGAAGACCTGAATGTTAAAGGTATGATGAAAAATCGGCATTTAGCTAAAGCCATTAGTTATCAAAGCTTCTATAATTTCAAAATCAAATTAATCGTTAAATGTCAGCAATTAGGCATTCCAGTACACTTGACTAACCGTTTTGAACCAACTTCTAAAGTGTGTCACCAATGTGGCTATAAAAAAGTTGATTTAAAACTGCAGGATCGGGTGTATGAATGTAAAAGCTGTGATTATACCGAAGATCGGGATATTAATGCAGCCCTGAATATCAGGGATACTGAAAACTTTGAATTAGCCTACTAAAACAGGCATCAAAGCATGTACCGGTGGCTAGCCGGGAATTAACGCTTGTGGACTATCATACCAACTGTATTAGCGAGATTCGTGCGAGGCAGGATAGGGAGAAGCAAGAACAATCTATAACTTTTTTATAAGTTATCAGTAGCAGGCTTTTATAATGTGTACCAGTCTTACCTTAAACGCGGCTGATGGCACCCACCTACTGGCCAGAACGATGGATTTTCCAAACGTTGATCCATGGCAACCGACAGTTCTTGAATCCGGTACTAACTGGCGGCCAATTTTAGGCGAACAGCACGTCACTCATTACCGGATCGTCGGCTCAGCGCGCCATTTAAACGGCCACTACCTTTTTGGCGATGGCCTAAATAGTGCCGGCCTAAGCTGTGCTGAACTGTATTTTCCAAACCGGGTCCACTACTATGCTGAATCGCAAACTGGGATGACTAACCTCACGCCACAAGATTTCATCATGTGGGTTCTCAGCCAGCACGATACGATTGCAGAAGTTGCTGCTGACTTGCAAAACGTTGCCCTGGTTGGTCAGGTCTGGTACGCAGAAAATAAGGTCTATCCCTTCCATTGGTTATTAGCGGACAAAACTGGCGCAACAGCTGTCCTGGAACCAACCGCCCACTCACTGCAGCTGATTGCCGACCCGTTGCAGGTTTTGACTAACACACCAGAACTGGCAGATCACGTCGACCGGGTTAACCGCTTCTTGGATACTGATAAAGCTCACTTACCAGCCGCAGCCACTCAATGGCTGGCTGATAACAAGCCGTTGCCAGAGGGACCGATCCCCACTAACCGCTTTATCAGAACAGTAATCAATCGTTGGGGGCGGCCGCAACCAGCAACAGCGGACACGGCCATTTCACGCGCCAAATCAATTCTTGATCAGGTCGTCATTCCCAGACAAACTGGTAAACAGCCTGCCAACCATAATTTTACCCACTATATTAGTATCATTGATATGTCTCATTTACGCTATCTGCAATTGCCAACTGACGATGTCCCGCAGTCTGAAATTAACCTTTAAATTGCTGCAAAAGTCCTTTTTGACCCACGATTTTAACTTAAATCGTGGGTTTTTTGGTTTAATTTGCAAAAAATTTCCCCGATTTTCCAGCGTTTGTTACAACCTTGAAATAAACAAGTAGAGCTTGTTATAACGGCATTCGAGGCGCTAAAAAACACCCGATTTCACCGAAAGATTACGTCACTGTCGTTTTCATTAACCTAATCGATAATTCAATGAAACACTACTGTAACTTACGATTGATACACTTAGTCTCGTTGAATTGATTAAGGAAAATTTAAATTTTGAAAAAGTTGCACTACATAAAAAGGGGATATTTAAAATTATGAAGAAATGGTTTGTTAAACTCGCACTAACAGCAATTGCAGTATTTGGTTTTACGGTTGCCACTAATATGGCCAGCAGCACAACAGCAAAAGCTGACACACCTTCTTACTCAAAGATTTACAAGGTTGCTAAAAACCAACTTGGTAAACCATATGGCTGGGGTTCAACTGGTCCTTCACGTTTTGACTGCTCAGGCCTAACCTCGTACGTTTACAGAAAGGGCGCTTCAAAGGCCATTCCACGTACTGCCCAAGCACAATACAACAAACTTAAGAAAGTTTCTTACGCCCACGCTAAAAAGGGTGACCTGGTCTTCTTCGGTGGCAGCAGACACAGTATTAGCCACGTGGGGATGTACATTGGCGGCGGTAAGATGATTGATTCTCAAAACCGCGGTGTAATTGTTGAATCCGTTAAAGCACCTTGGTGGCACCACGTTGGTACCGCTCGAGTAACCGACTTAGATTAATCATCATAATAAGAATACCCCGTGAACCTGACTATCTAACTGATGGTCAGGTTTTTTGGTGAGGCTGTGGAACAACTCGGTAGATTCCAGCCATATAAGGCCAAACAACGTCATTCCGATGGGTTTTATCGGGATGGCGTTGTTTGGTGTTATATGGTCGGAATCTGTGTTGTGGAACAGGTTAAGGCTATATTTAAGTAATGAACTAAAGCAAATTTTAGGACGTGTGTGATTCAAGAAATTGAATTAAATCCTTGTCAATATAGACTTAGCCCTTTTTGGTACAATCATTTTCCCGCTAAAAAAGAGCACATAACGCTCCGTTGTGTGCTAAAAAGGATTGTGTACCACATCTAGTAGAAAAATGATAAAGTTACGCCACATATTGTTGCTTTTTTCAAACAGATGTTCTACGATTAACATATCGAGAAAAAAGGAGTCCTAGCCGTGAACAAACAAAAACCGCAACAATCACACATTCAGATTACGGTTCGCTTTGTGGAGAAGCAAAACGGGAAAAAAGCGCTCTTTGACGCGCGTAAAATCTTACGTAGCTTAAACCACTTAACACACGATGACCGTCTCATCCGCCGTATCAACGCCCTTGTTCTTGCTCAAATTGCCGGCTACTCTCAGATTGACACTGCGACTATTCGTCAGCTGATCATTTCGACTCTAAATCTGTTAGACCATCCAGAATTGGCAAAACGGTATGACGAATATCGGCCATCTGCTACCAAACAGGATCAGTTTAAACAGTTATCATTTTTCAACCTTTAACCTTACATCTTTAAAATAGTATCAGCCTGACTACCAGATAGGATTATCTAGCAGTCAGGCTGATTTTTTGATTCCAGATAAAAAGCAGCATCTCAAAGTGAGATGCTGCTGCAAGTTTAACGTTAAATTATGAACTGAGCTGTGATTCTAGATCGCGTAATTCAGCCACCCGAACTTCGCGTGGTAAGAACCGGCGAATCTCCTCTTCGTTGTAGCCGACTTCCAATCGCTTATCATCGAAAATGATTGGCCGTTTAATTAAGTCAGGGTACTTAACAACTAGGTCAACTAACTGGCTAACTGCCAGATCATCTAAGTTGATATGCAGTTTTTTAAAGACGTTTGAACGCGTAGAGATAATGTCCTCACTGCCATTTTCAGTTAAACGTAAAATCTGCTTAACTTCATCGGCATTAAGTGGATTGGACTTAATATTACGTTCCTTAAACGGAATGTGATGATCCTCTAACCATGCACGAGCTTTACGACTTGACGCGCTGCTCGGTGCAACGTATAAATTAATCATATATAAGCACTTCCTTCATTTCGCTTTCTCCTAGTAACAAACAAAAAACTAAAACAAAAGCAAAGGTGCATCTTAATTCATTCATTACTAAGTCCCCAACACTTCATCACGAACAACATTATAATACCATCAAATTTAGAATAATTCAAGCTGTTTTTATAGTTTTTCCCTTGTGAAAAGATATTTATAATCCCCGGTAAAATTTGATGAGATTGTTATAACCACGGCTTGTTATAACAATCTAGACTTGTGTGCGTTTATAAAATTGATTTATCAAATTATGAAACTGTTATAACGTGGCAAAACACCTGATTTATCTGGGTTTACTTACTCTTTGGAAGTTAAATTCACATCTCGTATTTAGGTTTATTGACCAGTGAAATTGTTATCACGGCTTAAGTTTTCAGATTATAGTATTCAACGGAAACATGAGTTACAATTTGTTTAATTAATTTGGGGGAGTGTTTGCGTTGACTTCGTTTTTCTTAATTCTGCTATTAGTGGTTGCTGCTATCGCTGCTAATATTGTCTTTGCAATTTATCCAAAAATTCCGTTAGCCTTTTACGAAATTATTGCCGGGGTACTACTATCGTTAGTGCCGCTCTTCAATAACTTCCATTTGGAGCCAGAAATTTTTATGCTGGTTATCATTGCACCGCTAATGTTCAATGACGGTCAAAATACCAACATGCACCGGCTACGCAAAAACATCAGCTCCACATTATCACTAGCGGTCGTTTTAGCATTAGTCACGATTCTAGCGGGTGGCACGCTGACCCACGTTTTGTGGAGCGCATTGCCGCTGGCCCTTTGTTTCGCGCTGGCAGCCATTGTCACCCCTACGGACGCCGTGGCGGTTACCTCAATTACTTCAGGGATTGAAGTCCCTGAGCACGTGATGGGCGCGCTGGAAAACGAATCGCTGTTTAACGACGCTTCCGGCATCGTTGCCATGGATCTGGCGTTAACGGCCTTTAGTACGGGGGAATTTTCACTAGCCAAGGGAACCGAACACTTTTTTGTTGTCTTTTTAGGCGGAATTGCCATCGGGGTCGTTCTTGGAATGATCATCGTCATGATTCGCATCCTTTTCCAGCGTAAAACGCTGGACACCATTGCTGTTATTCTGCCATTTAGTTTGCTGACACCATTTATCGTGTATTTAACGGCGGAACACTTCGGCTTCTCCGGTATTTTAGCGGTTGTGGCTGCCGGAATCGTCCATGGTATTCAGGGGCAGCGACTGCGGCTCACTTCAACGCAAACTCAAGTGGTGACCAAAACCACTTGGGAAACGGTGACTAACCTGCTCAACGGGTTCGTTTTTGTGTTACTGGGTGCCTCCATCCCGAGTGTTTGGAACGCCCTGACCACAACCGCAGTTCACAGCCTGTCGCTATTACTCATAACTGCAGTTGGCTTATACTTGCTGATGGCCATTATGCGCTTTCTATGGTGCATGTTTAACCTGGTCTCCATGCCGTCTAAAGAAACCCGTTTCAAAGACAGTGTGATTATGGGCCTCAGTGGTGTCCACGGTACCATTACACTGTCAATGGCGTTTTCACTGCCACTAGCAGTTGCTGGCCACGCTTTTCCATTCCGTAGCGCCATTATTTTAATTGCCGGCATCATCATCCTGTTGAGTATGATCGTGCCAACGCTGGTATTGCCGTTTCTACTGCCAAATAAGCAGGCGCCGTACTCCGCTGATGAATTCAGTGATCAACTGGTTAAGATGGTGAACTTCGCAATTGACCAGCTACGAAGTTTAAATAATCAATCCGGCGCTCTTCCAGGTGTCATCGAAGTTTTAAATAGTCAAAAAAAACAGTATCGAAAGAACGCTGATTCTAAACTAGTCCATCAATTACTGGAACAGACCGAGGACGTGGAACAGTCCACCGTTACCGAAATGATCGATAACGGTGAAGTTAAGGCCTCCATTGGCTGGCAGTATAATCGGGCAATTATTTTCCAGTCACAATTCGCCTTTCTCAGCCCTTGGGCGCGGCTTAAAATGTGGCTTAAAATGTTTAGTTTCCGCTTATTTCCAAAAACTTCCCGGAACCACTTTAATAAATCCTTCCAGCGAACCCGAGAAGCCAAGATGAAATGGCTCAAAGATCATGGGCAAACCGAAAAGTTTAACGATTATCAAAAATTCTACCTTGAACATAAAGATGACAAGCTGCCCACGACTGAAACAAAGAAAGCTGAAGAACAAAAACAGCTGGCTTTACCGGCTACTCAAGCAAAAATGTTGCCTGCAGTACAGTCTACAGAACAGCCGCAAGTCATAGATAAGCGAAAAAACAAGGCTTCAAATCAGCTTCAATCACGTGGGCGTCGGCGCGGACGTCTATCACATAGGCAGCGACAGATAAACCCAGAAGCTCAGGAAGCCTTTAGCAAACTCAGTCAAGTTGGCTACGACAGAGTTATCGGCTACCTGGATTCCATCGAAACGGATGATAATCGCCAAGAAGTGGACGTTATTCGTCATTATTACAACGTCCGCCGTTCACGAATCACAAAGAGTGAAGAAACCAGCGAGAAAGAAAACGAACTGTTCCTGATGGCCTTCCAATTTGAGTACAGTTACGTGCAAAATGTCAGCCAGCACGAACATTTATCAGTTGAATTAGTCGATGAGCTCCACAAGAAAATCTCAATGGATCAGATGGTTTATATGCAAAACGGCAATTAGGTAAGGGGTTTAACCACCCAAAAAAATACAATTTGGTTACCGAACTGTTATACTATCTTCACACTTTCTTCACATTTTAGTCTTATATTACTCATAGCCTAATATCTTAGCTGATATTAAGTAATAAGCTTTTTCATTTTACTCCTCCAAAGTAAAATAATATTTCCGTGAACCCCATCACGAAAATGCCTACTCCTATGTTGGATCTACCCTCCCCCGGGTGGATCTTTTTTTATATCCAGGGTGCGAAAGCAAGCGGTTAGAGAGCGGAGCCTAAGGCGCTTCCGACAAAAATCCCGGGCTTGGATTTATGTCGGAAGTGACTTAGGTGCAGCTCTCTGCTTGCTGTAGCCCGACTAGGATAGGTGCGAAACGAAGCGCTTAGAGACTGGAGCCTAGTGGGTGTTCAGTATAAATCCCGGGTCTGGATTTGTGCTGGATACCCACTAGGTGCAAGTCTCTGCTTCGTGTAGCCCGACTAAGCAATGTAACATACCCAGCGACAATCTATCTGTTGTACCCAACTAAGCGTCCAGATTCCCCACGCACCCCACTACCTACATACCTCACCAATCACCCTTCCCCGGTTGCTATCCCACCAGAAAAAACTTATAATTTTCTATAATATTACTAACCGCATTGGAGGAAACGACATGCTCACACTTACGATTCTTTCAACCAGCGATACGCACGGCTTTATTTTTCCAACTAATTACGTCAAGCCCAGAGCGCATATGCCCTTTGGCCTTATTCGTGCCGCTACGGTACTTTCTGCAGAACAGCAGTCAGCACCGGGACCTGTAATCACCATTGATGATGGTGACTTTTTAGCTGGTTCGCCCTTAGCCTACTATGTCGCTCAGGTACAGCCGCACTCAGATCCGCAGCCGCTGGTCAGAATCTATAATCAAATTCATTATGATGCCGAAATCTTGGGGAACCATGAATTTGATTATGGCACCGACTATTTGGAGCGGGCACTGAATGCCAGTGATCGCCCAGTTGTGAATGCAAATATTTTGGATGGTGCAGGTCGGCCATTATTTGGTCAGCAGTACCGAATTATTGAACGCAATGGCGTTAAAATTGCCATCGTGGGGCTAACTACCCGAGCCGTGCTGCAGTGGAAGAATCATGATAATGTGAGCGATGATGTCCACTTTCACACAGCAGTTTCGATTGCCAAGGAACTGGTTCCAAAACTGAAAAAGATTGTCGATGTTGTGATTGTTTCCTACCACGGCGGTTTCGAACGGAACTTAAAGACGGGTAAACTGATTGAATCACTGAGTAACGGTGAAAATGAAGCCTATCAGCTGCTCTCTGAGGTCAAAGGGATCGATGCCCTGATCACTGGCCACCAGCACCGTAAAATTGCAACTAGCGTGTTTGGTGTCCCCGTGACGCAACCTGGTTACCGTGGCGAAGCCGTTGGAAAAATCGTTCTCAAATTAGAACCATCAAGGGCCGGCGGCTACATCGTTACCGATAAAAGTGCCCATTTAATTGAAACCAAAAACGCTGAATTTGATCGCAACATCGCCATTTATAGCCATCAGCTTGATAAAAAGGTGGACCATTGGCTCGCTGAACCGCTTGCACAGATAGATGGTGATTTAACTTTCAAAAGCGCTCAGAAAGCCAGAATGAAGGAAACAGCGTACACGGAATTCATTCAACGGGTTCAGATGACCACGATGAAGGCTGATATCTCTGCGACTTCGTTATTTAACAATGAAGGACACGGGTTTGAAAATCCCATTACCATGCGCAATATTATGACTAACTACGTCTATCCAGACGGTCTGGCACTAGAGTTAATCACCGGCAGAGAGCTTAAGGCAGCGCTGGAAAAAGCCGCCACTTACTTTACACTTAATTTGAAAAATCAAATCGTTGTTAATCCGGCCTTTTATTCACCGAAATTACGCCATTATAATTATGATATGTACGAAGGCATCAATTACCGGATCAACGTGGCTAAACCGGTTGGTCACCGTATTGATAGATTGCTATACAAGGGTCAGCCCGTCAGCAATGATCAGACTTTCAAAATTACTTTAAACCGTTACCGTGCCGGTGGTGGCGGCCACTACGACATGTTTCACGCCGATAAAATTATTGCCGAAAATAAAACCCCTATGAGTCAGCTGATCGCCGATTATCTCAGAGCGCATTCAGTGATTAAAGCAACGGTTAACCATAATTTTGAAGTTGTCAATGAGCCCGATACGAAATAGCGATTTCTTATTCTTACATTAAAAAGCATCACCAGCCAATTCAAATGAGTCGTCACTTTGAATTGGCTGGTGATGCTTTTTAGTTTGTATCCAGCTCTATGAAATTCGATTAATCGCTTGTACGTACTCTTGCAACAACTCAGTCTCCATTCCATTAGCCTGCTCCGTTGCATAAGCTTCCCGCAAAAAATCGACCACGGCAGTATTACCAGGTTGACTCAAACGCCCCACCGCATAGGCTGCAGTAGCACGAATCACCGGCCGCGGATCGGCTTCGATCACTGCTAACAGCTTAGGTATGGCGCTGGTGTCATTGAGGTTTGCTAACGCGATAATGGCGTTTCGTTGCAGCGGCTTCTTCCCCCGCCATGCCCCCGCCATCGAACCAAAGCTCGCTTTGAACTCCCGGTTCGTCAGCGTCAGCATTGGCGTTAACTCTGGCTGTACCCGTTCAACGTCTGGTTCCATCCGTTCGTGCAAATGATTATCCACGCCCCGATTAAACGGGCATACCACCTGACAAACATCACAGCCGTAGATCACGTTACGGATCAGGGGCCGAAACTCATCCGGCATTTGTCCCTTAGTTTGGGTCTGGTAGGACAGGCAACGTTGCCCGTTTAACTGACCATTTCCCATCAGCGCCCGCGGTGGACAGGCATCGACGCAGCGGGTACAATCACCGCACTGACACATCATTGGTTCATCGGGTGCCAACTCTAAGTTAGTCACAATTTCGCCTAAGTAAACATAGCTGCCGAACTCCGGCGTAATCAGCAGTCCATTCTTACCAATGAATCCAACGCCCGCTCGCTGCGCAACTACCGTGTCAATCAATTCGCCGGTATCCACCATTGGTTTAAACCGAATGTCATTATCTTCCGGTAACAAGTCTTTGATTGCGCCGATCAGCGCCGCCAAGTAGTCGTCCAAAATAAAATGGTAATCCTCACCCCACGACGCCCGCGCGAATTGACCGCGTTTCAAACCAGTTCGTGATGCCCGGTATTTTAATTTGGCCGGATAAGCTAACGCAATTGAGATCAACGTCTTCGGTTCATCAAAAATTAAATTTGGATTCAGCCGCTCATCGAGATTTTGGTGTTCAAAGCCGGTAGTGTGCCCATCCGCCTTCTGCTTCACCAGCTCAGCTCGTAAATACTCGAAATCTGCTGCAGTTGTGAAGCCAATCTTATCGATGCCAATTCGTTGGCTGGCAGCGATGATTTGCTGCTTTAAAGTTGTACTTAACATCACGCGTCCCTTCCTTCGTTGCAACCGATTTTCTAATGATTGTAACACCTTTTTGTTGATACAATTCCGAAAACTTCCCTAATAATTTAGGCACAGACAACGGAAATCCAAACCAGGATTTCCGTTGTCTGTGCCTTATTTTCCACTTTCTAAACGGTGGTTTTCACACTCTATCTCAAGCGCGTTTTTTCTTCTTTTTACCCTTACTTGGCTTATCACCAACGTATTCAACGGCTCGCAGTTCACGAATCGTTGTTACCTTGATTTTACCTGGATAAGTGAGTTCGTCTTCAATCTGGTTCTTCACGTTTTCAGTCAATTCAGCACTGGCTTTATCGTCCAGAACCTTTGGCTGAACCACGATTCGGATTTCACGACCAGCTTGGATGGCATAACTTTCCTGCACACCTTTTTGATCGTTAGCAATCTTTTCCAGACTGTGCAGCCGATTGATATATTCTTCAACCGACTCGCTTCTAGCACCAGGACGGGAACCTGAAACGGCATCCGCGATGGCAACCAGTGATGAAATCGGTGAGGTGACTTCAACGTCCCCGTGGTGAGAGGCAATCGCATTAACCACGACCGGATCTTCACCATAGGCTTTGGCTAACGCCACCCCAATTTCCACGTGGGTACCTTCAATCTCATGGTCAATGGCTTTCCCAATATCATGCAATAGGCCTGCTCGTTTAGCTAACCGAACATCTAGCCCTAATTCAGCAGCCATGACACCCGTCATCTGAGCCACTTCGATGGAGTGATTCAAAACGTTTTGACCGTACGAAGTTCTAAACTTCAAACGACCAATAATCTTCATAAAGTTGGGATGCATGAAACCGACCTTCAGCATGCTGACAGCTCGTTCACCGGTCTGGCGAAGATCTTTCAGCACATCATACTGGGCAGTTTGCACCTGTTTTTCAATTGCAGCGGCCGTAATTTTACGGGAAGCCAGCAAGCTCTCAATAGCGATGCGCGCCGTCTCACGCCGAATCGGATCATGGGTGCTGATCAGCAGTAAGTTCGGCTGCTCAGGATCAAAGACCAAGTCGGTACCAGTCAGTGATTCCAATAAGCGAATATGCTGACCATCACGGCCAATCAACTTGCTCTTAGTCTCATTGGTCGGTACCAGAACTGAGTGTTCTGCGTGCTCACGAGGCCAGTCGACTGGTCCGCGCTGAATCGATTCAATAATCAGATTACGAGCAGCTTTGTCCGCCGATGCCTCAGCGTTATCAGTTAACTCACGGACCGTGACATCCTCTTCCTGCTCAAGGTTCCGAGCAGTTTCTAGCCGAATGTGATCCTTCGCTTCGCTGGTGGTTAACTCAGCTCGCTTAGCGACTTCATTTTGACGATCAACGAATAACTGACGCGCCTGACTCTTAGTCTCGTTTAGATGAGTCTGGTCATCATTCAGCACAGACTGCGTTTCTTCAATGGCTGCCTGCCGCTGATTTAGCCGTTCTTCCATCTGCTTCAAAGTAACCTGACGCTGTTCAGTCCGTCTTTGACGGTTCTCAGTCTCTGTCTGCTGATCTGCCAGCTCGGCTTCTGTTGATTGCCGATCCGCTTGAATCTTTGCTTTCGCTTCAGTGAGATATTTTGTTGCTTGCTGTTCCGCGTCTTTACGCGCGGACTCCCGAAGTGCCGCTGCCTGTCGGGTTGCTTCATCAACTTCGCGCTGGTGCTTTTGACGGCGAACAAGAAATCCGCCCAGCAGTCCAATCACGAGGGTAACAGCCACGATGATCGTTTCAATCATGTCGGCACTTCCTCTCAATTTATAGTTTCGATATACGTTTGTTATTATACGCTATTACGCGTCATTTCTAAAGCGACTGGTCAGGTAAATAACCACTAAACCAGCCGCGTTGATAACCAGAACGGCCCACAAGACCAAATCCGAGCTAATTAATATGCAGGTCATCGCTGATAGGCCGGCGCCCGCAATAAACATCGCCATTGTTGCAGCCAGCCACAAAAACTGTGACCGGCCGCTACGCTCATGATCGATGAGCCAATGATACAGTGCCACCATCATATTCTTAGTGTTCCCCGTCATGATACCATTATTGACCGTGGTACCCTTTACTTCGCGAAAGCTGGTCAGTTCATACCCGGAAAGCCAGCCCAAAATAAAAATCATTACCAGTTCACTGAACCATTCCTGTCCCAGCGAAACAATGAGCAGTGTCACGACCACGACACCCATCATCCATAGGTAGCGCTGCCTTAAATTGGGTTTATGATTTAGCCAGCTTAAAGCAGCCTGCGCCACAAAACAGCCCAGTGCAAACCCAATCCAAATCGGCAGGCATACCCAGGCTTCACTAATGCCGCCACGGGCAAACTTCACCGCGAAAACGATCAGGTTCCCAGTCTGCGCGCTGGCAAAGGTTTCATTATGAGCGATATACGTGTACGCATCAACAGCTCCCATAGAGAAGGTGGCTAGAAATGTGAGCCAGCTAAACGATTGACGATTGGTGGTCATCGTAACATCCCCTTGAAAAGGTTTCTGGCTAGATTATATCATCAACTAATGAAAGTACCGGTCTAGAAACGCTTTAACGGTATTTCGGTACAGTGCTGGCGCGTGTTCATATGATTTGGCGTGCTTCGCGCCACTGACTAATAGCAGCCGCTTTGGCCCCTTATCTGCTCGGTACAGCGGATAAACCATCCGGGTCGGCACGAACGTATCATTAGTCCCGTGAATAAACAGCATCGGCTTGTGATTTTTGACAACCTGTTTCAGCGCGCTGGCCTGCTTAAAGGTATAGCCGTTTTTGAGGTAATTAATACCGCTGACCACTGGTACTAACGGGTATTCAGGAATATTGTACATTGATTTAGCCTGGTATTTAATTTCATCGTACACACTGGTATAGCCGCAGTCTTCAATGTAGGCTTTCACCTGTTTAGGCGTCTTTTCACCGCTGACCATCATGGTAGTAGCACCGCCCATACTAGTTCCGAACATCACTATTTGTGATTGGGAACCATTTCTCCGAATAACCTGCTTGATCCATTTCAAATAGTCTAACCGATCAGGCCAGCCGTAGCCGATGTAGTTCCCCTGACTCTTACCTGCACCACGATCATCTGGTAACAGTACGTTGTAACCCAACTCGTGAAACAACCCTGCGTATTCCCCCATTTTGTCACTGCTGCCGCCAAACCCGTGAGCAATAACAATGGTTTTCTTGGTCTGCTTGCTGGCTGGTACGTAATGAGCAACCAGTTTGAGGTGCTTAGTCGCTGAAGTTTCGTGCCAGACCAGCTTCTTCGTCCCGCGGTACCAAACCTTCTCATGGTATAACGGGTCACTCTTCTTAATGGCATTACTATTATTAATAAACGTTTTTTTACCGCGGGCAACTGCCATATTATAGAAGTAATATCCCGCTGAACCGATTCCGATACAAACTACACCGACTACGATCAAAATCCCAATTAGCCAGTGCTTTAAATGCTTATTCACTTTCCCTGCACCCCATTCTTCTAAAGTATACGGGGTATATCATACCATATGGTTCGCCCCTCTTAAATTAAGCGTCGTTCCAGCGTAAAATAAAAACTCAAACCCACAAAACGCTCCGTTAGGTATACAATAGATGGTAAGAGGTGATGTGCATGTTTTCCGAACGACTCCGGGCGTTGCGCCGTGGTCAGGATTTAACGCTGGGCCAGTTGGCAACCGCCTTAAATCAATTATTTAAACCAGATAAAGAACACCAGAATACCGCGGCTCAAATTGGTAATTGGGAGCGTGGCATCCGTGTGCCTTCCTATATGGAAGTCCGTAAGTTAGCCGAATTTTTTGACGTTACAATGGACTACCTTGCCGGAAAATCCGAACGTGATGAATACGATTTGGACCGCCTATTTCTGTCCGGTAAGGAACTGAAATTTGGTGACAAAACGTTATCTTCCGATGACCGTTACGCGATTTACCAGCTGATGAACGGCTATATTCATGGCCGTTCTCGTCGCTTAACTACCGATGATGAAGATACGCCCATTACCCATCAAGAATCACTGGAACTTGGGCTTGATACCGATAAACAACAATAATTTGAAACGCGTCATTCGGTTTTTTCGGTCGAATGACGCGTTTGTGTCTGGGGGACCCCTTTTTGAATCCAAAGCAAAAAAAGAAACTGCTGAAGCGCGCACGCAGCCAGCACCTTGTTAAACCATCCGGCTACATTGCTGCCATGGAGCGATACAACGATTTATTTGCTAAATTTCCAACCATTAAACTGCTGATCAATAACGTTCTGCAAGCTGACCGGCTGCTTAAACAGGGCCTTTTACCGCAAACCCTACCGAAACTTTTGCTGCCTGATGATACTCAAGATGTCATTTTCAAACAACTCAACGAGACATTTCCAGTTGGTGATCCTGAAGGCGATAAGCTCTGGAACCAATTATCCGACGCGCTGCCCGATCTGGACAAGAAGTTACGCAGTTTTCGCGATTACTTAGAAGACACTTATGGCATGTGGGCCTACATTTCGGCACCGGTTGCCAAAGATTTGGCTGACTTTGTTAACGGCCGACCAGCACTGGAAGTGATGGCTGGTAACGGCTACGTCTCAAAAGGCCTACGCGATAATGGCCAAACTGTGATCACTACCGATTCCAAGGACTGGACCAAGGAAAACGAAACCGGCAAACACCCCGT
Organism: Secundilactobacillus yichangensis; assembly: GCF_016861565.1. Classification (GTDB taxonomy): domain Bacteria; phylum Bacillota; class Bacilli; order Lactobacillales; family Lactobacillaceae; genus Secundilactobacillus; species Secundilactobacillus yichangensis. Next base: position 14,782 of record NZ_BOLK01000015.1, read on the forward strand.
AACTGAAGTCGAACCGCTGACCGCCAGTGAAGCATTTACCAAATACCAGGGTCAAGTCGATGTTATCATCATGGTTTGGTCGCCAGATGGGCTGGAAATCGACTGGAAACTGCTGCAGCAGATTCGGGCTGCCGACAAAGATTACGACTTTATCGTCATTGGCGAAAAGGATGGCGCAACTGACTCAAAGGCCTTCTGGCAGAACGCTAAACTGCTAGATACGCCTGAGGTTAAGGCACTGAATAAGCACTTCAATCAGTTCGATCTGATTCATGATCAAATTTATCTAGTGAAATAAAAGAAGCTGAGAAATTAATTCTCAGCTTCTTTATTCGTTCGTATGAGTAAATTCAAATTAAGCTTTCAGTTCAACCTGCTTACCCGCTAAATCAAGGGTAATTGGGTCACCTGACAAGAGCGTTAATTTTGTCCCATTTTGATCGACTCGAACTTGGATTGAACGGCCCCGGAACTGAATCCGGAACTGATAACTGTTCCACTTCTTAGGGAGGAAGGGTGCGAAGTGTAATTGATCATTACGGACCCGCATACCAGCAAACCCTTGAACGATAGCTAACCAGCCACCGGTCATGGAGGTAATATGCAACCCATCGACCGTATCGTTATTGTAGTTATCCAGATCCAAACGAGCAGTCCGTTCATACATTTCAACGGCTTTATCCTCATAGTGAAGATCCGAAGCCAAAATAGAATGGATAGCGGCAGACAAACTTGATTCGTGAACCGTTAATGGTTCATAGAAATCAAAGTTAGCTTTCTTTTGTTCCGGCGTAAAGTCATCGATGAAGTCCCAGACACCTTGCAAAACATCGCCTTGCTTGATATAAGGTGAGCGCAGAATCTTATCCCATGACCAGTGCTGGTTAATTGGTAACTGATCAGCTGGAATGGAAGAAACTGGCTTAATGTCTTTGTCCAAAAAGCCATCATGCTGGACGAAGATGCCAAGCTTCTTATCCTCTGGCAGATAGAAGCGGTCAACAATGTCTTGCCAGTGCTTCTTTTCATCACCAGTAACAGCTAATTTTTTAGCAACTTCTGGTGAAACTTCCTGCAAGATTTCCAAGGTATACTTCAGCGTCCACTTAGCCAAGTAGTTCGTGTACCAGTTGTTATCAACGTTATTTTCGTACTCGTCAGGACCAGTAACACCGTGGATCATGTACTTTTGATTACGTTCGCTAAAGTGAACCCGATCAGCCCAGAACCGAGAAATTTCGGTGAGGACCTTGCTGCCTTCATTTAAGACATAGCTCTTATCGCCCGTGTAGCGAGTGTAATTATAAATAGCAAACGCAATATCGCCATTCCGGTGAATTTCTTCAAACGTGATTTCCCACTCGTTGTGGCATTCGATCCCGTTGAAGGTCACCATTGGGAATAAGGCACCTTTAAGACCCTGTTCCTTAGCGTTAACATAGGCACCATCTAATTGCTGGTAACGATACATCAGCAAACTGCGTGTCACTTTTGGATCCGTAATTCCCAGGTAAACGGGAACGGCAAATGCTTCGGTATCCCAGTATGTGGCACCACCGTACTTTTCACCGGTAAAGCCTTTAGGCCCGATATTCAGGCGGCTATCTTCACCGTAGTAAGTGGAGAATAGCTGGAAAAGATTGAAGCGAATCCCCTGCTGCGATTCAGTATCGCCATCGATTTCAACGTCCGACTTTTCCCAACGGTCAGCCCAGATCTTAGCATGGGCAGCAAACAAATCATCGTAAGAAGTGGCCGTTACCTTTGCACTAAGATCATTCATCGCTGCTTCCAGTTGAGCTTGCGTATCGTAGTCACGAGAAGTCACAATGGTGATACGCTTAATGATCGTGGTACTTTGGTTGGGTTTCAGTTCACCGCTAAATTGGTTGACAATTTCTTTGTCGTTTGGCTGATCAACTTTTTCCGCTGCTAAGCCGGTTTCGTTGGTCATCTTAACACCAACGGTAAACCGCGGCGTGCCAAATGGATTTTCTTTGGTAATGGCAACGATTGCGCCATCGGTTGTATTCTGTTCCGTTTTAAGAACGTCCCAGAACCGTTCGTCATAGTTAGCGTCCTCGTTTTGAACGTCCGCATCCATCGCTGACTTAAAGGTAATCTTGACGGCATCGCTACTCTTGTTGGCAGCAGTGACGCGAATACCAACTAACTCTTTGTTAGCGACACTGATAAACCGTTCAAAGTTTAACGCAATGGCGTGACCGTTCTTGGTGACTGTAAAGGAACGGGTCAGCTTGGACTGCTTCATATCGAGGTTTAATTCGAAGTCCGAAACTTTATCCTTTGCTAAATCGATGGGCTCGCCATCAATCAAAACGTTTAGTTTAATAAAATTGATGGCGTTAATAACTTTACCAAAATACTTAGGGTAGCCGTTCTTCCACCAGCCCACCCGGGTTTTATCTGGGAACCAGACACCGCCAAGATAAATTCCCTTTAAAGTGTCTCCTGAGTAGTCTTCTTCAAAAAAGCCGCGCATTCCCATGTATTCGTTACCTAAACTAGTCATGGATTCTTGAAGACGCTTGTCTTCAGGATCTAATTGATGAGTAACAATATTCCAGGGGGTGACTTCAAATGTTCGTTTCATATTAGTCCTCCTTGATTACTTACGTATTGTGTGTGATAAAATTTCTTCAAATTAGTCTTCGGCATCTGCTGGTTCTTCTTTAGCATCAGACTTGCGAGCCCAAACTTCCTTCACAATGCCAACACTTAAAGCACCGAGAATCATGAAGATTCCTGAGAGCAGCAACATCGTTGGCATGTGTGAACCTAACAATGGGAACAGAGCGAAACTAGCAATCGAAGCAACGATTTGCGGCAAGCAAATACTGCTGTTGAACAGGCCCAAGTAAGTCCCCATGTTCTCTGAATCTTCGATGGCATTGGTCAAGAAAGTGAATGGGAAAGCGTTCATAGCAGCCCAAGCACATCCAATCAGGATAAATGAAATGACCAACGTATATTTATCATGAATAAAGAACATCGAACCGAAACCAATACCACCCATGATTAAACTCAGTGAGTAGTACAGCTTGTGGTGGTTGTTGCCAACCCGTGAAAGAACCAGTGCCCAGATAACGGCAGCAATGGCTTGAACGGCTGACATCACACCGTACCAGTTACCAGCAGCTTGATAACCTGCTGAAGCAACATTGGCTGTGTGCCAGACGTTGTCGGCAATGGCACCAGTTGAGTAAGTCCAAAGGTATTGGAAGCCCATCCAGCAGAAGAATTGAACCACGGAAACGGTCCAGAAAATCTTTGGCGCGGTCTTTAATGCTTCAAAGATACCCTTCTTTTTGCTGTCATCAGCAATACCATGATACTTAGCATAGGTAACTGGATCGTATTCTTTAACCCGGAAAACCGTTAGTAAGCAGCAGAGTAACAGAATAATGGCACCGGCATAAAACGACCAAACAACTGAGTTAGGAACGGTCCCCTTCTTAGCCACGTTAGCAATTCCCAACGCGGTCAAAGCGTATGGAAAGATACTTGCTAATAAGGCACCGGCGTTTGATGCGAAACTTTGAATCGAGTAACCAAAACCCTTTTGCTTTTCGTTAACCATGTCACCAATCATCATCTTAAATGGCTGCATCGCAACGTTAGATGAAAGGTCCATGAACAGCAACGTAATGGCACCAAACCAAAGTGCGGCCAGCGATCCATAACCGAAACCAAGACTACCAGCATTTGGCAGCAGGAACATGACAATCATGGCAACTACGGCACCAATCAATAAATAAGGAATTCGACGACCTAGTTTAGGCATCCAAGTCCGGTCTGAGAAATAGCCGACCAACGGCTGAACAATCATCCCAGCCAGCGGTGGCAGAATGAAGAAGAAACCTAAATTATTAGGGTCGGCACCAATGGTTTGGAAGATCCGCCCCATGTTAGTGCTTTGAAGTTGAAACGCCATTTGCACGCCCAGAAACCCGAAATTGATCAGGAAGATAGTGCTTGTGGGTAATGATGGCAATAAATCTTTTTTGGGTGCAGCCGCTTTGGTCGTCCCATTTGTGACATCAGATGCTGATTGTGCCATATTGAATTCCTCCTCAAAATAGATTAAATAATTGCAAACGCTTTCTACAAAAATTATTATGCAACCGTTTTCGCTTTAATGCAACCGGTTGCATTAAACTTTTAAAGAAAAGCGAAATCAGAAATTCCGCCCTAGCCTATTCTGGTGGGCTTCAATCCAATTTCACTTTTTTTCAAAAAAATTGACGTTTAATGTACTTTACACTGCTAACTACACAAACACGCTTAACCCCGCTGCATTAGTTGTTTCAGGCAACTTACCGTTCAATCGTAAAGGGGATTATTTCCGATTTTTTATCTGGATCCATAAGCACACGAACAGCTGCTGCCCCCATACTTTGGGGATAGAGTTCAACAAAGCGAACCGAAGGCCCCATCAGCAGATTATTGGTTCGATTCCGGTTAAAACAAATCAAGGGAACACTCCGATCAAGGTGTCGCCACAGTAGCTGATAAATCATTTGTCCCAATGTATCATCAGTGGTCACGATACCATCGATGGTCTGTCTGGTCATCAAGAATTGTGCCACGGCATCATCCAGCTTCATTTGACCTTTTTCGGACATTTTTAGCACTTCAGAGGGAATATTTGCCGCTGCCATCGCCTGTTGAAACCCTAATCGCCGCTTGCGCTCAAATCCTTGCTCTGGTTCAGATTCTACAAACAGCGTCCGACTGGCGTTAAACTTTTTCAGCATATATTCACCGGCCTTTTGCCCCGCTAACTGATTATTGTTATTAACAAATTTCTCGTCGTCAGCGTTGGGATCCCCAATGACTACGTAGGCCACTTTTTGGGCTCTTAATAGCTTAATGATTGGGTCGTTTTTCTTGGAATAAAGCAACACGAAGTAACGGATCAATCCCTGAGTGATTAACGCCGTCACGTTAGCCGATAATTCGGCCATTGTATTGGCAATCGCCACTGACAGCACACCGTTTCTCGGCCGTAATTCCCGGTTAATCCCCATTAAGATATCAACATAGAACGGATTAGCAGCTGAACTCATTTCACCAGGTGGAAACACGACTCCAATCGCGTTAGAGACACCATTGGTTAAATTCTTAGCGTTGTAGTTGGGCAAGTAGCCCATTTCATCAGCGATTGCTTTGATTTTATCCCTGGTCTTCTGACTGATCTTGGGATGGTTATTCAACGCACGGGACGCTGTCGACACTGACACGCCGGCACGCTTAGCAATATCTCGAATTGTAACCATGGCGACCCCTCCCTTCACTTTTCTCCATTGTATCAGAAAACTAACGATTCGTATTGAGCGGAATGGTGAACTCACATTTTTCAAGCGCACTAAAAAATTCTGAGGCATTTAGTCCCCAGAATTTTTTTAAACTATTTCAAATTTTCACAAAATGTCCTTCACGCTGTAACAATGCCTTCCCAAACATTGTCACCACGCGTTATCAACGACTAATCAGCCACTGATAAATGTAAAAATGATGCAATTTCACTACTTGGAATCGACTTGATCTTAGGTTGTCCGATGGCCGTCAGATAAACTAAATTCAAGTGCCCATGCCGGTTCTTCTTATCGTTTTTGACCTTGTCTAACACAAGCGGTGAGGTCAATAACTCATCCGTTACCGGCAAACCAACAGCCGCAAAGCGATCGCGTAATTTTGCGGTGATGCCCTTTTCCGCTAAACCAGCGTTTTCAAACACCCGCATAATTGCCACGGTTCCAATGCTGACTGCTTCGCCATGACGCAAGCCGCCATCAGCCAACGCTTCAACCGCGTGGCCAATCGTGTGCCCAAAGTTCAATAACTGACGAGTACCGCTTTCCGTTTCGTCAGCCATCACCACCGACGCCTTATAGTGAATCGAACGTGCGCTCAATTCTGGCGAGTGGGTAATCAAATCAGCTGGACTATTAATGGTCTCGATGAGTTGCCAAAAGTCACCACCTTCCAGTGCGGCCGTTTTCACAATTTCGCCGTAGCCTTCAACCAAGTCACGCTGTTTCATAGTGGCTAAGGTATCCGGGTCAACAATCACTAAATCTGGTTCGTAAAAAGCGCCAATAATATTCTTAATGTTATCCAGATCAACCGCGGTCTTACCGCCTACTGAACTGTCTACCTGCGCCAGCAGTGATGTCGGTATTTGGATAAAGGACAGCCCGCGCATGTATGACGCAGCCAATAAACCCGCTAAATCACCTGTAACGCCGCCGCCTAACGCGATAACACTGTCATCACGGTTGAAAGCATCACTAGCCATTTGACGCGCTAGATCCGCCAAGACTGTGAGTGATTTGGATGTTTCACCAGCTGGAAAAACGTAGCGGTGAACATCGAAGCCAGCCGACGTTAACGACTCAGCAACCTGTTTTTGATACAACGGTGCCACATTATCATCGCTGACTAGCGCAATTTTTCGTGCTGACCACTGTTTTGAAACCAGTTCGCCGACCTGTTTTAGCAGGCCGCGGTCAATTAATACATCATACTTTGTCTCTGGTAACGTCACAGAAACAGTTGTCATTCTAGCGCCCCGCTTCCGCTTGTTCTTGTGGCATTTCCGTTAATAATTCACGAATAGCAAATGCTTTATCAGACAATTCTTTGAATTCGTTTGGTTTCAAAGCTTGAGGCCCATCTGAAAGCGCGTGAGCTGGATCGTCATGAATTTCAACAACTAATCCTGAAGCACCCGCTGCAACACCAGCTAAAGCTAATGGTGTCACAAACTCAGTGTGACCTGAAGCATGGCTTGGGTCGATGATTACTGGGTAGTGGGTCAACTTCTGGAGAACAGGAACAACGCCAACATCCAAGGTGTTCCGGGTGTATTTGTTATCGAATGTTCGGATACCGCGTTCAGCAATCATAATATTGTGGTTACCACCAGCAGCAATGTATTCAGAAGCGTTTAAAATGTCGTCAACCGTTGCTGACATCCCCCGCTTCAGCATGACAGGGATATTGGTTTTACCAACTGCTTTTAATAGTGAGAAGTTTTGCATATTACGGGCACCAATTTGGAAAATATCTGTGTATTTAGCGACCAGTTTAACGTGCTCGTCATCCATAACCTCGGTCAGAACATCCATGTTGTATTGGTCGGCAGCCTTGCGCAAGAACTTCAGGCCATCTTCACCCAATCCTTGGAATGAATATGGTGAAGTCCGCGGCTTGTAGGCGCCGCCACGGAGAATCGTTGCGCCGTTAGCTTTAGCAACGGCCGCCATCTTCATTACGTGTTCTTCCGACTCAACGGAACATGGGCCAGCCATCATGGTGAAGTTGTCGCCGCCAATAATACTGTGTTTTGTTTTAATTACAGTATCTTCTGGATGAAACTCTCGGCTGCCTTGAACCGCCTTTGGGGCACTGTCGATTAATTCCACGGCAGCAGCTCGTTCGCCAGCCGTTAACTCGTCTTCCTTGATGCCTTGAACAGCTACCCGGTTATTATGGACGAACACTTCATGGTCGTTACCGAAGTGCTGCTGAAGTTCTGCAATAGTAGTTTGGTCGTCATTTTTTAATACAATAATCATAATTATCATCCTCACTTTTTGGTGTGTTCTAGTTGTTGTGTAATTGCGTCTTTGACTTTATCAATTGGCATTTGCTGGTGCGTCCAGCGGTTAAATGAACCCGCTGCCTGCTGTACCAGCATGCCAAGGCCGTTCATCGTGCGGCAGCCCTGCTGTTTAGCTTGGGCTAAAAATGGTGTTTCAAGCGGTGCATAGATTGCATCGGCAACCATCTGCCCAGAATGAAGGACCTTCATTACCGGTGGTGAAACTGGGCTACGCTTATCATCTGCCATACCGAGATTAGTGGTATTGACGACAACGTCCGCTTCCTGAAGAATTGCTGCCATTTGAACCTCATCTTCATAGGGTAAGACCCGAATTCGATCTGACCAGCTGGTAAGCCGTTGCTGCAATTCATTAAACGTGCTGTTTTGCCGTTTAAAGACTGTCACTTCAGCGCCTTCGTTGACCGTTGCCAGGATAACTGCTCGCCCGGCACCGCCAGCGCCTAATACCGCTACTTGCTTACCTTTCACATTGATCTGCTCATCCCGTAATGCATGAATGAACCCCTCACCGTCCGTACTGTCACCAACTAAATGACCCTCTTGGTTAATGACGGTGTTAACGGCCCCCAGTTGTTTAGCCACCGGGGTCAGCTCATCGAGAAATTCAATAATTTGCTGCTTATATGGCATCGACACGTTAATACCGAGAATCGGCAGCGCTCGCAGCGATTGGACAGCGGTTTTGAACTGTGACTGTTCAACGTCGAATGCGAGGTAAACGCTGTTGAGGCCTAGCGTCTGAAAACTCGTGTTGTGAATCAGCGGCGACAAACTGTGCCGCGCGGGTTTAGCGATAAAGCCGTATAAACTTGTGTGTGCATCAACCAATTTGTCACCTTCTTAAAGTTCTAACCAAAATAAAAACGTCTCGTAATGTTTTGTTTTCACAAAACACTGCGAGACGTTTTGACGTCTAATTTATAACAACGGAGCTTTCCGTGTCACACAGTGTTTTGAAAACTTTCTGTGTGACCGGCAATGATACTTGAAAAACTATTGGCCGCACAGATTGCAGTGATGCGTGCCTGCAACCTGTCCGGTGTAGACACTACATTGACCAATAGTAGCTAAATCGATTTAATTGTCGGTTTAATGCTTTCGTATTCAGTATCATAATTGAAACTCCCTTTGCTGTTTTGATTTGTTGTATAGAACAATAAACTATTAGAATTATTCTGTCAAGTATTAATCCGATTTTAATCTCATTTAATTTTCAAGAAGTCGTCTAAAACTGCATATTAGCGGTCTTTCTTACACATTAATTAATTTTTAAAATATTATCCAGGGCTGATATCGCCTATTTTACGGTATCCTGATGAATGATTCCTTATTAGCTGGCAATGTATCCGTTAAAACTCCTAAATGAATAAAGGTGAATATGCATTCTTACATTAAAGGGATGCTTAGCATTTATGATAAAAGCAACGATCTTTTATTAATGATTATGAGAATTTCGTAAGTCACTTCATCTATCAACTTGACAAATTTTAAATTATTGCGTAATGTAAGTGCCAATTAAACACCGTCCATACAAACCGATGATGTGGAGATCAAGATTACCGTGCACGTAAAGAGAGCCGCCGTAGCTGAGAGTGCGACCGAACGCAGGTAGTTAAATGGACCACAGAGGGTTTCTCTGAAAGATCAGAGTGTGAAGGCTGGCGTTTAGAGAGCGGCGTGTAAGCTAGTTTAAGCGAAAATCCCGGTTTTGGATTTATGCTTAAATTAGCTTACACATAGCTCTCTGCCAGCTGGAACACGTTTCGGCTATAGAAGCCGGCAAGTACGAGAAAACGTACAGACATACGTCAGTTGTCGGAAATGTGATTACGCATTTCGCTAAGGGTGATGCGAGGGAGAAGTCCCTGCATCAAATTAAGGTGGCACCGCGGAATTTAAACTCCGTCCTTAACTTAAACGCTATTTGTAGCGTTTCATGTTATGGGCGGAGTTTTTTGTTGCAGAGCGTGAGAAAAAACGTTTTGAGACCGGAGTGTAAGGGACTTGGAACAAAAATCCCGGTCTTGGATTTATGTTTTAAGTTCCTTACATGCAGGTCTCAGTTTTCTCGAACGCGTTTCAGCAATGTATTCACGAAGGAGGATCCTGTCCATGACTACCCGCATTCAAAAGCGATGGCAAACTCCAAAATTAAATGTATCTGACCTTAGTAAACACTAAAATTTGGAGGAATTCACTATGACATTAAACGAACTGCTCACCGCCGCTAAAGGTTATCCAGCTGCACCAGTTACTTTAGAGTTTCAGTTGCCAACCTTTGACGCCGTAACCTTATTCAACGCCTTAAAGAAAGCTCAAGAACCCGGTTTCCTATTGACCGGGAAGCCCAAGAAGACCGAAGATGGTTACACCTTCATTGGTTTAGCCCCTAAGCAAACCTTCACCTACCGTGACGGTGTCCTGACCACCACGGTTGAAGGTGGCGAAACAACCACTAAAAAAGCGGATTTAAAACCAATCTTGGAAAATATTTTAAAGCAGCATCAAGCACCCCTTATTCCTGGTTTACCACCATTTACCGGTGGCTTGATCGGCTACTTCAGCTACGATTATGCCAAGTATGCCACCACCGCACTTAAACAGCAGGTGGCTGATCCAATGAACCTAGATGATGCAGATTTATTGCTGGTCGACCGAGTAATTGCCTACAACCATCGCCAGCAAAAGGTCACCATCAGTCAGATCGTTCCGACTAACGAACTCGCTGAGCGCTATGATGGCGTCATGGCCGACTTAAAACGACTGCAGCAATTAATTCTCAACGCTCAACCGAAACCATTACCACGGTTTGCGCTAACAGAACCTTTCCATTTCCAATTCAGTCTTGAAGAATTTTCAAAACGGGTGGCGACTGCCCAAAAGCACATTGTGGACGGCGACATTTTCCAGCTGATTTTTTCAAATCCGCAACAGGCTGCAATGAGCGGTTCCTTGCTGGGCGTTGCGCCAACGCTGTTTAGGGATAGTCCAAGCCCCTATCAGTTCTATTTCCACCACCGCGATTTTGAAACGCTGGGCGCATCCCCAGAAACACTGATCACCAAACGTGGCAACACCCTTTTCACTTATCCGTTAGCTGGCACTCGCCGGCGGGGTGCTACCAAAGAAGAAGACGATAAGTTTGCCCATGAACTGCAAACTTCCGAGAAGGAGAAATCCGAACATAACATGCTAATCGATCTCGGGCGCAATGACTTAGGCGTTGTCAGTCAATTCGGTTCTGTAAAGGTCACGAAGACCCGTAACCTATTGAAGTTCGCCAACGTCATGCACCTAGGTTCAACGGTGGAAAGTACCGCTAATCCCAAAGCATCCGCCATGGACATCGTCAACGCGGTTCTACCTGCCGGTACCTTATCAGGCGCGCCGAAGATATCCGCTATGCAGATCATCTCCAAACTGGAAAACCGCAAACGTGGGGTTTACGGTGGCTGCCTAGGTTACCTGGATTTCAGCGGTGACTTGGACCTTTGTATCGGTATCCGGCTGACCTACCGGAAGGGTAACCAAATCGTGGTTCATTCCGGAGCCGGTATCGTGGCTGACAGTATCGCCAAATACGAGTATCAGGAATTTAACAACAAGGCCCGCGCGGTGGTTAATGCCATCAACACAGCAGATCAAGGAGGCGTCGCTCATGCTTTATCTAATTGATAATTACGATAGTTTCACCTATAACCTGTATCAACTCATTGGAACTCTCAGTGAGGAGCCCATCACCGTAGTTAAAAACGATGAACTCACAGCTGATGACATGATAGCTAAGCATCCGACCGGTATCATTCTTTCTCCGGGTCCCGGTCGGCCAGAAGACGCCGGTAATATGATGCAGATTCTTCGCGTCTTTATTGGCCGAGTACCCATCCTAGGTGTTTGTCTTGGTCACCAATCCATTGGTGAAGCCTATGGTGCCCAAGTGGTTCATGCACCAAAACTGATGCACGGCAAGCCGTCACTCATGACCCAACAAGGCCATGCTGAAATGTTTAAAGACTGCCCCACTCAATTTGAAGCAGCCCGATACCACTCGCTGGTAATTGAGCCATCGACCATGCCGGAAGATTTAACCGTAACAGCAACAGCTGACGACGGTACGATCCAAGCCGTGGCTGATGAAGCTAACCAAGTTTACGGTGTGCAATTCCATCCCGAATCCATCATGACTGACGCTGAAGTTGGCAAACAGATTATAAAAAATTATTTAGCTCAAATTCGCGTTGCAATGGCGCTTGGCAAGCTTGCATAAAATTAAATTTAAGAAAAAGTGTTGACAATATTTTCATAAAGTTTTAATCTATTGTCAATCAAACAAATTCGCTCATACAAACCAATGATGTGGAGATCAAGATTATCGTGCACGTAAAGAGAGCCGCCGTAGCTGAGAGTGCGACCGAACGCAGGTAATTAAATGGACCACGGAGGGGCGCCCCGAAAGATTCCGAGTACGGGAGCACGTACAGACATACGTCAGTTGTCGGAAATGTGATTACGCATTTCGCTAAGGGTGATGCGAGGGTAAAGTCCCTGCATCAAATTAAGGTGGCACCGCGGAAATAAACTCCGTCCTTAATATAAACGCTATTCGTAGCGTTCATGTTATGGGCGGATTTTTCTATTCCCAAAGGAGATCTTAAAAATGACAAACACTAATAACCAGAAACGATGGCAAAGCCTCTCAGCTGAATCAACTCAATTGATGAACACGAACTGACAATAAACTGGAGGAATTTACCATGACAATGACAATTGAAAACGCAATTACTAAAGTAGCAGGCCGTACCGATTTAACCTTTGACGAAATGAACGACGTGATGAACGAGATCATGGATGGCAAAGCTAATGACATTCAAATTTCAAGTTTACTGACCGCTTTAACAGTCAAACACGAGACCGTGCAAGAAATTGCTGGTGCCGCCAACTCAATGAGAGATCACGCTTTAACCTTTAAAGCCGGGGAACCGGTTCTTGAAATCGTCGGTACTGGTGGTGATCACGCCAACTCATTCAACATTTCAACCACTTCATCATTAGTTGCCGCAGCTGCTGGTACGCCAGTTGCTAAGCACGGTAACCGGGCCGCTTCATCTAAGAGCGGTGCCGCTGATGTGCTTGAAGCCTTAGGTGTGAACATCAACGTCACACCAGAAGCCAGTGAAGATATCTTAAATCAAATCGGCATCTGCTTCTTATTCGCACAGGAATATCACAAGGCCATGCGCTTTGTGGCTCCCGTTCGTAAAACGCTGGGTATTCGAACCTTATTCAACGTCCTTGGGCCATTAGCCAACCCAGCTCACGCAGGAATGCAGCTACTGGGTGTCTATGATGATGAGCTTCTAGAACCAATGGCACACGTACTTCACGAGTTAGGTGTTAAAAATGCTTTAGTTATTCATGGTACTGATGGTTTAGATGAAGCTTCCATTTCCGCACCAACCCACGTGGTTGAAGTTCGTGGTGACGATTTCAAGTCTTACACCATCACCCCAGAACAATTTGGTTTGAAGCGTGCTGAAAAGCAAGACATCGTTGGCGGCACACCTGCTGACAACGCGCAGATCACTCGCGATGTCCTGGCTGGCAAGCCTGGTCCAAAGCGCGATATCGTTCTCTTGAACGCCGGCTTGGCACTCTACACTGCTCATCCAGAGTTAACCATGGAAGGTGCCGTTAAGAAAGCCGCTGAAGTGATTGACAGTGGCGCCGCTGAAAAGAAATTAAACGAATTAATCGACTTAACGAAAGGAGCACAGGTAGCATGATTCTAGACGACCTTGTGGCAGCCACAAAACGCCGCCTCCAACGTGAAAAAGAAGTTGTTTCAGTTGACGACATGAAAGCTAAAGCAGCCGCAACGCCGACTAAGGATCCACAAGCGGTATACGACCGCTTCAATGCACCTGGTATTCATTTGATCGGTGAAGTTAAAAAAGCTTCGCCATCTAAGGGACTGATTGCAAAACAGTTCCCCTACTTAGAGATTGCCGAAGATTATGACCGGCACGGTGTCAGCGCCATTTCAGTGCTCACCGAACCCGATTACTTTAAGGGTGACATTCACTACCTGCAAGAAATTGCAGCCAACGTCAGTGTTCCTGTTCTGCGAAAAGATTTCGTTATTGATCCGTACATGCTCTATCAAGCTAAAGCAGCCGGCGCCAGCATCGTACTATTAATAGTAGCAATTCTCAGTGATCAGCAGCTGAAAGACTACTTTAAACTGGCACATGAACTGGGCTTAGCCGCTTTGGTTGAAGCACATGATGAACAGGAACTGCAACGTGCCGTAGATGTGGGTGCTAAGTTGATTGGGGTCAATAACCGCGACCTTAGAACCTTTGACGTATCACTGAATAACAGCATCAAGCTACGTAAACTGGTTCCTAATAACATTGCCTTCGTTGCCGAAAGCGGGATTCATACCCGAGACGACGTGAAAGTAATGGAAGAAAACCATATGAACGGTATCTTGATTGGCGAAGCCTTGATGACTGCACCTGATAAAGCTGACAAAATTACGCAATTGTTGGGAGTGTGATGACATGACGCAAATCAAAATCTGTGGGTTAATGCGAGAACAAGATACGCGGGTAGTTAATGAAGTGCACCCGGATTTCGCTGGTTTTGTATTTGCGAAAAGTCGCCGTCAGATCTCACTGGCAACTGCCTTAAAATTCCGGCAACTGCTTGATCCGTCAATTCCTACTGCTGGCGTGTTCGTTAATGAACCGCTTGAAAACATGTTAGCCATTTATCGCAGCGGTGCGATTCAAATCGTCCAAACGCATGGCAATGAATCCGAAGATACGGTGAAAGCACTAAAAGCAGCTGGCGCAACCGTCTTTCAAGTCTTTAAACCAAATGCCGAAATTACCCCGACTGCAGCTGATTACGTGATGCTGGATAGCGGGAATGGTTCTGGGATCGCCCTAGATTGGACACGAGTACCAAAAGCACCGCGACCATTTATCCTTGCTGGGGGTCTTACCCCTGACAACGTTACCACGGCCATTGCCACCGTTCATCCAGATGTTGTTGACGTCTCCAGCGGTGTTGAAACCAACGGCCAAAAAGATCCCGACAAGATTCGCGCAATCGTTGCAACTACTCATGCTAATTAATGAAAGGAAACTTATCAATGACTGAACTTAATTTGAAACTTAACAAAAATACTTCCGGTCGCTACGGCGAATACGGTGGTCAATATATTCCTGAAACTTTGATGAACGAACTGGATCGCATGACTAAAGCTTACGAGCATTACAAGAATGATCCAGAATTCAAAACCGAACTCCATGATCTGTTAGTGGACTACGCTAACCGGCCTTCGTTGCTGTACTACGCAGAACGCATGACCAAAGACCTTGGCGGTGCTCAAATTTACTTAAAACGTGAAGACCTCAACCATACTGGTGCCCATAAGATCAACAACGTGATCGGTCAAGCCTTACTGGCAAAGCACATGGGTAAAACCCGTTTGATTGCTGAAACTGGTGCTGGCCAACACGGTGTGGCGACTGCTACGATTGCCGCTTACTTCGGGATGGAATGCGAAATCTTCATGGGGAAGAAAGATACTGACCGTCAACGGCTAAACGTCTACCGGATGGAATTGTTAGGTGCCAAGGTGCACCCCGTTACCAGTGGTTCTATGGTCTTGAAAGATGCCATCAACGCGGCACTGCAGGACTGGACTAAGCGGGTGGATGACACCTTCTATCTCATGGGTTCAGCTACTGGTCCGCATCCTTACCCACTGATGGTTCGGGACTTTCAATCGGTGATCAGTCAAGAATCAAAGAAGCAGCTCAAGGAAAAGACCGGTAAATTACCTGACATGGTGGTTGCCTGTGTCGGTGGCGGCTCAAACGCCATTGGCTCATTCGCTAACTACATCGATGATCCAAGCGTTCAATTAGTCGGTGCTGAAGCTGCTGGTAAGGGTGTTGAAACTGAACTCACCGCCGCTACCGTTGAACGGGGATCCGATGGAATTTTCCACGGCATGAAGTCCATGTTCCTGCAAAACGAAACTGGTCAAATCAACCCAGTCTACTCAATTTCAGCTGGTCTTGATTATCCAGGTGTTGGTCCAGAACACGCTTACCTGGCTAAGACTGGCCGTGCCCAATATGTAGGTATCACTGATGACGAAGCCGTTCAGGCCTTTGAATACATCGCCAAAACGGAAGGCATCGTCGCTGCTATCGAAAGCTGCCATGCCGTTGCCTACGTTGAAAAAATTGCACCAAAGATGCGTAAGGATCAAATCATTGTCTGCACCCTCTCCGGTCGGGGCGACAAAGACGTCGCATCAATTGCTAAATACAGAGGAGTGGATATCGATGAGTAAATTAACTGATGCCTTTAAAAATCAAAAAGCTTTCATCCCGTTCGTGGCTGCTAACGACCCGGACTTTGACGGCACCGTCAATAACGTGGTTGCCCTGGCTAATGGCGGAGCAGACATTGTTGAATTAGGAATCCCTTTCTCAGATCCAATCGCTGATGGTCCGGTCATTCAGGCTGCTGATCTGCGGGCCTTAAAGGAAGATCCTGATTTACCGATGGACACGATTTTCGACATGGTCAAAGCAGTTCGTAAGCAGACTGACGTTCCGCTAGTCTTTTTAACCTACTTAAACATCGTCTTCCGTTATGGGTATGAGGCATTTACAGCTCGCTGCGAAGAGCTCGGCATCTACGGCTTAGTCATCCCGGATATGCCACTTGAAGAACGGGGTGAATTAGCGCCAATTGCTGAGAAACATAACGTGGATCTGATTCCGTTGGTCACCCCAATTTCTGGTGACCGGATCGAAAAAATTGCCGCTGCTGCTACCGGCTTTATCTACGTGGTTTCATCATTGGGCGTTACTGGTGAACGAAGCGAATTTGCTAACGGCTTAGCTGACCTAGTTAACCGGATCCGTAAGGTTACCGATGTGCCAACTGCCATTGGTTTTGGGATTCATACACCAGAACAAGCCACTGAAATGGCGCAAATTGCTGACGGTGCCATCGTCGGCAGTGCCTGCGTCAACATCGTAGCCGAATACGGTCGTCAAGCACCCGCAAAATTAACTGACTACACCAAACAAATGAAGACAGCTGTTAATGCTAATCCAGTGAGATAAGCACAACTGTTTGAGCAAGCAGGAATCACACTTCCAAACAATTGGGGTTGTGATTCCTGCTTTTTGGGAATCAGACACTTAGTTGGAACTGTTTATTCGAATGTAATATTTTTGTAATATTATAATCAGTATTCGCTTAATACCCGCTAAAACTAAGGCTTTTAAAGCGTTGTAACGTCAACAGATTGATATTTATTTGTCAAAATCAAGTCTTTATGGTTGTGATTGCAAGCATATACTGGTATTCTACAGTCGAATTATAGAATTATAATATCAGAGGAGGGGGCAACCTTGAATAGTAAAACTACTGCTAGTTTAATTCATCGTATTGCAAGTTTTGAGACCCAGTATTTGAACCAAGAACTTCGCTCGTTAGACCTTAATTCAGATCAGGCGCGGGCTATCAATTTTATTTCTAGTCACCCTGATAGTATGCAACGTGACATTGCACACTACCTCAACCGTCAAGAAGCCAGTGTCACCAACCTATTAAAGGGATTAGTTCGTCGTAACCTAATCGTCCGTACGATTCCAGCGGAAAACGAACGAACGAAACTTCTCTCACTGACACAGGCGGGTACCGATTTAGTTGAAAACATTCAGAAAGCATTTACGCAGATGAATATTCTGTTAGAAGACCCTTTGTCAGACGCTGAAGCCACTAAGTTAACGCAGTTACTTAATACCGTGCAGAAGGAAATCGATGCCAACCAAGAGTGATTTTTCAGGTGTACAGCCGGGGTAACATTAACCTTAAATAATTTACCTCCCTATTCCGAAATAACCGGAATAAGGAGGTATTTTTTAGTCGCCACTGCTTAAATCAGTTAAAATATGGGTATAGCACTATTCTTGCAGAAAGAAGGCCTTCATTATTTCAATCGATATCAATTGGCTATACCAGACCTTGCTTAACCATATGGGACCATCAGGATGGTGGCCTGCAGATGATAAGCGCGATATTATCGTTGGCGCCATTTTAGTCCAAAACACCGCCTGGCAAAATGCTGATGTGGGTCTAAATAACTTAAAACACCGCACCGGGTTAGATCCCGAAGCGGTGTTGTCGTTATCACAGACTGAATTAATTGAATTGATTCGAGCCAGCGGTTTCTACCGTAATAAAGCTAAAGCTATCCATAACGTTTTCCAGTGGTTTAATGACCGTCACTGGGATTATTCTGGCGTGGCTTCAAGTACATCTCAAGCTGAGCTTCGTAAACAGCTGCTGGCGCTGCCTGGCGTTGGCCAGGAAACCGCCGACGTCTACCTAGTTTACATTTTTGATCTGCCAGCTTTCATCGCCGATTCATATACTCGCCGGCTGTTCAAACATCTGGGCTACCAGCGAACTGACACCTATCAGCACCTGAAGTCACAAATCACTTTACCCCGTAATTTTACTTTCAAAATGGCACAGGATTTTCACGGTCAGCTGGATGAATTTGGTAAACAATACCTCCAACGTGAAGATACCTTTGATGACAGCTTTCTAGCCCGTGCTTTACTTGAAAAACAGCAAACTCAAAAAGGCAAATAATCCAGGAATTCCCTGGGTCCACATGATTTGACGGTTAACCGTTAGACTGCCAAAGATACCGGCAATAAATACAAATCCAGTAAACAGCAAACACCCGGCGGTCATTGCATCCGCAGGCAATCCGAAACGCATGAACAGCAAGCCGACACCCACAAAACCGTTATATAAGCCAATGTTGGCCATCGTGGTTCTCGTTTCAGGTCGGTGCTGATATTCGGCGGAAAAACCAAAGGCTTTCTGAGCAGCCGCTGACTGAGAACCAAACATTTCTAAAATTAAAATCAACAGTGCTTCCACTGCGACAATCATTACTAAGACCGTACTGATCACTGACATCCTAAATTCCCCCTAAAACAGCTTTGAGTCCCCAGTCGGTACGAGATAAATTCCAAATGAACCGTAGCCGCTTGGCCAAGTATGATAATCAGAAGTATACCCGTGCGGTGTTGCATAAATACCGATTTGATACCCCTTATACTTCACCCGCTTTGAAGCTGTATATCCCTGTGCATTCAAAACCGACGTGGCTAATTTGGTATAATCCGTTTTACTCGTCGTGCCAGTCCAGTTATACGGCGTAAAGATACCGATTGCTGTAGCATTTTTATTGAGTTTTGAATACGTGGCCGTCTTGCTGACACCTGCATTCAGATCATTACGGGCATCGTTAGAATAGCTGGTATTCAGTATCGTTCCTGGAAACAGCGCGAGAATATCCGCTTGCAGTTTAGCGCCTTCACGCACTGATTTAATTCCCGCTAGCCCACCGCCATAGGATTTCACTATTATACTGTGGGCAAAGGCGTCATCAGGATTATCTCCCTTAGTTAGATACGAACGGTAAACTAAGCCCTTAATTTTACCGTTATTATTCGTCACCTGATAATAATAGCCCGATTTCTTGCCCTGCTGAAGCTTCACTCGCTTATAGACGTACCAGGTTGTTCGCGGATAATGTTTCAGATTATGGATCTTCTTAGTATGCTTCAAATCCCACATATATTCGTTTTTCGTCGTTTTTACGTAGTAGGCGACATCACTATAATTCTTTGTCTTCACTACTTTCCAAGTCGTGGCCGCGTTCACAGCCGTTGGTATTGCAGCTGCTCCTAAACCACCTAGTATAAGTCCCGTTGTTAATGCCATAATTACCCTTTTCATTGGACACTCCCCCATTCGGATACATGATACGTTTGTCTCAAATGTAGCAGAGGTAAACGTTGGTCGCAAGGGGGATACTTCATTTTATTCGTGGAATCAATTTCAAATTCAAAAAGAGTCCGTCTATCAGTTCAATCACTGATAAGCGGGTTTCTCTCATTTAATGACCAAATAAAAAGACGCCCCATTGCTGGGGCGCCCATACAGCCACTTAGCCGAAACTAAATGGGTTCTCAAAAATCCACATTTCCTTTGAACCAAGGCAGCCGCAAATCCGGCGGTGTTACATTGCCTGCTGTGCAAAAAAATCACCTAGTTGCTTGCGCAAACCGCTATTGCTAGCGACGTGATATTCTCGACTCATCGCATGTAAAACATCATAGCACGGATCGAAGCCAGAAGCAAATCAACGAGGCATTAATTGGCAGCTTGGGTGTCTTTATCGCCGTCTTCATCCTTCTTTTCCTGGTTCTCCTTGATCTGGTCTAACTGTTTCTCTAACCAGGTTGCAATGGCTGCTGCCATATCCCCTTTGTGGCTGACAAAATCATCCGCAGAGGCAACTTTATCGATTCGCAAAGAAGACGAATTAATGTCCGGTGATTCAATAATACTGTAAATGCTGACAGGCAGTGTATCATCATCTGCTAACATCTTCTTCATGGCGTTCAGATAACGCAGCGGTAAATTCACAATACTGGTTTCCAAGTGCACCTGAATATCCGTATCCGTTAGGGTTAACGTCGCTTGGGCTAATTGATTACCATCAATTGCCTTAACCATCATATTAACCATTGGTTCAAGCGACTTAGTTGCACCATTTTTTTTGATTTCAGCTAAACTGCTGCCGAAATTTTGCGTTTCATATTTTTCAGCTTCAACTTCTTCAAAGAAGTCCTTTACTAAACTTTCCATAGTTACCTCGATTACTTATTTTGTTTAAGTCTGTCCTGCTGCATCTTTTTAAGTGCTTCCAGCTTATCATTATCGCGTTTATTATCAAGCCAGTGTCGGTACCGCAGTGCCAATACCATCCAGTAGCCATTAAAAACGATCACTAAAACATTAGCTAGGATAACGGCTGCTTTAATGCTCATGATTGCGGTTGAACTCGCCATCACCGTTACAATACCATTAAACAGTCCAAATGAATAGATGACGATCACCACAGCCAACAGATAGTACCCTGAATTATGGCCCAAAGCACCCCAAATCATTGGCAGTGCGTACAGTACCAGTGAGATGATAATTGAACGTATTACCGCTGTCATTTCAAAGCTATGCCCTAAAGCGACCAGCTTAGAGGACAGCAATAGATTCATAGCGGAGAAGAGCACCCACGATACGATGCCATATGTGATTAATTTCTGCTTTAACATTTAAATCTCCTTAATCGTTATTAATAGTTCAAATTGTAGCATAGTTCGCTGTAAAAAATACAGGGTTGCGTCCGGCAATGTGTGCTGGGCGCAACCCTGTATTTTGATTTTTGAGTTTGGATGGCTGAAGAACTGCTCGACTTCTATATAGCCGAATCAGGCTGCAACAGGCAGAGAGCTACTCAACTTTTACATAGCCGAATCGGGCTACAACGGGCAGAGAACTGCATGTAAGTCAACTCTGGTATAAATCCAAGACCGGGATTTTTACCAGAGTCAACTTACACTCCGTTCTCTAAACGCCCGTTTACGCACCTTGAATAAATCAGGCTACTCCAAGCAGAGAGCTGCATGTAAGTCAACTCTGGTACAAATCCAAGACCGGGATTTTTACCAGAGTCAACTTACACTCCGCTCTCTAACCGCTTGGTTCCGCACCTTATGCTAACAGATCCACCAACTCATCCTTCGTAATCCCCATAAAATACTGACTTATATCCACATCATCCAAAACCTTTTCCAGGTTTTCACGATCATAGCGGATACCCTTCATTTTATCAGCTAGTTCGCTGACATCCTTCGGGCCGAAGAAGTCGCCGAAGAACTTGATTGTTGAGATTTTACCCTGTTCTACCAAGATCCGGGCATCGATGGTTCCTGAATCAAAATGCTGACGCTTCTTAACCGTAAATTCTGGTGAAGTGCCATAGACCCAGTCCCAGTTGTTGTAGTACTGTTCGTAGATCTTGTCGATTTCTTTTTGTTCATCAGGGGTAACCACGTATTCCTTATCCTTGATTTCATCCAAGCTGTCAACATGGAACAGTTCCTTCAATAATTTATCACGGAATTCGGGTACCGTAATGTTTTGATATTCAGGTGCCAAGTATGGCTTCAAATTAGTTACACGAGAGCGGACTGACTTGATACCCTTTGAAGCAATCTTATCTTCTGGGACGTTCAGGGCGTCAGCAATAACGTCTTGATCCACGTCCAGCATCAAAGTACCGTGTGAGAAAGTCTTACCATTCTTGGTGTACATCGCGTTACCAGAGAATTTCTTGCCATCGACTAAGATGTCGTTACGGCCAGAAACTTCAACTGACTTCGCGCCCATATCATGTAAGGCGTCAACAATTGGTTGAACGAAGGACTTGAAGTCCCCGAACTGTTCGGAATTACTGTCCAGCACAAAGCTGAAGCACAGGTTACCAAGATCTTGATAAACCGCGCCACCGCCAGAAAGACGACGAGTAACCGTAATGTTATGCTCTTCAACGTATTTCTGGTTAATTTCCTCTAATGTATTTTGGTTTCGGCCAACGATGATACATGGCTTTTCATAGTAGAAAAGCACCAGGGGTTCACCAAAATCTTTATTGTTCATTAAATACTGTTCAGTAGCTAAGTTACGACCGATATCATGGGCCGTCATTGAAACATACCGCATGTCCAAACTTCCCTTCCAAATATTAATAACCAATCTTGTAACCGGTTTTCATTTTAACATAATCATGTAAGGGGTTACAGCTTGTGCACTTGGAAAACACTGATTTCGGCTTTAACCCAAGAACTGCACAAACTCATCGAGGGTGATCCCCGCAAAATAATCACCAACGTTGACATGGGCCAGTGCTTTTCGTAACGACGGCTGATCGTAGCGAACGTCTTTGAGCTTTTTAGCTAAATCAACCGCGTACTTTTCACCGAAAAAGTCGCCAAAGAAGGTCACTTGCTTGATGTGGCCCTTTTCAACCAATACCCGTGCGTCAATCGTCCCTGAGTCAAAATGCTGACGCCTCTTAACCGTGAATTCTGGAGAAGTGCCATAAACCCAGTCCCAGTTATTGTAGTAATTATCGTAAAGCTTTTGAATCTGCTTCTTATCGTCATCCGTCAGGTGGTATGCTTTATCGGCAACCTTTGCGAGGTCGTCTACGCCGTACACCTTCCTCAAAATTGCATCGCGGAATTCAGCAATCGTGAGGTTCTGATATTCCGGCTTCAAGTACGGCTTCAGGTTAGTCACCCGTGAACGCACAGACTTGATCCCCTTTGAAGCAATCTTATCCTTTGGGACGTTCAAGGCATGGGCAATCACGCTCTGATCGACGTCGTACATCAGCGTACCGTGAGAAAACATCTTGTTATCCTTCACGTACATCGCGTTACCAGAAAACTTCCTGCCATTAACCAATATATCGTTACGGCCCGAAACTTTGATAGATGCTGCTCCCATCTCTTTAAGCGCGTCAACAATCGGTTTGGTGAACGCCTTGAAGTCACCGAACCGCTCATCGTCACGATCGACTACGAAACTAAACGAAACGTTACCCAGATCATCATAGACGGCACCGCCGCCCGAAAGCCGTCTCGTCACTTGAATATTGTGCTTGGCAACGTAGTCCTGATTAATTTCTTCCAAAGTATTTTGATTCCGGCCAACAATAATACAGGGCTTTTGGTAATAAAATAATAGAATCGGTTCATCGAAATCTTTGTTATTCATTAAATACTGTTCGGTGGCCAGATTATAGCCAATATCTTCAGTTTCCATGTTGTAATAGTACATGATCCCGCTGCTCCTTCAAATGTGTTTACTCTAAGTTTACCGCATTATAGGCAAAATGAAACCGCTGTAATCAGCTTAACGCCAATTACAGCGGTCTCTTAATGACGGCCTTGGTCGCCAATCATTTCTACGCCTATATTATGTCGCCAACACAGTAAAATGGCAACCAATTTGCTTAAAAAATGGTCTTAATGACTATGCCTAAATGCCAGCTATGTAACTAGATTTAACCATGTTTGCCTTAACCAATCAGCACCGCTACAATGATCATAATGTTGGTTAAAATATAACTGTGTTTCTCTTTCTGACTTAACTTCGAATAACTATCGATAATAAAGTCCCGCCAAATATCGATTCCAACAGCCAGCGGCAATAGTATCCAATTCACCAGTGCTTCTTGATCACCGAAAGGCTTCCAGCCGACCCATGCGGCTATGCTATAACTAATTACTATCGTAGATAAAATAAGCGTGATCCACGTCAGCCATTCAAATTTTACTTTCCGTTCCTGTGTCATAAGATCTCTCCTGTCTTGATTGAAATATTTGCTTTCACTGTCAATTTATCTCAATTGAGTGCAATCACAAGCTACAATGCGAAGACAAGGGCGGTCTCTAAAATGAAGACATATCAAAAAACCAGCTAATTAAGGTTAAATTAGCTGACAAATCGCTCATTTTTTCCTTCGCTTATGCCGGAAAAAGAGCAGCATTTCCGCACAAAAGGACATCACAAAAATCAGTGAAATTCGAGCAAACGAAAAGCTGAGTATATAGGCCGTATCTTGGCCGCTAAATTTCGAATAAATACTAGGGTTACCAAATTCAATGAAAAAATTTAAATGTAAGATCACAATAAACACAATAATGGCAAGAATCAGTTTGCGCTTTTTCTTAAACCGTGCCCAATCCAAAAAAGTGGCATAGAAAATAATGAGATCAATGGGCAAAAGAGTAGGAATCCACTGGGTCAAAACTCCCCAGTTAACAAAGAAGCTCATGTAACACATCATCAGAAGTACGAAGCCAAAATAATAACTAAACTGTGACAGTTTTTGCGCTAATGTATCTCGTTGATCCTGTTGAGCGTAATGCTCCAAAAGATGATCATCGCGCAGTAAATCATCTAAAGAAACCTGATAAAGATCACACAATTTTACAACGGTCGAAATGTCAGGATACGTCCGTCCATTTTCCCAGCCCGAAATTGTTTTTCTAGAAACATGAAGCTGCTCAGCAACCTGCTGTTGCGTTAACTCCTTGTTCTTTCTTCCCCGTTTAAGCTTTTCATTTAGTTCCATCCTACGCTTACCTCCTGCAAAATAGTTTACAGGAAAGTTAGTGATTATGAAAGTTCCGCTAACTTAGTTACTTCTAAGTGATTTCCTTAAACTAAAAGATTCAAGTGTAATACGGATAACAAGTTTTCATTTTCCTAATACTAACGGCTAAATTATGGTAAAATAAAGTGTGGAGTACTAGTGGTTCGTTTTGTTGGGCAAAACCATGGCGTGCTTACGAAAAGGGTTTTTCATGTACTTATTATTTTGTGAGGGAGTGGCGTATATGGACCAGCAATACAATAACATTCTCGCACCGGTTGATGGATCAAAGGCCACTGATCCGGTGTTAGACAAAGCAATTGAAGTCGCAAAGTTAAACGATACCCATCTGGATATCTTAAACGTTTTGGAAGTTAACCAATTCAGTGACACTTACGGTGGCGCTGTTAGCGGTGATGTCATTTACAAACTTTCAGAAGACGTGCAAGCACGCTTGGCTGAATTAAAGCAAAAAGCTTTGGACGCAGGAGTGAAGTCAGTTGATATTCACGTTCGGTTTGGTAATCCCAAACCAGTTATTGCCCGTGAATTTCCAGCTGACCATGATACTCAGTTGATTGTCATCGGCTCAACTGGTTTAACAGCCGTTGAACGTTTGATGATTGGTTCTGTTACCAACTACGTTAGCCGTTCTGCTGTCTGCGATGTTTTAATCGTTAAGCCAGCTGAATTAGCTAAGTTAAATAAGAAATAATTTTTTAAACGTTAAACACCCTTGCCCACTATCGGGTAAGGGTGTTTTTTGGAGGTATTGTAATGGCTCAAGCTACAGAGTGGCAGTTTGCAGCACGTTTGCCACGAAATTTTCAACCTAAATCATTACGGCAACTGCTGATGGCAGACTGGTACCTGCCGAAACACTTAGTTTTTAGTTTAAAACGCGGTAAACGGGTATTAGTGAATGGTCAATACCTGCCGGTTAATTTCGACGTGCATCCAGGTGATCAGATCACACTAAAGTTTTTGGCAACTGATTTTGAACACCCGTACTCAAACGTCACCCCCGACAGTGCTGCCACTGTCAGTGTGCTGTACGAAGATGCTAACTTACTGGTGGTGAACAAAACTCAAGGCAGCAAAACTCATCCCAATCAGCCTGGTGAAGTCGGTACAACGCTGAATCACGTAGCCGCTTATTTAGCCTCCAAGGATCAACAGCCCTACGTCATTAATCGGCTGGATCAGGAAACCAGCGGTGCTTTGCTGATTGCTAAGAATCCCGCTGTCGTTCCGGTTCTGGTTCGACTAGTGAAGGAAAAATTAGTTCAGCGCACTTATCTGACCTGCGTCCATGGCCAGCTCAATCAGCCACAGGGAATCATTGCCATGCCAATCGGTCGCAGTTTAAATGATAAACGAAAGCGGCAACTATACGGTGATCAGCCGCAAATGGCTATCACTCACTACAAGGTGATGGAACACCTGCCAAACGCAACCCTAGTCGCCGTTCAATTGCAAACCGGCCGCACTCACCAAATTCGGGTCCACTTCGCCGGCCTGGGCCATCCAATCGTTGGCGATCCGCTGTACGCCAGCGATCCGCCACAGCAGCGTTTACTGCTGCATAGCTGGCAATTACGTTTGCCATTACCATTTTCGTTTAAACACATCATGCTAACAGCGAATTTGCCGGAAACTTTTCATCAATTTGAACAGCAATATTTTAATTAAACATCAGAAAAGCTGTTTATTTATAGGCTAATCCACGACGTAAACGATGCCAGAAATTACTTTCATCCGCCTGCAGGATCAGTCCCTTATAGATACTGCTAATATACCAGGTTAGCCCAATAATCGTAAGAATCAACACTGCCAGCGCAATACCGATTTCTAACGGACTTGCCGATTGATTGATGATCCGCAGCGGCATGAAGTACGACGAGAAGAACGGCACATAGGACATAATCTTCACCAACAACGCATCCGCGTTATTTTGAAATGGAAACGTGGCGAAAAAGGCAATCATACTCAGATAAACGGCTGGATACGCGGCTTTCGAAGCATCTTCAGCTTTCGAAACTAACGCCCCGCTAAACGCCGCTAGTATCGTATAAACGATAACTCCTAAGAAGAGGAACAGCAGATTGACATTAACGAGATTATGCACGACTTGATCAACTAATGAGCCGTATTGTTCAAAGAACGGTTTCGCCATGTTCATTCGTTTAGCAGCTACAAGGCTTGCCCAACCGCCAATTAAATACACTAGCAATTGTGTTGCAATCACCATTAGGACACCCAGAATCTTACCGCAGAAATACTTGGAGGCTGTGGTACTGGAAAAGACCATTTCCATCACCTTAGTGCCCTTCTCAGAGGCAATTTCCTGCGCGGTAATTGATGAATAAGTCGTTAAAATCATGTAAACCATGAAGACTAAGATCCAAAATGAAACCATTCGGGCAATCTTAACTAACCCCTCACGTTTCTGTACAACCTGTTTAAAGGTCGGTTGCACTGATAGCCGTTTAAGCTGCTGACGTGATAGCTTAGCTTGAGCAACGTTGTTTTGTGTCTGCAATTTACTTAGATAACCCGTTAACTGTGCTTTATCGGAAGCTGACATGGCCTCCTTACCATGATAAACTGCACCGTACTGCTTACCTTGGCTTAAAACAACGTAGCCGCTGATGTCGTTTTCTTTCAGCGCATGCCTAGCTGCTTTCACGGTTGTGAGTTTGGCAGCCACATTATCTTTGCCAGCAACCTGAATGTAGCCTTTTCGAAGCGTTGGCTGCTTGGCTATGACCGCAATATCGTTACTATCAGTGGCTGAATTAGCAGAAATAAAGCCCACTCCAAATGAAACCAGCAACATGATAAATGGTGACAGCACCAAAATTACAAAGCTCCACGATTTAACCTGACGCAAATAAGTGGTCAGCGTTACGATCCACATCTTTTTCATCTGGGGTCACCCGCCTTCAATCGAAAAATCTCATCAAGGGTCGGTGGCTGCTGGCTGAATTCTTCAATGTATTCGCCATTTGATAGCCGCTGAAAGATCTGCTTACCAGCAGCTGGGTCGTCTACCCGTAGCCGATACCGGTTATGGGATAGCATCGTTACTTCCACCACGTGTGGTAATTGCGATAACGCCGCGGTAGACCAGTCAGTAGTCACGAAAATTTCATTTTTGCCGAACTCATCACGAATCGCGCGGATCTCTCCATGCAGTACCATTTCACCTTGCCGCATCATCACCAGTTCGTCGCAAAGGGCTTCCACATTTCCCATATCATGACTGGAAAAAATAATCGCCGCACCCTCTTTTTTTGCGTTTAAAATCGCCTGCTCCAAAATATCCACGTTCACCGGATCCAAGCCACTGAAAGGTTCGTCCAAGATAATCAGCGATGGTCGATGGATCAGCGTACAGATCAGCTGAATTTTTTGCTGGTTCCCCTTGGACAACGATTTAATCTTATCGGTCTTCTTGCCCTTAACTTCAAACCGTTTCATCCACTGATCAATCGCCGGTTTAATTTGCTTAGCGGACTTACCCTTCAATCTCGCTAGGTAGAGAACCTGCTGTTCAACTGTCATCTTGGGCATCAAACTGCGTTCCTCAGGTAAATAGCCAATTTGATCAAAAACCTGTTCATTGATTGGCTGATCGTCCCAACTAATCTGACCGTCGTAATGAATAAAACTCAGTATGCTGTGGAAAGTGGTTGATTTACCAGCCCCATTTTGCCCGATCAATCCCAGTATTTCACCCTTTTTAACGTTGTAAGTCACATCGTTTAAAGCCGTCAGATCGCTAAACCGTTTAGATAAATGTTCGATTTTTAGCATAACGTGCCTCCCCATTTTGGCTTGCTCATCGTTGAGTTAATCATACCAAATGGCTTGGGGAAGTAAATGCTTGAATGTGTTCGAAATTTCATATTAAAAAGCTGACAAAATTCTACAATCAGAATTTCGTCAGCTTCCAGGCTGTTTACGATTTAAGCGCCCTGTTTCACGCTCTCAAATTGATTTTCCACGTATTCGCGATACAGCGGGTGATTCTTAACGAGCTCTTGGTGCGTCCCGTGACCGCTGACCTTACCGTGTTCGATAAAGTAGATCTGGGTTGCATCAACAATGGTACTCAACCGGTGAGCAATCACTAAGGTCGTTCGGTTATGCATCAGCTTTTCCAGTGCTTTTTGAACCATGATCTCTGATTCGGAATCAAGACTTGCCGTCGCTTCATCTAGCATCAAGATCTTTGGATCCCGGAGGAACGCTCTGGCAATTGCCAGCCGTTGCCGTTGGCCGCCAGAAACCTTAACCCCACGTTCACCAACTTGGGTATCCAAACCGTCTGGCATATCTTGAACAAAGGACTTGGCATAAGCCATCTTTAACACGTTCCAAAGCTGGTCATCCGTATAGTCACCGTCCAGCCCATAAGTCAGATTATAGCGAATCGTTCCTGCCATAATGGCGGCATCTTGACTCACTAAACCAATCTGACTGCGCCAGTTATTCATGTTCACATCGTCAATTTCGGTATCGCCAATCTTGATTTGACCCTTATCTGGATTATAGAACCGTTCCAGAAGACCAAAAATCGTTGATTTACCGCCACCTGAAGGACCAGCAAAGGCAATGACGCTATTTGGCTTGGCATTGAAGGAAACATCCTGCAAAATCGGTTGATCCTTTTCATATTCAAAATCAACATGTTCTACGGATAGTGCTTGACCATCCATGTTGATATTCTCACCCGAAGTCTGGTCCTCTTCATCAGCTTGCAGTAATTCTTGAATACGAGCTGTCGAACCACTCGTCTTAGCCATATCAGTGAAGAACTGGCTTAACTGAGTGAAAGGTCCGATCATTTGAGTCAGGTACATCAGAAATGAGATTAAAGTGCCAAAGGTCATAGTTCCTTGAGAAACTCGGCTAGCACCATAGATCAGCATACCGATCGTCATGCCCATCATCATCATTTGCATCAGGGGGCTGGCAACGGAGTCGTAAATCGCTTCTTTCAAGCCAATCTGATATAGTTTATCAATCTTCTGGTGGCCGTCTTCGCGCTCAACGTCTTCGGCAGTAGAAGATTTTACCAACCGAATATCACTGAGAATCTCGCTGGATTGACCGTTAAAGTCAGCCAATGCATCCTGCCGTGCAATGGAAATCTTGTGTGACTGCTTGATAACCGGCAGCATCAAGGCTAGCACTAGAGGTACTGCAATGAACATGATCAGGGTCATCTTCCAGTCCATCACTAACATCAGAACTAAAGCACCAACCAGCTGCAGAATTGAAGTCACCATGTTAGGAACGGAGTTTGCCAGTAAATCCTTAACCTGAGACGTATCGTTGATCAGCCGTGATGAGATTTCACCTGAACGAGTCTCATCAAAGTAACCAACGGGTAACCGCAGAATTTTGTCCCATAAAAACTGACGCAGCTTGCTGACAACGTCTTCACCAAAGAAGCCAAGAATACTGCCAGAAAAAGCACTGATCAAGGCACTGCCAATGAAAGCGGCAATGACTAAGAACATTAACTGAAAATTCATCGCGTGACCAAGTTGGTTGATCAGCTGCTTCGCTAACTGCGGCACGGTCAATTGAATCCCGGTAGCAATCAGGCCGAATAGTAAGCCAACACCAAGCTGCCAAAAATGCGGTTTGATTTTGACGACCAACTGTGCAAAATCTTTGAAGTTAAATTTTTGACGTTTGAAAGGAACGCCGCCTGCTTGTGGGTCTTTTCCGCCCTGTGGAGCTTGTCGTTGCATATCTATTTGCCTCGTTTTTATGATTTAGTAGTTATTACGTTCTGGGTCAAAGCCACCTTGATGCGGGTCAAAACCATCGGGGCGTGGACCAAAATGACCGTTGCGTGGGTCTTTGCCGCCGAACCCATTACCTTTAAAACCACCCCATCCTTGAGGCTTCTGACCTTTAAAGAAGGCGTTTGGCATATTATCCAAAAAGTCTGGTCGTTCTTCACCGTCGTCCCACTTAGCAAACTTTTCGTTTAAACTAGTAGTAAGTTTATTCAGTAATTTGCCCAAGGTCTCTTGTTCTTCCTTGGTGAGTGAGTCAAACAATTCATCGGAAAATTCTGTTTTGAAGTTATGAGATGAAGTAATCGTTTCTTTACCCTTTTCAGTCAACGAAATCAAACTAACGCGCTTATCTTCAGTTGAGTCATGGCGTTCAACTAAGCCTTCTTCTTCCAGCTTCTTAACCATGACGCTGACGGAACTTGGCCGAATGTCTAGTTCATCAACGATTTGAGAGTTGGTTAACTGATCTTTATCGTTAAGCAACAGCAATACACGCATTTGACCACGTTGCGGCTGTTTAGCCCAAAACTGCTGACCGCGCTTAGAGAAAGTTGAAAAGCCACGTTGCCGAAAAGCCATCATGAAATCGCCAAATTGTTTTAATAAATCTTGTGAGTTGTATGTCATTTTAAAGATCCCCTTTATCCGAACACTTAGTTAGTTTTATACAAGATTAACTAACGATCTAAACTATAATTCATTAGTTAGTCCGTGTCAATAAAAACTAACAATTTATTTTATGTAGTAATATTCCCCCATTTGCGACAGCAACCAAACCGTTCCGCTGACTAAACGTGATGAAGTAAATGTAGTGGAGTGAAACCAGGCAGTTCGTGGTGTCGAAAGCAGTTAGCTTCCGTCCTTTGGAAGGTTACTGCTTTGCGAAGACGGAGGAGATCCGCCCTGAGCGAAGCGAAGTGCTAGCTCCGGAGCAAGCCACGACGAGCTGCCTGGTTTCACGCAACGAAATGAACTCTTAACCAATCCCCTTACCTAATATCGATCTTACTCAACAAAAAAGCACTCCGAGAACTAAATCTCGGAGTGCTTTTAAAATGCTTTTAAGCAATTAAATTACTTAAGTGGTGTCCACTTCCAGTTCGTGACTTCTGGCATATCTGTACCATATTCACGAATGTAAGCAGTGTGCTTAGCAACCATGTCATCCATGCGTTGTTCGAAGTATGCACCCTTTACAGCGTATTCTGGCATGCTCAACAAAGCATCCTTTGCCAAGTGATAACGGTCAAGTTCGTTCAAGACACGCATATCAAATGGTGTGGTGATATCACCGTTTTCACGGTAACCGTGGACACGGAGGTTGTGATTGTGACGATCAAAGAACATGTCACGTACCAAGTCTTCGTAACCATGGAAGGCGAAGATGACTGGCTTATCAGTTGTGAAGTAACGGTCGAATTCTTCGTCGCTCAGGCCACGAGGGTCCTTCTTTGGTGAACGAAGTCTCAACAGATCAACAACGTTGATAACCCGCATCTTCAATTCTGGGAATTCGTCGTGCAATAATGATACGGCGGCGAAGACTTCCCAAGTTGGTTCACTACCAGCGGCAGCGAAGACAACGTCAGGTTCTTGACCTTGATCAGTTGAAGCCCAGTCGATGTAGCCTAAACCATTGTGAACCAAGTTAGTGGCTTCGTCGATTGAGAACCATTGTGGACGTGGGTGCTTTGAAGTAACTAACAAGTTGATTGTCTGATAGCTGCGGAATGCAACGTCAGCAACGGCAAGCAAGGTGTTAGCGTCACCTGGCAAGTATTCACGAATTAACTCTGGCTTCTTTTCGTACAAGTGAGTTAACATACCTGGGTCTTGGTGAGTGTAACCATTGTGGTCTTGCTGGAAGACAGTTGAAGTATCCACGAAGTTCAATGATGGATACTGCTTACGCCATGATTGTTCTGAAGCCTTACGTAACCACTTCATGTGTTGCGTCAACATTGAGTCAACGACACGGCCAAATGACTCGTAAGTTGCGAAGAAGCCATGACGACCAGTCAAGACATAGCCTTCCAACCAGCCTTCAGCTTGGTGTTCAGAAAGTTGTGAATCAATGACACGGCCTTGAGGAGCCATGTTTTCATCGTTAGGTTCTTTGATAGATTCTTCCCATTGACGCTTACCAGTATCAAGCATTGAGTACAGACGGTTTGACTTCGTTTCATCAGGACCGAATGCACGGAAGTTATCAGGGTTCAGTTTCATGGTGTCAGCAACCCAGTCAGACCAAACAATCATGTCTTGAGCAGTGATAGCACCTGGCGTCTTAACCTTGATAGCGTACTTCTTGTAGTCAGGCAGTTTCAATGGTTCTGGCTTGATCCCACCATTTGTGATAGGGTTCATTGCCATCCGTTGTTCGCCCTTAGGGGCCATATCACGAACGGATTGCTTGATCGTACCGTCTTCGTTAAAGAAGTCTTCTGGCTTGTATGACTTCAGCCAGCTAACTAACTTATCAGCATGTTCCATTGCACCTGCAGCAATTGGTAGCGGAACTTGGTGAGCACGGAATGAACCTTCAACGGGGTTACCATCGAAGTCTTCCTTAGGACCAGTCCAGCCTTTAGGTGAACGGAAGATGATCATTGGCCAGTTAGGTAATGAATTATCATTGTTTTCACGGGCATTCTTTTGAATAGCCTTGATCTTTTCAATGGCTTTGTCCATAGCCTTAGCCATGTCTTCATGAACGGGTTCGTGATCGTCAGGGTTCTTAACTTCAACGAACTCTGGATCCCAGCCCATACCTTTGAAGTAGCTAGTCAAGTCTTCATCACTCATCCGTGAAAGGATGGTTGGGTTAGAAATCTTGAAGCCGTTCATGTTAATAATTGGTAAAACAGCACCATCTTTGATTGGGTTGATGAACTTATCTGAGAACCATGATGTAGCTAATGGACCAGTTTCGGATTCACCATCACCAATTTCAACAGCGGCAATTACGTCTGGGTTATCTAAAATTGCACCAGTACCGTGTGAAAGTGAGTAACCAAGTTCGCCACCTTCGTGGATTGAACCTGGAGTTTCAGGGGCAGCATGTGAAGCAACGCCACCTGGGAATGAGAATTGCTTGAATAATTTCTGAAGACCTTTTTCGTCTTGAGAAATATTAGGGTAGATTTCTGAATAACTGCCATCAAGATATGAGTTAGAAACCATAACTTGACCACCATGCCCTGAACCTTCAATGTAGAACATATTCAAATCATACTTCTTGATGACCCGATTTAAATGTGCGTAGATAAAGTTTTGAGAAACAATTGTTCCCCAGTGACCAATCGGCTTAATTTTAACATCGTCTGAAGTCAAGTCGCGGTTCAATAATGGGTTGTCCCGTAGATATAGTTGACCAACAGATAAATAGTTAGCGGCACGCCAGTACGTGTCAACGCCTTCCAAATACTGTTTGGAATCGTAATCTTCTGCCATTAGAGTAACACTCCTTTAATTGATTAAAGATAACTGCACGACGTAATCAATGCAGTTGAATATGATGCGTGAATTACCAGATACAACATGTATCGATAATTTACATACTTTATGATAGTCCCATTTACATAAAAGTCAACCGCTCTGAAAATTGATACGGTCCAATCCTTAGACCTCATCAAGTGAATACTTTTAAGGCTTCAAAAGCTGATGACAGCAATCATAGCAGGGCCCTCAGTTTGCTTTCAAAAACAGTTAAAAAATGAAAAATCTTTTTAAAATGGAGGATCAACACGAACAGTAATAGCAAAAATGGCTAGTTCTCGTATTAACGGAACTGGCCATTTTAATTCAATTAATCACGCTCAACATTTTTCACAATAACCGACATAGTACCGTCGGGATTCGTGCGAAACTCAACCACGTCTTTATTCTTCAAAACGTCCACTGGAACCGTCATTTCAATGCCATTTCCAAGCTTAATTTTTTGTTTTTGATACTTCTTCTCAAAAATTGGTGCGTTGGGTACCCGAACCGTCTCCGAAACGCCGCGTTCTTTGAGCTTTTCTTTAAACGCTATCTTAGCTTCCGGGTTATTCTGGAAAACCGTTTCAGCAACGTGGTCACTATCAATGCTTTCGTCCTTCTTGATACTTTCATACACGGCTTTATGTGTCTCTGGTACCGTTAATACGTCAGCTTCAGTATATTTCTTGGCTGTTTCCTTAACCGTTTTTTCAATCACTTTAATTTCGTCAGAAACTTTTTTAACCACCGGCATCTTTAAAACGTTCTGCGCAAAGGTCCAGTCTTCACCGTTATTATCGTACTTCTTCGATTGAACTCGAATCGTATCTCCCATTACTAAGAACCCGTCTTTAACCGTCTGAACCGGAGCCGGCAAAATGGTTTTGTTTTGAATGATCGTATTGACCAATGTGTCATCGTCGTACTCGATCGAATGTAAATACTTTGCGGTGTAGTCCAGCTTGACCATTCCAGTTAACTCAACCAAGTCATCATTTTGAGCACGAAAGAAAAGCAGATCACCGCCGTTAATCTTTGTTGCACCTTTGATTGCATTAAAGAAATCCAGACTAATTTGAGCTGAATTGTCGATAAAATCATCTGGATGATCAACCAGCTGCTTTACAATCTGACAATCATCGAGGTTAGTTTCCGTATACTCAGTCTTCATTAACTTTTCAATGACCTTTTGAAGGTACTCCTCCATGACCACGTCACTAGGGTCAACTGCCTTATGCGACACAACAACGTTGCCTGAATCCTTATCCATCACGTGGACGACTGCTTTTAATATTCTCATGGGACCACCTTCGCTTAATTATTTGCTTACAATCATACGTGAATGATCAGCCTGACACAACTAAACGGGTACAAAAAGGAGTTAGTGGCAACATGTGCCCCTAACCCCTTATAGCTACTTAATATTCGTCTTTCTACTCTTCATCCAGCGTCACAAACGTATTGTAGTTGAAGTAATCATAGCGTAAACGCATGTTTGAAACTTCAAACGGTGTGCCATCATCCAAGAAGAAGATACCTTCCATAATCGCAACTGGTTCGGTAGGCTTTAAGCCCAACAGTTCTTGGTCTTCTCCATTAGAAGGTGCAACCTTCATCGTCATGAACGACTTAGTAACTACCTTATTTTGAACGTCTTCCAGATAGTTAAAGATGGAACCTGAAACCACCTTTTGTGATAGTTCAGGCGCAATCTTGATTGGGATAAACCCCCGTTCAATCATGAATGGGTGATCATCAAATAACCGTAGGCGCGAAATCTCATACACGAAATCGCCTTTTTCCAGGAAAAGGTCTTGCTGCATTTCTTCATTAGCAGGAACAACTTTAAAGGACAGCAGTTTGATGCCCTGAGTCTGACCATCACTCTTAAAACTGTCTGTAATCCCTAAATTTGAACCTTCGTAATGAAAAATCGTTTGGTTCTTCATGTATAATGGATTAATAAAGGTGCCAGAACCGCGTTTCTTGAAAATGATACCTTGATTTGCTAAAACACTAAGTGCTCGCTTGATTGAACTGCGACTGACGTTGTATGCTTCACTTAGGCTGCGTTCATCTGGTAATCGTTTGTTTGGAAACTGATTATCGTGAATTCGCGATTTTAAGTCGTGCAATACTCTTCTGTAAACTAAATCTGTCATTCCAATCTCCCTTGCAACTAACTCACTGATTTTATAATTAAATCGAGTATAACAGATTTTATAGTGTTCGGATAGATTGAAACGCACTATTAATTAAATTGGTCCTTATTAATTGTTCTTCTGGACTGCACCAAATTATTTAAGTAAGGAATGGTCATTATGTCAAAAAAGAAGAAAAAAAGTCAATTACATAAAACATTAGTTGAACAGATTTTGGATAAAGCCAAGATCAGTTACGAGCAGTTATCGTTTGCAACCCACGAAGCGGGTGACGTTCAGCAAATGGACGTCGATGAAAGTACCTTTGACCAGCACACAATTTATAAAACGCTGGTTGCTTCCGGCAAAACGACTGGTCCTGTTGTCGGTGTGCTGCCACTGGACACCCACCTCGACCTTAAAAAGTTAGCCAAAGCTTCCGGCAACAAGAAGGTCAACATGGTGCCTTTAAAGGAACTGGTCAAGACCACCGGCTACGAACACGGTGCTAACACCCCTATCGGCATCTGGGAAAAACTGAAGTACCCGATTTACTTTGATAATACTGCCAAAGAACAGGGCGAAATTATTGTTTCCTCTGGTCAGATTGGCCGTTCCGTAAAAGTGAACGCTGAAGCAGTCTGCAAGCTGGTGAACGGTGAGTTTACGGATTTGCTGGAAGAAGAATGAGACAGTTGACTTCTATATCGACTAATTGGGCTACATCAGGCAGAGAACTGCATGTAAGTCAACTCTGGTATAAATCCAAAACCAGGATTTCCACCAGAGTCGTCTTACACTCCGTTCTCTAAACGCCTGCTTTCGCACCTTGTTCTAATTGGGCTACATCAGGCAGA
>NZ_BOLK01000016.1 GCF_016861565.1 Secundilactobacillus yichangensis
CTCGGTGAAATTCCAGATTCCACCAATTGAATACACGCTAGTTTTTCTGCCAGCGTGTATCTGGATCCTTTCTTTCCCATACAAAAACTCCCTCTATAGTACACAAGCTTTAATTATTTGCTTGTCTACTATAGAGGGAGTATAGCCGGCATCCGCTGATGTCAGTCCTTTTTGTGTCGTTATTTTTCATTAATTTGCTTCTGTTTGAGGGATGTTGTCACTGGCAAGCTGCAATTCTTTAAGAAACGCTTCGCCGTATTTAGCTAATTTACTTTCACCAACACCGCTAACCGTCAGCATTTCTTCTTCGTTTTGCGGCATCACTGCACACATATCACGCAATGTTTTATCCGAAAAGATCACGAATGGCGGCACGCCCTGCTTCTTAGCAAATTCACGACGAATTGCCCGCAAACGTTCAAAGAGATCATCATTTTGCGGCAGTACGTGGGTCGCCTGAACCGCAACCTTTCGATAAACCTTCTCTTTTCCCTGCAAAACTGCCACGCCAAGGTCGCTTACTCGCAGTACTGGGTATTGGCCGCCTTCAGCCAATAGATAGCCTGAAGCCGTCAAAAAATCGATCAGCTCCGCCACGGATTTTTGCGATGAACCCTTCATAATTCCGTATGTCGTCAGCTCATCAAAGTGAAACTCCTTGATTCGAGCCACGCTGGAACCGGTCAGCACCTGGGCAACCAGGATCTTCCCAAAGCGCTCATTCATCCGTTTAACGCAGGACAGCACCTTTTGCGTATCCACTGTAATATCTTGCTGTTCGCGGTCATCTAAACAGTTGGAGCACTGACCGCAATCCGTGCCCTCTTCACCGAAGTAGTTCAGAATAAAGCGTTGCAGGCACTCTTGCGTATTAGCGTACTGCGTCATGTCCTGCAGCTTTTCGTATTCACGTTTCTTACCGGCATCGTCACGCTCCGATTGATCGATCAAAAAGTGTTGAATTGAAACGTCCGACTGCCGGAACAAGAGGATTGCTTCGCTTGGCAAGCCATCCCGTCCCGCACGACCAGCTTCCTGATAATAGGATTCAAGGCTGCCGGGTACCTGAGCGTGAATCACAAACCTCACGTTACTTTTGTCAATGCCCATTCCAAAGGCATTCGTGGCCACCATGACTGGGACCCGATCGTAAAGAAAGTCCTCCTGATTCTTACGGCGAACATCCTTAGATAACCCGCCGTGATACATAGCAGCGTCAATGTGTTTTTTATTAAGTAACTTAGTCAGCCGTTCAACCTCTTTACGAGTGCTAGCATAAACGATACCGGACTGACCGGGGTTCTGTTTGAGATAATCGACCAAATACTTATCGTTATCCTGATGCTTAATGACTTTAAAGGCTAAATTAGGACGAGAAAAACCGGTCTTAACCTCTTCCGGGAGGCCTAATCGCTGCTGAATATCCTTTGCCACAATGGGTGTTGCAGTAGCCGTTAAAGCAATGATTGTTGGTTGGCTGGGCAATTGCTGAATGGTTTGCGCCAGATTGAGGTAACTAGGCCGAAAATCGTGGCCCCACTGAGAAATACAGTGTGCTTCATCAATGGCCACTAAATCAATGGGCAGTTCAGCCAAGCGGTTGAGATAACCCGAATCAAGTCGTTCCGGTGAAACGTACAGCAATTTAACCTCACCGTTAGCTGCGTCGTTAAACCGCTGATTAATCTCCTCATAATCCAGTGAAGAATTAATAAAAGTCGCCGCAATCCCGTTTTCGTTAAGCGCGTCAACCTGGTCTTTCATTAGTGAAATCAGCGGTGAAACAACCAGCGTAACCCCGTCCAACATCAGTGCAGGGATCTGGTAGCAAAGTGATTTACCGCCGCCAGTAGGCATAATGGCCAGCACGTTTTGATGATTCAAGACGTCGTTGATCGCCTCTTCTTGCCCGGTTCGAAAGCTATCGTAACCGAACTGGGATTTTAATATGGTTTGCGGCTTCATGAATTTCAGTCCCCTTCAAAATAATCTTCTTCCAGTTTAACAGAATACTGGTCCTAATGTTAATTACGGCAGTCACGTAAACAAACTTTAATACCAAACAAAAAACCGCTAGGCCTGCATGTAACAGGACCTAACGGTGAACAGTTAAACAAATTGCTTAACTGGTTTGGAGGACTTTATTTAGCTGTAAGATAACCCTGCGCCTTTAACAATTCAGCACATTCAACGGCACCGCCGGCAGCTCCACGGGCAGTGTTATGGGATAAACCGACAAACTTCCAGTCGAAGATCTTATCTTCACGCAGCCGACCAATGGAAACTCCCATTCCGTGCTCGTAGTTCACATCCAGGCGAACCTGCGGGCGGTCATCTTCAGTCATGTAGCGAATAAACTGTTTAGGCGCACTTGGCAGCCCTAACCGTTGCGGTTCGCCGCTGTAGCTTTCCAGTGCATCGATCAAATCCTGTTTTGTTGGATTCTGACGGAAGTTAACGAAGGCTGCAGCAGTATGACCGTAAAGAACCGGAATCCTGATACATTGTGACGTGATCACCGTATCGTCAGCTGGTACGATGGCCTTTTTTTCGTCATCAACGTGGCCCCAAATTTTCAGCGGCTCGCCTTCCGACTTAGCTTCTTCACCAGCAATGTACGGAATCACGTTGCCTTCCATTTCGGGCCAGTCCTTGAAAGTTTTGCCGGCACCGGAAATGGCTTGATAAGTCGTAGCAATCACTTGAGTGGGTTCAAATTGACGCCAAGCTGACAGCGCTGGCGTGTAACTTTGAATCGAACAGTTAGGCTTAACTGCGATAAAACCGCGAGTAGTCCCTAAGCGTTCCCTTTGATACTTGATCACATCAGTATGATCCGGGTTCACTTCCGGGATCACCATTGGAACATCCGGTGTCCAACGGTGTGCGCTATTATTTGAAACGACTGGGGTCTCCGCCTTAGCATAGGCTTCTTCCAGCTTACGAGTGTCAGCCTTATCCAACTTAATGGCGCTAAAGATGAAATCAACTTGCGATGCAATCTCATCTACTTTAGCTGCGTCGTGAAGGACCATTCCTTTAACTTGTTCAGGGATGTCGCCTTCCATCTTCCAGCGGCCCTTAACTGCTTCAGCATACGTCTTGCCAGCACTATGTGCACTTGCGGCAACTAACGCAATTTCAAACCAGGGATGATCAGCTAAAATCTTAATAAATCGCTGACCAACCATACCCGTTGCACCAATAATTCCTACTCGTAGTTTCTCACTCATCAGATATCCCTCGTTTTCATAACACATAGATTTCAAATTAGTTTTTAATAATTAGCATTAAACTTTATTTTGCACAATTAGTCAAGCGCTAAGCCTTACTGGCTAAAAAATGCTTCATCCGTTTCATTGCTTCAGTCAAATCCTCATCCGAGGCAGCGTAAGAGAAGCGGATATAGCCTTCCCCACCGGCACCAAAGGCACTGCCGGGAACACCGCCGACTTTGCTCTGTTCAGCCAGATCATAAGCAAACTTAACATCGTCTTTGCCATAGCTGGCAGGGATTTTAACAAAGGCGTAGAACGCACCAGATGGTGTGGCCATTGACAGACCCATTTCATCCATCGCAGCTTGCACGAAATCACGACGCTTCTGATAGACTTCACACATCTTCACTGGGTCTTGAAGCCCATTATGCAACGCTTCAGCAGCCGCGGCCTGCGCTGGGTTTGATGGTGATGTCACCATAAAGGCGTGCATCTTGGTGGCATTAGCAATCAGTTCTTTTGGTCCTGCCATGTAGCCCATTCGGTAGCCGGTCATGGCGTGTGACTTGGAAAGACCATTTATTAGAATCGTCCGCTCTGGAATAACGTTCGCGATTGAGTAATGTTTAACCCCGTAAGTTAGCTCACTGTAAATTTCATCAGCGATCACAAATAAATGATGATCAGAGATTACCTTAGCCAAGCCCTCAATCGTTGACTGCGGATACTCAACACCCGTTGGGTTACCCGGGTAGTTCAGCAAAACAGCTTTAACTGAGTCGCCCTCTTCGTCCAGAACTTTTTCCAGTCGTTCAGGTGTCAAAATAAAGTCACTGTTTGACGTATCCACCTGAACGGTAGTTGCGCCAGCGATGGTCACAAGTGGAAAGTACAACGCAAAAGCTGGCGTTGGAATAACCACCTTATCACCAGGATTCAAAATGGTGAATAAGGCCGCACAGATGGCTTCAGTAGCACCTACTGTGGCAATAATTTCAGTTTTCGGGTCGTAATCTAACCCCTGACTTTCCATCAGGTAATGGTGAATACCCTCACGTAAATAAAGGGTTCCCTTTTGAGGTGAATAGTGGGAATCATTATCTTGAATGCTTTTGATGGCAGCGTTTTTAACGTGTTCTGGGACGTTCATATCAGGTTCTCCTAAGGTCAACTGAATGATCCCCGGAATCGTTGAAAACTTTTGGGCAACTTCCCGGATACCGGAAGGACCCACTTGATTCAATCGTTGATTGACCTGCTGGATTAAATCACTGGCTAATTGAGGCATATTGTCACTCCATTTTTAGTTAAAATTAATAATCAATAATAAAATTATAAATCAATTAAAGCACATTTTCGAGGCCAACCACTAATTCCTTTAAATTTTGGACGTGATCCATAGCCACTTTGACCCCACCCATAAACGACTGACGGTCAAATGAATCTTGGCGAATGGTTAAAGCTTCACCGGGGCCGCCAAACAAAACTTGTTCATGAGCGACGTAACCTGGCAAGCGCACCGCGTGAATGTGAATCCCGTGGTAGTCACCGCCACGGACGCCTGACAAACTCTCAGTTTCATCAGGATTTCCCTGTTCATGTTCCGGTCGCACTTCGTCTATCAGCTTAGCTGTACTTAGCGCCGTTCCAGAAGGCGCATCCGCCTTGTTGTCATGGTGCATCTCAATAATTTCCACGTCTGGGAAGTATTTAGCAGCTTCCTTGGCAAACTTCATTAATAACACGGCTGACATACCGAAGTTGGGCGCAATCAAGCCACCAAGCTGTTTAGCAGCAGCTAAATCCTGCAGTTCCTTCTCTTGTTCATCGGTTAAACCGGTGGTTCCAATTACGGGATGAATGTCGTGTTCAATTGCAAACTTGGTGTTGGCGTATACCGCGCTTGGCAGCGTAAAGTCGATCCAGATGTCAGCATCGGTTTGAATCTCGTTCAAGTCGCCATAAATGGTGACCCCGGCTGGCAAATCATAATCTTTAGGATCTTTAGAAGTAATTCCCGCAGCAAAGCCGGCAACTAATTCGTAGCCATCGCTTTCCTGAACTAACCGAACCGCTTTTTGACCCATTGCACCGGTAA
Organism: Secundilactobacillus yichangensis; assembly: GCF_016861565.1. Classification (GTDB taxonomy): domain Bacteria; phylum Bacillota; class Bacilli; order Lactobacillales; family Lactobacillaceae; genus Secundilactobacillus; species Secundilactobacillus yichangensis. Next base: position 5,317 of record NZ_BOLK01000016.1, read on the forward strand.
AACCGGCAACTAATACTTTTGTCATTTTAAAAACTCCTTGTTCTACTTCACTAATTCATCTGACAGCGCGTCTTCATCCATGCCCAAGGCAAGGGCTAATTGACGGGATTCTTCGTCGTTTAGCGATTGAATTGGTAACCGGCAGTCACCAACACCGTAGCCTTGAGCGTTTAACACAGCTTTAACGGGTGATGGTGATGGAAACATGAACAGCGCTGCCATCTTTGGTGTTAACTGACGCTTCAAACCGCCAGCCTTAGTCAAATCACCGGCGTAAAGCGCATCGTACATCGCCCGGATCTGCTCACCATAAATGTGTGAGGCAACGGAAATGACACCCGCTCCGCCAACAACCCGAGCGGATAGTGCCTGAGCATCTTCACCGCTGTAGACATAGAAGTCATCTGGGGTATGCTCAACCAAGAATTCGATGTCATCAATTGATGTGCACTGCTTAACACCAACGATGTTAGGGTTCTTGGATAAAGTAACCACCGTATCATTAGCCATGGTAACACCAGTCCGGCCAGGAATATTATAGATGATGATTGGCTTTTCAGCAGCGTCTGCCACCGCCGTAAAGTGGGCAATCATACCACGCTGGCTGGGCTTGTTGTAATACGGGACAACAACTAATTCGTAGTCAACACCCTGAATTTCACTGACTTCCTTAGTAAGGGCTGCCGTTTCACGGGTGTTATTACTGCCAGTACCGGCAATCACCGGTACGCGGCCACCAATAATTTGACCAAAACGGGTGTACAACTCAATTTTTTCATCGTGGGTCAGCGTTGGGGTTTCACCGGTAGTTCCACCGATAACAAAGCCCTTGCTGCCGGTATCAATCAAGTGGTTGGTTAATTTCTCCAAAGCGTCATAATTAATGTGATCGTTTTCGTCAAACGGTGTGATGATTGCGGTCATTAAGTCTGCGTTTTCTAATGTTGTCATGATACGTCTCCTTTATATTGAGTGAATCAATTACAGTTCATTATTCAGCCATTCTGGCAGTCATAAAACCGGTAATGGCACTGATACCCGCCTCAATGGACGACTCCTTGGGGTTCAGCGTTGCTGAGTGAAGCTGTGAATCATCTTCGACCCCCAGCCAGAACATCGTCCCCGGAATCTTTGAGAGCAAGTAACCGAAGTCCTCGCCCGTCATAGCAGGTTCGGTTTCAACAAAGTTTACGTCAGGATTATCTTTCATATAGTTAATGAAGCGTTTGGTTAATTCCGGATTGTTTTCCACCGGTAAATAACCGCCCTGATTCAAGCCAACAGTGACTTTAGCGTTAAAGCTCCGGGCAATCCCTTCACCGACATCTTGAAGGCGCTGATCAATTCGTTTAATCATCACTTGCGTCAAGCCGCGAATCGTTCCCTCAATGTGGGCATGGCCAGCAATCACGTTACGAATCGTGCCGGCTTCCAGTTTACCTAAGGTGATCACGCCGCCTTCAATGGGGTCGATGCTGCGGGAAATGATGGTTTGCACCTGGTTGATCAACGCTGCTGCAGCCACCACCATGTCGTTAGCGTCTTGAGGATAAGCCGCGTGGCCGCCCTTACCCTCAAGGTCAATGTTGACCTCAGTGGTACCGGCAAACAACGTGCCCATTCGGCAGCCGATAGCCCCGGCTGGTAAATCAGGATTATCGTGCAGCCCGTAAAATTCATCAGGCTGCCATTGCCCCTTGAAGACCCCTAGCTCATACGCAAGCTTACCGCCGTTTTCGCTTTCTTCAGCTGGCTGAAAGAAGAACACCATGTTATCCGTTGGCTGATGTTCAGCGAAATAGCTCAGCACGCCTAACGCAACGGTCATGTGAATATCGTGTCCGCAGGCGTGCATCACACCAGGATGCTCAGAAGCAAATGGTAATCCGGTTTCTTCAGTAACGGGTAACGCATCAATATCAGTCCGGTAACCAACTGTGCGTTTGGGCGAACTGCCTTCAACTCGTACAAGTAAACCCGTTGGTAAATCCGGAATCTTTTTGACTTGCAAGTGCGTTTGGTTAAATCCCGCAATTACTTTTTCCAGGTAAGCTGACGTCTGCACTTCTTTTAAAGCCAATTCCGGAATCTGGTGCAAGTGTCTGCGAATTTTGATCAATTCTTGTTCCGTTAGCACTGCCATCTGATCACAACTTTCTTAAATCGTCTTCAAGGCCGGTCTTTGATTCAGTCTTTTGGTCGACGTTTTTAATGAACCGTGCTGGTACACCAGCAACCATGGTATGCGGTGCCACGTCCTTAGTGACTACCGCGCCGGCGGCAACCACGGCACCTTCACCAACGTGAACACCTTCGATGACCACGGCATTGGCGCCAATCAGCACGTTATCGTCAACCCGAACTGGTTCGGCGGAAGCGGGTTCAACCACGCCTGCCAATACGGTTCCGGCACCGATGTGTGAGTGCTTACCCACGATGGCACGGCCACCAAGGACAGCTCCCATATCAATCATGGTATCATCACCGATTTCAGCGCCGATATTAATCGTGGCGCCCATCATAATAACAGCGTTGTTGCCAATTAATACTTGATCGCGAATGATGGCACCTGGTTCGATTCGCGCATTGACTTCTTTCATATCTAATAGCGGTACAGCTGAATTACGAGTTTGGTTCTCAACTTCAGTATCGGTAATTTCTGCTTGGTGCTGATCAAGAAAAGCTTTAACATCCGACCAATCGCCGAACAGTACACCAGTCTTTGTTTCAATAAAGGCTTTGATACTGTCTGGAACCTTTAAATCTGCTAAATCACCCTTAATGTAAACCTTAACTGGTGTCTTTTTGGGTGCATTGCCAATGTAATCAATAATTTCCTGTGCGTCTAATTTTGCCATGTGATAACCTCATCTCTCTAAGAATTAAATATAATAGGTAGTTTTTTATTTAAAATGATTTTGGTAGTGGCTGATCTAACCGTGTCAGATCAGCATAGGTTTCTCGTTTAACCACCAACGCTGATTGCCCGTTTTCAACGAAGACCACTGCTGGTCTTGGGTTTCGGTTGTAGTTGGATGCCATGGAATAGCCGTAAGCCCCGGTATCTAAAATAGCGAGTACGTCACCGGGCTGGCTGGCTGGCAGTGGCTGCTTATCGATCAAAATATCGCCGGATTCGCAATACTTACCGGCAATGTGGACCGTTTCCGTCGGTACCGCAGTTGGCTGGTCGACAAGAACTGCTTCATATTCAGCTTGATAAAGTGCTGGCCGAATATTATCGCCCATCCCGCCGTCCACCGTAACGTACGATGTCAATCCAGGAACGTCTTTGCGGGAACCAATGGTGTAAAGGTTATAACCGGCTGGCCCTGCAATGGAACGGCCAGGTTCGATCCAAACCGCTGGCATATCAAGATCTTGATCCGCTGCGCTTTGCTTAATGGTCTTGACGATGGCATCAACGAAGTCTTCAGGTGCTAATGGATGATCTTCCTTGGTATAACGAATCCCGAAGCCGCCGCCCACGTTGATAACCTCTGGTTGATATTGATACTGATTATGCCAGTTAGCAGCAATTTCAACTAACTTCTTAGCTGCCATCTGGAAACCGTTCAGTTCAAAAATTTGGGAGCCGATGTGTGCGTGGATACCCAACATGTTCATGCGGTCGTTTGCCAGCACTTCTTGGAGGGCTTCATCCGCTTGCCCAGTCTTCAAATCGAAGCCGAACTTACTATCTTCTTGCCCGGTAGAAATATACTCGTGGGTATGAGCTGAAATACCTGGGGTAATTCTCAGCATAACCGCTGAACTGGCATCTTGCTCCTTCAGTACTGAATCCAATAACTCAATTTCATGGAAGTTATCTAGCACAATAACACCAACGTGGTGCTTAACGGCCATTTCCAGTTCATCACGGGATTTATTGTTGCCGTGAAAACTAACCCGTGCCATTGGGAAATCAGCCTGAATAGCTGTAGATAACTCACCGCCGGAAACCACATCGATGTGTCCTTGTTCCTGGTCGATTACTTGGAACATCGCCACCGTGGCAAAGGCTTTGCTGGCATAACTGACTGCGTAATCTACGTCGTTTGATTCAAAAACTGATTTGAACCGCCGAATCTGGTCACGAATTTTAGAAACATCGTACACTGCCAGTGGTGTTTGGTATTTCGCCGCTAACTCATCCGCGTCGACTCCGCCAATGGTTAAATGTCCTGCTTCGTTAATCTGTTCGTTCGTCAATTGCTCGCTCATGTTTTGCCCTCCGGTGTGATTAATAGATTGTACGAAAAAGGTCCTTTTGTTTACGCTAAACAAAAGGACCCCATGTTTAATGACTCATTCAGTATGGACTCATTTTCGATAGCGCTCCGCAGACGTTATATCTGCGACAGTCCGTGACTTGTTAAATCACGTCCCAGCTAACTGCAAGCTGTTACAAGCAGCGCTTCGGCAACGTCCCCTTTTGGTCCACCTCATCGTCATAACAGTGACTGAGTGAACTGACTAATGTCGGTTGCAACCTCTTCGATTTAATCAAATTCTATAATTGTTTTCTAAGATAGTCAAGGAAATTATGAAAATAAAAGTGCGGAAGCGAGCGCTTAGAGACTGGAGCCTAAGGACACTGGGGCGTAAATCCCGAACTTGGATTTATGCCCCAGTGTCCTTAGGTGCAAGTCTCTGCTCGGTGAAGCCTGATTGGGCAACGTTGCCACGCCACCCTTTCCACACCGCCCAAAAACTAAATTTCAAAAAAATTTACATCCTACTATTGCCCCCCAAAACCAACCTCATTTCCGTCAAAGAAAGATTTGCCAAAGCAAAATAAACTGTTAGAATTCAATGTAATTATTAACTGTTTCTGGCAAAAGTCAGATGGATAAGGAGTGTTAGATGTGAAAGTCGTTAAGTTTGGTGGCAGTTCGTTAGCTGACGGACCCCAATTTGAAAAGGTAATCTCAATTATGAAAGCTGATCCGGAGCGTCAGGTGATTATTACCTCCGCGCCAGGAAAACGTCATGAAGGCGACATTAAAGTGACAGATCTGCTCATTCAATATGCAAAATTAACGATTAAACATGCAGACACCAGTGATGTTTTTAACCAGATTTTTGGTCGTTATCAGGCAATCGGTGACTACTTCCACTTAGACGAAAACGCCCTTGCGCCCATTTGGCAGGCTTTGAGTGAACTGCCGACAACTGACTATCCCGACGATGACTATCTCATGGCCGCCTTTAAAGCTCATGGTGAGCGTCTAAACGCCCGTCTAATGGCCACTGTGATGAATCACCTGGGCATCAAGGCTCGCTTTGTTGATCCCAAAGAAGCGGGGATCATTGTCAGCGATGAACCCAACAACGCAACGGTGTTGCCGGAAACCTACGAACACTTAGCACACCTATCCGTTGATGATACAGTGCTGGTCTTTCCCGGCTTCTTCGGCTTTACCCCAGAAGGTCAAATTGCGACCTTTTCACGTGGCGGATCAGACATCACCGGTGCCATTGTCGCCCGCGGTTTAAAGGCTGATTTATACGAAAACTTCACCGACGTGGATGCAATTTACGCAGCCAATCCCAAACTGGTTGATCATCCCATCGCCATTCACCGAATGACTTACCGGGAAATGCGTGAACTCTCATACGCTGGGTTTTCGGTATTCCATGATGAAGCTATTATCCCGGCAATTCAGGGTGAAATTCCCATCAACGTTAAGAACACCAACCGCCCTGATCTACCAGGAACTCTAATTGTTCCCGAGAAAGACTTCACACCGAATCAAACGATCACCGGGGTTGCTAGTTCAACGCGCTTTGCCGCGCTTTATCTGCACCGCTACCTGCTGAACAAGGAAGTCGGTTTTACCCTGAAATTACTGCAAGTGTTCAAGAAGTATAACGTGTCGTATGAACACATGCCTTCAGGGATCGATGATCTGACTGTGATTTTTGATAAAACGCAGTTTGACGACGAAACCGTCCGTAAAATGTGTCACGACATTCAAGAAGTACTTGAGCCGGACACGCTAGAATGGATCGATGACTACGCCATCATCATGGTCGTTGGTGAAGGTATGCGGAATAAAGTCGGTGTCATTGAACGAATTATCCAGCCACTGGTCAAGCACAACATTGGGGTTCACATGATCAACCAAGGTGCCTCACGAATTTCAATCATGCTGGGAACCCGCCGTGCCGATGCTGGCGAAGCTGTAAAGAGTATCTATAACGCCTTTTTCAGTAGCGAGCTGGTTTAAAATAGACTTAAAAGAGAGACTTTTTATTAAAAGACTGATAGAATGACAGCACGATTATTTTCAACAATAAGGAGTAAAAAATATGGCGCAATTACGTAAAGTACACGGGTCCGAAAACCGCTTTTTCTTACTGGACCAAACAACTCTCGATCAACCGCTGAACGACGGCGAACTGTCTGCCTTAGCCCAACAGGTTACCAATCCTAAAACGGGTATTCTAGACGGTGCCGACGGTGTATTAGTTGTTAACTCATCGTCACACGATAACGTTTTAGCTCAAATGCGGGTAATCAATGCTGATGGCAGTGAAGCCTCAATGTGCGGTAATGGACTACGGACCGTTTCACGGTATTTAGCTGAGAAAAATCACACTAATCAGTTTAAGGTTGAAACCATGACGGCTGATTTACAGGTAAGTCGCCAAAACGACCTCGCCCCTGAAGTGCCAGCATTCAGTGTAGAAATTTCACCCGTTCGCTTTAAACCAGCGGATTTTCCGTTTACTAACCTTGGTAACGACGCCTTGATCGACCAGCCGGTACCAGCCTTCGTCCCCGGCTTAAACTTTACCGCAATTGCCGTTCCTAACCCCCACTTGATCAGTTTTGTGGATGAAGAAACCATGAACGGCGAAGCGCTGGGCGAATTAGGGTCACGCTTGAACGGCGTAAATGACTATTTCCCAGATGGTGTAAACGTTAGTTTCGCGCAAATTCTAGGCAAAAATCAGCTCTTTGTCCGCACCTATGAACGGGGTGTTGGGTTTACTAATGCTTGCGGAACCGGTATGTCAGCCACCAGTTTAGCCTTTGCCATGACTCACCCTAACCTGGGACAATTCGACCGCACCATCACCGTTTATAACCCTGGTGGTATGGTAAAAACTCAGGTACACCAGTCTGACAACCGTTACTGGATCGACTTAATTGGGAACGCTACGCAGACCCATCTCATTGACGTGGATGAAGCAGAGCTTCACGGTGTTAACGTCACCAGTGAAACGGCTTCAATTCAGCAGACGGAAGAAGAAGCGGCCTACCTCAAGTTTGTTGATCAATTACCAAAGGTTTCCACAATTGCCGTTAAAAAGTAGAAATGCATGTATATGCAAAAAGACTGATTATTCAGCGTTATTAAAGCTGAATAATCAGTCTTTTTGATTTAGTTCAATTTGGTTTTAGCCAGTGCAATCAAATCATCACTGACAAACTCACTAGTAAAACGCTGCATCGGGGTAATTGCGTGCCGGTCCTTATACGCCACCGGTTTAGTAGCAATGACTGCCACGGTTAAGTGATTTTCGGTCAAAAAAACCTGACCGATTCGCTTAAGCTTACCCTTGGTATGCCGACCAGTACGCCAGGAATGAAGCTGAAAATCCGCTTCATCACGAATCACGTATTGTCCGCTGTCATCCTGTTCTACTGGGACACCAATATATTCTTCGACTGGATACTTTGCTTTTGCCATGCTTCACCTACTGTTTTTCAATTAATAATTCGTTAACTAGTGCTTCAATCTCCGCATCATTCAACGCCTTGCGTAACCAGCGTTTGTTAAGGCGTTTCTGTATCTCACTTCTATTTAAAGCGGCATTCTCCAGCTGACCCTCTAATTTACGTGCCAGCTTTTCCTCTAACAAATCACCATAAACCGCAGCTTTGGTAATCTGCTGACCCGTAACCATCAAATTGATTGCCACTGATCCCGCCTCAAATTGTTTAAATCGATACCGATTGAAACCAGGATTAGACCCGAAGTTCCAATCATTCGTTCGGTACTGTTCTGCCAACCGTTCATCGATGATCTGCCAATCATGATCATTTAAACGATACGTTTCAATCTCTTCTAAATGGTCAACATGAAACAGTTTTAATAACAACTGTGTCTTAAATTGTTCACTGGTCAGCTGCTGATATTCGGGTGATAAATGCTTTTTAATATTTTCAATGTTACTGCGATTTGACTTGACCCACTTACCATTGACTCGCGTTTCAACCGGATGAAGCGCCTGACTAGCGGCTTCCAGGTTCATATCATACATCAGTGTGCCACCAGCTGCGTACGAATCACCCGATTTAACCATGGTCATTCCAGTGAACTTATGGTCGTTGACTACCAAATCGGAGTTCCCCCGCAAAACGGCATCCGTTGCCCCTAGTTCATGCAGCGCGTCGAGAATTGGCTGAGCAAAGACGCTGTAATTGCCCCATTCCGCGTCGTCGTTAGTGTCGCCCACCACAATGTTTTCAAACACTAGGTTGCCCATGTCATGATAAACTGCACCGCCACCGGACGTCCGCCGAACTAACGCAATGTTATTCTCACGCAAATATGGTACGTTGACCTCGGCAAAAACGTTTTGGTTCACACCGACAATCACAGAGGGTTCGTTAATGTACATGATCAGCCCGTGACCCGGTAATTTCAGATCATTGATCAAGTAGTTATCAAGCGACTGGTTCACAATCGGATCATAGACTGGTTTGCCATCACGGCTCGTATCAATTAAGAACATAAGAGTGGCCCCTTTTTCGGATATTTAATACCTCTATTTTACGGTTTTTCGCCCGTTGATACCAGCAGAATGTGAAACGCTTTCCTTCTTTCACCAACCTCGGTATACTAGCCTTAAGAAGAAACAATAAGAAGGGGATAGCCATGTCATTTTGGAGTCAGTTAATCACCAGTATCAAGCACCTATTCAGCGGCAAACAAGCCAAATTTGAACCTCAAGAAAAAGACGGTGTCTGGTATCAGGAAACTAAGCCGGGTATCGTACGAATCGGAATTGCCGACCAGGCCTACGAAGATCTGGGCGAGATTACCTTTATGGACTTCTCATCACCGGATAATGAGTTGGCGCTTGGCGATGATCTGCTTGAGATGGAGGGAGCCAAAGCCGTCGAAACTCTAAAGTCACCAGTTAAGGGAACCATTATTGCCCGCAACAATGATCTATTAAAGCAAAGTGACGAACTGGCCAGCCACCCCACGCAAAACAACTGGTTAGTAGACGTTAAAGTAGCTTAAAAAAAGAACGTGATTAACAATTCCTTACGGACTGCAATCACGTTCTTTTCATTTGTCTTTTGGAAACAGCCAAAGCCGTTTTTGATTAGTTTTGGTTTTCTAGCTTTTCAGCAGCTTCATCAATGGTTGCGAAACCAGACTTGCCACTCTTAGCCTTTGGGTGCTTAGCACGGTCTTCCTCTGCCTTTTCGATCAATGCCTTACGCTGTTCTTTGCTTAACTTGTTAGCCATTTAAATCGCGCTCCCTTTATTGTCTTAAATTAAAATGTTAGAACTTTTCTAACGACTTAATGCTATCACTATTGGTTACCTTTGTTAAATTTAAGAACCGACTGCACGTTGACTTAATAGTATCTTAAACACTCTTTTTAAATCATTCTTAGCTAATTTTAGCCATAAGCAAATAATTTAACACTCAGGAATAAAGGACTACAATGTAAGTATAGAGGAGGAATTCAATATGGCAGATGTAGATAAGACTTTATTCTTAGATTACAATATGAATGACGCTTTTGACTGGAGCGATAAAGAAATGCCAGTTCGCGACGCTATTTGGGATTACCTCATGGAGCACAACGGTCACGATACCATGAAGACCGAGGAACAAATGAAACCATTCATGACTAAATCCGAAGATGACATTCGTAAATACGTTGAAGACAATTTGAAGACTGCGGATGCTAAGTAATTAATTTTAGCAAAGTATTAAAAATAAGGGTGATCACCATTTACTGGTGACCACCCTTATTTTGTTGGAATCGTTTGTGAATTACTATCTCGTGTACGATATAATTGATAACGTGTCGAAAATAAACCATTAAAAGCGAATAAATTATTTGATTTCGACTAGCTTTATTCGGAAATATAGTTTAAAATCAATTCAAATCTAGTAAGTTTGTTGCCGGAAATCACAAGTATTCAGAAAAAACTTTTGTATATTCATTTTTCTGCATAATGGTTTCTGGCTGACGGATTACTGATTTTTCCATTGTTTGCTGTAAATCTTTTTGTATCAAGGTTTATGCCCAAGAACGTCATTGATCTGTTACTCATAACTGCATAAAATAAAGTTACATTTTATCTCTATAAGTATTCATATATAAGCCAAATAACTTATATTTAACTGAAATTAGCTATTTTTATGTATAAAATATCTTGACAATTCTTTGGAAACATCTTATCTTATACAAAAAGCAATTAACTCCGTCCAGCGAGGCGGTAATTGAGGAGGCTATCAGACATGAAAAAATATTTAACGCTTGAAAACGGGGATCAATTTGTTGGTACCGCAGTTGGTGACTTAACTAAAGAGATTAAGGGCGAACTAGTTTTTACCACCAGCATGGTGGGATATCAGGAAACACTCACTGATCCGTCGTATACGAACCAAATCATCACCTTTACCTATCCACTAATCGGCAACTATGGCATTTCGTTACACGCTAACCAATCGCCAACGGTTGCCGCATCAGCCGTTGTTATGCAAGAGATTGCGACGACGGTTTTTCATTACCAAAGTGTCATGACGTTAGATGAGTTTTTAAAGAAGTCAGGCGTTCCAGGCATTACGGGTATTGATACCCGAGAACTCACCAAGATCATCAGAAAGCACGGCACCATGAAGGCTAGTTTAACTAACCAGCCGCTGGCTAAGAGCAGTTTTAATAAAACCAAGTCGGTGGATATGGTGGTTAAATCAGCCACCTTCTCACACCCTTCGGATGAAAATCCGGATCACGTTGTGTTGGTTGATTTTGGAGTCAAAGCCAACATTGTCGAATCACTGAAAAACTTTGGTGCCAACGTCACAGTCGTTACGCCAGAAGCTAACTTTAAGTCGATTGCAGCCTTGAATCCAGATGGTATCCTATTATCCAACGGACCCGGCGATCCCGAAGAATATTCAGACTTTTTGCCTGTCATTAGAGAACTTCAGGACCATTACCCACTATTCGGTATTTGCTTAGGCCACCAACTTTTGGCACTGGCAAATGGTGCCCGGACTTATAAGATGGTGTTCGGTCACCGTGGTATTAATCACCCAGTCAAGAATTTGCTGACAAACGAAGTGGTGATCACCTCACAAAATCACGGTTACGCCGTCGATATTGATTCAGTTTCAGAAACACCCCTTGAAGTAACTGCCGTTGAAATCAATGATCATACTTGCGAAGGTCTGCGCTATCCTGGCAAACCGGTCTTCTCTGTTCAGTATCACCCAGAGGCTGCACCGGGGCCGCACGAGGCAACGCGTTTATTTAGTAAATTCATTGGTTCAATGCACACGAACGGGGGAGTACAGCATGCCTAAAAGAACAGATTTAAACAAAATTGTGATTATCGGCTCAGGTCCAATCGTGATTGGTCAAGCTGCAGAATTTGATTACGCCGGCAGCCAAGCCTGCTTAAGCTTAAAAGAAGAAGGTTATGACACCGTCCTGATCAATTCTAATCCGGCCACGATCATGACCGACGACGAAATTGCCGACAAAGTCTATCTGGAACCACTGACTTTGGAAAGTGTAACGGCCATTTTAAAGAAGGAAAAGCCGGATGCCATCCTGCCTACTTTGGGTGGTCAAACCGGCCTGAACCTCGCGGTGGAACTCGCCAAAAAGGGTATCTTATCAGACTTAGGCATTGAATTACTGGGAACTAACCTGCACACCATCAATCAAGCAGAAGACCGTGAAGCCTTCAAAGATTTAATGAAGGATCTTAATCAGCCGATTCCGCCTTCGAAGACGGTCTATGACCTTCAATCTGGTTTGGACTTTGCTCACGAAATTGGCTATCCAGTAATTATCCGGCCAGCTTACACCCTTGGCGGAACTGGTGGCGGCTTCGCACATAACGATGACGAAATGCAAACCGTTTTGAATCGTGGTCTAACCATGTCACCGGAAACGGAATGCTTAGTCGAAAAGAGTATCTCCGGCTTTAAGGAAATCGAATTTGAAGTCATGCGGGATCACAAGGGTTCTTCCATCATCGTTGCCGGCATGGAGAACTTTGATCCAGTGGGTGTCCACACTGGTGACTCAATCGTCTTCACGCCAACGCAGACACTGACTGATAAAGAATATCAACGGCTGCGGGATGCATCATTGACCATCGTGAACGCCCTTAAGATTGAGGGTGGCTGCAACGTTCAATTAGCTCAAGACCCATACAGTGAACACTACTATGTGATCGAAGTTAACCCCCGTGTCAGCCGTTCATCAGCGCTAGCATCTAAAGCAACTGGTTATCCGATTGCTAAGATTGCAGCAAAGATTGCGGTGGGCCTTAACCTCGATGAAATTATCAACCCAATTACCCAAACCACTTACGCTATGTTTGAACCTGCTTTGGACTACGTTGTGGCTAAAATTCCACGTTTTGCCTTTGATAAGTTTTACCATGCTGACCGGAAGCTAGGGACGCAAATGAAGGCCACCGGTGAAGTGATGGCGATTGGCAGCAATATCGAAGAATCTCTGCTTAAAGCGGTCCAATCACTGGAACTGGATTCTCACATGCAAGCTACCCTGTTACCAGACGATGCTAAGGGTAAATCATTAGCAGAATTATTGGAAACTATCAAGACGCCAACGGATATTCGGCTGTTTGAAATTTTTGCCGCCATCGGCAAAGGTGCCACGGTTGAACAGCTGCATGAGTCAACCAAGATTGACGAATTCTTCTTATCAAAATTAATCAATATCATCGCGATGCAAAAAGAACTGATGACCGGTATGTTAACCGCTGAAACGGTCCAGAAGGCTCAGAAATTAGGCTTTGATGATGATATGATCAAAGCAGTCACTGATGTTACTGATCAAAAATTAGCCAAACTTCATAGTATGACCGATCAGCATCTGGTCTACAAAATGGTTGATACTTGTGCTGCCGAATTTGAAAGCAAAACACCCTACTTCTACAGTACGGTTGGCACGGAAAATGAAAGTAAACCATTGGGAAACAGCGTAATTGTTTTAGGTGCCGGCCCAATTCGGATCGGCCAAGGGGTAGAATTTGACTACACCACCGTTCACTCCGTTAAAGCACTTCAGGCTGCTGGCTATAACGCCATTATTATTAATAACAATCCCGAAACGGTTTCAACCGACTTCTCAATTTCTGATAAGCTGTACTTTGAACCACTGACCATCGATTCAGTGATGAACATCGTTAACTTAGAAAAGCCGATTGGCGTTGTCGTGCAATTTGGTGGCCAAACTGCCATTAATTTAACACCGCAGCTTACTGAACGTGGTGTTAAGATTCTTGGTACCAACATGGCTGGTATTGAACAAACCGAAAACCGGCACGACTTTGAAGAACTGCTGATTGATCAAGATATTGCCCACCCAGCCGGTGACACCGCAACGGATATTCCGGGGGCTCACCAAATTGCTGATAAGTTAGGCTATCCCGTTCTAGTACGGCCTAGTTTCGTTCTTGGCGGCAAGGGCATGGCCATCGTTCACGACCAAGATGAACTCAACGATTACTTAGTACCAGCGCTGAAGCACAGCCATGGTGAACCAATCTTAATCGATAAGTACATCAAAGGGACTGAATGTGAAGTCGATATTCTCAGCGATGGTAAGCAGGTCTTCATTCCAGGAATTATGGAACACTTGGAAGGCGCTGGTGTCCACTCAGGTGATTCGATTGCCATGTATCCGCCGCAAACCTTAACTGACGCTCAAAAGACCGAAATCGTGCAGATTGCTACTAAAATTGGTAAGTCCGTTCACTGCATCGGAATGATGAACATTCAGTTTATCGCGGCTGACCAAATCTACGTGATCGAAGTGAACCCGCGGGCTTCCAGAACCGTGCCGTTCATGAGTAAGATCACCCACATGCATTTAGCACAGTTAGCGACCCAATTGATCATCGGTAAATCACTAGCAGATATCGGTTTGCAGCCAGGGATGTACCCAGAGCCAGACAGCGTCTATGTTAAAGCACCTGTCTTCTCATTCGCTAAGCTACCGGGTGCCCCAACGGCTCTTAGTCCAGAAATGAAGTCGACTGGTGAAGACCTCGGTCATGGCAAGACATTGTCCGAAGCCCTTCATAAAGCCTTCTTTGATAGCTACCATTTCGATAGCGACAAGACCGGGCCGATCTTAGTCACCCCATATGATGTTAAGAATACCGAATTAATGTCAGCTCTCGACGCTGGCGGCTATCCACACCAGGTCTATCAAATGGATCAGGAGTGGCCAGATAATTTGGCTTTCGTCCTTGCAACTGAGGACGAAAGTGATTTAGCCAAGCAACTGACAACGCGGGCTTTAAGTCACGAAGTCACTTTGTTCACAGCTTCTGATACTGTAGCTGCACTCGTTAAACGGACGAGTGCCAAACAGGCAGGTTAACCGTGAACTTAGTCGTAAAAATACCTCCAGCAATGATTTGTTGGAGGTATTTTTATGCTCAAACGGCTTGTAAATCAGACAATATTAACTGCTCTAATCCCACTCTATTTGGCGCGAATCAATTGTAAGCAGTCTCAAATTGGAAATCCGTTGAAACCGTTTACTTTATAATTGACACTCAGCTTTGAACCTGCGATGATTAAGTTAGAACATCTCATAATTGTAATCAACACCCATAAGGGAGGGATTGAAAATGATTAAAGATCAAGATCCACAAACCACCGAACGACTTACGCATTTAACCCTGATATTAGTGACTCATGCCCCTAAACACGTTCCGTTGGAAGAACTCGCAAAAGCATTGAATGCTGACACAGATACTGTTCGTCACGACTTAAACTGGGTCTCCGACTTTCTGGCCCATTACGATCTAGTGGTTGACCCTTCTGTTGATCAGCAGGTAGCTGTATACGGTCAGGAAAACTACTTGTTCAGGGCAGTTTTAGACCTCTTAAAATCGTTCTCAAAACCAGATCAGTTAGTGACTGGCTTCCCGATTACTAATAAAAAATTAGAAACGCAGCTGAAAGAACGCTTAGAGGCTTTAGTCAAGATCACTCCGCTTGACACCCCTGCTCAGCAATCCATTTATGATTACATGTGGACCTTGGCAATGCGCTATCGCTACGGCAGAGTTAAACGGCTGGGATTGGCAGACCTATTTACGCCTGAACAGCTGGCATTGATATCCAACGAAAAAGAAATCCATTCTTGGTCGCAAAAAACCATTGAAATCTTGGAAGACGACTTACCAGCAAATCAAGACCTGCCACTGGCAGAAGCTTATCTGCTGACTTTAAGGGTTTGGCTTTATGCACACTAAGTTATTATGAACGTCTCGATAAAAATCATCGGGGCGTTTTCTTTTACACTAACTCCAGCTATAATAAACACATTGTTTTTAATCTGAATACTTAACTGGAGGAAGCTCATGCTTATATTTCAACCCGCTGAACCAAATCAGCTTGATGCTATCATGACAATTGAAAATCAGGGCTTTACTCCCGAAGAAGCAGCTACCCGAAGGAGTATGGCCGAACGAATCAACCGCATCAGCGATACCTTTATTGTGGCCGTGCAAAATCAACGCGTTTTAGGCTACATCGTGGGTCCCGCTTCAGACGAGCGTTACCTCAGTGACTCACTTTATGAGCATCTTGATGCCAATAAGCCAACGGACCGTTACCAGACCGTGTTGAGTCTGGCTGTGGCAAAAGACGCTCGTGGCCAAGGTCGGGGAAGTAAACTGCTTGCTGAACTGGCAAAGGTTGCTCAAGCCCAGCACCGCAAGGCAATCACCCTAACCTGCTTATCGAAATTAGTACCATTTTACGAACGCAATGGCTACGTTAATGAAGGGGTCTCCGCTTCTGTGCACGCCGGCGAAACCTGGTATAACATGGTTAACGAGCTCTAAAAACGCGCCGCAAAACAGCTTTCGGCATCTAACATAAAAAGCGCCATTCCCTAGTAATCGGAATGGCGTTTTTCGTATCAAACTCTTACTTAGTAGCGCTGATTGTAAAACCAAACGTAGTACCGGCCATCAATCAAACTGATCTTTGTCACGCTGGTATTATCGGGTTCTGGCAGCGTCATAACGTCTTGCGGCTGTAAAGCAGCTAATGCTGCGGCCTTAACAGTAAAACCGTGAGTGACAACGATGTATTTACCATCGGCAGAACGATGAGCATAGTCCATCATGAAATCAGTCACCCGCTCAATAACGTGATCAAACGTCTCACCATTAGTCGCATAGCGTGTATAACTTGGCAAAACATCATGGAGAAAGGGATCAAACACCGTCGGGTATTGGGCCTGTAACTCTAAATTTTTCAAGCCATCCCACTGACCATAGGAAATTTCAAGCAGCCGCGCATCAGTTGCGGTTGGCAAGGCTGCCGTCGCATTGAGAATCATTGCCGTCTCCTGAGTCCGGTGCAACGGACTAGCAATCAGCTGATCAGCAAAACGAAGGTCAAAATGATCACGTAAATGCCGTACCTGTTTTTTCCCCGTCTCATTCAACAGTGTAATATTGGAATTGATCGTGCCCTGCTTTAAGCCAAGTGCATTGGCCACGGTCTGACCGTGGCGAATAAAATAAAATTCAGTCATGCAATACGCTCCATTTCTTGATGTTGGATAGTTCGCACTAAGCGTTAAAACTAGTGACTTTATAATATCAATTTTCCTCATACAATTCCAATTTTAAAATATTTTCACGTCCATCAATAATCTCTATCAATAGCTATAAAGAGCTTTCATTGCTGTACAATCACGCCTTAGTTATAAAAATTCGTTGACAAGTATTCCAACCTCTGTTAAATTTTAATTAAAGAAATGGAGGTTACTGATATGAACAAACCAAATAACATGCAAACAGTATCATCCTCCTGGTCTACAGTCACATCTGTGTAGACCCATCTTGACGTACACTCATTGGTCTCACACAGATGAATTGATGAATTCAAATTCAACTGTGAGGCCGCCATACTTGTAATCAACCACCCTCACAGTCATCGCTGTGAGGGTTTTTAATTTCTAATTCTATTTGGAGGAAAATCTCATGACAGTTTATAATTTTGCCGCTGGTCCAGCAACGTTACCAGACCAAGTCATCAAACAAATTCAAGACGAACTTCCGTCCCTGCGAGGCACGGAAATGAGTATTATGGAAATCTCTCACCGCTCCGCATTGTTTGACGATATCATCAACACCGCGCAACAGGATCTTCGTGATCTGATGAGTATTCCTGACGATTACCAAGTACTCTTCTTTCAGGGCGGCGGCACCGGTCAATTTGCCGCTATTCCCATGAATTTAGCCACCAAGCACCACCGAATTGCCTTACTGGACAGTGGCCACTGGGCTGCTAAAGCCGGCGAAGAAGCCGCTAATCTGGGCTATCAAGTAGATACATTAGCTTCCACCAAGGGTACGCACTACGATCGGCTGCCAGCCCGCACTTCAACATTACCAACAGATACCTACGATTACTTACACATTTGCACGAACAATACGATTGAAGGCACCGCTTATCATGATTTGCCGCAAACTAACGGTACCCCATTGGTAGCTGATATGTCATCCAACATCATGGCACAGCACTATAACGTCAGCGACTTCGATTTAATCTTTGCCGGTGTCCAAAAGAACCTGGGGCCGGCAGGGGTGACCCTCGTTATCGTTAAGAAGTCATTGATCAAAGAAGTACCTCATATTCCAAGCGTCTTTAATTATCAGCTCTTCGCAAAAAAGAACTCCATGCCCAACACCCCGCCCGTTTTCAACATCTACGCCACTGGCCTAACGCTGAAATGGCTGAAGAAAATCGGCGGGATTGAAGCAATGGAAGCCCGAAACAAGAAAAAAGCTAGTCTGTTATACGACTTTTTAGATCAATCTAAACTATTCAGTAACCCGGTTAAACATGAAGATCGGTCACTGACCAACGTCCCGTTCATGACGGCAGATCCGAAAATCGATCAGGCAGCCATTGATGATCTTACTGCTCACGGCTTACTGAATTTAAAGGGTCACCGCAGTGTCGGCGGCCTGCGTGCCAGTCTCTATAACGCCATGCCGTTTGAAGGCGTCCAAGCACTCGTTAATGAACTCTATCGCTTTGAAAAAAACCTATAGGAGATGTTTGTTTTTATGTATCAGATTAAAACGTACAACGCAATTGCTAAAGCTGGTCTGGATCGGTTTACCGACCAGTACCAAATCAATCAAACTGATGATGCCGATGCTTACCTGATTCGTTCGGTCAATCTTCACGAACAAGAATTACCTAAAAATCTAAAAGTGATCGTTCGAGCTGGTGCCGGGTTCAATAACGTTCCCATTGATAAGGCGACGACTAATGGAACGGCAGTTTTCACTACTCCCGGCAGTAATGCCAACGCGGTCAAAGAGCTGATGATTGCTATGCTGGTTGCGGCTTCACGAAATCTATTTGCCGCTGCCGACTACGCCGCGCAAAATAGCGGTGCCGATATTTCCAAACGGACTGAACATGATAAAACCAAGTTCAGCGGACAGGAACTGCTTGGGAAAACCTTGGCAGTGATTGGGGTCGGCCACGTTGGCTCGTTAGTTGCTAACGCTGCCAGTCAATTAGGGATGAAGGTTATCGCCTACGATCCCTACCTGTCATCAGATGCAGCATGGCGGATTTCAACTGATATCCACCGGGCAAAGACACTGCATACGGCCCTTAAAAACGCCGACTACGTTACCATCCACGTGCCAAAGAACGGAGAAACTACCGGCATGATTGGTGCTAAAGAATTAGCTGCCATGAAAGACGGTGTCACGGTCTTCAACTTTGCCCGCGGTGGAATCGTGAATAACATGGAGATGCTGAAGGCACTGGATAATGGTCACGCTAAGGGTTACTTTACCGATTTCGGCAGTGACGAGATTCTCAACCGTAAAGACGTGGTTGTTACGCCGCACATCGGCGGCTCTACCGGCGAAGCAGAAACTAACGGCGCAGTCCAGGGCGCGGAAACGATCATGAACTTCTTGGAAACTGGCAACATCCAAAATAGCGTTAACCTGCCAAATCTACAAATTCCGTTTGCAACACCTTACCGGATCACCGTCATGCACCAAAACATTCCGAATATGGTCGGCCAAATTGCAACGATTCTTGCCAACGCCAACATTAACATTGAAAACATGAGCAACGCCGCCAAAGATAAGGTGGCGTACACCATCATCGATGTCAACCACTTGCAAAAACAGGACGCTGCAATTATTGACCAACTAAGTGCCATTGAGGCTGTCTACCGCGTTAGATTAATCAGAAAATAGTACTGAAAAAGGCTTGGCTTGAGTCTATATTGATAAGTATTTCAATTAACTTATTAGCTGAAATTTGCAATAATTGTACTTTAGTTCAGTGCTTCAATATAGCCTAATCGTGTTGCGTGCGGCAGAGGCCTGCATATAAGCGAGTCCCCTCACAAGCCCCAAAGTTCAGGGCTTATGAGGGGACTCGCTTATACACTGGTCTCTTAACGCCTTACTACACACTCTCTTGATGCAATCAAAAACAGGTGGTTAACGTCCCTACACGTTGACCACCTGTTATTTTATAAAAAACCTTACCCTTGTTGGGGAACGCGAAGTAAAGTCTTAAGTTTTGCGATAACTCTATATTTTACACATCCAAACGAGAAGTCGGACGTGCCATATGGAAAATCATTATCGCTAGTGTTTAAATGATTCGTCATCATCAAACACTTTTATCTAATGTTGCAATTTATCGCAACGCCCCCACGCTCCGACAAATACAACTTCATTACAGATCTTCACATTATTGAAACAAACTAACGGCTCAGCAGTTGTCGTCAAATCAATATTCTCTCCAATACTGGTTTTCGCTGTTGAAAAATACTCCCGAAACCGTTTGTCCATCTTTTTTTAATATGGATATCACGTAATGATTACCCTTGTATTAAATTTCCCTAGCTAATTTCCAGGTAGTTAGCCGTGTAAAACGTTAAGCAAGAGCACCTTTAATACAGGTACAATTATGGCTTGAAAACCCCGTAAATTCAATACTTCCCGTCTCCCACTTTTTTTAAATTTTTTAAAAAAAGTGGTGAAACCAATTATGCTGAAAAACTGATTAATGGTCGCAAATATACTATAATAAGGTATAATTTAGGGTGGAATAATAATCGAGCAAAAATGATTGGAATGGCTGCCATGGATTATACGTTTTTACTGTCGAAAAATGATTACATTTGTTTCGATATTTTATCGCGTTTCACCCAACAGGCTGATCAAACTTTGAACAAAGAGGAGTTAGCTCAGTCGCTATCGTTGACAAACTACCAACTGAATAAGTATTTTGAAGCGATAAACGCTGATTTAGCATTCGTTTCAGAAGATACGCCCTGTTACTTAGACGAACCCAATAAGGGGATGTGGCAAGCTTTTGGACTGAATTCTTACGTTCTGCAAAAGATTACCTTGGTTTATTTGAACCGAGCACCGCTTTTTACAGCGTTGGAATACCAGTTCTTCTATAATAACTTGTACTCCAAGAAAGAATACGTCAGTGCGAACTATATGAGCAGCTCCGTTTTTTATCGCTCGTTGGATTCGCTGGAAGCTATCTTGAAAAAGCACGGTTTCTTTCAAGCCAGCAGCCTTTACGCTGGTGAGGAATTTACCGTACGGCTGCACCTATTTCAGCTCTACTACACCTTGTATAACGGTGTGTCAGAACCGTTTGAGCCGTTGAATCCTTTGATTAAGGATATGATTGCAGCGGTCCAGGCTGGTTTACCGGATGATTTGAATCCCACGCAAGAAACAAAGTTATCAACTTTCTTACGCGTCTGGCTGCTGCGGATGTTGGATTCCAACTTGATTGGTGACGATCAGCAGCTTAAGATCACCCCAACGAAATCCAGCCAGGCAATGATGCAGCAGCTCCAAAAACTATTGGCAGATCAATTGTTACTGACAGATGATGAGTTCAATTATTTGTACAGCTTTTTGATTGCTCAAGGTTACTTAGGGTTTGACAAAATGCGTGAATTAGCCGCTAACATTCCGGCTGTTGATGAATTAACCAAGCAGTTTTTGGCGGAAATGAAAAGCACTAACGTTTTACTGACCACTGACCTCGTCGACGACAGTCAGCTGGAGAATAGCTTGCTGAGCATTCATTTTCAGTTCACGACGTTTTACATTGAGCCCACGACCTTTATCGATCCTGATCAAGTCCAATTTTTTGCGGAACTCTATCCGGCATTCGATATGGCTGTATCGCACAACATCACCAAATTGCAGCGCCGTGAAGACCTGCATTTGACACAGAAAATGGCTGTCAATTTATATTTCAGTTACATGTTTGCACTGATCAACGCCATTCCACCTGAACTGATGCGAGATCAAGTTCACATCTGCGTGGACTTCTCCCAAGGCAACTTATATACAAATTACGTTATTCAATCACTTAGCGCCTTTAATCACGCGCACATCATTATTGATTCGCATCTGACGAACGACACCGATATTTACATCTCTGATTTCCATTCAAAGAAGGTCAGTCAGAAGCAAGTGATTTGGCAAGACCCGCCCACGCCAGTTGACTGGTCTAACCTCGCGGATCTGATTCTAGACACTAAGCGGAACAAACTACCAGATTTATTTCCCAACCAAGACACAAAATAGAAAGGAAGTGGCGTTGATGAGACTAAGCAAAGCAGCAAAAAACAAATGGTTAGCAGCATGCCTCTTTTCAGCAACTGTTTTAACCGGTTTTCAGCTACAGCAGATGAACGCACAGGCATCGCATACACAAACAACCACGGTCACAAGTACCCCTTCTAACGGATCGGGTTCAGGTAATGTGGCGGGTTCTTTTGCGA
This sequence comes from Secundilactobacillus yichangensis, assembly GCF_016861565.1. GTDB lineage: Bacteria > Bacillota > Bacilli > Lactobacillales > Lactobacillaceae > Secundilactobacillus > Secundilactobacillus yichangensis. The sequence goes on from NZ_BOLK01000016.1 coordinate 27,420, forward strand.
CACATACGAGCACTGTCACACTATCATCTACTTCAACTTCAACTACGTCCACTTCCACAGACGTAAACAGCAGTTCAGCATCATCAACTTCTTCAGCTAGCACCAGCACTACTAGTGCAACAAATACGAGTTCATCCAGCACAGATTCATCTAGGATAGATTCATCTGGTCCTGCTAAGTCGAATACTGATAGCTCGTCATCCAGTTCAACCAGTAGTACATCAAATCATAATCCGGATAAGGGCAGCAGTGTGCCTGACGCGGATAACGAAAAGATGGGGCATCTGGAAGTTAACGCCTTAAACGGTTTGACTAACACGCCAATTGCCGGTGATAAATTTACTGGTGAATATCAAGGTTACGTTGGTACCGCAGTTAAGGACAAGTCTGCTTTAATCACCCATATTGTCGGCTACTCTTACGTTGGTGATGTTAACACCGATATTCCGGACAATTTTGAAAAGGGCACTCAGACTGCCAATTTAGTCTACATGCCGCTTTCAACAATTGTGGTTCACTACGTTGACGTTAATGATCCTAGCAAGATTCTTTGGACTTATTCCATTCCAACTAACTTTGCCACTGATGGTCAGTCCTACTCGACTGATGATAACTTGATTCAATTTGCTGGATATAAGTTTGATCATGCCAGTGACAACACCACTGGCACTATCGGGCAGACGGTTAAGTCGCTTGAAGATGCAAATTCAATCAACGTCAACTATTATTACGAGCAAGAACCAGGTCAAACCAGTACTTTGGATACTAGTAACTGGGTGGTCACTTCTGAAACGACCCCCATTGGCTTAACTGGTAAGTACGGTTTCAGCGTTTACCTCCAACGGGACAAATTACCTGCTGTCAAGCTTGGTGGTTACGAAACGGGCAAACCTGATTCAGGTCATGGTCAAACTAAACCTGCTGGCAATAATAACCAATCTGGTTCCGGTCATGCACACACTAACGGTGGTAGTGGTAGTAGTATCAACAATAAACCTACTGATAGCAATACGCCTGTTAATGAAAATAGTACATCCGTGACAACCGTTACGCCTTCGATGCCACTTTCAGCAGCAAATACGCCAGTAGCAGAACCAACCGCTACTGTCAACGTAGTTAACGAAACGGGAATGCCCGTTACCCAACTAACTGTCAGCGGTCAACCTGGTACTAATGTTCGGACACAGATTCAAACTAAACTGTCTGAACTACGAAAAAATGGTTTTGCTATTCTAAGCAGCGGTGTGAAAGGCAACACATTTTTAGGAGCTACTAACTCAGTAACAATCATTAAAGTAAGTCATCCTCAGCACCAAGCAAATCCGTTCCAACACAACACAATGCCAATCGTTACTCAACTTGGTAATGCTTCACAAGCTGCTAGTCAAACTACAAATACGGCTAATAGCAGCAGTACTAATAGCAAGCAAAGTTCTGACAGCAATAGCAACAGTCAACCTAATCAGAATAACGCACAGCAAAAGCAGCAGATTACACAAAATAAGAATGCAACCCAAGCAACTTCAAAGGATACTGAACAAAACAGCCAGGCAAACCATAATGCAATCGCAAATAATGGTCAATCACTTCAACAAAGTGCGGCCGATAACGGTAGCGGTGGCACGCCAGTTTCTGGATTAGCTGCTTACTTCATTAGTCTCTCTGGTAAAATCAACCTTGGAACAAGAGCATAACCATAAAATGATTCATTTCTGAAAATTAAACAGAAATGAATCATTTTGTGGTGACCAATTATTAATAATGAACCAAAAAAGATTACCAGCCAAACACGTCAGCTGATAATCTTTTTAATTTGCAATTGATCTAATCTCTTATTGGCCAACCTTTACACGGTTAACCAAAACCTGACTCAAATGATCTTGAATCGCTTGTTCACGGGCTGCTACTGCGTCGTTAAAAGTTGAAAAACTGTGGTTTAATACATACTCACCACGAATCATTAACCGAGCCACCCAGCGCTTTGATCGTTTATCGTAAGAAACACCAGCAACGCCGGATTTGTTAGTTCGACGTTTCTTCATGATCGAAACAACACTGGTACCATCAACTTGCTGCAGATTGCTAACATCCCCACGATTAGCAATCAGCCGGGCATCGCTCTGCATGACCTTGCGACCACGTTCGCGGCGAAGACAGCCACAGCTCTTGGTATTCCCCTTACGTAACAGATAGCCGTCAGCAATCACTTCCTTACCGCAGTCGCACCGGCATCTCCACAAAGCATTACCGTTTTTTCCTGACCCCGCAAAACCAGTTACGGTTAAGCGGCCAAAACGCTGATCCGTTAAATCAATTCTTTTCATTTGTATCCCCCATTACTGTTGTGTTGGCGTAGATTCCGTTACATCAATGGCCGATTCAGATGATTCCTTTTTTGCACGAGGATGTCGAGCACGGAAACAATCCAGACCAAACAATGCCAGTAAGCAAATCACCAATCCGAGACCAATAAAGACAGCTTCCGTTAAGTTCTGACGAGTTGCTTTCCCTAAAAATTGATTGCTGGCAGCGTATGCTAGTTTAGGAAACTGATTAATCCCGTAAATCACTGCAACTGCTAAAGTCCCCAAAAAGTAAGTTTGTTTCGTTATCAAATGTCGCTTCCTCATGATGCTCGACCCCCTTCTGCTGAGTGATATCTTATACTATTAATACTACGCTGCAAGCGCTTAAAATCAACGTTTCTAAGTCATTTTTGCTTCCCAGTTTTTTGCAAAAAAATTAAAAAAATGGTGAAACTTGCTGTGACGGAACTCGTTTGCCGTTCAACTAAAAAGTCGACTGATCAAATCAGCCGACTTTTAACACTAGTCATATTTACATGTCATTTAATACTGTTTAGATCGCGAATTTCAGAATTTTCAAACCGTTTCAACCGGCATGACACCCTCAAGAAACTCACCAATATCCGCCGTTAATTGACGCCCCTGTGGACTGTAAGTCATCACGTGAGGTGCACCAGAGTAGTGTCGCAGTGTTACCTGTGCAGTAGGCGTTAAATAGTCAGCTAACCGCGGTCCAATATCGCGAGCAATCAATTCATCCGCATCCGCTTGTGCAATAAACACTGGTTTTGTTAAACCATTAATTTCAGCATGCACGGGTCCCGTATAATCGCCAATCATCGCCAGCATACCATCAATATGCTGAGTCAAATACCGCATTTTTTCAGTAATTTCATCAGCGGAAAGCTTCTGTTTTTGGTACCAGCTCTGACACTCTTCCAAGAACCGCGATTCCACTTTACTTTTATCCACTGGGAAAAGTGGCGTATCAATGGTGCCGCCAGCAATCACTTCATTAATTTCTGCCAAAGCTTTCATCGCAAAAAGGCCACCTAAAGATTCACCAAAAACAGCAATCTGATGGTGACCATCAGCAATCAGCTGCTGAACGGCTTCCTCTGTATCCTGCCACCAGCGATCTGGACTGCCAACCTTAAAAATCTGCTGGGGATCAGCAGTACCATGACCCGTAAACATTGGTCCTAGCACTGTGTACCCCCGTTTCTGCAGACCGCGTCCCATTATCCGGACATCATTTGGCGTACCAGAAAACGTATGCAGCAGCACTACAGCCGGTTCACCCGCTTTAAAATAAAACGCTTGTGGCAGATCCATTGAAAACACCGTCCCTTACTCTTTTAATAAATAGTTTACACTATTCCACTAAAAAAATCGCACTTCCAACACTGGCAGTGCGATTTCAAATTCACTTCGTTATTCAGTCACTTGATGACGGCTAGTGCCACCCTGAACGATGGTCAATACGTCATCCAAAGCAATTTCAACCATGTTAGCCACCGCAGCATCCGTATAGAAGCCAACGTGAGGACTAACGCTGACATTTGGCATGGTGAGTAATTTCTCCAGTGGCGGATTATCTAATTTCTTGTTGGACCAATTCTGACTAAAGATTTGACTGTCGCCTTCAATAGTATCGATACCGGCACCGGCAATTTCACCGTTCTCCAATGCAGCCACCAAATCATCGGCAACAACAACTGGACCGCGTGAAGCGTTGATGAAGAAAGCGGTTGGTTTCATCATCTTGAACACGTGTTGATCGATCATGTGGTGAGTTTCATCGGTTAATGGCGTGTGCATGGTAACGATATCAGCTGTCTTATATACCGTTTCGTGATCCGTATATGTTAATGTATCGCCTAACTCTGGCCGGTGAATCGGATCAGCAGCAATCACCGTTGAGCCTAACGCTTTAAATATCCGGGCAACGGCACTGCCAATTTTACCAGCGCCAATAATCCCAATCGTCAGGTTATGAATTTCGTTAGCTTCTAGGCCATCCCAAGTAAAATCGTGATGGGCTTCACGCGCTTGGGTAATGCCTAAGTGACGAACCAGTTTCATCACGTGGGCTAAAACGAGTTCGCTCACTGAACGTGGTGAATAAGCTGGTACGTTAGTCACTACCAGGTGATTTTTAGCAGCTTGCTTAAGATCCACGATTTCATAACCAGTGATCCGCAAGGTCAGCTGCTTAATCCCAAATTCGTGCAACCGTTGATAAATTTTGGGTGAATCTACCGGAATGTGCTGCTGAATGACAATCCCGTCATACCCCTTGGCGAGTTCAACCGTTTCTTCAGTCAGCGGAACATTGTTAGTATCCACCTGAACATCAGGATGAGCCTTCATCCAATCCTTAACGGCAACTAATTCATCTTCACGTGCGTGATACAACAAAAACTTCACTGCATTTTCCCTCTTCCTCAATCATTTCGTATTAGTGCTGGTCAACAAACTTTTGAATCCGCTCAACCGCCTTCTTTAAATCATCGGTGCTGGCAGCGTAACTGATGCGAACGTAACCTTCACCGCCGGGGCCAAACGAAGCACCCGGAATAACCGCCACTTTAGCTTCTTTGGCCAGTTCGTAGCAGAATGCAACACTGTCCTGATTTAAGTTAGCTGGGATCTTTGCAAACAGGTAGAATGCCCCTTTAGGGTTAGCACATTCAAAACCAGCTTTTTTCAAGCCTGCCAGCAATAAGTCGCGGCGTTGCTGGTAAATCTTTCGCATAGCAACACCATCATCCGGGCCATTCTTAAAGGCTTCTTCGGCTGCCGCCTGAGCATTGGCAGTTGCGGAGGTAATGGCAAACTGATGCACCTTCCCAATCTCTGTAATCACATCAACCGGCCCGCATACCAGGCCAATTCGCCAACCAGTCATGGCGTGAGACTTGGACACACCATTTAACAAAACAGTCTGTTCCGGCAACAGTTCACCCATGGAAACATGATGCTCGCCATACGTCAGTTCTGAATAAATTTCGTCACTCAAAACAAAGATGTCATACTTCTTCAAGACGTCAGCCAGTGCCTGCAGTTCTTCCCGGTTGTAAGTAACTCCGGTCGGGTTTGACGGGAAGTTTAAAACAACGGCTTTTACAGTGTCTTTATTAGCTTCGATGGTTGCTTGCAGCTTTTCTGGTGAAAGGATAAAGCCATTATCAGAAGTATCAAGGAAAATCGGCTTGGCGCCATTTAACGCGACAATTGGAATATATAGCGGAAAAATTGGGGTTGGAATGATGACCGTATCGCCGGGATTTAACATTGCCGTTAACGACGAGAAAATACCTTCCGTTGCACCCGTTGTAACTAAAATTTGTGATGCAGGATCATAGTTAACGTTATATTTATCATTTAAGAATTTCGAAGCAGCCTTACGAAGGCCTTCAGTCCCACGGGAATTCGTGTAATGACTTTCGTTGTTTTCAATGCTGCGGATGGCAGCTTGCTTCACGTGATCTGGCGTATTAAAGTCGGGTTCACCAATGGTTAGCTTAACCATATCCGGAATTTGAGAAATTTCCTGGTTAAATTTTAAAATTGATGATGGCTGAATCTGTTTTAACTCGTGTTTCATACTTTCTGACAATCGACTCATATCACACACTCCTTATAATATAAAAGACCCGCACAGCCACTAACTGTACGGGTCTTGAAGATTTATCCCCCACACAGTCAGAACTTGATCTGCGTGGTCGTTTAGCATTAATCACAAAATGCTTTCGGCTCTCCACAGATCAGTACTGGAAAAACCAAAAGTAAAATCGACTATTCAATTGAGTAACTTGGATGATTGGCATAATGACTGTCCTCTCAGAATAGATGTTAGTTTTATCATAGCATTTTAATGTATGGGAAACAAGCCAAGGTGCGGAAGGAGACGTTTAGAGACTGGGGCCCAATTAAGCAACAAAAAAGTCTCCACCCCAAAAGAAATGAAGACTTCTAACAAAATTACTTTTATTGCGCCTGCACATAACTCTGATTAGCAGTGATATAACTACCGTCAGTTAACTGAATCCGGTAAGTACCACTAGTTGAACGGGCAATTGATTTAGCAGTCACGCTGGAGTTGTATTTCAAACTACCAGTTTTACCCGTTAGATTAGCTGTCTTGTACTTGTTGATATTCCGAGTAACACGCAATTTTTGACCATTTGAAATACTGGTGAAGTACGTGTCCTTTGGCGTATTAGTATACCATTTAGTAACCGTTGAATTATCCACTGTTCGGCTTAAATCAACTCGACCACCTACTCCTGAAAGGGAACCAGAGCTAGTGTATTGCCAAAGGTCGGTTGAAACATTAGGCTTGCCACCGTAGTTAGCAATCCATGATCCGTTAAACTTAGAATAATTGATACCGTGAACATGAACGAAGTTTTGGTATGAATAGTAAACTAACGGCTTCTTGGTTAACGTCCGCATAGTGTTGTACCAAGCATTAACGTAAGTCTGTTCGTGTCCCTTAGCACCGGAAACACGGTGTTCATTATCTAAAGCATAGAATCTGGCATTCTTGTTGGACAAAGCGTAGAACTGACGCGCGTCGTTCACAGCATCAGCAGTACTGTTGAATTCGGTGTAATCGTATTGACCGAATGGTGTACCATACTTATGTGCACCATCGGCATTCACATTGCGCTTTGTGTCAATTCGATAATCGGAATCGCCGGGATTACCATGCTTTACCCGAATGATGGCAAACCGCAGATCCTTGGATGCCTTTGACCAGCTAATGTCTCCTTGGTACTGTGAAACATCAGCAATCTTAGTTTTAGCAGCAAAGGCAGTGGTCCCAACGGTAAGTGCACTAACAAGGGCTAATGACCCGGCAAAAATTCTTTTCAGTAACTGATTAGTTTTCATGTAATTCCCCTTAATCTAAATTATTAATTATATCTAGTGTAACGCATGAATGAAACAGAGTGAAAACATGTGAATTACAGTTCATTTACTGTTGTGTGACAAGGTGCGAAAGCAAGCGCTTAGAGAGCGAAGTGTAAGGGACAGGCGACAAAAATCCTGGGCTTGGATTTTAGTTGGCTGTCCCTTACATGCAGCTCTCTGCTTGCTGAAGCCCGATTAAAACCAAGGTGTGGAAACAAGCGCTTAGAGACTAGAGCCTAAGTTACTTGCAACAAAAATCCCGGGTTTGGATTTATGTTGTAAGTGGCTTAGGTGCAAGTCTCTGCTTGTTGGAACCTGATTAGGCTAAGGTGCGAAAGCAAGCGCTTAGAGAGCGGAGTGTAAGACGGGAATGACAAAAATCCCGAACTTGGATTTATGTCATTTCTGACTTACATGCAGCTCTCTGCTTGTTGAAGCCCGATTACCAATCACTATCCATCTCCCAAGCCAACATCATTGTCCCCAACCTAATTATCTGTCATAATACGTTCAATATTTGCTTTGCATTGGAGGCATCAACATGGAAAAGACTGATTTAATTGGGTTGCACCACGTCACAGCAATCACCTCAAGCGCACCCAAAATGTTCCACTTCATGACTGAAGCGCTGGGTTTGCATTTAATCAAAAAAACCGTTAATCAAGATGATGTTGCCACTTACCATCTCTATTTCACTGATGATATGGGAACTGCTGGAACAGATATTACCTTTTTCGACTTTCCGGGAATTGCTCAAGGTCATTATGGAAAAAATAGTATTTCGCGAATCGGTTTTCGGGTGCCAAACGATGCAGCACTGGATTATTGGTTAGACCGGTTTAATCAATACAACATCCAAACTGACGCCGTTCAAGAATCGTTTGGTGCTAAAGTACTCCCCTTCTACGATTTTGATCAGCAACGTTATCAACTGGTTTCTGATGAACATAACGCCGGTTTACCAAGCGGTACACCTTATCGCCATAGTCCGGTCCCCATTGACGTGGCAATCGGCGGATTGGGGCCAACAGTCATTACCGTTTCGCAGCCAGAAAAAATTGGCGAAATGCTGACCGGTACAATGGGGTTCACTAAAATCAATCAGCACGGTGCGCAAACTCTCTACGAACTTCACGAAGGCGGCCACGGTGCGCAAGTTATCGTTGAGGGCAGCCTGATTCTTCCAGACAGCATTCAAGGTTACGGATCAGTCCACCATATGGCGTTTAGAACACCGGATACCGAAAGTTTAAATAACTGGATTCAGCGAATTCAAAAAGCCGGTTTACATGATTCCGGATTCGTGGAACGCTTCTACTTCCAGTCGGAATACTTTCGAGCTGCCCCAGGTGTACTATTTGAAATTGCCACGGATGGTCCTGGATTCCTAGTTGATGAAAGTTACGAGGAAGCTGGCATTCACCTTGAATTACCACCATTTTTAGAAGCCCAACGGACTTCAATAGAAGCCAATTTAGTACCATTTAATTCTGAGGAGGGGTCGCATGAGTGACGAAATTCATTCCGCATTTTTCCCGGGCAAAACTAACTTAGCACCGGTACTCATGCTGCATGGTACGGGTGGTGACGAAAGTGATTTATTGCCCATTGCTACCTTTTTATTTCCAGAGCATCCTAAATTAGGAATCCGTGGTCGGGTAAAAGAAAACGGCAGCAACCGCTATTTCATTCGTCACAAAGATGGTTCATTTGATTTGAAAAATTTAAATCAAGAAACTGATTGGCTGCTGAACGCGATTCAAACAGAAACCGCTCGTCATCAGCTCGATGCTAACCGCCTAATCGTCCTCGGGTTCTCCAACGGTGCTAATATTGCTGCCTATGCCTGGTTAAATAAATTAACAAGCTTTAAAACGGCTGTTTTGCTTCATCCAATGATGATCACGCCGCCCACGCAATCATTCAATTTGACTGGGTACCAGGCGTTTGAAACTTACGGCGATCTGGACACGATTGTTTCTGAGGATAATTTTAACCAGCTAACGCAGCAGTTAACCGCTGCAAATGCTACAGTTAAAGTCTTCAAGAACCATCAATCGCACCGTCTCACCCAGACGGAATTAATGGCAGCACAAGCCTGGATTAAACAACGATGAAACTCAAAGAGCTTGCAACCAATCAACCTGGTTGCAAGCTCTTTTCACCTTAATTTTCTTCATCCAGCAGCTGCTGCACGCCCCTTGCCATTGCCAATTCTTCATTTGTAGGAATAAGCAGCACTTTGGAACGGCTATCTTCCGTTTCTAACGGTCCAGTATGCCCAGCTTGATTTAGCGCTGAATCAATCTTGATGCCTAAAATACTCAACCCATCGATAATCGATTGACGGATGGCCGGATCCTTTTCACCAATGCCGCCAGCAAACACCAGAGCATCCGCACCACCTATTTCAGTATAGTAGCCGCCGACTAACTTAACGATTTGAGTGACAAACATTTCCAGCGCCAACTTAGCGCGTTGATCACTCTTAGCCGCCGTGTGTAAATCACGCATGTCAGAAGACACCCCTGACACACCAAGCAGGCCCGAGGAGGCGTTTAACTCTTGAAGCACAACCTCAGGAGTTTCTAGTCCCAAGCGTTTCATTAAATAAGGTACTAGGGTGGGATCAACGTCACCGCTTCGCGTTCCCATCATGACGCCGGTCACCGGCGTTAACCCCATGGAAGTATCAAAGGGCTGGCCGTCTTTTACTGCTGTAATGGACGCACCGCTGCCTAAATGCATGGTAATCAGATTTAGCTCATCCAATGGCCGTTTCAGCATTTCAGCAGCTCGATTCGCCAAGTATTGGTGTGAAATACCATGTTCACCGTAGCGCCGGATCTGATACTTTTTAGTCCATTCATACGGGATGCCGTAAATTGCCGTTTTTTCTGGTAACCCATGAAAGTAAGCACTGTCAAAAACTGCATATTGCGGTACACCCGATAATCTTTGGGCCAGCAATTCGATACACTTAACCTCCAATGGATTGTGCAGCGGAGCTAGTTCACTTAAACCTTTTAATTGATTAATTCGACTTGGTATTAATTTTACCGGCCCTTTGAAAAGCGTTCCACCGGCAACTACCCGGTGACCTACCGCCTCAACTTCATCTAGCGTTTGGACCCCGCCAACCGTAATCAGCCGCTTCAACACGCGGTCAATTGCCGTGATCTCGTCCAGTGTTTCGACCACTTCTCTGGTTTTCTTGTCACCAACTTTAACTTTAACGATGGTTCCCGGCAAATTAAGCCGCTCTACTTGGCCCGAAGCAATCACGTGTTCAGCCGGCATGTTTACCAGCTGCCACTTTAGAGAAGAACTCCCTGCATTGATCAATAGTATTTTGGTCATAGGTCAATACCTCCGTTTACCTCTATTTTACAGGATATAACCGGCATTTAAGCTAAGTTCACGGAAAGGTCACACACCTTTCGAAAAAAGCGCATATTCGTTGAGCAACAGTAAACTATCCGATACAATGCTATGTGATACAAGTAATAGGGATTCTTTTAGAGGGGGAATCAGCATGAAACAAGGAAGTTTTTTTACTGTGGCCATTACTTTAATGGCGGCTGTCGCGTTACCGCTATCAGCTACTGAAACTACGGGGCACGCTGCAACTTTGACACCAAGTACCGCACTTTTACGTCAGAGACCAGCCTACTACAAGGCAAACGCTAAACTGTTGGCTAGTCGCTACGGCTTAAACTATGCTTCTCAGACTGCACTGACTACCAATGAAACAACTAAGGTCTACGTTGCCAGCAAGAATACTCAGGTGAAGAAAAGTGCCAATCTGGCGATGTCATACTGGAATTCAAAGCTAGGACGTAAAGTTTTCGTCAAGGGGACCAAAACGCACCACACATTAACCGTTAATATGACGGGCAGAAATACCGCAGCCGATGCCTGGTGGAAACCAACTTCGCATCAGATTTCGCTTGAGCAGGCCGATTATAGTCAACAGCTCCCCACAATTCGTAATAATATGACCCATCAAAGTACGGCCAGCGCTGTTACAAAAGCTAACCAACGGGTAATCGCATACGGTCACAGAATCGCGAACAGGCCCAATTTTGCTCACGATTACAATATTTATCGAGCAAAGCAGATCAATCAGGCCGAAAAACAAATCAGTACACAGAAACAAACCATTGTTAGTCAAAAGATTGACGTTAAGGCCCGAACTTTTGAATACGCAAATATTATTGCCCACGAAATGGGTCATTCATTAGGACTGCAACATTCCGCGAATGCTAATGATGCCATGGCTGCTAACAGTACGACGCCCAACATCTATAATTATCATAAAGTTAAAACTAGTAAAAACGGCTTCAACACGCTTGATAAGACCGATGTAAACCGTGCTAAATTAGCGTTAACCATTCATGACGCACGAAGTTGATCCAAAGAAAAAGAACCCTGAAAAAACTAATCAATTAGTCTTTCAGGGTTCTTTTATTGAGCGTGGAGTCCATTTTCACACTCAGTATAAGCCGTTATCAAATTAAAATGATGTTGTGTTAGGACATTCCCACATGTTAATATAATAGATGATAAATCAAGCGTACATATCACCAGTTACATCTATTCACTGTTGGTGAATGCACATAGCAATTATCCAAGCTGACCGCTTAGCGGCCGGCTTTTTTTCTACCAAAAGTCAAGTGACCCAAGGCGTTTCACTGCTTAATGAATGATAAATTGTTAAATATAAGACACACTTAAATAAGCCTATCCTCTTGCTAACTTTTTTAGGACATGCTAATGTAAAATTTAGTTATGCTGGTG
>NZ_BOLK01000017.1 GCF_016861565.1 Secundilactobacillus yichangensis
GTCAGCATCAATAAAAGCCTGTTTGACCGATTTGGCATATAAATCTTTGATCCATCTGTCATCAGGATTAGTTTCAAGGTACTCATGGTTAAACCACTTGCTGAACTCATAAGCGCCCATGTAGTGGTAGCCGCACTCATAACGCTGCCGGTTGATATCCAAAAACAGGTTATAGGCCCAACGACTGCCGCCAATATGACAATCAATCAGCCAGGCCTGTTTTTCTGTCGGCTTAATTTCGACTTTATAGGTGAGTAACATCAGTTATTCCGCCTTATTGAATTTAATCACCAAGGTGAGGTGTCCCTCATATTATACGGAATAGATTTATCCCAAAACGCGTTTTAATGAAATTCATATAAATCACTACTTATATGCTATCAGTTAATACGAAAATTTAATTCTTGACTTTAACCTAGTTGTATCTTTACCAGAATTATAAGAATACGAAATAATAATATAGAAACACTACTTTACAAAGATTGATATTCTTTTACAGCAAAACAGTTACTGTTCACTCCTCTTTAATTTACTTGTAAACCATATTGTCTATCTGATGTGACGATTGCCCGAATCTCTTTCGGGTCGAATTTATAATCGTGATTGTGATCAAGCAGACCATTAACTTCCTGTTCCACATCGCTGACTTGCGTGTAGCAGAAGCCACTGCAAAAATCGATGGCCATCACTTGCTTGATCAGTGCTGACATGGTCTTTAACACGTCTTCCTTTGAGGCAAGCCGATCACCGTAGCCCCAAGAGTCGGAGCGATGTTCTGTTTCGTAAGCAATCCCACCAAATTCACTTAACAGGAAGGGTACCTTTTGATCCTCATAACCCTTGCAGAATAAGCGACGGCCATTTGAAAGTGATGGACTACCGTTTGTAACCGTTTGCAAATCAGCGTAGCGTTTTTTGATAACTTCCGTATTGGTGTCGTAATCGTGGGCGGTACACAAATCAGTTTTGGTCTGTTCCCAACCATCGTTACTGCTGATCAGGCGGGTATCATCCATGGCCTTGATGCGGTAATAAACTGCATCAACGTAGGTTTGTTCTGCAGTGTTATTAGCAATTTCGTTAACACCCCAAGATTCATTCATGATGACGTAAGCCAACACAGCGGGATGGTTGATGTGCTTTTGAACGAATGCGTTGAGTTCAGTGTCGATGTTTTGTGTCGACTTCTGACTAAATTCAAAGGTGCTTGGAATCTCTGCGGTACAGATGAACCCAAGTTTGTCGCAAAGATAAAGCATCTTGTTGCTTTCTATCTTTTCGTGAATCCGGTTGCCATTGAAGCCCATTGCCTGTAACTTTTCGATATCACCTTTAAAGTCATCGACTGTTCCAGTGAGGCCGGCGTCTGGATAATAGCCTTGATTCAAAACCAATTTCATATATAATTCTTCGCGGTTTAAATAAACTCGCCGGTTTGCGGTCTCAACGTTTCGCATGCCAAAGTAGCTGGAAACAGCATCGCTATCACCATGCTCGTCAGTGACCTTTAAATCCACATCGTAAAGCTGGGGATCATTTACCGTCCAATAGTACAAACGGAAGGCGGCTTTTTCATCGCTAACGTCCATTGATAAGCGGGCGCGGCCGTTTTTAAAACTAGCGCTGCCTTCAACGATCTTTCTACCTTGGTAACTCACCGTAGCCGTTAACTTAGCGCTGTCATCGTTATTGGCGTAAGCGTCAATGTTTAAGGAAGCATCGTGAATATCCGGTTTCAAAATGAAGTTGGTCAGATAGGTTGAACCAGTTTCTTCCAGCCAAACACTTTGCCAAATACCAATCGTTCGGGTATACCAGCACAAGAAGTTACCATCGTGCCAGGACTGTTTGCCGATTGGTTGAGTCGGATCATTCGTATCAACAACCTTAAGCTCGAGGTCGTTATCTTTTTTCACCCAGTCAGTGACGTCAATTTCAAATGGGGTATGACCACCTTGATGATGAAAGACCAGATTATCATTTAACCAAATGTCGCATTTATAATCGACTGCTTCAAAGTGCAGCAGATAATGCTTACCAGGTTGTTTATCAAGGTTAAAGGTACGGTGGTACCAAACTACTGGATAGTAGTCATCAACAGCTAGACCAGATTTTTTGAAGGTGTAGCTGTAAGGAACAACGATCTTTTGGTTAAATGAACTAAGTGGTAACGGCCCCCCTGAAGCGCTTTCATTTTTCTTATCTAAATAAAAGTCCCACTTGCCATTCAAATCGAACCAATTGGTTCTGATTTTTTGTGGATTAGGAAAATCAAGTCGATTCATTTCCGTTACTCCTTTAGTTAACATTATAGTTGTTCAATTCATGAATTGATTAACTAAAGGGTAACATTATTTTTTTGTGTGTCAAGATGTGGAAGATAATTTTATGAAATGAGTTACCTGATTGGATTATGCTATAATCTAACCAATTAGATTATGGGGTAGCAAAACAAAAGGATGTTGTGAGCGATGTATCCAGAAAGAAAATATTTGAGTGTTAACGCGAGTCAGCTAGCATATTTTCAGGCATTATCATCGAAAACCAGGATCAGTATCATTGAGTTGTTGCAAAGAGATGACTTATCTATTCAAGATCTAAGCCATCGACTGGGGTTATCTTCGGCGATGATTACTAAGCATATCTCGATTTTAGAAAAAAATGGTATCGTGGAATCTAAAATGGCTAAAGGAATCCATGGTCAGCTGAAAATTTGTATGCTGAAAAGAAACGATGTTGTACTCGTCTTTAATCCCGTAATGGACGGTTTTATTCGTAATTCAGTTACTAAATCGCTGCCTATCGGAGCGTTCTACGATTTTGAGGTTTCGGCTCCTTGCGGCCTGACGACCGGTGATAAAATTATCGGCTTCGTTGATAACCCTGGTACGTTTTATTACGAAAAAAAAGAGGCTATTGAACTCATGTGGTTCACGTCGGGGTATCTTGCTTACCATGTTCCGTTATTTGATATCGAACTTAAACGACTAGCCAGTATTGAGTTTTCGTTGGAATTGTGTTCCGAGTATGTAGGGTACAAAATGCACTGGCCATCGAAGATTGATTTTGAATTGAATGGTCACACGTTAGGTGGTACCACCTTATTAGGTGATTTTGGTGATCGTAAGGGCTTGCTGACACCGTCATGGTGGAATTTAGGCACCGAATATGGTCATCAAGTTACCATCAACATTAGCGCGCGTGGAACTTCAATTAATGGTAAACGTACTTCGCCAACAACTCTGAAAGACGTATTAGCACAGCCAACTGAAGCATTGACGTTTAAGTTGGCGACATCTCAGGAATATCCCAAAGGCGGGCTCAATATATTTGGACGAAAGTTTGGCGATTACCCGCAAGATATTAATATTCGGTTTGCGTATAATAAGGCAAAGACGAATTTGAAGGTAAAATAGATATGGAATAGAAAAATGACCTTGCCAAAATTATTGGTAAGGTCATTTTTACTTATCTAGTTTAATGAAAGGCGTTCAGTTTCCTATCAAACTTAACTTCCGTTGCGTGACTTTCAAAGACTTGCTGGGTATCTAGGTTGATGTAACGTGATGGGTACGGAGCCGTACTTTGAATTGAAATTTCGGATTCGGATTGGCTGGTAATGATACCGTTTATCACGTGAGGACGGTGGTCTTTGTCAGAATAAACGTACGTTTCCTGTCCAAAACCATTGAGATAGGCGACTAATTCTTCACCCATGTCCCAGTCATCTTCACCGGTATAGCCATCGGGGAAGAGTTTTTTAAAGATACCGCCATCTGAAGCAAAGATTGATTGTCCAAATCGGTTTCTGGATAAATCAGGCCGGTTAAGGTTAGGACCAGCAATACTGTAGGTTGATGCTGCTTCGCCGGGACTGAGAATTCGGTCAGTTGCTGTGGCGTTGGAATCATACATGTAAAGCAGTGCTACAGTTGCCCGGTATCCGGCATTGACTAGATCTGCGTCGCCTAATTCACGCCCGGTCATGAGAGCAGAAGCCGCGGTGACACCGCCCCAAAGAGAATGCATCATGTAAGATAGTGCTTCCCACCAGCGATCAGGACTTTGAGCACGGAAGTCGTTGCTAAAGCCAATGTTAGCTTTTAACAATTCACCGTAAATTTTAGCGGCTTTGTCGTGACCTGACAGTGCAAGCGCACCAGCAGCCGGGCCAAAGCCAGCATTATCGAAGAAGTGTTCAGTCATTGCAGCGGAGAGATTAGCGCTGTCATCAGCAATCCGGTTTGTCACAACTTCCCAGTACTTCGAAATTTGTTCGTACTCGTTATCTAACCCGTTTTTCTTCAAGGCCTTGAGTAAATCATGAATGTAGAGGAAGTACTGACCCAGCATTTGCGATTCGGCTTTACCACGTTCATCGTCATGTAATTCCGGATTGACACGGACGTTAAAGACGGTAGCGGCCCATTGCAGATATTCCTTAGGTGAGTTTAATTTCAGCTGTTCTGGCTGACATTGTGAGAGTAGGAAGAACAGGTGAGCAATATACTCCAGATCCATGACCCGATAAAAGGTGCCGTAAAGTTTGGCAGGTTTCTTAAAGTCACCCTCCACAAACCACTTTGGCCGAACGTATTTAACGGCGCTTTCTTCTACTTGCTGAATTTTTAACGTGATGTCATCAACTTTCGGGTCTAACAGGCATTCTTGCAGAACAAAGTTCATTTTACCCAGTGATTCACCCTGATTTGAAACGGGTCCGAAACTGTAAGGGTACTTACCGCTTGCACCGGCGTAAGAGTTAGCCGAAATATAGTCCGCACGATTTCTAAGTAATTCCTTGATTGAACTCATCTTATTAAAAATGACTTGATCCGTTTTATGATCGTCAAATTCAAAAATGATTTGGTGCTCGCCAAGGTATTGCACATCATAGGTCAATTGATTATCGTCTAGTAACTTGGTGAGATCTTGGTCAATCAACTCACCATCCACGGCGCAACGGTCCGTTACTGACACTAAATGCTTTAGACTATCTTGATCAATAACGATTTCTTGGGCGTTAGCAGACACTAACGGTAAATATGAAATATGGGGATGACCAAACTGTTTGCCAACTTGATAGAAGTCTTTTTGGTCTTTGAAAGCAGCCAAGTTAAATTTCCAATCACGGGATTCATCTGGCTTCAAAGTAATGGTTTCTTGAGAATAGATCCAGTCGTTTTTAGGCCCGTTATGTTCGGGGTAACCACCGGCCAGAATAATCTGGTGAAAGAGCATGCCGTCTAGCGAAGGAGAGACGTTTTCAAAGAAACGGTTGCTGTATTCGTTATAGGTTCCCACTGAAAGAACAGTGCCATCGGTTTGGTATACGCCCAAATTAGGTGCGGTATGGTCTCTTCTCACAGCTGCTAGTTTAGTAAAACTCTTTGAAATTGATGGGAAAACCGCAGCGGATTGGTTGGCGTTTCGTTTGACGTTTTTGTCACGAAACATGACGTAAGCTAAGCTTGCCCAAACCCCCAGATTATCGAGTACCAGTGGTGCATTTGAGCTGTTTTTGACGTTAATTTTCCAAGTTAAACCGGCGTTTGTTAACTGATAATCGAAGGTAAAAGTTAAGCCGGCAATGTCAAACTGGACTTCGCTGTGTGTCTCTGAAGCCTTTAATTGCGGTGTAAAGTCAATGCTGTTATAGGTTTGTCCGTTGACGGTTACGGTAAATTCACCAAAAAATTTGTCACTATCCTCATAGCCAACTGATTTTAGATAGGCGGGGTCAATCAGCCAATTCATATTCGTGGGATCGTTTGGTAATTGCAGTTTGATTAAAGCGCCACGACTGTTTTGCTCTACTAATAGGTCACGTAAATTCATCATATAATTCCTTTCGGTTTGCTTTTATAAAATCTCAAGTATAATTATAAACGCTTTCATTTTTGCTTAAATGCAATTAACAAACCGTTTTTTATATAAATTCACACAACGTATTTTTTAAGCTGGCGGTATTTCTTGGGAGCGTATCCAGTGTATTTTTTAAATGAGGTTGAAAAATAATAAACACTTTGAAAGCCAATATCTTCGGCAATTTCTGATATTGTCAGGTTAGAATTTAGCAGCCTTTTTTCGGCCTCTTCCATGCGGTACTGAATTAGAAATTCGGTTGGCGTGAGACCGATCGTATCTTTGAGTGCCCGGGAGATATAGTTTGGATGAAAATGGAAGATTTGAGAAAGCGTCTCATTGGTGATCTTCTGATTAAAATTCTCACGGAGGTAGCGCTGGATTCTGGCGGATAACGAGTTTAGCTTACTTTCCTCAACGGAATGGACTTGAATTGACTGCAGGACATCGATGAAGAGCTGCTGAGAACGCCAAAAGCCAAAGTCTGGTGAGTCGGTACTTTCATCAAATAGGAGTTGCGTCACATCGATCGTTTTTTGAAACTCAGGAACCTTACCATGTTTTGGTAAGTGCAACGTTAAAGTTGGGGTTCGGAAATGAAGGGTTGGTACTTCAATAGCAGGGTGCAGCGATATTGGTGAAGTGGATTGCCGCCACTCTCCAGATACATAGAAGTGGAGCCAGTAGTAGGTTGTTTCCTGATCCATTGGTTTCCAGGAATAGTGATGGTGCTTAGGCTGAAGAATAAACATTTCACCCTTTTTGACGGTATAGTTGATACCGTCTTCGGCAATGTATAGGCATCCCTTTGTCATGAACATTAGCACAAAGTATTGTAAATTGGTTCGATTGGGATGCAGATCACCTTTGTGGAATACCACGTGGTTGCCTTCGATAAATGTGGGAATTGGAAGGCATGAGATGGATAGGTATTCTTTCATAAATAGCTCACCTAACTTTCTTTAATATGTTTACTTTTAGAATAAACTTTACAAGCGATACTTCAATACCGTGTGTGTGATTTTATAAATTCTCTGTTATCTTTTCAATTTAAAAAAATCAAGAATTGCATTAGATTAATGTCTGGAAGCGTGTTGTCAGGTATTTTAAAACTTCATTTCTGAATCATCACACGTGTGAATGAAATCGCTTTCGCGTTTTATTAAAGTATCATATTGTTTGTTAACTTTAGGACGGAGGGTTTATTGTGACTAGTAAAGTTGCGGATGCACTAAAATCGACTGAAAGGATTCCATTTCACCGATTACTTTCCTACGCAAGTACCGATGCTGCAGGAAACTTATTGTATTGCACGGTAACAACTTTCATTTTGTATTATTACACGGATGTATTTGGCTTGACCGTAGCTGCGGCCGGGACGATTCTACTTGCAGCACGGATCTTGGACGCCTTTGATGCACCAGTTTGGGGCTTCATCATTGATCATACCCACACCAGATGGGGGCAAAGCCGCCCGTACTTCTTGTGGATGGCCTTTCCATTTGCAATATTATTTGTACTGATGTTTTGGTCACCGCAATTAAGTACGTCTGGAAAATTTTGGTGGGCATTAGTAACCTACTTGCTATTTGGTATTTCATACACTGGTATGTCAACTCCGATTACAGCCATTTTACCAAATCTATCTAATGATTCCGACCAGCGGATTCGACTGAATAGTACGCGGATGATTGGTGGTAACTTGGGTTACTTCATTACCGCAACGTTTACCCTTGGAATTGTCGCTTCTCTGGGCGGTCACAATGCTATGGCCGGCTGGCGCTATACGGCTGTCGTATTTGCAATTGCTGGCTTCGCACTATTACTGTTCGCCTTTTTTGATACCCGTGAGATTAATACAACCTCTCAAAAATCGTTGCCGATCATCGATTCAATTAAAGCGGCCAAAAGTAACTGGCCTTGGTTTATTTTGGTAGTGGTATTCGTCTTTTATTGGTTGGGCAATGCTTCCCGGACGTCCGTTGTGGTTTACTATACGCAATATAACTTAGGGAATAAAGGTTTTGCGTCTATCCTAAACGCGCTGGTAATGTTCCAAGTATTAGGAATGATTTTAATTCCGTTTTTGGTTAAAAAATTTAAGAAATCCTATGTTCTGATTATGGGTATGGCCGTAGCAGCTCTGGGACAAATTGTGGTTTCATTTACCGGTCACTCGTTGATTGCTTTAGCGATTGCCTGGAGTATTGGTTCCATTGGAACTGGGATTGCCGTGTCCATGCCATTTGCCATGTTATCAGATACAGTTGATTATGGGGAATGGAAAAACGGTATTCGTGCCAGTGGCTTCTTAACCGCTATTGGCAGTTCATTTGCCATTAAAATTGGTTCAGGTCTTGGTGGCTGGGCACCTTCAGTAATTCTAAACCATGCCGGCTATAAGGCTGGTGTTGCGCAAAGCGTAGCATCGCTATCCGCAATCAAATTTAGTATTAGTTACTTACCCGCAATCTTCTTTATTGTCGGCGCCGTTATTATGACGTTCTATGTTAAATACGAGAATAAAGAAACAAAGGTAAGGGCTGACTTAACGGCACGCAGAGGCGCTGTGGAAGATTAAACATTAAAGTTGTTAAGCGGATATGATCAATTTACATTGACTAGTACCATACTATTCATGGGCTAACCGTGAAGAGGGACAAATGTCTGTCTGGTTACGACAAAGTTAGGTTGTAAAAGAACAGCCCCTTGCGACTTCTTGAGAAGTTGCGAGGGGCTGCTTTGTAGAAAATCAGTAAACTTGCAGGGGATCGAAGCCCTTTTCCAGAGCGTCAATAGCTTTGCCAACGCTGAATCCGGGATCGATTTCTGGGTTATTAAGGTGTGTATTCCGAAAACTGTTTCGATATTTCTTAGGGGTAGTTCCAGTGTATTGTTTAAAGATTCGGAAGAAGTATTTATAGTCTTTAAAGTAAGCCTTGTCTGAAATCTGCTCAATACTCATTTCAGTGGTTAGTAACCAGTAGCGAGCAAGATCAATTTTATAGCTATTAATAAAGGCTTTCACAGTTTTACCGGTCTGTTCTTTAAAAAGACGTTCAAAGTAGTTTTGATTAATGTGAAAGTGGCGCGTGATATCGGAAACTTTGAGGTCTTTGTAAAGATTGATGCGAATCCATTCTTTGATTTGGTTGATCTGGTTTTCATGCATATTGGTTTTCTGAATTTGAAACCAGTAGTCATTGGACAGTTCACTAACTAGCAGTGAGACGGAGTAGTCTTTTGCGAGGCGGCTAGGTAAGCGGGAGTTCGTAATATCTAACGTTTGTTCAAGTAAAGCGACCGTTTTTTCAAAGTGGGCTAACTTAAAGTGCCGTGGAATAATCGCCTGTGTTGCCTGTGGCTGATTTAGCGGATAATCGCTGGTAAAAGTCAGAGCACCCTGATTAACGAAATGGACCCATACGAACTCACAGGCGTTTTTACTGACCCGAGAGCCGACGATTATTTCGCCCGGATAGACAGCTAAAACCTCTCCTTTTTCAAGAACGTATTCAATGGCGTCAACAAATAAGTAGATGGTTCCCTTAGTACAGATGATGAGTTCGGTATCTTTTTTTCGGATGAAATAGTTATGCTTCCAACCGCCATGGCTAGTGAAATGGCCAGTTCCTAGGTAACGTAAAGGCTGATTAAGGTCGTAAGTTGCAAAAGTCAATGAAACCACCTTCTTAAAAATAATTGAATTTCTCCACTTAAAGTAAGAAACTGTGAGTTTTTCACGGAATAGATACCGCTTACAATTAAAGCTAGATAGATTACTTAATTATGACAGAAAATAACACATTAACGTCATTGTTAGCAAGCCACTTAGGTATAAAGATCATTTCTTGAAGTCATATTTATAGTTGTTGTCAATACAAAAGAGGTAGATAAGATGAACACTCAAAACAAGCAAGCAGTACGAATGCAACAGCATCTTAAACGGCGTCGAATTGCAATAATTGTATTGCTCGTCTGCGTTTGTTTGGGCGGAATTTCGGTTTTTCAGATGTTGAAGGGACCGGAAATGGCGGCGCAAAGAGTATTGAAAAGCGAGAATAGTAAAACTTTCAAGCAAGTCGCTAAAGATTCGGGCACGTTGCGTTATTTAGAGCAAACCAAGTTTAAAAATTTTCAGTATGGCGGGTTTGATAAAAAAGCCTCAGTTAACGCCAAATCAAGCGTTGCCTACTACTCGGGTAAATTTAATTCACGGCCGATGCAGTATGGCGTGAAGCAAACTGTTATTTTGGGTATTATCCCAATTTATAAAGTCGTATCAGTGAAAGTCAATCAGGTGTAATTTGTCGGGATTCCTTTTGGATAAACTCAATCCGCAAGAGGGGGAAGTACATAATGGTCAAACAAAGCGAAAAAATCATTTCAATTTCATGTTTACCGTTACCGTCATACGTTCAGGGAGGTCACGTTATTTTCAAGCCAGGTGAACGACACCCTAATCGGAGCGGCTTTCAGTTTTTTGTTATGATGTTTATGGTTAAAGGTGAATTGTACATTGCTGAAGACGATACCCAATATACGGTTAAAGCTGGCGAGATGTTTATCTTACAGCCGATGCATCATCACTATTCTTGGAAACCAATGGATCAAACA
This sequence comes from Secundilactobacillus yichangensis, assembly GCF_016861565.1. Lineage (GTDB taxonomy): Bacteria > Bacillota > Bacilli > Lactobacillales > Lactobacillaceae > Secundilactobacillus > Secundilactobacillus yichangensis. The sequence goes on from NZ_BOLK01000017.1 coordinate 10,483, forward strand.
ACAGAGTATTACTGGATTCACTTTTCAGTTTTGGGTAATTATTCCCAGCAGCATATCGCCCATAAATTAAGTTCAGTTGTCCACGTACCATCGCTTCATTACTATACGCCAGACGTCACGATTTATTTGAGTAAGCACTGTCAAGTGACGAATATGGATTCAGTGCTGCCGTTAATTAAAAAAATTTTCAAAAATTCGGTTGAGCATGCGCCAGTATCATTTTGGCGCGCACAGCAGTTGTTCATTGATTTACTGCAGCTGGTTCAAATTCCGTGTCCTGAACAGTCGCAAGCAATGATCCTATCAAGTCAGGTTCAGCGGTACCTGTGTGATCACTTTGATGAAAAAATTACGGTGACCAAGTTGGGCCGGCTTTTCCACGTTCATCCGAACTCGATTATCCACAGTATGAAAAAGGTTTTAGGGATTACACCAAATGCTTTTTTGATTCAATATCGATTGGAAGAGGCCGTGAAGCGGCTATTAAGCACTTCCATGTCTATTAGTGATATCGCGGATGCAGTGGGGTATCAAAATGTCTACTATTTCTCATCAGTGTTTAAGCAGCATTACGGTATTTCGCCGCTGCGATATCGTGAAAAATATGCCAATAACGATAAGAGAATCAATCATCTGATCAATTATCAGTTTGATGGTTCTCAACAGCTGTTAAAAGAAAATTAATAGCAAAAACACCCCCCTGACAAAACCCACCGCTTTGTCAGGGGGGTGTTTTTGCTATTTGTACTGAGAATTACTCACACAAGCGAATCGAATTTTGTAAATCAATTGTGGATTTTAGAACCACAGAATGGTCGATAGATAGTACTGAATTAAATACTGTAAAAGACGAGTGATATTTTGTAAAAATATAAGGTTAGATTTCCGAAACGTCACTTAACTGCCTATTTATCAGCATTATAGATAGTTTTAAGCTCCTTTTATCTGGTTGGATGATGTGTGTAAAAGCATAAAAAATAACTAGCTTTCCACATTTTAAAGCCTCAATACTTCTAGTAACCTTAATGATGGAAACGGTTACAGACACACGGATTAAGGAGTGAATAATTTTGAAATCAGTTTCGTATGATCAATTGGCTTATTTACCAGGCTCACAACTGGCGGATAAGTTTTACCGAAATATTAATTGGATGCTGTCATTAACCCCGGACCAGCTTTTATATAATTACCGGGCTAATGCCGGTTTGGATACTAAGGGTGCCACGCCCCTCACTGTTTGGGACTCACCCGATTGGTTTTTCCGGGGTCATTTTACCGGCCACTATCTTTCGGGTGCAGCTAAGAGTTTGCCGATTCTGGCGAATATGGATCAGCAAGAACTTGCCACTGAATTGAGTACCCGGATCAATCAAATCGTGAATGGACTTAAAGAATGCCAGGATAAATTTAATACCTTTGAAGAATATCCGGGTTATTTGGCAGCGGTACCGTCTAAGCGGTTCGACAATATTGAACAGTTACGCTTTAACGGTAATCACTACGTGCCATACTACACCGTTCAGAAATTGATGGATGGGTTGATGGATGCCTACGAATACGCGGATAACCAACTCGCACTGACCCTAGTTGAAAACTTAACCGGCTATATTGCAAAACGGTTGGCAAAACTTTCGCCAGAGCGAATTGACGCGATGCTTGATACGCGTTGGTATCAGGGCAAGGGACACTATGTTTTTCATCAGGAATTTGGTGCCATGCACAGAACGTTATTACGACTTTATGAAATTGATCAGAATGTTAAAACCTTCGAGCTTTCTCAAAAGTTTGATCGTAAGTGGTTCCGTGACATGTTAATCAATAACGAGGATAAGCTAGGCTACTACTCTTGTCATTCCAACACTGAACTGGTTTGTGCTGAAGGGATGCTTGAACAGTATCACGTGACTCATGATGACAAGTATAAAAAAGGCGTCGTGAACTTCATGCGCTGGATGCACGATGGCCATGAACTGCCAACCAAAGGTATTTCAGGACGTTCAGCTTATCCAGCACCTGCTGATTATGGTTCAGAACTTTATGACTATCCGCAGATGTATTTCAAGCACCTATCAAAATTAAACGGTGAAAGTTGCTGCAGTCATGATTTGAACTATTTAAGTTCAGAATTGTTCACTGATACTAAGGATGTTGAGTTACTTAATGACTATGAGATTCGCTTCGTCAACGCCATTATGGCTCAGCAGAATAATGATAGTGCTATCGGCGAATACCTTTACAATCTTAGCGTGGCGCCTAATTCAGTCAAACACTTTGACCGCACTGGTTTCTGGTGCTGCGTGGGTAGCGGGACTGAACGGCACGCAACGTTGGTAGACGGGATTTACTATCAGAATCAAAAGGATATCTACGTTGCACAATACTTTGATTCAGTACTGAAGATTGCGGATAACGGCGTGAAAATTACGCAGGATGCCCATTTTCCAGAACAGCACTCGGCCCACATCGTAGTTTCAACGGATCATGATCAGCAATTTAAACTTTATTTGAGAATTCCAAGCTGGAGCAAGGACACCACGATTGCGGTTGATGGCAAGCCTGTTCAGGTACAAGAAGATAACGGCTTTGCGGTAATTGACCGCGTTTGGTCGAAAAAGTCCATGGTTGAAGTTCAGTTTGATTTTAAATTGCGTTACCAGGTACTGGCTGATCGGTTTGACCGGATTGCAATTTATTACGGGCCAATTCTGCTAGCTGCTCAAACGAAAGACCTGGCAACCTCAAAGCTGACGGCAGAACAGTACCTTGATCAACTGGTCAAGGTCCCTGGTCAAAACCAGTTCTACTTGAAAGACACCGATATTTTGTTCAAATCACTACCAGAAATACCGGCGGAAACACCGTATAACGTCTATGTTCGGGTGGCTTCTGAGCCGGTCGCGGAATCGATTGATGTCCAAACTGACGGTGAAGATTCTGACCATCAATGGACGCTGGCTGTTGATCCCGAAAAGAAGAATTACTTGAAGATCACTTATCAGGCTTTAGATAGTGATATCTATAGTTTCCAAATTCAAAATGAAAACCAGGTTTTGTTTACCCAAACCATGAGTAAAGAAGATTGGCCGGAAGACTCATACTACATTTATCCATTACCACTGGATGTTACTAAGGGACAGCAAAAGCTCAATTTGAAGCTGGTCCCGCTAGATTATGAATCACTTAATTTTGATATTGCGAAGATCAAGCAAATCGAAACGATGGTTGCCACCGCTTAACGATTCAGGTTGAAGTTGACGTGAACCATGAAGGAGGTGAGGCATTTAAGGCCTAATTGCAACCCGTTTCAAAATAATAGATAGGAGATTTTAACATGGACGACAAGACGCAAGTTGATAGTGCAAACGTCAAGTTATCAGTTTGGGAGAAAACAGCATACTCCTTTACCGATATGGCGGGGAATCTATTGTACGTTACTATTTCAAGTTACATTTTGTATTTTTACACTGATGTGTTCAGTATTTCTGTTGGCGGTGCTGGTTTGATTCTGTTGGTTGCCCGGTTCTTTGATGCCATTAGTGCACCAGTTTGGGGCTCAATCGTTGACCATACACATACTAAATGGGGCCAAAGCCGACCGTTCTTCCTGTGGTTAGCGGTACCATTTGCTGTGGCAACTTTCCTTGCCTTTACAGCGCCTAATTTACATGGTCAAGCTAAATTATGGTACGCTGGTTTTACTTATATTTTAGCTGCTGGTGTTATTTACACTGGGATTCAAACACCGATCACTGCTATTCTGCCTAGTTTAACCACTAATGGTCAGGAACGGATCAATGCGAACACCTTCCGGATGTGCGGTGGCGCGATTGGTTCATTTATCACGAGTACGTTCGCATTACCTTTAGTTGCATTCTTCGGTAAAGGTGACGATAAGGTTGGGTTCATGTGGACGATGACTGCATTTGGTATTCTTGCCATTATTTTATTAGTCCTTGCCTTTAAGGGTATGAAAGAGCGGACAATTGCAGTTCAAAAGCCAATTCCATTCAAAGATTCATTAAAAGCTACAGTTGGTAACAACCCATGGTATATCTTAGTTGTTGCGTTCGTTATTTACTGGGTTGCCCAATCTACTCGTAACGGAATTTCAGTTTACTACGCTAAATACAATTTAGGTAACGAACAACTAACATCAGTCTTTAACGGTCTTCAAGTCTTAGGAATCGTTGCTACGATCTGTATTCCATTCATCGTTAAGTTCACCAACAAGACGATGACTATGATTATTGGTTTAGCAATCGGTGCCTTTGGTCAAATCATGATGGGGATGGTTGGTAACAACTTCCCATTAGTTATCACCGCATGGATTATCGGTATCTTCGGTGCTTCAACTGCCATCGCTATGCCATTTGGGATGTTAGCCGATACCGTTGACTACGGGGAATGGAAGACGGGAATTAGAGCTCCAGGATTCTTAACCGCCGTTGGTTCGGCATTCTGTATCCAATTAGGTTCCGGGTTCGGTTCCTTTATTCCTTCAAAGATCATGGCTGCTGCAGGTTTTGTGGCTAACAAGACACAAACACCTCACGCTTTGGCTGCCATTCACTTTACTTTCATTTACTTGCCGGTTATCATCTACGCTATCGTTGCGTTGATCATGTGCTTGTACTTCAAGTACGAAAAGATGGAACCACAAATCAAGGCAGATTTGGCAAAGCGTCACGCAGCGGAAGCTGAAGGCTAATTGTCTGTCTATGAATTAAGTTGTTTCAGCTTTGCACGACGTTAAGATTAAGAGAGAAAGACACACATAAGAAAGTCAGTCCTGTTCCATTTACTAGGCGACTTATGACCACTTGAAATTAGGTGGGTATAAGTCGCCTAGTTTTTCAGTTAGATAGGAATAAAAAACGACAGTTGCATCAGCAACTGTCGTATTATTTACAATATTTTTGAATGGAGCCATAAACGAAACCATTTGCAAACTACTTATCTGATAAATAAGAAAATATCAAATTTATCCGTTAACGATTGGATAAATTTTAGCTTATTTTCCTGATCCTGCCAGCATCATAAAGACAAATGTTGCGACCATTGAGCAAAGCGTCCATAAACCGTAGTGATGTTTATGAGCTTTGCTACGGTCTTTGCGAGCAAAGTCGAAGCCCCAAACGAAAACTAAGATCAATAAAATGAAATCAGAAATGCCGGATAATATGTACCATAGCGTTTGCATTGATAGTCTCTCCCTAAGTGCGTAATTAACAATTAAAACAACTTAAATTAGTATTTCAATTTATATACTATCACAAATTGATTTTTTATACTAATAAATAGTGATATCTATTGACTTATCCGTATAAAACCCTATACTAATCAATGTAAGCGACTACATAAAACGTTTACAAAAGCACGTTCGTCTGTTTATTATATCATTTATATGAGGGGTGTTTTGTTTTGAAGAAAGTTTCGAACGGCTTCATTTATACTTTCGGTGCACTTGGTGGCCTACTTTTTGGTTACGATATTGCATCGGTTTCAGGAGCAATTCTATTTATTCAAAAACAGCTTAACTTAGGTCCTTGGCAACAAGGCTGGGTTGTTAGTTCTGTTTTGATTGGTGCTATTATTGGTGCTTTAGCAACAAGTAAGTTTTTGGATACGTACGGTCGTCGCCGTCTATTGATCTGGGCGTCAGTTATCTTCTTCATTGGTGCGATAACTTCTGGCTTTGCGCCTGATTTCTGGGTATTGTTATTTACCCGAGTTATTCTAGGTATTGGTGTTGGGATAACGTCAGCACTGATTCCAGCTTACCTGCATGAACTTGCACCTAAGCGGATGCACGGTGCCGTTGCAACCATGTTCCAATTAATGGTTATGATTGGGATTTTGCTTGCTTACATTTTGAACTACAGCTTCGCACACATGTACACTGGTTGGCGTTGGATGTTAGGGTTTGCTGCTTTGCCAGCTGCCATCCTATTCTTCGGTTCTCTGTTCCTGCCAGAAAGTCCTCGTTTCTTGGCTAAGATTGGTCGAGTTGACGATGCTCGTAACGTTTTAATGGGTACGAACAAGGGCGATGTTAAAGCCGTTGATAAGGCACTGAAAGAAATTCAAGAAAATGCTAAAATGCCAACAGGTGGTTGGAAAGAACTGTTTGGTAAGGGTGTTCGGCCAGCTTTGATCACTGGTTTAGGCGTGGCTCTTTTCCAACAAGTTATCGGTAGTAATAGTGTTATTTTCTACGCACCAACTATTTTCACTAAAGTTGGTTGGGGAGTCATTGCTGCCCTACTGGCACATATTGGTATTGGTACCATTAACGTTTTAGTTACGGTTCTGGCTATGTTCATGATGGATAAGGTTGACCGTAAGAAGATGCTAGAATTTGGTGCTGCTGGTATGGGTCTATCTCTGCTGGTTATGTACACCATTTTGAAGTTTGATAATGGTTCTAAAGCCGCTGCGATCGTTAGTGCGATTGCGCTGACTGTTTACATTGCCTTCTATGCAACGACTTGGGCACCTGTTACCTGGGTATTTATTGGTGAAGTCTTCCCACTAAATATTCGTGGTTTAGGTACTTCACTCTGTGCTGCTACGAACTGGTTAGCAGATATGGTTGTTTCACTAACCTTCCCAATGATGTTGAGTGCATGGGGACTAGACAACGCCTTCTTATTCTATGCGGTCATTTGTGGAATCGCTATTATAGTCGTTCACAAAGAATTCATTGAAACCCGTGGTAAATCATTGGAGGAGATCGAACTTGATCTTCATAAAGCTGCAGGTACGGTTGACGCAACTAAGGCAGTAGGACACCAAGCTTAATTTAAAGATGATTTTAAATTGAAATGCCATGTTTCTATGAAGTTATTTTCAAGAGGATCAATTCATTATGAGTTGGTCCTCTTTTTGTTGAAATCTTTTAAGTAGGAACCAAGGTGTTGGAAAATTATCGAATGAATTTAAGTGCTCCAATTACCGCTACTATAGAATTTGATAGTGTATCTTGATGATTAACTCGGAAGAAAACGCTTGCGTCCGTACAAAAAATGAAGCACAATGATGTTAATCTTTTTAGCGAAACGCAATACGTTCAGTTTAATTAAGGAGCTATACAATGAATAATAAACAGTTAAAATTAAATACACATTTTTATAAAGACTTTGAATTTTGGATCGCAATTGTTGTGATGATTGCTGCTGGATCAACAATTATTCATGAGGCGGTAACCAATATCTACTTTTGGCTGGATATTGCCATGATTGTGTTAGGCATTGTTACACTAGTAGATTCATTGATTTTGCATCGTAAACAAGTTAAAGGTTAATAAATGAAAATAGTCCCCACAGTTAAGTGATGCACTTTAACTGTGGGGACTATTTTATCTAAAAACTGTGAGTTAATGAGTCAGCTGGATAATTAGAATTTAAACTGATACCCAATTTCGTACGATTTAGTTTCTCCTGGAAGAAGTGTGGTATCGCCAAAGTTTTCAAAGCGAGTGGCATCAGAGAGATTTTGTGCTTCTAGGGCAATCCCCATGTATGGGGCACCTTGACCAAGCGTTAAGTTCATATCTGGTGTAAATGAATTGGCAGTGAAGACAACTAATCCGTTTCGTTTTGACTGAAGCGTTACTTCACGTTTGGACTGAGGATCAGTCAGGTTTGCAATGTCATCATTCTTATCTGGAATGACTTCAAAGATGTCGTCGAAGCCTTTTTCATTGGTGTCCTGCATTTCATCCAGGGCTTTTCCTAACTGGGTTGGGCTTGTAAAATCAAACGGTGTATCGTGGTTGTCTAACAAGCGCCCAGTTGGAATCTTTTCAGAATCAACGTCCATATGATGCGGACTGTTGAGAGTAAGAACTTGGCTGCGAATACTCTTTTCGCCGCTAAGGTTAAAGTAAACGTGGTAAGTCGGGTTGAAAATAGTTGGTGCTTCACTTTCGGCTGTAAAGTTAACCACTAACTTATTGTTGTTACCAAGGGTGTATTTCGTCGTAACCGTCATTGCGGGGAAGTCACCCTTTTCGGTTGATGGGAAGTGATGCTTCAAGGTTAAAGTTGCTTCCTCCGATGAGCTGGCAAGTTCACCATGCCAGTTTACAGAATGAAAACCGTTTGGACCGCCGTGGAGGGTGTTTTGACCTTCGTTTGGTGCAACCTGAGTTGTTTTCCCATTAATGGTGAACTTTCCTTGCTTGATCCGGCCGCCAGCCGTTCCAATCATCATGTTGACATAAAATGGATTAGCATAATAATCAGCTGTAGCTGGGTAAGCTAACAAGATATTTTGCTTTTTGCCTGCTTTATTTGGCAGTAAAATTTCGCGGATAATCCCTCCCTGACTTAATACGGTAACGGTGACATCATTGTCATTAGTCAGGTGAAAAGCAGTCACTTCCTGTCCATTATAATGGTCGAACAGTTCCTGAGATGTTTCCAAAATAATCACTCCTGTCTTTTTCTATTGGCAATCGGGTATTAATAATTTTGAACGGGTAAAATTTATTTGGTTGAAGTGGTACGGTAGAACCAAACAAATTTTTTTAATTCAGGACTATTTATAGACTCGATAACTTTTTGAAGTATGGTAATATAATATTGATTATGTTTAAAACATAATTTTTTTGTGTATGAAAGTCAAGAACTTATAATTTATTGAATAAATAAGATGGACATCAACTAATTGGAGCTATGTGGGATGCAAGCAAAGTATGAGAAAGTCGAAGAAGAACTAAAAAAGAAAATTCTTTCTGGTGAATATGAAATTGGCCAGAAGTTACCTACTGAAACGGAGCTGATGAATCAGTTTGAGGTCAGTCGATATACGATCAGACGGTCAGTTGGGGACTTGGAGAACCAGCACTTGATTTATCGGATACAGGGCGGCGGCATGTATGTCAACGATTGGCAGACCGCTAAAGCCAAAAATGTCAGTAACAATCGAATGATAGGAATTATTGCTACGCACATCGCAGATTACATTTTTCCGAGTATTGTTAATGGCGCTGACCAAATTATTTCCGATAATGGGTATGCAATGTTGCTGGCCAATACCCATAACGATCCTAAACGTGAGCGCAAATCTCTCATAACCATGCTTGAAAGCAACGTAGCAGGGTTAATTATTGAACCGACTCAAAGTACGGTAATCTCGCCTAACTTGGATTTATATGGCAAGATTAAAGAATTACATTTGCCCGTTGTTTTTATTAATGCGGAGTATCAGCAGCTGGACGCTATTTCAGTGACCACTAACGATGTGGATGCAATGAAGAGAATGACCGATTATCTCATCGAACAAGGACATCGCAAACTTCTAGGTGTTTTTCAGATCGATGATTTACAGGGTGTTAACCGGATGAACGGGTTTATTAAAGCCTATCAAGGAAATGCCGATAAGAAACTGGAAAGCAACGTGATCATGTACCGAACGACGGATCCGCTCAAGAAAACCCTGGGACAAATTGAACGGGCGATTCAAAATGAGAATCGGCCAACTGCCATCGTCTGCTATAACGATCAGTTAGCAATTCAAGTCATCGATTTAATTAAATCACTGGACTTGAAAGTCCCTGATGACATTTCGATTACCGGCTTTGATGATTATCGATTAAGCCGATATATTGAGCCATCGCTGACGACAATGGTTCACGAAAAGGAAAAGATGGGCCATGATGCCGCGGGCTTACTAATTAGTATGATCGATAAGAAACAAGTAAAACCAATCGTTTATAACCCAGAACTAATTGTCAGAAAGTCGGTTAAAAACCTAACAGAATAGTATTCGATATCGTTTAAGGGCTTCATGTACTTCAGTGCATGAAGCTTTTTTTATGTTTAAAAGCATTAATTATACGTATAAATGAAAAATTCGTTGATTCATACTAATAAATAGTTTACAATGTTCTTTGTAAGCGATTTAGTTTTTGGTATTGAATGTAAAATTCCGGAGGATTGAAGTAATGGACAACCAAGTCAAAAATAAAATTATGGCTGGTGAAACTGCGCTTGGAATCGAATTAGGTTCTACGCGGATAAAAGCAGTTTTAGTAACCAATGATTTCCAAACGGTTGCGTCAGGTGACTTTACTTGGGAAAACGAATTGATCAATAATATTTGGACTTATCCAATTGAAAAGATTTGGAAGGGTATCCAGACAAGTTATCAAACGATGGCCCAAAGCGTTGAAAGTCAGTATAACGTTCAACTTAAAAAAATTGGTAGCATTGGTATTTCAGCAATGATGCATGGTTATATGCCATTTGATAAAAAGGGAAACTTATTAGTACCTTTTCGGACTTGGCGGAACAACATCACTGGGCAAGCTGCTGATGATTTAACGGCATTATTCAATTTTAATATTCCGCAACGTTGGAGCATTGCACACTTGTACCAAGCAATTTTGAACCAAGAAGATCACGTCAAAGACGTTGATTTTATCACGACATTAGCCGGCTATGTTCACTGGAAACTATCAGGTGAAAAGGTTCTGGGTATTGGGGATGCATCTGGTGTTTTCCCAATTAATGATGCCACTAAAACGTACGATCAAGACATGATCGACAAATTTAACCAACAACCTTCAGTTCGTCAGTATATCTGGAGTCTAAAAGATGTCTTGCCAACCATTAAACTGGCTGGCGAAAGTGCCGGAAGCCTCACGGGCGAAGGCGCTAAGCTGCTTGATCCAAGCGGTGAGCTTGAGCCTGGTGCCGTGATGGCACCACCAGAAGGGGACGCTGGCACTGGCATGGTTTCTACCAATGCTGTTCGGAAGCGGACTGGTAATATTTCTGCCGGAACTTCAGCATTCTCAATGGTTGTACTGGATCAGCAGGTTGATAAGGTTCACCGTGATATCGACATGGTAACGACGCCAAGCGGCGATCCAGTTGCGATGGTGCACACCAATAACTGTTCTTCAGATATTAATGCCTGGGTTGAATTGTTCAATCAATTTGCTAAAGAAATCGGTATCGATTTGAAGCCGGACGAATTATACGGCGCGTTATTTAACAGTTCTACTAGGGCTGAAGCTAACGCTGGTGGCCTGTTGAGTTACGCTTATCTTTCTGGCGAGAATATCACCAAAATGCCTGAAGGTCGGCCAATGGTTGTTCGAACGCCAAACAGCCGGTTCAATTTACCAAACTTTATGAAGACGCATCTCTATTCAGCATTTGCGCCACTTAAGATTGGCAACGATATCCTCTCTAAGGAAGAACATATCAAAGCTGACGTTTTCATTGCTCAAGGCGGGTTATTTAAAACCCCTAAAGTTGGGCAGCAAGTTTTAGCTGATGCACTTGATACGCCGATCACCGTTATGAGTAATGCCGGTGAAGGCGGCCCTTGGGGAATGGCAATCTTAGCTTTATATGCTAAAGACAACGCTGATAGCTTGAGCTTGGCTGACTTTTTGGACAAGAAGGTTTTCTCAAATCCCGAGAGTACAACCGTTGAACCCGATCCAGAAGGCGTCAAAGGCTGCAACGAATTTATTGAAGCATATAAAAAAGGCCTTGTGGTTGAATCACAGGCCGTTAAATCAATTGATCTTTAATTAAGGAGTGAACCAGTAAAATGCTAGAAGAACTTAAGCAAGAAGTGTACGAAGCTAACATGCAGCTGCCAAAGTTAGGGTTAGTGACCTTTACTTGGGGCAATGTTTCCGGTATCGATCGTGAGAAGGGCCTTTTCGTTATTAAGCCATCAGGTGTTGAGTATGACAAGTTGAAGCCTGAAGACTTGGTAGTTGTTAATTTGAAGGGTGAAGTTGTTGAAGGTGAAATGAATCCTTCCAGCGATACACCAACTCATACCTACCTATATAACCACTTTCCAAAGATTGGCGGAATTGTTCATACCCACTCACCTTGGGCCGTTTCGTTTGCCGCAGCTAAGATGGATATTCCAGCCATGAACACCACGCATGCGGACACGTTCTTTGGTGACGTGCCTGCAGCCGATGCCCTCACTAAGGAAGAAATCGAAGAGGACTATGAAGGGAATACTGGTAAGACCATTGTTAAGACCTTCGAAGAACGTGGTTTGGATTATGAAGCCGTACCAGCAGCTTTAGTTAGCCAGCACGGCCCGTTTGCTTGGGGACCAACCCCAGCCAAGGCGGTCTATAATTCTAAGGTTTTGGAAGTTGTTGCTGAAGAAGACTTCCACACCATGGCATTAACCCATCAAAGTTCCGAATTACCGCAATACCTGTTGGATAAGCATTATTACCGTAAGCATGGCGCTAACGCATACTATGGCCAAAATAATGCCCATTCAAAAGATCACGCAGCCCGTTCATAAATTTAGTTAACCAAAAAGTATTAATAAAGGAGATTTTTTGTTATGTTAAGTACCCCAGATTACAAGTTTTGGTTTGTTACAGGTAGTCAATTTTTATATGGTGACGAACAATTAAAGTCCGTTGAAAAGGATGCTAGAGACATCGTTGATAAGTTAAACAAGTCAGGGAACTTGCCTTATCCAATCGAATTCAAGCTGACAGCTACCCGTGCTGATAACATTACTCAGCTCATGAAGGATGCTAACCACGACGACAGCGTTGCCGGTGTGATCACTTGGATGCACACTTTCAGTCCTGCTAAGATGTGGATTCGCGGAACTCAATTATTGCAAAAGCCATTACTTCATTTAGCTACCCAATACTTGAACCACATTCCATACGAGACCATCGACATGGACTACATGAACTTGAACCAAAGTGCTCATGGTGACCGTGAATACGGCTTTATCAATGCCCGTCTTCGGATGAACAATAAAGTTGTTTACGGCTGGTGGGGCGATGACGAAATCCAAAAGGAAATCGCTGACTGGCAAGATGTTGCCGTTGCTTACAACGAAAGCTTTAAGCTAAAAGTTGTTCTCTTTGGTGACAAGATGCGTAACGTTGCCGTTACTGATGGTGACAAGATTGAAGCCCAAATTCAACTTGGCTGGACCGCTGACTACTACGCTGTTGGTGATTTAGTTGAAGAAATGAACAAGGTTACTGATGCTGATATCGATAAGAAGTACGATGAACTATCTAAGACTTACACCATGAACCCTGGTGACAACGACGAAGCCTTCTTTGAAGACCACGTTAAGTACCAGATTCGCGAATACTTCGGTTTGAAGCGCTTCATGGACGCGCATGGCTACACCGCCTTCTCAGATAACTTTGAAGACTTGTACGGCATGAAGGAATTACCTGGTTTGGCTACTCAATTATTGATGGCTGAAGGCTATGGTTTTGCCGGTGAAGGTGACTGGAAGACCGCTGCTCTTGACCGCTTAATGAAGATTATCAGCCACAACAAGCGGACTGCATTTATGGAAGACTACACCCTTGATCTACGTAAGGGTCATGAAGCTATCCTTGGTTCACATATGCTTGAAGTTGACCCAACCTTAGCAACTGACAAGCCAAAGATCGAAGTTCACCCATTGGACATCGGTGGTAAGGAAGATCCAGCTCGTTTGGTCTTTGCCGGTGGTGAAGGTGACGCAATCGATGTTACCTTGGCTGACTTCGGTGATGAATACCGGATGATTATGTACGAAGTAGATGGCCATAAGGCAGAGTCAATGCCTAAAATGCCAGTTGCTAAGCAGATGTGGACTCCTAAGGCTGGCCTGAAGAACGGTGCTACCCAATGGATTGAAAATGGTGGTGGTCACCACACCGTCTTCTCATTCGGTGTCACTGCTCAACAAATGGAAGACTTCGCTAAGATGGTTAGCTTGCACTTAGTTAATATCAAATAACTTTGCGCTAGGATTGCGGTATAACTTAGTGATAAGTGTACAGTAATCTATGTATAACTACCCTTGACATTGATATCAGGTCAATACTATAATTTCTACTAGTTTCATATGATATTTAGAATATAAATCATGATAATTTTACTCGATAATCATTAAAGTAAAATTATCATGATTTTTTGGTCTTTGATTGAAGGGGACGCATCTTGAACATTCTAATAGGATTAATTCCTGCTCTATGCTGGGGGTTATACCCAATCTTTTTAACCAAAATGGGTGGTAATTATTTTCAGCAGTTATTCGGAACAGGTGCCGGTATTTTCATATTTGCGAGCATTGTTCAGGTGCTCTTTAAATATCAAATTTCCGTAAATGATTTTATGTTATATTTCATTTCTGGACTATTTTGGAGTATTGGACAGGTAGGCCAAGTTTGGTGCTTTAAAAAAGCGGGTGTCAGTACAATAATGCCTGTGACTACGGCATTTCAAACCATTGGAAATTCATTGATTGGCGGGTGGCTATTCAATGAATGGGTGGGCATATTCGATAATTTATTAGGTCTAGTTGCGTTGATCATCATTCTACTCGGGGTTGTCATTTCTAATGGTTTGGTAAAAATTAAGCGTAAAGACATCATGGTTTATCTGGTTTTGCTGGTGACAACCATCGGCTATTGGGGATATTCTGGTTTTCCGCACTACTGTCATGCTAGCGGATTAGCTGGCTTTTTCCCTCAGTCCTTGGGGATGGTCATTGGTGCGGCCGTAATTTACTTTGTTGGCCACAACAAGATAACTGGAAACGATCCATTTGGAATGAGGAATATCATTTCCGGGATCGTATTTGGCGGTGCAGCGTCTACTTACTTGGTATCATTGAGTTTAAATGGCTTAGTAAATGCATTTGCTTTATCGCAGCTAAATGTAGTGATTGCAACAATGGTTGCAACGGTAATTCTAAAAGAAAAACAAAAAAGCCAAATTATTTCAACACTAGCGGGATTAGTCATTTTAATTTTTGGGGTGTTTATGATGGTAAGCATTTAGCGGTTAAGCAAACTGCTTCATTGCAGAAAACTAGCTTTAATGTTGTACTTGGTTTAAAAATTCAGGGTATAAAAAGCGTCGAGGAATTTAAAATTCTTCGACGCTTTTTTGTACCCTGAATGCAATCTTTTAAAGAATTAACTATAGAATAACTTCATTTCAATGTCCTGATTATAGTTGCCAAACCCTTTGCCGAAAATCGTGCAGCCGCCATTATTTTTGGCGTTTCGCTTAATTCCGTAGCGAACAGCAAAGGTTTGTTTATGGGTATCGATGTCTTCCAGTGAGACATCAGTGAAGGGCTGACCATCCAAAAAACTGCCATCGTGGGTCAATCTTAGGGTCTTCATGATGCCATATTGGTTAACGTTGTCAGGAACCCACTCTGGCGTGTATTTACCGCGTGTGTCGGAGAAATCACCCGGAGCTGTCCAAGTGCCAATCTCAGTACCATTGATATAGAACGTAATGTCAGAAGGCCACACGTTATTAGAGAAGGGGAATTCTGACCCAAGCTCCATGGATAGGTCTAGCATCTCAAGTTTGTCGTCTTTTGTCAGGTAGTCAGGAAATTGGTATTCGACAAAGCCGTTGCACCACCAGATCATGCCAGCGGAAATTCTGTCTGGATCCATGAAGTAGGCGGGGTTATCCACTTTGCCGATGTAGTCGGTTTTGCCAGCTAAACCGCAAGAGGGCTGCACTGAAAAATTGGTGAAGTGGCCAACGGGAACTTGGGTGTCGTAGGACTCAAATTCAGGGTAAATAGTTTTGGGAAAATGAATGTTAATTTTATCCACCGTTAGCCGGGAAACTTTATTATGCCCAATCCGTTCGAACTTAATGATGCCGGCATCTGCCAGTTTATTAAGGTGCTGGAGGACGATGGTGCCGCTTAAATTGAGAGCGGATGCTAGTTCTCTTACACTCATTTTACGGATGGATAATTCTTGAATGATCTTCAGGCGGACCGGACTGGCTAAAGCTTTATAAACGGGCAGTGAACTGTTAGAAATATCAGATTCCATTGATGCAACCTCCCACGTTAATTCAATATTTTTAAATTAGTATTTAGTTCATCGTTGAAAGCAATTTGCTTGCTCAAGTTAATACTAACAATATTTTTATTGTTTTTAAATAGGTAAAATTAATTTTCTTGAAAAAATTGATTAAATTTATCTGACCTATTATTTGGATAATTAGATTGTGCAACAAGGTTGTCTAAATACTGCTATATCACAGTATAGTCGTGAATATAGTAAAAGCTGGTTCAATAATTTATTTCTAAATAAAATTGTTCGTTAAAAATCATACGATAAATAAATCTTTAAAACTTTATTTATCAGTATAAAAATAGTTGTTTTATTTTTTATTAGCACGTAATTTTAGATTTTACGTATTTTGAATAATATTTTCATTGCTCAAAAAGCAAAAAAGTCGGAAAAACATCAAAAACGATATTGTAATCGCTTACCGCTCATCATATGATAATCACGTGCACAGGAAAGAAACAAACTACGTAGTAAAAAGTCTTAAGGAGATTATAAACATGGCGAATACAAATCAATATATTAATCCGCTTATTGTTCAACGGGCAGATCCATATATTTACAAACACACGGATGGCTATTATTACTTCACCGCTTCTGTGCCTGCATATAACTTGATTGAAATCCGTCGCGCGAAAACATTAGCCGGATTAGCTCATGCCGCACCAAGAACCGTTTGGCGTAAACATGAAAACGGTCCCATGAGTCAACTGATTTGGGCACCAGAATTACATTATATCGACGGCAAATGGTTCATCTACTTCGCTGCGGCTGAAACGACAGCGTTAGACGAAAATGGGATGTTCCAGCACCGGATGTTCTGCATTGAGTGTGATGCAGAAAACCCAATGGCAAGTGAAGACAACTGGATCGAGCGCGGCCAAGTGAAAACCAACATGGACACATTCTCGCTGGATGCGACTTGCTTTGAAGCAAACGGCAAACTCTATTACATCTGGGCGCAGAAAGATAAGGCCATTCGCGGTAATTCTAATTTATACATTGCCGAAATGGAAAATCCTTGGACTTTAAAAACTGATCCAGTGATGCTCTCAAAGCCAGAATATTCTTGGGAAATTAAAGGGTTCTGGGTTAACGAAGGACCAGCTATTATTCATAGAAACGGACGCTATTTCTTAACTTATTCTGCTAGTGCAACTGATGAAAACTACGCCATGGGGATGCTTACGGTTAACGACGACGTTGATTTATTAGATGCTTCTAACTGGTCAAAGTCAAAGGAACCAGTTTTCAAAAGTGATCTAGCAACCCATCAATACGGACCAGGCCACAACTCATTTACAGTTGCCGAAGATGGTAAAACCGACATTATGGTTTATCACTGCCGGGACTACACCGAGATCAAGGGTGATCCGCTGTACGATCCAAACCGTCATACAAAGGTTCAAGCATTTACTTGGAATGACGATGGCACGCCGCACTTTGGCAAGCCGGTTCCTTACAATTACGAATAGATAGAATAGGAGTGAAACATCTTGGAAAATACTGTTAAAACAAGTAAAAAGAAGGATTTCTGGGGCTTCCCAGTCACCCACTTTACTTACTTCTTCATGTGGCAAATTATCAATGGTTATTTAACACTTTGGATGGAACAAGTTGGCCATCTAAACGGAACAACCGCCGGATTTGTATTTTCAATGATGGCTGGTATGTCCTTGGTCTTCCAACCAATCTTTGGGGTTATTTCCGATAGATTAGTCTTCAAAAAGAACTTATTAGTTACGATTGCGATTGCTGCTATTTTAATCGGCCCTTACTTCCAGTGGTTATTCATGCCGCTGGTACACATTAACGCTGCGTTAGTTGCTGTTATCACCGGTATCTTCTTGAGTTTCGTCTTCAACGGTGGTGTTTCAGTTGTTGAACAATACGTTCAGCGTGCTAGTCTCGCTAACGGTTTTGAATACGCTCACTCACGGATGGGTGGTTCATTAGCCGGCGCCTGCGCCTCATTCTTAGGTGGCAAGCTCTTCCTATGGAGCCCTAACTCAATTTTCTGGGCATGTACCGTAATGGGTGCCATCTTAACCTTCACCATTGTGTTCAGTGATAAGATTCATATGGAAAATGCCGCCGCTGCCGGTGACACCACTGACTCACTTGACTGGGGCTTAATCGGTAAGATCTTCAGAATCCGTAACTTCTGGATCCTATCAATCTTCTACATTGGGACTTCAGCTTTATACGATGTTTTTGATCAACAATTTATCATCTTCTTTAAGACATACTTCAACAGTGCTTCTGCCGGAACCACTGCCTACAGTTATATGACAACGGCACAAATTGCTTTGGAATTCCTACTCATGTTCCCAATGCCATGGTTAATTAACAAGATTGGTTCACGGAATGGTTTGATTGCTTATGGCTGCATTTTAGCTATCCGGATCATCGGTAGTGCCCTTTCACCTAGTGTTGGTTGGGTTATCTTCCTTCGTTTGTTAGCTGGTTTCGAAATGCCTTTGGTATTGACTTCAATCATGAAGTACATTGCCGGAGCCTTCGATATTCGGGTATACGCTACCGTTTACGCGCTAGCTTCGAACTTTGCTAAGCAAATATCCGTCTTCATCTTCTCTACTGTTGCTGGTAATTGGTATGATTCAATTGGTTTCCAGCACACTTACTTCATTCTCGGTGCGATTGTTGCCGTTACGACAGTCTTTGCTGCATTACTCTTAACTAAAGAGGATCCTGTAGCTGCCGGTGAAGTTGAAGCATCTGGTAAAAAGAAATAAAAGTATTTAACGGCTTAGATCTCAGAACTCGTTTCTGGGATCTTTTGCGTATCGTGACCTATTATTCGTTTATAATAGGTAAAAAAGGAGCCGATAACTATGAAATATCGTCATTTGGGCAAGCAGGGGTTACGGGTCAGTGAACTAGCACTAGGCAGTTGGATGACAGATGTTAGTGCCCCAGGCAAGCAGGATTTAGCTGCTGAAAGCATCAAGTTGGCATACGATAATGGCATCAACTTTTTTGATTGCGCTGATGCGTACAGCGGTGGGGCTGCCGAACGCTTTCTTGGTAAAACACTGAAGCAGTTTCCACGTCAGGAGCTGGTTTTATCGAGTAAGGTGTTCTTTCCGACTGGAAAGGGCGTTAATGACCGCGGTTTGTCTCGCAAGCACATCATGGAGTCCGTCGATACATCGTTAACCAACATGCAGACGGATTACCTGGATCTCTACTTCTGCCATCGATTTGATTCCGAGACGCCGCTGGAAGAAACGCTGCAAGCACTCAGCGATTTGGTTGATCAGGGGAAGATTCTCTATTACGGCGTGAGTGAATGGCGCCCAGTACAGATTTTGGAGGCCCAGCTGATCATTCAAGAACGCGGGTTGCATCCAATGGCAGTTGTTCAGCCGCAGTACAATATGTTTGATCGCTATATCGAGCATGAATTGCTGGATGTGTGCGGCAAACTTGGGTTGGGAGTGGTACCATTTTCACCGCTTTCTCAAGGCTTGCTCACTGGTAAATATCGAAAAGGCCAGCCAATACCAGCTGGTTCGCGAGCAACTTATCAAGATCAGATCAAAGCGCTGTTAACGGATGATAATTTGGACAAAGTTGAAGCGTTAATAAACATGGCGGATGAACTGGATACTGATTTATCAACGTTTGCACTGGCCTGGGCACTTAGAGATCCAAGAATCTCCTGCTTGATCACTGGTGCCAGCAAACCCAGTCAGTTGAAGAATAATTTGAAAGCAGTTGATTTGGATATTCCCGCCGAATATTATCCACGAATCGATCAGTTATTTGGCTTTAAGAAGTTTTCAAGAAAAATTGGCTGAGGGGTTCTTTTCTGCCGGTTTTTACATGATAATAATAGTAAATTGAATACTAAAAATCCCGCATACGTCAATATCGTATGCGGGATTTTTAACGTTTAAATAACCAGATCCAAACGTCGTTAAATCATTAGATTTTAAAGATTTTTACGACGTTTCTTGGTTCCAACTAAACCAAAGAGTGAAACAAATACTCCAAGGAATCCAAGCGCTGCAGTACCTTGAACTGGGGTTTCATCAGTTTGAGGTAACGTACGTTTATCAGTAGTTTGTTTGTTGCCACTGAGTTGACTAGATTGACTAGAAGCAGGTGCTGCCGAACTTACATTAGCGCTTTGAGTAGCTGATCCCGTTGGAGTAGCGATGCCATCTTCAGTGCTAGTAGCATTGCCCGCTGCAACGTGACCTTGGGTGTTGGTTCCGGTTGTCGTACTTGTGCTACCACCAGGTACAACGTGACCTTGATTATTGTCATTACTCTCAGGAGTACTTGGTACGTTGGCTTTTGGCTCGTTGTTATTCGGTTCCTCAGTATTTGGCACAACAGTATTAGGTTCCGTGGTGCTTGGCCCATTAGTATACGGCGGCTCGTCGTACAGAATTGGAACAGTTGCTCCAGGGGTCTTTGGTACCACCAGATTCTGATTTGGTACTAAGAAGTAACCAGGAATATCAGTCAGGCTGCCAAAGCCAATCGGTTCACCAGGATTACCGATCAATGGGATTGGATTGCCAATTGGTTCACCGTTTGGTCCAGTTGGTTGACCAGTGAAGGCAATGGCATAAAGAGGTTGACCGACTTGAGTTTTTGTTTGGATGTTATTTCCAAGACCCACTTTGTAGTACTTGACGGTAATCGTTTCCTTGTCACCATGACTGAGTGTGGCTGCTGGAACTGTTTCTTGATCTGGCGCGAAGCCTTGAACAAATGGACTAATTGCCGCTGGAACTTGAGCATTAGCTGGCTGCCAATCGTTATTATATGTGACTTCCTTGGTAACCGCATCCTCAGTTCCTGTACGAGTGAAGTCGATGGTTTGAACAACTGCTGGCGCAATAGGTGTGCTATCACTGGCATTGATGTAGTTGATAGTTCGTGTTGCTGTAGCGGTGAGTTTTGCTGGATCAGCATCATGAGGCGTCTTTGGTGTGACAGTTTCCATTTTGTGAACGAATTCAACGGTAAAGGGTTGATCCGTCGCCGTATCGTTATCAAAGACAATGCCGTTGGCAGTACCATCACTGACTAGGGTGTAGCCTTGATTTTCGTACTCTTGGATACGGCTTGCACTACTGTAGGTTGCAGTTGTGCCTGATTCGCCGCTCAACGTATCAATGTCACCTAGCGTTTTGTTGCTGGTATCATCTTTATAGGTTACCGTAGCTTTTTGCGTGGACAGGCTATAATGAACGGTTACTGTTGGATTCATATTTGGTTTAGCTAATGTTGTCGCTGGAACAGTCGATTGGTCAGGGGTGTAACCCTTAATGGTTGGACTAACGACAGCGGCTAATGTATCCGATTGAACTGGTGTCCATTCCCCAAAAGTTACTTTCTTAGTCAGCAAATCTTCAGTCCCAGTACGAGTGAAAGTAACAGTCTGAATTTCAGGAGCGTGAACGACTGAGCCATCACTAGTTTTTACATAATTAATGGTACGAGTTGACGTAGCGGTAAAGTCCTTTGGATCTGCATCGTATGGCTTATCTGGTGTGACGGGTACAATGTTCGTGTAGCCAAATGTGACTGTACCATTGTCACCATTAATCTTCAAAGTCCCTGTTGCCGGAAGGCTGCCAGTCATCATTTTATCGAAGACATAGCCGTTAAATTGCTCAGACTGTGTCGCGTACTGATCACCCGCTTGACTGGCCTGACCAGTTGTCAATGGATTGCCATTAGCATCTGTGTAGGTCGCAACGCCCGTGCCAAGTAAATCACCAGTTTGCTCATTAACGTACTTGACGTTAACGGTGGCAGCAGTGAAATAATCGAAAGAGTCGATTTGGAATTGCTGCAGGTTCTTTGCTCCGGCAGTACCGCCAGAAATCAGGAATGCGGCATCGGGTTGTGTGGCCCAGTCAGTGATAGCATGTGACCATGTCTTGCCGTCGTAAGTGACAGTCATAGTCTTGGTTGAACCGTCATACGAAATTGTGATGGGCTTAAATTCATTGTTACTTGGTTGGTCAATGAGTTGAGCTTCACCAGCAGTATCATTTGTTGGAGCATATGCAGTCACCATGCCGGTTGTTGGATCTGTGTAGATAAATGATCCATAGGGAGAACCAACACCATAAACTAACTGGCCGTCCGCATCTGATTGGGGATTGGTCCAAAATTCGTTTGGATCGGCTTTAGCAACTGAACCCGTAGGCTCATCGACACCATCGAAGAAGGTATCAGCTTTCCAGCCGAAGGCTCCCTTTAAACCACCAATCCCAACACCAGCACCATTTCCACCAACGAGGTCAGTGTTACCATTATGGAAGGCAAAGGCAACACCATCGCCGCCACCAAGGGCATTGCCATCGGGTCCTGCATTTCGACCAGGTTTTTGAGCTTTATTACCAAGATTAATTTGACCAGTTAATTTAAAACTTTGATTAAGATCAATTTTATTCTTCAACGTGGCGTTACCGTCTTGACTACCTTGATCAGTCGTTAACGTCAGTGTTCCAGTACTTTGATTATAGGTAGCGGAGCCATTCAATTTAAAGTAGTCAGTAAAGTTGTTTGCGTTAACTTTGACTTCGGATGGTGCTGTTGAATCCTGCGCAGTGATTTCCTGTGGCTGACCAGTTGTTTGATAAACTGCAACTTTGGCTTGCTTGGTAGCTTCAATTGTCGCTGCTGAAGCACTGCCCAACTCAGTTTTAGCAACTGATTTAGGTGCAGGTGTGTTAGCTGAATGATCAGTTCCTGTAGAAGTGGCTGGTGTATCAGTAGTTGATGCAGTTTTTGCAGCCGGAGTAGTTGAAGTAGAACTAGTTAGTGCAGCTTTAGCTGGCACCTTTGTTGGTGTGGCTTGCTGAATATTTGTGCTATCAGTATTTGCTTGAGTTGGTGACTTTACTTGCGCCGTTTGCTGTACCGTTGTAGTTGGATTCGATGCTGCTTGAGCAGTAGGTGCCGGAACAGCAATAGCCATCCCCAATGCAAAGACTAAAGCAGCGAGCCAACGTCCGTTAGCTTTATATAATTTCACACGTGTTTTAACTTCTGGTTGCTCATGCGCATGTAAGCGCTGGGCAGACTGTTGATATTTCTCTGGCATATAAAATCCCCCTTTTCATATCCAAAACATCCCTGAAACGTACCTAAAATAATGCCCTTTTAACGTACGCTGCTAAAACACTTACATTTTAATGCTTAATATTGCCGAATTCAATCCTTCAAAATCTTTTTTATCTATCGGAGAAATAGGATCAGCTAGCAACGTTTTTTCAAGGATTTTAAGGTGCCATGAAAGCTTGTTATATAGAGGATAATGGGGGAATTTAAAAGCTTAAATTCAGTCAACATAGTTTTAATGACACATTCTCTATTTTTTACCAAAAATTCAAAAAAATGGGGAATAAATTCATGAAACAAAA
The DNA here is from genome assembly GCF_016861565.1 of Secundilactobacillus yichangensis. Taxonomy (GTDB): domain Bacteria; phylum Bacillota; class Bacilli; order Lactobacillales; family Lactobacillaceae; genus Secundilactobacillus; species Secundilactobacillus yichangensis. The sequence goes on from NZ_BOLK01000017.1 coordinate 33,760, forward strand.
TTGTCAAATTGTCATGCAGGTGTTACGGATTTGTCCCAAATATTTTATTCTAAAACAATAACGCTAAGCTTTTAGACATTAAAAGCTTAGCGTTATTGTTATTTTTAATTTTGCGTTAGTCGCTGAACGTCACGAACAATCATCAACTCTTCGTTAGTTGGAACAACCATCACCGTGACTGGTGCGCCTTCAGGGCTGATAATCTGTTCCTTGCCGCGGACTTGATTGCGGTCGTGGTCAATCTGAACCCCGAAGTAACTTAACTGATCAGCAATCTTTTCTCGCATATCGATTCCGTTTTCTCCAGAGCCCGCCGTAAAGACTAGGGCATCCAAGCCGTTTAATTCGGCAATATATGAACCAATGTATCGGACAACTCGATTGGCGAACATATCCAGCGCTAATTTAGCCTGGGGGTTCGTATCTTGAGCGGCCTCCAAATCACGTTGATCAGGGGATAATTGGGAAATTCCAAGCAGCCCGGATTTTTGATTCAAAATGTCAATCATATCACTCATTTTAAGCTTCATTTTTTCGGCTAGAAACGAGACTAGCGATGGATCGATGTCACCGGAACGAGTTGCCATCATAACGCCGGCCAATGGGGTAAAGCCCATGGAAGTATCGATGACCTTACCGTGATCAAAAGCACTGATTGAAGAGCCGGATCCAAGGTGCAGCGTGATCAGTTTTAAGTCTGAAAGGGGCTTGCCCAGCAATTCAGCGGTACGAAGCGAAACGTAGCGGTGACTCGTACCGTGTGCACCGTATTTACGGGCACCATACTTTTCATAATACTCATAGGGGATCGGATAAAGGGCATTGATTTTTGGCATGTTGGTGTATAAGGAAGTGTCAAAAACAGCTACCTGCGGCACGTTTGGCAGCAACTGCTGGAAGATTTTAATGTACTGCGCTTCAATGGGATTGTGCAAGGGCGCGTATTCCGCAAGATTATGGATTTGCTTGAGTGTGTCATCATTGACGACCGCGGAATCTGAGAAAACTTCGCCGCCAGCGACTACTCGATGCCCGATACCCGCAATTTCATGCAGGTGTTTAACGATGCCCGCTTCCTTTAAATGGGAAAGTACCATTGCAGCCGCCAGGCGATAATCGATATTATCCTGTTTCTCTTCGTATTTATCACCGCCAGGCCGTTTAACGGTAAAAACTGAACCGGGCAAGTTCAGACGATCAACCAAACCAGAAGCAATAACTGTTTCATCTGGCATGGAAAATAGTTTCCATTTTAAAGTTGAACTGCCTGCGTTGACTGCTAATATTTTTGTCATGATATTCCCACCTCGTTGTTTTCTATAACTAAACATAAGTCTAGTCTAGCGGAGAATGAAACCGTTTTCAAGTAAAAGCAAAAAGACTCCGGCAGCTGACCGGAATCCCATGATTTTGCTTTTTAAGGTTGAAAATACTATTGATTATAGGCCTCAACGCTTACCTGATCTGAGGAAACGGTTAATTCAGTAACACCGCCGTTATGAGGGTAGTTACCCTTAGTATCGACCCCTAAATAATCAACAATCATGCGAATCAATGTCCCGTGGCTGACCAGTAGGACTGATTCATCGTTTAGGCAGTGCTCGCGTAAGGCTTTGAAACCAGCTCTAATACGTGAAATAACCTCATCATAGTCTTCAGCAGTGTGGGAGGGGTCACTTTGCTTCATTGCGTTGCGAGCCTCTCTAAGACCGCCAATTTCCAGTAGGTCGGCTTGACTATGTTTACCGTATGGAGCGGCGATCCCAGACCAGATATCATCTGAGTTTAAACCTTCAAAGAAGCCAAAGTTGACTTCACGAAATTCTGGCAACTGTGCCGTTTCCTGAGGCTTTTGCTGAAGTTGGTTCACGATAATGTTACGGGTGCTGATTGCGCGGCCTAGGTCTGATGAAAAGGCACGGTTCAGCGCCACACCCTGCAGCTTCTCGGCTGCTTGCTGAGCTTGTTTGATGCCTTCTTCGGATAAGTCAGAGTCGATCCATCCCTGCATACGGTTGAAGCTGTTTAACATAGTGCTGCCATGACGAACCAGATAAACCGTGAATGAGTCCATAGTAAATACCTCTTTTAAACGTAATTTCCTTTATTGTGACGGAAAATTAAGTGATGTGCAACTATCTCGCGTTTTTAACAAATTTAATGAAAATCCTATTTTGGGTGTTTGATAGCGTTAATATCAGTATTATACTAAAAACGATGTATGGGGGAATGAACAGTAACTGTTTTGCTGTAAAGGGATATAACTCTTTGTAAAAATGGTGCTTCTACATTATTCCGTGTCCTTATAAGTTTGGTAAAGATATAATTAGGTTAAAGTTAGACGTCAAATTTTCCGTATTAGCTGATAGCTTATAAGTAGTGATTTATATGAATTTCATTAAAACGTGTTTTGGGATAAAGTCATCCCGTATAATATGAGGGACACCTCACTTTGGTGATTAAACTCAATAAGGCGGAACAACTGATGTTACTCACCTATCAAGTCGAAATTAAGCCGACTGAAAAACAAGCTTGGCAGATTGATTCCCACATCAGTGGTAGTCGTTGGGCCTACAACCTGTTTTTGGATATCAACCGGCAGCGTTATGAATGCGGTTATCACTATATGGGCGCTTATGAGTTCAGCAAATGGTTTAACCATGAGTATCTAGAAGCTAATCCTGACGACCGGTGGATCAAGGATTTATATGCCAAATCGGTCAAACAGGCCTTCATTGATGCTGATACGGCGATGAAACGGTTCTTTAAGAAACTGAGTGGTTTCCCGCATTGGCGCTCGTTTAAACGCGGTCAAGGCAGTTACTACTTTGTTAAGAACGGTAAAACGCAAGTCATTCCTTGTCAACGTCACCGAATCAAGCTACCGAAACTCGGCTGGATACGTCTCAAAGAATTCGGTTATATTCCCATCGATGCCATGCATTTTGTGATTAAACAAGGTCGAATCAAATTTAAGGCTGGTCGGTACTACCTGACCTGTTTAATAGAACAGGCCGAATTACCAAAGTTAGAACTGACCGGTGAGGCCATTGGTATTGACCTTGGTTTAAAAGAATTTGCCATTCTAAATGATGGCACTTTGTATCATAATCAAAATAAAAGCAGTCGGGTAAGGA
>NZ_BOLK01000018.1 GCF_016861565.1 Secundilactobacillus yichangensis
TCGGTGAAATTCCAGATTCCACCAATTGAATACACGCTAGTTTTTCTGCCAGCGTGTATCTGGATCCTTTCTTTCCCATACAAAAACTCCCTCTATAGTACACAAGCTTTAATTATTTGCTTGTCTACTATAGAGGGAGTATAGCCGAAGTTGCTTTCCAAGCCGTTTTTTCATAGGATTCGAATAACAATGACACCCACGATCATAATCAGCAAGCCGCCAATTTGCAGCAACGTGACTGGATTTTTCTCAGAGGACAGCCAGCCGAATTGGTCAATTAACAGACTGCCGATCATGAGACCAATCAGCACAATGATCACCGCAAATCCAGTGCCGATAACTGGCACTAAATAGACGTTTCCAAGCACAAATAGCGCGCCAAGCAGGCCGCCGATCCACATCCACCACGGTGGTTTACCATTGCTTCGCTGAAACTTCAATGGCGGCCGAACGACTAAAACAATCACAATCAGCGTCAACGTTCCGACCAGAAAAGAAACGTAGGCAGCTTGAATCTTGGAACCCAGCACCTGGCCTAAATGACCGTTAACAGCCGTTTGGGTGGCACTTAAGACACCCGCAAGAACACCGAATAACCGCCAAAACATCAGGTGCGCTTGTTTGGGTGTTTCTTCTTCAACGGTCTCCAAGCCGGCCTGGCCGGTGACGCGTTCCAGCCAGCTATTACCAGCCACGGTTACGGTCACGCCAACAAGTACTAATAACGCCCCCAGTCCGCGAACCACCGTCAACTGGCTGACGGGTGAGTAGAATAAACCGAAATCGTCAATGATCAGCCCTGCCAGGATCTGCCCTAACACCGGGAAAATCACCGTTTGTACACTACCCAGCTTTGGAAAGAGAATAATGTTGCCCGTCAGGTAAATGACCCCTAACAGACCGCCTAACCACAGCCAAAACGGCTGGGTGCTGATCAGTGAAGTTCCTATTAGCAAGCCACGGTGATCCATGAGTGTCATGACCGCCAGGAAAATCGTCCCGATCCCAAAGGATACCAATGATGCCAAAAATGGCGACCCTAACGCTGCCCGCAAACGTGAATTAATGCTTGTCTGCATCGGCAAGCCAACGCCAATCACTAGTCCAATCAGTATTGCTAACATCTCACCACCCCCAATTAATGCGGGTAGTATGCCCGTTTTACTGATTAAAGTCAACTAAGTCTACTTCCCTGTTCAAACTTAACGACGCATAAATCGGTCAATGGGGAAGACCTTGAAGACAACTGAAATCAGCACGGTATAAATAACGAACGAAATCAATTCCTGTGGAACTCGGGTCGTGAACAGCACGTTCCACGTCATACCATACATGATGTGGAGCCAGAGGCTGTTTAGTAAGAGGTTCCAGCCCATGGTGACGATCAGTGACGCTAAAGCGATTCGCCAGAGTTTTACCGGTTTTTGATAGAAAAGCTCACCAAAGGTATACCCCGTGAGTGCCGCGGTGATGATGAAACCAACGAAAAAGCTGAATTTGGGAAATAGTAGCATCCCAATCAGATAGGCCAGCGCAGTCGCTGCCGCCGTTAACTTTGGTGGGAACAGCCGCGCCATAATGGCAGTAACGATGAACGAAAACGTAATCTTGGTGATCAAAAACTGAATCGAGAAAAAGCTCCCAAGAACAACTTGCATGGCGATTAAAACGCTCATGGCAGCCACAATGTACGCGGAACTCAGCCGAACCTCTTTCATAACCTAACCAACCTCTTTCTCTAAAGAATAATAACCGTTATGCCAACAGTTATAGTCTTATTTAACTATAATTCAAGAGGTATGCCAATAACATTTTAAAATTGGGACAAAAAAAAGCGGTTTGCACCGCTTTTAGGCCGTCAACTGAATCACATATGGCCCGTATTTTTCAATTTTTACAATTTTAATCGGCAGCTCAAACGCTTCACTGAGCAGGGCTTTATCTAAGATAGCCGTTGCTGGACCCGCTTCGAGGAGCTTTCCCCGCTTGATCAGCCACAGTTGATCACTGATCTTCAGCGCTTGGTTGATATCATGCAGAACCATCACCACCGTGATCTGCTTTTCCACATTCAATTTTTGAATCAATTCCATTAGATCATGCTGATAACGAATATCCAAATAAGTGGTTGGTTCATCCAGAAAGAGGTACTGCGGTTCCTGCGCTAAAGCTGCAGCCAGCCAGACCCGTTGCTGCTGTCCGCCAGAAAGCGACGTCAGCGGTCGATCCATAGCGTGCGCTAAATTCACCGTTTCTAAAAATGGCCGTACCTCAGCGTCAGAGATCGTTGCTAACAGTGAATGAAACGGTAACCGACCCGTTTTAACCACTTCTTTAACCGTCATTTCATCATAGATCTGGTGCTGCTGAGTAACCAGCGCAATTTTAGCAGCCCGTTCTCGACGAGACAGTGCTGTTATCGGTTTCCCATCGATCTCAACCGTGCCCGATGCCGGTAAGACTGACCCCATGAGCAGTTTCAGTAACGTGGACTTCCCAGCACCATTTTGGCCGATGATGGCTAAAATTTTACCCTTTGGCACCGTGGCTGTGAAATCCGTAATCAGGTTCTCTGATCCGGGGTAACCGTAATTAACGTGCTTTAATTCCATGGAATCCCCCTCTTTGAACCAGAATGATCAAGAACGGCCCGCCGATCACTGCCATGATCGTTGCAGCTGAAATTTCGCTAGGCAGCACGACGATCCGGCCAATCGTATCAACAGCCAACAGCAGCCAAGCACCGCTCAACATTGAAAACGGCAGAATGGTCTGATAATCGTGGCCAACAAAATAACGGGCAATGTTGGGAACGATAATCCCGATAAATGGAATGGTCCCCGCAACGGCCGTTACATCCGCTGAAAGGTACACGACTAATACCAGCAAGCCTAACCGCATTGCGGTAACGGGCACTCCCACCGAAGACAGCTGTTCATCTGGCAATTTAAGGTCATTGGCCCACGGTGCCATTAACAGAACCGCTACTAAACCAATAAACCCGGTAATCAATAAACTGTAAACTGACGACCAGGTGATGCCGTTAAAGCCTAGTGAAGTGCTGACGTTGATTCCCTTAGTAAACAGTTGGGTCAGCGCCATAAAGGTCAAATTCAGCGCGACACCGACAATGATCAGCTGATACGGCTGCCGTAACGTTTTGCGATTGGCAAGCAGCGCAAACGCAACTAACCCGCCGACTAGCGCCAGCAGCTGTTTTTGAAACGCGAATGCCGGCAGCATCAGACTCCCGATGAGCATCAACAGCTCACCAGCGCTGGTGACCCCTAAAATGGTAGGATCAGCTAACCGATTACGGAACACCGATTGACTGATTGCACCAGCCGAAGCCAGCATGCCACCGGCAATGAGCGCTGCTAAAATCCGCGGTAGCCGAAAGGTCAGCACCGTCGACAAAATAGCCGGCTGGTGGCCCGTCAGCGCTTGCCACAGCTGCGCCAAGGAGTAAAACTGAGTGCCTAACATCAGCGCGAGCATCGCGGTTATAATCAGTGCTATACATATGACAATATATGCCGTGCGTTCCTTTGCCATGCTATTTACTCCCTGGATACAACCATTGCGACACTTCACCTAATGCTTTGGCCGCGTGCATATTAGCCGTGGCATCAAAGTCGGGTTCCTGCAGATCATAAACCCGCTTGAATTGAACCGCCGGCGTCTGACGCCAGAATGATTGCGATTTAAATTCACTGTTAAACTGTTCAGTCACCATCTGCGGCATGGCGTGTTCAAGCCGTAAAATGACCTGTGGCCGCGCCTTTTGAATGGCCTCGTCACTTGGCTGAATGTATTCCTGATTCTTTGAAGCAAAGACGTTTTTCCCGCCAGCAATCTGAACTAAATTACCAACGTACGAACGGTTAGTAGCAATCATATAACCCGCGCCAGGCAATCCCATTAAGATGAGTACCCGTGGCTGCCGCTTACCGTGTGACCGTTGCTTGACCTTAGTAATTGCCTGATTAATTTCTTGGTTAGCTGACTTGGCTTCCGACTTTCGGTCATACTGATCACCCATTTTAGTCACCACCTGCTGTAAATCGCTGACACTTTGCAAATTCAAAAAGTAGGGTTTGATGTGCTGCTGCTTAAATGATTTGCCGAATTGATCTTTCAAAGTGGTGACACTATATACCGCAGTTGGTTTTACGGAAGCAATTTTTTCAGCACTGGGATTCATTGGGTTGCCAACTTTGGTAACGTTCTTGTATCTAGCTGGCATCTTATTGGCCGTATTGGGCACGCCAACTAGGGGTAATTTTAACTTATCAGCAATCTGTACCACCGCATACGTGGTAGCGACGATGCGTTCTTGATGACGCTTTTTTGCTAGCTGGTGGTTCGCGAATAGGCCGCCAACGACGCCCGCAACCAGTAACACGATAATGACGATCAGTGCTGTTCGTCTCGGCGATTTCAAAATTGGCGCCCCCTATTCCTTCTTCTTCATGACAACCAGACTGCCGCCAACGACCACGGCAGCAATCACAACCACGCCTACGATCAGAAACGGTAGCCGTGAACCGGTATTGCTGTGATCCTTTTTATCCGCTTTGGCGGTTTGGGTGCTGTTAGACGGCTGTTTAGCCGCGCTTTCACTGGCAGATTTGCTGGCAGCCGATGAAGAACTGGCAGTCGCCTTTTTACTGGCTGGACTTTTCTTGGCTTTCTGCTTGCCATGACTCAGTTGCGCAATATTGCCCTTCTTAGGCTGATTACTGTTGACTGATTTGCCTTTGTTAGACTGCTTCTTCTTGGTGGTGGCAGCCGCACCAGTCACTTTTGCTGTGGCGGCAGTGGCAGCCGCCTTACCTTTTAAACTCGGTAATCCCTTGGTACTGAATTTAAACGAAATCAAGTGAGTGGCTTTATATACTTTGGGTACGTTAATGGCTAATTTGGCGTTGATTCGTTTTTTCAAATTGGTCGTCGTAAATGAATAGTACAGGTTAGAATTACCCGCATGATCCTTCACCCGGCGAACGTTTTTAGCCGCACCACCGTTAACGGATAGCACTTTAACTGGGTAAGAACTGAGTTTTTTGGCTGTACGAATATGCATCGTTACCACGTACTTGTGGTGGGAAACCTTTACGCTGGCTGGTTTAACAAAGTAGCCACTGGCCATAGACGTTTGATTGGTATTGTATTTTAAAGCTGAATAACTGATTGATTTTGCTTGAGCAGTGGTTCCGCTGGCAGCCAACCCTAATCCCAAGGCGGCTACAGCCAGCAAACCGACTAGCCATTTCATTCGTTTCATCATTTTCCCTACTTCCCATTGAGTGATCATTTTAAGCGTTAGAGAGACCACCTCAGTTAATGAACACTTGAGTGGCCTCTGACTATCAATAATTAAGCTTGTTTTCTTCTGATAATTGCGGTTGCAACAACTAGGATCAAGCTGAGCAATCCGGCAGCTGCGACTGTGACATTTTGCATTTCATTAGTCTGCGGCAACTTGCTGGATGATTTTTGAGCGGTGCCCTTGGTCTTAGAAGCTGGTGTGGCAGCACTGGTGGGTGCGCCAGCAGAAGCGGTGGGTTGGGAACCGCCGTTGGTGTCACCTGCCGAAGTACTTGAGTTATTAGCCTTGGTTGTACCCGTACCATTATCCCCGGTCGCCCCAGTAAAGTTGTAATAAACATCAAAGTCAGAACTAATATTCATCATCGGTACTGAAACATGAATAGTACCCTTGACTGGTGCCTTGGTCAGATCATCGAGGCTAGGTACTGTAAAGCTAAAGCTTGCAGTATAGTCTTTATCAGTCGAACCATAAGTAACGTCGGAGACTTTTTGACCATTGACAGTCAATGGCACAAAACCCTTCGCCGACATTCCGGAGTTTTTACCGTATTGAACGTTCATAGTAACCTTGTAAGAACCATCTGGTTGCTTAGCAACATCAGCTACGTGAGTATAGTATTGGTTAGCTTCCGAAGTTGATTTGCCGTTTGCTTGAAGAACGGTGTAATTCATTTTGGTAATCTTACCGCTATTCTCGTTTAAGGTACTTTGACCGGTTGGAATACCGGACCCGTTTGAAGCAGAACTACTACCTATAGATGAGGAACTGCTTGAACCTGAAAACGATGAACTACTTGAACCTGAGAAACTGCTTGATGAAGATGAGCTACTTGACGATGAACTACTTGAACTCGAAAATGCTGAGTCAATAGACGAAGATGAACTGGAACCACCTTCACCAGGCGTTACACCCGACCAGTCATAAGAAAAATCGCCTACTTCATGCATTCCGGCACCAACATTAATATCAAAAGCAGCCGAAACCGTTTTGGTACCTGCTGGCATTGTAAAATGCAATGAGCTTTTATCAGAACTCAAAGCAGCCTGGCCATTCACTGTCGTCGCTGTTAAGAATTTTGGACCGAAACCTTGTAACTGCATTGTTACATCTGCTGTATCGTTATTCACGACTACGTTAGCAGTAGGAGCAAAAAACTTAGCAGAGATTGACGGTGTCGTGGTTCCAGTTTTATAAATATTCACCGGAACCGTATACGTCCCATCCTTATACGTAGAAGCTTTCGCACTATTGGCACTAAAAGCGCTAACACTTACCAGCGTAAAAATAAGTAATAACGCTCCCCTAAATAACCTTCTTAACCCTTTTTTCTTCATGAATAATTCCTCCGATAAAAATAATATAATGGCTAAACCTAAAATAGCGTTTTCAACTTACCCCCTCAAATTAATGCTGGCCAGACATAAATTAGAAAATATATAAAGTACACCTATATAGAGAATTATAACTCGAAACTACTCATTAACAAAATAAAAAATCGTAAATTGAACTATTTTTCACTAATCTATTGATAACTTAATTTATATTTATCACCTGATAACACGCCATTTATGACCATTTCTAAGTATAAACAGGGTAACTATGGATTAAGGATTTAACTATAAAATATTGTAAATTCAGTTTACAAATCTAACCTGATCTCATCTTATCGTATTAGATTCAACTCGAGCTTTTCTATTCTGAAGGCACGAAAAAAGCCCACCGAAGTGAGCTTTTCATTGATTATCCTAATTTAAACGGCGTAGAAATCGAAACGTTGATCGCCTGATGGCCGTTTGACACACAGGACTGCGCAACGTGACTAAGCAGGTGATGCGACTGCACGTACGCCCTAAATTCAGTTAACTTGGGAACCTGCAACTGAAGCCGATTAGCGGACTGATCAACTTCGATCTTATCAAGTTTACATTCCTCATTTAAGCGCAATATCACCGTTTCTACGATGCCCAACACAAACTTACTGTTGGTGATGTAATTAACGTTGGCTGTTTCCAAATCAAACTTCATTGAACCCGTGGTTAAATCTTTCTGTTCACCATCAACCGTTGCCCGATATGAAACCACGATATCTCTGGTGGTCACCTTGTTTCGAATCTTCAACGTATAAGCAATCATAACTTCATCTCCTGTCACCAGTAAACTGACGGACCAATATGACTCTAACTAACGCGGCATTAAAGAAATGGCCACGAAGCACTAATTTACCCGATCCCCCAAATAATTACACCTACTGCTGACTCACATCTATTATGTTACTAATTTCACAGTAACATTTCAAGCGTTCGCTACCGGTAAGATTCACTATTTTGAATATAGGTAATTTCATCAAAGGAAATCCGTTGCTGCAGTTTTTCAGCTAGGTCCGCGGAAATATCCCCATTCGCGATGGCTCTCTGAACCAGTTCGTACTCAGCGTGGAAGGCCCGCATAAATAGCTGATACACCATATCGGGATCAACGTCGCCGCCACGAATTCGCCGGTGACGGGTTCGGTAGAAACGCCGAACCAGATTAGTTTCAACACCGTTTTCACCGCTATTCTGTTTTAAATAAGTCATAACGGCCTCAAAACCAGCTTCTTCAATTGGTAAAATATCTTCACCATGTTTTTCAAACTGTTCTCGCCAATAGACTTCTTCTAAGGCAACTGGCGCCGTTAAGAAAGCCTCCTGCGCGCGGTGTAAATCTTTATAAAGCGTTCCAATGTGCAAACTAAACCGAATTCGCAGCCAAACGTTCTTCCAAACTTTCTCATCAGCTGAGAAGTGATTCAACTCGAGAAACTTATTATAGTAGGTCATTTCGTCTTTAGTAATTTGACCCTTCTCATACAGATCATGAATCTTTTGACTTTCTACTTTGTGCGTTTGGCGCATAATTTGACGTTCGATTCGTAGATTAGGCGTTGAATCTAGAATCAATTGCTGCTGCAGTGAATCGATGACAATTTGCGCTTCAGTCGGATGCTCCTTTTCCGTAACTAGATCACCAATACCAGCTTGAATCATCCGTCGCAGCCACTTAAACCGGGGCTGGTTGGACTGCTGACTTGGTAACAGTAGCGGCACGAAAATTGTTGGCAGCAGTAAACTCGTCAAGATCACCACGGCTGCGAGAAAAATCAGCGGCCCTCGTAGCAAAAAAGCATGACCATTGACCAAGGTCGGAATGGAAAATGCCAGTGATAACGTAATGGTCCCATTGGCACCGCTAAGTGCCATGACTAAACTATCCCGCCATACGTGATCGGTCTTGGTGCGCCGCTTGAGTAAAAAGCGGGTCCACAATAATCGTAAAATACCTTTCAACGCATACAGGAAAAGTCCTAAAGCCAGTAACTTGGGAATTGTCACTTGCGTATCCGTATGGGCGTTTAGTGCCCGAATTACGTCAGGTAATGAAAGCCCTAAAAGGACAAACACTGTTCCAGACAGGATGCCACTAACGATTTCCCAAACGTTGCTGGTCACCAGCTGCATCCGTGAAGAAGTCAGCTTCAGTTTATCCCGTTCAGATCCCTGAACCATCCCGGCGGCTACCACGGCCAAAATACCTGACAATTCCAGCTTTTCTGCAAGTAAATAAACTAAGAACGGTGTTAACAGCTGAATCAGAACCATGATCAGCGGTGTGTCATCGTTATGACGAATCAAAAATAGCCGAGTGCTAACCACCATAACCCCAATAATGGCACCAAACATCAGGCCGCCTAAGAATTCCCAGGCAAACATGCCAACGGCTGCTTCAATCGAGAATTTTCCCGACATGTAAGCGGCCAAGGCCATATCAAAGATAACGATACCGGCAGCATCATTGAACAGTGACTCGTGCTGCAACGTTTCCGCCTGTTCTTCCGCAATGGGATTCGCTTCGAAAATCGAGTTTACCGCAGACGCATCCGTTGGCGCCACGATAGCCACCAGCGCGAAGCTTAAGCTCAAAGGCAGAACAGCATACAGCGCGTGAATACTGGTCCCGACGATCAAAACAGTCACGACCACCAGTCCAACAGCCAGCGATAAAATATTGGTGATCGACCGACCGATCCAAAACCGCGAGCTGTTCTGCGCTTCGTTAAACAGCAACGGCGCAATAATCGCAAAGGCGAACGTCGACGGATCCAGGTGGAAGCCCGCGTACGCCGGTAACAATGCCAATAGCAACCCTAATATAATTAGGAAAAATGGCAATGGAATAGCCGTGACGTGCCGCGAGAGAATGTTCGCCAGCACGACAACGGCCAAAATAATAATTAATAGTAGTACTTGATCCATGATTTTCCCCTCACCCTCATGCCTTATAAAACTAGTATAACGGTGCTGATGAGATTTGCCTCAAATTTTGTTTGCTGCTAAAGGTATTTTGCATCCCGAACAGGGTCTTGAGAAGTTAAAATCTTCGGCCCATCCTTCGTAATCACCAAGGTATGTTCAAATTGCGCCGATGGTTTGCCATCAGCGGTAACATAGTATTCCCAGGAATGATCAGGCGTTTCCATCGATCGGATCTCGCGGGTACCCAGATTGACCATTGGCTCAATGGTAATGGTCATCCCTTCGCGAAGCCGTAATCCCTTGCCAGCTTCACCGTAAGCCGGCACATCCGGCTGTTCGTGCATGGTGGGCTGGATACCGTGACCAATCAGTTCACGAACATCACCCATGTGATTTTCAGTTTCCACGTACTGCTGAATTGCAGCGCCAACGTCGCCTAAACGATTACCGATCACCGCTTGGTCAATGCCGCGATAGAGCGATTCTCTGGTAACGTCCAGCAACCGCTGACTGGCTTTTGAAATCTCACCAACAGCAAAGGTTCGGCAGGCATCACTCAAAAAGCCGTTCAGATTGACGACTAGATCAACGGCGACCACGTCTCCTGATTTAAGAATCAGCGCTTTTCTGGGTGTCGCATGAGCAACTTCGTCGTTGACGTTGACGCAGGTGGCGTACTTATAGCCTTCAAAGCCCTTTTCTTCAGCGGTGGCACCATGTGCTTCAATGTAATTATCAGCAAATTTTTCGATTTCCCACGTGGAAATACCGGGTTTGATGACCGTTTCCAGGCCGTTTAAGACTCCTGCTAGAACGGCACCTGATGCGCGCATTTGTTCAATTTCCCGTGGTGACTTTAATGTAATCATTTTTTCTCCCCTAAATATAGATTCTTTGATTTATGTTAATACTCAACTGCTTTACGCTTCGCAACCTATTATTATACGCCATACGCCAAAAATCAGTTAAACATACTTACGTCCTAATTAAACTGCGGGCTGGGTCTATGGTAAAACCACTTTAGCCACCGATTTTCCCTGACCCATAGGTTGCACTTGAATCTGGTATGGAATCGTTTCTTGAAGCAGTGTCACGTGACTGATAATCCCAATCATCCGGTTGCTGCTCTCCACGTTTTCCAGTGCTTTCATAGCCGTAGATAAGGATTCTTGGTCCAGTGAACCAAACCCCTCGTCAATAAACAGCGCATCAATGCTGATACCGCCGGATTCGTTTTGGATGGATTCACCTAGTGCCAACGCCAAACTTAATGCAGCGATGAAGCTTTCACCGCCAGAAAGCGTGTGCACGCTTCGCACTTGACCCACATTATCATCGTAAACATCAATTTCCAGTCCAGTATTCTTTTGATAAGCGCCGGCTTCTAAGTGAAGCTGCATGGAATACCGACCGGAGCTCAACTGCTTCAAATGCTGATTAGCAATCGTTAAGATTTCAGCTAACTGGGCTCTCAATACATAACGCTCTAACCCAAGTTTATTATCACCGCCGCCAGCGACAGTCTCAACTAATAACTGAAGGTCATTTAAATCGTCTATTTGAGTTGCCACCTGCTGAGTTGCAGCTTTTATCTGAGTCAAAATATCCCCGTTAACGGTGACTTGTTTCTGCTTATCGTCCGCGTCTTTTTGAAGCACTTTCAGCTGATCATTAAGTTCGTCAAGTTTAGCCTCACTCTGACTTAGATCAACGGTTTGCTTATCACCGACTAATTGTTTGTATGCTGCAACATCCGCCTTCGCAGCGGTGAGCGTCTGCTGGTAATCTTGAATCGACTGCTTCAAGTCAGCAATCTGGTCAAGCTGTCCGATCAGGTCAACAAATCGTTCCATTTGATTAGGTCCTAATTGTTTAGCCACCGCCTGCTCCAATGAACCGGTGATGTCCGTTAGCTTCTGCTGAGTTTCTTTTAAGGAAGCTTTGACATTATTCAAATTAACTTGGGTCGTTGCGACAGCTTCCCTGCTTTTTTGCAGCGCTTGGGTGTTCTCTTGAACTTGCTGCTGATGTTTGGCAACCTGGTTTTGCTGCTGTGCGAGGTAATGATCCAGCTCATTTAGATCTTTAAACTGGTCGGGTAACTGCTTTTGCACTTCGGCTAACTTAGTTTTTGCTGTCTGCTGGGCAAGCTTGGCAGCCTGAACCTGTTCTTTCGCCGTTTGAACACGCTGCTCAAGCGCTTCGATTGCCGTAGTTATATTTTGCTGGTCAGAAACCGCTTGGTCGATTTTCGCCAGCTGCTGGTTCACGGTTTTCAATTCTTGACTAGTTTGCGTTTCTTGGTCGGTAACCTGAGCCAGCAACGCTTCAATTGATAGATTAGCTGCTACTCCAAGCCGATCTTTTAACGCCGTTGCTTGTTCTTGAACCGCTTGTTCCTGCTTAGCTGCCAACTTCTGATCGTTAATTAAATGCGCTTTTGCCTTAGTTTGCTGATCCTTCAACTTTTGCAACGACTGCTCAGCTTGTTTAATCGTTTCGTTATCCACTAACTTCGTTGCTGTGGGAACGTGCGGTGCTGGATGCTCCGTACTGCCGCAAACTGGACAAGGCGTGCCAGGTTTCAATTGACTGGCTAAAACGGTAATCTGACCGGCCAGCCACTGATTTCTCAACTCATCATAATCGCTGCTTGCCTGCTCAACTTGCTGATCAAGTGACGTCAGCTCTGTTTGCGCGACCGTCACCGTTTGCTGCTGTTTTGCCAGTTGATCTTGCTGCGCCAACAAGTCGCTGATCTGTTTTTTAGCCGTTGTCTGAACATTCAGATTAGCGGTTAATTCAGCACTGGTCTTAAGCAGTTCTGGTTGTTTGCTGATTTGGTCATTCAACTGTTTGAGCTGTTCTTGCTGCTTGGTTTCAGCTGTTTGAAGTTGGTTCAGATCGTCATTAGTCTTTGAATAATGCTCAGTTTCCGCCGTCAGCTGCTTACTTAACTGACGGACTTGTTCATACAGTGGCCGCTGTTTAGTCAGAACAGCAATTTCCGACTGGATATTTGCGATCCCTTGATTGGCATCAGCTAACTGTTTCTGTTCTTGACTGAGTTGGTTGGTGGTTTGGTTTTGGGTTGTTAGGTTATAAGTTAAAGTAACTTTTTGCTGTTCTAATAATTGCTGCTGTTTCGTTAACTCCTGCTGCTGGTTGTAAACGTGCTGCTGATCACTGACCCAGCTCAGTGTGGTTAATGCTTGCTGCTGTTGTTTGATCTTAGGCTGGTCAGTTTGAAGTCTCTGTTCCTCTTGCTGCTTGGTATTCAGCTGCTCAATATTCTGGTTCATTTTCCGATCAGTTTCAATTTGCTGGTTCAGTTGATTGACCTGCTGTTGAGCTGTCTTTAAGGTTTGCTTGGCAGTCCCTAACGCGGTTTGATCAGTCTGGTACTGTCCTTCAAGCTGGGTAAGATCATGTTCGCCCTCCGATTGGGTCCAGTGAACCCGTTTCAGTCCGCTGTCAATAATCGACTGGGCCGACTTAATCTTGTCCCGCTGCTGATTTAACTGCTGCTTCAAAGCCGTTGCCCAGCGCTGAAATAACTGCGTTCCAAACACTTTTCGGAGGATGGCTTCCTTGTCACTGCTGCTTGAGACTAAAAACTGTCGAAATTCGCCCTGCGGCAGCAAAACAATTTGCACAAACTGCTTTCGGCTGATCTGCAAAATGTCCGTCAGCTTGCGGTTGATCTCCTGCATCCGGGTAATCTCATCGGTTTTAACCCCGTCTTTATAAATCTTCAGCTTACCTGTGCTGGCGTATTCACGGTTGCCAGTGCCACGCTTCTTAGCCAGCGTCTGCTTGGGCTGCCTGGTCACCTCGTATTCAATACCCTTATGCTCAAACCGTAGGGTAACTTCAGTCGGCTGCGTAGTATCAGCAAAGTCCGACCGCAACGCTGAAGGATCCCGGTCATCACTGGCACTTTCACCGTATAACGCAAAGGTCATGGCATCAAATAAAGTGGTTTTCCCGCTGCCAGTTGGGCCAGCAATCAGAAAAAGTGAAGCGTCTTCCAGCTTGGTAAAGTCAATGGTCTGCTCTTCATACGGACCAAAATTAGTCATTTTTAGTTTCATTGGTTTCATGCCTGACCCTCCTCACTGGCCACTTTCAACGCCGCTTTCGCCCATTTTTCCTGCTTGGGGCTCAGCGGTTCTTTAGCAACTTCTTCATAAAATTCCCCCAGCAACGTCATCGGTGACTTTTGCCGAATCTGCTTACTGGACTCACCGTGGTAGCGCACTTGGGCTTCAAAACCATCTGCCCGTCCTAAAGTAACGATACGGGGAAAGACGTCACGTAAGCGTGCCATCACGTTTGGAATCGGCTGCCGGTCCGTTAGCGTAATGCCCACGTAGTCCTCATGATCCACCGTCTCATCATCGGCTGAAGCCATGAGCTCGTCAAAACTGGCCGTTAGCTGCCTAACATCGTGAATCGGTGTGATCGGCCTGAAGGTCAGCTGAACGGGTGTCTGGTCGGTATCCACGATCCACACTCCCTTCTGCTGACTAGCTTCCGACAGCGAAAACTTAACCGGGGAGCCGCTGTAACGCGCCGTTGTCAGTTGCAGGGCATCTTTACCGTGTAAATGGCCTAACGCCACGTAATCAAAATCAGCCAGTAAATCGGTCGGCACCGCTGCTAAACCGCCAACCGTTAAGTTAGTTTCTGAATCAGTGGTCGAACTGCCAGCCGCGAAGAAGTGCGCCACTAAAAGATGTTTTTTAGCGGGATCAAAATGCCGTTTCATCTCCGTAACCACCCGCTCAAAAGCCTGGTCCAGATGCTGCAAAGAATCGTCGTCAAAATACTGCTGAGCGTCAAAGGGCTCGAAATAAGGGCATAGGAAAAGCTGGGTATCCCCCACGTCAATTGGGGTAAACGCTTGACTTAACGCGGTATGGATGAATAAATCAGTGGTCTTGTACCAGGGCGTCCCCGTTGCTAAGCGAGTGGCACTGTCATGGTTCCCAGAAACGGCGTAAATGGGCAGTTTGTCGGTCAAATTCAGCTTCTGCAGCATCTCATTGACCATAGCCACCGAAGACTCAGCCGGTAATCGCCGGTCATATAAGTCGCCGGCAATAATCATCCCGTCAACTTGTTCATCCTTGGCAATTTGTTCAATTTGATTGAAGGCGTGCTGCTGTTCATCGGTCAGGTCAAAACCGTGGAGCCTGCGGCCAATGTGCCAGTCTGCTGTGTGTAGCAATTTCATTATCATCGATCCCCGTTCGTCTAAGTTGTTTTCATTTTAGCAAATTAACGTTGCCGGCGGAAGAGGAAAGGCGAACATATTTTCGATTTAATTCTGAGCGATTCCGACTTGCCAATTAGCCTAAAGTAGCTTAATCTTCTAAATTGAAAGGAGCTGAAAGTATGCTGCAGACAACCTATTCTTCACCGCTGGGCCAGCTGATCCTCCTAGCCAATTCGAGTTCTTTACTGGGACTCTGGTACAGTGATCAGGCTCATTTAGGTGCTAAATATGCGTTAGCAACCATCCAACATGGGTCGTCGCCGATTCTTCAGCAGACGGCCCAGTGGCTGGATGCTTATTTCAGCGGCCGCAAACCAGCCATTGATCAATTATCTCTAGCCCCTCAGGCAACGCCGTTTCGCCTGCAGGTTTATCACGTGCTAACCACTATCCCCTATGGTAAAACCATGACTTACCAGCAAATTGCCGACCGGCTCACGGCATTAAACGGGCATAAAACTGGCTCAGCTCGAGCTGTCGGTGGCGCCGTTGGTCATAATCCCATCGGCATTATTATTCCCTGCCACCGGGTAGTGGGTACTAATGGGCAATTAACCGGCTACGCTGGCGGACTCGAACGCAAACGGCAATTATTGGCTTTAGAGCACCAATAAAAAGCCTAATTTCATCATACAATGCTATATACATAATGCTTAACAGCAGTCTTTTAGGAGGGTCAATCAATGATTCAAAAAATTGCGGTCTATTGTGGCGCGGCTACCGGAAATTCAGCCATTTATCAAAAAGCAGCCGCTGAATTAGGTCAGTATCTCGCCGACCATCAATTAGAATTAGTTTATGGTGGTGGCAGTGTCGGCCTAATGGCTGTGTTAGCTAATGCAGTGATCGCGGCCGGCGGTAAAGTTCACGGTGTCATGCCCAAAAACTTAGTGGCACGCGGCGCGGCAGCCAACAATATCACCGATATAACGGTGGTTGATAACATGGCCACGCGTAAGCAAAAAATGCTGACGATGGCTGACGGCTGTATCGCCTTACCCGGCGGTCCCGGTACCTTAGAAGAGATTACGGAAGCTTACTCCTGGGCCCGAATTGGCGACAACAATAATCCCTGTGTGTTCTACAATATTAACCACTATTACGATCCGCTAAGGGCCTTTTTTGATCAAATGGTCCAACAAGGATTCTTATCGGCTGAACATCGTAGTAAATTATTATTTGCCGCTACCCTGCCAGCAATTTTTGAGTTTATGAAAAACTATACACCGCCAACTGTTAGAACTAATTATCAAAATTAGCCACAAAGGCTTGCCAAATCAACATTGGCGAGCCTTTTTATTTTAAAAATTTATCGGTTTTAGATATAATCAATTAAAAAGAAGGTGCTTCGATGTAAAAAAGGAGGTTGTCATCATGCTTTCCAATGTGCGTTTTTACACACAGGTACAGTCGGACGTTTCTCAAGGGCTCATTTCATTAGACAGAAAAGCCAAATGTCATCTAAGAGCAACTTGTTCTCAGTTAATTTGTCTCGTCATCTTTTTAGCCTCAACGATTGGTGTCGTAAGCGTCCAGCCACTGGCCTCTATGAACTATAATACTGTGAGCGTTCAGGAAGTACTGGCATCCCCCGCCGAACAGTTATTTATCGGTTTAATTGTTGGCTCTTTTTGCATTGCCTGGATTTTTTGGTTCTGGGATCTTAGATACGAATCACTGGCGTCTCAATACGAGCAGCTTTATCAGCAGCATTCAGAAATGATTAAAACTTCGGCCCCACTAACCGAGCTTAGCGCCCACTACCAGCACCTTATGACGCTGGCTAACCATGCCAATATTACCAGTAACGTGATCATGCTGGCATACGCAGCAGCTATTATTATTTATCATTTGCAGCCTTGAATACCGAGAAGTTGTGATATAACTTGGTAGATTCCAGAATTTAACACCACAAAGCGTTTTCCCAATGGTCTTGATTGGGAAGGCGCTTTGTGGTGTTAAATGGCCGGAATCTGAGTTATGGAGCAGGTTAAGACTATATTAAAGCATCGAAACGAAAGTAAATTTTATGTTGTGCATCAGTCAAGAAATTTGAGTACATGTTTGTCAATATAGACTTATAGCATAATTTTTTTACGCCCAGCATCCCGCTCTATAGAACCAAATGCTTGATTTTGTTTGATATTTTTGCCATACTCGCCGTGAATTTAATCTTTGGAGGTGGGTAGAATGCAAGTAAAACATGACATTACCTATGATGAAAATCGGCACTTAACCCTGGACGCTTACCACGATGGGACACAGCCCTTTCTAGGTCTGATTATTGATATCCACGGCGGGGGCTGGTTCCGTGGTGATAAGAGCAAGGACGCGGATTGGGCAACGCGTCTCGCTAACCTAGGCTACATGGTCCTGGTGCCAAATTATCGCATGACACCTGACGTTTATTATCCGGAACCGTTAGCTGACATGGCGTCGCTGATGGAATGGATCTCGCGCAGTGAATACAATCAAATGCCGATTGGGGTCGTTGGTTCTTCTGCCGGCGGCAACATGTCAGTGGAAATGGCGATTCGTTACGGTATTCCAGCCGTTTCTCTTTCCGGTATTCTCGACATTGACGACTGGCTGGAAAAGCACCAAGACGTTGTGGCAGCTGAAGGTGATACTAGCGGCTTCAACCAGCAAGCCAGTTCCACCATTAATCAGAATGGTGCTAACGATGCCTTCTACAAGTGGTTCGTGATGAACTACTTCAACCAGCGCACTGACGAACTGACAGCGGCCACCCCCGTTCACCGGGTAACCAGTAAGACGGGACCCATGTATCTGGCCAATTCATTAAACGAATTTGTGCCAACCAGCGGGATTCTCACCATGGCGAATGCCCTCACCAACGTTGGCGTGCCATTTGAACTTAACATGGTGCCGGGCACCCGGCACGCGAAGGGCTATTTAGATGACGTCTTTGATGAAACCGTTGATTTCTTGAAACGGCACGTTTTAGTTGAACACGTTGATTTACAGCATTAAACCAAGCTACTGTGACAAAACTTAACGTAAAATAATGCCTATTTCGCAGAAATTGCGAAATAGGCATTATTTGTATCTATCGACTGATGACACAGTCACACTTACTCTCCTAACGCTTCAACGATAGCCGGTTCAATCTTTTCCGGTTTAAACACTGGTGCGTAGCGGTTAATCATCTGCCCATCACGGCCAATTAGAAATTTTGTGAAATTCCATTTGATCCGGCCGTGACCCGCAGTATCTTTCAAATAGGTAAACAGCGGATCTTCATCATCGCCGTTCACTCGAACCTGCTTAGTCATGGGAAACGTTACGCCATAGTGCAATTGGCAATAAGCTTCGGTTTCTTCATCGGAACCCAGCTCCTGGTGAAACTGGTTTGATGGCAGTCCCAAAACTTCAAAGCCCTGATCATGATACTGTTTGTACAGTCTTTCGATACCTTCTAATTGTGGCGCTAATCCGCATTTGCTGGCGGTATTAACGATCAATAATACTTTGCCGCGGTAATCGTCAAACTTGATTGGCTGACCGTTCATTTCAGTTTCTTGAAAATCGTAAATTGTGCTCATGCGTAAACCTCCCCCTTTATTTGATTGTGTGCAATTAATATACCGCTTTCAGCTATTTCTTACAAGTTATAGACTCACTAAAAGGGAGCTGTGAAATAAGTCTACTGATAAAAATCTTATCTGGTTTCTTGACTGAAAGGCAACTTAAAATTTGCGTTTGTACAATACTTTAATCTAGTCTAAACCTGCGCCACAACTCAGATTCCGGCCACGTAACGTAAACAAGCCACTCCGACAAAAACGTCGAAATGGCTTGTTTACGTTACATTCTGGAATTTCCTGAGTTGTGTTACACGCTCTCAAAATTCAATTTAGCTTTGTGAAGCACCGGTTGTTGCGTCGGTATCAGATGATTCTGGTTCTGGTGCCGGCTGCTTAGCTGGTGTTGCATCGCCCGCTGCTGTGTAGCCAGCTTCAGGCTCTTCAGACGCACCGGTCAAAGCATCGGTGTCAACCGGTTCCTCTGGAGCTGCCGGAGCAGCATCCGCGGTTGAGGCAGACGCCCCGCTAGTGGCATCCGTTGCTGGTTTAGTAGCCGGTTTTTCAACTGACTTAGAAGCTGAAGCACCACTGGTTGCGTCGGTTGGATCTGAATGTTTCGAAGCACCAGTAACGGCATCGAGGCCGGTAATTGGTGACATCGGTACAGCGTCCGGATCCTTAACCAGCTTTTGACCAGTTGCCGCTAAGTAGTATTTCAAAATTGGCATGATATCGATAACCAATTCGTTGACCCCGCGGTAACGGCGGTTTTCATCGCGCATTGCCCGGTAGTAGTGCATGACGTGCTGGTTAGGACCGGTTTGAGCAGGCATTGAAACAACGTCGCTCTCACCTGTCCGCAGTGCGTACAGCACCTGCTTAACGTGTTCAATAACCCGGTCTGGGTGAACGGCGCTCAATGGATTCCCAACTTGGTCAGGGGTTCTGGGTGCCAGCATGTGTGCGGCGTCAGCGTTCTTGTTGTAGTAAATGAACTGGTTATTATCGTCAGCAAAGGTTAATTCGCCGGCCATTGAGTTCAAGAAGTAATTCAGCTGGTCAACTGTTAGGAGACCACGATCTAACTTAACGTAATCGCCGCCAGTAGCAGCGTGGGTCTTTTCAGCGGCTTTTTCCACCCATTCTGGATCAGTCATATCAACGTCTTCAACGGTGGTGTTTACTGGATGTTTCGAATCCATATCTTCTTCGTGGGAATTCTTTGGATCTGGGGCATCCATCATTTCAATCACCTTCATAAACGTTAAGAACTTCTTCATTACTGAGTCGAGAAAACCAACTGTCCGGGCATCCTTTAAGTTGCCGTCTTCATCAAAGGCTTCCTTGGCGTTACTCAACAGGAATTCGTTACCAGGCATCACAAACGCGTTAACACCTGGGGATTCCAAGATCTGCTTCAAGTGTAACTGGGCCCGTGAAGAACCTTGGGTATGGTATGAAGCCCCAACGATCCAGACCGCCTTGCCGTTTAATGGATGAACGTTGTTTGATAACCATTCAATGACGTTCTTCATGGCTGCTGGAACGGTGTGATTATGTTCTGGAGTTGCCAAAATAACACCGTTAGCGCCGGAAATCTTCCGTGCTAATTCATGAACCACAGGGTTGTCGTTGTGATCCTCGTCTTCGTTGAACACTGGGACGTTATTGATATCTAAGAGTTCAATGTCAACTGACTTCTTAAAGTGGTTACGGATAAATTCCAGTAACATCCGATTATATGATTGTTCGCCGATTGAGCCGGCGATTCCAACTAATTTAACCATTATTTATCATCTCCTGTTGTGCCGTTATCCCAAGAAAATGTCGCTGCCGCGTGCTCGTGGAGCTTCTTAGAATTATCCAATTGATCAGTTAAATCAACAAATTCCAAGAAGTCGTCAAATAAGCTGTCCAGCTTCTGTGATTCGGTGGCTGACTTTAAGTCGCCATTGTCGTCAAAGGCTTGTAATGAATGCCCTAATAAGAACTCTGAACTAGGCAGTACAGTCGCCTTGAGTTCCGGTGAATCCAAGATTTGACGTAGCTGTGCCTGTGCACGGGAAGCACCTAAAGTCCCGTAGGAGGTCCCAACGATCATCACTGGTTTGTCCATCAGAGGATGGATCCCGTATGACAGCCAAGCTAACGCACTGGATAAAAGTGCCGGAATCGAATGGTCGTATTCAGGTGTGCCGATGATGACCCCATCGGATGCCTCGATCTTTTCAGCAATATCGCGTGCTTGCTGCGGAATAAAGACTTCCTTGGTCTTCTTGAAGATCGGTAAACCTTTCAGTTCAACGACTTCAATGTCAGCATCATCCGCATAGCGTTTTTTCATATACTGTAATAACTTACGGTTGGTTGATTTAGCGGTATTCGTACCGACAAGTGCCACAAACTTTTTCATCTGTTCATTCACCCTTTCTAACGGCCTTTGCAGGACTGATTGCGAGAAGAAAGCGGACCAATATCAAGACCGTTTGTGAAAATTCATACATGAATATTTAGTCCTTTACTCACCTAATATCATACCACGAATAAGCCTCTTTTTTAGTGAAAACCTGCTCTTTTTTAAGAAAATTATATATTTTTAGAATACAAAAATATTAGGATAGTATCATTTTATGGAAGCGGTTAATGACTCCCACTTTAAAATTTCACTTGCATTACCCGTCGAAACGACATATACTCGATAAGTCGTTCTGACCTATGGGAGGTTACTATGTATGAATTACTGATCCTTGGCATGCTCATGTCCCGTGATATGTCAGGTTATAAATTACGGGATGTACTGGGCAGCGCGCTGGTTCCCCAGCGACAGATTTCCAACGGCGTCATGTATCCGGTACTGTCAAAACTGGAAGCTAATGGCGATATCGTCTTCAACGAAAATCCGCAGGACCCGCGCAACAAGAAGCTGGCCCACATTACGGCTGCCGGCAAGGCCCACTTCTATGAGCTGATGCAGCAGCCCGTGGCAGACGGTGCCCGCAGCGAATCGATTTACCGGTTCAAATTTCGCGGGCTGTTCGCGGTGACCCTAGAGCAGCAGAAACAAATCCTGCAAAACTACAATCATAAGATCCAAGAAGACCTCAACATCTACCGTGAGGTTCACGAGCACTTATTAACGTTATTAGCAGATCATACCTTGAACGCGGCGGCTTTAAAAGCCGGTCTTCGTTCCATCAATCTCAGCATTGCCATTTGCCAAACCAAACTGGACTGGGTGACACAATATCTATTCGAAATTCAAAATGAGGAGCAAAACAATGACTCAAAAAACTAGCGTCAAACAGTGGATCGCTTTAGCCGCCATGGGACTGGGTGTCTTCATGGGACTATTGGATGTCACCGTTGTTAACGTCGCGCTGCCAACCATGGTGCGTGATTTCAATACCACTTTTACCGATTTACAATGGGTGTTAAACGCCTATACCCTGGTCTACGCTGTTACCCTGATGATCATGTCAAAACTGGGTGACATGTATGGCCGGAAGAAAGTTTTCCTCGGTTCATTGATCCTATTCGTGCTGGCTTCTGCCGTGAACGGGATGGCTTCCAGCCTACTGATTTTAGACATCGGCCGTGGTGTACAGGCCATTGGCGGTGCCGGGATGATGTCTTTGTCAATGGCACTCGTAGCCTCCAACTTTGCGGGTAAGGACCGCGGTCTTGCCCTGGGTATTCTGGGTTCCATCATCGGGGTTTCCTCCGCTTCCGGTCCGCTGATCGGCGGCTACTTAGTGGAACACTTCAGTTGGCCGGCAATTTTTTACGTCAACGTGCCGTTTGGTATTCTGGCAGTTATTTTAACCGTCATCTACGTACAGGAAACCCCTAGTTATGGTAAGAATCAGAAAGTGGATCTCTTGGGTATGCTGCTGTCGGCTCTCGGTTTATTTGCGATTATTTACGGTTTGATCGTCAAGGAAGGTCATCCGCGCTGGACCTGGACAGATGTTCGGGTCAGCAGCTGGCTGATTGGCGGCGCCATCGTTTTGATCCTCTTCATTTTCGCTGAAACCAAGATCAAAGACCCCATGGTCAACTTAAAGCTGTTCAAGAAACCGCACTTTATCGGCGTGGTCATTGTCGCCTTTACGTTAGGTGCCGGCTTCTACGCTTATAACACCTTTTTGACCGCTTTAATGCAAAATTACATCGGTTACTCCGCCACTCAAACCGGGCTGCGGCAGCTGACCATCAGTGTATGGTCACTGATCCTTGGCCCCATCGTGGGAATTCTCAGTGCCCGCTACTCGAAAAAATGGATGATCAGCATCAGTATGTTCATCGGCGCTATCGGCTTTTGGCTCATGGCACGGGCAATCAGTCCAACCGTCAGTTTCACTGATTTGTGGCCCGGCATGGTTGGGATGGGGATCGCCAACGGGATGGTCAACCCGCTGCTGAACACCGCCGGTATGGAAGGCATTCAAGCCAACGAAATGGGAATGGCTTCCGGTTTACTGAACGTGTTCCGGCAGCTGGGAACCACCATTGGTGTCGTCGGCCTTGGACTGATGCAGGATAATCAATACGAGAGCTACCTCAACGGCCACCTGTCTTCAATCCACATGCCTGCTCAAGCCCTCAGCGGTTTGAAGAAGGCCCTGGTTGATGCTGGGCCGTTCTCCGGTCACGGGATCGCCTTTTCTAACCGGTTGAGCCACGCGCCCTTCGCGCACGATTTCCAGCAAATCGTCATCAAGGCTTATGATAACGGCATGGCAACCGTTGCAATCACCGCGGCCGTCATTGCCGTCATCGGCGGTGTTGCTGCTGCCCTCTTGTTGCAGCACAACCCCAAGTCCGCTGATATTACAATTAAAGAACAAGATTAAATCACAAAAGAACCGGATTACCAGCACATTGCTGATAATCCGGTTCTTTTTAATTGTTAACTAGTCATTAAAAACGTAAACTTTGCTTTCGTATGGCCGTAATTCAGTCCCCTTATCGTCATGGTAGTTGCTGATCACTAATTGATCAGCCTTTGCCTGATCATAATCGCGCTGAACAATGTCCGCGGTGAAATTACTGATGACGAGTAACGTCTTGCCCTGATAGTGACGGCGGTAAGCAAAGACTTGTTCATCGTCGGGGTCAATTTCGTCGTAGGTTCCAAACTTGACCAAATCAGAATCGTGCCGCAGCTGGATCAGCTTTTGATAGTGGTAAAAGACTGAATCCTTATCGTTAACGGCGCTTTCGGTATTGATCTCCTTGTAAGTCGGGTTCAATTCAAACCACGGTTTAACATCAGAGAAGCCGGCGTTCTTACCGCCGTTCCATGGCATTGGTGTCCGGGCGTTATCCCGCGAGATGTTCGCCAAATACTTCAGCATGGTTGGACCGTCAACCAGCTTCTTTTCAGTAACCAGCTCATTATAAGCATTGATTGATTCCAGATCTTCATACTGGTCAATGCTGGTGTAGTGGGCATTTGGCATCCCTAATTCTTCACCTTCAAAGACGAATGGGGTCCCCTGCATCATGTGCAGCGTGGTCCCCAGCATCTTGGCCGCGCGAACACGGTACTTCGGATCGTCGTTAGCAAACCGTGAAACTGCCCGCGGCTGGTCGTGGTTGTTCCAGTAAAGGCTGTTCCAGCCCTTGCCATCCAGTGCTTTTTGCCACCGTGACAGGGCGTTCTTCAGTTCTGGCAGCTTGATTGGCTGATCATTCCACTTGCCCAGGCGCTTGTCTGGATTAGGTTCCAAACTCACGTGCTGGAACTGGAAGACCATGTTGAGTTCATGGCTGTCGAGGCCAGTGTAATTAATGGCATCTTCCGGTGTTGAACTTGGCATTTCACCCACGGTCATCACGTCGTAGTGTGAAAGGACCTTCTCATTCATTTCGTGAAGGTAGTCGTTCAATTTTGGCCCATCAGCCACTAACCCTTCAGTAAGCGGATAAGTCCCTGGTTCTGGTGCGTCTGGCAGACCAGCCGGCTTGGAAATGAGGTTAATGACGTCCATTCGGAAGCCGTCGATTCCCTTATCTAACCAGAAACGCATGATGTCCCAAACGGATTCTCTCACTTCTGGATTTTCCCAGTTCAGATCTGGTTGACCCGGTGCAAACAGGTGCAGGTAATATTGACCACGTTCCGGTACGTAGGTCCAAGCACTGCCACCGAACGCGGCATGCCAGTTATTCGGCTCGTGACCGTCAACTGGATCGCGCCACATATAGTAGTCAGCGTACTTGTTATCCTTGGACTTCTTGCTTTCTTGGAACCAGCGATGCTGATCGGACGTATGGTTGACCACGAGGTCCATCAATAATTTCAGTCCGTGAGCATGAACTTCTTTCAATAATTCATCGAAGTCGGCCATGGTGCCGTATTCCGGCAGGATCTTCTTGTAATCGGCGATATCATAACCGTTATCTTTCAGCGGTGATTGATAGATCGGGTTTAACCACAGAACATCAACACCTAACTTTTTCAGGTAAGGCAGATGCTTGATGATCCCGTGAAGATCACCGATACCATCGTTATTGCTGTCCTGAAAACTTTGCGGATAAATTTGATAAATTACGGCATTTTGCCACCATTTTTTAGTCAATTCAATTTCCTCCTATTAATGTAATAACTTAAGTTTGCTTGATCAGCCGGCATTAAGCTGCCTGATCGCTAATTTTCGAATGAATAAATCTAACTGAAAGAGCACCCAAGATCAATGAGACACCACCCACTAAGAACATTGCTGGCATGGAGCGGCCAACCATTGGGAAGATGAAGAAGCTGCATACTGAGGCCACGATTTGCGGCAGGCAGATCGAGCAGTTAAACAAACCAAGGTAAGCACCTTCATTTTCACCATTCAACGCCTCGGTCAATAACGTGAATGGCTGGGTGTTCATGGTGATGTAAGTGATCCCAATCAAGCAGAATGGAACGATCAGGAGCCACTTGCTGTGAACGAAGAAGATCATGATGAAACCTAGCGCACCAGCAAGCAAGCCAAAGACGTACCAGTTTTTTCTGTGTTCCGGTTTCGTCCGTGCTTGAACTAAGAGACCAAAGACGACGGAAGCAATCGCTTGAATGCAGGTCAAAACACCGTACCAGTTACCAGCAGCTTGATACCCTGCTGATGATGGGTTTGACGTGTGCCAAACGTTCAGTGAAATGGCACCGGCAGCGTAGGTCCAGGAATACAGAATCGCAAACCAGGTAAAGAATTGAACAATGGCAATTTCCCAGAATACTTTGGGAGCTTGTTTAACCAGCGTCCAAAGGCTTGGCTGCTTCTTTTGATTAGCTAAATCAAGGTCGTGATACATGGCATAAGTTTTGGGATCATATTCGTGCACTTTCGCAACCGTGTAGAAGGAAGTAATCAATAATATTGCGGCCGCCAAGTAATAAGCAATCTTAACGGTGATCGGCACTTCACCCCTTGGCGCGGTATTTGATAGCCCGATAAAGGCTAAGAAGAATGGCACCAAGCTGGCTAAAACACCGCCCATGTTGGAAAATGATTGCTGCCATGACCAGGCCATATCCTTTTGATCTTCGTTGACCATGTCGCTGATAATCATCTTGAATGGCTGCATGCAAACATTAGAAGATAAATCCATGAATAAAGTCGCAATCGCGGCAAACCAAAGGGCGGCGGTAGAAGCATAACCGAATCCAAATGAACCAGCGTTAGGAAGTAAGACTAAAACAATTGCTGCAACTGGGGCACCGATCAATAAATAAGGCATTCGTCTTCCAAAACGAGTCCAAGTTCGATCTGAATATTTACCAATTAAAGGCTGAATAACCATTCCGGCTAATGGCGGCAAGATGAAGAAGAATCCTAAGTTGTTAGGATTGGCCCCAATCGTCTGAAAAATCCGGCCCATCTGTGATTGCTGCAACGAAAACGCCATGTTGACGCCAAAAAAGCCAAAGGTCATCGCAAAGATCGTACCTAGCTTTAAACTTGGTAAATGAGAGGTGACTTTATTAGTTTTGGCTTCAGCTTTAACATCACTGTTGCCAGCTACTGTTGTATTTGTTTCCATTGTAATTCCTCCTTTATATAGCATTTTAAATATGAGTTTTTAGCTATTCGACCCATACGTCATGTTCAAAGTAAACGTTTACATTGATTATGCTAACACCGAACGCAAACGTTTGCAATGTCTTAAAATAATTGCTTACTTGCTCATGAAAGCCTTAAGTACTGGCGTTGACGGGATTAGCGTTAGTTTTAAAGAAATAATAAAGACGAGCAAGTTTTTTTAACCAACTTTTGCTCGTCTTTATTATGGTTGTATTTAGTCTTTACTAATTGCTCGGACAATCAAATCTTCAATCAGCTGCAGGTCAATGTCCTCATCCGCCTTAACTTCCGGCATCAGCACCTGGCGCTGAACGAAGTAGCTCAGCAATTGGCCAGCAATGGTCCGCAGCACGGCTGCCGGCGGTAAATCAGCTCTCAGGCTGCCGCTCTTCTTGAGGGTGCCGTATATCGCGTTAATGAACATGGGCGCCGTGTCCGCCATAAACTGCTGAAACATGGCCCGGGTCTCCGCGTTAGTCATCACCTGCGTGATAAAAATCAGGGCCACTTCACGATTTTTGATCAGAAAGTCGTACCGGTCCCGCACCAAAAAGTGAATGGCCTCCCTTAGCGTGGCGGTTTGCGGAATCTCAGCCAAAAAGTCTTCCCGGTATTCGGGCAGCAGGTTGTTGATCATCGGTTTAAAAATGGCCGCCAGCAAATCGTCCTTCGTCTTAAAATACTTAAAAATTGTTGCTTGGCTGATTCCCGCGTTCTTGGCAATCGCCATGGTCGAGGTGCCGTCGTAGCCCTGTTTGGAAAACAGTTCCAGCGCTGACAGCATGGCCGCACGCTTGCCCTTGGGCATCTCCTGTTCAGCCAGCCAGTCTCTGTAGCTAGCAGAAATTGCGTCTTTCAAGCCGATTCCCCCCTATACTTTACGGTAACGTTTGAGCCCTTTGACGTTTAAAATGGTGAGCACGACCAAGAAGATCAGCAGCACCCCAATATCTAACCCAAACGACGATAGATTCTTGCCCTGCATCATAATTCCGGTAACAGCGTCACCAGAGTATTTGATGGGAATAATGTACGAAATATCTTTGATCCAGCTGGCCATGGAATCCATTGGAATGATCCCGGAGAAGAAGATCTGAGGAATGATGACCACCGGAATAAACTGCACCATTTGGAACTCGGAGTTGGCGAAGGTCGACAGCAAGATACCAAACGCCAGTGCCACCAGCGCTAAAATCAGATTAATAACGATGATATTAAGCACGCTGCCGACCACTTCCACGCCCAGCAACCAGATAGTTGCCATGACGATCAGGATTGTTTGGAAAATTGCCAGCACGCCGTAACTGGCCATGTAGCCGAAGACGATTTCGTAGCGCTTAACCGGTGTTGCCAGTAACCGCGATAAAGTGCCGCTGGTTCGTTCCTTTAAAAGTGCCATCCCGGAGATCAGGAACACAAAGAAGAAGACGAAGAAGCCCATTAGGATCGGAAGCATTTTATCAAAGAAGCCGGTACTGGAATCGCCGTAGACGTAATGGTTAGTGATCTGCGGTGCCGCTGCCTTCTTTGGAGCTGGCATTTGTGAACGCAGCTGTTTTTGCACTGGCGCTGGCAACGTCTTCTGCAGTTTGCCAATGGTTTCCTGCGCCTTGCCTAACTGCGCCTTCATCTGACCGATATTCGTCTGCGTTAAGGCGTTTCTAAACGCCATTTTCACTGCCGAAGTCTTGCTGGAGTCGGTATTGGCATACGTCAGGCTGTAATCATTACCGGTTTTATGAATAATGGCATCGATCTTGTCAGCCTTCATAGCCTTTTTGGCGTTATTCTGGCTGGCATAGTGGTGAACGTTGACGTGTTTTACCCGATTCAAATTAGCCGAAACACTGGACGTAACTCCCACCGTCCCGACTTCCACGCTGGTAGTGGAATTAGCCGTGAAGATCACACTCATCAGCCAAAGTACTAGGATTGGCGCTAAAAACATCAAAGCTAGTGACCGCTTATCCCGCAGCATTTCAACCAGCACCCGCTTCATAATCGCAAATGTTCTCATTTGAATTCACCTTCCGCCTTCAAAAATACCCGTTCAATGGAATCCACCTGATACTGGGCCTTCAACGCGGCCGGCTCATCGAAGGCGATCACCCTGCCGCCCAGCAGCAACGCCACCTTGTCCGTGAGTTCAGCCTCGTCCATCACGTGGGTGGTGATCAGAATACTGCGGCCCTCATCGCGAATGCTGTCCAGCTCCTGCCAGATCTGCCGCCGCAAAGCGGGGTCGATACCCACGGTTGGTTCGTCCAAAACCAGCAGTTCCGGATTACCCAGCAGCGCGATGGACAGCGACAGCCGCCGCATCATCCCGCCAGAATAGCCGCTGACCCGTTTATCCAAGTCATCCTGCAGGTCCACCACCCGCGAAACGTGGTCGATAGACTCGCTTAACGCCGCCTTCTTGATGCCCTTCATCTGGGCAAAGAACTTGAGGTTCTCCCGCCCCGTTAACGATTCATACAGCGCATCCGTTTGCGCCATGTAGCCGATTCGTGACAGTAATTTTCGCTTAGGCATCACCTGACCAAACACGGTGGCCGTCCCGCCATCCGCTACTTCCATGCCCAGCGCCGTTTTGATCACGGTTGATTTACCGGCACCAGACGGTCCGATCAAGCCGACAATTTGCCGCGGCATCACCGTTAAGTTCACGTCTTTTAAAACAGTCTGTTTGCCGAACTTCTTAACTAAATGTTCCAGATCAATGATTGCATCCGCCATTTTAACCCCTCCGTTCACAGGTAAGTAATTGATCACTCACTAGTGAGTATATACTCACCTCCACCAAATTTCAATAAAAAAAAGAGCTTTAATTAAAAGCTCTCACATCCCCTATTCCTTTGGCCGGGAATCGTATGCCCGCTTGGACTTATAACCGGCCTTAAAGACCGTCTGCATCACTTCAATGTGGCGTTGCTTTGTCGCTTCAGCTTTCGCGCCAAAGATGAACCGCGCCCATTCCCGCTGGTAACCCGGCGTTAAGTCGTTGAAAAACTGCTGCATGTCCGGCTGGTCAGCTAATAAGTCCGCCACTGCCGGAATATCTTTTTCGTAGTCTGCTAGTGATTTTTGAGCCATGGTGACTCCCCCTTCGGATGATTGGTGCTATTAGTATAGCATTTTTCCCAACAAAAAAACGCCCGCCACCGAAATGAATCAGTGTCAGGCGTTTTTATCGATTGATAAGTACCAGTCAGCTTTTAACGGCCAACGTCAAGTGCTTGGTGTTTTAACTTTGGAAATACGATGCGGTCAGCGATCCCCGTGATACTGCCTTGGAATAGGAAGGCAAATAGCGTTCCGATCCCAAAGTTAGTGATACTGCCCGTCATCAGGGCCGCGATAATGCCCATGATTGTCGGCGGTACGTACGAGAACCACATTGCAACGGTGGCGTTGCCGTGACAGTAACGGTAGCGCAAAATCTGTGTCAGATCGTCAGCTGGATGCAATACTAAGTTGACCCGCTGATAAATGGAAATTGCGGTTCCCATGAAAACCACGCCAAGGAAATTGATCAGCACGTACAGCGTCACCATCAGCGGCGAATACGCGTTTGGCATGATGCGGTTAAAGATGTTAGCGAACCACTGAATGAACAGTGAAAACGGTAATAGAAAAGCTAAGTTTCCCAGTACCCGTTCCCATTCAAAATGGTGCATCAAGCCGGCATTAATCAGTGCGACCAGCATGCCTAATACCAGGAACGCCCAGAACAGGACTTGGGAATTATTTCCCAGTAAAGCCTGGCCTAAGTTTGACTCAGCCGCCGTCCAGTACGCTGACCCGAGAAAGGACGGGTGAATGTGCGTACTGGTCACCAGCGTAAGGACGTTCCCCAGTGAGTTGATCACCAAAGAAACTGCAAAGTACCCGATAGAGGCCGCCATACTGATATGCCGTTGCTTGTCAAAAGTTACCTGTGGCTGAACTGCATTCACATTCTCACGCCCCTTCGTTTTACTTAGTCAATTTCTCGCAGAATTCAATCTTTTCGTGATTAGGACCCAAGATGTTGAAGAAGCGGATCCCGTGTTTCCAGAAACTCGGAATGGATTGAATTTCTTTGTCTAACATCGTAACGCCGTCGAGCTTTTTAACTTCTTCAAAAGCCTTGTCAACGTCAGTAGTGTTCAGTGAACAGTGATTGATCGCACCGGTCTTTTCAACGACTGGATCGCCTTCCCAGGTTTCAATGACGTAATTGCCCAGTTGGAGAAAAGCGCAGCGGTTTTCACCGTTATGAAACAGTCCGGCAACTTTAAAACCAAGTTTTTTGTAAAATGCCATTGTTACATCTAAATCTTTTGATGGGATACCAACGTGCTGGATCCCAGTAACGTAATCAGTTAATGCCATCGTTATTTACCTCTATTCAATCTTGACAACTGCTTTAGATACACCGGCAACTTTGTCTTCCAAAACGTCAGCAACTTGCTCCAAATCAAGTTCGTGGCTGATCAGCGGTTCAACGTTAACTTTGCCGCTGGCAAGCAATGCAATGGAATCCTCAAAGGCACGAGGGTTAATAAATGAACCTTGAATGGTTAATTGCTTTTGATAAACTTCGTAGGTGTTCATCTGGAAGTGCTGATCAGGTTTACCCACACCAAACATTAAGACTTGAGCACCTTTACGGGTAGCTTCAACGGCCTCTTCTTGAGTTTGTGGCAAACCAACCGCTTCAATCACAACGTCGTAGCCGCTAGGAATCTTATCGCGGGTAGTGTTGTAAATGTTGGTGACACCGAACTTGTCCTTGTTCAATTGCAGCTTTTCGTCGATGATACCGGCAAGGTCGACTTGGTGAACACCATAGGCGCCCAAAAGTTGAACGAATAATTGACCCATAAAGCCATCACCAATGACTAAGGCTTTTTGATAAGGTGTTAGCTTCAGCAGTTGAACACCGTGAACGGCACATGAAAGTGGTTCA
This sequence comes from Secundilactobacillus yichangensis, assembly GCF_016861565.1. GTDB lineage: Bacteria > Bacillota > Bacilli > Lactobacillales > Lactobacillaceae > Secundilactobacillus > Secundilactobacillus yichangensis. Next base: position 31,486 of record NZ_BOLK01000018.1, read on the forward strand.
GTGGTTGCACCGGCCTTTAGTGAAACTTCATCTGGTAAGTGATAGACTACTTCTGAAGGTGCCGTGAAGTATTCTTCCAAACCACCGTTACGGGTAACCCCTACGGCTGACAGATTGTCACATAATTCGGGACGGCCTGTCCGGCAGTAGAAGCACTTGCCGCAGTAGATGTTAGGATCAACTGTCACACGGTCACCGACTTTAAAGCCTTTGACGTCGCTGCCGACACCGGCAACGATCCCTGAATTTTCGTGGCCTAAAACAATTGGCGGAACCGCGTTAGCTGAACCTGGCAGTCCGTTGTACAGTGCGTGGTCAGTCCCGCAAATACCAGCGTACTTAGTGTTAACTAACACTTCGTCAGCTTTAGGGGTTGGCTTTTCCAAATCTTGAATTTCCATTTTCTTTGTTCCAGTAAGTACTAAACTCTTCATAAATAATCGCTCCTTCTATTATTGTTGATTAACTAATTGATTAACTTCCCGATAGGCTAAGGCAAAGTCACCGATGGTTGCTGACCCGTTATGTGCAGCCAGCGGCATGGTGATATAATCATCCAGCTTACCGACATCTTGGTAATGATTCAGCAGCTGCGCGAATTCGTGACGAACCTTTTTCAGGAATTCTTCACTGACAACGCCACCGCCGAACACAATTTTTTGCGGCCGAATATGCAGCGTTGTCTGTAAAGCGGCTTGCGCCACGTAATAGGCCATGATGTCCCAAACGTGATCGGTTAACGGAATTGTTTCACCCTTCCGTCCGGTCCGCGCTTCAAACGTGGGCCCAGCGACTAACCCTTCCAAGCAATCGCCATGGTAAGGGCAGATGCCTTTGAAATCTAAATCATCAGGATGACGCTTCAACCGCACGTGACCGACTTCCGGATGGCCTAAAGTGCCAACGAAGCTGCCGTTCAAAACGGTGCCGGCACCAACTCCAGTACCAATGGTGTAATACGTCAAAGCATTGAGCTTCTGGTTCTTGGCTCGTGCCAGAATATACTCACCATAAGCTGAGCCATTCACATCCGTGGTCCAATAAATTGGCATATCCAGTGCCGCTTTCAGCATGCCTAAAAAGTTGGTATTCGCCCAGCCGACTTTCGGTGTGTCGGTAATGTACCCGTACATCTTAGCTTCCGGTCGAATCTCGATTGGACCAAATGAAGCAACCGAGATGGCTTGCAGATCACTAAACTGTTTAAAGTAATCAATCGCTTTTTGAATAGTTTCTTCAGGCGTTGTCGTGGGGTATTGAATCCGATCCTTAATGCGGTAGTCCTCATCGCCAACCGCACAGACAAACTTTGTCCCGCCTGCTTCGATACTTCCTAATAACATGTTAATCACCACTCTTCAAAAATTTTTAAAGCTGCTGTAACCGCTTTCAATGTCTAATTTAGCATGTTATTTTCTAAAACGAGCTACTTTTAGTCAATTCTTCCAAATTAAAAGATTGTTCAAAAGTTTCAACCCGCACTACAATAGGGTTTATCGGTTACGTAAACGCTTACGTTTTTTTTGTACATTTTAATGGTTTTCAACTAAAATAGAGGTAATTAGACATAGGAGACGAACGCCAGATGGATTTTAAAAAACCACGTGTTACGATCAACGAAATTGCAGAATTAGCCGGTGTTTCAATCGCCACCGTTTCTCGCGCTTTAAATAACCGCCCCGGGATCAGTCAGCGGACCAAGGAGAAAATCCAGCGCATCATCACCCAGACCGGCTACCAGCCAAATATTTTCGCCAGAAACATCCGTGAACACCAGACGAAGTTAATCGGGTTAGTTATTTCCGACGCCTCTAACGAGTTTTTTAAACAGGTCAGCCGTGCCGTTCAAGATCAGGCTGCCCTGGCGGGATACTCAGTCATCATGCTGAATTCCGACGAAAACCCAGCCGAAGAAATGCAGGCCATCCAAATTTTGCGTCACTATGATGTTTCCGGCCTCATCATCGCTAGTACGGATACTCACCTTGACTACCATCAGCTGGTGGGCGACACCCCGACGGTCTTTTTTGACCGCGCGCCCTCACCCGATAAACAGTCCCAGTTCGATACGCTGTTGGTGAATAACGTCTCTGGTGCTGAGGTGGCCGTTTCTGAACTGATTCGCCAGGGTGCCACCAAAATCGGCATTCTTTCCAGCGGGGTCTCCACGGCTGGTAAGGAACGGCGCCAGGGTTATTTAAAGGCGTTAGCGGAATACCATTTACCGCTGGATGAAGACCTGATCTACACCAGCGACGTGAAACAGGTCAAAGCGCTGGACTACGCCCATGAACTGCTGGTGACCCATCACTGCGACGGTATTTTTGCCGCCGACAACACCTTGCTGCTGGTGGTGCTGCAGGAAATTAAGCTGCTGAATCGAACGGGTGTTAAGGTCGCTACTTTTGATAACACGGCCTGGTTTGATTACTTCAAGCAGCCCGTAATTTCGGTAAAACAGCCCACCGCGACCATCGGCCATCAAGCAGTCGACCTGGTTTTAAAGCGGATCAACGAACCTACTTTACCGGCTAAAACCAGACGTTTCTCGGTTCAGCTGATTCGGCGAGGTTAACAATAAAGCCGGGCTAATCTTCAATGGGAGATTAGCCCGGCTTTATTTGGTTGCCTTCAGTAAAATAGGATTTGTGCCGGCTCCACCGTCCGTGTTTCAAACGGTGATTTGAATAACCGGTCGCCAGCCTTGTCGGTGATTAAGTCCTTGTTGGCCGTGCTGGAAGTGGTTGCTGGTGAGTTAATGAAGTACTGGCTGGCAGGAATGCTGTACAGCTCGCGCACGTTTTTCACGTCCACTGGCTGAACACTAACATAGCGGGTCGTCTTATACATCACGCTTTGCTTGCTGGGGTTGTGCGCCAGCCCCATGGCATGACCCAGTTCGTGCTCCGCCACGTTGACGCGCTGGCTGGTGGTGTAGCTGTTCTTTTTCAGCAGCGCGTTAACGAGGTGCAGCTGAACGCTGATGATCCGTTTCGTACTATCATGATCGACATAGGCCACGCCCACGTAATTATCCTTGACCAGCGCGGCTTCGTTGCTCTGCGCCGGTAAAATTGTGATCTGGGCTGGTCCGGAAATCACTTTAAACGTGAAGACTTTCTTCGAATTCCAGGTGCTGATCGCCTGCTTCCAAACCTTGGTGTAATACGTGTCGACCTTGATTTGAACGGTGGCCTGGTTGGTCTCAAAACGCCACGGGTTGACGACAGGGAGACGCCCCGAGGGCAACCCTGCTAAAGCTCAATACCGCAAGGACAAAAACAACGCTTGTAAGAATTAATTTTTTCAGCATCGTTGTCACTTTCTCTCTCTATTTGCCAGAGGATTCTAAATACATCACTGAATACCTTTGGCAAACTGTATTATACTTGGTTTTCAGTAAAAGTCTTAAATTTAGCTTGAAAAATTCAAGTGTTTTTATTTGCAGGTCAAAATAAAACTTGTTAGAATGCAACCGTAATCAATTCAGCGGATTGGTTACTCAGACACAGCTGTAGCCCGCTGTATCTCATATCATTCTCGCTAATCTGTGCTACTCCCCCCATACAGTGACCTCTAACGTTATTACTGTTGCTAGCACAGATCGGCTAGTCGACGTTTCCAAGCTACTGTCCCAGTTTGGAGCATTGACTGAAACGTGGTCTTTCAGCATTCTCGCTGAGACGATATTAAGCAGCCCGCCTCCCTATCCCTAAGACGAGCTGCTTTTTGAATATCAAAACTTACTAATATAAATGGTGTATTCAGCTCGACGGAGTTGAATACACCACTTTTTTTGTTAAAGTGGTAGCGAAGCAAAGCCGAACAGCTTTTTGGCACATGATGCCGCTATTAAAAATGGCTGTTTCGCCGGCAACCTATTAGATTGGTCTAAGTAAGTTAGGCGCCAGACGCCGAGTATTGAAAATTAAATCCTAGGTTGTTAGTCAAACTTGCTTCAATCCTTCGAAAGGTGTGATTTAATGCGAATTATTGTGGGAATCGACGTTTCAAAACAGACATCGCAGGTAGCAATTACTGCTGACCATGAGGTCAGAGCACAATTTAAAATTACCAATGACCTAATCGGTTTTACTGAACTGAAGAGCAAAATCAACCAATATTCAGGACAAATAGAAGTTGTGTTTGAGGCAACGGGAGTCTATTCACACCGTTTACGTACATTTTTGGTGAACAACGGATACTCTTTTTCTCAACTCAATCCACTTTCCGCTAAGAAAGAGATGGATCGTCTTCGGCCGAATAAAAATGATGTCAATGACGCCTTGAATTTAGCTGATTCTCAGTATGTATTATCCCGTCCAGCAACACTTGAACAGGATGAAGTATATAAAGAACTAATGCGTGAAAGTAGATATTATCAGCAGTGTGTTGCCGATTTAGTAAAGCTTAAAAATCAGCTTCACAAAGCCCTACAGGATACTTTCCCAGAAATTGAACAGATTTTTTCTAATACCGATGGTACTCAATACTGGAAAATGGTAGAACAATTTCCACATGCTGAAATTGTTTTGACACATTCTCTCCATGAACTTAGTGACATAATTCAAAGAAAAGGTAACTACCACATGTCCGAGAAGCGAGCTAACCAAGTTGGTCGCAAGCTCTTCGAGCTGGCTTCACGGAGTTACCCTGCTGTGCCAGCGGAGTCTCACATGGTGTATCAAGTTCAGACGCTCAGTCGTAGATTAAGCCAAAATAAAGATGAGCAAG
>NZ_BOLK01000019.1 GCF_016861565.1 Secundilactobacillus yichangensis
GATTAGTTTCAAGGTACTCATGGTTAAACCACTTGCTGAACTCATAAGCGCCCATGTAGTGGTAGCCGCACTCATAACGCTGCTGGTTGATATCCAAAAACAGGTTATAGGCCCAGCGACTGCCGCTGATGTGGGAATCAATCTGCCAAGCTTGTTTTTCAGTCGGCTTAATCTCGACTTTATAGGTGAGTAACATCAGTTATTCCGCCTTATTGAATTTAATCACCAAGGTGAGGTGTCCCTCATATTATACGGGATGGCTTTAACCCAAAACGCGTTTTAATGAAATTCATATAAATCACTACTTATATGCTATCAGCTAATACGGAATAGGATAGAAGTACCATTTTACAAAGATTTATAGCCTTTTACAACAAAACAGTTACTGTTCGTTCCTCCTATAGTAAAACTGCTTCGAGTGTCGTTGCGAAACCTTCTGGCTTTTGCGCATAGCCTAAGTGACCGCCAGGAATATCGTACACTGGAATGCTCCAGTAGTTAGAAAGAAAGGCATTCACATCTTGCGGATATGAACCAACTGAGTCAGTTCCGTTGAGCAATGAATCCGGTCGCTGTACTTTGCCAATTGATCAATGTCGATCTTACGGCTGGTATATTGACGGATTTCATACTGGAACCAGTACTTCATCCCGGCAACGGCTGGATCGTCGTTGCCTTTCAGATTAACAGCTGGCTTGCTCATCATTTTAGCATCCAAGCCACCGATTCGCATGAATTGACCGAACTTTTTCATGCAACGATTGCACCAGAACTTGAACCCATGATGTAAACGGGTTCGTTAGGGCTAAGCTCTGCTGCTAAAGCGTTAACGTCAGCTACATCGGCCTATATCAAAGGTTCCGTTATTTGTGAATTAAGCTTGCTGATTAGCAATATTTGGGTTAAACTCATGTCATGAGTTTTAAACTGTAATTGCATTATAAACTCATGCCATGAGTTTTACAAGTGAGGAGACAAAAATAAATGAAACGTGGACAATTATCCCGTGAGATCATCTTAGAAAAAGGGCTGGAAATCGCCAACGAATCAGGTTTAAACGGGATCACCTACAATGGACTGGCCCGAGAAATCGGCATCCGCCCGCAATCAATGTACCGTTATTTAGCAGACATTGCTGCCTTAAAGAGCGGCATTGTGGCTTTGTATGTACAGAAGCTAGTCGACTACCTCAAGGAACAGCTGAAAGGTTTGGAAGGCAAAACTGCCTTGCAGGAATTAGCGGTAAGTTTTATTCAGTTTACCCAATCCGGAGTGCCTTTCACCGATATGGTGTGGGGAATTTCTTACTATAGTAACGTAGCGGAAGTGGCAGCAGTTATGAAACAGCTTCGGCAACTCACCAAAAAGCTAGTAGCAGAAGTCAGCCAAGATGAGAACCAGGTTGGTGCTAATACAGCTTTCTTTTTGGAATTTTTGATTGGCCATCTAGCATTACTGACTGCTAGAAAAGAATCTCAAGGCGACCAAACCGTGTTTAAACAGAACATTAATCGGGTCATCGACCAATTTTAACAAGCGTAACGGCTTGATAATGATTACAAACGTATCGTAGAATAGACTTAGTGATATTGTACACAATATTGGGTGAAGGTATGGTGAGTCTAATCATGGCAGATTCAATCGTTCAGTTAACAACGACTGACGCAGCGAAACTGCAGTCAATCAGTCAAGAAACTTTCGAGGATACGTTTGGCGCCTATAATACCGATGAGGATATGGACTGGTATCTAACGAACGAATTAAGTTTAAAACGGCTTCAAGAACAACTGGAAAACGTGAATTCCTTCTTCTATTTCTTGGAGAAAAATAACCAGATCGTGGGTTATTTAAAGTTAAATATCAACGATGCGCAATCCGACAACCAAGGTGACGATGCCCTGGAAGTGGAACGAATCTATGTGCGGCCGGACTATAAACGATTGGGCTATGGCCGCCAGCTAATGGATTACGCGGTCAAGCGCGCCTATCAGCTGGACAAACAAGTAGTCTGGCTGGGCGTGTGGGAATATAACCACGCGGCACAAAGATTCTACGAAGCATTGGGCTTCAAGACCTTTGGCGACCACCTGTTTACACTGGGTGGTGCAAAACAGAGAGATGTGTTGATGAGGAAAGAAATTAGAGTGTGAGAACGGGCGTTTATGCCCCATAGTATAAGACAAAAAAGCGAGTGACCAGTCGTTCTTTGACGGGTCGCTTGCTTTTTTGTCTTATACGGCCGGGGCATGCCAGTTCGAACACGTTTCGGCTACCTAACTTTGAAAAATTAATGGAGCGAACACGTTTCAACCACATCAAATAAATCCCACCAATCCCCTTATTCCCCATCTCCAATCAGTAGTACAATCAAAGATGAAACCACACTTCAAAGGGGATTGATTAAATATGAAAATTCAAGAAGGCTACATGCCATTTCACGGCTACAAAACCTATTATCGAATCGTGGGCGAAAAAACGCCGGGTAAAGCGCCGCTATTATTGATTCATGGCGGTCCCGGCTCATCCCACAACTATTTTGAATTACTGGATGACTACGCCGAAACCGGCCGTCAGCTGATTATGTACGACCAAGTCGGCTGCGGAAAGTCTTCACTACCCGAAGATGAAAGTGTCTACGTCAAGGAAACTTGGGCGGAAGAGCTGATTGCTTTAAGAAAATACCTGCACCTCGACCAGATCCATATGCTGGGTCAGTCTTGGGGCGGTATGCTGGAAATGCTTTACCTGACCCAATACGACCAAACGGGTGTCAAGAGTGTCATGATCGATGGCTCCCCTGCTTCAATTAAACTTTGGACGCAAGAGCAGCACCGGCTAATTTCTTACCTAAGTTATGAAGACCGCGAAGCCATTGCCGAAGCTGAACGCACGGGTAACTTTACCGGTCCAAAGTATTTGGCCGCCAATGACCGTTACATGGAACGCTATTGCTGGGACGACCCAGATGAAAATTCACCTGAACCTTTGCGTCGTGAAACCAACGGTAAACGTGCCAGTCTGATTGCGGAAGGCCCTAACGAATTTACCGAAAACGGCACCATCAGCAACTACGATGTGACTGATGATCTGCATAAGATCCACGTTCCAGTTCTAGTCACTAATGGAACCGATGATTTATGTACCCCACTGATTGCTAAATCCGTTTATGACCATATTCCGGGAGCAAAGTGGCACCTATTTGCCAACAGCCGACACCTAGCTTTGCTGGATCAGCACGATGAATTTATCAAAGTACTGGATAGCTGGTTAAAGGAAAACGATTAAATTGAAAACAGCCTAATTGTCGATCAAATCGATAATTAGACTGTTTTTATCTAAAATAAGCCCAAACAAAAAGCTCCGAACTGGGGAGGTTCGAAGCTCTTTGACGCCATAATCAGTACTTACGTGATCATCCTTTAACGGGAACTAATTGGTTATCTATTATGGGGGAAATAACACTTAGTTTATTAAAATTTACAGGGAGAAGTTTATTTTATCCCGTCAGGACTTATAGCGATCAGCTTTCTTAATTACGGTGGATCTTTAAAAAAGACACAGAACCGTCAGACAGTTGAGATACAAATATTGCAGACAAGTTGATGACTCAACTTGCAGTTCTATTCAGAACCGCTAATGTCTACAGAATGATCTTTACTGTCGTGACGGCAACTCGATGTCTTGAAATTATATCAAGCCATCAAGCACCCATCACACTAATGTTTTGGATAAGTTTAGTTTACCACGTTTACCCTAAAATTTAAATTTAATTCCGATAATTTTTATCAAATTCCTTGATTTTTTTAAGCAAATATGGTTGAAACATACAAAAGTGTTTGGTTTAGTCCAACACAAAAAAGGACTTGTGCCACAAGTCTATATCAACGAGGATTTAATTCAATTTCTTGACTCACACATATCTTAAAATTTGCTTTCGTTCATTACTTGAATATGGCCTTAACCTGTTCCACAACTCAGATTCCGGCCATATAACGCCACACAACGCCATCCCGAAAAACCATCGGAATGACGTTGTGTGGCGTTATATTCTGGAATCTACCGAGTTGTGTCACAGCTTCTAATCGCCCGCCGGATGGATATGTTCCACGGGTGGTAACTGTTTCAAAAAGGCCATGTCCTGATTGCTAATTTCAAAGTCCAACTGAGCATTAGCCTTAACGTGTGCCATGGACCGTGCCTTAGGTAAAGGGGCCACGTCATTTTGAATCACGAACCGTAAGGCTAACTGCGGAATTGAAACATGGTAGTTATCAGCAATCCGCTTTAAATCAGAACTGTTGACCAAATCACCAGTAGCAAGCGGCGAGTAAGCCTGAACCACGATGCCATTATCCTTAGCCGTTTTTACGATGGAGTCTTGGGTATAGCCAATGTAGTACTGAATCTGGTCCACTGCAGGGGCGACTGTCAGGCCATCCCAGGTCAGCAGATTTTCTAATTCATGAGAATTAAAGTTCGAAACCCCGATCGACTTAGCACGGCCACTTTTATAAATTTCTTGCATGGCTCGCCAAACGTCGCGATTTTCAGCATCATGATTAGTCCCCATCTGCCCCCATGGCCATGGTGCGTGAATGATATATGAGTCTACATAATCCAGATTAAGCGCTTTTAGGCTGCTTTCAAAGTCAGCCAGGGTCTTATCGTAAGTTTTCGATTCTCCTGGCAGCTTCGTCTGAACAAAAATATCTGCCCGGTTAACACTACTATCCGCAATGGCTTCACCAACACTCTTCTCGTTGCCGTAAGCTTTAGCTGTATCAATAAACCGGTAGCCAGCTTTCAATGCGTTACTGACAGCATTATAAGTCTCCTTGCCCGGCTCCGTTTGCCAAGTCCCAAAACCAACTTTGGGCATTTTCAGCCCATTATTTAATTCAAATGTATCTGTAATTGTAGCCATTTAAATCCCTCCTAATTTTTTATTGATGATAACAAGGTTTCCGTCTTAACTTCCAGCCGAAAAGTCCTGCCCATTAAAGCCTGTCCGGTCCGCTGCCGTAATTTCTCGCAACACGTGGCAGGGATTGCCAACCGCGATCACGTTGCTTGGAATATCGCTGGTCACCACGCTGCCGGCACCAACGATCACGTTGCTGCCAATACTGACACCAGGTAATACCGTAACGTTAGCCGCCAGCCAAACATCATCGCCGATAGTGATTGGCTGGGCAGCGCAGCCACCCGTCCGCCGTTCAACGGGATCAAACAGGTGGTTGCTGGTATACAATCCCACTTTGGGACCAAAAAGAACGTGTGTCCCAATATTAATGGGCGCTCCATCCAGCATGACACAATCGTAATTCGCATAAAAATGATCGCCAACACGAATGTTTCGACCAAATTCACACCGAAAATTAGGTTCCACAAATGGTGCTTTGCCAGCGTGACCGATTAGCTGCGTAAATAACGCGTTGCGCTTTTCCGGATCAGTGATGGCATTAAGCCGCTGCGTCATCGTCGTGGCATTTTCTCGAACCTTCATCAGCTTTGGATCAAGGTCATCATACGGCTGACCGGTTGCCATGTAAGCAAACTTTTCTTCTAAGTTCATCTGATAATTTTCTCCTCGGTAAGGGCGGTTCCCTTGTGGTCTAAGACCATTATATCAGTAATTCACCCCACAAAAAATTCCGTTATGTTCATGTAGACTGCCTGAACGATAACGGAATTCATTATATTATGGTTACTTAGTTGCTGGTTCTGACATCACTTCGTCAAGGGCAGCTGCTAGCTGCTTAACACCATCGACGATGCCATCTTCCGGTGTGTTTGAGTAGTTCATTCTAAACGTCCCTGGTTCGGATTCATTGCCATAGAATGGATCGCCTGGAACCACGGCCACGTTACGCTTCATAGCTGCATCAAACAACTGTTGCGAACTCTTCACCCCTGGTACCGTGACCCACAGGAACATCCCGCCTTGAGGGTTGCTGTGAGAGACACCCTTTGGGAAGTACTTGTCGATAGCGTCCATCATCAGCTGCTCACGTTTGTGGTACAACGCGGTGATCTTCTTGATATGATCATTGATATCGTTATCGGTAAAGTACTGAGCGCAAACGTACTGTGAAAAGCTGTCAGTGTGCAAATCAGCAGACTGCTTTAACATCGTGTATTTCTTAAGCAGCTTTGGTTCTGCCACTACCCAGCCGATCCGCAGACCTGGTGCGAAGATTTTTGACATGGTTCCCATGTAAATGACATGACCGGTCTTGTCTAAGGACTTCAGTGAAGGTAAGTTTTCACCTTCCCAGCGAATAGCACCGTATGGGTTATCTTCCAAGACCATGACGTCATACTTGTCAGCTAATTCAACTAACTTCTTCCGGCGTTCCAAGGTCATCGTCCGGCCAGTTGGGTTTTGAAAGGTAGGTACAGTGTAGATCAAACGGGTATCAGGATTGTTTTTTAACGCCTCTTCAAGAGAATCCATCTTCATCCCGTCTTCATCCATGTCAACGCCGACAAAGTGAGCACCGTATGAACGGAAAACGTCAACGGCCGTTAAGTAAGTTGGGTCTTCAACAATAACAGCACTGCCTTCGTCAAGGAACATTTTGGCGGTTAAATCGATTGACTGCTGAGAACCAGTGGCAATCATCACGTTGTCGGCAGTTGTATGAATGCCTTCAACCTCTAACCGTTTGAGAATAACGTTACGTAATTCAGGTACCCCTTGAGCGGAACTGTACTGTAACGCAGCAGCACCCTTTTCTTGTAAGACTTTATCCGCAGCAGCTTGAACTTGCTTAACCGGGAAAAGCTCTGGTGCAGGTAAACCGCCGGCAAAGGAAGTGACTTTAGGATCTGCAGCAGCCTTTAAAATGTCACCAACGGGATCATTATCGGTCTTAGGGACACGATCAGAAAATTTATACGTCATAAAAAACACTCCTCTATATGTAAGATGATTAGTAAACGATATGTTAACTACTGCACATGTAGTAGTTTGAGTAATATTATAGCACAAATATTAAAGAATAATTAGGATATTAATAATTTCACCACTATTTTAACCAAATAAAAAAGCGATGTACCTTAAGCACATCACTTCAATAAAATTAATCTAACCGACCCTTACGGTGTCTGACTAAATAGAACAACGTTGCAATAATCAGAACCGCTGCGCCAACGATAACGGAAATTCGCGTGTCCGGGTTTACGAACATAAACCCAACAATGACCATCAGCATCACGATCGCGAAATAATTGGAGAATGGATATAATGGCAATTTAAACGGATGATCCTTCATGACTATGGCATTATTCTTACGGAAACGCAGTTCAGCTAATAGGATAACGAACCACGGAATCATGCCAGGCAGCACGGATGAACTGAAGACCACCACAAACAAGTTGGAAGTTGATTTATTATAAGCGGAAAAGACGATATCAAGGATAAAGCCTAACAAGATTCCGCTTGAAATTCCCAGGATTGAAGCACTGGGAACGACCCGTTTTGACAAATGACCGAAGACCTTCGGTGCATCACTTTCATGTGCCAGCTTAAACAGCATCCGACTTGACGAATAAATACCCGAGTTAGCACTGGACAATGCCGCTGTCAGCACCACGAAGTTGATCACGGAAGCTGCTGAGGTGATCCCCACTTTAGCAAAAGTCGAAACGAACGGTGACCCAATCGCGCTTAGATGGTTCCACGGATAAATGGTGACGATCACAAAGATGGCACCCACATAGAAAATCAAGATTCGGAATAAAACCGATTTGACTGATTTAACGATAGCTTTTTGCGGATTAGCAACTTCCCCAGCCGTGATTCCCAGTAATTCAATCCCTTCGTAAGAACCAACGATAATCGACATTGAGAAGAAGAACCCTTTAACACCACCGGTAAAGAAGCCGCCGTGGATCCAAAGATTACTGAACCCAGTCGGATGGCCGCCGTTACCAAAGCCGAAAAAGATCACCATAAAACCAAGAATGATCATCAAGATAATCGTGATGACCTTAATCATGGCAAACCAGAATTCCAGTGAACCATAAGCCTTCGCGCTAGCAAGGTTGGCAACGACCAAGAAGCCAATGATGATCACTCCAACCCAAAAGGTATTAATATGCGGCCACCAGTACTGCAGATACTGAGTTGCAGCGACCACTTCAGACATCCCCACAACGATATATTCGAAAACGTTTGCCCACTTAGCTAAATACCCAGCTAAAGGATGGACGTATTCGGTAGCGTAATCCGCAAAGGAACCGGTCCCAGGATTGACGTAAATCATCTCACCAAGTGCCCGCATGACAATGTACAGAATCAAACCAACAAACATATACGACAACAATACGGAAGGCCCGGTCCACTTGATAGTTGAAGTAGAACCCATAAACAAGCCAACACCGATTGCGCCACCCAGGGAAATCATTTCCATTTGTCCCGCCGTCATTGAACGGCGTAACGCAGGTGACTCTTTTACTTTTCGCTTCATTAAATAAATGCCTCTCCAACTTAACAAAATTATTAACTCATCAAAATTGGGCGCGTTGCCGGTGAATACCGGAACACCACGCCCAAAGTTAAATAGTGTCAATATGCTATCCGAGAATGAAACTCGAACGGGAAAATGAGAAAATACCGAAAAACGTCATTTACTGTTAATATATTAGCACCAACAGATGAGTAAAAGAAGTCAATTTGAGTAATTATTCCCGATTTAAAAACAGCCGGCGATTATCCCGCACAAATTCCGCAAAGGTCGTTGCTGGTCGGTGCAAAACTGTTTCTACCGTGTGAGTGACCATTTTGGCGTTTCCGAGTTGAGTAATGAGGTAGAGCATCACCATCACATTAGCAAACTCCTTCTTAATCCCCCGCTGAATCATCGTCCGGCGGAATTTAAGCAGACTGGGTTTACTGTACGTGATTTGGACGCCCAATTCCTTAGTCATAATCTCAGCAGCCTGCCTGTAAGTAATGGCTTCTGGACCAGTGATCTCTAGCGCTTGGCCAAGATACTTTGGATCCTGCATGACCGCCACCGCAACCGCCGCAATGTCTCTGGTATCAATAAAGCTGGTCTTAGAACGACCTGCTGGCACGAATAAATCGCGATTTTGCTGAATATCCTGTAAATGGGTGCTGGTTAAATTCTGCATAAAGAAGCTTGGCCGAATAAAAGTATGCGGTAATGCCATCTCCGTAATCATCCGTTCAATTTTATGATGTGGCACCATCGGATTTTTCTCTACGCCAATCAGTGACACAAAGACGACCTGGTCAATACCGTGGTGCTTCACCGCAGTCAAAAATGGTTTCATATCCTTTTCTGGCTTCGCCAGTTCCGGTGGCCGAACAAAGAAGACTTTATTAATTCCTTTTAATGCCGGTTCAAAGGTACTGTCATCTAAAAAATCAAAATGACAGGTCTCAACGCCTAGTTGCTGCATTTCCGCTGATTCCGCGTGGTAAATACCGGCAACTACTGTCACATCATCAGCTGCGGCTAACTGTTTAACCACCGGCCAGCCAATATTGCCAGTACTGCCCAAAACCAGGATCTTATCCAACGTGATGACCTTCTTCCAATTTAATCAATAGCCGCACTAGGGCTTCTTGTTCTTCCTGCTCCAGCGGGGCGGCAAAGTCCGACATCTGAACGTTAGCAATGCGCTCGCAGTGATCAAACATCTTCTGGCCCTTAGCCGTCAACGTTAAAGTTCGGGCTCGCCGGTCTTCAGCAGACGTTTGAATGGTCACCAGTTCTTTAGCTTCCAGACGCTTAACAACTCCTGAAATAGTGGCGCGATCCATCCCCACTAAATCCGCGATTTGGGCAGAAGTCAGCGGTACCTTGGCCAGTTTCATTTGAACGATCACTGCCCATTGTGCACTGGTGACCCCTGCTTTTTTCAGCGCTCCATTTAACTGATAGCGCAGCTCTTTAGCAACATTCATTATCAGATAACCAAAATTATTCATGGTGATCCCTTCTTATATAGTTAGTACACTAACTATATCGAATTAGCTGTTTAAAGTCAAAAAGTCACCCCACCATCAGTCAAAGTGAGACTGATGGTGGGGTGACCCCTTAAAAAATCACGTTAAATCGTTAACTACTAAAACTTGATGTCCCAAGCCGATTGTTCAAGATCGCCGAAGCTCTTCTTGATTTGGTTCTTAACAGCCTTAGTTTGGTAAGCTTTAACAACTTCCTTGTAAGCTTTCTTGTTTGCGTTCTTCTTGGTAGTAACGATCACGTTAAAGTACTGCTTGTTTTCCTTAGTCAAAGGTTCCTTGTAAATAGAATCTTTGGTGTTAACGTGATCGGCCTTGGCAAAACCACCGTTAACAATAGCAGCATCAACATCATCAAGCTGACGGGCAGTTTGGTTAGCGTCGATTGGTGTAATCTTAAACTTCTTAGGGTTCGAAGCAATGTCGCTTGGTGTTGGGTTCTTAACATTGTTCAACTTAATCAAACCAGCACTTTGAAGCAACTTCAGTGAACGACCTTGGTTGGCTGCATCATTATCAATAACGATCGTTGCACCCTTCTTCAAATCTTTAACATTAGTCACTTTACGTGAGTACAAGCGCAGTGGTGTCGTTATGGAATAACCAATTGACGTTAATGTACTATCCTTGTGGGCTGCGTTCCAAACATCCAGATACTGCTTAGTCTGGAAGGCGTTAATATCAATTTCACCGTTTTGAACCGACTTATTTGGCTGTACATAATCAGTAAAGTCCTTGTACTTGATCGTAATATTGTACTTATCCTTAGCTTGTTTAGCAGCCGCATTCCAAACTGCTTCATCACTCTTAGAAGGTGCAACACGGCCGACAGTAACAGTTTGGGCCTTTTGCTTGCCGCCTAGGCTGCCGCCAAAGCTGAAATACCCAGCAATCACAATTACCACAACAACAATAATACCAATGAGCCATTTAGTAGATTTCTTCATAATATTTTCTCCTCTTCGTTACCCAAATTTTGTTACTTTTCAAAATAACCTTTAACCAGATCTTTATACGTTTTGATGGTATCCAGATAGCTGCTGATTGTCGTAAATTCATCCGTTTGGTGAACGACACTAGCATTATCCGGGCCTAAAACGATGACGTCGATATTCGGATTCCCCTTAGTGAAGACGCTGGCATCTGTCGCACCCTTGTACGTCTTTAGTTGAATATCTTTGTCGCGATAATTCTTGTCCGCCGCTTGCTTAGCAACTTGAACCAGGTGTTTCTCCGGCGCCGTTTCAACCGGGTGCCAGCTGTGAATCACCTTAAAGGTCAGATCATAATCCGTAGTGGCATTAATATCGTCCACTGTCTTTTGAATGGCATCAATAACGTGCTGATTATCAAATGCAAGAGTCGGCCGAATATTACCATATAACTCACCATACTCAGGAATAATATTGACCTGATCACCGCCCTTGATCAACGTAATACTGTGAACTAACTTCCCCAGATATTCGTCAACCGGTGCGTCGTCAAAGATGTGCTTCTCACGGTTGCTGTACTCGTTCAACCCATCCAAAGCATTGATTCCAAGTTCAGGAGTCGAACTATGGGTCGATTTCCCCTTGCTCTGAATTTCGTAGTTAAAGCTGCCGCAAGTCGCGTAAATGACGTTGCCATCAGTAGCTTCACCAACGACCATGGCGTTAACGTCTTTCGAAATTCCTTGATCATTCAACCGGTTAGCACCGGGAGTCCCAAATTCTTCGCCAGCAGTCACCACAAACCGTAGCGTACCAGGCACTTTGTACCCTTCTTTGACCAATTCAATAAACGTTCGTACTTGAGCAGCCAAACCGCTCTTCATATCTGCGGCACCGCGGCCATACAGCTTATCGCCAACGATTTCAGCGCCGAACGGATCATGGTGCCAAGCCTTTGCATCAGGAACCGTAACAGTGTCCTGATGACCAGTTAAAACTAGAACATCATCGACTTTTTTCTCTCCAATTTCAGCAACTAAATTGGCTCTTTTATCACCAAATTCATCAATTTTATACGAAATGCCATTTTCATCAAATAATTTACCGATGTACTTGGAGACTTCGACTTCATTACCATTTGGTGTTTGAATCTTAATAAAATCCTGTAACAGCTTAATACGTTCGTTATCTTCTTCTGTACTCAACTTATTACCTTCTTCTTATTATCTGTGACTATGACTCGTTGCCTTTGCTAAAACATCACCGGTGAGCTGTACAAGTACAACTAGGATAAGAACTAGCAAAGTCGCAACCAACGTCACGTCGTTTGAAAATTGATTATACCCATAAGCAATCGCGGTGTTCCCTAATCCGCCAGCGCCAATCGCGCCGGCCATGGCGGTCAGTCCAATTAAACTGATAAGTGTTACCGTCGTGACCCGAATTAATTCGGAACTGGCTTCCCGCAAATAGACATCGAAAATCAAATCTGGAACGGTCGCGCCTAAGGACTGAGCCGCTTCAATCTTCCCCTTATCAACGCTGGAAATCGCCGCTTGAACCTGACGCGCGTAAAACGGAAATACGCACAATGACAAGGAAACTAAGGCGGCGGTGGGCCCGATTTGGGTGCCAACAATTGCTTGAGTGACGGGGGCGATAAACGCTAACAGGATAACGAATGGTACGGCACGAACAATAGAAACAATCTTATCGAAAATATTGAATAATACCCGGTTTTCTGCAATCCCATTTTTATCAAATATCACCAGACCGACACCGAAAATTAGTCCAACCAAGCCGCCAAACAACGCCGCCCAAAAGGTCATGTACAGGGTTTGACCGATAGAAGTCAGCCAGCCGTTTTGACCAAACCAGCCTAAGTGAACAACGTTAGGCATTAAATGTGCTAATCCTGACATTATGCAATCACCTCCTTAGAACTGTATTCTTCAACTTCAACGCCGGCATCCTTGAGATAAGCAATCGCTTTTTCACGGTTTTCCTTGGCACCTTTCAACGTCACGAACAGCGTTCCAACCGGTGTCCCGCGGAGCTCATCAACGTTACCAAAGATAATGCTGACTTCAACGTCGAAGTCCTTGTAGAGCGTTGCTGCAATTGGATCAACTACGTTCTTACCCGTGTAAGTTAAATGAGCCAGTTCCCATTCTTCATGGTTCAAACGTTGAATGGCATCTTCATCCAGAAGATGGATCGCCTTTTTAAGTTCCCCTTGAGTCCCAATTAATTCCTTAGTCAGCTCTTTTTGCGGGTGAGTAAAGACTTCGACCAAATCGCCGCGTTCGATAATTTCTCCGGAACTCATTACCGCAATCTTATCAGCAACCTGTTTAACGGCTTCCATCTGGTGAGTAATTAATACAATTGTCAGCCCCAACTCCTGATTAAGTCGTTTTAACAGATCCAGAATCTGTTCGGTGCTCTTAGGATCCAAAGCAGATGTTGCTTCATCTGAAATCAAGATTTCCGGATCATTAGCCAGTGCCCGCGCAATGGCAACCCGCTGCTGCTGACCACCGGACAGCTGAGCCGGATAGAAATCTTTCCGATCTTCCAGCCCAACCAGCTTTAGTAATCTGAGTGCTTGTGCCGTAATTTCTTTTTCCTTTTTCTTGCTGTGCTTCAGTGCGAATTCAACGTTTCTGATCACCGTTTTTTCTTCCAGCAAATTAAAGTGCTGAAAAATCATCCCAATGTTCCGGCGTTTTTCACGCAGCTCCTTAGTGCCAATCTGCTTAGTCACGCCATCCTTTTTTTCAAACAGAACCTCGCCGTTAATTTCGACTTTGCCGCTAGTTGGCAGCTGAAGTAAGTTGATCACCCGGACTAACGTTGACTTACCAGCACCAGAGTACCCAACAACGCCGTAAATTTCGCCCTTTTCAACCTGTAACGACGCATCCTTAACCGCTTGAACCGTATTACCTGCTTGATCAAACGAAACGTTGATATTTTCTAAGTTGATTAATTGCTTTGCCATTGATATCCCTCGTTTCATTTTTGTCTTAACCGTCTTTTGTAGAAAATAAAAAAGTTTCCGCCCCTAGTCATACGTATATGACTTAGGGACGAAAACTTCGTGTTACCACCCATGTTTATAAATCACTCACATGATTTACCTCAACAGCACAATAATGCTTGGAACGTTAACGGGTCCTACCGAATGGAGAGCTTGCACTCTTCACCATCCTTCAGAAGTTCATCTTCACCACGTAAACAAGACTCTTTTTCATCAACCGAGTTTTCTGTGCATGTTTTTTAGGTTACTCTTCTTCTTATCGATTATTCATATATTAAAAACACATTAATTGCTTAGGCAGATAACAACCGTTTATCAGCACATAAAGCACTTCATGGCTAATCACGTTTTAATTTATCCGGTTACCTTATGAGAACATTCTAATCATGTATAATTTATTTGTCAAGCGGCCATCAGTATTCATCATGAAGGTTACTAAAGAACTGCTCCAGCAAATGGCTACAGTTCCGTAATCTTTGATCACAATATTTTCGTTTGGCGCATGTGACCCTGACTGCGCGTTGCCAACCCTACCGCACTGGGCAGGCACCGCTGACACAGTCAGACTGATCAATCAGTTCTAAGTCCTTCTTGTCCATGGTGTTCAATGATGCGTAAACATCTTTCACATTATTAGTGATCTGAGCACGGCGCTTCTCGTAAATGTCTTTTGAAATGGGTTCCTTAGGTGCTTGCTTGAAGTCACTCCCGCTATATGGCAGTAATGAAGTGGACTTGATACTGTGACGATATTGCTTCATCAAACCAGCAATCTTGCTACCTTCCTGCTTTGGCTGGAAGGTAATCGTGCAGCTCACGGCGTTATCTGACCAGTACTTCTGTAAGAAGGCCTGGGTAGCAAACTGCTCTTCAATCGATACAGTCCCTGCTGAAGCAAACTCAGCGCTATCAGCGTGAGCAGCCCGAACGGGGAACTCAACACAGACGGTATTCTTGGTGTAAACGTCTGGTTCCACCTTGTAACCCGAAAGCCGAAGTGCTGGTAACAACGGATCACTGTCTTGGAACCGGATTCGCTGAATGAGGTAACCTGCATAGTGGAAGTGCATCCCCTCGGAAACACCGGCTAACTTTGCGACCGTCCCAGATGGCTTAACGGTAGTGTGCTTCACGGAAGGCATGCAGCCTAACGTTTCTGAATACGCATTATCCGCTGCCACAATATCATGGTAAAGTTCATCAAACTTAGCCACGACCCGTTGATCGTAAACTGGTTCCTTGATTGCTTCGTGAGTCTCTGGATCGACTCCGTCCTTGAAGCCACGGACCACACGGTTGCCAAAAGCCTTTAAGATCCAGTCCTGAATCCCTGACATTGAAATTCCAATCCGGTGATTTTGGCTAATCACGTTTCGGGAAACTTCCCAGTCGTAATTACTAAAGGTTACCCGCTTAGCAAAGCGTGTTCCTAGCGTAAAGGCTTGGTCCAGGTCAAAGCCCTGTTCCGTTGCAACGGAAGGAAAGACTTCAAAGAGGTTGCAAGGTTCACCGTTTGCCAATGAGATTTCGCCACAAGGGTTCGTCCCTTCAACGGCACCATCAATGTTTTCCTGACGGCCATCAATCAGACGACCGTAGTTTTTAGATAACTCCAGGTTAACAATTCCAGGTTCACCATTGTGTAAAATAGAATCCGCAACCGCGGTGTAATCCTTCTTTTGTGTATCAACTGCCACACTGTTGTTAGATGCCCAGCGGTGATGATAAAGCTTCTTTTGATCCTGCTTCATGGTAATAAAGGCATCGTCGTCGCTGGAGCCCAAAGCTAACTCAGCCGAGCGTCGGACATTTCCGGCCACTACCGTTTTACCAATCAAGTTACCCATATCAGTGCAGTCCACTGAAGATAATTTTTGACCAACACGCGAATTCAACAAGGTGTTCGTATCAAATAACATTTCAATCAATGGCATTGGACCAGAAGCTGTACCACCGAAGCCCTTGATTTTGGCACCTTTTGGCCGAATGTCACTAACATCTAAGATCAGGTTGTTGCTGCGTTCAGGATTAGTCCCGTTAAAATGCATATCAATGAGGTGGGCGTTCGCTAAAACCCAGCCTTCACGAGTATCTGGCAGCTTATAGTAACGGCCTTCGTCTAAAGTATGTTCATTCAGCCATTGCTGCTTATCGGTTGCACCTAAGGCAACGGAATCATCGTAAGACTGGCTTGCCTTATCAACCAAAATTGTCAGCTTCACGTTGGTGTCCACGGCTGGAATCTGCTGAACATTATCCTGCACAACAGAAAAACCGACACCGCCGCCCTTCATCAATTGGTCAAACATGAATGAAAACGGCATTGAAACTGCTAACTGATCTTGATCGAGATACTCCGGCAAGATGTGACTGTCGCCGTATGGCTGTGGCCGAACTGCAACAAACCAGCAGTTATTTAGCGCATCACCGTTGCGGTCTTGATACGGTGTCCCAGAGATCCACAAGTTACGGCCCGATGGTGTAGCGGAAAGACTATAGATTAACTTAAAGAGGTTTTGCGCTTCGGTTTCGAGTTCACTGACCACCTCTGGATCGATATGGTCTTCGTGAAGTCGAGGATCCAAATTAATGTTTCCTTCAACCACCCGCTTAACGGTTTCATCCCACTCTTCATGGCGGTTTTCCGACTCAATCCAACGGGAATATGTACGTTTGTAAGTGACCCAGCCAAGCTCACCCCAGTGTGGTGTGATTTCGGCTTTGGCCCTTTCAATAAAATCATTTGATAATGTAATTAAACGTTTAGCTGCAACTTGCATCGCAATTCCTCCTTTTTCGACACTATATATAGTATCGTGCCACAGACTAAATATCAATATGCAGTGTCTAAACAAGAGTTCGATTACGCGAACGGAAAACACCCATGGCAAGGATTCCAACCGTTCTAAATTTATTTATAGTCGCAGTCATGTTAGAATTTTTCTTTTTTTTCATCTTTATCTTGTTAATTGTAAATTTATTTTTCTTCTGAAAGTATTAGTTCTTTATATACATGACTTTTTAAAAGTTTTATACTTGGCTTATCAAAATTAAGACAGGGGGCTAAGATATGAAATCTCTAATTAAGTTTGTTGGTATTTTAATACTTTCACTCGGCGCATTCCTTGGTGTAACAACAGTGCAGGAGCCTAACACTACTACCGCTCATGCGACAACTTGGCATAAAGGGTCGCCACAGCATATTCACGGTAGCTATCATACTAAGACTTTTTACACTCATGGTCACAAAGATCAGATGTATTTCTTTATCTCTAACTCGGGAGCTAGTGTTATCGAAAAAGATAGCAATGGTCCTGGCGTCCAAAACGGCCTAAGCTATCATTCTTTAGGTAAAGGGAAATACACGCTGCGTATGCATTACCGTGCTGGCGGTTACGGTTACTACACAATTAAGATTAGTAACAAAGGGAAAAAAGTTTACGTATACAAAATGCTCGGAAAAACCTTCTACAAAGTATCCAACAAGTTAGCGGTTTATTAACACTAATTATTTAAGCAGTAAAGAAGCGGCGCAACTATGCACCGCTTCTTTACTGTCTATTCTCCGCTAAATCTTCTGATATGCCCTCGAAAATAGATCCACCGCTTTGATGCCTTCGAACACATCCTGTGGTATCACCTTAAAACCCATGTTGTTGATGGTTTCACCTTCCTGGGTGGTTAACTCATCCACCTTCATCAGGTCATCATCACTAGTATCTGCCAAATGCAAGTCAGCTAAAGTAGCTGGTAAACCGAAGTTTAATTCAAACTTCAAGTAGCGTTCAAGGGTCGTGTCATCTGCACCTTCTAATACAAGGCTCAGTTAGGACCCGAAAGCCACCTTCTGACCGTGAGACATCTTGTGCACATCGCCTGTTAAAGCTGTTAAACCATTTTGGAAACTGTGTGCAGCTGCTAATCCGGAACTTTCTGCGCCAACTCCGCTTAACAAAATATTGGCTTCAACAATGTACTCTAAGGCCGGTGTTACCACGTGGTCGTTAGCTGAATCTACTTTTGAATAACAGTTCCTCGCATTTTCCGGCCAATGCCAAACCAGCTGAAGTCTGCTGCGTTTCTAGTGGCAGCAAGGTTACTTCTTTAGCTCTTGCTACCGTCTGAGCTTCAACGTTGGTTGAGAGGGCATCTGCCATCCCGTCAATTAAAAATTTCACCGGTGCGTTCGCAATTACAGATGAATCCACTAAAACCAGATCTGGATTTTTATCGTAAAACATGTATTTCATGAACTCGCTCGTTTCAGAATAAATCACACTCAACCGGGTACATGGTGAATCATTCGAGGCTAACGTTGGTACGATGACTACTGGAATCTTCAGCTGATCACCAACTGCCTTGGTCGTATCGTTCGTTTTACCGCCACCCAAGGAAATAATGAAGGAAGCATCCGTCTTAGCTCCGATCTCCTTAACACAGTCAATCTCTTAAGGTGAACTTTCCCCATTAAATACAATGTGTTCAATATTCAAACCAGCATTTACCAAATCGCTATAAAATGTTTCCCCAATAAGTTTCCAAACAATGTCATCGGTCAATAAAATTCCATGGTCTCCATATGCCTTGATGTACTTTCCGGCTTCTTTTAGCAATCCCTTACCTTGAAAAAACGTGGAAGGGCTAGCAAAAGCAGTTGTCATATGATGATACCTCCGAGTAAAATTATTTATTGCAATGGCATTGTAACCACTGTCATAAGAGCGAACAACCAAATCGTTTTGCAATGTTTTACACAAATAATTGTCTTTTTGATGCCCGTTTATGGTACGATACTTAGTTCACAAAAATTAATTACTGGAGGCGTGGCACGTGGCAAAACAAACCGAAATCAACGCAAAACAGCCCCCTGCAGTTAAACTGATGGCAGCTGGAGCACTGGGTAATGGCTTTGCAACCTACGCAGTCAGCGCCATCATGATTTTATATCTTTACGAGCCGCTACGAGCTGGCGGATTAGGTCTTGATCGGATTACCGCTGCGCAAATTATGGCGGTCTTCTCCTCGCTAGGATACTTTGCCGGAATCGCCGGCAGTTACGCGGCAGATCGGCTAGTGGGCCTGCGCAAGCCGTATCTATATGGCACTTTGCTTAATATTGTTGCCATTTCACTGCTCGTTATCCCACATGGCGGATTGCTATTATTCTTTATTAGTTTAGCGTTGCAAATCATTGCTTCCGGTATCACTGGTCAAAGTCTCTACTCACTAGTAGGCCTGATTTACAGGCAAAACGGCAAAATGCGGGACACGGCTTTCATCCTCATTTATATCATGAATAATGTTGGTGCCGCGGGTCCCGTCATCACTGGCGCGGTCTCTTTACGCTTTGGCTACAATATGGGCTTTTTGGTCGCGGTTATCGTCCAGATTTTAACTACCTTACCCTATATTATTCTGAATCACCACGACTTCGGTACGCTAGGACTGTTACCGCCTGATTCCATGCAGGCCGAAGAAAAACAGCGGCTAAAGAAACGACTAGCATGGGGAACAGCGACTATCACCGTTCTGACAGTAATTTTAATTCGGTTAGGATGGCTAACTGCTAACAATTTTAGTAACGCTGTTGGCCTTCTTGGACTTGTCCTACCAATTGGCTACCTAGTCAAAATCATCCGCAGTACTAAAGTGACCCATCAGGAAGCCGGTCACCTAAAAACGTATGGTATTTTTCTGATCGGGGTCAGCATCTGCATGCTAATCAGTGGTCAAGCGAATGGTATTTTATCAATTTATACACTGGATCACGTCAACTTAAATCTTTGGGGCATACACCTTTCCGCGGCCAGTTTCCAAACCATTCCAGCAGTCTTAGCCGTTTTCTTTGGCAGCTTCACCAGCAAATTATGGGCTAAACTAGGGCAGCATCAACCTAATTCCAGTCTAAAGTTTGGGATTGGACTCTTGTTTTGGGGCGCTGCACCCCTGCTCATGATTCTGCCGTTGAGTTTATTCCCGGGTAATGTCAAAGTCTCGCCGCTGTGGATCATTATGTTCTTCATACTGATGGTCGCTGGTGAAACACTGGTATCCCCAGTTGGCAGGGCGATGGCCAGTGCAATTGCTCCCCGCGCATACACCACACAAATGATGACGATTTTCACCCTTTTTCAGGCAGCGGGTTCCGGCATGGCGGCCATTGCAGCGAACTTTTACACTAAGGGCCATGAAGTCGCCTATTTCTTGATTCTTGGTATTATTCCCATTGTGTGGGGAATAATCATGTTGATTAATAATCGAAAGCTTACCCATAAACTTACTCAGTAAAAAATGGGCTCAGTAATTATCGCTGAGGCCATTTGATCAATCATTTATTTAACCGCTCTTCAATCATCCTCGCCAATCTCAACGTAGTGTTACGATTCCGAATCGAGACCACCGGATAGAACGGTTCAGCTAATATTTTAGCGAAAAATGAACGGGAATAATTTGTTTTAAACGGTGCGCGCCAGAAAATAACGTGAGCTGTGCACAGGACTCTATCAAGATCTGACCGTTTGGTTTCAATCAACTGATCAAACTGCTCCTGATATCCTGGTAATTTAAACAACGCGTTATACCGGTCATCGCCTGCTGCCAGCCACCACTCTGGTGCTGAGTTTACCTCGGCCAAGTAATCTGGGGCAGCAATCACTGTATGGGTAATTTCAAAATTGTACTGGCTCGCAAAAACCGACGCGACCATTTTCCGTGCGTCCCCATCGTATCCAAACAAGAGATTGCCGCTATTAATATAGCTCTTAACGTCTACGGCGCCAGCTTGGGTAAGTTGCTGGCGTAAATTGGCCATGACCACTCGCCGATTACCGCCAACGTTGATGCCCCTCATTAACAATACATACTCCATTTGATTCCTCCAGCTTTAACCTAATTATTGCTTCTTTATTTTTACCTAAATAAGGGTGCCGATTGATTTTAATAACAGTTCCTAATAATTAATTCCCGATATACCATTGATAAGCATTATCATGCAGTATCCGCCTTTGATCGGCTTCACTGAATAAGTTACCGAACCGATTGATATCGTCCATACTGAAAACCTTCTTTACCCGGGTACCAGGCATATCAGTTCCAAACATTAACGCTGTATTATTGATAGCATTGATTTTTTTCAAAACCGGCCAAGGATCAAAATCTAAACGGCCAAAACCGGAAGCCTTGATTTTAACCCCTTTATCTGCCAGACGATAGAGATAAGGAATCGACGTCTTGCGTAACCCAACATGGTCAATTGATAACTTAGGAATCTTAGTTAACTCGGTACTTAATAGTTCTAATTGCTCTGGGCTAACCTGAATTTCAGTCGTCCAGCCAGCTAATTTAAAAGCTCTTTGCGAAAATGATACGATATCACTGACACTGGCATCATTTCCTCGAAAAAGATTAAACCGAGCACCAGCAACCCCCTTGCTTGCTAATTCCTGAATTAAGTCATCACTAGCATCCGTTTTAACATTAGCAATCGCAACGTATTTTCTATCGGGATATTTCTGTGATATTTCATCTAAAATCTTTAAATAAGCCGTGTCAAAGCCCTGAAAAGATCCCGAAATAATCGCTCCGCCGTCAACATCTAACTTCATCTCTGAGGCCCGATGATTATAATCTTTATAGGTAAATGGATCTGGCAAAAAGCCATTGTTCTCCTCCAGATGGAACCGATCATCTATAACATGAAAATGTGCATCAAAAATCTTCATCAATTTCGCTCCCTAGTTCAAACTCTTAGGCTTATTAACATGCTCTACCTTTAATGCTAGCGTTACTATATTACCATATGAATCATTCGCATTCTGAAAAGCGCTCCTTCAAGCAAAACAAAGAAGATCAATTCGTAATTGAATTGATCTTCTTTAAGCTCTTTTTCATATTAAGTTAGCAAACACCCATCCCTGAATTAGCTTCACAAACTCAGCTTAAAATAAATCATTCAGACTGGTCAAAGCACTCGCCCCAATAATGCCTGCTAATAGCGCCATTAAGATGGCTATGCCAATCGCTAATATAATGCTGCCAACTACATAGGCGTATACGCGGTCAAAATGATTTTCAGTATGCGCTCTGAAAACCAGCACGGTATATCCCATTGAGACCATACTGTAATAAAATAACAGGCATAACGCAGCTAACGGAATTGCAAAAGAACCCATGATGGAAAGCACAAAACCAACTACCCCCACCAACAGACCAAGACTCGAAATGTGAAAATAGCGGGTCATGTCTGCCATGTAACCAGCAGTTTTATCACCCAAAAAGCCACGGGTCACTAAGTGAGTAACGCTAAACACTAGAAATAAGAAGAGCACACAAATCAATAACACCCCAAAAAATGTTCCGAAACTAGCAGTTGCTGAGGTATTTCCACCTGTATATCCATCTAATTCTGACAGAGCACCGCCAGCTAAGTGAACCTCTGTCATGGTAAAAGTTAACGCCACGATCAGCGATCCGACAAACAGGGAAATTAAGCCAAAATACTTGTTAAACTTGGCATCAATATCTGAAGGATGTTTGATACCATGAATCAGATAAGACCAGTAATTTTTAGCGTAAGCAGACGTTTGATCCATGTTGATATTAACGCCGCTCCGATTAGTTTGATTTGACTGGTTAAAGCCCTGCTGCTGATTCATATTTTGGTTGAAGTTAGCTTGCCCATTATTAAATTGGTTGGACTGGCTTGGACCAAATTGGGACTGGCTGTTTTCCGTCTGAGCACCAGCAGCGGCATTAACTTGAGGAATTTTAAAACCGCAATAAGTACAGAACTTTGAATTTGCAGGAATCTCGTTATGACAATTTGGACATTTCATTTTGATTCACTCCTTTTATTGATGCGTAATAGCGGTCTGATTATAAGTTCTCGTTCCAGAACTTGGCAGTACATCCTTACTGTGATCTGGACCAACGAACTGGTATGACACAATATTATAGTTAGCGGTCTTCTGTTTCAGCGAGTACGTGTAGTCATGAACGTTGCCATGATACGTGGCAACCATGTCCCGGATATCTTGCTGCGTCGTGTTTGGTAATGAATTAAAACTCTTAGTGTTGCTGTTACGCTGCGCCGTCACTTGAGTCTGCAACGCATTAACAGTGTGGGCATGATAAGCGTAGCCACCACCGATAATAACTAACAAAACAACTACAATACCAGCGATAATCGCAATCCGCTTGTTCCGTTTACCATGACTGACCTTTTTAGCTTGCTCCGCCGCCTGCATCGCTGGGAGTTTTGCTTGCAACGTTGCACTTTGCTGTCTGGCATCCTTGTAATCACCGAACTGTGCCAGTTCATTAAGTGCGTTCAGTAAGTCAACTGAGCGGTTAGCTTGATTGGCTCGCGCTAAAACCGCCCGGTAAGCCTGCTCGTAATTCTGTGCTTGGGCCTGCTTTTGATCCTGCGCCATGGCATTTTGAACTAAGCCAAGTTTTTGCTGGGCATCTTGATAATCGCCAAGCTGCGCAAATAGATTAGCAGCGTTCGATAAATCACCTTGGTTAAAAGCTGACATCGCGGCGTTATATTGCTGCTGTTGCTGAGCCGCCAGCCTTTGCTGATCTTGTGCGTCCGCTAGTGTCCGATTAGCAACTGCCTTTTCGTGAGCATCTTGATAATCACCAAGTTGTTCAAACAAGATGGCAGCCTGACGGGCGTTCCCCTTATCAGCCATTTCAACGGCCTGCCGGTAAATGGCTTGCTGGTTAGCTTTCGTCTTTGCTTCAATAGTCGCCTGAACTTGCGCTTTAGCTGCAGTCAGATCTGCTCCGCAATTCTTACAAAAAGCCGCGGACATTGGGTTTTCCGTGCCACAGTTAGGGCAGAATAACTTTGTATTTTCCATTATTAATTCCCCCTAATATTCAACCAACGACACATCGGTGCTCTTCAGATGGCCAGTCTTAGTGACGTAATCAACCGTCACAGTGTCGCCATCTGAGTCATCGCTGGTGATTTGGTCGATACTATGCTCAGTTCCAACTGTATAACCATCGATCCGGCAAATGACATCGCCCGGTTTAAGGTCGCTATCACTAGCCGAGCTATCGTCTTCAATGCTCGTAATCACCATTCCGATTTCCTTGTCGTTGTTATGTTGTCGAATACTGTACCCTTTAACACCAAAATCGATGTCAGTATCGCCATCACCATCAGGGTTCTTAAAGTCTTGCATATCACCGGTGTTAACGTCATTGTGGGATAGATCCAGCTTAATTCGATGCGTTGAACCATCCTTCATCTTGACGGTCGCCGTTGAACCTAACTCAATCTGTTTCATGGCATTATCCATGCTGTCATTACCGATGACTGACGATTTAATCGGGTATTGATTAATGCCAACGATCACATTACTGTCATCCCAACCGCCATCGTCAACCGTGTTTAAACCGGCTTTGCTTGCGGGACTGTCATCTAATTTATCAATCAAAATCACACCAGCACCATATGGGAGATCACCACGTAATGCGCCAATTGACGGATAGTTTCCGGACGCGGCCGCTTTTGCTAATTCATTTGCTTTAGCAGTCTTCTTTTGAATTAAGGTTGTTGTTTGTCCGGCCAATGACTGCATACCAACAACTGAAACGTTTAATCCAACAGCATCCTTTTGCTGATAATAAGTCTCACTTAATTGTGTCAGCGAATCGACATCGTTCTTTGACTCAGCTGGGAAATTGGCTTTATTCTTCAAACCAGCCAGCTGTTTTTCGGTCTTGTCAGCCAATTTATTCTGTTTATCAAGCTCCAGCTGATTGGTTTTAGCCAGCTGAGTTTTAGCTTGCTTAAGCAACGATTCAAACTGCTTACGGTTCAGCCGTTTTTCAAGCTGTGCATCCGTGGTCTTATCCCCTGTTCCCGGTAACTCCTCTTGCAGCTTCTTAGCTGCTCCAGACTTAACCAGTGGGTTATATAAAACCAGTTTACGTGCCTGCGCAATATCACTAGCGAAAGCCTTCTTAGTTTGCTGATGCTGATAAAAGAAGAAACCACCAGCAACGACAACAATCACAATGAGCAATGGCACTCCCCATTTAATCAATCCGTTCTTAGACGACTTTTTAGCATCTGAACGATTTGGCATATCGTATTCCCCCTAAATTTTCTTACCTATTATTGAACCATCCAATTTGTAACGTTCGCCCCTAAACGAGCGATCGCAGCAACCTGACTTTCTGTCTGTTCCTGAGTAGCGTTGTGTGGCGTCTGACCATCACCATCTAGCTCGATCAAGGCAGCGATCATAAACACATGACCTTGATATTTGATAATAGCCATATCATTTTCAACACCGCGATAGTTTGACTCCCCGCTCTTATTCCAGCAGATAGCACCGCTTGGTAACTTCGCCGGTAATTTCGTCCGGTTTTCGGTTTTAAGCATTGGTGCTAACATCGCCTGATCAGTTGAAGGATCGATTAGATGCCCACGATAAATTGCTCGCAACGTCTGAACAGCTTCCCACGCGTTAATTCGGTTGGACTTCCCGTTATTAATATTTGAGGTATCCATCATCTTCCGTTCAAGGCTTGAATAATGAGTTGGGCCAACGACTGTTGAAATCGTTTGATTGACGCCGCTAAAACCGCCTAACTTACTGATCAAAACGTTAGTGGCAATATTATCGCTCTTTTCAATCATCAGCCTGACTAGTTCTTTTACCGTATACTGCGTGCCCACTTTCTTATGTAGCAGAATGCCCGAACCTGAGACCTTATCTGCTTGCTGTAAAGTGTACGTATCGTTAGGGTGAATCGTCCCCTTCTTTAATTCCTGATAGTACCGAATTAAGATAAACAGCTTAATCGTCGAAGCTGACGACTGCGCATGCCCTGGCGACCAATTGGTCATATATGCCTGCTGGTTGCCATCTAAAGAAGACACTGCAACCGTCCACTTAGCAGGTCCCTGTGTCCCTGGCTGTATGCCCCTCATCGATTGGTTGATCACATTGACCAGCCCAGCCGAACTGTTCGAACCGACCCACTCAGTTGCCGTACCGTTAGTCGAAGCTCTGAGGTGTGGAACGTGAACGCGCTGGGGATTAATCACCCTTTGCGGTTGCTGATTTGACGCTTTCTGACTGGTTTCCGTGCTACTGCTGGAACGCGCGACCGTTTTGGCGTGATTATTCACGCCGCAACCGGTCAGCATCCCCGCAATAGCTAGCGTACCGAGTATGTAAAATTTTGATTTCATGAGCCGCCATCCATCCTTAAAACTTATGCTTTAATGCTAGCATATCTGTGATTCTTAATAAATAGTTAATTATCATATAATAGTGTTAATCTTTTACTGATGAAATGGAGTCCAAAGTTAATGATCAGTTATATTGATATTAGTCCAAATTGACTAATATACCAGCCCATGGACCACCTAATAATGGCCAAAAAAATAGAGTTGCAAGTTTAAGCGGCTAATGTCAGGCTTAGTTTTGCAACCCTATTCTTATCAACTTTAATTAATTATTCTCGAGTGATTCGCCTGATTTTTCAGCTTGTCCTTTATAGAGCCAGTGCGAGTAACTCTTGCTGCAGAAGCTTTGAGTCTTGGTCTTGTGACCCTTTTTATTTAAAGTAAGATACGTGCAAAAGCGTAATTTTTTACCACTTACTTGGAACTTATCGTAAATGTTTACTTCGTCGTTTGTACCCTTTACATAGTAATTTTTTGAACCCTTGGCATGATGATACGCTGTTTTAATTAATGAATTAGGATTATCAACTGGCAAAACCATCCATGCAAAATTTGATTTACCAACCCAAACATATTGCTGAAAGGATTCTTTGCCACTGAATGGAGAGACCCCAACCGACATTGTTTTAGCTCGCCAATCACCTCTCAGTGCTGTTGGTGTTCCCTTGGTCCACTTAGTTTTGGCACTGGCATTCTGCGAGCTGGCAAAAGCTCCGGCGATCGTTAAAGCAAAGGCAACTAAAATAATTTTAAAACGCTGTTTGATTTTCATACTAAACACCTTCCAATTTAATTAATGTTATGCAATAACTGGTTATTTCTTGTACATCCACAAACTCCAGGGATTACTATACTTGGTATATTTACCACTGTCATTTTCCCCGTACAGACGTGCTTGAAGTTTGCTGCCAACTTTGTGAAATTCAGTGTAACGACTCAGCCCCTTAAAGGCTGTCCCCTTAACATAGTAGAAGTTGCTTCCGCTCTTGTGATGGTAATACATCTTCTTTTGGGCAAAGAAATTACCGCCCGCACTGTTATTAATATCCGAGAAGTAGTCCTTTTTTAGGGAAACCCACATATATCCCTTTTGACCTTGCAGGCTTGAATCTGGTAAATCCCCCTTCTTCGATTTCCAATTACCACGTAGTGTAGTTGGTATGTATCTTGACCACTTAGTCTTAGCGCTAGCTTGTTGGCTCGTACCAAAAATGCCAGTGACTGTTAGAGCTAAGATGATCAACACAGTCTGAACATTTCGATTAATCTTCATACCGATTCCTCCCAAAGATGGTTTTTAGGTATCGATTATATTGCTATAATCAATGTTTTTATAATAGCACAACATTTGAAAATTTTGATGACCTCATAAGAGATTTACAAACTTTTTACAACCAAAGAAGGCGGCTATCCTCAGAACTATCATCGGACAGTCGCCTTGCATTGAATTTCTCTATCTGCTCACTTTAAATTCTTAACATACCAAGCATTACATGCCTCATGCGACGGCTGATCTCCCAGCGGTTCATCAAGCTGCTTGAACCCAACGTGCTGATAAAGGCCGCGCGCTGCTTTATAGTTCAAAAAGGTTTCGATGTAGAATTTTTCGTAACCGTACTCCTTAGCTGTTTTCTCAGCCAGAATTTCTAATTGATGACCAATATGGTGACCGCGCGCAGCAGGTGATAAGTATAATTTCTGGAATTCGGCCGTATTGGGATAGGTAAATGGTCCTAATCCAGCACCGCCGACCAATTCACCATCGACTTCTGCCACCCAATATTTAGCTCGATCCAACTGAGCGTAATGCTCTGCTAAGTGATCTAAGACCGCGTCATAGTACGGTGAACCAGGGATGTTATTGCCATACTCACGGATAGCAGCTTGGATAATCGCCTTAAGCGGTTGATTATCCCTTTTCTCGATAGGTCGAATTTTCATGTCATGTTACCTCCACTTGCGGAATCTTTTGATTGGACTCATAACTCGCATAGTCAGTTCTCTTCTCAACTGATTAAATTATTTTAACCTATTCTAGTCCTTTTACCATGCTTTGTTTCAAAATTATGAGATATACCAGGGCAGAAATTAACCAGTAACTCAACAACTAATAACTCATAATTAGCTCTGAAAACGCATTATTACCGGTAAATCCAAAGAATTATTTTGATTTGTCAAATAATTTTAGGCTATGCCGAATTTCCCCGCAGAAAAGTGTTATACTGTTTTCTGGGGACGAAGAGCAGTCCCAAGAGAGAGAGCCATAGGAAGTAGAAAAAAGCTAAACAGGCTATGAATAAGACGTACTGTTATGGTACGTCTTTTTTGCTGTCTTAAGTTAAGATACAGTCTATATAATCGTTCACGAAAGGTAAAAAGTCTTGCTAAGATTTTTCGAAGATATGATAGACATCGCTGGTTGTATTGGCGGTTGTTTTAATTTGATTGTTACCTTGGTTATTGCCGGTACAGTGCTATGGATATGCTTTGCGGCAATTATTGGTGCAGCGGCTCATTAATAGATAACGGGTTACCTTTTTAATCGAGGTAACCCGTTTTTTGGTCCCTAAACACTATAAGTGTACTCGTAAAAACTCAGTAATGATGTTAATGACTTCAGGTTGCAAAAACGCAGTATCCAAATGCTGTGCATTTTCCAGTTCATACAAGTCGGCAGTCATATGATGTGCAATTAAGTCCTCATAGAATTCTTCGTCGTCTTGCAATGGTGCAATATCATCAGCAGTGCCATGTAACAACAAGAACGACACATCTTGGCCCTTGATGAAGGTGTGCGGATTAGCTTGAGCTACTAAATCCGGATTATCTTCGGGTTCTCCATTCAGTAGATCTCGATAGATATAATCAAGTGCATCCGTATTTGAACGCTGCTTAGCGGTAAGTGGGCTGACAATTCCGCACCAAGGGATTGCGACTTTTACATCACTATTTTGATTTAAGTAATGACCTCTTTCATATTCTTGAATACCATTAGTTAATGCCACCATGCTAGCCAAATGGCCGCCTGCAGATTCACCCATAACAGCTGCACGTTGGGGATCAATTCCATACTGTCCTGCGTGAGCTTTAACGTATCGAATAGCTGCCTTGGCATCCTCTAGTTGTGCCGGCCAATGAGCTTGTTTGCTGTTTCGATATTCCACGCTAACGACTACGTAACCAGCGCGTACAAAATCAACCAAATTCGGCAATCGGCCGTTATAATCAACAGTTATCCACCCACCACCGCAAAACCAAAAGATTACTGGCAATGGCTGAAGCTGGTTTTCAAAAGGACGGAGAATCGATAAATGTAAATCAATCTTTGTTTGACCTGACTGACCAGACACCCGTTCATAAATTACATTTGTATCCTGCCAAACAGCTGGACGCTTGGGAGAAACTGCTATCTTTTTCTTCATTTTGAGTAGCCACCTCAATTCAAAATTTAATTTTAGTTTAGTACCCGTTTCTACAATTATAAACGATGGTTAAACCCCACAAAAAATACCCCATAGTAATGAAAACTATGAGGCATCTATAACGGCTTTTCTGTACAATTAGCTCTTAAAATCGTCAAAATCATTTAACGATGTAGTCGCTTATCAATTGCCCTAATTTCTTATTTAGCTGTCTGTCGGAAAATAAGTCGACGTAAACTTCGACACCGCTGTTTATAATCACACCAGTATCGCCATCTTTAGTATAGTTAGGTGCTTCCGGTGCCTTTTTCTTACGCCAACTAAAAAGAATAAATTCCATCTTCGAATTATTATAAACGGTTATTAGTTTAGCAGATGTTACTTCTTCCTCAAATTGCTGGCGTGCAATTTGTAAACACGTGTAAAAATCATCTATTGGTTTTTCATCAATGACGAAACCCTTACCAAAGTTATTTTGCACCATAAATTGGTTGAATTTACTAGGATCCGCGTTATTTGCAGCTAAAAAATCAGAAATCTTTTTAGTAGTCATTATCATGATTTATACCCCTCTACAATTATTTGCGTTGCTACTTAACTCACATTTTACTCCAAAATGATTGTTTATGATTGTCCAACATACACTGGATGGGGATTATTTGGTGCTAATTGTCACGTTTCGGAAGTATTTAGTAACTAATTGCATTTGATTGAGTACACCTCACTGATGCAGATAAATGCAGATAATTCAATCTAAACAATATCTTTTCTTGCATCGTCCTTTTATTTTGCTAAGCCTTCATAAAAGTTATTGGAAATACCAGCTAATGACGGTCATCCTTTACTAATTCCGGAAATACTTTCTTTAATCTCTCGTTATTTACTTTTTGTAAAATTCTAAATCCTTTTTGTTAAAATACACATGATTTTGAGAAAAACTTCATTTAATCAGTTCTGTAAATCTTATTTGTAAAATGTACTAGCTAATTAATGGCAATCAGGTTATTCTATTATTACTAAAGATTTCATTAGGGAGATTTTATGAATAAATCAGTTGTCACCATCGCTACCGCTACTAGTTTTTTACTAATTGGTGGTATTGCTCAAGCCAGCGTTAAAGAAACAAGTGTTAAGCCTGCTAAATTAACTAGCAAAAGCACATATGTAAAGGGGACAGCGACAAAATCAGCAACTATTAAGTTAAGTCGATATCAAACAACTTATGCCTCTGGGAAAGCCAGCAAACAAGGTAAGTTTAGCTTTAAATTAAAGCATAAATTACATGCCGGCTGGAAGTACCGCTTAACTATCTCTAAGAAGGGATACAAGACTTTTAAGACGTACGTGAAGATCGCTAGCGCTAAATCATCTTCACCCCAGAATACGCCTACCACAAGCTCTACTAACTCATCCAGCGTAACCACAGCTACTACAACTAGCACAACAAACACTACTTCACCATCTACAACCAATACAACTAGCTCAGCAGCTCAATCATCTAGCTCAAGTGGTAGTACCATTTCTAGCAGTACAGATCAGTCAAAGGTAGATGCACTTCAATCCCAAATTAACGATCTAGAAGAAAAAGTAACCCCCATAGATGACAAATTAGATTCTATGCAAACCACACGTGAAAACGCTCTACAAGACCTTTATACACCAGATTACTATGCTTATCATACTCAACAACTTGCGAAAGTCGAAGCAGCCAAAGCAAACTTAGACCCAACAACGGCATCGCCCATGGACATCCTACGAGCAACAGAAGCCGTTAACACTGAAAAAAATTGGATTGAAAGCGCACAAAAACAAGATGCAGAAACCAAAGAAGCACAGCAAACAATCAATAATACCCCAGATTTTGAAAAGACTTATCAAGATCTGTACAAACAAGGCTCGTCATACTGGGATCAGATCCACACGCTACAAGATCAATTGGACGCATTAGGATAATAAACTGATAACTCAATAAAGATTTAATATTCCCGCTTCAATATGAAATGCCCCATAATGGTTAGACAAGAAATCTAACTATTATGGGGCATTTTTTCTGACCAAATATTCAATAGAATTTAAAATACACATTGTCAAAAAATACTGGCTGTAAAAATCCTCTAATACATCTCAATAAATTAATCCATTAGTTTAATCATTCATATTTCCATAAATATCCTTAGCAGAATAACGATAATCGGCATTTTTATCTGAGCGATTTTTCAGCTCTTTCTCAATTCCGGCATCGCTATTTGTATAGACTTTTATATTTCCACTCTGATCTTTCTTT
Organism: Secundilactobacillus yichangensis; assembly: GCF_016861565.1. GTDB lineage: Bacteria > Bacillota > Bacilli > Lactobacillales > Lactobacillaceae > Secundilactobacillus > Secundilactobacillus yichangensis. The sequence continues at coordinate 31,899 of NZ_BOLK01000019.1, forward strand.
ATAGCAGCTGCAACATCTATATACTGATCATCATAATCATCTTTATCTCGCTGCCATAGACGTAAAGCATATATGTAGTTATGGTCTGGACCCTTAAAAACATACCTTCCAGTTTTATAATCTTGTAATATTTGAACTCGGCTATAGTCATAAATATTACCTACACTGTGTGAATAAACTTCACTACCCATTACTTCTTTCATGGAATCAGCGAACTGTGAATCGTCCTCATCAGCGTACTTTTTCACCCAAGACACAACTTCCCACGCATCCGTTTTCCCTCTTGGAACTAAGACTCTATTTTGAACTGCCGTCTTTACCGAAAACAAACTAATAATTAGTAAAGTAACTATAATTCCGGAAATAGTCCAAGCCTTTCTCTTCTCTAAAATCACCTTTAACATTAAAAATACTCCCAACAAAATTATTTAAGCTTAATTATGGATTATCCCGGAAAGCTCTCGCATAAGCAACATAATTTTGATATTTAAATTTACTTTATATTGATTTTCCTAATATATTTATCGAAGCACAATTTTTTAATCATCAAGGGTATATCCTATTAAATCACCACTTTCAAAAAGAACAATTGGAGATTTCTTCCCGTAAATCAAAAAAAGCGACCAAGAGCATTAAATAATGCAGTCAGTCGCCGAACTTGTACTTCGAACAGTAACTCCGTTATTAAACTTAATATTGTCAATCTCCGTTAGTAATGTCACCTTTTCCTAATACCAGTATTTTTCTCAAGGGCTGCCTTACCTCGCTCATTCATCGACTCGTTGGATGATTCGTATAGATGTTGTGCCATATCTGGATCACTTTCTAGAGCCAGCAGCATTTTATTATCAGTGTCTGTTGGAAGCGAACCTGTTTCATAGCTCGCCACAGTGGTGACACTCCATCCAAGCAAGGTAGCAAAATCCCTTTGATCCAGACCAAATGAATGACGGATGTTTTTTATACGTATAGGAGTAATAATGCCATTAAATTTTCTATACTGATCTAGCGCAATCAAAATAGCATTATTATCCAGCTTTTCATCAAATACTTGCTCACCATCATCAACATTAAAACGGGCGTTAGTGACAACGTCTATTTGTTGTCCGCGAATAGTATAAACTTCATCTATAGATCTTACTTCTGTTTTCATCACTACCGCCTCCTGTAGTTGTCACTTCATTGGCTGATTCCATGGGTTTCAAAATCAACAACAATCCTGCATTAATTCCAAGTTGTGAAACACAATTTATCGGTCTCTAAGCTTATCCCCCATCATCTTTAGCATTTTCTATCTCTGCAACTTTTGCATCATAATTAGCCTGTAAATTTAACCAGGTTTGTATTGAAATTCCAGTTAATTTAGCAAGTCTCTTAGCTGTTTCTGCACTAACGTTAGCTTCGCCCTTTATAATCTTGCGAATGGTCATTGTAGATACTCCAAGTCTCTCGACAAACTCCGCTTGTGAAATATCCAATGCCTCAATTATTTCTTCAACGTAAGAGCCAGGATGAAAAGCAATTAGATCTTTATATTCAATTTCAGTAATTTGCATACGCGTCCGCCATCTCCGATAAGAAAGTACCTAAATTCATCATATCGATAAATTCACGGCAAGACAACTAGTAAATAATAGCTTGATTTTACATTCAGAATGATTGAAATATAGTATTAATTAAGTCATAATAAAGGCAAGATAAAGGCAAAGGAGTGACATTATATGGAAACCTACACGCCAACAAATTTTCGCAAGTATCAACATACTATTTTTGAAAATTTAGACAAGACAAAGAAGCCAATCGAGATTACAACTTCCAGGACTAAAGAGAATGGTGCAAATAAAGGATATGTTTTAATGACAAAAGATGTATACCAACAGTTGACCGCACTGCAATCTGAACAAGTACGACAAGCAGAAGCAGATATACGTCATTATGCTTTGAGCCATGATCCAAAGACTCCAGAAAACGAATCTGAAATGGAAGAGTGGTTAAATGCAGACTAATGATGTGGTTTCTCAATATGTGTATTTCACACAGCAAAGCGGTGGGAAGACTAGACCCCTACTGGTTGTAGCAACGAATTCGGATAAGTACCTTGTATACAAGATAACTTCTAAATATGAAAACAAACCAGAAGCAATCAAAGACCGCTATTTCCCGATTGAAGACTGGGAAGCTGCTGGACTTAATAAACCATCCTATGTCGATACTTATAGCGGGACGATGTGGTTGCCAACTGCTAGGATGCACAAGAAAATTGGTCATTTAACAGATAAAGACATATTACGCTTTCAACGATTCCTTAATCAAATCTGACGGCATTATATGTGGCACTAACATTCTTTTTGGATGTTGGTGCTATTTTTTGTACTCACGTTTATTATCAACATCAAAATAAAAAAACCATCCCCAACGGATGACTTATTCTAAGTACAACTAAGAATTAAAGTTATGATTCATACAGTAGTCGCTTAATTTCCGATATTGTCAGGGCTAAGTCCTGCTTTCCCTTGTGGTTTTTTGAAGCATGGGGTTCAAACTGAAACTGTCCCTGATAAAAATCACTTGCTGACTGTAAAGCCTGTACTGTAACCAACGAATCACCAGTAAACGGAATAACATTTTTATATAAGCTATTTAAAACATATTTCATCAAAGTTTTACCATATCCACTGCCTTGATATCGTCGATCAATTGCAAAATACACAATATCAATCGTTGAATAATCAGACACGCTACCAGACAATATCTGTTTTGCTTTACGATAAGCTCGCTTAATAGTCGTCAGACTAGCTGCAGTTGTAAAGAACCCTACCACCCGATCATGTTCTATATAGAGAAACGTTCGTGACAAGTTTCCCTCATCATATTTTAGCGCTTCTTCTTTTAGAAAGTTGTTAATATCCTGATATTCAGCTAACTCATGTTCATCACTGCAACTATTAGGAATACAATTAAAATTATCCAACCCCACGGCTTCTACTAACTGTCGCGAGATTGAATAAATACCAGTTTCATACATACTATCCCCAGAACCTCAATTCTGGAATTTTCTTAATTTCTTGATGTGCTTTGTCTAGTTTTGCTTTTCGTGCATTTGTTAATTTACCGTTAACACGTCTATTTAAATTCAACATTTCTTGTGGCGACAGCGAGAACGTTTTTTTATTTAAGTGATTAATAGTTGCCATACTAGCCCCCACCTTTCCATCAATAGATTATCATAATTTGAACACATATACCAACTCAAAGCCAGCTCCAACAACATACCAGAAAGTGCCCCAGCAATCCCCGCTGAGGCACTTAACGTTTAATATTCAATTCAAAGATCCGCGTTAACTCTGCTTTTCCTTCACCGCATGCTTAAAGTACTTCTCCTCGGCCTCTTTCCGCAACCTCACCGCTTCGGCAAAGTCTGGCGTCACGTGGTTCAGCACGTACTTGCCGTGGAACATCAGCCGGGCGACAAACCGCTGGGAGGTGGTATCAAATGACACGCCGATAACCCCCGTCCGGTTGCGCTTGCCCTTATACAGGCTGGAATAGCTGATGCCGTCCTCGTTGTGCAGCGGGTTGCCCTGACTGGCGACAAATGCCTTGTTGCACCGGGCCGCCTTACTGGAGACTTCCCGCCGCAAGCAGCCGCAGGACT
>NZ_BOLK01000020.1 GCF_016861565.1 Secundilactobacillus yichangensis
TCGGTGAAATTCCAGATTCCACCAATTGAATACACGCTAGTTTTTCTGCCAGCGTGTATCTGGATCCTTTCTTTCCCATACAAAAACTCCCTCTATAGTACACAAGCTTTAATTATTTGCTTGTCTACTATAGAGGGAGTATAGCCGACAGTCATTCAACTGTTTGAGCCCTCTTTATTACTTTTTAGTTAACTAACCACTTTGCTAAAGTCGGTTGATGTTTTCGTAACCATTCTGCCAGCCGGGTTCGGCTTAACCAGCGATGAAATGCCGGTGAGAGTTTTTTCAAGCTGTAGATCATCAAAACCATGAACGGAACGCCTGGGATGATTGGTAATACAAAGCCAACGATTGACCCAACTAGCCCTGTAACCATTAACGTTGACCATAGTAGTTTCGTAAAAATTAATTGCACGTTATCATCCCTCTTACTTTTGATTTTAAGATAGTATATCTGCAAATCAAACGACTATCAAGAGATATACAATGAGTTAACGTAATGTTAATCATTTCGTAACACCACTTTGCTGAAACGCGTTCTCCGCGGCAGACAGCTATGTGTAAGCCAAGGGCTACCCAAATCCCAAGTTCGGACTTGGTTCCTGTTATTTTGCTGAAACGCGTTCTCCGCGGCAGACAGCTATGTGTAAAACAAGGGTCACCAAAATCCCAAGTTCGGGGATTTAGGTGACCCTTGTTTTACACGCCGCTATCTAAACGCCGCGGTTCACGCTCTATGAGTTCCACAACTCATCCAACAACTCTTTAGCACTTTCATTCAAACTATCCTTGCTCTTATCCGTACCAAGGTGGGTATAAATTTCACCCACATAGGTACCCTTATCAAAGAAGTGCTTGAATACCTTGTCGATAATCGGACGAGTTCTTTCCTCTTCTTGCACTGGCCCGAATGGGTTAGCGAAGAAGGTCGTACTCATACCGACTTCATCAGTAGTTCCTAAAGCAAACCGCTTACCTTCAATGAAGGTTGCTTTGGCTTCCTCTTCGTTTTCAAAGCGGTGAATACCGATATCTTTATCATAATTGTTTGCGTAGACCCACATATCAACGCCGTGATGACCGACCACCCGGTTATATGGATCTGCTGGAATGATAACCCGGGCGTTCTTCCGGTCTGGGTTCAAGTAAACACCACGGTCCATGTTATTGAAGGCCACGGCCGAACTCAAATCATCCAGTCGAACGAAGGCACCAATTTCAGTTCCTTGGGCATACAGATCACCATCATCCGTTAGATTAAAACTGCCCATATCATCAAAAATCGTTTCCAGACTTAAAATCTTGTCATCCGCAATTTCCTGCAGAGCTTCCAAAGATTCTGACTTCCCGGCACCAGAATCACCGAAGAAGACCACGTTCTTATTCTTGCCATTAGCGAACTTAATACGAACCATTGAGCCATGAATTGGCAAACGGTTTTCATAGATCATGTGCAGGTTATGCAACGTCAAGCACATCTTCTTCATATAACCGAAGTAAGTGGTCTTATCGTTGTATGGCACTTCACCAACCCAGATGTCGTTTTCTTCATCGTGGTGATAGTGGCAAACGTCACCTTCAGTTTTTGGCAAACCAAACAGTAAAATTTCATCTGGTTTATGACCGGCAACTTCTTTAGCACTAGCAACTTCAAATAAGTTGGCCAGTGAAATCCCGCTGACGAAGTAATCACGATGGAAGTAAATGTAGCAGAGGCTTTCACCGATTTTCGCTGGGAAGCAGTACCATTCGCTGCGTGATCCATGGAACTTATCAATTGGGTTATCAGGTACCGCCGTAAATGTCCCCTCACGTTTGTTAGACGGGGTCTTCATCATCATTGGTGGCCGCAACATCAAAGTCTCCAGAAAGCGGATTGGCTTCAGTGCTTCATAGCCGTGAGGAATTGGCCAGTCAAGCGACTGCGTCAGAACACAGGCAGAAGTTCCAGCACTAACTTGACGATAGGTTTTATTACGGAAGCCCTGCAGCTTTTCTTCAACCGTCCGATAAGCTTCAATCACAACATCGTTGAATTTGTTATCCATTTGCATGAAGTTTTTCGCAGTTGCTTCGCTGCCATGCAGATTAACAACCCCAATTCTGAGGTATGACCGGTAATATGAATACAAGTCTTCAACGCTATACAGAATTTCCTCGCGCGTGTACGTATCAAATGCATCAGGGCGATCAAGCAGCACTGCCTTCAATGTATCGATGTAAGTTTTGGGATCAGCATCTTCAAAATCACTCCGTTGACTTTCAGCTGTATGATGACGATCCTCCAAAAATAACCGAACGACCTCCGCGGCCTCTTTACTATTAATTAAAGTAAAGATATCAGAGATATATTTGTTCGTGTAATTAAGTACAGCGACTTCTCGATCCGGATTCATGTATAACGCAGACGTTTCAACTTTTCCTGACTCAGTCATGTAGACAATTCTCCTTCCAATGCAACTAATTTGCATAGCTCTATTGTAGCCTAAAATGAGCCGAACGAAAACCGAAAAATGAGAATTTAATAAAAGCGATAATTTCCCGTCATATCAGGGTATTATCGCTTTTTAAAATTATAAAAATGAGAGATTTTTTTGAAATATTTAGAATGAAAGATGACCTAAGTTTTTCAATTATTCACTGAATTAATCTTTCGCTTTCTTATCCTTTAAACTTAAGGCCAAAACTAAACCAATAATTTCAAGAACAAAGAAGGTAATGAAAGCAATGTGGAAATTACCAAGAGTGGCTGTGGCAACGCCGCCGAGTGACAATAGAATCGTTGCTACGGCAACCCCGGTTGACCCGAGTAATTGACGCATGGTGGTAATGACCGCGGTCCCGTGAGAAACCTTTTCGTTAGGCAAGGCATCCGCACCCAAAGTAGTCGCAGGCATCATCACAAAGGCGTTCCCGCCTTCAATCAGCATCGCTATCGGCATCATCGCCCACAATGAGAATTTACCAGGAATCAATGCCAGGATACCCCAGCCAACGAGGATCATGGTCATCCCTATCAATAAAACCTTTTTAAACCCAATTCTGTCGGCTAATCGACCCGTTAACGGATTTAAAATACTGAGGAAGACTGCACCAGGAACTAAGGCCATTCCTGAAATAAACGGACTGACACCTAAAATGATTTGGTAGTACAGTGGGAAAACAATTGTTACAACAATTAATGCAATGTATGACAAACCTGTCAACCACACTGATTTATTGAACTGAACAACCTTGAAAACCCGCAAATCAAGCAGCGGTTCCTTTAATCGTAATTGTCGGATCCCAAAGAATAATAACAACAGGATGCTGACAATTAAAATAACGCTGGCCATTCCCCAGTTAACACCGGGTGTCCCAACCAAGTTGATCACGTAAAGAACCCCAATAAAACCAACTAGGCTAATCACTGACAACCAGTCAAGATGTGATGGTACTTGAGGCATGACGTTTATGATGGTCTTCAACGACAGCAAAATGACCAAAGTGATCACGATCATGAACACAATAAATAGTCCTTGCCAAGTCGTAAACCGAAGCACGATTCCTGAAATAATTGGTCCTACGGCTAACGCTGACCCCATAACTAAACCTGCCAGTCCCATTGCACCACCACGTTCCTCACGCGGCGTGATGGTGAGCAGCACTGTTTGATAGGATGGGAACAAAATACCCACACCGATTGCTTCCAGTGCACGTCCCAATAGAACTAACGGAAAGTTTGGTGCCAGAATAATCAATAGTGTCCCAACGTCGAACATAATTAAAACGGATAAAAATAATGACTTGAAACCAATATTGCTCAGCAGCCAAGGACTAACCGGCATCATAATGCACATAATCAGCATGAAGCCAGTTGTCAGCCATTGGACTGTTGACGCAGAAATTGAAAAATATCGCATCAACGTTGGGTAGGCAGTTGACACCGCCGATTGACTGATTGACATTGTAAAAGTCCCCATCAGCAAAGTCGTCACGAACCATAGCCGTGCGCGACCTGATAGAGTAGTTGTTTCGCTCATCTTCTGATTCCCCCTTAATACCACAATCATAAGCGTTATCAGGGCTAAAATCAATTGTGTAAAACGCAGATTAAAACATTGTAGAGATAAAAATCCTTTTTTACTTACTTTTAAGTCATGGTTGCCTAAACAAATCAGAATAAAAAACACGACCAAATTGGCCGCGTTTATATAATTAACTCAAGCTGTTAATTGTGCCATCGTCAATTGCTTTTTTAATTTTCTTTGCTTCATCCAAGCGAGACTCAACAATATACTTCATTGTGACATCTTTGTCTGATTCTGCTTGCTTAAATTGTTCAGTTAAAAATTCGATTTGATCCTTTAAGTATGAAATTAAGTCCATTTTTCCCACCAACCTTTTTATCCTACTCTCATTATAAATCAAACCTGCTTAATTGTCGTCACGATTCCCTCCAAAGAGGATGATTAATCGTAGTAACTGCAAAAAAGTGGCTAATGCGGCCGCAACGTAAGTAAGTGCTGCAGCTGTCAGAACGCGCCGAACCATTGGTACTTCATCCGCAGTCAGTAGACCGCCATCGCTGAGAATCCGCAGTGCCCGGTGAGAAGCATTAAATTCAACGGGCAGTGTGACCAGTTGGAACAACAGTGCAAAGGAAAACAGGAAGATTCCAATGTGGATCAACGTCTGGTTCATTCCCATTAACACACCCACTAAAATCAACGGGAAGGAAATGGAAGAGCCAAAATTAGCTATCGGTACAATGGCAGTCCGCAGCCTCATCGGCAGATAGTTTTGCGCATCCTGGACGGCGTGACCGCATTCATGAGCCGCCACACCAACGGCTGCAACCGATGAGGAGTTGGCTGTTGATTCAGACAGATTCAACGTCTTGTTACTTCCATTGTAGTTATCGGTTAAATTACCAGTAATTGGGTGTACTGAAACATTATTGATCCCTGACTGCTGCAAAATGTACTCAGCAGCACTGGTTCCAGTAACGCCGCTTTGAGCACGGTAACGGTCATATTTAGCATAAGTTGAATTAACATAACCTGAAGCCGCCATTGAAAGCAGTAAACCAGCAATCACTAAAATATACGTTGGGTCAAAAAAGGAGAATATCGGTGATGTCATTGAACCCCTCCTTTGGTATTTGTATCAATATCGTTGCAGAACATTGTAGCAAGGAATTGGGATAGGGACAAGAAACTTAATGAATGCTTAAGGTTATTGTTTTGATCTCCTACATTGCCTATTCGGGTTCCAGCGGACTGAGAGCTGCATGTAAGCAGGTAACGTTATAAGCCCCAAGCCCAGGGCTTATAACGTTACCTGCTTACACACCGCTCTCAAAACGTCCGCTTCCACACCATCGCTTTTTGGTGTACCATTATAACTGTTGAATTTATAAAAGAACAAAGGAGCATAAATTCTTGATTACTATAAAATCAGAACGTGAAATTGAAATGATGCGTAAATCCGGTGCCGTTTTGGCTGGTGTACATTTGGGTCTACGCAATATTATCAAACCTGGTATTTCTAGCTGGGACATTGAAAAGTTTGCCAACAAGTACATTGAAGAACACCACGCCAAGGCCGAAGAAAAGGGCTTCGAAGGTTACAAATACGCTACCTGCGTCAGTGTTAACGACGAAGTTGCCCACGCCATTCCCCGTAAGGACCTCTTACTTAAGAATGGTGACATCGTTGCCGTTGACATGGTGGTTAACTTGGATGGCTTCATGAGTGATTCTTGCTGGACCTACGCGGTTGGTGAAATCAGTGAAGAAAAGCAGCACCTCATGGATGTTACCAAAAAAGCTCTTTATCTAGGAATCGACCAAGCCGTTGTTGGTAACCGGATCGGTGACATTGGTTACGCAATTCAGCACTACGTTGAAGATGAAAACCACATGGGTGACGTGCGTGAATTAATCGGCCATGGTATTGGACCGACCATGCACGAAGAACCAAACGTCCCTCACTATGGTGAACCAGGCAAGGGCTTACGTTTGCGTGAAGGCATGACCATCACCATCGAACCAATGGTCAACTTAGGTACCTGGGAAATTGCTTCTAAGCAAGTTCCTGGCGATACTTGGGAATACTACGTTTCTGCTGATGGTACTCCTTCAGCTCAATACGAACACACTTTGGTCATCACAAAAGATGGTCCTAAGATCTTAACTTCTCAAGATCCAGTTGAAGACGCTAAGTATCTATAATACAAAAATCAGCAAATGAAAACGTCCCGCAGGTGGAAACAGACTTGCGGGACGTTTTTTGGTATGATTGAACTATTGAATTTTACTTAGGAGGAACCTCTATGTCACTTACTAATAACACACCAGAACCACAGGTCCAGTCCCTTTTCAAACGGATTGCCGGTAACTATGACCGCATGAATAACCTCATTTCACTTGGCACGCATAAACACTGGCGCAAGGTTGCCATGGCTAAATTAGCCGTTAAGCCTGGCAGCTTCGTGCTGGATCTCTGCTGCGGTACCGGCGACTGGACGATTGCATTAGCGAAAGCAGTCGGTCCATCCGGCCAAGTGGTTGGTCTGGACTTTAGTAAAGATATGCTGGCAGTCGCCAAGAAAAAGATCGCGGCCGCTGGTTTGAACGACCGCGTCACGCTGGTTCAAGGCGATGCAATGGATCTTCCTTACGACAACGATCACTTCGATGTGGTCACGATTGGCTTTGGGCTGCGGAACGTGCCAGATGCCAATCAAGTATTGCGGGAAATGCACCGGGTTGTTCGACCAGGCGGTCAAGTTGCCTCCCTTGAAACCTCGCAGCCAACCCAACCAGTTGTTAAATTGGGCTGGAAAGTATACTTCAAATTAATTCCAATGATGACAAAACTGGCGGTTCACAATTACCAAGATTATGTCTATTTAGAACGGACCGCGGCAGAATTCGTCAACGCTAAGAAGCTAGCCGAAATGTACGCTAACGCTGGTTTTAAGCAAATTAATTACCAAACCTTCGACATGGGTGCTGCGGCTTTTCACAGCGCACGCAAATCATACACGGAAAAATAACCTATTTGGCAGTTAACCAGCCATGCGTTTCGATATTCATATCCCGCTTGCGCATACCGGAAACATAAGGATTCCCTGCCACATAGTACCGGTACGGTGCGTTCGTCTGCCCGCCGCGTTTGCTGACACCAATTCGTGCTGAGGTAATGATTTCTGCCGGGGTCAGCTTGTCTTCTAGACTAACTTCAAAGGGACTGTCATCAAGCATGGTGTTGTTCCAGTGAAGATCGGTAATGCCAAATGCCTGCATCAGCTTACCGGGACCATTAGTGAGCTCCGAACCCATTTTCGGCCGGTTAGCCATCATAATGTCGAGACCATCTTTGGGCTCAACTCCCCGTACTAAAATCCCTTGCGGCTCACCCTCATCTTGAACCGCAATATCGAAGGCATAGTAGCCGCGGGACGTGTAAATATAGATATTACCTGGCGCGCCATACAGCGCATCGTTAGCCTTTGTTCGGCGGCCTTCATACGCGTGTGCCGCTGAGTCAGCAACACCTAAATAAGCCTCTGCTTCAACGATGTAGCCGCTAACCAATCCCTTGGGTGACTTGTAACTTAAAAGCTTCCCAAGTAAATCACGGGTAATGGTTTCAGATGGACGGCCGCTAAAAAATTCTGCCATAGTTGTCATTATTTCTTCCCCTAACGTTCGTATGCTATATTTAATTATAGAAGAGGTGATACAAAATGGCACTCAAAATTGAACGAATTTACACAAAACCAGCTGATATGGATGGTTACCGTATCTTAATTGACCGTTTATGGCCACGGGGGATTTCGAAGGAAAAAGCCGCTCTTGACGAGTGGTTTAAAACCATCGCCCCGACCAAGGAACTGCGTCAATGGTTCGGTCATGACCCTGAAAAATACGACGAGTTCAAAACCCGTTATATCGCTGAGTTAGACGCTAACCCTGATCGAGATGAGTTTTTGAAACTAATCCAAGCTCATTTAGCTGAGGGCAACGTGATTATGCTTTTTGGGGCAAAAGATGAAACCCATAATCAGGCAGTCGTTTTAAAGGAATATCTGGATAAATTATTGTAGTTTAAAAAAGATCACATCAATGACGTGATCTTTTTTTAATGCTGTTCAATTTGCTGTCGGATACCAGCTAACGACAGTTCTTTCGTACTAGCAAACTTAACGCTGGCGGACGCAATTTCAGTTGCTTCCCCAACCCCAACGGATAATGCTCCAGAACCATTAACAGCGCTGAGACCCGTTTTAGAATCTTCAATGCCGATGCACTGTGCTGGCGCTAAGTGCAGCAATTCCGCTGCCCGAACATAGATCTCTGGATCTGGTTTATTATGGGTCAACGTTGCCGGATTCACGATCAATGGAAAATAGTCTTCCAGTTGCATCTTTTTAATTTCTAACGGCGCGTTGACGGACGCCGAAGCTAAAACGATACCGTAGTGTTTCGCCTTTAATTCATCCAGAAAAGCAATGATTCCTGGTAGCACGTCCGCCGGCGACATGTGCGAGATCAGTTCAAGGTATATCTGATTCTTATGTTCACCAAGCTGCTGTCTTTCATCAGTCTTATATCGGTCAAACTGATGCCCTGATTCAAGGATCGCAGCTAATGCATCCTGCCGATCCATTCCCAGCACCGTTTGAGTCAACGTGGACGTCCATGTAATTCCCAGCTGATCAGCTAACTGCTGCCAAGCTTGGAGATGATACTGGGATGAATCGGCAATTACACCGTGAAGGTCGAAAAGCACTCCGGAATATTGGCTAAATTTAGTCATGAATGACACCCCGTTTTAGGGCAGTAGCCCTTTCATTTTAGCTACAATCCCGTATAATAGAATCGTTATGAAGGAGTGAGGACTTGTATCAGGATAACGGAAAACCAACAGTATTAGGAGATTGTATACTACTTGTTATCTCCATTATAATCAATTCCTTAGGGAACGCACTAACTGTCTCCCTTAACCTTGGGAGTGCTTTATGGACGGCTTCTGCCGTTAATATGTCCCACCTCTTCCGCATGAATCTAGGCAACATACTGTTACTTGAGGGGATTGCGGTAATTTTGTCTAACGCATTATTGCTGCGCCAGTTTGACTGGCGCCGAATGTTGGGCAACGTACTCTTTATGGTCCCCTTTAGCTATTTAGTCAGTGGCATTGCCCAGATGCTAACCGTATTTCATATTCAAAATCTGTCACTGGTGCCATCAGTGATTCTTGATATCGTGGGCGTTATGATGATTGGCTGCGGTGTCTCCATTTATCAGCGAATTAATTTGATCCTGCATCCCAACGACGACTTCATGCAGATTTTAAGGTTTAAGTATTTCCGCGGTAACGCGGTGATTGCTTCTTTAGTTGCCTTCATTGTCCCAATCACGATTACCGCTATTTGTTTTTTACTTCAGCGTCATTTATGGGCGGTAAACATTGGCACTGTGGTGGCATTGCTTTTCCAAGGTACTTTCATCGCCTTAAGCGACCGTTACGTTTTCCGAAAATTAAAGCATCAGCGTCTTTAAACTAACCCAAGCTGTGATAAAACTCGGTAGATTCCAGAATTTAACGTGAATAATGCCTATTCCGCGGTTTTTGCGGAATAGGCATTATTTGCGTTAAATGGCCGGAATCTGAGTTTTAAAACGTAATTAGACTATACAATCGGTAAAAACCGAAGTACAGTTACAACTAATTTGGATTAAGAATTGATTGAAATACTTACCAATATAGACTTATGGCACAGTCCCTTTACTACGTTCTCTTTAGAACGAAAATTCATCAACCACTTCAAACGAAACGTTAGCGTTTTGTTTAATCATCTTAGCTACTGGGCAATAGTTCTTAGCTTCATCAACTAACGCCTGTGCCTGGTCATGTTCAACGCCCGTCATTAAGACTTGAACCCGAACCACAAACTTATAACCCGTATCGTCCTTTAATTGATCGACACCAGTATGAACAACACTCTTATGCGGTAACTTGTGCAGCTGCTCAATGATTTCAATCGTCGCGTTAAAGCACGTACTGATTGCTAAACCAACTAATTGTTCAGGGTTAGTTCCAGCGCCCTTTACTAACGAACTGCTGACACCAAGCGCCAAGCCTTCGTTACCACGAATAAAGCTAACGCCGCTCAAACCTTTTTCATTCACTGCCTCTGTATGATACAACGATCCATCAATTGCCATTGTCAGGATCCCCCTTTTGTTTTTTGTGCCTGTAGTGTAGCACTTGAGAAAGCGATTCCAAAACATTTAGCTTATTCCAAACTAGTCACAAAACCAGTTTTGAAATAATCGCTCAAATTCAAAAGGAGCCTTATAAAAAAGGTAAATCATGGCTAATGAATCAATATAAACTTTAAAGGGTCGGTTCGTTAACTGCCCATTCAGGTTTTTGACCTGAAAGAGCTGCGTCAATCATCTTAGCTGCACCCATGGCCATGTTTTGACCAGCTTCAACGGTATTTGATGCCGTATGCGGTGTTAAAAAGACGTTATCCATCTGATAAAACGGACTGTCATTCGGCAGCGGTTCTTCCTCGAAAACGTCCAGCGCAGCACTAGCAATCTGATGGCTGTTAAGTGCAGCAATTAGTGCCTGTTCATCGACCACTGAGCCCCGAGCCAAATTTACCAGTGACGCACTGGGTTTCATCATGCTTAACTCTTTTTTACCAATCATATGTTCAGTCTGCTTTGTAGCAGCAATATGCAGCGTTACGTAGTCTGATTGTTTCAATAGTGTTTCTAAATCAACGTATTCACCGTATGCTGTTGGTCGTTTAGTTCGGTTATAGATCAACGTTTTCACACCAAATCCACTGAGCATTTTAGCCACTGCCTGCCCGATGTGACCATAACCGACAATTCCAATGGTCGAACCCGCTAATTCATGACCAAAAATTTGCTTGGCAGCATTCTGCTTACCCTGACGCATTAAAGTTGAAACTTCAAATGAGCGCTTAGCTAGCAGCATCATATCGGTTACGGCATTTTCAGCCACACTCGTTGAATTAGCCCCTGGTGTGTTGGTGACCCAAACGCCCTTCTTGGCAGCATAGTCAACGTCAATACTGTCGTACCCGACACCATAGCGCGCTAAAACTTTTAAGTTAGGTAATTTATCATACAAATCATTAGGGAAAGGTGACACAAACATCATGATACCAGCAACGTCTGGCGCTGTTGCTAAAATGGCTGCTTCATCTGGGTTAGCAACGGTGAGCACGTCATAGCCCTTTTTAGTTAAATATTGATTGGTTTGCTTATCGGCAACCTCAGGGATAATTACTTTTTGCATACTGCGAATTCCTTTCTGGTTCAAATAATTTTTTACTACTTAAATTTTAACATGAATCCCTTTATGCTCTTTCAATTATGGCTCATTCGCCGTTGTTACCCGGTTACGACCAGTTTCTTTTGATCGATACAGCCGCTGGTCGGCGCGTTTATACACATCCAGGTAATTTTGATCTTCGTCATCAATTTGATCTTGTCCCATGGAAATGGTGATTTGAAACCGCCGCCCCTGCTTCGTCGTAAATTGTAGGCGGTCAATGGCTTTTCGAACTTGATTGGCAACAATATCAGCGGTATCTTGCTGGGTTCGGCTATCAAACACAACGAATGAGAATTCTTCGCCACCGACTCGATACGCCTTAGCATTATTACTGATTTTGGGAACTAAACGAATGAGCTCAGTGGCCACTAACTTCAGCACATTATTACCTTCTAAATGTCCATAACGATCGTTGACCCGTTTAAAATGATCAATATCAAACGTATACAGTAAATACTGCGTGCCATTTTCATGATAATCCTTAAAAGCTTGCTGGAGATCGTCATTGAAGACCCGAAAGTTGCTCAACTGAGTTAAGTTATCCTGCCTAGCTTCACGAATGAGCAGTGCCTGCCATTCAGCCCGGCACTTTAAGCGATGATGAATGAACCAAATTAAATAAGAAATACATAAACTAGCGCTTATCTCCCATAACCAGCCTGGTGCAATACCATTTAATGAAATCCAATTAGCCCACATAAACGGTGCGGAGAACAAAGCACAAAATGGATAATACAGTAACGGCCGGTCGATGATCTGCCGACCAAAGCGTTCGGCAACATACATCATTAACATGCTGGCAACGAAGAAATATCCCCACCATTTCAGGTTCGGTAACCACCAGTACCAAAGCAGCAAAGTCACTGACAAATATGTGAAAAGCCAGCGACTTTGCGTAAAGAACAGTGCGAAAATCAAAACACCGATCTGAAACGCTAAATAACTCCAACCAAACGCCTTACTATCATGGTTAGACATAATTCGAAGAACCGAAGACAAATGATAAAGACCCAGGAATGCAATGGTTAAAGCGGTTTGACTAGAATTCCGGAGTCGTTCCCCAATTGAAAATTGAAACCGAGTTTGTTGCAGCCACGAATATAGTAATGCAAAACCCGTCAACAGCAGCAAGTTGATGACAAAGGTGACGCCGCGGATTGCCCATATCAACATGTTGTTTCCCCCATTTTCAATTTAATTTTGAAAATTCCCACTATCAGTTTGCCTCACTCTTCTATTTCTGTAAAGCACAACTTATCGTTCCTAAAAGCAGATAGTCGATTAACACCCTTAATTAACGCTGTTTAGCAAATTTTATCAAACCACTTATTTAAAAAAAGTTCCGCTAAAAATCATCTGAGACGATTTTAGCGGAACTCAATATTTAGTCAGTGTTTTAAATTAATTAACCAATTGATTTGGTGACAAAATCAACTTACCATGAATCGCTGATTTGCGTTCCACTGTAACTGGCTGATGCGCCATTTCGGTAATCGCCGGAGATGGCGTAAAGACCAGTTCGTGGTCGTGCTTGACCAAACGATGGATCGACATCAATATTACCGCACAGACCCCAATCAACGGGAATCCAGCCAAAACTGAAATCGTCTGAATGACTTTGAAACCACCTACTAGAACCAGTGAGAAAGCAAATATCATAAAGATAATGACCCATGTCATCCGGTTAAAGCGGGTTGGTTCGCGGTGATCCAGCGGTGTACTGGTGAACGACGACAAAATGTAAGCTGAACCAGAAATGGTTGTCGCCAAGAAAATGAAACATGATAAGCAGTAAAGTAATGTCATGACTTGCTTCATTGGCAAAGTCCCAATGACAGTTGCAATGACAGCAGCTTGACCCTGAGTGTTTAAAATGTGGACCAAATTAATGACCCCATTTTGTTGCAACCAAAGTGAGTAGCCCCCCATTACCGCATAGAACAAAGCACAGCCGGTAAAGCCGTACATCAGCATACCCATGAGCATCTGACGAATCGTCTTACCACGAGAGATTTTCGCAATGAACAATCCCATCACTGGCATGTATGACAACCACCAGCCCCAGTAGAAGATCGTATCTTGCTGAGGTGCACTTGGATGCGTATTCGTTGCCATTGGCACGAACTTTTGAATCAGCATGCCCAAGCTATGTGCTTCGTTAGTAATAATATAACGTGTAGGACCAAAGAATAAAATTAAGACCAGAAAACCGATGGCTAACCAAATATGTGCCATGCTTAATCGGTCAATCCCACCGTTCAAGCCTTTAAAGACCGTCACAGCAAAGAGACAGAATAAGACAAAGAATAAGCCCATTTCCAGCGGCAAACCGTACTTAACACCGGTTGCACTTGAGAATGCTTTGGCTGTAATTGGGACTTCCATCCCAATCGATGAACCGACACCACCAATAATACCAATCACGACAAGAACGTTGATCAAGCCACCAACGAATTTTTTAATCGATTGATGCTTATCACCATCCAGCATGCCGATCCCATCACTGAGTTTTTGAACGGGTTGACCTTTACGATACATCAGGTAACCAATCAAAACAGCGGCGGGTGCGAACATCATCCAAGCCATTGGCCCCCAGTTAAACTGCCCAGTCATTGTGGCAGACACATAAGCGGCGTGTGAATAGGCTTTGAGATGAAAGGGTGGGTTTTGAATAACCGTTAGTGGATCAGTGATGGACAGCATCATAATGCTGGCATCGATCGCCGTGGCAAACACCATAGCGCCCCACTTGAAACCACTGTAAACCGGCTTGTCATCAGGTTTTCCAATTTTAATTTTCCCATATCGGCTAAATGCCAATCCGATTAAGAAGACAAAGTTGATGATATAAATACCAAGGTACATCCACCCTAACTTTAGGTTCATCCAACTCAATAGACCGGATAAGGGTGTTTGAAGACCCTTTCCACCTACCATTAACACTAAAGTTGCCAGTAAGAATAATCCCACAGTTGGTACAAAGACCCACTTGTTGATTAACTTGCTTCTTAAAATAATATTCCTCCTCTAATAATTGTACATACCGGGGACAGAGTGTGGCGCAAATCAAAGCGTCCGGCAAGGCTGTAAAAGGTCGCCCTCAACCCACTCCTAATAGGAATCCCGTTATCGAATTCAAACCATTTATGAGCCAGTTAAAACCTCTACCTTGCGTCTCGTGCTTTAATTCGTGAAGTACACCATGACTTTTTATTAGCTAAGATGTACTTGAAACCACCGATGAAATTGTTACCTTTCAACTCTGAAAACACCCGACGTATTTTCATAAGGGTCAGCAAAGTACAAAAACACAAAAAAGCTGTCGAGATCGGTCAAAGACCATCTGCAACAGCTTTATCTGCAACAAATTGCCGCTTCCAAATGTAACCCGAATGAATTTACATTTTCATTATACACGTTTGAAAGAATAAGTAAAATGTGTGACATTGATAAGGAAATTCAGTTATACAATAGTTTTAATGATCCGTGCGGGATTTCCTGCTATAACAACGTTATCGCCAAACGACTTGGTGACCACGGAACCGGCACCAACGACCACGTTGTCACCCAAGGTCACGCCGGGTAAAATTGTTACCCGGCCACCTAACCAAGCATTGTCACCAATTGTAATTGGTTTTCCTAGCTCCACATCGGCATTTCGCTGCACTGGATCCAGCGGGTGAACGGGTGTATACAGCCCAATGTTTGGTCCGAAGTAGCAGTGTTCACCAATCGTAATTGGGCAGGTATCCAAAAACGTCATATCGTAATTGCCATAAAAATGATTGCCAATATGAATATTGAAGCCGTAATCGAATTTAAACGATGATTCCACAAAAAAATCGTCGCCAACGTCAGCTAGTAATGCCCTGAAACGGTTATTTCGGTCATCATTATCCGTAATACGATTTATCTCTTCCAGTTGCTGCCTCATATATACCCGACGGTTGATCAGTTCCGGATCAAACTGATTATAAGGCTTTCCCGCCGTCATTTTTTCGCGTTCTGTCGTCATCTATTGAACACTCCTTTGTCAATAAGCATATCACAAGTCACAAATTTGAGTTAAATTGCTTTCATCAGCCGCTATTTGCACTAAACTGTAGTAGTACAAAAAGAAAGAAGGGGCGATTTATTTGAAACTTGCACTGACTATTTTTCTTCTAAATGCTTGTTATATCACGTTAAATACGTTTCGAACCATGCTGGTTGTTCGCCGTCAACGTTTATGGGCGCCGCTGCTAGCCGTTCTTGAAGAATTCGTTTACGTTATTGCACTGGCAATCGCGTTGAAAAACATTAATTCACCCGTTAACGTCATCGCTTATACCGTTGGTTTCGGTCTAGGTATTTACCTTGGTATTCTCATTGAAGATCACGTTGCTCTAGGCTGGGTCAATTTTCAGGTTACCGTTAAAATCGATAATGACGATCCCAAGTATCAGCAAAATAAAAAGCTTCCGGAAGACCTGCGTAATAACGGTTACGGGGTAACGGAAACTTGGGGCTACGGCCGTGACGGCTCACGCCTAATTTTAAACATCTTAGCACCCCGTAAAGCTGACCATCGGCTCATGGATCTGATTCATGAACTGGCCCCCGAAGCATTTGTAATGGTCAATGAACCAACACAGATGTCAGGCGGTTTCTGGAGTAAAGAAGTAGAACGGCGCTTTAGAAAAGTGACCCATAAGGAAAAGCAAAACTAAACCATTCTATCAAGCACTGGGCTATGGATTTTTAAATAAATCCAATTGTTCCAGTGCTTTTTGAATGTCTGAAACCGACTGATCCACTTTCTTTTGTTGTTTGGGTTCCGGCTTAGCATTCGCCTGCTTATTATGAGTGGCTGGTTTAGATATAGGTGCTTTAGCAGGCTTTTTCCCAGTTGCTGTTTTACCGCGAACTGGTCGGCCGGTCTTCACCATTGCGTCCATTGTTTTATTTAATAAGGTATCGACAAAGATGTTACCCTGATTATCCGCATGCCCCTTAGTCCAAACTAGGGAAAGGTTAGAAAATTGAGGGAGCAGCTGACTGACTTTTTGCCAAAGCTCCGCGTTCATTAGTTCACCACCCGAACGACGCCAGCCACGCCGCTGCCAGCCCTTTAGCCAGCCTTTATTAATCGCATCTAAAACGTACTTAGAGTCTAAAACTAACGTGATATCAGCCGTTTGCTGACCCTGGTCGATCAGTGCTTCCAGCGCTTTAATCAGCGCCATGATCTCCATTCGGTTATTAGTCGCACCCCATTCACCGTCAGAATCGCTTAACACCGTCTTCGGTAATTCCAAACGAAACGCCCAGGCAGCCGGATCAGACGATTTAACGTGACCACCCTTAACGTTGCCTGAGTTACGAGTACCGCCATCCGTGTAGCCAATAATCATGCCTTCAGGCTGCGCGGGCTTTGCCGCAGCTGGCTCACCCATAAATTGTTTAGCTTCAGACTCTGTCTTGAATCCCTTAAATTCAGCTCCCGAAAAACCGGACACTTCTTTTTGAGCTTCCGGCCAGCTGGTATAAATACCGGGATGCTGGCCCTTCCTTACCGCGTAATATTTACCCAAAATAGTCACCCTCTTATCACTTTAAGTATTGTTGAAGTTTAGTAAATTCTTATTACAATCCCAATTTTACAGTAGTCAATCATACTAATTCTGTGAAAATTATGCTAAAGTTATTAGTGTAAATAAATTGTATTGAAAATCGACGTTCATTCATGAACTTTGTCATCCAACCAGTTGTTCAAGAGGAGGAACTCTGATGTCTGAAATCCACGCTCAGCTCATCAACATCGATCAAGCCCATGCCTTGTTGAAAGAGCAACATAGTCAAGCTAACGAACTTTTCCCCGAGCTTACGCTCACTGGTCAATATATCCTACCAGATTATCGGCTAACGCGTAAACGGGAAGCGTTCAAAATTCGCAAACATACTTTTTTGAAGAAACATTACAAGTCCTATGTGGCCTTCGATTCTGAGAATGGTCAAACCCTTTGGATGCGTAATTTTTCTAGTTTAACTCAAGCTTTATTCTGGCTTCAAACCGGTCTTAAACCTGGCGATACCGATAGTCAGTTTTCGTTCAAAGAATGGCACGAAAGCCACGCTGACGAAATTGAAACCTATAAGGATCAGCTTCGCTCACTGCATAAGGAAGCCGTTGCCAAGAAAAAAGCAACTGATTCCCGTGCGCACAAGTCAAAACCAAAAAAACACGCTTAGTATGATGAGTTCTGATTTTGCTCAGAACTTTTTTAGTTTACGATCTGTCATCAAAGTTCCTGAATAACCCACTAAAATCCCTTAGGACAGTCAATAAACATTGCTATCCTAAGGGATTTTTATCGTTTCATTTACTTAGTAATTTCACTTTGACCAAAGTACGTTTTAACTTCTTGAGGCCGCGTCTTAACGGTCACAATCCCATGGTGAATGGCGTACAAAACTTCTGCCCGTTCATTCAGCGCATCATAGAAGTTGTCACGGTTCAAAATAATGCAGTTAGCCTGTTTGCCAACTTCAATCCCATAGTGATCCAAAACATGCATTGCCCGTGCCCCGTTTTGAGTCACGTACTTATATGAACTCATGATCTGGTCATAGCCCATAGTTTGCGCCACGTGAAGGCCAAGGTGCAACGGATCAAGCATATTGCCGTCACCCATTGGATACCACGGATCCTTAATATCATCTTCGCCAAAGGCAACGTTGATGCCATCTTCCGTTAGTTCTTTAACCCGAGTCATACCACGACGCTTTGGATAAGTATCAAACCGGCCACCCAGGAAGGTGTTGACCAGCGGATTAGCAATCATGTTAATGCCAGACATCTTCAGTAGACGGAACAGCTTATACGCATAGGCATCATTATAAGAGCCCATAGCGGTAGTATGGCTAGCAGTCACCTTATCGCTCATTCCGGTTTCGTAGGCCAGGGTTGCAAGTGTCTCAAGACCTCTGGCTGCTGGATCATCAATCTCATCACAGTGAACATCGATCAGCTTATCATACTTTTCAGCTAAATCACTGACAAAGTGCAGTGATTGCACGCCGTATTCACGGTTAAATTCAAAGTGAGGAATCCCCCCGATAACATCAACACCCATTTCGGCAGCCTTGGTCATTAACTCCTTACCATGTGGGAAAGACAGAATACCCTCTTGCGGGAAAGCAACTAGTTGGAGTTCAATAAAGTCCTTTACTTCATCACGAACTTCAAGCAGCGCCTTCAAGGCCGTTAAATTGGGGTCGGTCACATCCACGTGCGAACGAACGAACTGGGTCCCATGACTGGC
Organism: Secundilactobacillus yichangensis; assembly: GCF_016861565.1. Lineage (GTDB taxonomy): Bacteria > Bacillota > Bacilli > Lactobacillales > Lactobacillaceae > Secundilactobacillus > Secundilactobacillus yichangensis. The sequence goes on from NZ_BOLK01000020.1 coordinate 18,678, forward strand.
CTGTTTTTTTAACGTTTGAGTAGCCCGTTTTTTGACGTCTTCAATCGTCAGTTTTTGTTTCCGTGCTGACCAGATTCGGATTCCATCAAACAGCGTACCAGATTGGTTCCATTCTGGGTCCCCGGCTGTTAAGGTTGAATCCAAATGAACGTGGGGGTCAACGAACGGTGGCAGCAAAAGCTTCCCGTGGCCATCGATCAAGCCCTCACTCTCCTTGGGCGTAATGTGGTTAGCAATTTCAACAAACTTGCCGTCCTCGATTCGAACATCTTTCAAGGTCTCGCTATTTTCAATTGACACTTGCTGTATCAGCATCTTATTACAACCTCCAGCGGATTTAGTTAATACGTACAACCAAATTATACCACGGCACTTGCCAATTATTTGCTCAGTTATTCATTTTCCAAAATCTGTTTCATCATCTGAGTAATTTCACTTTGAATTCAACACCATATTGCTTTCAAACCGGCAGTATTTTCGATATAGTGAGATTAACGAAAACGAAAGGAGGGCTTGCTATGTCAATCTTTAAACGACGGCATCTATCGCTGCCCAAAGCATTGACCCTCGGCTTTTTAATCATTATTTTGATGGGCACTATCCTGCTTAGCCTGCCTATTGCTACTCGCGGTGCCCATTCAACGTCCATTTTAGACGCCCTGTTCACTGCTACCAGTGCCACCTGTGTGACCGGATTGACATTGGTCAGTACCGCCTTTCACTGGACCGTTTTCGGTCAGACAGTTATTTTATTCCTAATGGAAATCGGTGGCTTGGGCTTCATGACTTTTACCGTCATGCTGTTCTTATTTACGCGCCGACAAATGAAACTTTCGACCCGCTTGTTAGCACAAGAATCCCTCAACCTGGATAACCTTTCCCAGCTTAGCGTCATCAAACTCATTTTGCTGCTGTCGTTAATTATCCAACTGACGGGTGCCGGACTGTTAATGATCGATTTTTATCCCCGTTATGGTCTTATTAAAGGACTCTGGTTCAGTCTTTTCCATGCTGTATCAGCGTTCTGTAACGCGGGTTTCGATTTATTCGGCAACAGTCTCCAAGGGTTTGCCAACGATCCCTACGTCCTGAGTGTGATGTCGGTACTGATCATCGCCGGTTCCTTCGGCTTTTTGGTTTGGCAAGATCTGCTGCTATACCCTAAACGGCACCATCTTTCATTGCATACCAAGCTAGCGCTGGGAACCGGTACCGCTCTAGTTCTACTTTCACTCATCGTTTATTTGCTCAGCGAAAATAACTTAGCCATTCTCAGCTCCCGCGTCTCTTATGGCAATCGATTAGTGAATACCATATTCATGGCGATTACACCGCGAACTGCTGGCTTGATTACACTACCCTATCAGCAATTATCTATTGCCAGTATTGCATTCACCATGCTGCTAATGTTCATTGGCGGTACGCCCGGATCAACTGCTGGCGGTGTGAAAACAACAACTATTGGTTTACTGACACTGCAGAGCATCGCAACACTGCGGGGAAAACGTGATGCTACTTTTGGTCACCGACGCTTTACCCAAGAAAACGTTTTTCGGGCCCTGACCCTAATTTTCGTTGCATTAACAATTCTTGCAACAGCAACCTTGATTCTTTGCGCCACCCAGCCAATTCCTAAAAGCGACGGCCTGCAGACCGTTACTTTTGAAGTCATGGCAGCATTTGGGACCACTGGCATCTCGCTGGGACTCACTCCCCACTTAAACATCTTGGGTAAACTGATCATTATGTTTTTAATGTTTATCGGCCGGGTGGGAATCTACACCGTCATGTTTTCGATACTGAATGCTAGTCCTAAGCAAGCGACCTACCGTTACCCAGAGGAGAGTGTTTTAATTGGCTAAACAAGAACGTGAAAATTACGCTGTAATTGGTTTGGGGCAATTTGGCAGTGCCATCTGTCAATCGCTAGTGGAAGCCAAACAAGAAGTCTTGGCTATCGACGTAGATGAAGAAAAAGTCAACGAATTCACAAACATCGTTACCCGAGCAGTGATTGCCGACGCACAGGATGAAGACGCGATGAAAGAACTTGAGCTTGGCAGTTTCGACCACGTTTTCATTTCCATTGGTCAAAACATCCAGGCCAGCATCATGGCTACCCTGCTAACCAAGGAATTGGGTGCCAAAGACGTCATCTGCAAAGCGGAAAACGAGAGTCACGCCAGGGTACTTGAAAAAATTGGTGCCGACCAAATCGTCCGCCCGGAACGTGATATGGCCCGCCGAATCGTCTTCCACCAGCTCCAGCCCAATATCGTTAACTACCTCATGCTAAATGACAAGGTTACCATGGCTGAGATCAAAGTCGATAATCCGGCTTTCGTGGGCAAATCTCTAAACGAATTATCAGTTCGGAACAACTATCATATTAACGTCATTGCTATCAAAACAGACGGGAAAGTCAACCTCTCACCGGATGCCGATGATAAACTACAAGCTAACGATCTCATATCGGTAGTCGGCTACACAACAGACGTTAATCAGTTCAACGCGGACGCACAGTCTTCTTCGCTTTAAAAATCGGAGTGTGTGATAAAACTCAGTAGATTCCAGAATTTAACGTAAAGGATGCCTATTCCGGCGAACTTTGTCGGAGTAGGCATCCTTTGCGTTAAATGACCGGAATCTGAGTTTTAGAGCATGATTAGGCTATATTAACGTGTTGAACTAAAATACGATCATAAAAATATTTAGCTAATAGGCTGATTGAAATGCTTACCACATAAACTTATGGCACAGCCTGTTTACATTTTCGTCAAAAGAAGAACCAAGTTAACACTCAGCTCTTTACGTTCATTTTTTCGTCAACCTGCAAAGATTCATAGTCAATTTCCTCTTCAGCTTCACCAGACCAGTTCAGTGATACGATACCAACAACAATCATCATCAAACCAAGAATTTCGCCGAGTGAAAATGAAACGCGGAACATGGCAACGTCCAGCGCAGCCGTTAAAACAGTACCAGCTCCAGACCAAAGCCCATAGGCAACACTCAGTGGTACCACACGCATCGCATATGACAGGCTATAGAGCATAATCAAAAAGGCGGCAATACTCAAAAAAGTCCAGGAGAACTGAGTAAACTCCCTTGATAGCTTTAGTGAAATTGTCCCGGCAATCTCTGTAACAATTGAAATTCCTAACGCTATATAGTATTTAAACATCCGCCCTCACCTCACAATATATTCAGCATCACCGTGCCAATAATAATACAAGCTACGCCAACCACTTTGGATCGATTAACCTGCTCTTTAAAGAAAATGATCCCAATAATGGTCGTAAAAAGCGTTCCGATGGCTCCCCACAGTGCATATGCCACACCTAGGTCCAGCCAACGAAGGGACTTGGAAAAAAGAAACAGTGTGATCGTATAGCCAATCACCAGACAAATTGTCGGAATCAGCCGGTGAAAGCCATCCGATTCCTTCAACAACGAACTGCTAATAATTTCAAATACAATCGCGGCACATAAAAAACCGTATCCTAATAACAAACGATCATCCCGTTTCCACAGACTTCATTGATTATTATTTTAACCCTAATCGATTCCACAGGGAAATCTCTGACGTTACCAGCGCGATGGATTCCAGGTTCGGCCATCCAGCTCACCTTGCGCCAGCTTAATTCGTCGCTGCTGTTCCTCACTAAGTTCTGCCAGTGCTAAATAAAGAGCGCGTTCCTTAAACTGCGGTGTCTGATTGGCTAACGTTAATAATTGTTCAGTGGCCCAAGTTTGTTCCGCCATTAGCTTTCCTCCATATCCTGAATCATTTTAAGATTCATCTGCAAGTCTTCCAGAGTAGATTGATTATTTTGAATCTGTTCTAAAATTAAGCTGAGTTGCTGTCGCTTTTCTTCCGGTGCTGAAGCAATTAGTGTCGTCAATCGATCAATCAACCAGTTCGTTTGGTCATCAAAATGGCCCAGTCGTTTTTGAGTTAGATAACGCTGATAGTTAATCAGTAATCTAGCCTTCATATCATCCGACTGATACCCGAACTGGTCGATAACAAACGTTGGCAAAAAGCTCATTTGTAATTTATGCGCCAGCGCCTGAAACGGTGTCATAATCTGGGAAAGGCTATAGTTTTCACTGGCTCCGGCAGCAAAGTTTTTAGCTGGTGAGCCCAAACTCACGGCAATCCCCAGCTCTTTGCCAACTAAACTGCCCATGGCATCCGGATATGCAAACCGTCTGGTGAATACTTGATCCAGCCAGTTTTTCAAAATGGCCGGTGCTGAGTACCAATAAAGCGGAAATTGCAGCACGATTCGATCTGCTGTTTCAACCAATTTCTGTTCGTCAGTCACCGTTAAATCAAACGTCGTTAGTGCATGCCAAGTCACGTTCGGAAAATCTGCAACTTCCTTTAAAAACTGCTGGGTACTTGAATCTTCAATTTGTGGATGTCCCACAACGACTAACGTTTTGATAAAACCGCCCCCATTCGCATCATCATGATATTTTAATTAAGCTTATCTTATCACACCGATTATGTAACGGCACCGCTTAGGCTCATCTTTACTGTCTTTCAACCACATCAAACTACAAAACGGTTTTGAGAGTAGGCTTTCTCAAAACCGTTTTGTGCAGTGTTTTATAGGGAGAACGCAGTAGCGACCGAACTACTGGGAATAGCAACGGGATTTATAAGTGGCGTTTGCTACTACACCCTTACCATTCGAAGTAAGTATACCGTTTGTCTGTAATGAATTTTTGTTGTTTGTGTATTAATTGCGTAAAGATTGTTCTGTTAACTTGGGCGCAGTCGCGAACTGAACCAGATAATTTTATATCAGCCTAACAGCTCAATATTCACGATGGATAAACATTTGCTAATAAGGTATTCTTAACCTGTACAGTAACCTAGTCAGCACACGGAGGGCATTATGGAAAAAGGACAGGCTTTACCAGCAAAAATTAAAACGGTTTGGCGAGTTAGTGCGGGGTGTTCGTTGTTAGTTGGTCTGGTCGTTACGGGTGGCTTTATGGCAGCCGCTAAATGGTGGCAGTGGTCCGCCGTATTGTGGCTGATTTGTGCCGGCTTAACGGTGCTGGACGTTGCCATAGAACTGGCATTGATTCCTTATCGTTACCGGTTTTGGCGTTATCAGATATCGGCTCAGGAGGTGGAGATAGAATCTGGATTCTTTTTTCATCAGCAAACTGCGATTCCAATCAATCGCATCCAAAACGTCACTTTGGAGGCCGGTCCAATTCTTCAGTGGCAGCACCTGCAAACCGTGAGCATTGAAACCGCGGCAACTTCCCATAAAATTAAATCAGTCTTGCCAGAAACGGCATCACAGTTAAAACAACGAATCATGACCTTAGCAATGGAGGCGACTCCCTATGACGACTAGGCACTTACACCCATTAGCACTGATACTGATGGTATGGAAGAATCTTGTTAACGTTGTCTTGTTAACCTTAATCATGTTCGGGGTGATTAAGGAACTTGATCAATGGCAGTACCTCACTATTCTAGGTATCATTGTCTCCTTGGCAATTATTTTGGCGGTTATTAGCTACTGGTGGTTTACGTATGAGCTGGACGACCAAGCCATCACCATCCATTCGGGTGTCATCTTCCGTCAGCAGATTCACATTCCCTACGATCGCATTCAAACCTTACAATTAAAGCAGTGGTTCTATATGAAACCGTTCAAAGTGTTAGCCGTAAGCATTGAAACCGCTGGTCAATCAAATGCCAAGGCTGAAGGTCAGTTGCCAGTCGTTGCAAATCGAGTTGTTGGTCAGCTGCAAAAACGAGTGAACGGGCAACTAAACAAGCAATCAGTCCTGGACACACCGGCGACTCCTAGCACCATTTATCACATCGACTGGACTGATTTAAACCTCTACGCACTCACTTCATTAGGCGTCTTTCCTTTATTAGTAGCCTTAGGCTGGCTATATAATAATTTAGATAACATCATCCCCAAAAGATGGCTGCAATCAGCGTTTAGCCAGGCAGAGCATTTGAATATCATATTTCTAATCAGCGTGATACTGGGCATCTTAATCATCGGCATGCTAACTAGCTATCTCATCATCATCCAGCGTTATTACCATTTTCAATTAACAAAACAGGATAATCAGTTACTAGCTGAAAAGGGCTTTTTCCAGCATAATACCATTACCGCCTCGATAAACCGGATTCAAGCCGTGGTCATTGAGCAAACGATTATTCGGCAATGGTTGAAATTAGCGTCTGTTCAGGTGATTCTGGCCTCTTCGGCTGCGGATAAGGAAGATCAAAATAACCTGGTCATGATGCCGGTAATTAGTCAGCGCCACTATGAACAGATTCAGCCTTTCATTCAGTGGTTACCTTCAGTGGAACCAACGTATGTCCGAATCAGTAACAAGGCAAAGGGATTGCTGATCCGAAACGCAGTCGTTCTGACAGCAATCCCAGTGGTTGCCTTAGGCCTCTTCTTTCGGCCTTGGGGTTGGCTGGGACTGCTGTTATTACCAATTGCAGTAGGCCTAGGCGCCTATGCAGGTCATAACATGGGCATCGCAATTTTAAGCCAGCACTTGCTCAGCACACAAGATGGTCACTTCTTTAAACGGTCAACTTATTTAATCCCCAAACGCCGAATTCAAGCTATGACAATCGCTCAGTCGGTTTGGATGAAACGGACACAGTTAGCTCACCTGCGGCTTCAATTGCGCCATGGTGATTCTTCACGGCAAGTTGAGGTCCGCTACTTGCCAATACAAGTGGCACAGTCGCTTTACCAGTGGTATATAAGTCCAAACTAGGTAATACTTCCAATCCTGAGAAGAACACAAAAAAACCACCAATCAAAATGATTGGTGGTTTTTATTAGCTTAATTAAGAATTAAGCAACAGTAACGTTAGCAGCTTGTGGGCCGCGGTCGCCGTCTTCAACATCCAAAGTTACCTTTTGGCCTTCTTCAAGAGTCTTGAAGCCGTCAGCATTGATAGCTGAGAAATGTACGAATACATCTGAGCCGTTTTCAAGAGTGATAAAACCGTAACCTTTGTCAGCGTTGAACCATTTAACAGTACCTTGTTCCATTAGAATGAAACCTCCATGCGCTATGCGCAAATAAATTTTGCATTTGAAACTTTTGAATAAGGAGCCATTCTAAAGAGAACGTTGTACCTTAATTCCGAAGCATAAATACATTACCAATACTATAACAGGTAATTCGAAAAAGTACAACAATAAACTCGAGAAAAAATAAACTTTATTTTAAGCGACCAGATTCAACCAGCTGTATACCAAGCCTGTCACGTCGCATTTTTGCGCACTCACAATTCTACAACAGCCTAACCAATGCAGTACTCACTTATATTTATTTGGTTATCTGTCATTTAGTAATTAATTATTGTTATCAGCGAATCAGCAGCTCAATGGTGTCCTTTTGAGGGGCAAAATTTAAGCCCGCCACACGTTCTTTAAGGATCTTAGAGTATTCATCCAGGACATCGTCTGGCAGTGGCGTAGTGTTCCCTAATTCTGCTAAGACATCGTCTGGAGAATCAACCTTCTCCATATCAATGAACAGACGCATATTACCCACCGTATCTCGCAACAGGTCAGTCAGCAGACTATTGGGCTTGCCTTCTAAATCGGTGACAACTAGTTGTGCACCGTCAACTCCTTGGTGGTTGATCGTAATCATTTTTAAGACATCAAAAACGTTATCCATTTCCAGCTCCCCCAATTTGATTATGACATTGTGCTTATTATACACGATGTTTCTAGACTGTGAAAGATAATCTGCTTCGGGCTTTTACTTGGTCGAAACGAGTTGCCAGCCCGGCTTCAGGCTAAAGTGCCACTGGGTCATCACGTACTTGTGATTAGCAACGCCCACACTAAATAACAGCCGCAGTTCTTCATTTCGATACACCCGGTAAGTCTTGGATACCTTCAGCTGATTGTGAGCAGTGTTTTGAGTTACCTGAACTGGTCCCTGAACGGGATTTGTACGTTCCAAACGCCGTTGCAGCGGATTAGTCCTGTAAAGGTACACCCGCTCGTTTTTGGTGCCAATCTGATGGTAAAGCAGTACCGGCTGCTTGGCAGTTACACTGGAAATTAGTGGGTATTCGTGAGTCACCGTCACCTTTTTCATACCAAAATACTGATTATAGTTGAGAATCATGAGTGCGATACTACCCACGGTTAAAACCAGGCCAATGGTGACCCAAACCGCCTTTTTAAAACCGCTGGGAATAAAAATCATACTGACGGCAAATAGCAGCGCACCAGCAAATAAAGTTACCGCGATCATTTTACCGCCCCCTTATGCTCTTTTAAGAAGAAGGCCATTATTAGCCCAATGAATGCAAATGATGCGGCAATGGCAAACGCGTAACGGAAACCGACGACGTTAGCGTGCAACGCTAATTTTCGAAATAGGATCGGTGTTGCTTTGGCCACTTCACCATTGGGAAGATGGTTCTTCGTCACGTTAGACATCACCGAAACCAGAATCGCCGTCCCCATTGAAGCAAACACCTGACGGGCAGTATTATTCACGACGGTTCCATCACTGATCAAGTTCAGCGGCAGCGCGTTCATTCCAGTAGTGGTAACCGGCATCATCACCATTGAGATTCCCAGCATCCGAATCGTATAGAGACAAACGATATCAATTACCGGTGTCGTTGCTGTGATGGGAATGAATGAACCAGTCGTCACCGTTAGCAAAAACATCCCGGCGATGGCCATATTCCGACCGCCCATTTGGTCAAAAATTCGTCCGGTGACCGGATTCATGAGCCCAATGACAATGGCCCCAGGAAGGAGCGTTAAACCAGATGCCAACGGCGTTTCGCCACGAATGGTCTGTAAATAAAGCGGCAGAATCAGCGTAAAGCCGTTCATGGACATGAACGAAACCGCGACTAGTGCTGCTGAGAGACTAAATTCTCGCTGTTTAAATACTTTAAATTGCAGTAACGGATTACTAATTTTCATAGATCGCCAAATAAATAGCGCAACCACGATCACACCAATTGTCAAAGTGACGTAGACAATGGGATCCGTCCATTGATAGTCACCCACCGACGAAAAGGCGAACAGCATGGACCCAAAACCAACCATGGACAGCAGTACTGACAGCCAGTCAATTGGTGCCTTCTTAGTTGGCAATACTTTTCGTAACGTAAACCAACCCATGACCAGCACAATTAATAGAATTGGCAGAATGGCTAAAAACAGCATCCGCCATGAATAATGCATTAAAATCCAGCCAGCCAATGTTGGACCAATTGCGGGCGCTAACCCAATAACCATCCCAGCGGTCCCCATAGCCGCGCCGCGTTTAGACGGCGGAAAAATAGAAGTCATGATGGTTTGGTATACTGGCGCCGTAATCCCAACACCAGCACCCTGAATCAATCTACCAGCTAAGATTTCCCAAAAATCCTTAGCAAAAAAGCATAGGAGCGTTCCAATACTAAAAATAAAAATAGCGGATAAATAAAGTTTTCGTGAATCAAATCGTTGAAGGAAAAAGCCGGTAATTGGAATGACAATTCCCATCATCAGCATAAACCCAGTGGTTAACCACTGAACCGTATTCGCTGAGATACTGAAGGATCTCATTAAAGTTGGAAAGGCCGTCGTCAGCATGGTAGACGTTAGAAAGGTGCTAAACGTCCCCACCAGCATCGTAAAAACTAAAATCAATCGATTATACGGCCGCCCCAGCTGATCTACCGGGTGATTTGAAGTATCTATATTTCCAGCCAAGAATGTCACTTTCTTTCTATTTGTTAATGCTAAGAATGATTATTTTGTTTGATAGACCCGCGTTAATAATTTTTCCTGAACCTTTGGCAACGCCATGTTTTTAAGCTCATCTTCAGACAGCCATTTCCCAGGGAAAAAACTCAAGTCAGCACCTGGCTTGACCTGAGCGCTCAGTAATGAGATCAGCCACTGGCGGTGAGTAAAGGTGTGCTTAATAATTTTACCGCCCATCGGTACCGCGTGAATGGTGAGGCCAAACTCCTGCTGAACTAATTTTTCCAGTAACGTCAGTCGTTCTTCATCCGTCGTCAGTTCTGGGTGATCACTCAAGGCTAAGACGTCATCTTCTGCAATTAGCGGAAACGTCCAGAAATTTGCCAGCAGACCGTCACTAGGACGCTGTTGCATTAAAAAACGATTTCCTTGCCGAATAACCAGGCCGTAATAGGCAATTTTAACGGGGCGGGGCTTCTTGGACTTCACCGGATACTGCATTTCGATGCCATCTAAATAAGCTTGGTCAAAAGCCTTCACTGGCGAATGCGCTGAATCCGGATTTTTAGCCGTCATATAGCTGGCACCCAAGTCCATAATTGCCTGATTAAAGTCCCCGGGTCGGTCAGGTGACATAATTCGGCCGATGATTTCTTCAAAAACCGGGCGGGTCTGCGGTTTAGCAATATCCAAATCGATTTCCAGTAAGCGGGCAAACACCCGAAAAGCATTGCCATCAACGGCGGGAACCGGTTCATTAAAAGCGATACTGGCAATGGCACCAGCCGTGTAGGGGCCGATACCGGCCAGTTCTTGCAAAGTTTCTGCCGTTTGCGGCCACTGACCGCCTCGTTCGTTGACGATTTGCTTCGCTGCTTTCCGCAGATTGCGGGCCCTGGAATAATAACCTAGCCCTTCCCAAGCTTTCATTAACTGAGGTTCCGGCGCATTTGCCAGATCCGTGACCGTTGGAAATTCTGTCATGAAGTGTTCGTAATACGGAATTACCGTGTTCACCTGAGTCTGTTGAAGCATAATTTCTGAAACCCAAACATGGTACGGATCATGATCCTTTCGCCACGGTAAATTGCGGCCGTTTTGATCATACCAATCCAGTAACGTTTTTCTAAAGGAGCGAATTTTACTCTCTGACCACTCAATCATTTAGTCACTCCTTACTTCAACTAATAGACGGACCACCTGTTTTGAAGGGTCATCCGTTTGCCAGCTGCCAATCACTGGTTCTTCGTAATAGTGAGCCCCCAAAGCAAGGTGATGCTGCTTCGCGTATTCTCGTATATGGTTAAAGCCCTCAATCAGGGGCGTGTTCAAATGGTGATATGCCAGCACTGCCCGGCCGCCTAACTGTGTCATATCAGCTTTAACTTTACTGCCAGGGTTCAACGGCGTGTATAATGCGGTGACCAGGTCCGACTGACCGGCTTCAATCGCGTGCCGGGAGTGAACTCGGCCAACCGTCAAGTTGATTGGTGGCGTAGTCATCACTGACAGGACGTGACTGACCTGCTGCTGAATCTGCTCGCTGGTGACTTCCGTTTCTTCCGGAAAGGTGGTGGTCAAGAGGTTGATTGGTGAGCGATCGACTACCGTTGCCGCTTCCGGCATCGCTTGCCGCGCCGTTTCCTGATTCGTAATTTCTTGAGAAATTTGCTGATGAGCACTGCTAAGCTGATTCAGCTGGGTTTCAATTAACTGCTGCTGATACTTCAGCATAGCGATATGATCGTTTTCATTTGATTGTAAAGTTGCTTTGGTTTTATTTAAATTATTTTCAAGTTTCACAGTGGCTTGCAACGACAGCCACTGATTAATTTGGGTCAGGTCGTATGCACGCCGCCCATTCTTATCTCGGTCTGCTGGCTTGAATAGTCCCAGTTCGTCAAATCGATTAAGAACGTGCCGATCAATTCTCATGAGCTGTGCAAACTGCCCCGCAGAAAGTTGTTGCTCTTCTATCAATATTGTTCACCTCGTAAAGACTTGACGTTATGAAACTGCTTCATTATTATCAAAATAGAGTTATTGGGATTGAGGGAAAACACATGAAAGCTAAATTAAAACTAGTCGGCGTGATCCTGGCAGCACTTTTTTTAAGCGGCTGTCAGCAAAGCCTGTCAAACGCCAAACAGGCTTCAGACAGCAAGGGGATCATGTCCCGGAATCAAGATGTCACGGTAGTTGAGCAAACCCGCTTGAACACCGTCGATATTTCCAAAGTGAATAGCTTTAATAAATTACGCAGCTCTACTGAAGGCCTTTTTCGTTTAGGCAATAATGGCCGAGTAAATAATGGCTTGGCTCAAAGTTACCGCATCAGTAAAAACGCCAAAACGTATACGTTTAAACTGCGCAAAAATGCCCGTTGGAGTAACGGTCAGCCGATTACAGCCAGTGATTTTGTCTATTCATGGTGCCGGAGCGTTCGGCCGCAAACCAGATCCGTCAATTCAAACTTATTTGATGGCATTAAAAACGCCGAAAAAATCAGAAAGGGCGAATTACCCGCTGACAGATTAGGTGTCACCGCCCTGTCAAATCATGAATTACGCGTCACGCTAGATCACCCAATGGTTTATTTTGAAACCCTCTTGGCATACCCGTTATTTGCACCGCAGCATCAAGCCACGGTTCAGCGTTACGGCACTCAATATGGTACTAGTGCTAATAAACAAATTTACAGTGGCCCCTTTAAGCTCGTCAAATGGCACGCGAATAGTGCTTCACGAACACTGGTTCCCAATCCCTTCTACTGGGATAAATCCCACGTTTACCTCAAACGCTTAACCATCGTCACTTCCAAGTCACCATCCCAAGACTTAAAGGACTATCACAATGGCAAAGTTGCCGAAATTCAGCTGATCGGTAAACAAATTCCAGAGAATAAAAATAACCGGGACTACGTTGTCCGGCCGTTCTCTTTAATGCGTATAATCGACTATAATTTTACCACAGACAGCACTGGCAATAAAAAACTCATTAATAATCGTAACGCACGGCTAGCAATTTCGCACGCAATTAGCCGTCGGCGACTGATCAATAGCGCGCTGCAGAATGCCTCGTTGGCACCTAAGGGCTTTGTGACTGCTGGTCTCAGCAAGAATAACCTCAATCATTCCGATTTTGCTAACCAGCAGGAAGCTTCTTCCTATGTAAAGGGTAATGCCACGGCAGCAACTCACGAATGGGCAGCAGCGAAACAACAGTTGCACGTAAAATCGGCCACGTTAACGTTAGCCACGCCAAATGATGCCATCAGCATCCGGGTAGCTAAGAATCTTAAATCACAGTTAGAAAATCGTCTCCAGGGCCTAACCGTCCACGTTATCTCCCTGGATTCAACCCGTTTAGCCAGTCGTGTGAGCCGAGAACACTTCGATCTCCTGCTAACCGGCTGGGGCGCCGATTATCCTGATCCACTATCCTTCTTGCAGTCCATGACCAGCAATAGCCGTCACAATTATGGTCACTGGCACGATGCCAAGTACGATCAGCTAGTCAACACCATCAGTAATAATCAAAGCACCAACAATCAATTACGCTGGGAACAAATGCTCAGCGCTGAGAAACGGCTGACTGAACAGCAAGGTGTCACACCACTATATCAGCAGGCGGACAGTTTCTTGACCAATCCCAAGTTAAACGGTGTGGTTCATAACATCAGCGGGGTGGTTGAAGACTATAAGAGTGCTTATTGGGTCAAATAATCCGTCACACAAAAAGGACTGGCGGCTCGACTCCTGTCAAGTGGACAGTCAAATAATTAAAAGTTTATGCGCAATTTTGAATGGCATGATTTCGGTATTTTTCCGGGGTCATGCCATTTAGTGTTTGTTGCAGACGTTCGTTGTTGTACCAATAAATATACTGGTTAATT
>NZ_BOLK01000021.1 GCF_016861565.1 Secundilactobacillus yichangensis
CCGCAGCGGGGTCGTTAACTTGGTGCCAACTTCAGGCAAGGCCGACATTACATTATCAAATGCTAACTCACCAATGGGCAAGAATGACGCCACCGTTGGGATTACTTATTCGTCATATTATAACAACAAGAACATGAACGGCTTATCCTTTTTGGCCAGCGCCAAATCATACGTCTACACCAACGTTGCCAACCGTTACCACTATTCAAAGGGTGAACGGACTAACGTTGCTGAACATGAACTGGGCCACGCCTTAGGTTTGGAACATAACGTGGGCAAGCACAGTGTGATGTATTACGCCACGCGTGATCAATCCGTATCAAAACCTGATGTTAATGGTTTGGTACACAGTTACCGTTAATATTAAAATCAACAATTAAATTAGAAATGAAATATCCATTCCGGGGGGAATGGATATTTTTTTAGCTTTATTTCTGGGCTGCTAGCCAAGCGAAGATCTCGTTTAGGATTTCAGTGATATTTGTCAGTAATTCTTGTGCGTTAAAAGAATTGGTCAGCCAGGATGAAGCGGTTAATCTGATTTGTGACTTTAAAATGTTGTAATAGATGGCATAGCCGTTTGGAGCGGTAGGGGCTGTGATGAAATTGGCCACTACTTTGGAAGATAGGTTTGAGGTTGAGAAAAATGCAGTGGTTAATTGTTTTAGAAAATCGGAATTAAAAAAAGTTGCTGCTGCCGGAAATGGCTTTTCACCCCCATGCTGTATCATCATCTCCTGCAGGCCCAATAAGTGAGCAGTAACACCCATCCCTTTTTGGACGAGATTTATACGCTCAACGTGGGCGTCGATTGCATGGTCAAATAATTGTCTGGTGGCATCATCGCGCTGACCGGCAGCAAAGGCTTCGATAAACGCTTTTACCTCGACTGTCACAGTTGGGACTTTTTCTGTTCGTCCTTGATAAAAGTTACGTAAGGGAATGGTTTCGACGATATTTCGCCAGCCGCCGGTAGCGCGGTATCCTGCCAGTGCCAAGCCAATTTGAATAAACGCGTCTGGATTGATGTCCATGGCTTGCAACCGTTCGCTGCCAAATGCTGGAACGTTAGTTGAGGCGGCAGTTAACCGATTTGCTAGTTCAGAGTTTTGATGTCCAGCTTCGGCCAATGCTTCTTTGGCGTAGTGGTCCAACTGCCATTCAAGTTGCTGATAATGCGGTTTACCTTTGCTATCCCACTGATCAGCCGGCTGACTTAGATGAGCCACAACTGAATCAACTAAGTGTATTGCTGGTCCCTGATCGATCTGACTATGCTCAAACGTAAAACCGATATTAGCGTTGGCATCCACTGTAATTTGAAACGTTTTTTCGGCGATTTTATCTAAAGAGCCGAAAAAAGCCGACTGAGCAGTTAGAGGATGTTCTGCGTCCTCTAGGGTTAAAACCAGTAAACTATTGCTTATACGGGTCAAATTATCCCGATTAAGCTTATTTGTGGTTAACTGTTGCCATGAGTTTAAAGCAGTATCGCGTGGTAAACCGGTATACGCTCCGACAAAAAACGAATCAGTCGCAGAGTTTTGCAGTATTTCATTCAATGCTTCAGTGAGCGAATGCAAGGTTGATACTCGTCCTGCGTGGTCAATTAGTCGGATTTGGTAGAGTGTTTGATGATAAATAATGGTAGCTTCGACGTTAGTGACTGTACTTCGGGTCTGTTGCAGGAAATCGTGGTCAATACCCGGTCGCCGCTGAGTACGGAAAAATAGGTGATAGGCTGTCATGTCAATAGGTTCATTCTTCGAGTTGGTTTCAACTGGCGCTTTTTCGGTTACATAAGCTAAATATTGATCGGCGACATTTTGCAGTAGTTTGGCTGCCATCTTGACTTGATCTAAATCAGGTAGCTCAGCAGCAGAAACAGTCAAAGCAAAATTCGAAGTGAGTTGCAATGGCCCACGGCTAACGAGGTAATGGTGACGCACAATTGGGGCGAGCCAGTTAGCGTTAGTTTCAGCCCAGCGCTGTTTTAAAAGTGACTGTAATTCTAGTGCGTCACTTTTATTGAAATCAGCAGTCTGTTCAGCTAATTTTTCCTGTTCAGATGCTCCTAGTAATGGCGTACTCCATTCTTTAAGACGGGCAAAGGTTTCTTCAAGTTGAGGTAAGGGAAATTTGGGTAACTGTGTCAGCAAATCAATTGTGTATTTGGCTGTCATTTGCATGCTCCTTTTGTTAGTACATGAACAAGACTAATATAATAGAAGAAATAATTTAAAAAACGATTACTTTTGAGCCATATTATGGCATAACAATAGCGTTTCGTCATGGAATTGAGCTTACAAAATAGCCCTTAAATGACACAGGTGGTATGCTGTTTTTAAGGAGTGATGATCAGTGGAACTCACAACAGCAGAAAAATACTTATTAGTCACGGAGCGAATCGATAAAAAGCCGATGTTACGAACGCGTTTTACGAGTCAGTCCTACTTTGTACTGGCCGTATTTTTAGACTTGTTGACACAACGTGTTGTCCAGTTGAAATCAGGTCGAGTTGTTTTTGATGAATCCGTTCAGTTACCCAGCTACTTATCAACGTTTGTTAAGGAGTTAACGGCAGCTTTGGCTGAGGATGATCACCTAGCAAATGCGTTAAAACTACTTACTAGCTGGGATATTGCAAACCAAGTCTACGACGGTATCGGTGCGGGGTTATTGGCAGATAACCAAGTTCAGAAGGTCATTTTTCAGAATAATTTAGAACCGCATGTGATATATGAACCGACTAAGGAAGCGCGGTCAGCGATCACTACGTGGGTAACTCAGTCAAGCGATGCGGCAGCGCTTAATCTCGTGATCATTTTGCAGCAGATGGAAGCTCTGAAGTGGGTAGTCACTGATGAAAAAGTTCGCAATGACTTACTGGAAAAAATAAGGCAGCAATCAGCAGATACTGCAATTCAAAAAATTGTTGTAACAGCAGCGGACGTGATCACACAAAAGCGTTTCTGGTTAGATTCATGGTTAAGCTAAATTATTGTTATACTGAAAAATAACCATTTAGCATTTTTACCATATAAAAATACTATTTTTTATAAAAAATGCTAGAATATTTTTTTATTTCTATATATAAATATTGATAAAGACTGGCACAATGGTGTTTTGATCAATATTTGAATAAGTGATTCGAAAAACCATTTTTTATAAGAATTCAAGCCAAAATGTTTGACCTTAGCAATCATCATCGTTATATTTAACCGTAAGCTAGACGGCTCCAACTACGAAATCAGGCAAGGGGGCTTTGTCTGATTAATTCAGTCTGGTTATGTGAGGAGGGATAAAATATCAACTAGGAAGTCTATTGAACGTTGTAATCCAGTATTGTTTGTATGTAATTATGACTTATTTGTGCTACTTCAATCGGTTTGGCAGTGGAGGAAAGCAGAATTGAAAAAGCTGGGTGTACCCCAACACATAATGGTTGAACGTGCCAAGAGCTTAGTGCGATTTTGTCCTTATAACATAGGAGAGGACTGGGTTAAGCACCGATAGCATGTGTATGTTTTAACAATTATGGCACCCTATTACTTGATAGCGGCATGAGCATCATGGACATTTGAATTGATTGAGGCAGTTGCCTGATGGGGTGGCTGCTTTTTCGTTCGTTTAGTTCTCAAAATTAGCGTGATAAGTGCGTTTGTAGCGGTAGGTTAACCGGTTTACTAGTTAGAATAGTGTTGGGGTTAATCAAAGCGTACAGTGATCGTTACTCGTCACTAATTAATAATAATATTGCCAAAAGCTTGCTATCAAACGAGATATGTGATAAATTATATATATAGTTAAGAACGAAAAAAGTTAATTTAAATGCTCAGTTCTAACATCTGTTAGGACACGACCCGTTCTCGGAGGCTGAAAAGCTGGCCGAAGGATGGGTCTTTTTTGTTCTTAAAACTGATTTATTATTTCCGGGGGATTCATGGTTTAATAAGTCAGGTGAGGAGATGGAAAAGCCTACTACATGTGTTGCAGATATTGTCCCACATCTAATGATTTCGGTGAACCTGTCATCACTCATTAGATAAGTCATAGCCGGGGGCTATGGTTGAGGTTTGGACACCTCTACAGACGGTATCATATTAATGTGGTTGGAGGCCACATTAAAGTAATGGCAATATGGGTCTGGGGAGATTCATACTGCCGGTTGATTCCTTATTCAGCACATACTTAAAGTACGGCTAATTAGCTGTGCGCTCTCATTTAAGTATGTTGGTTATGGGATCCTGATTACTTTTAAACTGTACCGCATCAAAATAAAAGATTCGCTTTAGCAGTCTGGGAAGACGTCAAAGCGAATCTTTTATTTTTGCGTAAAAAAAGATCACCCGGGGGAGGGTGATCTTTATAGGAGTAGGCATTTTCGTGATGGGGTTCACGGAAATATAAATTTTACTTTGGAGGAGTAAAATGAAAAAGCTCACTTAATATCTTTATCTAAGATATTAGGCTATGGTCATAATATAGTCTCTAAATGTGAAGAAAGTGTGAAGATGACATAACAATTTTTGGGATGTTACGAAATTGTTAAAGGTTAATGCCGCTAATAACTTTCAATTGCTATAAGATTTTGCTATTAAAAATGAATTCATTATACAGATTATAATCATCATTATTAGCGATATGTAAGCGTTTATAAAACATTTATTTCCCCCGTAAAATAAAATCTATGATGTCATCATTTTCTAGTGTATTTCTATGGCATCTTTTTAAATATTACATTTATATTACGAAGATTTTTTTGTTTAAAGACGTGAATTTTAGTTGAATTTATCAGTAATAGTGATATAGTGTAATAGGAAACTAATACACTAGAAAGGATAATTTGAGATGGAATTTGACGATAAAGTACCAATTTACTACCAGATCAAAACGGTTATCTATGATCAAATTATTGCTGGCCAATTAGCACCAGGTGACAAGCTTCCTGCGGTGCGGCAACTTGCGGTTTCACTAACGGTGAATGTGAATACGGTTCAACGTGCCTTGCGCGAAATGATTGACGAAGGTGTCATTATTTCGCGGCGTGGACGCGGCAACTTTGTTACTGAAGATACTGAAATTGTTGAACAGCTCAAACAAGAGCTGATCAACCGGTATTTGAAACAGCTTTATGATCAGCTTCACCGATTAAAAATTAGCGATTCTGAAATCATTGATGAGCTGACAGCATACATTGAAAGGCAGGGGGATTCAAATGACAACAACGCTGAAAATTGATCAGCTTAACTACCGAAAGAATTTAAAAAAGATTTTAGCCGACGTGTCATTGTCGTTAACGGGTAATAAGATCGTCGGTCTTTTGGGGGAAAATGGTGCTGGTAAAACCACCCTGATGCGGCTGATTGCTGGGGTGGCAAAGAACGCTAGCGGGACAATTGCTATTAACGATGAAACCAACGTGGCAGCCCGGAAGAGTTTGATCAGCTACAGCAATCCGCTTGGTGGTATAGCAACCAACAAGCGAATCAGTGAGGTTAAGCAGTTTTACGTGGCAGTTTACCCGGATTTTGACGAACAGAAGTATGATCAAATGATTTCGTTTCTTAAGCTGGATGAGTCACAGCGCTTATCAGCACTGTCTAAAGGGACGCGTGAAAAGCTGGTGATCAGTTTAACCTTGGCGCGTCAAGCCAGCGTGTATTTGCTGGACGAACCGTTCGGCGGTATCGACAGCATGAGCCGTAAGAAGATCATTAACAGTATTATTCAGTGGAAGCCAGCTGATTCACTGATGATCATCAGTGATCATTATGTTTCTGAGATTGCACCGATTCTGGATGAAATCGTAGTGATTAAGGATAACACCGTGGTGGTCCATAAAGCTGCCGATGCGATTCGTGAAGAAAGCGGCCAGAGTATTGAGGACTACTACGAAAGCTTGTACGGGGAGGCTGATTCGAATGACTAAGTTTATATCATTAATACCTACGTTTCTGCGAGATCGATTTAAATCATTGAACCGGATCATTTTATTGATGCTGATTGCAATCATTGCGACTGAAATCTACATGTTTGTTGAGAAAGGGCCGTATAGCGGAACTTACTTGCAGTCATACACTAGTTTTTGGAGTTCATTGGCATTTTTGATTGCCTTTATTAGGCTGGCAACGTTTAACGAAAAAGTTTATCAAAGCGATTCTATTCGTTTAATACCAGCAAGTGATACTAAAATTTATTTAAGTAATCTATGCACCACCGTGATTGGTCTTCTGTACTTTATGGTCGTTCAGTTTGTACTTCGGGTGGTTGTGAGCTTGATAACTGGCAATAGTTTCATGCGTGTATCGGGATTTGGCACAAGTTCCGGTCGAATTGCTGCCACCGTCGTAATCGCATTCGGAATTGTACTAGCTACCATCATCATGGCTTGGGCGACGATTTCGCTGATTCATTTGATTATGCTCAGCATTGACGCATTCTTGCCCATTGGTCGTCAAAGACTTATTCGGGGCATTTTATATATTGTCATCAGTTTTGTCATTATTCGTTTGGGGGCAGTCTTTTTCCATATCTATGGCACATTGATGAGCGGCCTCTCATTAGGATGGGGAGCGATACTTGCACTTTTCGGTGTCCTTGTTTTAGTGGCTGCACTTGAAGTAGTTGCCAACATTCTATTAATGAATAAGTTCGTTGAAACTGATCAGTAACTTTTATTTTAAAGCCTGACAAATAAAGTAAAGGGATCAATCATCAGTTAATCGTTGACTGGTGATTGATCCCTTTTTTTGTAGCGGTTAATATTTGTAAGCGCGATAATTTAAATTCGATTTGTATATCAAAGCCGATATAAATAATGAGATAAGCCCACGAGATATTAGGGTTAATTTTTCCATATTCCCATATTACTTTCATGATTGTTTAGTATTCTGATAAAATACATTTTTATCTTTTCGGGAGAATTGAACATGAATAATAAAGACCACGTTACAAAGGGAATTTTGTTAGCCCTGTTTGCTTCGACTATGTGGGGCATTTCCGGGACGGTTCTGCAATACATTTCGCAAAACCAGCATATTCCGGCTGCCTGGTTTTTATCGGCGCGGACTTTGGGTGCAGGAATCTTGCTGATGATTATTGGTACATTTACGTCCCGGGGACACATTTTTTCAATTTTCAAGTCCTGGCGGCTAGTTGGTTCATTGCTAGCCTACTCAATATTGGGACTAGGTGCCAACTTGCTGACGTTTTATATGTCTGTACAGACTGGTAACGCTGCGTCGGCCACAATTCTGCAGTACCTTAGTCCACTTTTTATCGTGGTTGGCAGTTTAACCTTTAAACACGAAGTCCCTTATCGGAGTGATTTGATTGCCTTTGCCGTTTCGATGCTAGGCGTGTTCTTAGCCATTACGAAAGGCAACGTGTCACAGCTGGCAATTCCGTTTAATGCACTTGTTTGGGGAATTGGTTCTGGCATAACCGCAGCCTTCTACGTGACGTTACCCCGGCCAATTGTCAAAGCCGGTGGTTCACCAATCTTGATACTGGGGTGGGGAACACTGATCTCTGGCATACTGTTTAATGTCCACCAGCCGGTTTGGGTTAATACCCCGCCAATTACCACTAACCTGGTATTATCGATGCTTACTGTGATCGTGTTGGGGACTATCTTGCCGTTTTGCTTGCTGCTTGTCAGCAGTAACTACGCGCCATCAGATGTGATCAGTATTGTGGATGCCGCTCAGCCAGTAGTGACCTTTATTTTGAGCGTAGTTTTCTTAGGGTTGCAGATCAGCTGGGTGGAAGTCTTTGGTTCTGTATTGGTGGTAGTCGCCATTTATTTATTGCAGCGTGGCCGGGCAAAGAGCATGCGATCCAGTACGCTAACTATCAGTGATGAAATAGAGCCAGATTAATTAGCACGGAATACTAAAAACATCTTGCACTTTTCTCATACTATTGTTAAAATACTCTCATTAACACAGAAGGGAGTGCCATATGATGCTAATCAATCGTTTAAGTTCAACTTCACAGCGATTTTTCTTCTTTAACCAGCCTGGCTATCAACCAGTAAGTTAGAGAAGTTGCTATTAGCATGGCACTTATCACTATTGGTCAGACAGCTAGGCGAAACGCTTGGGCTGTCTGGCTGGTTAAAACACCAGCGGACAACGTGGTCCCTGGTGTTTTTTGTTGGTCTGACCGTTAGTGTTCACCTGTTGAATCATAATTATGAGGAGGAACAAATATGGAGAACACAGTGGTCTCACGAGTATTCGGTCGGCTGGCCAAAAAAGAATCACTCGACCGGTATTTAGATAAGGACAGTCTGTTAGAGAAATCAATGGACGCAAAGGATTTACTATTATTAGGGGTGGGTACCGTTATTGGAACCGGGATCTTTATTCTTCCGGGGACGGTAGCAGCTTTATATAGCGGCCCCGGAATTGTAGTGTCATTCGTTTTGGCAGCGTTAGTGTGTGCTACGGCCGCCATGTGTTACGCGGAGTTTTCTTCTGCATTGCCCGTTGCCGGTAGTGCTTATTCTTACGGTAACATTGTTTTCGGCGAGTTCATCGGCTGGGTAATTGGCTGGGCATTGATTCTAGAATACATGCTCTCCGTGGCGGCGGTTTCTACCGGCTGGTCGGCATATCTGGTGTCATTTTTGAAGGGGATGGGAATCAACATCCCTAAGGCAATTACCGGCAGCTTTGATCCGGCTCATGGCACTTACTTCAACCTTTTTGCCATTCTGATCGTACTAGCAATCAGTTTATTGCTGACTCAGGGGGTTAAAACCTCTACGCGGATCAATAACATTATTGTCGTCGCTAAGATTGCTATTATTATTTTATTCGTCGTAGTTGGTATTTTCTACGTTAAGCCTAGCAACTGGTCGCCGTTCGCGCCATATGGCTCCCATGGTATTATGCGAGGGGCATCACTGGTTTTCTACGCTTACCTCGGGTTTGACTGCGTGTCAGCCTCAGCTGCGGAAGTTAAAAACCCCAAGAAAAATATGCCGATTGGGATTATCGGGACCTTGATCATCTGTACTTTGCTGTATATGGCAGTGGCTGCTGTCTTAACTGGAATGGTGTCGTACACGAAATTAAACGTTGCGGCACCAGTGTCCTACGCGCTTCAGATTGTTAACCAAAACTGGGTGGCCGGAATTATCTCCATTGGCGCGTTGGCTGGTATGTTCACCATGATGCTGTCGATGATTTATAGTTCATCACGCCTGATCTATTCGATTGGTCGTGACGGTTTATTGCCTAAGGGCTTAGGTAAAATCGAAATGAAGCACCAAGTACCTAGTCGTAGTTTACTGGCTGTGACCGTTGTCATTGCAGTTATGGGTGGCTTAGTATCACTGGATCGTTTGACTCAGCTAGTTAATATTGGGACGTTGATTGCCTTCACCATGATGTCCTTGGGTGTTCTGCCATTGCGGAAGCGCCAGAATCTGGAGAATACGGGTTTTAAGGTACCGCTGTACCCATTTCTACCAATTATTTCAGCCGGACTCTGCATCTGGATGTTATTGCAGCTCCCATTAGAAACTTGGGTGGTTTCTGGAATTTGGTTTGCTATCGGGGTGGTTATTTATGCCACTTACGGTGTGCGTCACAGTTTACTGAATAAGAAAGCTTAATTAAAAAATAGTCTGCTCGACAAGTTTGATACTTGTGGGCAGACCATTTTTAATTAATTTGAAGCGGCTTGAGAACCGTTATTATCGTAGACCGTATACGTTGGGTTATTGCCTGATTGCCAGTCGAAACCGTTTTTGGTGTTTTGCTGATTTTCTTGCGTGTTGAAGTTATCTAAGGTTTGCTTGGACATTCCCAATGAAGTTCTCAGTAGGTCAGAGGTACGCTGAAGTGTTTTACTAGCAGGAACCTGATAGGAAGCGGCATCGATGTAAGCACCGACCCCCTTTAGGCTAGACTTCTTAACGTGTTTCACGGAATCCTTGTCGTTCTCAGCCAAACCAACCATATCGTTGAATGACAGATTAGTTTTCATATTGCTGGACATTAAGTTTAATAGTTTTTGGTACATGGTGACGTTGCCTGTTTTAGTCACTTTTTTGACGATTTGCTGGATTACCTGCTGCTGTCGTTTTTGACGACCGTAATCACCGTTGGGATCTTCGTATCGCATTCGTGCAAATGCCAGCGCCTGCTTGCCGTTTAAATGCGCTTTTCCCTTTTTAAACGACATGTGAGTGTGCGAGTCGCTCCATGAAAACGGAACGTTGACGTTCACACCGCCGATTGCGTTGACCACTTTTTCAAGGCCGCCCATGTTGATCAAGGCGTAGTAGTTAATCGGAACGTTTAGAAGATTTTCAACGGTTTTCATTGAAGTTGACGCACCGCCAACAGTATACGCTGCGTTGATCTTTTCGGTATCGTTAGTGCCCGCAATTTTGACTAAAGTATCACGGGGGATACTGACCATGGTAGCTTTTTTGGTCTGCGGATTAATGGTGACGACCATGATGGTATCCGTTCGGCCTTTATCCGTTCGGCCCAAAGCACCAGTATCAGTTCCCATTAATAAGATACTGACAGGTTTTGAAGTGGCAACTTTGGTTTTACTGGCACCGTGGGCAGCCAAGTACGTTTTATCAATACTGGATTTAGTTTTGTAGGCGACATAGGCTGCGCTCCCACCAAGTACGACGAAAATTAAAAATAGCGTCCAAATAATATATGACCGTTTTTTGAACCGCCGTTTGGGTGTTAAGTGCTTCGGGTCTTGAGTTTGCATAGATGGCTCCTTATTTGAGTAGGTTTAGTGAACTGATTATATGATTGAAAATGAGAGATTACAAACGTAATTATAAAGAATAAAGGATAAATGAGGTATTTTGAAGTTCAAGTCGATGAATGTAAATAAAACTTAAAGTATCTTAAGGTTGCTGTCGGCTGTCTGAATCCCTAGGGGGCAATGTTATTAGCAGTTGTGAGTGCAATTAATACCAACCGTACAATGATTGCATTATACTGAAACCCAAAGCATTCAGCTTAGAAAGGATTTGATATTGTTGACAGTTTTTAGTGCATTTAGTAATGAACAAATCATTGAATTTTTAAAATCACAAGTGACTGATGGTGATGTTTTCACCGATGCAGCTACTTTGAAAAAGCAGTCATTCAGCTCGAAAATGACCAGTGATGACAGCGGTTTGGCTTTAGCTTATATTGAGGCAAAGTCTACCGAGGATATTCAAGGTGTCATGCGGACTGCTCGGAAGTTTCATATTTCAGTTATTCCGCAAGATCAATATACCAGTACAGTAGTGGGAGCTGATGGCTTGGAAGGCAGTTTCGTGCTCTCAACTAAGCAGATGAACCACATTAAAGAAATTAGCAAGGCTGATTCACTGGCTGTTGTGGAACCGGGGGTCATTAATGGTGATTTGGATAAAGCTGCCCGTGAACAGGGCATGTTTTACGCCCCAGATCCAGGTTCCAAGCCAATTTCAGGGATCGGTGGTAACGTGGCGACTAATGCTGGTGGCATGAGCACCGTGAAGTATGGTGCTACCAAGGACAATGTGCTGGGCTTGAAAGTCGTCTTAGCGGATGGCCGCGAGATCAAGCTTGGCGGCCGGACCCTCAAGCAAGCTTTCGGTTATAACTTAACCCAGTTATTCGTGGGTTCTGAAGGCACTTTGGGTGTTATTACAGAGGTGACGGTGAAATTAATGCCGGTTCCAATTGGCAAGCCAACCATGGGAATTGCCTTCTTTGAAAATATGACCAAGCTAGCGGAAGCCGTTGCTGAAATTCGAATCTCAGGGGTTTACCCAACGATGCTTGAAGCGCTAGATAATGCCACTATTGAAGCATTGGACAAATATGAGGGTACTCATTACAGCAGTAATAGCGGTGCCATGCTGATCTTTAAAGTGGATAATAGCGTACCGGAAGTCGTTGATAAGCTGAAAGAACTGATGGATAAGCACGGTGCAGTGAATGCCACTGTTACAACGGATCCAAAGGAACAGGCTGATTTGGAAAAGCTGCGTCGTGATATGCTGCCAGCGGTATTTGCCGGTCAGAATCACATTATGGAAGACATGGCCATGCCACTGTCCAAGCTGGCGCCGATGATGGATTATATTCATGATATTGGTGAACAAAAGCACCTGAAGATCTACGTCGCCGGTCACGCTGGAGATGGGAACGTTCACCCAACAATTGTTTGGCCAAAGGAAGAAACAGAAACACCGCAGGCAGTCGTTGAAGCCCTGCAACTGATGTTCCATAAAACCTTGGAATTGGGCGGTACGATTTCGGGCGAGCATGCCGTTGGTACGTTGAAGAATCAATGGAATAACGAAGAACTAGGCGAAGATGTGGATCAAATCCAGCATCAGATTAAGGCGCTGTTTGATCCGATGGGAATTTTGAATCCGAAGAGGAAAATTAATTAGAGCGTGAGAAAAAACGGGTTGCTCCCAGAGCCTAAGGAGACCCGGCATAAAATCCTGGTTTTGGATTTTTTGTCGGGTCTCCTTAGGTGGCAGGGAGCAGTTTTTTCGAACGCGTTTAGTCAATGTAAAAGAAAAGCACCGGGGAAAATTCCGGTTTTGAATTTTTAGTTGGAGCGCCTTAGTCGGCAGGGGGCAGGTTTCCCGAACGCGTTTACTCAATATAACCTAAAAAAGCACCGGGGAAAATTCCCCAGTGCTTTTTCAGTCAAATCAAAATTCCATTCGTATGATCAACCTCATGCTGAATAATCTGAGCAGTGAAGTCCTTAAAGGTCTGCGTGTGTGACTTAAAACTTTGGTCCTGGTACGTCACCTCAATGGTTTTATATCGGGTCGTTGTCCGCTGGCCTTCTAGTGACAGGCAGCCTTCAGTAGCTTCATAGGGGCCGCTTTTCTTGGTGATTTCTGGATTGATCATTGGGATGGATAGCACCCCAAGCTGGATGGCGATGATACGCTTATTCACGCCAATCATGTTAGCGGCGAGGCCAACGGCTCGATTGGTGTTAGCTTTCAGTGTATCTACCAGATCAGTTACTGCATCAGCATCTGCTTCGGTAGCACGGGTGGCTTTTCGGGAAAGAAACGCTTGGTTATGGTTGATTTCTTTGATCATGAATGGCAAACTCCTTCTTAATATAAATACTCAATAATGGATGGGACACCCTTTGCTAATTCAGCAATAATGGCTTTAACGGGACGAATTTCGTGAATCGCGCCAGCAATTTGACCAGCCATAAAGCTACCGCGTTCGGTATCCCCATCGATGGCACGCTGCAATGAGCCGGTGGATAATTGCTGAAACAATTTTGAATCAGTGGTGGCGAGCAACTTTTCGGTTAAGGGTGTTTTTAAACTGCGCACGCGGTTGGCACCAGTTCCGGTAACTACTGTACCAGTGTCGCTGGCTTGAATCACGAGTTGTTTGTAATTCTGATCAACGGGTGTTTCCTCAGCCACTAAAAACGCTGTTCCAACTTGAACTCCCGCAGCGCCTAGGGCGAATGCGGCCTTGACTCCGGCGCTGGTACCAATACCACCACCAGCAATTACCGGAATATTCACGGCATCTACAACTTGAGGTACCAGTGACATGGTGGTTTCGGTCCCAATGTGACCGCCGGATTCCGCGCCTTCAGCCACGACTGCGTTAGCACCAAGGTCAGCCATTTTCTTAGCGATCTCAACGTTGGGAATCACCGGAATAACGGTTGTCCCTACGTTCAGCAAATTCTGAAGAAACGGTGCGGGGTTACCGGCACTAGTGAAAACCGCCGGTACTGGATCAGCTAGTAGAACGGGTAATAAATCATTGATGTTGTTCTGCTGGAGCATCAAATTCACACCAAAGGGCTTCCTAGTGGAGGCGCGGATGGCTTTCAGATCTGCTTGAAGTGACTGAGCGGTTGAGGTGGCCGTAGTTAAAACACCTAAGCCACCAGCGTTGCTTACGGCAGCAACTAGGACAGGAGTCGAAATTCTGGCCATGGCACCTTGAATAATGGGATTTTGAATGTGTAGCAGTCGGGTCAATTGCATATGGATAATCCTCCTTTAATACAGCAATAACGTGACGAGTTCAATTCACTTAAAAGAATACCATGAATCGACCGAACAGCAACACTTGAGATGCAAAAAGCGATGAATCCGTTTAGATTGGATTCATCGCTTTAACATTAGTCAAGGATTAATTAGAAGTTTATCTGCCAGCAACTCGTTGCTGTTCAACGACCGTTTCAGGTGCCGCTTCTTCTTCGCGCATTTGTTTAAGTTCACGCTGCTTGCCAAGTTCTGCCAAATGGACTTCGTGAGTCAAAAAGGCGTGGGTTTTAGCAAAGTAGTTGTGCTTTTGTCCTAACTTAACCAGGTAGCCGTTGATGTAGTCAACTTCGGTTGGCCGGTAGTTATGCATATCCTGATACATTGATGGATAGTGAAGCGGGTTAGCGACCTTAGAAACGTAGTTGATGCTGTCTAGTTCCTGTTTCCGAGTGTTCAGCATCTGGACACCGTCACGTTCGCAGACGTCATAAGCTTCATCGATCAGTTGCTGACTCATTTCATCAGCGCCATCGTAAGCAGCGTATTCACCCATGGTCATTTCAAACATGGTGCAAAGTGTGTTAACAACTGAATTAAAGACCACCTTGGCCATCAAAGTCCCACGGAAGTTAGTGGTAAGGTTGGGATGAAACTGTGCCTTATCGAGCTGTTCAACTAGTTTATGCGTAAACTCATCTGGCTTTTCGGTGTAGTTCGCTAGGTTCATTGAACCAGCACCGCGCTTACCGATAAAGTCCACGTCACCAGGGCCATTCAAAACGGTGGCAACTAGGGCCGTGCCGGCAACCAGCTTGTCTGGCTTGAAGTACTTCAAGAGCTTTTCAACGTGACCCATGCCGTTCATGCAAGTGAAGGCGTATTGGTTAGGCTTGAAGAAGTGTTCGCAGCGTTTTAGCATGTCTGACAATTGCATCTGTTTAAGAAAGAAGACGTAGCAATCGGGGTTGCCATCATATTCTTCTGGGTAATAAACGTTAACGGGGACGAGGTGTTTATCTTCGTGATCCCGGGAAACGTAAACGCCGCCTTGTTCACGCATTTTTTCTACGTGGGGCTTCCAGCCATCGACGAAGTCAACTTCATTACCAGCATCCTGCAACAAAACGCCATACCGCAAACCCATTGCACCTGATCCTACAACTGTGAATTTCATATGTATTACCCCTTTAAATATGTATTTTAATTTGAAAGCAAAAATACCCCCTAAGCCATCTCTGACTTAAAGGGCACGTGTGCGTTACCACCTTTATGTTTTCTGCTCGTCACCAAACAGAACTTACAATCTGCAAACACAGATCCAAGTTGATATCGGAGATTGGCTCCGCTTTTGATTACTAGTCGCCGTTCATCAAAAAAGCTTGGAGGTGATTTGCCGGTACAATTGTTCGCTTACACCAGACCGAACTCGCTTAGAGCGTACCAACGCTGTCCTCGTTAACGCATTTGCTTATCAAGTTGACATTATAATAACACTTAAATGTGAGATGTCAAATTTAATTTTAATATTTTTATCATCTTAATCAAACTAAAATATTACTCAACAATCCTCATGTAACCGTTTTAAAGGATTGGATTTCCAATCTACCGGTGTTATTTATGACTGCTATGTGCTAGGCTTAAATAGGAAAATGGATTCAAATAAAAGTAGCTAACAACCACGATTTTTAAGAAGGGTGAGCTTATGGCAACTAAGGTTGAAACGTTAACAATCCCAATTATTAAGCATCAAAAGGGTTATAAGTTTGCAAAAATCATTAATCCAGAAGAACCGTCTGAAGTGTCGATGTCTCGACACTTGAACGATATTCAAAACGTTGATTTAGATGGTACGTTTAGGATGCCGTACGATGATAGTGAAATTTTCGTGGCCCATGATAAAAAACAGGCCACTAGTGTATCCATTGATTTTGATGCCGGTTCCGGTTTTTCGGCTGACTTTTTTGCTGATCAAGTTAATGTATCTACGGGGTCATACGAAAACTTGCGTAACTTCACGTTGCGTAAGGGTGATACGTTGAAAACTAAAGCTGGCAAGAGCGAGTATGTTTTTATCAGTAAGAACACTAAGTTTGAAGCCTTTCAACGGACTAAGCGAGAACTGTATCACTTTGTTTTGCGTCAAGATGGCAGCTATGACTTCAGCCGGTTGAACATTGTGAAGGATAAGCTGAAATTTGAAACCCTGACGTACGATGCTATTAAAGAAAAGACCGTGTCCACTGGTTTCAAAAACAGTGAGGATGCGTTAAAAGAACTGAACAAGCTGTTTAAACAAGTAACCAAGCTGACAAAACCTAGCGTTCGTGACCGATTTGTTACGTCTGGACGGGCTAAGCTTGTGAAAAAGGGCGTCAAGGTTGAACTGGTTGACAGTGCAATTGTGAAACCAAAAAGTACGTTAAATTAGAAGATAATCAAATGTTAATAACGCTAAGCAATTTAGTTTGCTTAGCGTTATTTTTTAATTTAATTTAAAGCCTCAAAAATTTACCGGCCTCAGTCATACTCTGTAAGAAAGCCGGTACCGTGTCAGTTCGATTCCAATCTCGCTGCAGTTCGCAGGCCAACTGAGCAAACGTGGTTGGGTGTGCGCCGGCTTGAGCAACCCGCTGCAACGCGGCTTGATGAGCCCCAAAACTAGTGCCGCCAATGGCATCCACTACTGGGTAAACATCATAACCTTCCGCCAAGGCATCCAGGGCAGGAAAAGTCAGACAAGCTTCCGTCCAGAGCGCTGCCATAATAATGTTGTGCCGATTAGTAGCGGTAATAGCTTCGTTAAATTCTCTGTCTTCCCACGCATTGATCGTTGTCCGATCATAGGAAGGTGTATCGCCGAGAATTTCTTTTAAAGGAGCGATGGTGTCCTGATTACGACCAGTACCCACATTGACTGTTGAGAGAATGATGGGGATGTGATAAGCCTGCATCAGTTTGGTAGTGACGACGATGTTTTGAACCAACTGATGGCGGTTCATGGAATTAATTGAATTAATCTGAGTTGATTGATAATCAATCAGCGCAAAAACGGTGTTTCCGGGTGACAGTAAGCGGTCAGTTTTTGGATCTCTCGGGGCGTAGCTTGTCATGTTAAATCATTCCTTTCCTCTTAATTACGCACATTATAAGCAGAGGGGTGGGTGATTCAAAGCGGCAGGACTTATTTAAGACATTTTGATTTTGGTGTATAAAAAACGCCCAGTTAAAGGATAACTGGACGAACTATCTTCATTTAAAAATAGCGTATAACAAAATCGGCATAAATGGTGCTAACAGTAAGTTGGCAACTTTAATTTTAGTTAGTTTCAGCATGTTTAAGCCGATAATCAGGATTAATAATGAACCCACGCAGGTCATATTATTGATCACCGTATGGGTGAATAACGGTGCCACCCATTTTGCCAGCAGGGTCAGAGCTGATTCATAGAGTACCACTGAAATCGACGAAAAGACTACGCCTACTCCCAACGTGGTGGAGAGAATGAGGATAAAAACGCCGTCAATCATGGATTTGGTGTACAGCACTTGATTGTTACCCGTCATCCCGCTCTGCAGCGAACCGACAATGGCCATAGCGCCCACACAAATAAATAGGGTTCCCGTGACGAAGCCTTCGGAAAAGCGGTTCTCACCCTTCATGCCGAAAATCGTTTCCAGCCAGTCGCCAAACTTTTTAAATTGAGCATCAAAGTTGACCAGTTCTCCCAATATAGCGCCAATGACCATTGAGATCACAACGAAAACGGTATTGGTGCCTTTGAGTGAACCGCTGATCCCAACGTAAACCACGCAAATGGCTAGGCTCTGCATGACCAACGTTTTGACGCGTTCGGAAATTCCTTTTTTAAATGCTAGCCCGATACCGCCACCTAAGGCGACAGCTAGGCCGTTTGCCAGCGCACCGAATAAAATCATATGAATTTCTCCTTAAAATTAAAAAATAATAAATATGTACATCCGTTTATCATAATTGTTTTAGAGATGCCTTGCAAGGTGATTGAGTAGTTCCATGGGCATTTTTCTATAATCGTCGCTAAGAGTTTGATAGAATGATGGGTATAGAAATAACTTGATCTGAAATTGGAGGGAACGCTATGACACAGTATCCGAAGACTCAGGACCAACTTAACCAACTAATTGCTGACTTGAGTCAGCTGCATACCAACATTCAGCAGACACACTGGTACATGCGCGGTTCAGAATTTTTCAAGCTTCATCCGCTGATGGATGATTATAACGATATTCTGGATGAACAGTTAGACGCGGTGGCTGAACGGTTGATTGCCATTGGCGGCAATCCGATTGCGACCACTCATGAGTTCATTGGGACGACTGGTTTACCTGACGAAAAGATAACCTTTGATCAGTTGACATTAACCCAGTTCATGGCACGTTTAGATGATCAGTTTAAGTACCTGCGTGACCAGTACCAAAAGGGGATTGAAATCACGGATGATGAGAAGGATTTCTCCACTCAGGATATGCTGATTGAAAACCATACTGAAATTGAAAAATTAATCTGGATGGTATCTGCTTATTTAGGTAAGGGACCACAAGACTAATTTAATGGCCTCATGATGGTGTAAATACCGTTATGAGGTCTTTTTAATGGTATGCTGTAAACAAAATTGGAAATGAGGTGTTAAAATGTCGGTTTTTGACCAATTTCAGTTAACCGGTGATCTCGCTTTACGGGCACCGATGGCGCACTATATGCGCGATCAGTTTGAGTTTGCCGGACTTAAAACACCTGAACGTAAACGGCAGACTAAGGCGTTGATTAAACTGAGCAAAACGGTTGGGGTACCGGAGCTGATTGTCGGTATTGAGCACCTTTATCAGCGGCCTCAGCGGGAGTATCAGTACGTTGCCATTGATTTAACGGTGGCTAACGTGAAGCGGCTAGCTTTTAGCGATATTCAGCGATTATCAGGTTTAGTGACTCAAAAGGCCTGGTGGGATTCCGTTGATGCTTTGCGAAAAGGGTTTGGCGATTACATTCGCGTGCATCCCGAAGATAAGCGGCGGGTGTTTGACCTCTTCAGCAGCAATCAGAATTTTTGGATGCGCCGGGTAGCCATCACTTTACAGCTGATGGAGAAGCAAAATACCGATACGAAGATGCTGACTGAGGCAATTTTACCTGACATCGATACGTCGGAATTTTTCATACAAAAAGCCATTGGCTGGGCGTTACGAAACTACAGTAAAGTAAATCCGCAATGGGTGGGCGATTTCATTGGTTCACATCCATTGAGCCACTTAGCCCGCAGCGAGGGTGAAAAATACCTCAGGCAAAAGGGTTTTTCCAAGCTACTTTCAAACAAAACTGTTAAAAATTCTCATTGAAATATAACCGCTATTAACTTCAATCAGTGCTATCCTTAACTACCGGAAAGGACTGACTTAAATTGCCTGAAAGTGCAATCGCAACAAAGGCGCCGGTAGTACCAATGCAAAGTTGGCGCGATTTGGCCCGTCAATATGGATTAACAACTCTTCCAGACAGCTGGAGAGAAGCAAGCGAGCGTCTTCGTCACCATAAGAGTATTGGTTATCTGGAGACCTGCAACGACCTTGAGGAGATTTATTATACCTTGATCGGCAACGACTTCTTACAAGACATCGTCTGCTATCACCCAGAACAAGTTCACACCTACTGGCTAGAAGATCTAGAACAGTACGTATTCATTACTGAATAAGCAATTAAAATAGCGCTCATTTGACTGAAAAGTCAGATGAGCGCTTTTACTTTGCTAGTTTACAGGTGCCAGAGCCACTGCCCCAGTCCCATGAACAACGGGATGGTGACTAACGAGCAAAGGGTGGTGAGCCCCACAACCGTGGTACTGAAAAGCGAGTTCTTATGAAAGGTGTTGCTGAAAATGGCCATTAGCGCTGCTACCGGTGTTGCCTGTCCCAGAAGCACGACTTCTTTAACCATCATGAATCGGTTAGGCACGAACTGTAAAATGACGAGAACAATCAGCGGCGCGATGATCAGCCGCGCGCCAACCGCCTGGTACAGCGCCTTACTTTTAAGGGCGTTACGGATGTCACCTTGTGCCAGGTAGCAGCCCATGGCGATCATGACCAACGGCAGGTTCATGTTGGCCAGATCAGAAACGGTAGTTCCCAAAATACTGGGTAACTTAACGCCAGTCAGCGCGAATAACAGGCCAAAAATCAGTGCGAGAATCGCCGGATTGACCGCCAGTCGCTTAAGCTGAATCGTCCGCTTGTCACCGGAAATCATGTAGATTCCGTAAGTCCACAGCGAAAAGTTGGAGACCCCAACAAAGATACTCATGTAGAAGATACTGCCGGTTCCCAACACGGCTTTAGACAGCGGCAAGCCAATAAACCCTAAGTTCGCAAAAATCAGCGCGAAGCGAATCAGCATATGTTCCGGTTTACGGAAAATCAGTTTGGCAATTACGATGGTTAACAGCATCATGACGACTAGAATAATCAGGGTATATAGGCCGTCAATCATTTGTGAAGCCTTCAGGTTGCCAATAAATGAATTCAGCAGCAACGCTGGGTTAGATATGTAAATCACGATATTAGAAATTTGCTGACTGCCTGATTCATCCACTAGACCCACTCGAAAACAGAGAAAGCCGATGAGCATGATCAGAAACATGATTGCAGTCTGGCCAAAAATGACCCTTACGATTGTCACAGCAGTTCCTTCTTTCATGTACAGATAGGTTTAATTATAAGACTTAATCACTGAATAAGTAAGCTGGTTTTGGCAGCTATCAAATTATCAGTAAAGTTTTAGTTAAAGAGGGTGTTATGTGCGGCTAAAATCATTTATGATAGTCCTGTAAGCGCTTAATAAAGCGCTTTAGCGTTAGGAGGGATTCATGATGAAACCAGAATTAAGCTGGCTGGATGACCCGCAAACGTTTCGGGTCAATCAGCTGCCAGCTCATAGTGACCACCGCTTTTATCAGAGTGAATCTGATTTAGCTGCTGGTCAGAGTCGGTTTACACAGTCGCTTGACGGGACTTGGCAGTTTAAGTTTGCCAAACAGCCCAGTGAACGGCCGGTTGGTTTTTATGCGCCGGATTATGACCGGAGTTCGTTTGATACCATTACGGTACCGGAGCACATTGAAATTGCGGGTTATGGCCGGTTGAAGTATATCAACACGACTTATCCGTGGGAAGGTAAAATTTACCGCCGTCCAGCCTATGCTTTAGGGAAAGACCAAAAGGGCGAAGGCATGTTCAGCGATGGCGAAGATAATTACGTCGGTGCCTATCTGCGAACCTTTAAGCTGGATCCTGAATTACGCAAACAGCAACGGATCGTTGTTCAGTTCGACGGAGTGGAGCAGGCAATGTACCTCTGGCTTAATGGTCAGTTCGTTGGTTATGCTGAGGACAGTTTTTCTCAATCAGAGTTTGATTTGACACCGTATCTAAAAGACGGTGAAAACTTGATTGCGGTTGAAGTATTCAAACGCAGTACCGCGGCCTTCATTGAAGACCAGGATATGTTCCGCTTCTCCGGTATCTTCCGTAGCGTTCGGTTGGTCGGCGAACCCAAGATCCACGTCCAGGACATGCGGATCATTGGTAATTTAGCGGACAACATGACCACCGGCGACTTCAGCCTCAAACTGAAGCTGAACCGGCAAGCTAACGCTGAGGGTAACGTCAAAGTGGTCATCACGGATGCTGACGGTGAGAGCCTGTATAATACCACTCAAGCCGTTAATGATGACATTGAAATTAATCACCAAATGTTTCCTAACGTGCACCTGTGGCAGCACACGGATCCGTATTTGTACCAGTTGAAGGTCACGGTACAGGATGAACACGGAAAAGTGATTGAAATCGTTCCCTATAAGTTCGGTTTCAGACGCGTGGAAATGAAGAATAAGATCATGCTGTTAAACGGCAAGCGCATCATTTTGAACGGTGTTAACCGCCACGAATGGGACGCTAAATCGGGTCGCGTGATCACCATTGACGATATGAAACAAGACCTGAAGACTTTTAAAGAAAACAACATTAACGCGGTGCGGACCTGCCATTATCCAAACCGCATCGAATGGTACTACATGTGCGATGAAGCTGGTATTTACATGATGGCTGAAAACAATTTGGAATCACACGGTACCTGGCAAAAAATGGGTGTCGTGGAGCCGTCATATAACGTACCGGGTTCACTACCAGAATGGCGCGAAGCCGTTGTGGACCGGGCTCGCAGTAACTACGAAGTCTTTAAGAACCACACGGCTATCCTGTTCTGGTCGCTGGGTAACGAATCATATGCCGGTGATGATATTGCGGCAATGAACGCCTTTTATAAGGATCACGACGATACCCGGCTAGTCCACTATGAAGGGGTCTGCCGCAACCGGGCTTACGAAGACCAGATTTCCGACATGGAAAGTATGATGTACGATCCGCCAAAGGAAATTGCGAAGTACTTGGACAATAACCCGAAGAAGCCGTTTGTGGACTGCGAATACATGCACGATATGGGTAATTCCATTGGCGGGATGTCCTCGTATAATGACCTGATCGACAAGTATCCAATGTATCAGGGCGGTTTCATTTGGGACTTCATCGACCAAGCGATTGAAACCAAGGACGAAGTGACAGGGCAGACTGTTCTGCGGTATGGCGGTGATTTTGACGATCGCCATTCCGATTATGAATTCTCTGGCGATGGTCTGTTATTTGCTGACCGGACACCAAAACCAGCTCTTCAGGAGGTGAAGTACTATTATGGCAAACACATCAACTAAACAGGTTCAAATCATTTATGGTGACGCAACCTTAGGCTTGCGCGGTGAAGGTTTTAGTTACATTTTCAGTTACGAGCGCGGCGGCATGGAGTCGCTGGTGCAGCACGGTAAGGAATGGCTGTACCGGACACCGAAACCAACGTTTTGGCGGGCAACTACCGATAACGACCGTGGTAACGGCTTTTCGGTGAAGTCAGCAATGTGGCTAGGTACCGATATGTTTCTCAAGTGCACGGATATTGCCGTAGCGGTCAACGATCAGCCCATCGAATTACCAATTGCACCAGTAAATAATAAGTACAGCGACCATGAGTTTGCTGACCACGTCTCGATTACCTTTACGTATGAAACGTTGACGGTACCTGCAACCACAGTCACGGCTGCTTACACGGTTAATGGCGAAGGTGAAATTAAGGTCAACGTTGATTATCATGGTAAGGCTGGTTTGCCAGAGTTGCCAGCGTTTGGGCTACGTTTCATTATGCCAACGGCGGCTACCCGTTTTAACTACGATGGCCTGTCGGGTGAAACGTATCCTGACCGGATGGCTGGCGGTGTAACAGGCAATTATACCGTGGACGGTCTACCGGTAACGAAGTACTTAGTTCCGCAGGAGTGCGGCATGCATATGCAGACCAAGCAGGTTACGGTTACCCGTAATCGGACACTAGATAATACGGATCATTCCAATCATGAATTTAACCTCACCTTCCTGCAAAATGGACAATCGTTTGCTTTTAGCTGTTTGCCATACACAGCCGAAGAATTAGAAAACGCCACCCATATTGAGGAATTACCAACACCAAGACGAACGGTACTCACCATTTTTGGCGCCGTTCGTGGGGTTGGCGGCATTGACAGCTGGGGTGCCGACGTTGAACAAAAGTACCACGTTTCAGCTGAAAAGGATCACTCATTCTCATTTGCAATCCAAGGCGTGTCATTTTAGGAAACTAATTTATAAAAATTTTTATACTTTTAGTTAGTTAAACCTTTATAATAGAAAGTGTTAAGAGGGAGGCATTATATTAAGATGAAGAATGTAGCATTAGGCAACACAAGTTTGCAGGCATCTGCCGTTGCGCTGGGAATCATGCGCATGGTAAGCCTCAATGTTGATGACGCCGCTAAGGTGCTTGACACCGTTACTGATAAGGGCGTCAACTTTATCGACTCTGCCGATATTTACGGCGGTGGCAAGTCCGAAGAAATCTTCGGTCAAGCTTTGAAGAAGTCAGGCGTTAAGCGTGAAGACCTGATTATTCAATCGAAGGGTGGCATCGTGCTTGATCCTAAGCGCAGTCACGGTGACCTCGTCTTTGGTCAGCGATACGATTTCTCTAAACAACATTTGATTGACGCTGTTGATGGCATTTTGAAGCGGATGGGTCTTGACTACCTGGACTTCTTCTTGCTCCACCGGCCAGATCCACTGATGGAACCAGATCAGGTGGCAGCAGCGTTTGATGAACTGCAGGCTGCCGGTAAGGTTCGCCACTTCGGTGTTTCTAACTGCAATCCGATGCAAGTAGACCTCATTCAATCGGCTGTTAGCCAGAAGTTAATGGTTAATCAGTTACAATTTGGTGTCATGCATACTGGTCCAATTGATTTTGGACTTCACGTGAACATGAGCGATGATCGCAGCATTAACCATGACGGTGAGATCATTGAATATTCACGGCTGCATAACATGACGATTCAAGCTTGGTCGCCATATCAATACGGGATGTTTGAAGGGCCATTCATCGACAATCCTAAGTTCCCAGAGTTAAACAAGAAGCTCCAGGAACTTGCTGATGCTAAGGGCGTGACGAAAAATGCCATCGCCACTGCCTGGATCTTACGTCACCCAGCAAACATGCAGGTTATCTTAGGTTCCATGAATCAAGATCACCTGAAAGAAAGCATTGCCGGTGCTGATGTCGAATTGACGAAGCAAGAGTGGTATGATATTTACTTTGCTGCGGGTAACACGTTGCCGTAAACCAAAATTAAGTCTATAAAAAAAGGGGCACTAACCAGTCTTCCTGATGGGAAGATGGTTAATGCTCTTTTCATTTAGTGCCAAAATTTTGGCGACGATAAAAGCTGAAAATGGTTAGTTTGTATGGGCTTTTTTTATTCTCAGGCTATTATCGATGATGATGGGTTGCCCGGGTAGCTCACAATTGCCTGAAACCGCGGCTTCAGTTCCAGCATCACAGGCAGCGGTGAAGAAGCGAACTTTGTAATCTAACTTGGCTAAATGCTGGTTGGCTTGTTCAATTTGTCGGCGAACTGCCTGTTGCTGCTGTTTGAAGATATTGAGGCGTGTTTCCAGCGTTGAATCGCCCTGCATCGTTAAGGATACAAAGTTGCGAATCTCAGCTAATGACATTCCGGTGTCTTTTAAACAAGTTATCAGGTCAATAAAATCCAGGTCTGCATCGGAGAACTCCCGGCGGCCGGACGGGTTGCGTTTAATGAATGGCATGAGCCCCTCACGTTCATAGTATCGTAAAGTAAAGGCGCTCAAGCCTGTTTTATCAGCCACTTGGCCGATTGAATAGGGCATTATCTGGGACCTCTTTTCATAGATAGTAGTTAGAGTATACGCTAATTTAAGCCTCTTTGGTGATTAATTACAGTAGGCGTTTTAAGCAAGCTGGGGTCAAGAATATTTTGGGAATATTTTATTTATAGAAAGACAGTTACTCTTACTTGTTCAAAAATAAGACGATTATAAGTTACACAAGTTTTATATTTTGTACCAATAATTGTTAAGAACAACATTTTAAGTAAAATCACTCCAAATATCCACGTAATAATGATACAATTACTGCATTGAATGCGATGGTAATGCACTTAAATGAAAGTAGGCTATTTATAAAAGCCAAACATTATAGCGTAGATCACATAATATTTATGTGAAAGTGTTATCATTAAAAAGTAATAGTATTTCAGCTGCTTATTATCCTTAGGTATCATTGGTATATTAAATATTTAATATACCAATTGGGGGGATATTCTAATAATAGATTAGTAAGCAAAGTTAGAATATTTAAAGGATGGCGTAAAGAAATGAGTAAAAGAATTGACTTAACTAACCAGCGCTTTGGCCGGCTGGTCGTCATTAGATATTATGGTAATAACTCTGCAAACTCCAATGCAATGTGGTTATGCCAGTGTGACTGCGGCAATCAAACAGTGGTTGATGGTGTTCGTCTACGTTCGGGGATCACTAAGAGCTGCGGCTGCTTAAGACGGGATCTTTCAAGCAAACGGGTTTATAAAAACCCTAAGTTCGTGGACTACATGGGTCGTTCCGATCAATTAAGGGACGAAAACGGTGTGTCACTAAGCTCTATCTCTGAATCAGCACGGAATAAGAGCGGCGTCATTGGGGTCTCATATGACCGTCAGACAGGCAAGTGGTTCGCCCGCTTAATGATTGATCACAAGTACGTTTTATTAAAGAGCTATAAAACGATTACTGAAGCAATTGAGGCCCGCCGTGAAGCTGAGGAAGTGTATCTCGGTATCAAGCGGGATGATAAAGTTAAAGAAGCTGAAGAAGTTTAATGTATAAAAAGGATAAGTCAGTGACAGGCTGATGATAAAAACGCGTGATTGATGGCAAGTGCTGTTGATCACGCGTTTTTAGCCGTCACATTTTTGGTGAAGCTTCTTGACTTATACCCTACTCTAACTTCTATAATTAAGGTGAGCTTAAGAATAAATCGTGTAACGGAGGGAAGCTAACTATGAATTATCGAACACTAGGTAAAACTGGTTTTAATATTAGTGATATTTCTTTGGGTACCTGGCAGCTTGGTGGCAAGTGGGGTGCACCATTTGACGTTAAAGACGCTACTGCCACTTTGGAAGAGGCTTATGAACAGGGAGTCAATTTCTTTGATACTGCTGATGGGTATCAGGGTGGCAACAGTGAAAAGGCCGTTGGGGCATTCGTTAAAGCTCACCCTGACGTGCATTTTACGACAAAAATTGGTCGGAAAGAGGAGCCTTTAAGCACTGAACATTTCAACCCGGAACATCTGACACGCTACGTTGATGAGTCGTTGGAGAACATGGGCTTAGAAGCACTTGATCTGGTATTACTTCATTGTCCACCAATGTCGATTTACTACACACCGGAAACCTTCTTCACGCTGGATAAGCTGAAGAAAGCCGGTAAAATTAAGAACTATGGGGTCAGTGTTGAACGGGTCGAAGAGGCCATTAAAGCCATGGATTATGACGTTTCAGCCGTTGAGATTATCTTCAACATGTTTCGTCTCCGGCCTTCTAAATTATTCTTTGATCTTGCCAAGAAGAACAACGTTGGTATTTTAGCTCGAGTACCGCTAGCTAGTGGCCTATTAACCGGCAAATATACGGCTGATACGAAGTTCGGCAAAGAAGATCACCGGACGACCAATCGTCATGGGGAGCACTTTGATAAGGGTGAAACATTCTCTGGTGTAGACTATTTGACAGGGATTAAAGCTGCCCAAGAATTAAAGCAGCGCCTTGGCACGGATAATCTGGCAGCAATGGCATTACGTTACATTTTAATGTTCGATGCAGTCACCGCCGCTATTCCAGGTGCCAGTTCCCCAGAACAAATTGAGCGCAACACCGTGGCATCTGATCTGCCAGCACTTAAGCCGGAAGAAATGCAGATTGTCCAGGATGTGTACGATAAATATATTAAGAACCCAGTTGACTATCTCTGGTAATCAGCGAATTGAATAAGGATTCATCAAGCCTGAATAACCGATCACCTATGACTGGTTATTCAGGTTTTGTGTTTAATGAAGCAATTATGTATTGTAATAACACGTTATATTCATGTTATAATCTAATCATAATTAAGTGAGAGCAGAAAGGGGAGGTACCATGGAGTTCACGGAGCGTCAGCAGCGGATTGTTAAGATGCTGAAAGCAAAGAGTCCGTTAACTGGTGAGAAAATTGCCGGCCAGTTAAAGTTAAGTGTTCCCACTATTCGTGCAGACTTACGGCTGCTCACGGCGGTTGAAGTCTTAAAGGCACGTCCTAAAGTGGGTTATGTGTATTATGGTGATAGCAAGCTGGGGGTTGATTACGCTAATCTTTATGATCAACCGATTTCGACAATCATGCAGCCGGCAGCGACCATCAAAGATGATGCAACTTTGCAAGCGGCCATCAGTAAGCTGTTTTTACAGGATGTAGGCACGCTATTTGTGCTGGATCAAACGGATCAGTTAGTGGGGCTGATTTCACGTAAAGACTTGCTGCGGGCCAGCTTTAATAATTCGAACCCAGAATCAGTTTTAGCCAGTGTAATCATGACCCGGATGCCTAACATTGTGACGGTGACTGCTGATACGACGGTGAAGCAAGCCGGGCAGCAGCTGCTGAAACATAAGGTGGATTCATTGCCGGTAGTAGATAAATCAGCTCCTAAAAGTGTGATTGGGAAGATCACTAAGAACCGAATCTTTCAGCACTTCATCGAACAAGCTTAAAAATGATATGACCATCACGATAGACGTGGTGGTTTTTTGTTTTCTGGGAAACAGACGTATTATTTACTTTAGCTAATGATTATCACGTCATTAAAAAGCTATGTGCTATTTTTAACCGCTCACAGGGTTGCTCTTTCTTGGAGGATACGTTTTAACTGAGTATAATGAAAGCGCTATAATTAAGAGTGGCATCATGACGTCTTAACGTACACTCGAAAGGAGTCACTAACATTGGCAATTCACGTTGACGAAGCGAATCAAACGTTTCATTTGCAAACGGATCATACAAGCTATATTTTTCAGGTATTGGCACACGGTATTTTAGGTCAGGTTTATTATGGAAAGAAAATTCATGTCAAACCGCAATATAACGAATTGTTGAAGCGAGAATTAAAAACGGCGACACCAGCGTATTCTCTGGATGACCCCGATTTTCAGTTGGGCGCGATCAAGCAGGAGTATTCAGATTTCGGCACCGGCGATTTTCGTCGGCCAGCTTACCAGCTTACCCAGCCCAACGGCAGTCGGATTACTGATTTTAAGTACGACCATTACGAAGTTGTGCAGGGGAAGCAGCGGCTAACTGGCTTACCATCAACCTTTGATGATACTGAGGATGAT
The DNA here is from genome assembly GCF_016861565.1 of Secundilactobacillus yichangensis. Lineage (GTDB taxonomy): Bacteria > Bacillota > Bacilli > Lactobacillales > Lactobacillaceae > Secundilactobacillus > Secundilactobacillus yichangensis. The sequence continues at coordinate 28,936 of NZ_BOLK01000021.1, forward strand.
GCGGAAACACTGATTGTTCATTTAACGGACAAATTGATTCAGTTGGATCTGGACCTCAGCTATACCGTATTTCCACATCAAGATGTGATTGTCCGCAGCGCTAATTTTAAGAATCATGGCGTGGAAGCAGTGACGTTAAATGCTGCCGAAAGTGCCCAGTTGGATTTGCCGGATAGCCAATATGATTTAATTCAGTTCTCTGGTACTTGGGCTCGTGAACGTCATCTGATTCGGACACCGCTACGCTCCGGTATTCAAGCCATTGATTCAGTTCGAACGACTTCCAGTCATCAGCAAAATCCGTTTATGATGCTGGCTCGGCCGAATACCACGGATGATAATGGTGAAGCGATTGGCTTTAACCTGGTTTATTCAGGTAATTTCTTAGATCAGATTGAAGTTGACCAATGGGATGTTAGTCGGGTGCTAGTTGGTATTAACCCAGCTGAGTTTGGCTGGAAATTAGAGCCAGGTAAGGAATTTCAGACGCCAGAAGCTATTCTGTCTTACACGGCGGATGGGATGAACCAGTTAAGCCAGCAACTGGCCAGTTTTTATAGCGAGCATCTGGTCAATGCCAAGTACCGGCGGATGGAGCGGCCAATTCTAGTCAATAACTGGGAAGCTACTTACTTTGATTTTAACGACGAGAAGCTGCTGAATATTGCCAAACAGGCTAAAAGACTCGGTATCGAAATGTTTGTTCTGGATGACGGCTGGTTTGGCCACCGGAATGATGATCATACATCACTGGGTGATTGGTTTGTTGATCCAAAGAAGCTGCCAAATGGCATTGGTGCCTTTGCCGGTGAAGTGCATGATCTAGGACTGAAGTTTGGCCTCTGGTTCGAACCAGAAATGATTTCTATCGATAGTGAACTATACAAGAAACATCCAGAATGGCTGATTCACGTGCCAAAGCGACGGGAAACACCCGGGCGAAACCAGTACGTTCTGGACTTTAGCCGGCCCGAAGTGGTGGACTATATTTACCAAATGATGGCTAAAGTTATTCAAGATACTAAGCTTGATTATATTAAATGGGATATGAACCGATACATTACGGAAATGTATAGCGTGGCTTTACCGGCAGACCGCCAGTTAGAGATGCCGCACCGTTATATTCTTGGTGTGTATGATTTATATGCACGCCTGACCAAAGCGTTTCCCGACGTGCTCTTTGAATCCTGTGCGTCAGGCGGCGGCCGGTTTGATCTCGGTATGATGTATTACGCCCCGCAAGCTTGGGCAAGTGATGATACCGACGCGGTGGAGCGGATGAAGGTGCAATTCGGTACCAGCTACGGTTACCCGCAGTCTATGATGGGGGCTCATGTTTCAGCGGTGCCAAACGAGCAAAACGGCCGCATTACACCGTTAGAGACCCGGGCAAACGTTGCCTTTTACGGTGCTTTCGGCTATGAATTGGATATTTCAAAGATGTCTGAGGAAGAAGCGAACACCGTTAAAAAGCAGGTTGTCTTTTATAAGCAACACCGGGCACTGTATCAGTTCGGTAAGCTGTACAGGCTAGACAGTCCGTTTGAGGGTGACGGCAACGTGATGAGCTGGGTCGTGGTTGACGATCAGCAGGATCACGCTATTGCAACAAGGTATCAAATTTTGAATCATCCTAATGCACCGTACAGCCGACTGTATTTGAAGGGGCTAGATCCTGATAAGCAGTACCGGGTCAATGACAGTGAGGAAGCTTATTACGGTGATGAACTCATGAACGCAGGGATCCACATTGGCAGTGCGTTTGATGATACGGCGGAAGTTAAACAATCTGCAGATTTTAGTTCACGTAGATTTATGATTGATGTTGTTAAGTAACAGAAAATCCGGTTATCAGCCTTCGCTGACAACCGGATTTTTATTGTTTTTATTCCGAAAATACTAGGCCCAATCAACGGCAGGCTGTTTGCTCAAAATATCGTCAATCTTAGCAAGCTCTTCATCGGAGAACTTCAAGTTATCCAAAGCTTTGACGTTATCGACTAACTGCTGCGGCCGGCTGGCACCAACTAAGACGCAAGCCAATTCTGGTTCCCGTAAGTTCCATGCTAATGCCATTTCAGCTAAGGTTTGGTGACGGGATTCAGCAACTTCGTTGAGTGCTTTCACCGTTTTCAAGGTTTGCTCAACTTGACTTGGTTCCAAGAATGGACTGGTTGATTTGGCAGCTCGTGAATCCTTTGGAATGCCGTTCAAGTATTTGTCGGTTAGCAAGCCTTGGCACAGTGAACTAAATCCAGCTGCGGCTTTATGGTACTTCTTCAAAACTGGGAAGAGGTCGTTTTCAATGCCACGGTTAAACATGTTATAGCGTGGCTGGTGAACCACAAACGGGGTGTGCATGTCTTCGAAGCACTTGATGATGGCTTCAGTCTGAGCACCGGAATAGTTTGAGATTCCCACGTAGAGTGCCTTACCTTCACGAACAAGGCTGTCTAAAGCTTGAGCGGTTTCGTAAACGTTGGTTTCTGGATCCGGACGGTGACTGTAGAAAATATCCACGTAGTCCAAGCCCATGCGCTTAAGGCTTTGGTCAGCACTCGCCATGATGCTCTTGCGAGAGCCCCAGTTACCATAAGGACCATCCCACATTTCGTAGCCGGCCTTGCTGGCGATGACCATTTCATCACGGTAGGGTTTCATGTCAGTGGCCATGATCCGGCCGAAGTTTTCTTCGGCACTGCCAGGTTCAGGACCGTAGTTATTCGCTAAATCAAAATAAGTAATGCCTAGATCGAATGCTTGCTGCACGATAGCGCGCATATTTTCGTAAGCGTCAACGGAACCAAAGTTATGCCAGAAACCTAAACCAATGGCTGATAGTTTCAAACCGCTATCACCTAGTCGATTGTAGACCATGCTGTCATAACGGTTGGAGTTTGCTTCATACATTCCCAAATTACCTGCTACTGATAACTTATAAAAAGTTATAGATCATTCTTGCTTCTCCCTACCCTGCCTCGCATGAAACTCGCTAATACAGTTGGTATGATAGTCCACAAGCGTTAATTCCCGGCTAGCCACCGGTACATGCTTTGAAGCCTGTTTTAGTAGGCTAATTCAAAGTTTTCAGTATCCCTGATATTCAGGGCCGCATTAATATCTCGGTCTTCAGTATAATTACAATTCTGGCACTCATACACCCGATCTTTGAGTTTCAAATCAACTTTTTTATGGCCACACCGGTGACACACTTTAGAAGTTGGTTCAAAACGGTTAATCAAGTGTACGGGAATGCCTAAATGCTGGCACTTAGCAATCAATTTAAGCCGAAAATTATAGAAACCTTGATAACTGATTACCTTAG
>NZ_BOLK01000022.1 GCF_016861565.1 Secundilactobacillus yichangensis
TAATTAACCAGTATATTTATTGGTACAACAACGAACGTCTGCAACAAACACTAAATGGCATGACCCCGGAAAAATACCGAAATCATGCCATTCAAAATTGCGCATAAACTTTTAATTATTTGACTGTCCACTTGACAGGAGTCGAGCCCTGAGATCCCTTTTTCATTCCTGATTAACTTGAATATAATTTTCCTTCAAAACAGCGTTGGTATAGCGTTCCAAATCAGCTAACGCTTCCGGATCATCGTTTTGATGCGCAGCTTTACTTTCCGCGATCGCCCACTTAGCCAAATTATCCGTGATTGGTACAATATCCTGCAGAATATGCATTTTAGCCTGATCTGCATGTGCTTTACGAATGGATTTAAAACTTTCGTAATCGGTGATCAAGCGCAAATTATCGCCACTCGAAAATTCAGTTGACTCGAAAATAATGAAGTGAGATTTTTGGTTGGCTTCATCCATTTGCGACTTCAGCATATCCAATTGCTCAGGATTCGTTTTAATCGTCACGGCGCATCACCTCTTTACACTCATTTTAACAAATTTTCACTCTGTAAACGAGGTGCAATGAGGCCTTTAACGCTTTTTTACTATTTGCGGACCTGACCGTCACCATAAATAATGTACTTGGTTGAGGTCAACTCATGCAAACCCATTGGTCCTCGGGCATGCAGTTTCTGCGTACTAATGCCAATTTCGGCACCAAAGCCGAATTCAAAACCATCCGTAAACCGAGTGGATGCGTTGATGTAAACGCAGGCAGCATCGATCTGCTGCAAGAAACGCTGCCCGTTTTGGTAATTATCAGTGATGATGGCTTCGGAATGCTTCGTATTATGAGCATTAATGTGTGCAATGGCTTCGTCTTCGGAATCAACCACTTTAACCGCCATGATGAGATCATTATATTCTTCGTCCCAATCAGCAGCCGTTGCGGGCACCATGCTGGGTACGATGGCCCGAGCCCGTTCGTCACCGCGCAGCTGAACTCCCTGGTCCGCTAAAGCTGCTGCAATCACCGGTAAATACTTCTCAGCTACCGCACTGTGAATCACTAATTTTTCCGCTGCATTGCAAACAGATGGCCGCTGAACCTTGGCATTGACCGTAATATCAACTGCCATCTGCAATTCAGCATACTGGTCAACATAGATGTGACAGTTACCAGCACCAGTTTCAATCACGGGTACTTTAGCAGTCGTAATAACGCGTTGAATCAAACCACGACCGCCACGGGGAATCAACACATCCAGGTATTTGGTCAAAGCCATCATTTCATTGGCTACTTCGTGAGACGTATCATGCACCAGCTGCACTGCGTTTTCGTCCACGCCCAATTGTTTAAGAGCGCCTCGAAGAACATCGCTGATAGCGATATTAGTTTGAATGGCTTCCTTACCGCCACGCAGCATGACTGCATTACCGCTTTTATAACATAACGCAGAAGCATCAGCCGTCACGTTTGGCCGGGCTTCAAAAATAATGCCGATAACGCCTAGCGGTACCCGCTGTTTACCGATCATCAAACCGGCTTCGTTCTTCCACATTTTATCCACACTGCCGATGGGGTCAGCCAGCTGAGCCACCTGCCGCATGCCTTCTGCCATATCATTGATTCGGTCGGCCGTTAACGTCAGCCGATCCACAAAACTAGCTTTTAGGTCAGTTGCGTTAGCCAAATCCTGCTGATTTGCAGCTAAAATAGTATCAGAATGTGCAATTAACGCGTCTGCCATTGCCATTAAACCATCATTTCGCTGCTGGTTAGATAGTTGTGCCAACTGAGTTTCAGCCTGTTTTGCCAGCTGACCCATTTTTTCTAACTGAGTCAGATTAATCGTTTCGTTAGCCATGTTGAACAGCTCCTTTTTCCTCGGGAGTAAACCAGGTGCCAACTGGTTTACCAGCTAAAACATCCAAAATAACTGCCGGGTCTTTGCCGCTTGCCAGCACCATTTGACGGTTATCTTTCAGCATAATTTCCGCAGCTGTTAATTTGGTCACCATGCCACCCGTACCGTAACGACTCCCACGGCCGCCAGCGACTGCATACGTTTCATCGTCAATATGATGAATGGTTGAAATCAGCTGAGCATCATCGTGCTTAAGTGGATTTTGATCATAGAACCCCTCTATATCAGAGAGCATGATCAACAAATCAGCATCCACGTGAGTTGCTACAATTGCAGACAACTGATCGTTATCACCGAATTTGGTCCGGTGATCCATTTCATCCACCGCGATTGAGTCATTTTCGTTGACGATTGGAACAACGTGTCTAGCCAATAATTTATCAAAAGTATCCATCACATGCTGGTTGCTGGCTGGGAAATCAAACACATCGTGGGTCAACAAAAGCTGGCCGATGGTCTGATTATAGTGAGCAAATCGCTGGTTAAACATCGTGATCAGCTTGCTTTGGCCAATCGAAGCAAGCGCCTGCTGCTCACTGATCTCCTTGGGTCGCTCCTTCAGCCGAAGTGCGTTTAAACCGACTCCAATCGCACCAGACGAAACTAAAATAACTTCTTTTCCCTGTCCGCACAGCGTACTTAGTGCAAAGGCCAGTTGATCAATGACCTTCAAATTAAGTCCGCCACTAGGGTAAACCAAGCTACTCGTCCCAACTTTGACGACTAATCGTTTAACATTCATCTTTCGGTTACTGAGCTGAGCTCCCATACCTATCCCATCTTTCTGCTTCAAATCATTTCTCATTAAAACACCATTTCTTTATTACCCATCATTATTGCTTATTTTTCGGTTTTTGACAACTAATTGCAGCGAGTTTCTATCATCTATTATCATGAGATTAAACTGAGAGTAATGCCAAATTAAATTAAAATAATCTCATTTTATTCTTGACTTTTAATTTTAAATGACTATTATTATTCACATAAACAAGTTTCACACATATTTAAATAGTTTGATTAAAGACTATGCGTAGAAGAGTAGTCACTGGCAAGATTCACAGGGAGCCTCACTTAGTGCGACGAGGTAATCGACCCAGCGATGAAAGTAATCTACAAGTCGTGACCGCGACGAATGTTCGAAGTGGTCACTGGGAATGCGCCCATTACAGCAATGAAGTATCGTGGACCGACCGCGCATCGGCTCGCCGTACTTTCAAAGTCAATCATCGCGAGGTGGTTGAAAATTAAGGTGGTAACACGTCGATAACACGTCCTTAGCTTTTATAAGCTAGGGGCGTTTTTTATTACCCCATTGTTGCACCAAATTCACAGGAGGTTTTTTACATGAAAAAAACACTTTTAAGACGCGAGTATATTATTCTAGGTTCACTGTTATTTGGTCTCTTCTTCGGGGCTGGCAACTTGATCTTCCCAATTCACTTAGGACAGTTAGCTGCCGGCAACTGGGCACCTGCTACCATCGGATTTCTGTTAACTGCAATTCTGTTACCACTATTATCGATTCTTGCCATTAGTTTAACTCGTAGTAGCAGTGCCTATGACTTAGCACGACCAGCCGGGAAAGGCTTCGCACTCTTCTTCCTGATCATGATTCACGCCACACTAGGAATCTTGGTTGCCTCACCACGGACGGCTACCACGACCTTTGCCATTGGGATTCAGCCATTCTTGCCAAAGGCTTGGGATCAAATGGGATTATTGATTTTCTCATTCTTGTTCTTCGGCATCTCCCTATTACTTTCGTGGAACCAATCCAAGATCACCGATTACGTGGGGAAATTACTCAACCCAATCCTACTTGCTCTCCTAGCCTTCATCTTCTTTATGGCCTTCATCATCAAAGGTGATATCCGTCAAATCTCACTCTTCCCAACTGGCTCCGGTGCCGGCAGCAACCTCATTAACGGCTTCCTGCAAGGCTACAACACCATGGATGCCCTGGCCGGTTTAGGCTTTGGTGTTACAATCATTACCGCCCTCAAATTTTTTGGCATGAACGAAACCGGTGCCCGTTCAAAGGCGGTTGCTAAAGTTGGCGCTATCAGCATGGGACTTGAAGCCATCATCTACATCTTCTTGATTGCCCTTGGTGCTTCTAGTTTAAGTTACCTCAAGTTAAGTGCTGACGGTGGATCAGCATTCTCTGGCATCATGGCACACTATACTGGCATGGCAGGTATCGCCATTTTAGGTGCTGTTACCTTCCTCGCCTGCATCACTTCATGTATCGGTATGATGGCTGCCCTCTCTGAGGACTGGGGCCACCGTTTTCCAAAACTGGGCTACCACTTCTTCTTGACCATGAGTTCAATTGGTGCCTTCATCATTGCTAACTTCGGCCTCGATCAAATCATTACCTACTCCACACCGCTACTTAGCTTCATCTACCCATTAGCAATGTCTCTGATCTTCTTAGGTCTATTGCACCCATTCATTGGCAAGAATACGTTTATTTACAAAACGACGATCATTTTGACCTTCATTCCAGCCTTTCTGGATGCTATCCATACCTTACCGCCATTCTTTGCTAACATGGGCTTCTTCAAAGCCATCAACGCAGGCGCTGGTAACATTATTCCGCTCTTCAACCAAGGTTTGGACTTCTTCCCATTCATGCTGATTGGGATCTTAGGCAGCTGGGCAATTACGAAGCTCTTCAATCTTCAGCCATCCGCTAGCCTAGAGAAGAAATAACTAGGTTTACTTCTATAGATAATGTCACATAGTTTCAATACCTCCAAACACACATAGCGATTAAAAAAAGTGGCCCTCAAAAGCAGTTACTAAACTGCTTTTGAGGGCCACTTTTTATCTATTATGACTGCTTATCCTTTATGACGATTACCGCGCCTATCTAACGAAAAACTGATGTAAATCAGCAGTAAAACCACCCCTGCTCCAAAAATCGTTGTTAGGTTATTAGGAATTTGGTGCGATTTTACGGCCCAGGCAATCCAAATCAAAATAATTTGAAGCGCCCAAGAAACGATGGATTGACCCGCAAAGTGTTTGGTAAATAAATTCATCATGTATGCTTCCTTTCATTGTTATTCTGGGATACTGCCGTTTTCCGGAATATAGTCAATTGAATCTGCAATCCGTTTAGGTATTGGAATCTGTGGATCAACGTGCGGATTGTTTAAATGAATTAAGTTATAGGATTTTCGATACTCAGATGGTGAAAGTCCCATCTCGCTTTTGAACCGGCGCATGAAAACTTTCGGATCATTGAAATACGAGTTGTAAGCAATCTCCTTGATCGACATTTCGGTTCTGATCAACAGCAGCGTAGCCACTTCGATTTTAATGTGGTTGAGGTACTTTAACGTTGACATTCCCGTACAGCGTTTGAATAACCGAGTTAAGTAGTCCGGATTAAGATGAACTTTTTCGGCAATTTCAGCTACCGTCAGCGTATTTGAGATGTTGGCACGAATCCATTCTTTAACGTAGTCAATTCGTGAACTTTCATCGTCGCTTAAATCAAAATGATGCCAATAAGAATTGTACAGTTGAATCAGCAAAGCTGATACCAGATAATCCCGTTCTTCAATGAAGGAAAGTTCATTGTGAATCGACAAAATTTGGTGAATCAAAATCGTGGTCTGCTCGTAGTCGACTAGCTTGAATTGCATTGGCAGATACAGCTGCTTATCAGTGTGGTCACTATCTTTATTTTGAATCTTTAAAAACAGTTCCTGCGCTTGGACATTCAGCATTTTTTCCTGCTGCTGTGAGAAAAAGTGAAGCCAATAAAAGTCAACGTTAGATGAATTTTTGTAGCCAACCATTGTTGTAAACGGTGGGACGATCAGAATTTCGTTTTGATGTAACGTCAACCGGTCATTGCCAATCTGCAGATAAAGGGGATCCTTGATACAAAAAATAAGTTCGTAGTCTCCTTTGTGAAACATTTCTTTATGTTTCCAAGGACCATTGGCCTTAAATTCACCACCCTTGTAATATAAAAGCGTTTTTGACAAGGTAAATGTTGAAAATAACACAATAAAAACCTCCTATCGTGTCAGTCGGAAATCGTCACCAAAAGTTTAAAACAAATATCAATTCTAAAAGTCGGAAACTATCACTATTTGTCGAAAACAGTAATATGTAAACGCTTCAACCGTCATAAATTATACACAAAATTAAGTCTAAAATATTAGTTTAGTCGGATTTAGTAACTCTTTCTGCCATTATAGCCCTTTTTTGATCGTTTGAAAACGCTTACTATTTAATTGTGCACAGAAACTTAATCCGGATTTGGAAGAAGGTACCAAATTTGAAATCGTTTGCAATTGTGTTTTAGCGAGCATTTCAAAAAGAGTTAGCAATTTTTAGGTTTATTTTTAAGGACCAAAGTACCACTATAAAATTTGGGGGTTTTAATTATGAGCGCAAATGCAAATCACGTTGATCCAAACGCCAACGCTGCCAGTGAGTTGCTTAATAACGACCGGTTACCCTGGCACCGGAAAATAACTTATGGCTTTACCGATATGTCTGGGAACTTGCTTTACTGTATCATCAGTAGTTACATGCTGTATTTCTTCACTAACGTATTCGGCATCGGTGTTGGTACTGCTGGGGGACTGTTACTCCTAGGACGGTTCTTCGATGCAATTGGGGCACCTGTCATGGGGATCTTGGTTGACCACACCCACAGTAAATATGGTAAGAGCCGGCCTTGGTTCCTATGGATGTCATTGCCATTTGCCGTCTTTGTTTGGTTGCTGTTCACCACACCTGCTCTGAGCGGAACCGCAAAGATTCTCTATGCGGGTGTCATGTACATTTTAGCCGACTTGTCCTATACCGCTATGTCGACACCAATTACGTCAGTTTTACCTAACCTGACCTCTAATTCTGATGATCGGATGGCTGCCAACTCTATCCGGCTGGTTTTAGGTAACGTCGGTAACTTCTTCGCCGTTACTTTCATCATTCCATTTGCCGGCTTACTGGGTCATGGTAACGAGCAGCGCGGCTGGTCATTGGCCGTTGGTGTTTATGCCATCGTTGCCTTTATCCTACTGATCATTGCTTTCTTCGATATGCGTGAAAAAAACATTGAAGAAGAAAAAATCATTACAATCAGGGAAAGTTTGAAAGCTACTAAGGGAAACTGGCCATGGATTCTGATCGTATTGGCTAACTTAACTTACTGGACAGCCTTCATTGTCCGTAACTCAGCACTGCCATATTATTTCCAGTATAATTTAAACGACAAAGGTTTAATTTCATTCTTCAACGGCTTCTCCATTATCCAAGTCTTAGGGATGGCATCCGTACCGTTCTTCGCTAAATACTTACACAAATGGGGCACGACAGTCTTCATGCTTGGCTTAACAATGGTTGGTCAAATTTGGATGGGCTTCGCGGGTACTAACGTTACCTCAGCTTTAATCGGCTGGTGCATCGCATGTATTGGTTCTGGTAGTGCCTGCACGATGTTCTTCGCCATGGTTGGTGATACCGTTGATTTTGGTGAATGGAAGACCGGCATCCGGGCTAACGGCTTCTTAACTGCCATTGGTGCTTCATTCTGTATTCAAATGGGTTCCGGCTTTGGTTCCTTCATCGCTTCAATGATCATGAAGGCCTTTGGTTTTACCGCTGCTCGTGCTCACCAGACAGCAGCAAGTTTAACTGGTATTCACGTTTCCTTTATCTGGGTTCCCGTAGCTATTTACGCCATTAGCTTGATTCTCATGGTCGTCTACCGTAAGTGGGAAAATCATGAACCAACTGTTAAGGCTGACTTAGCTAAACGAAACGCAGAAAAAACCCAAACTGCTGAAAGTGCTAACTAATTAAGAGAATTGAAAGGAAGGAATTACAATGCAAGTTTTTACAACGCCCAAATTAAAACACGTGGAAATCACCTCTGATTTTTGGAAACGTTATCGCGAACTCGTCGTTAAAGAGGTCTTACCTTACCAGTGGCAAGTGATGAATGATGAAGCTGATATTGCAATCGCGGAAGATCCGCAAAATAATGGTCAAGACAAGAACAGTCACGCTGTTGCCAACTTGAAAATTGCCGCCGGTAAAATGAAGGGCCACCATTATGGTTTCCCCTTCCAAGATACCGACGTCTATAAGTGGCTGGAAGCTGCCGCATATTCTTTCAGCTATCATCCGAATAAAGATTTAAAAAAGATTACCGATGAGCTAGTTGATCTGATCGCTGAAGCACAGGATGACGATGGCTACTTATCTACCTACTTTCAAATTGACGCGCCAGAGCGAAAGTTCAAACGCCTGCAGCAGTCTCATGAGCTTTACACCATGGGCCATTACATTGAAGCCGGCGTAGCCTACTACCAGGAAACCGGTAACCAAAAGGCCTTAGATATTGCCACCCGTATGGCTGATTGCATTGACCGCAACTTTGGCCTTGATGATGGCAAGATTCCTGGCTACGATGGCCATCCTGAAATTGAGCTCGCATTAGCTCGTCTATACGAAGTCACTCATGCCAAAAAGTACCTGGAATTAGCCCATTACTTTTTGAATCAACGTGGCCAAGATCCAGAATTCTTTGAAAAACAGATCGAAGCAGATGGAAAAACGCCAGATCGTGATTTAATTCCGGGCATGCGCGCCTTCAAGCGTGAATATTACTTGGCTGCACAGCCGATCAAAGATCAAAAGGTGCCTCACGGACATGCCGTCCGGGTCGTTTACCTGTGTACTGGGATGGCCTACGTTGCCCGTTACACACATGACCAAACCTTGCTTGATGCCTGCGACCGATTCTGGAACGACCTAGTCAAACGGCAAATGTACGTGACCGGTAATATCGGCCAAACCACCACTGGTGAAGCCGTCACTTACGATTACGATTTACCTAACGACACTGACTACGGCGAAACCTGCGCATCCGTTGGAATGTCATTCTTCGCTCGGCAGATGCTTTCAATCCGGGCAAAGGGTGAATACGCTGACGTTCTGGAAAAGGAACTCTTTAACGGCGCTTTAAGCGGTATGGCGCTAGATGGTAAACACTTCTTTTACGTCAATCCACTGGAAGCAGATCCCGCAGCCAGCAAAGGTAATCCCGGTAAGTCTCATGTACTGACCCACCGGGCTGACTGGTTCGGCTGTGCCTGCTGTCCTGCTAACCTAGCACGGCTCATTACATCAGTTGATCAGTACCTTTACACGGTGACTGAGGACAACACGATTTTATCTCACCAGTTCATTTCTAATGATGCTCAGTTTGATGACGGTATCGAAATTAATCAAAGTAACGGTTTCCCTTGGAATGGCGATATCCACTATGAGATTAAAAATCCTAATGGCCAAACCTTTAAATTAGGTCTCCGAATTCCGAGCTGGTCGGCTGACTTTGGTTTAGAAGTTAACAGCAAAGCTGCTACCCAACCAGTCAAAGATGGCTTTATCTACTTTGATATTACTGACAAGTCGACAACGATTGATCTTTCATTGGATATGCGCGTGAAGTTCATGCGGGCAAATAACCGTGCCAGTGCTGACTTCGGTAAAGTTGCGATTCAGCGTGGCCCAATCGTATACGCTGCTGAACAAGCCGATAATCCAGCCCCTCTTTGGACCTATGAAGTGGACACCAAGACAAAGCCAAGCAGTGCTTATGAGGATAAACTGCTAAACGGTGTTGAAGTGGTTAAAGTCAACGCTAACCAGGTACAACTTGATAGTGATGACGGTCCTCTGTATACGGAAGAATCCGACCAATCCATCCAGTCAACTGAGCTGACCTTAGTGCCCTATTATGCATGGGCTAACCGTGAAAATGGCCAAATGTGCGTTTGGTTAAATAAGTAAATCAGTTAATTAATGACAAGAAGCCTCCCGAAACAGATTTGTTTCGGGAGGCTTCTTTGTTGACGCTATTTTCCCACCACTGCAATTGATTGATTGATATGCGTGCCATTTTGAAGTTCATCAGCTACTACCCGCGCAAATGCGGCTTCAGTTACAGGTTTATCTGGCACTGGCTGTCCTTCGTTGATCAGTTGAACCTCACCTTCACCGTTTTGATCATCGATAATAGGTCGTAAAACCGTATACGGCATTTCAGTTTCATCCACGATTTTGATCCCGTAGCGCTGCTGTTTGAGAAATTCATCAACGTCGGCGACTCCGGGATACGTCAACGTGTCAGTGACTTCCTCATCAATTCCGGCAACGGACCTCATGACAGTTCTAACCTGTTGCTGTTTTTGTCTGAGCGCCGTAAAAACGGCCTCTAACTTCCAATCGACGTCCATCCCAGTGAAGTCAGAATAAATAACGTCAACACCTGAAATAACGTCTAAATACGTGGCTGCCTTCCGCGCGTCACCGTGAAAATCAGCGGTTTTATCCATCTCGGAAAAACCGATAACCGTCATCTCTGTGAGCTGTTTAGCCACCAATTGAGCAACCGGTTGATCGACTCCCAAAATTAAACACTTTGTCATGTCTCTAACCTCGTTTCGTTAATTTCGGTATTTACTTTACACTATTTCGTAACTCTTTTCTTAGACAATATACGAACATTCATTTTTTAAAATAAATATTATTCGTATATTGCAAACGATATAAAATAATGTTACTATAATATCTGGTTTCTTTAAACGAAACACGAACATTATAGCAATTATTTTAGATAGGGGAGTTAATTCTTATGGGCCAAAAAATCGCGTCATACTTTCAGTTCGATGAGTTAGGGACATCATATAAGAAGGAATTCCTAGCAGGTTTGACCACTTTTATTTCGATGGTCTACATTCTTTTCGTTAACCCCAACGTTTTAGGGGTTTCTGGCATGGACAAGGGGGCTGTCTTCACTGCCACCGCCTTAGCTAGTGCTTTTGGCTGTTTCTTAATGGGAATCGTTGCCAAATATCCGATTGCCATTTCTGCTAGTTTGGGGATCAACGCTTTCTTCTCATACACCGTTGTTTTGGGAATGAAGATTCCTTGGCAAACAGCCTTAGCTGGTGTGTTTGTTGCTTCTATCTTATTCATGATTCTAACCGCGTTTAAGATTCGTGAGATGGTGGTTGACGCCATTCCTCGTGATCTAAAGATGGCCATCAGTGCCGGTATTGGGTTATTCATCGCCTTCATCGGTTTAAGTGATGGCGGCTTAGTCACTGCTAACAAATCAACGATTGTTGGTCTGGGCTCACTGCACGTTGGTTCTACTTGGTTAACCATTATCGGGTTGATTATCACCATTATTTTGATGAGTGCCAAGGTTCCCGGTGCCATTTTTATCGGTATGGTCATTAACGTAATCATCGGACTAGCAACTGGTTTGATTCACGCTCCTACCCAATGGGTCTCCGGTGTACCAAGCTTACATTCCACTTTTGGTGTCGCGCTGATGAACGTCGGTCACATTAATACCCTGCAGTTAGCCGTGGTCGTACTAACGTTCTTGCTGGTCACCTTCTTTGATACCACTGGAACGCTGGTTGGTTTAACTGAACAAGCCGGCATCGTTAAAGACAACAAGATTCCACGTATTGGCCGCGCTTTGGCAGCCGATTCCACCACAATGGTCGTTGGTTCACTGCTAGGAACTTCACCAATGGGTGCCTTCGTTGAATCATCAGCTGGTATTGCGGTTGGTGGCCGTTCCGGATTCACCGCTGTGGTCGTAGGAATCTTCTTCCTATTAGGTTCATTCTTCTCGCCACTGCTGACCGTGATCACTAGTCAAGTAACCGCTCCAGCTTTAATTATCGTCGGGACCTTAATGGCGCAATCTTTGAAGAACATTCACTGGGAAAAGTTTGAAGTTGCCGCCCCTGCCTTTTTAATCCTAGTTGGGATGCCGCTAACCTACAGTATTTCTGATGGGATTGCTTTAGGCTTCATTACTTATCCGCTATCAATGATCGCAGCTAAGCGCGGCAAAGAAGTCAGCCCGATTATGTACGGTTTAGCCGTCGTCTTCGTCATCTTCCTCTGGATTTTGCAAGCTGGCTAATGTGGTACAATTCAATTATTAGAATAAAACGGCGGTTCCCTTTGGTGGGAACGCCGTTTTAAATTTCCTGGGAAATGAGGCAATTTTTGTGACTATTCAAGAACACCAAGCATGGGTCAAACAGTTTTACGAAAGCCGTAACTGGTACCGGTTCAATCCCCTGATCCGGATGAACTTTTTAACCGAAGAAATGGGGGAACTCACACAGGTCGTCCGGACGATTGAACTTGGTCGGGATCATCCCGGCGAACATCAAGCTACTCCGGAGGAACTCCGTAACCACCTCAAGGAAGAATTATGCGACGTTTTTGATCAGGCCCTGATTCTCTGCAGTAAATACGATTTAGATCCTGCTGAGGTTTTTCAGTATGGTGAAAATAAGTTAAAACGGCGGTTTGATTCTAAAGACTAACTTGAAATTAGGCGATAAATACGGTAATGTATACCACTGTTGTATAAACAGCACTCATTCAAATATCTCAAAACGGAGGAAGAATTTACGATGAATTCTAAGACAACTCGCTTCGGCATCAACTCGGTGGCAGATATCGCCAAGGTTGCCGTTATCGCTGCACTCTATGTCGTTATTACGACGGTCTTGGCAGCCTTTAGTTTTGGAGCTGTACAGGTACGTCTGGCAGAAATGCTTAACTTATTGGCGATTTATAATAAACGTTATGTGATCGCCGTCCCACTGGGGGTTGCGATTTCTAATTTAGCTTCACCCAACGGTATTATCGACGTTATTTGGGGCAGCTTATCTACTTTTGTCACCATGCTAGTGCTTTACTATGTGGCTAAGCATATTTCCAACTTCTATGGTAAATTAGTGGCTGGTGTTTTGATCGTCACCTTTTCAATGTTTACCATCGCGCTGGAACTGGCCTGGATCGGTAACGCGGCCTTTTGGCCAACTTTCTGGATGGACTGGGGCACCATTGCCATTGGTGAATTCATTTCACTGACAATAGGCGCAATCCTGCTCGTACTGATGGGTTTACGAATTGATTTGAATAAATTATTTGATTAGCACCAAAGATGCTAAGTTTAATAAATAACCGGCTATCATCGATTGATCAATGATAGCCGGTTATTTTGATTTCCACAAAATAGTCTTAAGTACTTCCAGTTGAAGCAAAACCTAAAATGACTTATGGTTACATCAGCGAGAAAATGCAGCTACACAGTAAGGAGAGACGCGCTATGTTTCTGGCTTTGAAAGAAATCAAAAAGGAAAAATTTCGTTCGGGTCTAATTATCGCCATGATTATACTGATCAGTTATCTGATCTTTATTCTTACCAGTCTGGCGCTGGGACTGGCCCGCGAAAACACTGATGCAATCAATTCATGGGGCGTTGCCAAGATCACCCTGAGTTCGAACGCTAACGTGGATATGCGTCAGTCTTTTCTAACTAAAAAGCAAGCGGGAACCCTGACCAAAAATGAAGCTTATTTGGGTGAGACTCCCGTCGTTGCTGAAGCCAAGGGGCATAAGCAGCAGTCAGCCTTTTTTGTCGGCCTAAAAAATAGCCAGTTTATTGCCAAAAACATTAAACTTGAAAGTGGTCATCGGGTCCGCCATCCTCACGAAGTAGTCGTGGATGATTCCCTAAAACTAAAGGGCTATCAGCTTGGCGATAAGTTTAAATTAAACGATGATCAAACTAAGTTCACCATTGTTGGCTTCACGAAACGCGCCAAACTCAATGTGACGCCAGTGCTATATGGCCAACTAGGAACGTGGCGAACGCTTCGCGGCATCAAAATGGGGCCTGTCACCAGCGTGGTGGCTTCTAAAAATAGTCAGTATCAGTCTCACCAAGATGGTACCAAAACTTACACTCGCAAACAGATCATCAATAAACTACCAGGCTATCAGGCACAAATTTTAACCTTCGTGCTGATGATCGGTTTTCTAATGATTATCTCAATGATTATTATTGCGGTCTTCCTTTATATCTTAACGATGCAGAAATTGCCAAATTACGCGGTACTTCGTGCCCAAGGCATTCCCAGCAGAGTACTGGTCAGTGCAACTATTAGTCAATCGATTTTACTGGTGGCAAGCGGCTTGATTATCGGCACGCTCCTCACTGCCGTTACGGGCTTGGTCATTCCAGCGCAGGTACCAATGGCGTTTGATGTGCCCCTTTTAGCAGCGGTTGGTTTGGGAATCCTGGTCATGGCATTAGTCGGCAGCTTGATCCCCGTGAAGACGGTTTTGAGCGTTGACCCGGTTTCAGTCATTGGAGGTGAGTGATGATGAGTGCTTTTTCTGTTAAAAACGTTAACCAAATTTTTGGTTCAGGCACGGCTAAAGTACACGTTTTGCACGATGTAAATTTTGAAGCCGAATCCGGCACCTTAAGTTTGATCATGGGCCCCTCTGGCTCAGGCAAAACCACTTTTTTAACCATTGTCGGCGGTCTGCTGACACCAACTAGCGGTACGGTCACTATCAACGGGATCGATTATAATCAGCGGTCAAAAAAGGAACGTGACGCGCTTCGCTTAGACGCCATCGGCTTTGTGCTGCAGGCCTATCATTTATTGCCTTATCTAACCGTTGCGGATCAGTTTACCTTAGTGGATAAGGTAAAACCCAAAGGTAATTTAGCTAAAAATGAGCTCGATTCGGTACTTGAAACCTTGGGCATCAAAAACCTGCTGCATAAATATCCCAGTGAATTATCTAGCGGTCAGCAGCAACGGGTAGCCATTGCGCGGGCCCTTTACCCCGATCCAGCAATCATCTTAGCAGACGAACCTACGGCTGCTTTAGATGGTCCGCGGGTAAAGGCCGTGGGCAGTCTTCTGAAAAGTCTGGCTATCGATCATCACAAGGCAGTCGTCGTTGTTACTCACGATTCTCGGTTGATTGAATTTACAGATCACTTATACGAAATGCGAGACGGCGTACTAACAAAACAGCCTATCACAAAAGAGTAGTTAAAAGGGCTCACGCTAAATTTTAGCGTGAGCCCTTTGTCTGTTACAGTAATTGTTTTGCAGAAGTTGGGGTAATTTCTAATACTTTACGAATAAACGGATACTTAGCTTTAACCTGTTCAAACTCTGCGCCGTTATCTATAAATTTAGCCGTTCCTGTCAAGCGGAAACCAGTTCCTTGATACCCATCGCGTCCTTCGACTTCTCGGGCACCAACCGTGAATAAAACTTGGTCATTTTGTGCTAAATCCTTTTCAGCATGGGTAAAACCAGCTGCTGGAATCAAAATCCGTTCGTCGTCAGTTACGGTGAGATACGAATTCCAAGTGTTTGTAATGTGTGGTTCTTCAGGCGTCCACGTAACAACGGAAACAACACCTTCGTGGTTTAAAACGTCGTGAAATTTTTCGGTCAGCATGTTTATTCCTTCTTTATATTATGTCTTATTCCGATAATATATTAAGCGGGGTGGTCTGTCAAACGATGTGCTTTTTTACATAGCCGAAACGGGCTTTGGCAGGCAGACAGCTATTCTTTGCCACATAGCCGAAACGTGCTCCAGCAGGCAGACAGCTGCATGTAAGGTAATCCTCTCACAAACCCGAGACCCATGGGTTTATGAGAGGATTACCTTACACTCCGCTATCTTAACGCCTGCCTCCACACTCTGTACAAAAAAGCCGTCCCCCAACAATCGTTATCAGGGAAACGGCTCCTGTATCTAAACCGGCCGCAAACTTCACGACCCTTTCGTACCTGTAGAAGGTTATCGACCAACAAATGGTAAATCTTGGATCTTAACCGTCGGGATTCGTACTCTTGTCGGCTCGAGGGTTACCATCGAATACCGATTCCATCTCCTGTTATTCGATGCCTCAATTCTCATTTTAGCAGCCTAACAAGGAAACAGCCTATTACCCGTTTAGTTCTACTCTCAGCTCGATTGGTCTAGCATCACTAAACACCGAGCTTCTGTTACTTCACAGCAACGATACTACGTTCAAAGCTAATTGGTCTTATCTAACCTTCCAACATTATAATAGCTTATTTTGTAACCGATTACAAGAAATATGATTTACTTTTAGGCAATTAAATTGGCCTATAAAATTGGCGACAATAACCGACAAAAGCTCTGCTTAAATCGCAGATATCGTGACTGATTATCAAAATCTTCAGCAGTCATTAACCGGCTTAGACGCTGATCTTCCTCAAATAAATCTGCCAATTTCACGGCTAGTTTTTCATCGTATAAAAAGGCGTTCACTTCAAAGTTCAGCTTAAAACTGCGGTAATCCATATTAGCTGAACCAACTGAAGCTAAGCGGTCATCCACCACCATGGTTTTTGAGTGCAGGAAACCGTGCTCATAATAGTAAATTTTAACGCCATCGTTAGCTAGTTCATGAGCGTAGTACTGAGTCGCCCGGTAAACGAAGGGATGATCCGGCATTTGAGGAATCATAATACGCACGTCAACTCCCGCCATTACAGCAATCCGGATAGCGTCCATCACACTGTCATCCGGGATCAAATATGGTGACTGAATCCAAACACGCCGCTTGGCCGATTGGATCAGCCTAATATAGCCCATTTTAATTTGCTGCAGATCAGAATCTGGACCACTGCTGACGATTTGCATGTTGGTATCACCCTTGACATGGGTTAATGGGAAATAGCGGTTTTCAACGTGGTCCGCCGGAAGCAAACTCTCTGAAGCCGTAGCATTCCAATCCAAAATGAACCTTCCTTGCAGGCCAAAAACCGCTGAACCGGTAATCCGTAAATGGGTATCGCGCCAATAGCCAAATTTTTTACTTCTGCTTAAATATTGATCACCAATATTGAAACCGCCCACGTAACCAACCTTGCCATCCACAACCACGATCTTCCGGTGATCACGAAAGTTCAGCCGAAAATCCATGATGGCTGAACGAGCTAAGAAGGGTTCAGCATAGCCACCAGCATTTAGCAACGGTCTGAAAAACGACCTAAAGGCGCCTAATGAACCAAAGGGATCATAGATCACACGGACTTCAACACCAGAACGGGCTTTACGTACCAGCAAGTCACGAATCTGTTGACCGATTCGATCGTTCTTGAAGGCATAGAATTCAATATGAACACTACTTTTAGCCCGTTCAATATCCTCAATCATCTGGTGGAACAACTGCTGACCATCCGCAATAATGCGCACCCGATTTTTCCGTGCCAAGAAAGCATGATTAGCCGTCTGAAACATGGTGACCAAAGACTTAACTGAATTAGAAACTAAATCGGCTGGTAAGTCTTCATTACCTAATTCCTTGCGCTGCTCGGCCAGCAGTGCATCCAGTTGCAGCTGCACATCACTTTTAACCTTAAACAGTTTATTTTTCGGTAACTGCCGACCCAAAAAAGCGTAAATCAGAAATCCGACCACGGGCAGCAAGAAGAGAACTAACAACCAAGCCCAAATAGCGACAATATCCCGTCGTTGCCGAAAGATAATAATCATTGCTAATATAACGTTGATGAGATAAACACCCTCACCAATCATCGTCAAGGTAATATTCATAGAATTCTCCCTCTTAGCCTTCTAATTGTGATACTATGGTGAAAATTATAGCACACGCAACACTGCTAGTTCCTAGAAAGGAAGTTTCACATGTTCACTACACTTGTTCCCGCAATCTACGGCATTCATGGCCTCGGTACCATCCGTATCTTTCACTGGTTATTTCGTGAAAATCCCGTGATTGGTTTCGGCTTTTTGTTCGCCATTATTCTCTATGGTATCTATCGCTACAATAACCGCCGTTAAATACACAAAAGGTGACTTATCCGTGCAAAAGCACGAATAGTCACCTTTTTAACTTCTAATAAACAGTTGTTGAAACTAACACTTCTGGGCTGTGATTGCTTAATAAGTAACCGTGACCGCTGCCATCAAAGGTAAGGCCTTCGGTTTCCCGTTTAGGCGATAATTCAGACCAGTTAAACGAGTGGTTCGTTAATGAACCGTGACCCTTTAGCCGTTTAGCAGGAAAACTAGCAACGGAATCGTCAGAAACTAAGTACAGTCGGCTACGTTTAGGATTGTAGCCCATACTTTGAACGTGGGTGCCGGGCAAATGTCTCAGCATTTGATCCGTTCTTCTAAAAATAACGTGGTGCCGTGAAATTTTGCCCTTATAAATATTGGCACCATTACCAGGATTACTCCAAAAATAAGCATTGCCATATTTGTCAAAGGTCAACGAATGACCGCCATGGATAAATCCGTGAGACACTAAATGGAAGCTGATCGCCCGGTCTGGTTTCAACGTCTTGGTACTAATGTGTTGAATATAGCCGCCCATGGATGTCGGCTGTCCCGACTTAGTTTTGTTATCCCGCCACATATAAAGGGAATGCTTTTTTAAATTATAAGCTAACGACTGACCATGACCGGTATCAAACAAACGACCAGCTTTAATGGCCCGCTGAAGGTCTTTTTGCTTAGCCGAATATTTACCGTCATGTTTAACGTAAACTGACTGCAGCAGCTTGGGATCTTTATTGACGCCTAACTGTGCTAAGCGCTTTGTATCGAAGCGAACGATCCGGCCCCGATTTCGGTTACTGGTTAAGCAATAAACGATGTACATATAACCGCTTTTAGATAAAGCGATCGACTGCGGATTACCCCAGTGTTCGTGATGTTTACCAGGATACGGCAGCAAATACTTGGTCTTAAAAGTCACCTTTCGGCCGCGAACTGCCTTTATCTGATTAACCCTATGAGATTTCCGCATATGGGTAAATCTTCTAGCGACTTTAACATATTTTACTTTCGAATTATTAAGTACTCGCATTCTTGATGGATGGTTAATTAATGCTGTAGAACGTTGGTGATATACCTTAACTGAGGCATTTGCTACAAGTGATTGTCCTAAAATAAAACAAGCGACAAAACTAATCACCCCTAAAATAAACCGTTTCAAGTTGTTCCCCCCAAATTAAGATCTTTTTCAAATTTTTAAAACATACATTTCTATAATAAAGCAAAATGTCTTCATGACTCAATAAAATCTTAAATTTTTTTAAAGTTAAGTCCATTAATGCTTCATTTTCAAAATAATTCAGCAGTTAGTTCGCGTTAGATACGACTGAACGGCCAGTCGCATAATCAATTTTAG
Source organism: Secundilactobacillus yichangensis (assembly GCF_016861565.1). Classification (GTDB taxonomy): domain Bacteria; phylum Bacillota; class Bacilli; order Lactobacillales; family Lactobacillaceae; genus Secundilactobacillus; species Secundilactobacillus yichangensis. Next base: position 19,013 of record NZ_BOLK01000022.1, read on the forward strand.
CGCCTGGCTGAATATTGAAGATGTAAACGTTAAACCGAATCGCATTGTTCCCAATTGACTGTGCCTGCATTTGAACACCACGCGCTAATAGCTCATTATTCCGAAAAACGGGTGTCACGCGATAGCGCACGTAGTTTGCCGGACTCAACTTCAGATACGTTGCCACCTGAGTCTCGTAATCTTCCATTCCGGGCGAATTAAGTGATCTGGTTCCCGTCATCAAATTCTTAGCGTTGTTGTTTTGACCAGTGAACTGATAGCCAATCAAATGGCTGCGGTTATAAAGCCAGTCGGTTTTACCCTGATATGTAAACCGCTTATTATGCCAGCCAGTAGGATCCACATACAGTGGCTCTCGCTGGGAATGAGGCATCAATGATTTTGAGAGTAATGCGTCGGCGCCGGTCACCCGGTTATACTCGTCCAGATGATGGTATGCCTGCCATGGTCCCTTAGCGGTACTCAGGTCCGCTTTGGTAAAGGTCGGCACCCCGTTATTGACCTTAACGACCTGCTGACCTTGATAGTTGAGCTCTGCTAGTTGAGCCGTACCGTTAGCCTTAGTCTGGCCATCCGCGTGGGGTTGGTTAGTGGTACTGATTGATTGATGGCCCTTGAAAGCTTGAATCACTGAGCTGGCTTTTTCCTGCAGTGCTGTCTGGCTGCTTGCTGCGGTGGTTGAATCAGGTTTTGAATGATTGCTATTTCCCGTGGCAGAAATTCCTGCAATAATCGCTACCGCAATCACCAGCCAAGTAAAGAATGAATTACTATTACGCATACGTCGCCTTCTTGGCATTTTTTTAGCCTCCTAAATGTCTATTAATTTCAGTTTACCAATAAACATATGTTCGGTCTAGTGCACAATTAAAAAAGCTCACTGCATCGGCGATCAATGCGGTGGGCGATTGGTTAATCATTCATTTCTTTAACTTTAAAATACTGCTGTTCTGCTTGACGACGCAGTTCAACTGCTTCTTCAAAAGATCGGGTAGCCCGGTTTAAAACGTAGCGTCCATGATACATTAAGCGGGCAATGTACGTCCCTGACTTCTTATCAAACGAAACGCCGATCACACCGGTATGGTTCCGTTTGGAACGAATCAATGATGAGTAACCAATACCATTTTTATCCACCAGAGCCCCGCCTTGTGCGTTAATAAAACTTTCGTTATGCTGCGCATTCCTGCGAGAAACTTCCCGTCTCAGACAGCCGCAGCTTCGGGTAATCCCCTTTCTCAAAGCATAGCCTTCAACAACTACTCGTTTACCGCAATCGCACTGGCATAGCCAACAAACGTTGCCGTTTCGTGCGACAGTTTTCGCACGTTGTTCTACAACTAAACGTCCAAACCGTTGATGTGTCAAATCAATACAGTGGCTCATTAAAGATCCTTCCCTTCATTTCTAATAAAATCCCCCACGGCAAAAGCTAAATGATTAATGTGATTAACCATTCATTCCTCTTACGATGTGATATCCCCCAATTCATGCCCTTATTATATAACGACTTCTTTAAGCAATGTTTCTCACTTTTTACTAATTTTTTAAAAAAATTGGTAATCTTTTCCCCGTGTTATATCATTTTCGCGTCTAAATTACCATCACTTTCTTTGGATATTCTTAACTTCACCCCAAATACTTGCGCTACCCTGACTTCCACTGCTATACTCGATTCACATAATAATGAGGTGATTAGCAATGAAAAGATCCCGAATAAAGGTCATGTTATTAAGTCTTGTCGCTGTTTTAGCAATCTTTCTAACAGCTTGCGGCAGTAAATCCGCAAATAACAAATCGAATGAACAGGCTAGCTTTAAAAACGAACCCGCAACCACTAAGCACACGGATGTCAAATCGACTATCCTATCTGGGGATGGTTTCTGGTACTTAGCGGGAAAAATCAACCACAAGAGCAACTCCGGTATTGAAGCCATTGCTTTTGACAAAAATTCTGGTAAAGCAACGATGTACAACGTTGATAAGTTCTACAAATCTTACAGTGCTGCCAAAAACGCTAAAGCGTTGAACAAGGAAGGCACCGTGAAGTATACCTTCACGACAAATAAGCAGAATCAAACGATGATTAAATTATCCGGGAAGCTGTCCGGCATTGATATGACTCAAACCGTCACGGTCAAAGATACGACTAAGGGTACTAATAAGGCCACTAAACTGCATCTAAGCGGCTATCACGCCGTTCGTGACGTTGATATGGATAAAACTAACGTTGTTTTTGTAGAAAGTAACTAAGTGAATTAATCATTTACAGTCAAAAGCCTGCCCCATGCGAACTAATCGCTATGGCGCAGGCTTTTGACGTATAATAAACGTAAATTATCGTTTCAAGGAGGGTGGCAACTTGTCACATGCTAACGCGTATCCATACCAAGAAGTATTTGAACGTTATCTCAACCGGCAAGAGCTGGCCGAGCCCACCATTACCGAATACCGTTCTGTGTTAACTGACCTATTCAACTTTTTGAGTAATTTTAACGCCGGTTATCAAGCTGATCACCGGGTCGCAACGCTGCTGGATCGAGATATTGAACAGTACTTAGCCATGCTGGTCAATCAGCGGGAAGTCACTAATGGCACATATAATAAAATGCTGTCACACATCAATATTTACTTTAAATACCTCTTTACCCATGACTTGATCACCCATTACCCAACACTGACGCTAAAGGGTAAATCACATGATGACCTAAAGGCACCGACCACCAAGTGGCTGCACCTTATGCCAGCCATTTTAGCTAATCAGCAGCTTGCCGTTTATACGCGCTTGACGCTGCTACTTTCCAGCCGCTACTACACCATCTCGGAGTTTTTAACGCCCGGGTTCTATCAGCAGCTAAATACCGCTAATTTTAATACTGATGAACAGGTTTTCTGGAAAGAATATCAGCAGTTTATTCGCCCTCTGCAGGAACGTCAGCACAGCCAAGATCTATTTTTAAAACAACGGTTAGCCGGTGATCCGCACCTCACGGCAGCCGGCCTGCATAAGTACTTAAAACCAGACGAAAAGCTGCTAGGCTTCGCCTTAACACCAACCCGCCTGTATCAAAGTGCCGTCCTCGATTTCTTGTTGCAGCACTCTAATTTAAACGATCAGCAGCTCAGCAAACAATTGCGGTTAGATCCGCAATCACTGAATTATTACCGGCAGCTAGCAATGCAATATCGTGGGTAAGCAATTTTCTTCATGATGGGGCTAATAAGGCTGCATTTTTCAGTCCTTCTCACTGCATTTCGGGAAGCTTTACGGTATGATAAGGGAAAAGGAGTGTGGTTTTTATGGCAAAGAAGACGGTTACTGTTGATTTCGCGAAACTAGCTAACCAGCGGGCTGAATTTGTAAAGGAAAATCCTTGGCTGATTCCTGCTGGTTTAGCCATTCAGATGATCCCACTGGCACTGTTGATTCATGGTCATGTCAAAACTAATATCTACAAAAAGAAACTCCAAATTGAACGTGAAAAAACGAAGCAATTAACACTTCAGCTTCAAACAGAACATCCCCACGGACATGGTCACGGTCATCATCGGCACCATTCGCGGCATGATGATGGCTACCATAACTTTGAACCCACAGCACCGCGACAATTATAGGCAACATGAGTGTGTGACAAAACTCGGTAGATTCCAGAATTTAACCACAATAGTGCCTGTCCCGGCGAACTTTGTCGGGACAGGCACTATTGTGGTTAAATGGCCGGAATCTGAGTTTTAGAGCACGATTAGACTATATTAAAGAGTTGAACTAAAATACGATCATAACAAATTTTAGCTAATAGGTTGATTAAAATACTTACCAACATCAACTTATGGCACAACCTGATTTTTAATGTCCTACTATTCCCTTTTAATCATATCAATCAATGTATAATTAGCGGGCACTGCAATTCGATCTTCACGCCTGATTGCAAAACCTTCACCAGCATAAAACTTCAGTGCCGCTTCATTAGCGATCACGCATTTTAGCGTTAAAGTCCCCACTGCTTCTTGACGTAGCCGTTGAATCAACGCGTGGCCAACACCCTGATACCTAAACTCCGGCGCGACAAATAGTAAATGCACGAAATCCATTACGCGCATAAGACTGGCAAAACCAGCAATCTGCCCGTTTATCTCCGCCACAAAAATCGCTTCACCGCTTGAATCATGGTTAAAATCCTCGAGACTCGGTTTAGCAACCCACGGAAAATAGAGTTCGCGATCGCGCAAATAAATGGCTGCCACTGTTGGACGTTCATTCGGTTTCATTGGTCTTACTTTCACTCAGCCATCGCCTCCTCCTATTTCACAAGATGAATTATTCTTTACTACGGCATGCTCCATGCCAGATTTATTTCTAATTTTGTAACTTGTTTTTTGTCTACCTAATTATTATATGCGATAGCACAAATATAGGCAATTTATCACTGCCTTAAGGGGGACAGCCTTTCCCCCTACAACTGTCATATGAATCTTCACCAACAAATGAATCAGGCAAAATTAAAAACTATTACTGATTTGTTATTGATTAAATTACATTTTAATTATTAATAACAATAACGGTTATTCTTTTGTTGAAATTCCGGCTAAAAGCAGTTGAAAAACCACTGATTAGGGACTATAGTAGCTTCATACCAAATAACCTAATAACCAATCTATATTCTCTTCATAACCATAATTATGGTTAAACTGAATATTCTCAAGAGACGGCCACCCACTAAGGCGGTCGTTTTTTGTGACTACTCACAAATAGTATATTATTTCCTATAGTAATAATATTTTATTACTTATTTATAATTGATAAGAACCCCAAATAATCTTTTTTAGTCATCTTTGCCATAATTTAACTTTTCTTTGACTCTTTTTAGAGTTATTTTCTGCTATACTAGTTTCAGTTTTTGTGTCATGGAGGTGTAACTGTCATTTTAAATACTCACACAAAACAACGCGTATCTCGCTTACTGATTGTACTGACCTGCTTGCTGATAGCCTTCGCACCAGCTAGTCTTAGTTTTGCAAAAAGTAAAAAGAACGCCCAAATGTCTGATTATAAAAAAGTAAAATCAGCCTATGTTATGGACGCTAAAAGCGGTCAAACACTTTACGAAAATCATTCTAACAAAGAACTGCCCATCGCTAGTCTATCGAAGATGATGACCCTGTACTTAACCACTCAGGCAATCAAACATCACCGACTTAACTGGAATGATAAGGTGCCGGTTGATCATCAGTTAATCAAGATGAGTAAAAGCTACAGTTTAGGTTCCTTTAAAATTAAACACTCTAATCAATATACCGTCAAACAGCTCTATCAAGCGGCACTTATTGCTTCCTCTAATTCGGCTGCCATCGCCCTTGGAAAAGCGGTTACTCACGGGGATAATGCGAAATTCATTGCCATGATGAATAACCAAGCCAAGGCTTGGGGCATTGATGCAAACTTCGTCAGCAGCTCCGGTTTGGACAACACTGATTTAAAGCACTATGGTTATCAACTTGATGGCACGTCGAAAAAGGCCCAAAACTTGGTCAGTGCCAAGGCGATTAGTATCACCGCGCAACATTTGATCAAGGCCTTTCCGCAAATTAGTCAGTGGAGTAATAAAGCCAGCTATAAGTTAGGCAGCCAAACATTGGTCAACGCTAACTCAATGCTGAAACCCGGTTTCTATTACCGTGCCAGCAACCACTTAACCGGCCTTAAAACTGGCTATACCGAAACTGCCGGTTTATGTTTAACGGTAACGTACTGGCGCAATGGCCGTGAATTAATTGCGACTATCATTGGTAGCCAAAGTACCTTCTCCGCGATGAATGGCTTGATTACGCACTTGGACAAAACAGTGCGCAGCAAACCCGTTACTGAATCTTCAAAAGCGTACGCTATTAAGGGGCACAAGGTAACCGTTAATCCGGCTGAAAAGCAAACTCGCGTGTGGTATCGCATCGGCCAGGACCCAAAGAAAATTACGGTAACCAACCAGTTAATCACCAACCGTTTACCCGTAAAGAAGGGTCAGCCAGTTACAAAAACGAGCTTTAATCACACTGGCTTACCCGGTGAAACAACCCAGACTGGTACCGCGGCTAAGACAGTGACCAAGCCAACTGCCAAAAAACAGAATCACGCTAATTGGTTTAGTCAGCTGTTTGCTGGTATTGGCAGAACTTTTTCACAAATTTTCTAATCTTTGGTTAGCCGTTTGGCTTCACTAATGATGATGTAACTCACCTAGGCTTAACGGCCGAGGTGAGTTTTTTTATAGTTTAAATGCGTAGTTTCATGAGAATTTATCGGTAATTTTCACAAAGTTCTCATATTATTTGCTATACTAGCATGTATAGAATCAGACAAGGAGGGCCCGACTATGGATGAAATTAAAATTGGCCTTATTGGCCTTGGGACCGTTGGCAGTAGCGTTCTCAAAATGGTAACTGAAAATTCTGACAAGGTGCAAAACATCACCGGCCGCTACTTAAGCGTTAAAACCGTAGTGGTTAGGGATGTGGCTAAACACCAAAACGAAGTTCCAGAAGGGGTTACGGTCACTGATGATCTGAATACCATTGTGAATGATCCCGAAATCAAAATCGTGGTTGAAGTCATGGGTGGGGTTCATCCGGCTAAAGAAGTCATCACAACCCTGTTAAATGCCAAAAAGCACGTGGTAACAGCTAATAAGGACCTGATCGCATCTGCTGGCGAAGAATTAGCAGCCATTGCCAAGCAGAACCACTGTGACTTGATGTACGAAGCCAGCGTTGCCGGCGGCATTCCGATTTTAAGAACCATCGTTACCAGTTTTGCAGCGGATTACATCACGGAAGTTAAGGGAATCGTCAACGGTACGACTAACTATATTTTGACCCAGATGCAACGCAAACATTGGTCCTACGATCAAGCATTAATGAAGGCGCAGGAACTGGGTTTTGCTGAATCTGACCCAACTAACGATGTAGAAGGCATCGATGCCGCCTACAAGATGGTTATTTTGAGCCAGTTCTCATACGGTACCCACATCAAATTATCCAATATGTCCGTAGAAGGCATTTCAACTATCCAGCAAGAAGATGTCCAGCAGGCAGATGCCTTTGGCTACACAATTAAACTGCTGGGAATCGCGCGCCGAATCGACGACGGGGTTTTTGCTGAAGTTGGGCCAGTACTGGTTCCTCAAGATCATCCGTTAGCAACCATCAATAACGAAAATAATGCCGTCATGGTTACCGGTAAAGCCGTTGGTGAGACCCTGTTCTACGGCCCAGGTGCTGGTGGCCTGCCGACCGCTAACAGCGTGCTGAGTGACATCGTTTCCGTCACTAAAAACATTGCCCTCGGAACCACTGGTAATTCGTTTAACAACTATCAAAGCAAAGTAGGCAAAGTCGATCCTAACGATGTCATTTATCCCTACTACTTATCCTTGAGAATGCTTGATATCCCAGGTCAAATGCTGAAATTTACCCAAATTATGACTCAAATCGGTGCTAGTTTTAGCCAAATTGTTCAAACTAAAAACGACGATCAAACAGCTCGAGTAGTCATCATCACTCATGACATGTCAAAAGCACAGTTGCATGATTTAAAGACTTATTTAAGCAAGATCAATACCATGTCACTGCTGGCAGCATACAAAGTTTTATAACTTTAATACTTAAGCTACCAAAAAGACTGCGCCATCATAGATAAATTTTTTATCTAACTATGATGGCGCAGCCTTTTTACAACCAAATACTCATCAAACCAACAGTTGTTCATGCAGATTAACTTGGCAAAGTGTGCTTACCGCTTAAACCGAACATCAATATCCGCTAACGTATTCATGTGTGTCAATACCGATTGCATCGCGTCAATCAAACTCAGTGCTAAAACGGCACCGCTGCCTTCGCCCACTGCCATTTGAAGGTCTAGCATTGGCGTTAATTTTAACCAATCTAACGCACATTTGGAGCCAAATTCTCGTGAAAGATGGGAGGCAATTAAATGATCCTTCACACCCGGATCAAGCTTTTCAGCGATAATGGCTCCCGCATAGGACAAGAACCCATCCAAAATCAGCGGCACACCGCGCTCAGCAGCACATAGTATTGCGCCAGCCTTAGCACCGATTTCAAAACCGCCAACCTTACTCAAAACGTCAATTGGATCATCAGGATCAGGCTGCCAGTCAGCAATGGCTTTTTCAACCACCTTGGTTTTGTGAACCAACCGGTCAGCAGAAATTACCGAACCGCGGCCAACAACCTTAGCTGCTGGAATGCCCAGTAAAACACTGATAATAGCGGAGGCTGGGGTGGTATTACCAACGCCTAGTTCACCGATAAGCAATAAATCATTGCCCTCGTTAATGGTATCTTGGGCAACGTCATAACCTGCTTGAAGGCACTGAATCGCCTCATCACGAGTCATCGCCGGCTCTTCAGCAAGATTTTTAGTGCCCCAGTTAACCTTTTTATCGATAACACCGGTTCCACTAAGGTCGTGATCAACACCCACATCAACGACTTTTACGTCGCAGTGGTTGGCCATTGCTAACGATGCAACGGTCGTATGCCCCTCAAGTGTGTTGATGGATTGTTCCCAGGTGACTTTTCGCGGTGTGGCGGAAACACCGGCACGTTCAACGCCGTGATCGCCAGCAAAGACCAGAACACACCTTTTTTTCGTGCGGGGTGCGGTAGTTTGCTGGATACCAGCAAGGGTAATCATAAGTGTCTCAAGTCTGCCGAGTCCACCGGTGGGTTTGGCAAGACCATCAAGCTTAACCTTCATAGCATGACGTTTTTCTTCAGAAATAGGCGATAGTGTCGGTCTAACATTAAACATAGCGGTGCCCCCATTCAAAATTTACAAATTAGAGCTAGCCTACTACCAATTGAAAACGATTACAATCACTGGTCAAAAAGACAGCAATAATAGTTGGACGGTTATTAAAAAAGTCGGCAGAATATGATGCTATTTTGGAATTTTGGTAAAAATTGCCATCCGAAAAATCAAATTTAACTTACATCAACGGATCCCATGGCGCCAATTCAACTGGTCGATGGGTTAAGATCTCACGCTGTTCATCCGTTAGATACTTCTTATGGACAACGACTTCATAGACAAACTGATCCATCCAGTCATCCGTCATCACAAAGTAACCTTTCTCACCGTTTTTCTCGCCCCATGAATTTTCGACTTTCCAGCGGTTAGGATGTCCGTCTACTAAATTGACCCCGGTTAAGGTCATCGCATGGGTGACTTCGGCTTCGTGATACTCAAAGCGCTGCGCCTTATTCAGTGACAGATCGATCCCGAAAAGTTCAGCGCGGCGAAATAATTTAGCATCCAAGAAACCCTGTTCGCGGCTCATTTGTTGCAGCACATCGTTGCCAAACCAAACTGTTTCACCATCCTGTAATTGAGCAATAGCGGTTTGCTTCAAAACTGGCATATCAACGTTTAAGAACTGAATCTGCTTGCCGCCCACGATGTTTTCCTGGCTGGCTAACCGATAAAGTTCATTTAACGGCTTGTCTGGTGAATTTGTCACCACAACGTAGTCTTCTAAATCAGCGTCAAACTCCTGTTTGAAAAAGGCTGTGGGCGTTAAATTAGCCTGACGATGCCACTTTTTATCATTATCACGATATTCTAAATCAAAGGTAGCTGGCGGTTCACCAAAGGAATAAGCTGCCATTCGGTATACTTCGCCCACCATCTGACGGCGTTTTTCATCCAGCTGATCAGCACTGGCACCATTACGAACCAAGTCACGTAAAATAACCGCATCGTGCTTCATTTTCAAGGCCAAAGTGGCAGCAAAGGCACCGGTATGGTCAGTATTATAGGTTTCTGGCATGGCATAAGCTGGCATGACACCGTACTTTTCAACCAGTGCAGCAGCCATTGGCCATTGCCCGCCATCACCACCAGCCATTTTCAGGTAAAAGGCCACTTCACGATCATTAGGATCCTTATCGGCAGTGGCTAAAATGTGCTGATAAAACATATTAGCCCGTTCCACCTTATCCCAGAAAAACAGGTAATTTTGCGACAGTTCAAAGTTCTTCACGCGGTGTGACTGCTCAAACTTGTGCCGCAAGGTATTCAATAACGAAAATTCCCAGCAGCGGCCGCTCTGCTTCTGGTTAGTGACCGTCCCCGTCTCCAGTTCAACGGAAAATTCCCGGTGAAGGCGAACCTTTGCCTGAGGATCAGTAGCAGCAGCATTGACCCCGTTAGTCATGACTGCCCGGCTAATTACGGCAGCGTCTGGACGCTGATTTAATTCCCGATGATACTGCTTAAAATCACTTGCTGTTAATTCTGATGGATTTGTTTTGCTCATTAGTTAACCTCCTCAAACGTGTTTAAAATTAAGCAAACTCATTTTACTGCACTTTTAGTTACCCTGCACCCGACTCTTGTAAGACAGACCCAGCGCACCGAAACTGTAAATCAAAACCAGACCAGCCATCGGGGCATAACTTGCGGTACCGAACAGACCAACTAATGGTGATGAGATCCCGCCAAACGCATTTTGTGACAGTCCCACCAGCGCCGATGCACTACCAGCGTTTTGGGACGCCTGGTTCATGATAATCGAAGTCGTCAGCGTCAGCAGCATCCCAATGACGAGTACTAGGCACCACAGCAGCAATGCTACTGCAACCAGCGGAAACCGCAGCCATGAACCGATCAATAACGTTAGACTATCCAGCGATACCAAGACCATCCCGATCTTCATCTGGCTCACTTCGGACAGCCGATTCACCCGGCTTGGCAAACCGCTGCCAATGACGATTCCCAGGCCATTCATGGCGTAAATTAAGCTAAACGTCTGAGCGGATAGATGAAATAACTGCTGGTAGATAAAAGTTGATGCTGAAATATAGCTGAATAAGCAGCCATAGACCAGGCCGGTCACCACAATGCTGCGCATAAATCCAGGCAATTTTACTAGGTCACTAAAGGACTTAAAAGTGGTAAAGAGCGATCCCGTTAACCGCTTTTCGGGTACCAGCGTTTCGGGGATTCCGATGACAATCAGCCCTGAAAGTACCAGACCGATCACACCCAGGAGAATAAAAACGGCTTCCCAAGGGACAAATTGAATCATGTAGCCCCCGATAATCGGCGCAATAATTGGAAACACTCCGTTCACCGCATTTAAAATCGCGTAAAAATTGGTCAGCGCGTGGCCACTGAACAAATCTCGAGCCACGGCTCTGGAAAGCACCTGACCGCTGGCACCCGCTAGACCCTGAATAAATCGCATCACAATGAGCATGGTAATCGAATGGGTCAGCGCAATGAGAAACGAGGCTAGCGCAAACACTAAGAAACCGGCTAACAGCGGCTTTTTACGGCCGTAATGGTCACTGAGCGGTCCCGCAATCAGCTGGCCAAACGCCAAACCTAATAAACAAGCTGTTAAACTTAGTTGAATCAACGATGCGGAAGTCTGAAACTGACGCATCATTTGCGGTAAAGCAGGTAAGTATAAATCAATGGATAATGGCCCCGTGGCACTCAATGTACCCAATATTAAAATGAATCGAAGCCGGTGACGTTGCTCAGACATGTTGTAGGTCCATCCCTTCTAAATGGCATCATACCTACAATGATACGGGATTATTTACAAAATACTAGCAAAATCATTTACAAGCTGGTTAACATTATGATAAAAGACCGTGACATATTGTGACTTTTAACAGAAAAAGAGTAATATGAAGTGTATTTAACTAAGATAGCAGGGTCTGCACTGCATACCCTGGAAGGGATAGCAACTCAATGAAATTCATCAGAGAAATCGTGATACCAGTCATCATCGGACTCCTACTGGCATTCGGCTTGAAAAGTTTTGTCCTCTCACCGGTTCGGGTGGATGGCCCGTCCATGGAACCTAATTTAACGAATAACGAACGCGTCTGGATGTTTAAACAGGCGCAAATCAAGCATTTAAGCGTCGTCGTATTTGACGCCCATGGCGCTGATCCGGAAGCCGCGCCCGGTACCGATTACGTCAAACGCGTTATCGGTTTACCTGGCGACACCGTTTCCTTTGTAAACGACAGACTTTACGTGAATGACAAAGTGGTTGACCAAAGCTTTATCAGTAATCGTGAAGCAACTGCTGGAACTGGCAACCGCAACTGGACGTTGCAAACACTGGCAAAACAGTACGGCTGGGGTAAGCATGTGACAGTAGTTCCTAAGGGCGAATACTTCGTCTTGGGTGATCACCGCAGTGTTTCAAACGACGGCCGCTACTGGGGCTTCGTGAAAAAGAGCAAAATTGCAGGCGTGGTCAAAGTCCCATTCTGGACTGGCACCAAAACCCAGCGTGCAAACGTGAATGGTTTAGGTTACGAATAACTGACAAAAAGACTGTGCCATAAGTCTATATTGGTAAGTATTTCAATCAATTCTTAATCCAAATTAGTTGTAGCTGTACTTTGGCTTTATCCGAGTATATAGCCTAATTACGCTCCAAAACTTCAGATTCCGGCCATTTAACGCAAATAATGCCTATTCCGCAAAAACCGCGGAATAGGCATTATTTGCGTTAAATTCTGGAATCTACCTAGTTTTGTCACAGCTTGTTCGTTTTAAGAATTATGCTGCTGGTCTTTTTTAATTTGATGAGCCATTTTTTCTGCCTGCTGACGCTGACGTGATATATCCTTTTGCTTTCCCCTGACGTAAGCTGTGAACAATTCACCGTAATCAAGTTCATGATCACTGCTGGTGCCCCCTAGGACACGACGATTTGAACGTTTTTTCCCGAACCAATTTGCCATTGCTCATCCCTCCTCCAAGATGTTTATACCCGTATGATACCAGATTTCCTGAAGGTTGCGTAGCTTATGGTGAATTTGTAACGGAATAGGGACTTTTAACAAACTATTAACGGCTAACAATCAAAATAGCGCAGTGCAATCGAGTCATTGCACTGCGCTATTTTCTACCATAAGTCAAGTATGAAGCGACCTACGAGATGAATTTATTTTGATAATGTGTCGAAAATAGCGCACACTAAATAAGCCTTAGGCTTGTCTGATTTTTTAGATAATGGTACTCTATCTTTGATTAATGACGAGCTAAACAG
>NZ_BOLK01000023.1 GCF_016861565.1 Secundilactobacillus yichangensis
TTACTGAACTCATAAGCGCCCATATAGTGATATCCGCATTCATAACGCTGCCGGTTGATATCTAAAAACAGGTTGTAAGCCCAACGACTGCCGCCAATATGACAATCAATCTGCCAGGCCTGTTTTTCTGTCGGCTTAATTTCGACTTGATAGGTGAGTAACATCAGTTGTGCCGCCTTATTGAATTTAATCACCAAGGTGAGGTGTCCCTCATATTATACGGGATGGCTTTATCCCAAAACGCGTTTTAATGAAATTCATATAAATCACTACTTATATGCTATTAGCTAATACGGAAAATTCACCTCCTAACTTTAACCTTGTGATATCTTTACCAGACTTATCAGAATACGGAATATTATAGAATCACCACTTTACAAAGATTTGTATCTTTTTACAGCAAAATAGTTACTGTTCATTCCTCCTAATTGAATAAGTAAACGATTTCATTATAACGCATTTTTGGCGTCTAAATAAAAGCTGGATTAAAGCTTAACCAAACCCGTGAAAACTGTTGTTGACACGGTTAATACGAACTCGTAGAATAAATCGAGTAGCAAAAAATGAGGAGATGATGAGAATGACAGGAGACTTAGATACAAGGTCAGCTCTAAGGGAGACACTGCCCACGGTCTTTGGTTACATTGGGATTGCTCTGGCCTTTGGTATCACAGCTCGTGCCAACGGATTAAGCGTTTTAGAAATCTTTTTGATGTCATTAATTACATATGCGGGCTCGGCTGAATTTGTGATTGTCAGCCTGCTAGCGTTACATGCCGGTATTGGTTCAATCGTGCTGTCAGTATTTTTGGTGAACGCGCGGATGATCCTAATGAGTACGGTGGTTGCACCGTATTTATCACATGAAAGTATGGTAAAAAACATTTGGGCGGGAACGTTACTGACCGATGAAACATTTACGTTAAGTATGAACAAGCTTAACTACACGGACCATAAACTTAATTTTAGGTGGCTGGATACGGCCAATCTATTTGCTTATACCGTTTGGGGCGTTACTTCTGCAATTGGCGGTATGTTGGGGAACTTAATCAATAATCCAGAAAAGTATGGTTTCAGTTTTGCTTTGGTAGCCATGTTTATCGGTCTGCTATATTTGCAGATGATCTCGGATCGAACCATCAAGCTGACGGTTCAATTCATCGTCGCCCTTTTTGTTGCTGTGTTAATGTTTTTCGGGATGAAGTGGCTCCCGCAAAACGGACTTTTATTAATCGTGACGTTGCTTGGTTGCGGCTTTGGGGTGGTGTTAAAACATGGCACTAAGTAGTTATGTCTTATTTGTTATTTTAGGCAGTGGTCTGGTGACTTGGTTATCCCGTGTGATACCCTTTATCCTGTTAAAGCAGTTTAAGTTGCCAAAAGTAGTGGTTAACTTTCTCAGTTTCGTTCCAATTTGCATCATGACGGCGCTCTGGATGGAAAGTCTGTTTATTCAGCATCTGGGCCAGTTACCCAGCTTAAATGTTCCTAACGCGCTGGCCAGCATTCCAACTTTGATTAGTGCAATGATCAGCAAAAATCTGCTGGTGATCGTGATTGTGGGCGTCATCTCACTAGCAATTATTAATCTAGCCTTTTAACGCTAAGTCTCTGTTTCATTTTTCGTAAATTGACACATTTCTGTAATATTAGTATACTCTCGTAAGAGTGTCCGGTACGGTTGGTATTATTTGGTGCAGGGGACTACTTTGAGAGGAGTATTGAATGATGGAAGAGGAAACAATGGCAAGTCGGCGTCAAAAGCTGAAGAGTGACGCACGGGGATTTTTAGATACTCACTTTACTTTTTATTTGCTCTTATTTTTACCAATGTATATTTTGGGGATAGCTGGCTTTTTGGGCAGCGTTGCTTTTAATTTGCATGACAATACTGCAGGAAGTGACTGGCTGAGCTTACTGAGCCTTGTTTCGTCACTGCTGTCAGTGGGTGTTTCCTTCGTGATGATTGACCTCCAACGGGGAGTTGGCGAATTTTCCGAACCCGTTAGCAAGTCGTTTACAATTTTTAATCGCGGCGCTTATTTTCTGGGTTCGTTAGCACTCATTATTTTAGTTGGTATTTTTACCTTTCTTTGGAGCTTGTTGCTGATTGTGCCAGGAATTATTAAGTCTTTGGCTTATTCTCAGGCTATCTTTATCTATCGTGATTATCTGGATCAGGGTAAGAAGATCGGCTTTTTAGAAGCCATCACTCTGAGCCGGAAAATGATGGATGGTCATAAATGGGAGTACTTCGTGATTGGCTTGAGTTTCATAGGCTGGAGTTTAGCCTGCATCATTGTTATTCCAATTATCTGGGTTTATCCATATATGAACCAGACGCTGGCTAACTTTTATGTGAAATTGGCAGCTGAAGGTGCTGAAAGCACGGATGATGGGCCAACGGTGGTAACAACTCATGGTACCGGCGGGCAGGATTCTGGTTCCGCACCAACCGAGACTTTCTACCCGGATTCTAAGTCCCATTCAGATGATGATACGCATGATGAACAATAAGTAATTGATCAAGGAGGGTGCCCCAGAGGCGCCTTTTTTGATTGCGTGAAGTGCTAAAATGAAATTATGTCAAGACTACATATTGAGGATGATTCTATGTCAAAAGCAGGAAAAATGCCGCAGTGGCAGCGAAACTTGTACGCGCTGTGGCTAGGAAACTTTATTACTGGTGCCGGTTCAAGCATGAGCCTGCCGTTTTTACCGTTATTTATCAGTGAAATGGGTCATTTTCCAAAGTGGGAATTGACCCTGTATGCTGGTTTAGCGTTTTCTGGAACGTTTTTAAGCCAAGCAATCGTTTCACCCTTTTGGGGGAAGTTAGCCGATAAGACTGGCCGGAAGCCCATGCTCATGCGTGCTGCACTGGGGATGACCATCACGGCGACCTTAACGGGGTTATCACCCAGTGTTTGGGTTCTGATTACTCTGCGGGTCATTCAAGGGGCCTTTTCAGGTTACATCAATAACGCTTATGCGTTAATGGCCAGTGAGGTGCCTACGCATAAGAGCGGTCAAACTATGGGGACGTTAACCACTGGTAGTGTCGGCGGTATGTTAGTCGGACCAATTATTGGTGGGTATATTGCCGGCTTATTCGGTTACCGGATACCGTTCTTTATGTTTGGCGGGATGATGCTGATAGCTTCCTTTGTAACGCTCTTCTTCGTCAAGGAAGATTTTCATCCGTTGGACAATCCCAAATACGCTCAGCGAAGTGCATTTACCGGCATCAAACACGTTCGGGTAGTTTGGGCGATGATTATTTCGTCCATGCTGATTCAAGCTGCCACAACCTCTATCAACCCAATTATCAGTCTGTTTGTTAAGGAATTAATGCATAATCACGGTAACGTCGCTATGACCAGTGGGGTGATTGCGGCGTTGCCAGGAATTGCAACTTTAATGGCCGCGCCAAGATTAGGCGCGTTAGGCGATCACATCGGACCGCGGAAGGTGCTCATCGCTGGGCTGATTTTTTGTGCGGTCATGTTTTTACCCATGTTCTTCGTCCAAAGTGTTGTCAGCTTGGGGGTCTTTCGATTCTTAGTCGGTATCTCGGATGCCGCCTTGCTGCCAATTACACAGACGGTCATGACGTTGGCAACACCCAAGGAATCGGTGAGCCGAATTTTTAGTTACAATCAGTCAGCTCAAGCGATTGGTTCGGTTGTTGGACCAATGCTGGCTTCCGGAGTAGCCGGTATTTTGGACTATCGTTACGTCTTTTTAATGACAACTGGTCTGGTCCTTATTAACCTGGGAATTGTGATTTGGGCATACCGAATGGATTATAAAATGGTTAGCAAAACCCATGTTTAAGGGCTTTTTGCTTGAATAACCTCAGTGAAATTAGTACAATTCTCCTAGAATTGATTGATAATGGCAATTAATATTAAGAGAGAATTGGAGAATTGACCATGGGCAAAGCTCAAGAGAGAACCCGGCGCCAAATTTTAAGTGCCTTTTTAGAACTTTTAAGTGAGAAACCGTATGATATGATTAGCGTTTCAGAAATTTCAGCTGCGAGTCTTATTACTCGCAGCACGTTCTACCGCTACTTTGACGACAAAAAGGACTTACTGATGGCAGAAATCGAGGACACCGTTCAGAGACGGTCCCCTGATCAGCCACTGTTAGTCCAGTTTGTTGAGTACGTTGAAAACTACTGGTCAGTACTGCGAAATTTAACACCCACTCGTCAAAGCCGCTCCGACCTTCATGAGATTTTGAACCAGATCCTTTGGGAACTGATCCATCGGCGGGTTGCTGACGGTATGCAGGATGATCCAGTGATCAATACCATTCAGCGCTCCCGCAATAAAGACGTGATGATCAGTGCCATTGAAGGGATGCTGATGGGTATCTTGGAGCGGTACGTCGTTTCTGCTACGGAAAAAATTAATCATCGGCAGCTGGAAATGGCGGTTCGTGAGATCAATAATTTGTTTCAACAAAAACAGTCGTAATCAAAAGTAAGGGGCTGTGACATAACTCGGTAGATTCCAGAATATAACACCACAAGACGCCATTCCGATGCACTTTATCGGGATGGCGTCTTGTGGTGTTATATGGCCGGAAACTGAGTTGTGGAACAGGTTAAGGCTGTATTCAAGTAATGAACTAAAGCAAATTTTAGGATGTGTGTGAGTCAAGAAATTGAATTAAATCCTTGTCGATATAGACTTATGTTACAAAAGTCTTTTTTGTATTATTTCTTAACCACAAATGAAAAAATGTACAAAGTTTACTATAATTTCGCATATTCGTGTACATGAGTATGGGGACATGATATTATGGAAACGGTTACAGAATACTAATCAAACTTATAATATTTGACAAAGGAGTATCTATCATGAAATTAGCCAAGTATATCGACCACACTATTTTAAACGCTGACGCCACTGAGGCGGATGTCGATAAGGTCATTGCGGAAGCCATCAAATATGACTTTGCTTCAGTATGTATCAATCCATATTGGGTGAAACATACCGCGGCTGCTCTAAAAAATTCAGACGTGAAAACTTGTACTGTCATTGGGTTCCCGCTAGGGGCTACTTCGACTGAAAGCAAGGTTTTTGAAGCTAAACAGGCGATTAAGGATGGCGCTGATGAGCTGGATATGGTGATCAATATTGGTGAGCTAAAAGCTGGTCATGATGATGCCGTTTTAGCAGATATTAAAGCACTAGCGGATGCCGTTCACGCTGAAGATAAACTACTTAAGGTTATTATTGAGACGGCACTGTTAACACATGACGAAAAAGTGCGTGCCTGCCAGCTGTCTGAAAAAGCGGGAGCTGACTTTGTGAAAACATCTACAGGATTCTCCACAGCGGGTGCAAAAGTTGAAGATGTTAAGTTAATGCGCGAGACCGTGGGTGACCGATTGGGCGTAAAAGCGTCAGGCGGAGTCCACTCGAAAGCGGAAGCAGAAGCTATGATCGATGCTGGTGCAACCCGTATTGGTGCCAGCGCCAGCGTCAAGATCGTAACGGAAGATTAAGGAGGTTTCAGGATGACTTTTAAACGAGTTTTTGGTATCGTCATTGATTCAGTGGGAATTGGTGAAGCAAGCGATGCCAACAAGTTTGATGATGTGGGGGCGGATACGCTTGGCCACATCGGCGAGTTTTATAAGGGCAAGTTAAACCTGCCTAATCTAGCTAAGATGGGGCTTTCGAACATTCGGCCGGAAAATCCGATCGAAGGCGTTGCGGTTGCTGAACATCCCATTGGCTACTTTGGTAAAATGCACGAGACTTCGGTTGGTAAGGACAGTATGGACGGTCATTGGGAAATGATGGGCCTGCCCGTTACTGAACCCCTTGGTTTCTTCCCGAATGGGTTCCCAGCTGAACTAATCAAACAAATTGAAGACTTTAGCGGCCGTCACGTTATTGTCAATAAACCCTATTCTGGGACTGATGTGATTCACGATTACGGGGAAAAACAGATGAAGACTGGCGATTTAATTGTCTACACTTCTGGTGACTCCGTGTTACAAATTGCAGCGCATACTGACGTGATTCCACTGGAGGAACTCTATAAGATTTGTGAATTTGCCCGTTCAATCACCATTGATAAGCCATATCGCATTGGTCGCATTATTGCTCGGCCCTACGTTGGCCCGGACAAGGATCATTTTACCCGGACGTCAGATCGGCATGACTTTACTTTGGCACCCACTGGGGAAACGGATTTAGACCGCCTCAAAAACGCTGGCTTCGACGTTTTAGCAGTTGGTAAAATCAACGATATTTTTTCGGGTCAAGGAATCACTGAGGGTGTGCACACCACTAGTAATGATGACGGCATGAAACATACGTTAGAGAACGCGGAAACGGACTTCAACGGTTTCAGTTTTACCAACTTAGTTGATTTTGACGCGATGTACGGCCATCGTCGTAATCCAGAAGGGTACGGCAAAGCGCTGATGGCCTTTGATGAACAGTTAGGTGACCTGTTGGCGACGCTGCAGGATAGCGACTTACTGATGATTACTGCCGATCATGGTAACGATCCCGGTTATAAGGGGACTGACCACACTCGTGAATACGTCCCGCTGCTGGTTTATTCACCTCAGTTTAAGCAAAATGGTTCACTGGGGATCCGTCGCACTTACGCAGATTTTGGTGCTACCATTCTGGATAATTTCAACGTTAGCGGTAATACTGTTGGTACTTCATTCTTAAACTCATTGAAATAGGAGGACGATTTTATGAGTACACACATTGGCGCAAAAATGGGTGATATCGCTGAAACGGTATTACTGCCGGGTGATCCATTACGAGCGAAATACGTTGCGGATAATTTCCTGGACGATGTGGTTCAGTATAATTCAGTGAGAAATGCCTTTGGCTATACCGGGACCTATAAAGGACATAAAGTTTCCGTTCAGGGAACTGGTATGGGGATCCCGTCGATTTCAATCTATACCAACGAGCTGATTCGCTTCTTCGGTGTTAAACATCTCATGCGAATCGGCAGTATCGGCGGTTTCGGCGAAAGCGTTAAAATTCGTGATATTCTAATCGCTGAATCTGCAAGTACCGATTCAGCCATCATTCAAAACACGTTTAAAGCGGGCGTTATCTACGCGCCGACTGCCGATTTTGATATGCTGTTAAAGGCCTATGAAGCAGCCAAAGAAGCGGGTGTTTCGGTGAAGGTCGGTAACATTTTCAGTGCAGACCGCTTTTACAACGATGAAATTGATTATCAGCAGCTGATCGACTATGGCGTGTTAGGAACGGAAATGGAAACGGCAGCGCTGTACATGCTAGCAGCTAAGTATGGTGTTCAGGCGCTTTCAATCAATACCGTGAGTGACAATCTCACAACCGGTGAAGCCTTGTCAGCGGAGGACCGCCAGAGTTCATTCAGTGAGATGATGACGGTGGCGTTGGAAACGGCAATTAAATTATAAGATTCGTGAAATGCTAATAAAGCGGGGGTAGCAGCTGGAACCATCAAGTATTCCGGCTGCCGCCCCTTTACTTTAAACAAGTGAACTAATACGTCAGGAGGACGTGACGATGAGAATGGTAGATGTGATCGATCATAAGCGAAATGGCGGTGCACTGACTGACGAAGAAATTAAATTTTTCGTTGATGGCGTAGTGGATGGCAGTATTCCCGATTATCAGACCAGCGCCTTGCTAATGGCCATTTATTTTAACGGTATGGCAGATGGCGAGCAGGCTGAACTGGCTATGCAGATGCTGAAGTCGGGTGACCAGCTTGATTTATCAGATATTCCGGGAATCAAAGTGGATAAGCATTCGACCGGTGGCGTTGGTGATAAAACCAGTTTGCCACTAGCACCAATGATTGCCGCACTGGGTATTCCGATTCCCATGATTTCCGGCCGTGGACTGGGGCATACCGGTGGTACGCTGGATAAACTGGAAGCTATTCCTGGTTTTCAAGTTGAGCTGTCAGAGCAGCAATTTAAACAGCAGGTTAAAGATATTCATTTAGCCATCGTTGGCGCAACGGGAAACATTGCACCAGCTGACAAGAAGATCTACGCCTTACGGGACGTGACCGATACCGTTGACTCAATTCCGCTGATTGCCGGTTCAATTATGAGTAAAAAGATTGCTTCGGGAACGGATGCGCTGGTGTTAGACGTTAAGACCGGTTCGGGTGCCTTCATGAAGACGGAAGATCAAGCCCGCGCGCTGGCGAAAGCCTTAGTATCTATTGGCAAGAATGCCGGTATGGACTGCATGGCGCTGATTTCTGACATGAATCAGCCGCTGGGACGGATGATTGGTAATGCTTTAGAGATTCAGGAAACCATTGATATCCTTAAAGGCCACGGGCCAGCTGACATTACAGATTTAGTACTGACTCTGGGCAGTCAGATGGTTGTATTAGCCAAGAAGGCTCAGACCTTGGATGAAGCCCGTCAAATGCTTGAAAAAGTGGTGGCTAACGGTAAGGCGCTGGAAAGCTTCCGTCAGATGGTCATTGCTCAGGGTGGCGACCAACGGGTAGTGGACGACCCGACAATCATGCCGCAGGCGAAATATAAGGTTGATTTACCTGCCAAATCTAGCGGCGTAGTTGCTAAAATGACCGCGGATGAAATCGGTATTGCCAGTATGCTGCTGGGTGGCGGTCGCCAAACTAAGGATGATAAACTGGATTACGCGGTGGGTATCGAACTGAAGAAGAAAGTCGGTGACCCCGTCAGTGAGGGAGAACCGCTGCTCACAATTTATGCTAATCGAGAAGACATCGATAATGTTAAGTCGCTGCTGTACGACAACATTGAGATTGCCGAAGCAGCGGAACCAATCAAATTGATTCATGAAATCATCAAATAGGTGCTGTGACGGTACAAATAACCTGCCTGCCATTGTTGGCAAGCAGGTTATTTAATTGTCTCGTTTACAATTGTTGACACCAATAAGCTTTAAGTCGTACATTATGAGCAACACAACTTATTTTGGGGGACGTCTTAATGGTTTACTGGTTTGATATTCGCATGGCGGTACTGACTTTTCCGCTGGTTGCTTTATTGATCACTTTTCCAGTTTTGCTGTGGCATTATCATCGTTTTGGGGCGATTTCACGATGGTCTATTTTAATGCTGTATAGTTTTGTGTTTTACCTGCTGTGCGCTTACTTTTTGATTATTTTGCCATTACCAAGTATTGCATCCGTGGCAAAATTAACGACACCGCGGTATAACTTGCAACCGTTGCTGTTTGTTCGGGAGTTCATTGATCAAAACCCGTTTCGACTGGGTGCTCCGCAGACGTGGTTAGCTGCAGTTAGGGCCCCAACCGTGATCCAGCCGCTATTCAATATTGTATTAACGCTGCCCTTTGGCTTTTACCTGAGAAGTTATTTTCATAAGTCCTGGTTGCAAACGATTTTGCTGACTTTTTGTTTGTCACTGTTCTTTGAGCTGACACAGTTAAGTGGCGATTACGGGATTTACCCGCGGTCGTATCGCTTATTTGACGTGGATGATCTGCTATTGAATACGACGGGCGGACTCCTTGGGTTCGGTCTAACCAGAATTGTTTTGCCCCTTTTACCAACTTCGCAGCACATCAAAGAGAAACTCCGGATTCAATCCCGCCAAGTGTCGGTGTTCCGGCATGCTACGGCGTTTGTGGCCGATTGGATCAGTTTTTCTATTTTGTCTGTGGTTGGTAACGGGCTGCTTGGAAACGTGAAGACTTTAAGCCAGCCGGTTGCACTGGTGAGTTTAGTGATAGCGGTTTTGCTGCCGCAGCTCATTTGGCGAAAGACCTTAGGCATGCGCTTGGTTCACTTGAAAGTGGTGGGCAGCAGCGGTCAAAAGGCCACTGTTAAGCATCTTTGTCAGCGCTGGTTAGCAGGTTATAGTTTATTCTTATTGCCGATTCTTATTGGTGGCGGGTTGGCGTTCGTGAACACCAACAGTCAGCTTTATATGTATGGCAGTATCGTAATGGTACTGCTGTTGGTTTTAATTATTGGGGTGCTGGGTTTGGATATGATGATCGATGCTTTTCGGCCGCAACATGCGTTATTATTTGAACGCTGGAGTAAAACCAAGTTGATTTCAGATTATCATTAGACACAAGCTGTGACAAAACTCGGTAGATTCCAGAATTTAACGTGAATAATGCCTATTCCGCGATTTTTGCGGAATAGGCATTATTTGCGTTAAATGGCCGGAATCTGAGTTTTGGAACGCAATTAGACTATATAACCGGATAAAACCGAAGTACAGCCACAACTAATTTGGATTAAGAATTGATTGAAATACTTACCAATATAGACATATGGCACAGTTCCTCCTATTTTAATATCGTTTCTATTTTAGTAGAATGATGGTTTATCCCCATCAGTTCCCGGCTGGTCAACACCAACTGAGTGACCGATTTCAGTACTTGGATCGTTGATCAACGAGACAACGAAGTCGGCAATACTCTTACGGGAAACCTCAGTCCCTTTGAATGGTTCGCCCTTTTGAGTGGTTTCGTAGCTCACGATATCCTTGTTAGACAGCCAAGCTGGACGAATTAAAGTGTAGTCCAAACCGGAAGCTTCGATGACTTTAGCGGCTGCGGTATAGGTTTCCAGGTAGCCGCCGTCCAGCATTTGATGGTTCCACTGACCATACTTGCCAGGCACTTCATCGTAGATACCCAGTGTTGAGATCCAGATTAAACGTTTTAGACCAGTGGCTTTCATTGCCGCAACCACCGTTTTGGCCTGAGCTTCAATATCGTGGTTGCCAAGGTTGGCGTACACGATGTCTTGACCTTTCATGGCCTTTTCTAGACTAGCTTGATTTGTGGCATCACCTTCAACGACGGTTTCGCGAGACGCGTCCGAGACGCTTAGACGGTTTGCATGACGCAGGAACAGGGTCAGCTGGTGATCCGTTTGCGTCAATAACTGTTCCTCGGCTAATTTTGCGATTTTACCATTAGCACCTAAAATTAATACTTTTGTCATTGTTCATCCACTCCTATCTGATTTACAAGTCCAATTATAAGCGGCTGAAAATAAAATTTAACGGACAGATTTAGGGGTGCTGTCCGCCACTTGTTTTTGGACATCTATGTAAGGTAAAATGAGTATTATAGTCAAAGTAGTTAATGGCATTATTTATTTTTGAAAATTCTAGTAAAAGAGGTCTTACCATGAGTGGCATTTTAACGGGTAAAAAGATTGTGATTATGGGGGTTGCTAACAAGCGCAGTTTAGCTTACGGCTGTTTTCAGGCACTGGAAGCACAGGGCGCGGAAATTATTTTAACGTATCAAAATGACCGGATGCTCAAGAGCTTGAACCGGTTCATCGATGAAGGGGTGACGAAAGTTGCCTGCGACGTCAGCGACCCGAAAAACGTTGAAAGTACGTTTAAGACGATCCACGAACGGGTGGGTAACATTGATGGCATCATTCACGCGATTGCCTACGCTGATCCTGAAGATTTACAAGGGGAAACGACTGATGCCAGCTTGGAAAGCTTTAATAAAGCGCAAAGCATTAGTGTTTACTCGCTGATCTCGGTGGCCAAGTACGGCCGCAAGATCATGAACGAAGGCGGATCAATTGTAACACTGACTTACATGGGTTCCGAACGGGCCATTCCTAACTATAATATTATGGGAATCGCAAAGGCCGGTTTGGAGGCAGCAGTTCGCTACCTTGCCCGGGATTTAGCCAGTCAAAATATTCGGGTCAACGCCATTTCTGCTGGCGCGGTTAAGACGCTGGCAGTTACCGGAGTTAAGGATTATAGTAAATTAATTAACTTGTCCAATGAACGTGCCGTTAATGGTGTCGGAGTGACGATTCAAGAAGTTGGCAATACCGCAGCTTTCTTGCTGAGTGATTTAAGTACCGGTCTCGTTGGGGACACGGTTTACGTGGATAAGGGGACGCATTTGATTTAGTGCGTTAATATTATCTAGCTGAAACGTGTAAAAATCAGCAGACAGCTGCACATAAGGCTCCATAACCCAATTTCCAAGTTCGGACTGGTGGCTTTTTGGGAAAAGCAATATTGGCTACCGTTCGTTGCCGTTATCTAGCCGAAACTTGCTCAAATCAGCAGACAGCTGCATGTAAAGGCCTCTCAACCCAATTTCCAAGTTCGGGAAATTTAAGTGAATGCTGACAAAAAGAGGTATATTTTACTGTTCGTTAATATTATCTAGCCGAAACTTGCTCAAATCAGCAGACAGCTGCATGTAAACCCCTCAACCCAATTTCCAAGTTCGGGAAATTTAAGTGAATGCTGACAAAAAGAGGTATATTTTACTGTTCGTTAATATTATCTAGCTGAAACGTGTAAAAATCAGCAGACAGCTGCACATAAGGCTCCATAACCCAATTTCCAAGTTCGGGAAATTCGGTTATGGAGCCTTATGTTTCGCTATCTAAGCGCTGATTTTTACACCTAAAAAAATCCAGCGAAATGGAGAGATTTCGCCAGACGAGTAACTACTCAATTCCTAAGTGAGTAGGTGAGCCAGCGTACTAAGCGGGAGTCACTGCGCAACTTTTAAGTTGAAGGGTAGGGGGAGCAGTACTCAATACGTTAACTCTAACAAAATTATAATCTATTATTAAAAAAAACAAAGAATTTACACTCCAAACCGCCATATTTTTTAAACGGGATAAAGTGACGTATAATGAAAGCAATAGATTGGAGGAAGATCACCATGACTGAAAAGGATGTTTTTCATGTTAACGGGTATCTCGGACTCATTATTGCTATTTTACTGGTGTTAGGTGGGGGCTGGCTGTTGGTTCAGCAGACGACTCTTGGGATGGTTTTCGGTGTTATTTTGATTTTAATCGCGTTGATTGGGGGCAGTTCTCTAACCATTATTGCACCAAATGAAGCCAAAGCTTTGACCTTCTTTGGCCGATACATTGGCACAATTCGGACGTCTGGTTTATTTATGACGGTACCATTAACCAATAAGCAGACCGTTTCATTACGGGTACGTAACTTCAATAGTAACCTGCTGAAGGTTAACGATTCTCGCGGTAATCCCGTTGAAATCGCGGCGGTGATCGTGTTTAAAGTCGTTGATACTAGTAAAGCCTTATTTGAAGTTGATGATTATGAACAATTTGTTGAGATTCAAAGTGAGTCAGCTATTCGTCACGTGGCTTCTGAATTTCCGTATGATGCCTTCAACGATCAGGAAACGCTCACACTGCGCAGCAACCCAACTGAAGTTTCGGATAAGTTAACCAAGGAACTTCAATCACGGTTAGAGGTTGCCGGTGTAAAGGTAATAGAAACACGGTTAACCCACTTGGCTTACGCGACAGAAATTGCCAGTGCGATGCTGCAGCGTCAGCAATCTTCAGCTATTTTATCGGCTCGAAAGATCATTGTGGATGGGGCTGTTTCAATTACTGAAGATGCTATTGCTAAGCTGGAAGAGGATACTGATCTTAAGCTTACCGATGACCGGAAGCTGCAATTGATCAACAACGTGATGGTCACGATTATTTCAGAACGTGGGACTCAGCCTGTCATTAGTACCAATGAGACGAAATAAGCCTTTGCCATAAGTCTATATTGGTCAGTATTTCAATCACTTTTAAGCTAAAATTCGTTATGATTGTATTTTTGTTCAAACACGCTAATGTGGTCTAAGCGTGTGCCAATACACAGATTTCGGCCATTTAACACAAACAATGCCTATTCCGACAAGATCTGCCGGAATAGGCATTATTGTTTTAAATTATGGATTGACATTTCTTAAATTACAGCACATCCAGCGGTAATTTTTCAGTTGGTGCGGGGTAGGCTTCGTCCAATAACTTGTGATCTTCTGCGGTCAGTTGAATATTACCAGCTAGCACGTTTTCCCTGGTATGTTCAGCATTACTGCTTTGCGGAATCGCTAAAACTTGCTGGTGGGAAACAACCCAAGCTAACAGAATTTGATAAACCGAGGCGTTGTGCCGCTTTGCGACTTTCAGGACGTTTGGGTTACTGTCCAGATCTGAGTTCAATTGATCTGGAGCTCCCACAGGACTGTAAGCAATAAACGGTAAATGATGTTCAGCCTGCCAGCCCAAGAGACTGTATTCCACACCACGGCTGCCGAGATTAAATAAATCTTCGTTTGCTGCAGCTTTCGGACCATCTGGCAACTGCCAAAGTTCCTCGAGATCAGCAACGTCAAAGTTTGAGATCCCCCAAGCCCTAGTCTTGCCAGCTTCAGTCAGCCGCTGCAACTCAGCTACCGTTTCAGAAAGCGGGGTGGTACCGCGCCAATGGTAGAGATAGAGATCCACTTCGTTGACACCCAGCCGTTTTAAACTGGCATCCAAACTGCGCTCCATGCGCTCTTTAGATGCATTGGTGGGCAGTACCTTTGAAATTAGATACAGCTGGTCGCGGGGGACACCTTTAATGGCTTTACCAACTAACGTTTCGGAACGGCCGGAACCGTACATTTCGGCCGTGTCGATTACTCTTGCACCAGCGTCTAGACCTGCATGAATTGCTTCAATTTCCTGTTTTTGTAGTGTTGGGTCATCGCCCATGTGCCAAGTACCCATTCCGATTGCTGGAACTTGGTTGCCTGCAATGGTGACTGTTTGCATCAAATCGTCTCCTTGTGATTAGAAATCATACGTTCAATATCTATTGTAGATATTTTTCAGGATTACACCAGCTCCGTTGCCTCTAAAATTTGGTGGGAAAAGCCGGTGATCTGTTTTGGTAGCTGATCAAGATCAAAAAAGGCAACCCGATCAGTTTCTCCAGCTTGAGGTACGAGCTGATTATCCTGTGTGAAGGCCTGATAAACCGCGATGACAGCATCAATTTGATCGCCGTTCGGGTAGCTGAACTGCATCGACGGTCCGCTAAGAATAGTTTTAAACGTAAGGTTTACTGCACGCACGCCGGTTTCTTCTAATACTTCCCGGCTGGCAGTGTCGGCAAGTGATTCACCAATTTCTTTGGAACCGGAAGGCAGCCCCCAGAGATGGGTATCGCTGCGATGAACAAACAGCAGCTGTGCACTGGCATTATAGACCAAACCAGCAGCTCCAGTTGATATCAGCGGTTCGTGGCCAACTTTTTCTCTCAAATCTAGAATGTACCCCATAGGATCACCTCATTAGAATTCTACGAATATATTAACCTTATTATGCGAGATTTAAAAGGTAAATAAAAGCGCTTTATTCAGGTTAATCGGTAATTATGCACCAGGAAAGCCTTGCACATTATTAAAATAATTGTTAAAATATACTCATTTATTTCTAATGTTCCCTTGAGGGCTAGATTTAGAGTTTCAACTACATAGGCGGCTGATTACCGCTACAGGAGGAATTATATGAGTTTTAAGAGTACATTCTTACGCCAAGAAGATCCAGCTGTCTATCAAGACAAAGATTCTCATTTGGCTCGTGTATTAGGCGTCAAGGATATCTTGGCTTTAGGGGTCGGTACGATTGTGTCCACTTCTATTTTTACGTTGCCGGGGGTCGTGGCGGCGCAACATGCTGGTCCAGCCGTTGCACTATCATTCTTAGCTGCTGCGGTGGTTGCTGGGTTAGTGGCTTTTGCATACGCTGAAATGGCTGCTGCAATGCCATTTGCCGGTTCGGCATATTCCTGGATCAACGTGGTTTTCGGTGAAGGGTTTGGCTGGATTGCCGGCTGGGCACTGTTAGCCGAGTACTTCATTGCCGTGGCCTTTGTTGGGTCTGGCCTTTCCGCGAACTTCCGTGGGTTAATTCAACCCTTAGGAATCACGTTCCCGAAAGCGTTGGCTAATCCGTTCGGAACCGATGGCGGGATCATTGACATCACTTCCGTTGTTGTTGTTTTAATGGTCGCGTTTCTGCTGTCACGCGGTGCTTCAACGGCTGCCCGTGTTCAAAATATTTTGGTTGTTCTCAAAGTTTTGGCAGTATTACTCTTCATCGTTGTTGGTGCAACTGCTCTTCATATGCAGAACTACGTGCCATTTATTCCACCGCACAAAGTGGTCGATGGTAATCAGTTTGGGGGCTGGCAAGGAATTTACGCTGGTGTTTCGATGATTTTCCTATCCTACATTGGTTTTGATTCAGTTGCTGCCAATTCAGCTGAAGCGAAAAATCCGCAAAAAACGATGCCACGTGGGATCATGGGGTCACTAGTCATTGCGGTTGTTTTGTTCGTTGCCGTTGCGTTGGTCTTAGTTGGGATGTTCCACTACAGTGACTATGCTAACAACGCTGAACCCGTTGGCTGGGCACTTCGTCATAGCGGTCATACCGTGGTTGCAAGTGTCGTACAGGCGATTGCGGTCGTTGGGATGTTTACCGCTTTAATCGGGATGATGCTGGCCGGCTCACGGCTGGTTTACTCGTTTGGCCGTGACGGTTTACTGCCAAAATGGCTAGGTGTTTTGAATGATAAACAGTTACCGAACCACGCACTTTCAACGATTACGATCGTTGGTGTGATTATCGGTTCACTGTTTCCATTTGCGTTCCTGTCACAATTGATTTCCGCAGGGACTTTGATTGCCTTTATGTTCGTGTCGTTAGGAATATACAAACTGCGGCCCCGTGAAGGTAAGGACATTCCGGATCCTTCGTTTAAGATGCCGTTCTATCCAGTCTTGCCATTCATCGCGTTCTTAG
Organism: Secundilactobacillus yichangensis; assembly: GCF_016861565.1. Lineage (GTDB taxonomy): Bacteria > Bacillota > Bacilli > Lactobacillales > Lactobacillaceae > Secundilactobacillus > Secundilactobacillus yichangensis. Next base: position 16,654 of record NZ_BOLK01000023.1, read on the forward strand.
GCGCACTGGGTGTGTTCTGGGGACTTGATAAAGACGCTAAGATTTACGCGTTGATCTGGTTTATCTTTGGCCTGCTGGTATATTTATTCTACGGTGCCAAACATTCTTCATTAAATACGAATAAACAAAAATAAGTTAAATGATGACCCCAAAGCGCAGTGTTTTGGGGTTTTCGTTTAAGTCAAGATTTACGGAGGAAATACTATGGGTGAAAATGAACGACTTTTAAAGCAGGAAGCGCCAGCCTTTTCCAAGGCAGCGCGGGTAAAGTATTTTAACATTGTGATTGAATCGGGCAAGGGAGCCACAATCACCGATGCTGATGGAAAAACCTACCTTGACCTGTTAGCAAGTGCTTCAGCAACCAACACTGGCCATTCGCATCCTCACGTGGTTAAAGCGGTTCAGGATCAGGCGGCTAAATTACTGCAGTACACACCAGCGTATTTTGCGAACGATGCGGCTGCAAAATTAGCACCGCGATTGGCCGCTCTAGCCCCCATTAGCGGACCAACTGCACTGGGCTGGGGCAACTCGGGTTCTGATGCAAACGATGCGATCATTAAATTTGCTCGGGCATATACTGGCCGCCCTTACATTGTGAGTTTTACCGGTGCTTACCATGGTTCAACGTATGGGTCAATCAGTGTATCGTCAGTCAGCTTGAACATGAGCCGTAAAATTGGGCCGCTGTTACCGGATATCGTTAAGGTGCCGTTCCCAGATCCGTGGAAACGGCTAGAGGGTGAATCAGAAGAAGCCTTTGTCGATCGGATGTTTGATGCGTTTAAGCTGCCATTTGAGACTTATTTGCCAGCTGAAGAAGTGGCGGCTATTCTGATTGAACCAATTCAAGGCGATGGCGGAATCGTTAAAACTCCGGATGCTTATATGCATAAAATATATGATTTTGCTAAAGCTAACGGTATTTTGTTTGCGGTAGATGAAGTTAATCAAGGTATGGGGAGAACCGGTAAATGGTGGTCGATTCAACATTTTGATCTGGAACCTGATCTGATGTCTGTTGGCAAGTCACTGGCGTCTGGATTGCCGTTAAGTGCAGTGATTGGCCGTCAGGAAATCATGAACTCTTTGGGGTCGCCTGCCAACGTCTATACCACGGCCGGTAATCCAGTGACAACGGCTGCCGCCATGGCAACCATTGATGTAATTGAGGATGAGCATTTACTGGAGCGCAGTACGCGACTTGGCAAGAAGACAGCTGCCTTCTTTGCGGATGAGAAAAAGAAGTTTAATTTCATTGGTGACGTGCGGATGTACGGACTTGATGGCGGAATCGATATCATTGATCCTGAAACCGGTAAGCCGGATGCGGATGCTACGACTAAGATCATCTACCGGGTATTTGAGCTAGGGGCAATCATCATCAGCTTGAAGACGAATGTCTTGAGATTCCAGCCGCCGTTGGTGATTACCGATGAACAGCTGCAGTCGGCCTTCGATATTCTTGACCAGGCATTTAGTGAATTAGCTGCTGGCAAGCTTTCGTTACCGGATAACGCGGCTGAAATTGGCTGGTAATATTTAATCGCTATCGTTACTTTTAAAGTTTGAACGTGGGACAAATGCCTTTTTGTTCCACGTTTTTTTGACTTTTTCACGTTTTCTGCAGCTAACTTTCATAGTGACAAATAAAATATTTACGCTATAGAAAACGTTGGTACACCCGTATTAAGAAAGCTTTACCAATAAATTAACTAAAAATTGGGTAAAAGTTTATTGAAATTTAAGTAAGCGTTTACAAAACTTGGTAAGTTGTGCTAGAATGTCCCTAGGCTATCGAGGAAGGGTAGCAAAAATGAATTGGTCTGTATTTGCCGAACAAATGACGACTATTGAGTTTGAAATATATCCTGATTATTAATTATATCGTTTGTCTTTCAGCAAGCAGCCAAAAACTAGGAGGTATGTGTAATGGCTAGTAAGAGCAAAAGCAGTGACAAGATTACGCTGGATCCTGAAGCATTCGCTCAAGCAGTTCTTGGCGGTAATCCAAAGCGCGATGACGAAGAAGATAAAGTTTATATCAAACGTCAGTTAACGCTCTATCTGGAAGCATTGTTGTTGGCACAAGACTTTAATGATCTTGAAGAGACCCGTTTTGATGTAGCGAAGTCAGAACAACGTAGCAAGATCCTTTCAAAGATTATTGAGCATCGTTATGAAGGTTCAGGAAGTGGCGAATAATAATGAAAGAAAAAACGGAAAGTCATGTTAAAGAGTATACGTCATACGCGTTAGGGGCCTTTGGTCATGATGCGTTCTACGCGACCTTAAGTACGTATTTAATGTTGTTTATTACCAGTGAATTGTTTAATGGTGCTGCAAAGGGTGTCAAGTCACACATGATTTTGATTATCACTACGATGATGATGATCATTCGGTTGGTTGAAATCGTGTTTGACCCAATCATTGGTGGTATTATCGATAACACCCAAACCAAATATGGTAAGTTCAAGCCATGGTTGCTGGTTGGTGCTGGTGTAAGTGCTATTTTCTTAGTTCTTATTTTTACTGATTTTGGTGGCTTAACTAATTCCAACCCAATGCTTTATGTTGTTTTGTTTGGTATCTGTTACGTTATCATGGATGTTTTCTATTCGTTTAAAGATATTGCACTTTGGTCAATGCTCCCTGCTTTGAGTGTTGATGAAAAGGTTCGTAATAACTTTGGTACGACAGGTCGTTTAGGGTCAACGATTGGTGCCCAAGCGGTTCCAATCATGATTTTCCCACTGATTGTGTTCTTCTCACACATGTTTTCAGGAACTAGTGGCCAGACGAAGACGCAAGCCGGCTGGATTGGATTTGCCGTTGTCATTGCGATCTTCTCATTCGGCGGTGCTTTATGCACGGCTTTGGGAACCCATGAAAATACCAGTTTAATTCGTCAAAACACTGAGCGTACGGGTGTGATTGGTATTTTCAAAGCTTTAGGTAAGAACGACCAATTAATGTGGTTGGCAGCTTCATACTTCCTATTTGCTTTAGGTTATGTTGTTACTAACTCACTATTGGCTTACTACTTCACCTACGTCTTGGGTCAGTCAAACAAGTTCACTTTTGCTGGCTGGATCATGGCTGCCTTAGGTGTTATTTCCGTTTCACTCTTCCCAGTGATTGTTGAAAAGGTTCACCGGAAAGCCATTTATGTTGGTGGTATTTGCATGATGTTAATCGGTTACGTTTTGTTCTTATTCGCGGGACACAGCTTAACTGCCGTATTAGTTTCAGTTGCCATCTTCTTCTTCCCATACCCAATGATCTTCTTGGCTGCATTGATGACCATCACAGATTGTGTTGAATATGGGCAATGGAAGAATGGTACTCGGAACGAATCCGTTACGCTTTCCATTCGGCCATTGATCGATAAGTTGGCTGGTGCGGTTGCTAACGGAGTTGTTGGTATTGCCGCTGTTCACTCAGGTATGACTGGTAACGCTTCTCCAAGCAGTATTAGCCACGCACAACTAATGGGCTTCAAGTCTTACATGTTCTTCGGCCCAATGGCTTTGATTGCGGTTGCCGCTCTTGTCTATTACGTAAAAGTTAAGTTGACTGAAGACAAGCACAAGGAAATCGTTGATGAACTTGAAACTAAATTAGAAAAAGAGCAAGACGAAAAAGTGAAAAAAGGTACTGCAGACGAACAATAATCAGTACTGATCCAAAGTCGTAACGACCACTACAGAGATGGTGGCGTTACGGCTTTTTTGTATTTCCAGCGAAATTTTTGATGAATTGTTTGCCATCAGATTGGAAAATAGTACAAACGTTCGCTTTTCCTTGATATACTTATTGGGTAACCTAAAGCATGACCTTGTGTTTTAAGGACATGCGTGTTGTAATGTGATAGGTAGATTAAAATTTGTTAAGAAAAGAGAGCGAAGCAGAATGGAAAATAAACGCCATATTTCAACCCGAGAAGTGGTTTATTTAGCAATGCTGATCGCGGTGACCGTGGTTATTTCAAGGTTCTTTTTAATTCCTGTGCCAATGACTCACGGTAACGTTAACCTTTGTGATGCTGGGATCTTTATTGCAGCAATTCTACTGGGCCGGACACAGGGTGCTGTAGTTGGGGCATTTAGCGGTCTGCTTCTTGACCTGATCTCAGGGTATACGCAATACATGATCTTTTCGTTTATTGTCCATGGTTTAGAAGGCTTTGTTGCTGGTTGGATCGGCAGTAAAAAGAATAAGGCAATGAAGATTATTGCAATGACCGTGGGTGTTTTTGTCATGGTAGCAGGCTACTGGGCAACTGATAGTTTACTTTATGGTTTTAAAGTCGGTCTGATCGGTATTCCAACCAACTTTATTCAGGGAATCGTTGGCGGAGTCGTGGCTTACGTTGTTTCTGTTCCACTGGAAAGCCGGTTACCTAGGTTAATCGGTTAGATGAGACCAGTACAAGCTTTAAATAACCAGCCGTTTTTGGTCGCCGAAGACCTTTCCGCTATTGGTACCATGTCCCTGGGTGTTGCGGTTCCAGTTTTAGCGGCTTTTGGTGTGCCCGCGGCAATTTTACCAACACAGGTACTTTCTACTCAAACGGAATGCTTTGGTACGCCTGCTAAGCAGTATTCGCCAGTATGGGTGAAGGAGACGATGGCGCACTGGCAAAACGAACAAATTCAGCTTTCGGGTGGCTTGATTGGGTACGTAGGCCAAGTTGACCTTGTTAACCAATTAACGCAGTCGGTGAAGGCTCAGCAATTGCACCCGTTGATTGTCGATCCCGTAATGGGTGACGGCGGGGCGCTTTATCCAGGACTCTCTGCCGACTATGTGGCCGCTATGCGGACACTAGTGGCTATTGCGGATGTGATCACGCCAAATTGGACCGAGGCACATTTATTAGCGGAGCTGCCGTTGAATGACAATCAGCCCAGTCAGTCTGATGTGGCAGCAATGTTTGCTGCCTTAACCGCAATTAGCGGGGCCAATACGCAAATTGTGATTACGGGAATTCCCAGTGATAACGCAATTTTAACCGCGTATCGGGATGGCAGTAAACAGCGGACAGTTTCGACGAAATTACGGGCGGGGCATTTTTATGGCAGCGGCGATGTGTTTTCAGCTTTGCTAAGCGCGGCACTCATGCGGGGTGTTAGCCTTGAAACGGCAGTTAAGATTGCGGTGAAAGGCGATGCCATCTCGTTAGATCAGACTTCAGTTACTGGCTATCAGCGGCGGTTTGGGATGCAGTTAAGCCAGTTATTGGCTTGGTTGTCTCAAGAGGTAATCCCTAAACTTGAAACGATGCCGTGATTAGTTCAAACTGGTCTTTAACCAATACTCATTAGAGAAGAGGAACCGACATGATTGATACTAACGTGAATCGGCGGCATGGTAATAATGTTAAATGGGCCGTCACAAAAGATGATGATCAGCTTTTACCAATGACCGTTGCTGATATGGATATCGCAACACCGCAGTTTATTCGAGAGGCAATTCAGCGCGTTTTGGATAAAAAGGTTCTAGGGTACACGATGCCTAGTACGGGTTTTTATGATGCTATCATTCACTGGCAAAAACAGCACCATGATGTCAGTCTCAAACGCGACCAGTTGATTATCCTGCCAAGTATTGCTGTTGGACTGTCATTTGTGATTCGCCATTTGACCCAGGTGGATGATGGTATTATTGTGATGTCGCCTTATTATCCGCCATATAAACAGTTGGTCGTTGATAATCACCGTCAGTTTGTTGAGTTCCCACTGGTACAGCGAGAAGGACAGTACGTCATTGACTTCAAACGTTTGGATCAAGTTATGGCGAATAGCCAAGTTAAAGCAATTATCGTCTGCAACCCACATAATCCGGGCGGGTGTGTTTGGACTACGACAGAGCTGCAACGGATTCAAGACCTTGCTAGTGAACATGACGTTTTGGTGCTGGCCGATGAGATTCATGATGACGTCACCTTTTCCGATAATTTACCCGTTTCAATGATGTCTGATATGATGGGTGAAGGTGTCTCTAGTCAAACCGTGCTGCTGAAATCGGCCACTAAGGCGTTTAATTTAGCTGGACTTAAATGTGCTTTCTTGGCGGTGAAAGATCCCCAATTATTGGCAACACTTAAGCAGGCAGCAGCTGCGGAAGCAATTGAAGAGGTCAATACGTTAGGATTAGTTGCCACCCGAACCGCTTACGAGAAGGGTGCGGAATGGTTAAAAGAAGTGAACGCTTATCTAGAAGAAAACCGTAATTTGGCTTATGAGTATCTGCGTGAGGAAGTACCAATGATTCGGCCAATGTATCCTGAGGGGACTTATCTCATGTGGCTGGACTTTATGGCTTACGGCCTTACGGATAATGAATTGGATGAGAAGCTACGCAACCTTGGTCATATCTGTTTAAACCCGGGTATTGAATACGGCAAGACGGGCAGTGGTTTTATGCGGCTAAACTTCGCGGTGGATCGATCGGTTTTGAAAGACGCACTGCACCGCTTGAAACACTTTGATCAATCTGTAAGAAAAAAGTAATCTTTGGTATAAATTAAACATAATAAAATTAATGTCTGATTTTTGGTTTGGTTAGCTGAAAATCAGACATTTTTTAGTTTATGTCATTGAATTGTAAACCGGTTTCAAGGAATGTTCATAATTTAGTCGTAACTCTTTCTTATTGGTTTGATAACTTATACACATAAGAAAAAAGGAGGCGGCGGAAATGAGTGAAGCACCAGAGATTGTCGCAGGTCGACTAGTTAGATGTCAGCATGCACAAATGACCCGACCATTTATTGCGCGGGTATACCAAGTATTCGGAAGTCGGCTTGTCGTCGAGGTGATGAATTTTCACTTTCATGACCGCCGTGTTGTTGAACAGAACCAATATAAATTAGTAGTAGAAGCAAACGACGCTAAGGCAATGGCAATTGTCCAATGCCAGCGATGGAAAGGATGATCAACATGATTAAAATCAATGATATCGTAACGTGTGAACCTAATGGCAACCTGACGTGTGCATTTGTTGGCCGGGTGGAACATATTTATGAACGTACCGTGATGGTGACCGTGCTGGACCATCAGCCTTGCGACCGGTTTAAAGTGGCCGAATTAATGGGCCGGGTGATTGTTGCTAAAACCAAAGTCAAAACCCAGGCTGAAACAGTTCAGCAGCGAAAAGTGGCAGAAGTGTAAAAAAAGAACCCGTCAATCAGTTTCGGTAACTGATCGACGGGTTCTTTTTGTTTGGTGCTAACTGTTTTATTTTGCAACAAAGTCAGTTTTATTGAAGAAATCAACTTTGATATCGTCATCGGTAATGGTGAGTTTTGAGATACTGCCGTTAATGGTTGGCACGCCCACATCCAGTTCCGGTGCGTAGCGGTCAATAATTGATCGGATGGTCATCCCGTGAGAGACAACTAGCACTTGGTCACCATCGTTAGTATTATCTCGCAGTTTATTAAAGCCACGGTCAAGCCGTTTCCAAAACATGTCGTTGCTTTCTGCTTCACCGTATAGGTCGGCTTTATGAATCAAATCACGAGCTTTTTCCAGACCGTATTTACCTAACACGGCTGATTCGGAAGTCAACTGCACTTGTTCGCCAACGAACTGCCACATTTGATTGGCGTCGTTACCTTCGAAGTAGCCGTGGCATTGCTCACGAAACTCGGGGTATTGGTAACTGATAATATTGATGTTTTCCTTGTTGGCTTTCAAAATGTAGGAAGCTGTTTCGATTGCCCGCCCTGAATCACTGCTGTACGCTGCAGCAAAGTCGATATTCTTCAACTGCTGACCGGCACGTTTGGCATCGGCGATCCCTTTTTCGGTCAGTGGGGAATCGATCCAGCCTTGAATTTTGTTATAGTGGTTCAGCATTGTTTGCCCGTGCCGAACGAAGTACGCAGTAAATGTTTTCACAGTAAGCCCTCCTAGGATGAAAAGTGAGTTTAATTCACATTCATTATATCAATTTATACCATCATTTTCCAAAAACCAGCTAGTTGTTAGGATCATCTGATCGTTTAGCAGAACGGTAACTGATCAGCAGCCATATGCCGGATAACGCTGCCAGCAGCACACCGACAATTGATAGCCAGAAACCAGTTTGTAACCCTGGCGTGCGGTAGGTCAGCTTGATTCGGTGGGTACCTCGAGGAAGCGTCGCACCAACGAAGCCGGAGTTGACGATCTGAGTCTGCTTAGGTTGACCATCAACGCTCAACTGCCAGCCCTTACTGTACGGAATGCTGGTGGTTAAGATTCGCTTACCGCTGCCCGTAGAAGTGCCGCTGACTTCATTATTAGTTACGTGCTGGTGAGTGAGGCCGGTCTTTTGCAGCTTGGTAGTTTGCTGACGGTACTTTGCTGCATATGGTACGGCAATCACTTTAACATGTTTAAAATGAATCTTTTCCGCGTTCGTAAATGACAAGTCGATGGTTTTTCTCAGTTTGGTGGAATAGCCTAGGTTAATTAGCAAGTGGTCCTTGGGTTCATAGTCGGAAAGGTTATTGATTCCAAACTGGTTATAGACGGTTTTGTAACGACTGGTTTTGATGTTCATGGAATAGGCATTGAACAGCGGCGTATTAATAATTGTCCGCCAGTTATTTGTTTGCTGGCCCTTTGGCAAAGGCGTTCCGGCAAATTTCGAGCGGGTGGCAAAGTAGTTCAGGCGTTTAGCGGTGTCTGGAAAACGGGTTGAAATACCTGAAAAATCCAGGTAAAGCTCAGTGCCCTGGACCTGCTTAGGATGCTTGAGCTTCAGTGTGTAAGTCTGCTGCTGTCCCAGCATATCGCTGGTCATCTCGTGGAGGCCGTTACGGTTGGTTTCCGCATTATTATTAATGAGTGTCTGATTCTCAGTTAACAGCCTGTCCACTTCAGCGGATGGTTTTTCCAGCCCAGTAGCTGCAGCATAGTTGGCCGCTTCCTTAGGTGGCAGTGGCTGTTTGCCAAGGGCTGCCGATGGAGAATGTTTGGTATTGTGCTGGAGGCGGTAGTTGATCAAATCGGGAACTTTAAGGATTGGCAGGCTAGTTAATTGGACGTTATAACCCACGTGTTTAGTGGCTGTTTTTAGCCGTGCTTTGGCAACTCCCGGTACTTGCTTTTGAACACTAGCACCTTCCAGTAACGCTTCTTGCCGCTGCAGAGCAGTGAGCTGCTTAAAGGCGGAAGGGGTGATTTGTGAGCTCTGCGTGTAGACTAATGGCAAAGCATAACGGTTCTTTAAAATGGCTGTTCCGGTACCGTTACCAACGGAGTAAATCGGATGGTCGTCAATGATGACGGGTTTACCGTGTTTGGTTTTCAACTGCTGGAAACCATATGGCATTGCTTTTTGATTCAACATATCATCTTCGCGGGCAAATAGATACTTCACGTTAAGCAAAGAAAGTATCGAGCCGCGGGTGTCGACACTGCTAGTCGGATTATTCATGCTGTTTTGAACGTTTGCTAATTGCTGGTTAAAGTGGTTAACATCACCATTTTGAACCGAATAGTAGGAACTAATGGTGTGGGTGTTCAGCAGCATCGGAATATTGTTACCAACCGTGACCATCGTGTAGTAGTTATTGGTCGTGGAGGTGCGGTAAAAGCTCTTATCCCGTTGATGAAGATACTGGTCAGCACCGTCGAAGTACCATTTTGACCACTGAGTGGCGGTATTATTTGGCAGCTCATTTTGAGGGGCACCGCTGTAGTTCTCATCGTAAAAGCTTAAGCCGGTCGTAATGGCATTCAGTGTCACTAGGCCTAACAAACCGAGTTCAATGGGTTTAACCAACTGAGGCTTTAGTAGCAGTAAGCTGAACAGCCAAATAAACAGCATGAAAACCAGATAGGTCAGCAGCTGAATTTGACGGAATTTAAAGAGGTAGCCGTTAGCAACCCAGATAGCAATCATTAGCACTGCAATCACACCAGTTAACCAAATAAAATCGCGGATTGTGTATTCGGTGAGATGATCGACTAGCGTAGCGGCAATTAGTGCAAATGCCAGTTGAGCCATCATTAGCCAACGGTTCGAAGGAGTGCTCATGACGTTTAAAGTGGCTGCCACAGCAGGAAATAGAAGTCCCAACCCAATTAAAATCAAGGTGACATTAAGCGCTAAATATTGTTTGAAACGCCGTAGTGTCCAGACCATGGCAATCAGTGATAGGCCGCTGGTAGCAATCAAGGCCCAGTAGTAAATATTGCCGTTGGACGTGAGAATATTATCAGGTAGAGTTCGGTAATAGACCTCAGGATACCAGTTCAGATTATTGGCAAAAATTGATCCGCCCATGCGTGAACTGTTCATCATAGCCATCACGTTCGGCAGCAAAATAACGGCGGATATCAGGATTGCAATCACCATGGCGACCATGATTTTCAGCAGCAACTGCCATATTTTCGGCAGGAAGGCCCCTTTTCGGTTTAAATCCAGGTAACGAATAACCACGAAGATGACGGCGCCAAAGGCCATTAAGTAGGCGAAGTAGACGTTGCAAATCAGGATAGCAGCTGTAACAATCGTTAGCCACCACCAGGTTTTGCCCTTCAAAACTAAATCAATGCTCAAACAGAGCAGTGGGAAAAAGATCATCGGCAGTAAGAAGAACGGGTGGTGGTAACTGACATAAAAGGCGAAACCGTTAAACGTGTAGATCAGCGCGCCGAAGATTTGGCCGGCTGGTTTAAAATGAAAGTGTTTAGCCAGCACGATGAAGGATAATCCCACTACGTACAGCCGAAGAATCGTTAAAATCAGGTAGCCCAGTTCAAGTTGATGTGCTGGGAAGAAGGCAATTAAGTAGCTGAACGGGTCACCCACTAAGTAGTAAGCAAAGGTGGTCATTTGATCGGCACCTAAGCCTAAGTTCCAAGACCAGCTGAATAGTGACTGGTGGGCAGTACCGTGTAAGATGCGATAGAATTCTTTTAAGATTGGATAGTGCTGGGCGATACCGTCCAAATTCCAGATATTGGAATGACCGGTGGCGTGCAGGGCTCCGAATGTTATTGATGTGATAATGATAAAAGCCAGTGTGTAAGTAATCCATACTGGCAGTTGATTGATTTTACGTTTCAAAGTAAGCTCTCTCCAGTTTGTTGTGATAACTCATTATCGCATACTCATTCTCATGTTGCGAAATTAAAAAAGGCCACGCCAGGGCGTGACCTTTTCGAGTCGTTAATTTAAAATTAGTTCTTATCCATTGCGTGACCACCGAAACCGTTACGTAAAGCAGAAACAACTTTACCGTTAAAGGTGTCATCTTGCATTGAACGGAACCGAGTCATAACAGCGGCTGAAATAACTGGGGTTGGTACGGCGTGATCCATAGCGTCTTCAACAGTCCATTGACCTTCACCGTTAGAGTGCATGCGACCTTTGATGGCATCCAAGTTAGGATCCTTTTCAAAGGCTGCTTCAGCCAATTCCATTAACCAGCTACGAACAACGGAACCGTTGTTCCAAACCTTGGCAACAGCGCGGTTGTCGTAGTCGAAGTCAGAAGCTTGAAGGACTTCGAAACCTTCACCGATGGCTTCCATCATACCGTATTCGATACCGTTGTGGACCATCTTCAAGTAGTGACCTGAACCGGCTTTACCAGTGTAAAGGTAGCCGTCTTTTTGTGAGATACCTTCAAATAAAGGACGAATGGTTTCGAAGACTTCTGGTTCGTCGCCACCAATCATGAAGTTACCGCCGTTAAGAGCACCTCTCCAGCCGCCTGAAGAACCGCAGTCAAAGTAGTGAATACCCTTTTCGCCTAAGAGACGGTTGTGACGAAGTGAGTCTTTCCAGAAAGTGTTACCGCCATCAATAACGATGTCGCCCATGCTTAAAGCATTAACTAAATCATCCACAGTAGCATCAGTTGGTTTGCCAGCTGGTACCATGATCCAAACAATCTTTGGTGATGGTAATTGATCAATCATTTCTTTAAGAGTAGTTGCTTTAGTAGCACCGTAAGTAGCTGCTTCTTCAACTAAGTCAGTGTTTAAATCAAAACCGACAACTTCATTGTTATTACGAATCATGTTTTGGGCTAAGTTAATACCCATCTTTCCTAATCCAATTAAACCTAGTTTCATTAGAAAAACTCCTCGCTTCATTTGGCCTGGTATTTTACAACAGAATTAGTATATAAGATTCTCTTGGCTTTCGCAAGAGAAAATGTAAAAAAATTTCAGTTTTATTTTCATGTGTGAAAATACACTAACTCGTCTAGTTGATGAATAGTTGAATTAAGGATGTTATTACGAGCCAGATAATCAGAAGCGGCCATTTCAACTGCAGCAGCAGGGCCGCAACTTCTCTTACCATCGCGGGAATCAAGGCTTCAGTAGTGGTCCAGGAACCTAAGAGGCCAACCGGCAAGTGCTGCTGCCATGCTAGTAGCTTGCTGCGAACTAGGTGATAGTCACTGGTAACGACTAGGATTTTTGGCTGTCGTGCCTGCACCCAATCTTGACGGATGAGCTGTTTTGAGAATTTGAAGTTAGTTTTAGTTGAAGTGGCAGCTTGCTCTAGCAGCAGCCGCTGCGGATTAATCTGGTGGCGGATCAAATAATCGGCCATGGATGAGGCCTCACTCTGCGGCTCATCACTGCCCTGGCCACCGGTGAGTATGAGCTTGGGTGAGTTAGGCTGCGATGAGCAAAAATCAATCGCAGTCTGTAGGCGTCTTGTCAGCGTCCTGGAAGGGCCGTCAGTATTGACCTTTGCACCTAATACGATAAGGTAGTCGGCAAGTACTGCCTTATTAGTATGGCACTGATACCAGCAGGTTAGCCAAAGGTAGCCGGTGGCCGTTAGGTACCAAGTGGCAAAACCAACACTAGCTGCCGTTGCCAGCAAGTGACCCGGCCAGATGAGTACTGGCAGCGCAATTAATAGATCAGTAACGACCAGTATACTAAGCAGTGGCCCCCAGACCAATCGCTGATTCGACTGGTGCTTTACCAGTGGCTCAACTGCACCTAAATTCAGTAGGGTGATAATGATTAGAATAATAGTCAGCACGACCGCCTCCTTTATTTCTTCTATTATAGGTTAAATGACAGCCAGACTGCAGCTTGACTTTTAGTGTTTGTATTTGTAGTATTAATGACAGCTAAGAAACATTAAAGTAGGCAATTGGGCAACGATTTAGAAACTTGACGGCTGCTGCAAGTCAAGCGTCCCAGTTAACCGAATTACAGTGTGGAGCGAACCAGTTAATCGCTGGCGGGTCATGCCGATATCCATGTCGAGCGACGTTGTCATATTACAACGTAACTTGGGTGGTAACGCGGAATTTATTTCGTCCCTATTAGTCTATGACTAGTGGGGACTTTTTTAATATCTTAAGGAGGTTTCACTGTGACGATTTTAGATGAGCTTAAATGGCGTGGCGCGATTAACCAGCAGACGGATGAAGAGGGGCTGACTGATCTGGTTAAAAATAAATCGGTTGGTTTATATGTAGGGATTGATCCTACTGGTGATTCAATGCATATCGGGCATTTAATTCCCTTCATGATTTTAAAACGATTCCAGTTGGCAGGACACCGGCCTTACATTGTGATTGGTGGCGGTACTGGTTCAATCGGTGATCCAAGTGGTAAGAAATCAGAACGGGTTTTGCAGTCAATGGAGCAAGTTCACCATAATGAGGCAGCTATTACTGCTCAGATGGAACATCTATTTGGCCAGGATGGCAGCTTTAAGATCGTGAACAATTACGACTGGCTGTCAAAAGTGTCATTGTTAGATTTCCTGCGGGATTACGGTAAGCTGTTTAACGTTAATAACATGCTGGCCAAGGAAGTTGTCGCTTCACGGCTGGAAGTGGGGATCTCATTTACTGAATTTACTTACCAGATTCTCCAATCAGTTGACTTCCTCCATCTATACCAAGCCGAAGACGTCCAGCTTCAGGTTGGGGGTGCGGATCAATGGGGCAACATCACAGCCGGCATTGATTTGATTCACAAAATCGAAGGGGCGGATGCAAAAGTATATGGCTTGACGATTCCGTTAATGCTCAAGGCAGATGGGACTAAATTTGGTAAAACTGCCGGGGGTGCTGTTTGGCTTGATCCGGAAAAGACGACGCCGTATGAATTCTACCAATTCTGGTTGAATCAAGATGATCGGGATGTTGTTAAATATTTGAAGTACTTTACCTTCCTTAATCAAGATGAGATCTCTGACTTAGCCAAGAAAGTTGAGACGCAACCAGAAAAGCGTGAGGCACAGCGACGTTTAGCTGAAGAAGTCACAGAATTCGTTCATGGTAAGGACGCGGTGACTGAAGCGGAGAATATTTCTAAAGCACTCTTCTCAGGGGACGTTGCTGATCTATCGGTTAATGAAATCGAACAGGGCTTTAAGAACATGCCTTCAGTTGACGTGACCGATGAGAAACGTAACATCGTTGAATGGTTGGTAGACGTCACTTCCATTGAACCTTCGCGCCGACAAGCACGTGAAGACGTTAATAACGGTGCGATTCGGATTAATGGCGACAAGGTAACGGATGTTAACGCCGAAATTGATCCAAGTGCTCACTTCGATGGTAAATTTGTGATTGTGCGCCGCGGCAAGAAGCGTTACTTCTTAGCAAGAGTTAAATAACTAGCAACTTTTTAGGAACCGTTTCGCTTTAAACGAGGCGGTTCTTTTATTGTTCAATAATATGAAGTGTTTTTACATTTTTGAGGAGTGAAATTTGATGTGAGAAAAGATTAGCAGTAATTTTTCACATTTATTTTGAAAAAGTATTTGACCAAGCCGGGAATACTTGGTATGATGTTATCTGTTGTCGCAAGAGATTATTAACACATGTACCGATTCAGAATTTTAAAAGTTACGTGTTGACATTCTTCAACGATGATGGTATTCTTAATAAGTTGCCTCAGCGAGAGACATTTCGACAAGGAATGTTGATATAGAAAGTTTTAGTTGACTTTCTTGAGGTAATAAGATACAATATAAAGGCTGATTCGAAAAAGAATCTGCTTGGTAGACCTTTGAAAACTGAACAAAGTTTTGTTTCACAAATGTGCAGGGTATATCAGTTTCGGCTGATATCAAATGTAATTTGCGAAGTCAATTTCGCTAGTAATATTAATGAGTCACAAACAATCATAAATTGAGAGTTTGATCCTGG
>NZ_BOLK01000024.1 GCF_016861565.1 Secundilactobacillus yichangensis
CCTGTTTAATAGAACAGGCCGAATTACCAAAGTTAGAACTGACCGGTGAGGCCATTGGTATTGACCTTGGTTTAAAAGAATTTGCCATTCTAAATGATGGCACTTTGTATCATAATCAAAATAAAAGCAGTCGGGTAAGGAGCATTAGGAAACGCCTTAGACGACTGCAACGAAAAATGTCCCGTCAGTATCAAGCACTGAAAGCTAGAAGACAGAAAGAAGGGAAATCTGCTACTGATTTAAATCTAGCTAAAACTCAGCGGAAAGTGCAACGCTTGTATCAACGATTAACCAACATTCAGTCCAACTATCATAATAAGATTATTGCCACTGTGGTGAGAACCAAACCACGGTGGGTAGCCTTAGAGGATTTGAATGTTAAGGGTATGATGAAAAATCGGCATTTAGCTAAAGCTATTAGTTATCAGGGGTTCTATAACTTTAGAATCAAATTAATCACTAAATGCCAGCAGTTAGGTATTCCGGTACACTTGACTAATCGTTTTGAACCAACTTCTAAAGTGTGTCACCAGTGTGGTCATAAAAAAGTTGATTTAAAACTGCAAAATCGAGTGTATGAATGTCCAAACTGTGACTATACCGAAGATCGTGATATTAATGCGGCTCTGAATATCAGGGATACTGAAAACTTTGAACTAGCCTACTAACATAGGTTTCAAAGTATGTACCGGTGGCTAGCCGGGAATTAACGCTTGTGGACTATCATATCAACTGTATTAGCGAGTTTCATGCGAGGCAGGATAGGCAGAAGCAAGAATGATCTATAACTTTTTACAAGTTATCAGTAGCAGGTGGAAGAATGAAAATAACAATTTCACTCGCGCAAATGGACATTAGCTTTGGGGAACCAGCGGCGAATTTCTCTCGAATTGAATCGTTTGTCTCCCAAGCAGCACTTGAACGTGCGGATATCGTGGTTTTCCCAGAAATGTGGAATACGGGCTATGATTTGAGGCGCTTCAAAGATATCGCTGATGTGAATGGCATTCAGACACTTCATGTTTGCCAGGCCTTAGCTAAAAAGTACCATATTATGATTCATGGTGGTTCAGTTGCCACTAAGCGTGATAATAAATTTTATAACACAACGTACATTATTAATGAGAACGGTAAGTTGTTGGCTACTTACGATAAAGTACACTTATTTGGACTGATGCACGAAGATGAGTTTTTGACGGCTGGTGACCATAAAGACCAGTTTGAAGTAAAGGGAACGCCAGCTACCAGTGTCATTTGTTATGACATTCGCTTCCCTGAATGGCTGCGGACACTGTCGTTAGCTGATAGCCGGATTATTTTTGTACCTGCCGAATGGCCAACATCACGGATGCCGCAGTGGCGAAAGCTGCTGGCTGCTCGTGCTATTGAAAATCAAAGCTTTGTGGTGGGAGTTAACCGGGTCGGTGCTGATCCGGATAATCGCTTCGGCGGTAATTCGATTGTCATTGATCCGTTGGGAAATACGGTGTCATACTTAGGGCATGAAGAAGAACTTAAAACGGTAACGATTGATACCAATGCTACCGACAAAGTTCGTGGTTTTATGCCAGTTTTTGCTGATCGACGGCCAGATTTGTATGAATGACAGTCGTGTCTAATCAGCGGTATAATGAAGAGTGCACAGATATAAATTTCAAGGAGGATTCTTATGGCAAAAGTAGAAAGCTTTCAACTAGATCATACTAAGGTTAAAGCACCATATGTGCGTTTGATTACCGTGGAAAAGGGACCAAAGGGCGATGCAATTTCTAACTTTGATCTGCGGTTAGTTCAACCAAATGAAAACGCAATTCCAACTGCTGGATTGCACACTATCGAACACTTACTAGCCGGTTTATTGCGTGACCGGATGGACGGTGTGATTGACTGCTCACCATTTGGCTGCCGGACAGGTTTCCATCTCATTATGTGGGGCGAACCAACAACTACTGAAGTTGCCAAGGCCTTAAAGAGTTCACTGGAACAGATTGCTAATGATATCAAGTGGGAAGACGTTCCCGGCACGGATATCACCAGCTGCGGTAATTACCGTGACCACTCGTTGTTCTCAGCAAAGCAATGGTCTCGTGATATTCTTGAAAAGGGTATTAGCGATGATCCGTTTGATAGGAATGTTATTCAGTAAGAGTGTCAAACAACTCGGGTAGATTCCAGAATATAGACAAAAATAAGCAGGTGCTTCTTCGTTTTTTGAGGAGGTGCCTGCTTGTTTATCTATGTGGCCGTAATCTGAGTTGTTTGACGCGTTTAAGCTAGGGAGAGTATTTCAGTGCAAAAAAAAGAACCCACCGACGAATCGGTGAGTTCTTTCGTATGATTTAAACGAATTAAGCAACAGTAACGTTGGCTGCTTGTGGGCCGCGGTCGCCTTGTTCTACGTCTAAGGTTACATGTTGACCTTCTTCAAGAGTCTTGTAACCATCAGCATTGATAGCTGAGAAGTGAACGAAAACGTCTGAGCCGTTTTCCAAAGTAATAAAGCCAAAACCTTTGTCGCCGTTAAACCATTTTACAGTACCTTGTTCCATAAGAGTGAAACCTCCGAGCGCATAGCGCAATATATTGTGTATCTGAAACTTTAGAAATCGGGGAAGTCATTCTTACGAACGCCGTACCAAAATTTCGAAGTATTAAATACATTAGTTGTAAGCTTACCAGCTATTGGTAGTAATAGCAAGGACTTCACCCCGATTATTTGAAATTGTCTAGTAATTACGGAAATAATTACGGCTGAATCGTTACTCTAACACAGTTTATACGTTAAAAAATAAATTAACCGATCCACACTTTATTTTTGGTTTCAGTCATTTGGATGTAAACGGCCTTGATTTAATTCTACGATCTCACCCGTTTGGTTATAAACCATTTCTTCAGCTAAATTAACGATGCGATCACCGATCCGTTCCAGCAGTTTAGTCACCATTAGATAACTGGCACCAGCTTCGGCCACGGCAGGGTCATCTTGGATCGATTGGGTGATGCCACGGCGAATCTCGTCAAATTTCGTATCAACGTCTTGATCCTGGTTGGCAACTGCCTGTGCTTGTTTCATATCGATGCTTTGAAAAGCGGTCAGTGCTTCTTTTAGCATGACTCGAATCATTTGAGTTAAGCCAGCAATTTGTTTCTCCAGCTCCTTATCCCGTTGTGAGCCTTTGACTCTAATGGTTTCCAAGGCGATACCGGTAGCGTGGTCACCAATTCGTTCCAAGTCCGAACTGGCTTTTAAAATCGTAATGACGTTACGAAAATCATCTGCAACAGGCTGCTGCAGTGTCATTAAAGTGAGCGCCTGCTGTTCCAAATCAACTTCGTTGCGGTTGATTGAATTATCTTGCTGAACCAGCGCCTGAGCAGCTACCTTATCATGGTTGATGTAAGATTCAGTGGCCTGTTCGATCTGTTCACTGACCGCGTCACCCATTTGATTAAAGACTGAGTACAATTTTTTAAGTTCGGTTGTAAAAATATTATTCATTTATTTTCCACTCCTAACCAAATTTACCGTTGAGATAGTCACTGGTATCCTGCTTAGCGGGCTTGGTGAACATCTTACTAGTAAGGTCGTATTCAATAAGGTTGCCATTTAACATGAAAGCTGTGCGGTCCGCGATTCGTGAAGCTTGCTGTAGATTATGGGTCACGATAATAATGCAGTACTCTTTTTTGAGTGCCATCAGAGTGGTTTCAATTTGGGCACTGGAAATAGGGTCGAGGGCACTAGTTGGTTCATCTAACAGAATGATGTCAGGTTGAACTGCCAGCAGACGGGCAATACAAATTCGTTGCTGCTGCCCGCCAGAAAAGGACATGGCATTTTTGTTGAGATCATCTTTAACTTCATCCCAGACTGCTGCTTGTTTGAGAGAACGTTCAACTTGTTCATCCAAGAATTTACGGTCAGTATGACCAGCTAATCTTAGGCCATAGGTTACGTTTTCATATACGGAGAAGGGAAAGGGATTGGGCTGTTGAAAAACCATCCCGATTTGCTTGCGCAGCGTCACTAAATTTGTCGTTGGCGCGTATATATCCTGATTGTGGAACTGGAAGCTGCCAGTTACTTCAGTGTTGGGGATTAAATCGTTCATCCGGTTTAAACAACGAAGAAAGGTTGATTTACCACAACCGGAAGGTCCAATTAAAGCGGTGATGCTGTTGTCATCAAAATCTAAATTGATGCCGTGCAATGCTTCTTTTTTACCATAAGTCAGGTGAACATCTTTTGTTTTGAGAATTGTAGGCATGACGATTGCTCCTTTCTTAACCAAAGTTACCAGTGACGTAGTCGTGGGTGGCTCGAATTTCTGGAGTTTGGAAAATCTTCTCAGTCTGGTCATATTCAATCACATGTCCCAGATGGAAAAATGCGGTATAAGCACTAATTCGGGAAGCCTGCTGCATGTTATGTGTCACGATAATAATCGTGTATTTTTTAGTCAATTCTTTGAGAGTGACTTCTAGCTTAGTAGTTGAAATTGGGTCAAGCGCGCTAGCTGGCTCATCCAGCAGCAGAATATCCGGTTTCATTGCAATCGCTCGGGCGATACATAATCGCTGCTGCTGACCACCGGATAGGGCGAGAGCACTTTTATTGAGGTCATCTTTAACTTCATCCCATAGAGCAGCTTCTTTCAAACTACTCTCCACGCGTTGTTTTAGTTCCTGCCGATTAGTAATACCGGCAGCCTTAAGCGCAAAAGTGATATTTTCTGCGATTGATTTCGCAAACGGGTTCGGTTTCTGAAAAACCATCCCAATGTGTTTACGAACTTCATAAACGTTGACTTTAGGACTATTAATATTGGTATCACGGTAGATAATTTCACCTTGAACCCGGGCAATCCGGTCATTCATTCGGTTAAGCGAACGTAAATACGTTGATTTACCCGAACCGGAAGCGCCAATTAGCGCGGTAATTTGAAACCGCGGGAAACTCAGACTGGCGTCCGTCATGGAAGCGTGAGAACTATTGCCGTAATAAACTTGCAGTTGGTTAGTCGATAACGCAATCTCTTCGGGCGGTGTGATAATGTGAGTTTGGCTTAAATCATAAGTTTCCATGAGTGCGTCACTTTCCTCCAGTCATCTTTTTGAACATGTGATTACCAATAGCACGGGCACCAAAGTTGAAAATCAGAATAACAATGATCAGTACAGCGGATGCACCAGCTGAAATGCTGACGGCATCAGGAGTAACACCTTCAGTATTAACTTTCCAAATGTGCACGGCCAACGTTTCAGCCGGTCGCATGGGGTTAAGAAAACTGCTGCTATCGGTTGGGTTCCAGTTTGAGTAGTTCAGGACTGGCGCGCTTTGCCCCGCCGTGTAAATCAAAGCGGCAGCTTCACCGAAGACCCGTCCGGCACTAAGAATGATCCCGGTTAGGATACCAGGCAAAGCGGCTGGTAATATGATGCCCCGAATCGTTCGCCAGTTGGAAAGTCCCAGGGCAATTCCGGCCTCTCGCTGACTGTCAGGAACCGCGTGAAGCGAGCCTTCAATACTACGCACTAACAGTGGTAAGTTAAAGAAAGTTAGCGCAATAGCACCGGAAAGAATGGAGAAGCCCATGTGAAACTCAATGACAAACAGAAGATAGCCAAACAAGCCAACAACTACTGAAGGCAGTGAGCTGAGGACTTCGATAGCAGTTCGAATCAAGCCGGTCCGCCAATTATTGCCGGCATACTCGGATAAGTAGATAGCTGATCCCAAGGCTAATGGAAACGAAATAATCAGCGTTAAGACCAACAGATACAGAGAGTTAAACAGTTGATCACGAATCCCGCCACCGGCACTAAATGAGCTGGATGGTGAAGTTAAAAAGTGCCAGCTAATGTGGGGAAAACCGCTCAAAATAATGTCGCCGAGCAAGAAAAATAAAATCAGAACAACAATGAGAACCAGACAATTAATGATCTGGGTAGCGATTCGATCAGTTTGATTAGGTGTCATGACTTAATTTCGCCTCGCTTTCCGATGTAGCGAATCAGTAGGTTAAATACTAAGGACATTAACAACAAGATAAGCGCTAGTGACCACAGTGCGTTATTAGGTAAGGTGCCCATAATGGTATTACCGATATTAGTGGTCAACTGACTGGTCAAGGTTGACGTTGGCGTTACCAGATTATGCGGCATCAGCACTGCGTTACCAATGACCATTTGAACGGCCAATGCTTCACCAAACGCTCGGGCCATACCGAAAATAACGGCAGTCAGCAAACGTGGCATGGCAGCGCGTAGAAGGACTTTGTAGATTGTCTGAAACCGAGTGGCACCTAATGCCAGGGAAGCAGAGCGAAAGTACGCGGGAACCGCACGTAAGGCGTCAACAGCTAATGAGGTGATCGTCGGCAGTACCATGACGAATAGTACAATCGTTCCAGCTAGGATACCCGATCCTGTACCCCCAAAGAGATGGCGAATAAAGGGAACGACCACGGTTAAACCAATAAAACCATAAACAACGGATGGTATTCCGACTAGTAATTCAATCACCGGCTGGAGAAATTTGGCGCCGCTTTTAGGCGCAATGTCAGTCATGAAGAGCGCCACCGCAATGGCAAATGGGGTGGCTACCAGAGCTGCCAGAATTGTGACACTAAAAGATGTGACAATCATCGGCAGCGCACCAACTTGCGGCTGCCCTTTAGCATTCAGCGACCCTGGGTTCCATTCTTTGCCAGATAAGAACTGCCAGAGGTTAACGTGGTTGGTTGTAAAGGTGGCAATTCCACGGGAAGTGATGAAGTACAGAATACTGATAACAAGGGTGATGATTGCTGCAATGCAAGTGTAGCTGATGATTCGACCGGTAACGTCTTCTCGCGACGCTTTGGAAGGCGCGGTTAACTTCTTTTGAATCTCATCCATAACGAGTCCTCCTATATCACAATGCACTTGTTTCAAAGCCAGCAGGAACGATGAAATTCGTGCTGGTACGCCATAGATAAGCGGAAAATCAAGACTCACGATGATTGCTTGATTTTCCGCTAATGGTTAGGTTTAAATTTTAATTATTTGGTAACAACGTTTTTGGCGTTCTTGGTTACTTTCATATCATGAATGCTGATGTAACCAAGTTTGTTAACGAGGCTGCCTTGGACCTTGTCAGAACTCATGTACTTTAAGAAACCTTCAGTTGCCTTGGCTGGTTGGCCCTTAGTATACATATGCTCGTATGACCAGATGGTCCACTTGTTAGTAGTGACGTTTTTATCAGTTGGTTTGACGTTATCAATGGAGAGGGCTTTAACTTTGTCGTTAACGTAAGAGAAAGCGAGGTAGCTAATGGCACCCGGAGTTGATGAAACCAGTTTTTGAACGGTACCGTTAGAATCCTGTTCTTGGGAAGTAACGGCCTTCTTGCCTTCAAGTACGGCACTTTCAAAGGTTGCTCGAGTACCAGAACCTTGGGCACGGTTGATTACTGAAATCTTTTGGTCTTTACCGCCAACTTGCTTCCAGTTAGTGATCTTGCCAGTAAAGATGTCTCGTAATTGTGCCATGGATACGTTGGTTACACCGGTTTGGGGATTAACAACAGGTGCCATACCCACCACGGCTACCTTGTGGTCCACAAGCTTATTCGCTTTGATTCCTGATGATTGTTCTGCAAAAATATCAGAGTTCCCGATTTGAACCGCACCTTGTTGAACTTGGCTCAATCCAGTCCCTGAACCGCCACCTTGAACGGTGAGGTTTACGTTCTTATTTGAAGCCTGATAGTCTTGTGCAGCTTGTTCAACTAACGGTTGAAGCGCGGTTGAGCCGACCGCTGTAATCTTGGTGACCTTTGCAGCTTTCGTGTTGTCAGAGGATGACTTCTGACTTGACTTGGAGCTGCAACCTCCTAATAGTAGGCCGGCAAGACTAAAAGCAACTAACGTGGAAATCAATGTTTTCTTATGCATGAGCATATTCCCCTTTAAAAGTATTGTGTCCTGGAATGGTTAATTCCTAAGCACAAGGTCAGTATAAAAGGTCTGCGTAAAGTTAATGTATAGGTCATGTAAAGTTTATGTAAAACGGGTTTTGTTAGTTGCAGAAACGTGGGATAACTATGGTAACAACCGAAATGAAAAGAGGAAGCCTCATGGAAAGAAGCATTTTACTGATTAGTGATAACGCTAATCTCTTAAATCGACTGAAGCAGATTATGACCGATTGGCAAGTCATTAGCAGCCCCACTTATTTACCAGACTTCTTATTAAACCGTGATCCGCAAACTTTAATAATCTTTGACCTCGACCATTTTTTCGCACTGAATCAGCATATTGATAACTTGGTGTTGATGCGGCAGCAATTTCGTGGCCCGTTACTGGCAATTCACCGAAAGAAGCTGGAATTAGCAATGGTCTGTGACGTTTTTGAAAGGTTTCATTTTGATGAGTTGCTTTCCCTAGAAATGGCCAACTGTGAGCTGCGAGCACGGATTCAGCAGAAAATTTGGCGCTACTATTTGCCGCAAGAAGAAAGTCACGAAGTTTTAAATACGGGTCAGCTTCAGGTGGACTTCCGGCACTATACGATTACCGTGAACGGCCGCAAACTGAGTATGGGACCGGTTGATTTTCGGTTGCTGGTTTACTTCATGCAACATGAAAATGTCGTTCTAACGCGGGCTCAAATTGCTGAAGGTGTCTGGCGCAATGGCCGTGATTCAACACTTCGCTCCATTGATTCACACATCAGTAAGCTGCGCAAACTCATCGAAGATGATGCCAAGAACCCCCAGTGCTTAAAGACGGTTCGCGGGTTTGGCTACATCTTTAAAAGCATTGCCAAACAGGTACAGCCAGCAACGAAACTGCTATAATAAAACCAAATACTGAGTTTGAAAGGATGGTTTTATGGCAGATTATATTCACGAAGTAAGGGCGTTAGTAGGGCACCGGCCAATGATCCTTAACACCGCAGCTGGTGCGCTGCTGGATGATCACAATCGGCTGTTATTGCAGGAACGGGCTGACACTGGCGACTGGAGCTTTCCGGGCGGCTACATGGAATTTGGTGCCAGTTTTGCGGAAACCTGTCAGCGAGAATACCTTGAGGATGCTGGAATAGAAGTGGAACCAGTCAAGTTGCTTCAGCTATTTGATAAGGATTTCTATACTTATCCTAATGGTGACCAGACACAGCTGATCACAGCGCTATATTTAGTTCGGCAAACGGGCGGGAAGCCGCTGGATCACGTGACTAACGAAACGAAGCAGGTTAAGTATTTTGACTTGGATAATTTACCAACTTTGTTTAACGATCAATCAAAGAAAATGGTTCAGGCAGTAATCGACGAGGTGAACTCATGGCAAGCCGGATAGAATTAGCACCGCATCAGCCTGAGCAGCGGACTGGCTGTGTCATTCAGGATCAGGCATCAATTTTGGCTGCTGATGGCATACAAGTCACACATGCGGGTACTTTAACGGCTGTTAAAGTTACTCGAGAGGTAACGGATGATCGGGGAGAACATTTTTATCAGCTAGATAATGGTCATTATATTTTAAAAAATGCGGTGACACTGGATCCTGATTTGTGGCAAACTGCGCTTAAAAGTGGTCAGCAGCCATTTAGTTTGAATGCTGAAAACATTAATCAAAGCTGGTGCGGGATGCCAAACGGCTGTGAACCGGCCGCCTTGTTAGAGGGTCTGCACGTAAAGGGGTACGCAGCGGAGTTTGACTACTTGAGTTTTCTCAAAGAAATGCCAAGAGCTGCTGATTTTAATCCTTACCATGGCTTTGGTGGTGAGCCTGACCAAGACGTTGCTGGGCACTTTGAAGCCATTTTTCCTAAACCGTTAGTGGCGTGGGCGCAAAAATATGCCCCAGTCAGTGATGTCAGTGGTCTGGATGCTGCTGAACTGCCAGCTTTATTACAACAAAAAAAGCCCGTGGTGGCATACGTCACCGTGGGCTTTGAAACACCGGAATGGTCGCAATATTCATTTGGACAGGCGCTCAGCAATAATCACGCTGTGTTAGTTGACGGTTATTTCGGTGAGTTACTGCACGTTTCGGATCCAATTGACGGTCGTTATTGGTTGAGTTTAACCCGGTTTAAAACAGCGTACGATGCCAGACACTGGGCGATTGCGATTGATTAAATGCCTAGTTGAGTTTGCAAACGGGCAATGTCTGGATCGTGATGTTCGGCTTGATAAGCCTGCAAAGCGTCGTGGAGACTGAGGCGGGGGTTACCCTTACGATCAGTCACGGTTGTGGCATGAGTTAACACACTTAAGATGGCTTCTTCAACTACCGAAACGGTCATGCGGAAGTAACGGTCAATTTTGTCATCGGTGATAGCGTTTTGGGTTGTCAACTCACTCTTGGGATAGTGCGCAATCCGGTTAGCAGTCGAAAAGGCGACGACAATTTCGCCGCTGCCGTTGCCAATAAATGCACCAGTCCGGGTGATACCCACGCTGGCTCGTTTGGCGATCCGGGTTAATTGACGCGAATTGAAGGGAATATCGGTTGCCAGAATAGTGACGATGCTGCCCTTTTCTTTTTGCTTTTTTTCCGCTTTAAACGCATCTAGTTTTTTACCAACTGGCACGTCGTAAATGTCCAAATCACGCAAAAAGCCATAGTTGGATAGCACCAGTGCACCCATTGTAAATGATTTACCATCAATTTTGATGACCCGGCTGGCTGAGCCGATGCCGCCCTTTAGATCATAACAGCTCATGCCAACTCCTGCGCCAACGGTACCCTCGTCAAATGACTGGCCAGTATGGTGCAGCGTATTCAAAACGTCCTCCTTAGTGATGAAGACGTCGCGAATGTCATTGATGTCACCGTCGTTGCACTCCATAATCACCGGGTTGACCGTACTGGTGGTATCGCCAATGTCAGAATTTTGTGCCATCATGTCCTCGGCAAGTGCGGCTTCAGCGGTTCCAACCGCGAAGGTATTGGTCAGCACGATGGGTGTTTCCAGCGTACCAAGTTCGTTAATTTGAACTAAACCAGTACTTTTGCCGAAGCCGTTGATCACGTGAGCGGCAGCTGGCAGCTTGTTTAAGAAGACGTTATCGCTGGCTGGCTGGACCACCGTGATACCCGTGTGATGGGTACCGCCGTTAAAGGTGGTTTGACCAACTGAGACGCCTGGTACATCAGTGATTAAATTTAACGGTCCGCGCACTGAATCAGTACTGATTTGATCTAAAAAGGGTTTTGTAAGTCCCACAATAGTTCCTCCTCTTAAAAAATGGTTAGTGGCAACTTTTCAATATGATAAAACGGTGAGATGATCTTATTCATTATAGTCATTATTCTTTTGAAATGTCACGACTTGCGGGTTACCGTAAGTAGAATTATATGTAATTAACGACATGATTGCCATTAAAAATCTTGTAAATGCCAATATTCACTCTACAATGTGGTACAACTAGAGCAAATAAAGTTTAGGGGGATGCTTATGCTGAAGCAAGATGGTCATTCACACACCGAATTCTGTCCCCATGGCAGTGGCGATGATGTGGAATTGATGATTCAAAAGGCGATTCGGCTGGGGTTTGAAAGTTACAGCGTGACTGAACACGCACCGTTGCCAGCGGCCTTCAAAGAAGAGTATGCCGGGCAGGAAACGGGCTATACGGAAGCTTCCATGGCAATGAATGATTTACCTGCGTACTTTAAAAAGATTCAACGGATGCAAGATAAGTATGGGTCACAAATTCATATCAATGTCGGCTTTGAAGTTGATTTTTTACCCCATCATGTGCAGTGGACGCGTGATTTTCTAAACGAATATGGGCCGCAGACTACTGACAACGTATTGTCCGTTCACTTTATGCAGGGAGCAGATAATCGTTTCTGGTGCGTTGATGACACACTTGCTGATTTTGAAAAGGGATTGCTGAAGCATGCAGAGAATGGTCAGTCGTTATACCGCCAATATTTCAGAGCGGTTACTGAAGCCGTTAACGCCGACCTTGGACCGTATGCACCCAAGCGAATCGGCCATATTACTTTAATTAGAAAGTTTCAGGATTACTTTGGCTTGCCCCGTGGTTATGATGCACAAACCTTGCAGGTGATTACAGGCTTGCTGAAGGCAATCAAACAGCAGGATAACGAACTCGATTACAATGCTGCGGGTTTATATAAGGAGTTTTGTAATGAAACGTATCCCGATGCCGCCACATTAAAACAAGCTCAGCTGATGCAGATTCCACTAGTTTATGGCAGTGACGCACACAGTATTAAAGAAGTCGGTCACGGTTATCATACGTTGATGGCAATGATCAATAAAAAATAATTTTAATTGGCGGAAATACGATTAGATTGGGATCGACTGCACAAATGTCATCGATAATCGGCCGAATAATTAGAAATTACGTTGACAAATTAAAATTTGGTGTTAGATTATATACAACAATTAAAACTGAATGACAAAATAAGTTGTGATTAGAAAAAGTAGTTGAACACCAATGTGAAGAGAGCCTGGGCTGATGGAATCCGGGTGATTGGGACAACGAAACACCTCTATGAACTGATCAGCTGAATTAAAGTAAGCTGCTCCGCATGTTTAGCGTTATCAGGGTTGCCTTAACTGTTCTTGAAGTTTCTTCAACGACTAGTTATTGGCAACGTAAGGCCGTCATCGTGAGGTGGCGACAAATTGAGGTGGAACCGCGATTTAAATCGTCCTCGTAAACTAACTAGATTAGTTTGCGAGGATTTTTTGTTTATCAGGAAGGAGAGCAAGCATGATTAAAAATCGAAATTTACCTAGCGGGACTCGAGATGAATTTGGTCCGCGAGCCGCTGTTAAGGAAAATATTTCTACCCAGCTTTTTTCAATCTTTAAGCAGCGGGGCTTCACTAAACTAACCACGCCGATCCTGGAATACGCGGATGTTTTCAAACCACTGAACCTTGATAATTATCGACCTTATCAACTGCTTGATGAACAGGGTGAGGCACTGGTGTTGCGACCAGATTTAACCTTGCCGGTAGCCCGAATGATGAGTACAACGGGGGTCGAGTTGCCCGCCAAGTGGTATTACGGCGGTGACGTTTTTCGGGTAAAGAAGCAGCTGTCAGGCAGTTACAACCAGGTCACTCAAGCCGGCATTGAACTCGTTGGATACAGCAGCATCAAAGGTGAGCTGGAATGCTTAACGATTGCCTTGGCAGGTTGCCAAGCTACGGGGATCAAGGAAATGACCTTGGAACTTAGTGACGCTCGGTTTGTTGAAGATGTACTGGCAGCCTTACCGGTACCCAAACCGACTAAGATCGCACTTAAGCAAGCTTTATTTGCCAAGAACCTTACTGTTTATAATCAGATTTCAGAGCTCTTAGCAGACACTGAGTTTGGTGACTTCTTGGGTGAATGGCCGTGGCTCTTCGGTGATTTTGATACGGTGATGAAAGTGGTTCAACGGTTACCCAAGATTCCGAAGGTGCAGGCGGTGATTGATAACCTGAATGCAGTTAACCAGTTTATCAACCAGATGGCGCCAGATCAGCGGGTGGTGCTCGACTTGAGCATCCCATCGCCACAGACTTACTACACTGGCATGGCTTTTCGAGGATATACGCAAAACGCTTCGGATTATCTATTCAGTGGTGGTCGGTACGATGATCTGCTCACCAGTTTCCAGCAGATCAAAGAGCCCGCCGTTGGGTTAGCCTTCGACGTTGATGCGCTGGCTGACCGGGTACCATTACCGGAAACTGCTAAACAGACTTTGATCTACTTCAATTCAAATCAATGGCAGCAAGCTGAAAAGGTGCTGAAAGAAACGCCTAACAGTAGCTTATGCCTGGCAGATAGCCGTGAAGAAGCCAATCGAATCGCAGTCAGCAATAATAAGCAGCTGATAGACCTGACGAAAGAAGGTGAGTAAATGCCAATCAAGATTGCCTTAACTAAGGGCCGTGTGGAACAGCAAGTCGTGCCGTTACTAGAAGCCAGCGGCATCGACTGCAGCGGCATTCGCAATAAGGGCCGGCGGTTGATTTTCGATGAGGATCCGGTGTACGAAACGATCCTGGTCAAAGGTTCCGACGTTCTCACGTATCTTAATAGCGGTTCCGTCCATCTGGGTATTGTCGGCAGCGACATCTTAGCTGAACAGAATAATACGCAGTACGCCATGTTGGACCTTGGCGTTGGTCGTTGCCGTTTCGTGCTAGCCTCCACCAGTGACTTTGATCCCCAGCAGGTTCGCCGGAAGATCATTGCAACCAAGTATCCCAACATTACCAAACGTTACTTTCAAAGTATCGGTGAAGACGTTGAGATCATTCGAATCGAGGGTTCAGTGGAGCTGGCACCATTGATTGGTTTAGCTGATGCCATCGTTGATATTACAGAAACGGGGACAACGTTACGGGAGAACAACCTTCATGTTTATGCGGAACTGCAGCCGGTAAGTACGCAACTGGTGGTGAACCGGTTAGCGTTGAAACAGTACCATTCAGAAATCAGAACTTTAGTCGAAAATTTGCAACAAGCCAAAAATAAATTAGGAGTGAATGAATAATGAAAATTTTAAAAAGCCAAACCTTAGACCAATTGCTTGAACAAGTTGACCGTCAAACTGACCAGCAGGCGAACCAGCCTGAAGTTGAAGCCACCGTTTCAGAAATTATTGCCAATGTCATCAAGAACGGTGACAAAGCGTTAAAGGAATACAGTCGTAAATTCGACAAAGTTGAATTAGACAACCTCCGAGTGCCGCAAGCGGACATTGATGCTGCGTATGAAAATGCGGATCAGGACTTACTGGATGCTCTAAACTTAGCGAAGAATAACATTGTAAGCTATCACAAAAAGGAGATTCAAAATGGCTTCGTAGACGCAGAACAAAAGGGCGTTGTCCGCGGTGAGAAAATTACACCTCTGGCTGCCGTTGGCTTATACGTTCCCGGCGGTACTGCCGCTTATCCATCATCTATTTTGATGAACGTCATTCCCGCTAAACTCGCTGGTGTTGGCAAAATTGTTATGGTGACGCCACCACAAAAAGATGGGATCGGTCAAGCCGTTTTAGCCGCTGCTAAGATTGCCGGTATTGATGAAATCTATCAAGTTGGTGGTGCGCAGGCCATTGCTGCTTTGGCATACGGGACTGAAAGTATTCCTCGTGTCGATAAGATTACGGGCCCTGGGAACATTTTCGTTGCCGTTGCTAAGAAACAGGTCTTCGGCCAAGTTGATATTGATATGATCGCCGGCCCATCGGAAATCGGGGTGATCGCGGATGACGCAGCCAACCCTAAAGAAGTCGCCGCTGATTTACTTTCTCAAGCTGAACACGATAAGATGGCGCGTCCAATGATGGTAACGCCTAGTGAAAAATTTGCTGAAGCTGTCAGTGATGAAATGGACCGTCAAGTGAAGACTCTACCTCGTGAAGAAATTGCCAGTGCTTCCGTTAAGAACAAGGGGTTCATTGCCGTGGTTGACAACATTGATGAAGCCTTCACCGTTATGAATGCCATTGCCCCAGAACACTTGGAGGTTGAGCTGGAAGATGCGATGCAGTACCTCAATCAAATTAAAAACGCTGGTTCTGTCTTCTTAGGCTTCAACGCTTCAGAACCCGTTGGTGACTACGTTGCTGGTCCTAACCACATTTTGCCAACTGGCGGGACAGCACGGTTCTTCTCACCGCTGGGGGTTTCAGACTTTGTTAAGCGGACACAGTTTGTCACCTATTCAAGAGAGGCTTTGAAGAAGGAAGAAAAGGCTATTACAACGTTAGCACGAGTCGAAGGTCTTGAAGCTCACGCACGTGCCGTTGAATCACGGTTTAACTAAGGGGGCTCATGATGAGAGAAGCAACAGTTAAGCGCAATACGAACGAAACACAAATTGAATTGAGTTTAAATTTGGATAATTACGATACGATCAAAATTGATACCGGTATCGGCTTTCTGGACCATATGCTGGATGCCTTTGCCCGCCACGGCCGGTTTGGCCTGATCGTAAAAGCCCATGGTGATCTGAACGTTGACCCTCACCACACAACTGAAGATGTGGGGATTGCTTTAGGGATGGCATTGAAGCAGGCATTAGGCAACAAAGTTGGTATCGAGCGGTTTGGTTCGGCACTGATTCCCTTAGATGAAACGCTAAGCCGAGTGGTGATCGATTTGTCAGGGCGCAGTTACCTGGTGTTCAAAGCAGAACTGACCAACCCGAAACTCGGTGATTACGATACCGAAGTTACCGAAGATTTCTTCCAGGCTTTTGCCTTTAACGCCGAATTGAACCTGCACGCAGAAGTACTGTATGGCAGAAACACGCACCACAAAATTGAAACCTTGTTTAAGGCGTTAGGTCGTGCGCTACGGGCAGCAGTGACCATTAATCCGGAAATCAAAGGGGTGCCATCGACTAAAGGAGTGATTTAATGATTGCGATTATTGATTACGACACGGGTAATACCCGTAACGTGAAAAAAGCCATGGACTTTTTGGCGATTCCAAATACGCTGTCAGCTGACCCAGAAGTGATTTCAAAAGCAGACGGACTGGTTCTGCCAGGAGTCGGTGCGTTTGGAAAAGCGGTTGAGGCTTTGAAAGCGCGCGGCCTGATTCCCGTTATTCAACAGGCTGCCAAACAAGGGATGCCTATTTTGGGAATTTGTTTAGGCATGCAATTGCTGTTTGACCGCAGCTTTGAGTTTGGTAAAACGGCAGGGCTGGGCTTGATTCCTGGTGAAGTCGTTGCCATTCCCGAAAATCTCGGTGTTAAGGTACCGCACATGGGCTGGGACCAGAATATAGTGACTCAACAAGACCCAATTGCTAGTGGCTTCAATCAGGAGTCAACCTATTTCGTTCATTCCTACTACGTCAAAACTCAGCCGCGGTACGTTTTAGCTGAAAGTGATTATGGCGTTAAAATTCCCAGTATCGTACGTAATCAAAACGTGATCGGTATGCAATTTCACCCAGAGAAGAGCGGCCGGATCGGCTTAAATGGTCTGGCAGCGTTTAAGGAGTTGGTATCTAATGGAAATTATTCCCGCAATTGATTTAAGAAATCAGCAGAGCGTCCGCCTGTATCAGGGCGACTTTGACCAAATAACACTGATTTCGCAAGACCCGTTAAAACAGGCAAAGCAAATTGAAACAGCCGGCTTAAGACGACTGCACTTAGTTGATTTAGACGGTGCTAAAAGCGGCCGGCCAGTGAACCGGGATCTCATCAAACAGATCTGTGCTGAAACAAACTTAAAAGTTGAGGTTGGCGGCGGTATCAGAACGTTGGCTCAGATCAACGGATACTTGACCAGCGGTGTCTCAAGGGTGATCCTTGGTTCCGCCGCGCTAACGGATCCAAAACTTGTCCAAGAAGCGGTGAATCAGTTTGGTAATGATCAGGTCGTTGTTGGTATTGACGGTAAGGATGGCAAGGTAGCCATTTCCGGGTGGCTTGAAGAAAGCGATGTTGTCATGAGCACGTTGATGACTTCCATGGTGGCTGTCGGCGTGACGAGTTTTGTGGTAACGGATATCACGAAGGACGGTACGCTGAGCGGTCCGAACGTAAAGCTGCTTGGGAAACTGCAGCAAAAGTTTCCAAGTACAGAAGTGATTGCTTCTGGCGGCGTGACCACGGTTGACGACTTAAAAAATTTGTCTGATGCCGGAATTAAGTCTGCCATTGTCGGCCGGGCCATGGCGACCGGTGATTTACCATTAACAACGTTGGCGGAGGTGTCCGCTGATGCTGGCTAAACGAATTATTCCGTGTTTGGATGTTGATCACGGCCGGGTAAAAAAGGGCGTTAACTTTGTTCATTTAACCGATGTCGGTGACCCGGTGGCAATTGCGGCTGCTTATGAAAAACAGGGTGCCGATGAGCTGGTCTTCTTGGATATTACTGCGACCAACGAAAAGCGACCCGCCATCGTGGATACCATTGAAAAAGTGGCTAGCCAGGTATTTATGCCACTGACTGTCGGTGGCGGCATTCACAGCGTTAACGATATGCATCGGCTGCTGAAGGCTGGTGCGGACAAAGTTGCCGTGAATTCGGCGGCGGTCCGTGATCCTTCATTAATTTCTGAAGGTGCCGAAAAGTTCGGTGCTCAGTGTATCGTGTTGGCCATTGATAGTAAGTGGGATTCTGAAAAACAGCGGTACACCGTTTATGTAAATGGCGGCCGTGAAGCGACTGACCGGGATGTCATTGAGTGGGCCAAACAGGGTGTTGCTGCCGGAGCTGGCGAACTGATGGTGACCAGCATGGATAAGGATGGAACCAAGACCGGCTTTGACATTCCGCTGTATCAGGCACTGACAGCAGCTGTCAACGTACCCATTATTGCTTCAGGCGGCTGCGGGCAGATCAGTGATTTTAACGATGTTTTTAAGCAAACGGATGTTGACGCGGCTTTAGCTGCTTCCGTTTTTCACTTTGGTGAGTTTACGATTCCGGACGTTAAACGAGCGTTGAAGAAGGATGGAGTGACAGTACGATGACGTTGGAACCTAATTTTGATAAGTATCCAGATGGCCTTGTTCCGACCATCGTGGTGGATGATAAGACGCAGCAAGTTTTGATGCTGGCTTACATGAATGCTAAGAGTTATCAGCTAAGTTTGGAGAGTAAGCAGACCTGGTTTTGGTCCCGCAGCCGTCAAGAACTTTGGCACAAAGGGGCAACCAGCGGAAATACCCAGGATATCGTTGCAATGCAGATTGATTGTGACGAGGATACCTTACTAGTGCGCGTTAATCCGGCTGGTCCGGCGTGTCATACGGGCCACACCAGTTGCTTTTACCGGGATATCGAACTTAATTCAGCAGGAGGAAAATAATATGCAAGATTTAGATGAACTTTACCAATTAATTTTAGACCGTAAAAAGAATCCTAAGGAAGGGTCATATACTGATTACCTGTTTACAAAAGGCCTGGATAAAATTTTGAAGAAAGTCGGCGAGGAATCCACGGAAGTTGTCGTGGCGGCTAAAAACGACAGCGATGATGAATTTGTTTACGAAGTTGCTGACTTGGCCTATCACGTTTTAGTTCTGATGGTTGACCGGGGCATTAGTGTCGATCAGGTCAAAAAGGAACTTGCCGAACGTGAAGGTCTAATGAGTAAAACCAAAGAACGTCGGGATATTAAGGACCTGTAGGAGGCGTATGAATGGTTAAAAGAGCGATTAAAAACCTAAAACCGTATATTCCAGAAAAAACGATTGCTGAAATTAAGCAGGAGCAGGGGTTAACTAAACTGGTCCGGTTATCGGCCAACGAAAACGAATGGGGTACGTCGCCAAAAGTTGCTCAAGCCATTTTGGACTGGGGCGTCACGGATGCAAATCGGTATCCTGACAGTGAAGTTACCAGTTTGCGAAACAACATTGTTGCAGGCTTAAAAGTTGATCCGGAGGCGTTGGTTTTCGGCAACGGCTTGGATGAAATTATTCAACTATTGTCCCGTACGCTGATAACTACTGGGGATGAAGTGGTGCTGACACAGCCAACCTTTTCTGAATATGCCCTTCACGCTGAAATTGAGGGTGCTAAGATCGTGAATGTGCCCGTCGATTCTTCAGGCTACACTGATTTAGATGGCATGCTGGCAGCAATTACGCCAGCAACTGACATGGTTTGGCTATGCAATCCTAATAATCCAACGGGGACGTATGTGACTCACCAAGCGGTTGAAACGTTTATGACTAAGGTGCCAAAGTCAGTTACCGTTGTGGTTGATGAAGCCTATATTGATTTTGTAACGGTTGAAAAGCGGGCATCAGTCGTAGATTTGCTGCCCAAATTTGATAACCTGGTTGTTTTACGAACCTTCTCCAAAGTGTACGGTTTAGCTAATTTTCGGGTTGGCTTTGCGGTTGTTGCCCCAAAGTTGGCAAAGATATTGCAAACAGTACGGTTACCGTATAATTTAAGTACGTTTGCAGAAATTGCTGCAAACGCTGCTTATGCGGATCAGCAATTTATCCAGCGAGTGGTTAAGCAGGTTGCGGATGAACGGGGAAGATGGCTGGCCTTCCTTAAAGCACTTAATTTAAAGAGCTATTCATCACAGACCAATTTTGTCTTTTTCAAAGTTGACAGGGCGGAACAGCTCAGCCAAGAACTTCTGCGTCAAGGCTACCTTATTCGTACCGGTCTAGGCCCGGACTGGCTAAGAATCACAGTTGGTAAATCTGCGGACAATCAAGCGGTTCAAAAAGTGATCCGGAATTTTGTTGAATAATAATAATTATAAATAAGTGTTACTAAATCGGAAAAAATATCGGATTTAGTAACACTTTTTGGTTGTTATAACCTGTCTGATATTGTTAAAATAAGGGTGGAGTTTTTATAAATCTATGAATGTGTTTTCAGATAATTTCGAAGAATAGCGGATGCTGTTAGGAGGAACGGAGCATGACACAGACTGCATATATATCGCTGTCTTGTCTGCCATTACCGACTTTTATTGAAGGTCGCCAGGCCGAAATTAAGTCAGATGACAATAAGATGAACCAGGTTCACTTGGAGTACTTTGTGTTCGCTTTCGTGCGCAAAGGGCGCCTGAGCATGGTTCAAGACGGCGTGGAACAGCAGATTGACGAGGGAGAAGTTTTCATCATGACTCCGGGTTACCATAAGTACATGTGGTGGGCCGATGAGGAAACAGTGAAACTAGACTGGATCTACGCCTATGTTGCCGGTGACTGGCACGTCCAATCGTCATTAACGCCGGCGAAAAATTCCATGAAAACGTTAATGCTTCATCCACCAGTACCGGTACAGACACTATTTTTAATGCAGCATCGCCCGGTTGATGAGCCTAAAAAAGTCTATTCGATGGTAGACCATTTAGTTTCAAAAGAACTCAACTGTAATTCAAAGCAATTCTTTGAAGCACAGGAACAGTTTATTAAATTACTGGCTTGCCTGCAGACTCAGGATAATGCCAAGAACGAGTTAACGCAGCTGTCCTTATCGATTCAAAAGTACCTTAAGAAGAATTTTAATAAGAAGATTACTGCTGCCACGTTAAGTGAACATTTTGACGCGCGTCCTAACTACATTGTGCGTGTTTTAAGGCAGACAATCGGCTTATCGCCAGCGGAGTTCTTAATGCAGTACCGAATGGAAGAGGCGGCTCAATGGCTGTTGAACACGGATGCTTCAGTGGAAGATATTGCACTGAACGTTGGCTTTCAAAACATCTATTACTTTTCCACTTCATTTAAGAAGTACACCGGTGTATCACCTACAAAGTACCGTCAAAATGCAAATTAAGTCCTTGATTAAATTGAGCAGCAAGATTTTTACGTCTTGCTGCTCTTTTGTATGTGCCTCGCAGTAGAGATTAATTATAAATGAGATTAAAATTAAAATATGCTGTGAAAACTCTTGACATAATTTTCGGTTAATGCTTTAATAATGTCATAAAAGTTCTAATCAATTTTTAATTTTATTATATATCTCTCATATGAGAGAGGCAAAAAGAGAGGGCATACATATGGAAAGTACACAAGCAGCAACAGCCGACACCGAAGAAAAGATGTCGGTTATGGATTACGTCTACAAGGTTTCAGCCGGTGTTTCAAATGCCGTTTTGGTTATGCTGGGCATTGGGCTGTTAACCCAATCAATCGCTAATTTTGTACATTGGCAAGCACTATTCCAAGTCGGCTCGATCGCCCAATGGTTACTGGCACCAGCATTCGGTGCCGCCATTGCTTCTCAAATGAAAGTGAACACGCTGGTTCTGTTCAGTGCGATGATTTCATCAACAGTTGGTGCTAATGCCGTTTACTTTACTGGGACTGCAATGCACGCAGCAACCGCTACTGGTAACAAAATGGTGGAAGCCGCTCAATCGGGGATCTTCACCACAGGTCAACCAATCAGTGCCGTTGCAGCTGGTTTAGTTGCTGTATTAGTCGGCAAGTACCTCACCGGTAAGACACCGTTAGATATGATGCTGGTGCCGCTAGCTGCGACGCTGGTCGGCTCGATTGCTGGTTTAGGCTTAGCGAGTGTGACAACACCTGCATTGAATTGGATGAGTGCTTTCATTGCACAATCCATGCAAGTTAACCCGGTTGTTGGTTCAGTATGTGTTTCGCTTGCTTGGTCACTGTTCTTGATGACGCCTGCATCTTCGGCGGCTCTGTCAGTTGCCGTTATGCTGTCACCACTGGCAGCTGGTGCCGCTTTGGTTGGTACCACCGCTCAATTCGTTGGCTTTACTGCTATCTCATGGCGTCAAAATAAGATCGGTGCTAACATCGCGCAAGGCATCATCACCCCTAAGGTTCAATTTCCTAACCTTTTGAAGAATCCGCGCTTGGCAATTCCATCGTTTGTTGCCGCTGGCGTTTGCGCACCGCTTGCTACCGTCTTCTTTGGGTTCAAAGTTTCCTACACCCTTGGTGGTTTGGGCTTGAACTCGCTGATTGCGCCAATTAACTTGGCTTCAAGCAGTATGCCAATGTTTATTGCCTACATGGTTATGGCCGTTTTGGCACCCGCAGTCATCTCATTGGTCGTTTACCACTTGCTTGCAGCGGTTGACTGGGTTCGTGATGAACAGCTTCATTTGGAAATCGTTTAGTCTACTATAGAATTCAACAGAAATTAAAAAATCACATGGCTGAGGTCATGTGATTTTTGATTATTTTAAGAACGGCTCCTTTTACGATAATAGTGAATGGCTATGGACAGGACTATTACAACGGTGACAACTAGCAGTACCATCATTGAGGCTTCCTCGAACCAGCTCAGGACAGCTTTCCAATGTGCACCCGCTAAACAGCCAGCGTTGATCAGCACCGTGTTCCAGATCAAGGTCCCTAAAGTTGAAAGACCGATAAATGACCAAAGCGGATATTCGGCCATTCCGGCCGGAACGGAAATCAGACTACGGACAACTGGGACAAAACGGCCATAGAAGATGGCGATGCTGCCCCGCTGATTAAAGAAGTTGCCAGCCCGTTCAATATCTGTTTGTTTTAAGCGAAGCAGTCGCCCTGTCCGAGTGTTAACAAACCTGCTCAGTCGTTCTACGGAAACTAATCGGCCAATACCGTAGAGCACAATGGCACCTAATATTGAGCCGAGCGTGGCAGCCAGAATTGATCCCCAGACAGTTAGGTTGGTGGTGAGTGTCAGAAAACCGGTAAAGGTGAGGATTACTTCAGAGGGAATCGGCGGAAACACGTTTTCCAGCGCAATTAATAAAACAATGGCGAGGTAACCGTATTGATCAATGAGTGTCATGATAGTTTGAGTATTCATAAGCGCTCCTTATGGCGTAGTAATCAGCTTTTCGTCTAGTTTATCGAAGTTTAGGCGTTGCGGTCAATATTATTGTTTTCCGCTTAGATATTCTTAAGAATTCAAATTTTACGAAATATCGGAAGGGTTATTTAGCAGCCGAACCCGTAACGTTCCGTTAATTTTGCGAAGAGCAGCTTCCAGTTCAGCTGTTTGATCAGCGGAGATGGTGCCTGTCAATAAATCGACGTTAATCAGCATGTAGCCGTAGTCACCGCGGGTATTACTGATCATTTCTAAAATTGGGACGTGATAGTGGTTTAGAACGGAGGCAACATCGTTCCAAAATGAGTTGCGTGACTTGAAAAAGAGGGTCAATCTGTTGGGACTGGTAAAGGGTAAATCAGCGGTGGGAAAGTTAACCGAAGAACGGATAATACCGGTCTCAAGAAAATCACGGGTGTTTTGCAGCGTCAGGTTGGCGCTCTTGGATAGTGCCTCGACAGTGTTACCGCCTAGGTGCGGCAGCATGATCACGCGCTCTTGATCCTGAAGGAGCTTAGTGGGAAAGTCTGTGATGTACTGTTTAAATTGCCCCTGTTTTAGTGCGGTAATTACTGCTTGGTCATCAACTAATGCGCCACGACCAAAGTTTAGCAAAACGGCATTCTTACGCATCAAACGAAACCGAGTGGCGTTCATAATGCCCTGAGTGGCATCAGTTAATGGTAATAGAAGTACCACGAAATCGGCAACACTTAAGACTTCATCGATGGTTTCTAATTGCTGGACGGAATGAAGATTTTTGGGACTGCGATTGTAGCCCACAACTTGCATGCCTAAGTGATAGCAGCTGTCAGCAAGTCGCTGACCAATTGCGCCAAGACCGAGAATACCAATGGTTTTACCGTAAAGTTCGCTGCCAATAAACTGGTAACGGGTAGCTTCGGCCTGCAGTTGCAGGTGGTCGCCGGTGAGTGCAGCGGTGTGGTCGATTGCTGCCTGCAATGGCCGTGCGGTGGTAAATAATGCCTGAAGGACTAGCTCTTTGACGGCGTTGGCATTGGCACCCGGTGTATTAAACACAACCGTTCCATTTTGCGTGCACGCGTCGATGTTGATGGTGTTCGTGCCGATACCTGAGCGTGCTACCAGCAGCAGATGCGGCGTAATCAAGTCGTCTGGCACTTTAGAGCTGCGCACTAAAACGGCATCGGGGGTGCTGGTATCCTTGAGCTGAAAAATATTGCCAGCAAATTCACTGACACTGAACTCATCAATTGCTTTTACTTGATACATATTTTTCCCTCCAAAATAAATTTACGAGTATACTATATTTAAATTTTATGTCAGGAGTGAGACCAATGCACATTGATTTCGTGAAACTTTCCAAGGATCACCCGACTATTGGTGGAGGCGGGCAAACAAAGGACACGACTTTTGGTCAATACGTGGAAATCGGTAGCCAGAATTTTATTGACAATAGTACCATTGGCGACTACACCTATACAGGACAATTGTGCTTTATCCAGAACAGTGAGCTGAAAAAATTTATCAGTATGGCTGCCATGGTTCGAATCGGACCAACCAATCATCCTTATAATAGACCAAGTCAGCACATTTTCGCATATAATGGTGCCGGTTATGGTTTTGGCGACCCTGATACGGCCTTTTTACAGCAACGCCGACAATTAAAAACGGTGATTGGAAACGATGTCTGGTTAGGTCATGACGTGGTGGTACAAGCTGGTGTAACCATTGGCAATGGTGCGGTGATCGGCGCTGGGGCTGTGGTAACGAAGGACGTTGA
Organism: Secundilactobacillus yichangensis; assembly: GCF_016861565.1. Taxonomy (GTDB): domain Bacteria; phylum Bacillota; class Bacilli; order Lactobacillales; family Lactobacillaceae; genus Secundilactobacillus; species Secundilactobacillus yichangensis. The sequence goes on from NZ_BOLK01000024.1 coordinate 25,065, forward strand.
ACCCTACACCATTATCGGCGGTATTCCAGGGAAAAAGATCAAAGACCGGTTCCCGGATGAAATTAAAGCTGATTTGGCTAAGATTGCCTGGTGGAATTGGCCGCGAGAAGAATTGGAAGCTAATTACGCAGACTTTAGGTTGCCAATTGAAGAATTTGTAGCTAAGCATTTGAAATAGTTTTTTGATTTGCAAGCTGTGACGAAACTCGGTAGATTCCAGAATTTAACGTGAATAATGCCTATTCCGCGGTTTTTGCGGAATGGGCATTATTTGCGTTAAATGGCCGGAATCTGAGTTTTGACACGTATTTAGGCTATATGATCAGATAAAACCAAAGTACAGTTACCACTAATTCGGATTAGGGATTGGTTGAAATACTTACCAATATAGACTTATGGCAAGAGCCCTTTTTTTCGGCCAATTACCTTTAATTTGTTCAAAAAGTGATTGCATATCCTGCTAAATGGCGCTACCGTAAAAATAAAAAAACTCCGGAGGGGGCATAACATGACTGATGATGAACAGCACGTCGCGATGCAGCTGATATTAGTTGCTGGTGACGCAAAGAAACTGGCGTTTGAGGGAATTTCACTGGCCAAAAAAGGACAGCATCAAGACGCGCAGACTAAGCTCGAAGCTGCAGAGAAGCGGTTAGGAGAGGGTCATCAAGCGCAAAGTTCCTACGTCAGTGCCCACGTTGAGTCTGATAAAGGGCCATCACTGCTGATGGTCCACGCTCAGGACCATTTAAGTATGGCAATGACAACGATTGAATTGGGACGTGAACTGGTAGCAGTTTATGGCCGGCTGAATCAATTGAAAAATAGATAAATACGAACTTTAAACGTAATAACGTTAAAATTGTTCATAATTGGTTTGAATGAATAAAACCTAGATGATAATATGGAGATGCGGACAATACAAAACCGAATGAGGGGTAATGGGACTTGGAAACTGTTAAAAACAATCGTTCAGTTGTAAAGAATTTAATTTTAGGCTTTCAGCATTTATTAGCAATGTATTCTGGTGACATTTTAGTTCCGTTACTTGTTGGTGGCGCGCTGCACTTTAGCGCTGCTCAGATGACCTACTTGGTTTCCATGGATATCTTTATGTGCGGGATTGCAACGCTGCTGCAATTGAAGCGAACGGTCATCACTGGGATTGGGTTGCCAGTCGTGCTTGGATGCGCCGTTGAATACGTTGCCCCGCTTCAAAGTATCGGCAACCATTTTGGCTGGACGTATATGTATGGTGGCATTATCGCCGCTGGAATCTTTATTATTTTAGTTGCTGGTCCCTTTGCCAGTTTAAGACGGTTCTTCCCGCCAGTCGTAACGGGTTCGTTGATCACACTGATTGGGTTTACACTGATTCCAGTTGCGTTTCAAAACCTTGGGGGCGGTGATGCCGCTGCGAAAAGTTTTGGCTCGCCAATTAATTTGACGTTAGGGTTTACAACGGCTTTAGTGATCATTGTGATCAATATCTGGGGCCGTGGCTTTATTAAGCAAATCGCCATTTTGATTGGTATTTTAGTGGGAACGTTGCTGGCCATTGCACTTGGTAGAGTTGGCTTTGCTCCCGTTAGCGCGGCTCATTGGCTGCAGCTGCCCCAACCGTTCTACTTTGGTGTTCCGCAGTTCGAATGGTCGTCCATTGCGACAATGATCTTGGCGGCGGTTACCTGTATGATTGAATCAACTGGTGTTTACTTTGCACTGGCGGAAATAACCGGTCGTGATTTGGATACTAAGGACTTGAAACACGGTTATCGTTCTGAGGGGCTGGCTGCTATACTGGGTGGTATTTTTAATACATTTCCGTATTCGACCTTCTCGCAAAACGTTGGGATCGTTCAATTATCCGGTATCAAAACATTGCGACCAGTTTACTATTCAGCTTTTCTTCTGATTTTCTTGGGGCTGATTCCTAAGTTTGGCGCTATTGCCACGCTGATCCCAGCTTCTGTTTTAGGGGGTGCGATGCTTATTATGTTCGGAATGGTGGGTGCTCAAGGAATCAAGATGCTGATGAAAGTTGATCTCAATAATCGTAACTTGCTGATTATTGCCGTCTCTGTCGGGCTAGGGTTAGGTGTAACAACTCAGCCGCACCTATTCCAATTTTTACCAGCTGAAGCACAAACAATTTTGAGCAACGGGATGGTTGTGGGAAGTTTTATCGCCGTTATTCTGAATGTTTTGCTGAATAATACTTCTCTGAAACATAAAATTGAAGATTAACGAATAGCAGTCCAAATGGGGGCTGCTTTTTTATGACGAAAGAGAAATTTACAAAAAATGTAAATTACCGTATAGCGCTGGTTCGCCAGCAACGTAAAGCCTAAATTTCATTAAACTTTAATTGAATGATAGTTTGAAATCCGCTACTATAAGTTTGCTAAACACTTGTTGGCATGCGATTTTGCCGTCGTGTGCGAGAAGGGCCGCAATAACTTAATTAGTTGTTGCAGCCCTTTTTTACTAGACCTGATTTGTTGCAAATTCAACAGATTTTCAATATCATAACGTCAACTAATATTGTGAATAAAGGGGGAATGACGATGTTATCTGAAGAATATCGGCACCGGCCATTACCGGCTGAACTGGAAGCAATGACACTTTCAGAGCCATTAAAGGATCAGCTGCACAGCGTCTATGCCTGGGTGGATGCTAATGAGGCACCGCCCTTTGCCAGCTTGATTTCTCCAGTTGGAACGGATGAAGCAGCACTATACCGGTTCACTGATAACGCGACTTTGAATCAGCATCCGTTAAATCGGTTCATGAATCGTTCAGTAACCGCCGAAGAAGTTTTAGGCAGTTTTAAAACCAGTGAAGTCACGCCGGTAGCCGAACAGTATCTTGGCAGTTATTTACTGCGGCAAAGTCAGCAAAACGGTTTGCTGCTGCCACTGATGAACGTGTTAGCTTTGGCAAATTATGATGTGATTGGGGTATTTGCCACCATGCTCACTGCGGAGACGACGTCGTTACCAGATACGCTGATTGAAATGAGCGCTCGGTTACTTGCCCGGATAGCGCCTGATCTAGTGACACTAAATCATCAGCCGGTGGACACGGACTATATTTTGCTGCCGCAGATGGTGATCGCCGTTGAAGATGCCCCAGGTAATCCCAGCGATATTCCAGTGGCGCTTCTAGACTGGCTGCCGGATCACTTGGCACCGGTCAAGTTATTATCAGAGGATGATGAGATTGGGTTACTGAATTTGCTGAACGAACAAACAGATGATGATAGCATGGTGATTCGTGATTGGCTGATTCGTGATAGCGACAACCAAAAGGTATTTTCCAAGTGGATCTTTCAGCACCGGCAACGGGTTAAATGAGCTAATTTTAATGATTAAATACGGGATATTTATGGTATCCTTTTTGTTAATATAATAAAGGAGCGTGACTTGTCATGAACAACATTTACTTAGCGGCCCCATTCTTCAGTGATGGTCAAAACGAACGTGTTAACGAAGTTGTGAGTTTATTGCGTGCTAACCCAACGGTCGCGGATGACGGCATTTTTATTCCTTCTGAACATCAGCAGGAAGATTTAGAATTTGGTACTTTTAAATGGCAAGTAGCTACGTTTAACAGCGATGTTCGCCAGGTGCATAAAGCGAACGCTGTGGTCGCCATTTTGGATTATCAATACGAAGAAACCAAGGAAAACGAACCTGATTCAGGGACCATCTTTGAAATTGGTGCAGCCTGGGAAGCTGGTGTCCCAGTGATCCTGGTTCAATATGACGAAAGTAAGAAGTTGAATTTAATGCTGGCACAGTCGTATACCGCCTTTTACAATGGTAAAGAAGCCATTCAGTCATTGAAGACGTATGACTTTAATGATTTGCCGCAGCATTATACGGATAAAGAAGTTTTCTAGTTTAAAGTTAATTAACACATTGCAAGCTGTGACAAAACTTGGTAGATTCCAGAATTTAACGTGAATAATGCCTATTCCGCGGTTTTTGCGGAATAGGCATTATTTGCGTTAAATGGCCGGAATCTGAGTTTTGGAACGCAATTAGGCTATATAACCGGTTAAAGCCGAAGTACAGCCACAACTAATTCGGATTAAGAATTGGTTGAAATACTTACCAATATAGACTCAAGGCATAGTCCCTCTTTGTTCATTGCGTGTAAATTACGAATAACTTCGTATGTGTTATAAATTAGTAACATGCCTGAAACGGAAATATATTCTTAATGAATCCAACCTTGTGATATAATTTTCTATTGTTAGAGGAGTTTTTGTGTTTCATGAGAGGATGACGTGATATATGAGTAAACCAAGGAAGTTAATGTTAGGCGTATTAGCCTTAGGGGTTATCGCCGGCGTTGGGTTTACGCAGTTTGGAACGATTAATAGCAGCATGAGCCAAACTGTTGTAGCTCACGCGGATTCAACAATCAACGCTAAGGACAAGGGTATGGTTGGCGATGGTAAAACTGACAATGCTCAAAAGCTTCAAAATATAATCGATTCAGCTAACCCAGATCAAAATGTGACCATTGAAGTGCCAAAGGGGACTTATTTGTTCACTAATGCTGAGCTGAGTGCAATCGTGCTTCATTCGAACATCACCTTTAATTTTGATAAAGATGCTGTTTTCCAGATTGAAAAGGGCAACCGAATTCCGTTTGTTTATCCTAGTCCAAAGGGCGGCTACGATGGCGGAATCAGTAACGTTACTTGGAACAATGCTACTTTCCGCGGTGACTACAATACTAGTGATGGTCAAAGTGTCTTTGTTCAATCGATCCACCATGCTCAAAACGTCAACTTTAATAATTGTACTTTTGATAATGCTGAATCACCAACTGGTCACTACATAGATATTGACGGTAGCCATGGTGTCAACATCAAGGGTTCGACGTTTACTGGTTTTAATGCCAACACCAACTTTGATTACAAAGAAGCAATCCAAGTTGACTATTCGAACAGTAAAGCCATGTCATATCACCAACCAGGTGATGTGTACGATAATTTACCGTCGTATGATATTAATGTGACCGGCAACAAGTTCGTGCCGCTTTCAAATGCTTCAGGTTCAGTGAAGTCATTTGCACCTAACCCGATTGGGCAACACGTGGTTTATGCTAAGGGTGTCGACGGCATCATTCATGACATTCATTTCACGGATAACTACGTGCAGGATGCTAAGCCACAGCTAAACGATGATGGCGCTAATATTCACTTTATTTGTGTATCGAACTTGTACATTAGCGGTAACACCTTTGAAAATAAGGGTGCTTTAGGTTCAGGTAACTATATCCGGATCTTTAACACTTCACCGACTGTGAAGATGTCAAACATTCAAATTACCAACAACAAGTTTGTTAATTTGGATCCAAACAACCGTTACGTATTCTTTGATAACTCTAAGGGTGCTGGTATTACCGGCGTTAAAGTTACTGGCAACAAGATCACTAGTTCTAAGAGCAACATCCCGTTTGTTTTAAGTGCTGGAATGGACTCCAGTGATATGACCGTCAGCAACAACACCAACAATAAGGTCGCACCAGTTAAGCCTTCAGACGTTAAGAACACAACGAAATTACAAAAGTTAACTGGTAAGTATAAGGGTAACAAGGCCACTAACAAGAAGGAATCATACGTTTCTGGTTACAACGCTCAATACGCCAAGTTAAATTCATCATATGCTAAGAAGTACAGCCTTTATAACCATGTTCGTGGTCACGCGGGCTGGTACATTTACAATTCTAAAGATGGCTGGTCACACGCTAAGAAGTCTGGCATTGTGTACGTTGACATGCGTGCAACAGCAGACACTGGCAAGTGGTACCGGATTCGCTTCAGCTCAGATCCAAACGCCCGTAAATATTGGGTTCGTTCTGGTGCACTGAAGTTTGATAAGATCACCTATGAATCTTATGAGCGGACAATGAACCCACTGAAGAAATACACGATGTATACCAAGGTCTTCAACGATCCGCAATTGGCTAAGTTAGCAGGAACCACTGCTGATTTAGGTTCAAAGTCGGTTTCAATTACCAAGCGGGCAAGAAGAGTTTCTGTCCTTAATGGGAAGACATCTACCTACTACTTGGTTAACAATGAATACTGGACGAGAGCCAGCGCTTTCTATTAAACCGAATTGAGTAATTAAACTTACTAACATTAGTGATGTAATCAATCTCGACGGAGATGATTACATCACTTTTTTGATAAAGTGATAGTGGAACTAAGGTCGTAGGCTTTTTTGGCAAACATGCCGTTAAATAAAATGGCCGTTTCACAGTGTTTCTAGA
>NZ_BOLK01000025.1 GCF_016861565.1 Secundilactobacillus yichangensis
AATCCGTCCAAAGGAACGAAGAAGATCACTATTGGTGCAATGGATCGTTTGATATCCACCATTTTTCATCTGGTTCTCACCAACCAGAAATATGATTACGACATTGCCTGTTTAGCTCGTCATTAATCAAAGATAGAGTACCATTATCCAAAAAATCAGACAAGCCTAAGGCTTATTTAGTGTGCGCTATTTTCGATACATTATCAAAATAAATTCATCTCGTTGGTCGCTTCATACTTGACTTATGGTAGAAAAAGGCTTTAGCCGGCAATTGTCAGCTAAAGCAATTTTTAAATCATATGACCAACCAGAGCACCAGCAACCGCGGCTAAAATCCCCAGCACGGCTGTTCCTAGGTAATATAGCAATCCCCGTGCCCAGTGGCGGTCCCGCAACAGCACGAAGGTATCCGTCATGTAGGTAGAAAAGGTCGTGTAGCCACCGCAAAATCCCGTTAATAGGAGCAGTGACCACGCTTGCGGCAACACTAATGCGGCCAGCACGCCCGCTATAAAGGCGCCGGTAGCATTAATCACTAAGGTCGCCAACGGAAAAACCTGGCCCCATTGCTTACCTGCCATCGTGATCAAATAGCGTAGCACCGCGCCGCAACCGGCACCAAGTCCAATCAGCATCATGCTTGCCGCCTCCGTCCTAATGCCAGGGCAGCCGCGTAGCCGCTAGCAGCAGTCAGCAGTCCAAGCATCAGGTTCAGCATGAAAATTATGATCGCGTAAACCGGCCGATCCTGAACGTTCTGCAATAAGTTCAGCACCAGTGTGGAAAAGGTAGTGAACGCACCAATAAACCCGGTTCCCAGACCCACGATTAGCCAATTGGGTACATCCATGTAAATCACAACGCCATAGGTAATGAATGCCAAAAGAAAACTGCCGACCACGTTAACGGTAGTGGTCCCTAACAGAGAAGTGCCATCGTGCAGCAGCTGACCGATTTCATAGCGGACAATGCCGCCAAGGAAACCGCCGATAAAGACGGCTAATAAATCTGTGAATTTTAGTCTGTGTCCCACGCCATTCCCCTTTCAGTTCATTTCCAAGATTAAAGCCAATGCTGAAAATTATAGCAAACCGGCCAGCCTGGTACAAGGCACTGCAGCTTATGAGCTAAAAGCATCCACTCATAAACTAATAAAATAATTAACTTTTTAATCATTTTGCCATTTACTTTTAATTTTCACTCTGGTATAGTTTCACTATTCTTAAAAATCGAGGTTGACTAATTGCTTAAAACTAGCCATCCCCGATTTTTTGGAAAAAATATTAAGAAAGGACCATTAACATGTAATTTAGAACATAAAACTTAAGAAGCGGAGTGACATACATATGGAAAACACCACACAAGCGTTAACAGGCTCAACTCGCACCACCATCGAACGAGACCCGGTTAAGACCGTTATTTTGGCATCAATGATTGGTACGGCCATTGAATTTTTTGATTTCTACGCCTATGGAACCGCAGCTGCCACTTACTTTCCGAAAATTTTCTTTCCAGAGGTAACGCCAACCATTGCAATGATCCTCAGTCTTTTAACTTTCGGGGTCGCCTTCGTTGCCCGGCCATTAGGATCGCTGATTTTTGGCCACTTCGGCGATAAGTTAGGCCGGAAACGGTCATTAGTCGTTTCCCTCTTATTAATGGGGGTTTCCACCGTGCTCATCGGTTTTTTGCCCGGGTACGCCACACTCGGCATGGCTTCCATCGTTTTACTTTGCCTCTGCCGGTTTATCCAAGGGATCGGTCTTGGCGGTGAGTGGTCAGGCGCCGTTTTGGTCGCCACTGAAAACGCCCCTAAGAATAAACGGGCACTGTTCGGTGCCTTTCCAGAATTAGGCGCGCCAATCGGCTTTTTCTTATGCAACGGCCTCTACTACATCCTTGAAACAGCACTGACACCTGCTCAAATGGCCGCTTTTGGCTGGCGCGTTCCCTTCCTTGCTTCAGCGGTTCTGGTGGTAGTTGGGCTGTGGGTACGCCGGCGGATGCAGGAAACCCCGCTTTTCCGCATGGCTCAGGAAAAACAAACCGTTACCAAAGCCCCACTAGTTCAGGTATTCCGTAAGAACTGGCGTCAAGTTTTACAAGGCACTTTGACGATGTCAGTTTCTTACACCTTCTTCTTTTTGCTATCCACTTGGTCATTAAGCTATGCTACCACCGCGCTAGGCTTCTCTAACAAGGAATGGTTACTGCTCTTGATGGGTTCCATCATCGTGTTTGGCGGCATGATCCTCTATTCTTCAATTATGGCTGATAAATACGGTCGCCGCAAAGTGCTAATGATTGGTACTGGTTTGATTGTCGCGTTCGCCGTTGCCTTTCCGTTCTTCTTGAATGGTCAGCATAACTTGTTTGGCAGCCTGTTCTTCTTGGTTGCCGGCTTCCTGGCAATGGGTGTGGTTTACGGTCCGGTGGCAGCTCTGCTCCCCGAACTTTTCCCAACCAGCACCCGCTACTCTGGTGCCGGGATCGCCTATAACGCGTCCGCTATCTTAGGCGCTGCCTTCGCGCCAACCATCGCTTCTTGGCTGGTTGGGCAATGGGGCATCCATGCAGTCGGTGTTTATCTGGCATTGATGGCACTGGTTTCGTTCTTAGCGTTAGCGACTACCAAGGAAACAAAAGAAATGGATTATACGAAATAACACTAAATAGCCACGAAACACCTGTTAGGGATGTTTCGTGGCATTTTTCAATTCACTACTTAGCGGACTTGCGGTAACTAATCAGCATCAAACTCAGCAAACTAATAATGAAGAGAACTAACACAATCACCGTCACTATTGACGGGAAGAACAGGCTCAGCAGCGTCAAAACGCCAAACAGAACCAGACAGTAGCCGGTTGACCGTAAGTCGCTTTGCGAATTGGGCTTACCCGGATGAAAACCGCTGTTGCCCGCGCTTTCGGGCGGAACTGTCGGCAGATAATTGCCAATGAAAATCAAAATGGCGGCTACCATGATCACCGTCCACAGACGAATATCAACGGCTTCGCCTAATCCATACCGGATCGTGATGGTGTAGGCCACGATGGTAATGACGGGACAAATCCAGGCAATGACTCGCTCCATCCGTGGTGCCGGCCGTCCCTTAGCATCCGCGTGATAAGTCGCGCCAACTGCCACCAAATGAATCAGCAGCATCAAAATAGGTAATCCAAAAACTACCAAAGGTTTCGCCATCCATCCATTGGGCTGGTTATTGAATCCCCAATGCGTCACCATTCGGGCTGGCAGCTGATCGTAAACACTCACCCCGTATATAATTGGTGCCAGAATCACCAAACTCGTCACCAGTAAAGACTTCCATTTACTTTTCATCGTTGTGGCCCCCTTTACCTAAGCTGTAGATCCACGTCAGCACGTCTTCAAAAACACTGGCGTTCAAATCGTAGTAGATATAGTTCTTCTCTTTTCGTTCCGTAATCAACCCCGCCTGTTTAAGCAACTTTAAATGGTAGGAAACCGTTGCCTGCTTCAAATCAAAGTGAGCCGCAATCTCACCCGCGGCATACGGTTTCGTCTTCAGCAATTCCAAAATCTGCCGGCGCACCGGATCTGAAATTGCTTTTAGTGTGTCGCTCATCGCCATGCACATCAGTCCAATCTATTTCGACTATTTCTAAATAGATTATATCATGGTTTCACACAAAAGTGTCAAACTATTTAGAACATTTTCTAAATAGTAACATCCACAAAAAGTAAGTGGCTGTGATCCCTAGGGGTCACAGCCACTTACTGCTTGATAAATTACTATCAACAATAATATACCACTAATTTGAAAAGGTACCAATAATTTAAGTTAAAAGTACTTTGAAAATATCTGTCATCATTCGATAATCTGCCCTCTGAAAATCAGGTCGAGGCTTCATTGGAATTCAATTAAAAAACAAATTTACCCTATCTTTTGAAATCCCTTAACAGTTGTAACGTTTAACTTAAATCAGTTTAAAATACACTCTTTAAAGCCGTTCATTCTAAGGAAAGCTCGAATAATTTTGAGGTGTATAACTGGGGATTTGGGCAAATTAAAATTAGCTGTGAGCTTTTCATAATTAATTAACGTATAACAGGAAAGTTGTGGGAATTTAGCTATCAAACTTATGTTATTATATCTACAGAGATAACAATATCATTCCTTACTTATACTCGGCAGATTTAAAGGGAGAGGATCGTTTTATTATGGGAAAAAATAATCTAAAATCACCATTTATTGAAAGCAAACACGTTGTGAGGCTTTATAAGAAAGGTAAAAGCTGGGTATCGTTAGGACTAACCTTTGCCACACTGGCTGGCCTTTCGTTGGCCGCTGGTACCACCGCAAACGCGGCCGAAGCCACAACCAGTAACACTGCTACTGCCGTTAGCGAACAGGCACCAGCTGCAAAATCAAATTCAGCGGCATTGCCTGCGCAAACTAATCAGCAATCATCTGGCAATGCCAGCCAAGAAAAGGCGCCAGCAACCGATTCATCGGCGAACACTGAAGCCAGCACTAGCACTCAGCAAAGCGCGGTTAAAACACCAGAAGTTAAAAGTGCGGTAGACGCTACTGCGGCCCCGACTGACGATCCCGCAACAGCCGGCTTAATTGTCACGACTCAAGACGGTAAGGGCAATTATTCTACTGATAAAAGTTATACCGATGGCAACCATCAAATTGACGTCACTGGCCAAAGTGTCAAAGACCACTTTACTTCGGGTGGCAGTAACCGAAAGACAAGCACTCCTACAACACCAAAAGTTAACAGTGACGGAGATACTTACCAACTGACTGATCCATCTGATCCAAATTACACTGAAAGCGGCATTGTTGCAGCTAATGAAGCCATTGACTTTACAAGCGATTTTAGTTTGAAAGCTACTGTAAACATTAATTGGGATCCAAGTATGATTAATCACCAAACTAATCCATTCGGAAAGTTGGGCGGAGATGGGATGGCTATCAATTTCCAGCCAGTTTCCACTGATGATGCCCTTACGAAGGGTGGCCCTGGCCGTCAGTTAGGCTTGGTTCCGAACGCTGATCCAACAAATGGCACTATCAGTTACAATATTTCTACCAATCCAAATGGACTTTCACCAAGGCACGCGCCGCATAATGATACTTGGATCATTTATCAGTCCAACGCCAACGCTGAACGGGATATCAATGATCCGTACCCTGATTCAGATGTGACATCCATTTACTCCGGTATTGTAGATACACATGAGAAATTACCCGCTACTAATTCAACTGGCGGTATGACCTATACTTTTGAGACTAACTATAGTGTCGCCAATCATCAACTAGTTACCAATATTATCGACAGTACCGGTCAAACTGTTAAAACTTATACAACAACCATTAAAGTGCCGGATCAGACGGATGAAGCCAGTCAAAACTTTGTTCTGGGGGTTACTAGCTCTACCGCCGATTCAAAAGCCAAATATTCGGTTACCATCAACGACTTTAAATATACCCCGGCTAATGCCAAACTAAACATTACAAATAACCTCAACTCACCTCTTGCTACGCAATCTGGTATCGTCGGCAGGCCAGGCCAAGTGCTTGCTTTCTACGATGGCACTACCGCACCGACTAATGCTGATAAAGCTTACAAAGCCCCAGTAATTCAGGGCTATCATTTAGAAAACACCCAATATATCACCTTAGCGGCTACTGGTACTAATACCGTTAAATTAATGTATGTACCTGATAAACAATCTCTCAATGTTCAATTTGTTGATCAGAATGGCAAACAATTGGGCAACATCGTTTCAGTTGGCGGAGAATCGGACGGAAGCGTCGATTTAAAAACTGCATTTGACGCTCAACAGAGCTTAATTAACGCTGGTTATACCTTGAAAGAAGGCAACAATAACGGTTTAGCAAATGTACCAAAGACCTTCAATCAATACGGAAAAGTACCTACTTATAAGGTAGTGCTGAGTAAGATCAACAACGTGCCAGCTGACCTCACGATGATTCCAGTCGGTCCAGATGGAAAAACACCAATTTCAAACACCCATTCAACAACTGTTACAAAAGTTCCAGGGACTTCGGTCAACGTTCCAACTATTCCTGGCTATACACCAACCGTTACAACAGTAAAGGTGCCAACTCCAGTACTCAAACTTACCAATGATGGCAAAGTGCCTACTCCTGACAAACGCGGAGCAACCGTTAACGTTACTTACACGCCAAATGACCAAACCATCATCGTCAACTTTATCGATGGAAGTGGCAAGTCTTTAGGGACAACATCGCTCACGGGTAAAACCGATGGCCCTGTAGACTATAGTGATGCATTTGCCAAAGAACAAAGCATCATCAATAACTACTACACCCCTAAGGATGGCTTGTTCAATGGTCTAGCCGGCGCTCCAGCTACCTTTAGTGCTCATCCGCAAGTTATTAACGTTCAGCTGACCAAGATCAACAACGTTAAAGTGACTGCCACCCTCGTACCGGTTGATGGCAACGGTAATCCGATTCCAAACACAACACCGACCACCGTTCAAAACTACCCTGGCACATTAGTTCCAGTACCCGAAATTCCAGGTTATACCCCACTGGAAAATACTGTAGCTGTCCCAGGCGGACGCGGCGATAATAAAGTTCCGGTTGTCTATAAGCAAAATCCAGTGACGAATGACACTACTGGTGAACCAGCTGTCGCCACAGCAACGCCAACACCAACAACACCAACGGCAGAAACGCCGCAACCAGCTGAGACTACACCAGCACCAACAACCCAGGCCCAGCCAAGTGAAGGCACGGCAACAACGCAACCAACTGTTCAACCAGCAAATGGCCAAGCCACCGGTGAAACGACAGTAGCACCTCAACAGCTTGGTACGGCAGAAGCCCCAGCAAAGACAGGTAAAACACAGGCGACAACGGCTGGTACCGCAAGCCAAACGACGGTTACCCAAAAAGCAGCCAGTCAGCAACCTGCTCAAAAAGCCAGTGCTCAGTTACCGCAAGCTGACGAACATTCTGATCAGGCAACGGCAACCAGCTTCCTAGGATTAATGATGCTCAGCTTACTGGGCGGATTAGGTCTCAGAAAAAAGCGTTCAGATAATCAGTAAAATAAGTTAAAGCAACTATGGCTTGATTCTCATCTACGTGGGAACCAAGCCATTTTTGTGTCTAATTCTGATCCTAAATATTAGAATGATTCCTGCTAAATTTGTAGTATCAGTAAACGTACTTATCTATATTCTACTTCACTTTTCGATTATTAATTTAGCTTAATTATATAAATGCCAGTGCTTTGAACCATATTATTGAACAGTCACGTTCTATTTGTCAGCCTATGCTTGACTAATCCAGTATAATCAGTCATCTTAGGGCTTGTGAAAACGATTACTTATGTTACTATATTCTTGGAGGAATAATCTAACCAATCGGCTTCCAGTTTGGTTTTGTTTAAAAAAGGAGAGGATGATTTTACGATGTCAAGGAATAATCTGAATTCACCATTCGCTGAAAAGAAGTATCAGGTTCGGCTCTATAAGCAAGGTAAACACTGGGTAGCAATGGGCGTTACCCTGGCGACACTTGCCGGGATCTCATTTACGGTCGGTGATACTGCTAGCGCGGCAGAAACTAATACCAGTGATGCCACTACCCCTACGGTTAATGAGAATACGTCGCCAACAGATTCGAATACCGCGACACTGCGAACAACAGCCGATAGCAGTACACCGGCACCTACCCCCGCGAAACCAACTGGCACTGCTATTAGCAATAACCAAAGCGACACCCCTACAACTGATCCGGCAGCCACACCGGATGTTCAAGCCCAAATCGTTACAAATACTGATACGAATGGAACCGCATCTACTGATCCAGATCATACTGGCGATAACACGCCAGCTAGCAATGTGGCTGGCAATCAGGTCAAGGATAATTTTTCGACTGGCGGTAGTAGAAGATCAGGACTTGATGGGCCAACGGTTGGGACGGATCAAAATCACCGAGTCGATGGGATAAACATCCCTACAATAGATGATAGTGGAACTGCAATTTTGGCTTATCCTAATTATGACGGCCCTAATGCTAAAGAGGTTCCCGATGAATATAAAAATTACGTGGAAGATGGTGCCATTGTGGCAAATGACGCCGTCAACTTCAAGACCAATTTCCACTTAAACGCCACCGTCAACGTTCAATGGGATCCCTCAATGCATGACTGGCTCGGCGGTGATGGCATGGCCGTTGCCTTCCAGCCAGTTGACACGGAAACGGCTTTACTGAAGGGTATTCAAGGCAGCGGAATGGGCCTGGTTGCTAATCAGCCTGGTACCATCAGCTACATTATTTCAACGAACGCTTTGGGCAATTCGCCAAAAGATAAGCCTAAAACGCCTAACTGGGTAATTTACCAGTCTGGATCCGATACTACCCAAACAGTCGGTGATGTTTTTGACACTGGAATGACTAAGCCTCAGGGCGGAACAACTGGTGAAATCAACTACACTTTTGATGTCACTTACGATGCTAATTCAAAAGAACTGACGACTAACATTCTTAAGGACACGCAGCTGGTCCACACCTTCACCCAAACCCTTACGACTGACCAAATTGGTCATAACTACGTGTTAGGTATCACGGGTTCCACTGCGGATTCACAGGCGCTTTACACCGCAACGATCAATAACTACACGTACGTTCCAGCTAACGCCCAATTAACAATCAAAAGTAACGCTGGCTTCGAGCAAACTGGCATCGTTGGCACGCCGGGTCAAGTAATCGCCTTTTACAATGCTGGTACTCCAGCGCCAACGACCGATCTCGACGGCAATGCGATTTCTGTTGCTTATGCCGTTCCTACGGTACCAGGCTCCAGCTTACTCGCGCCCGTGTTTAAAACTTTAACTGCCGGCGGTGTCAACGTCGTCACCTTAAATTACAAAGTGGACGATCAAAAAATCAACGTTCAGTTTGTTGATAACAACGGTAACAGTTTAGGTGAGGTTCAATTAACTGGACCATCCGATGGCAATGTTGACTATCAACCTGTCTTTACCCAGCAGCAGGCGTTACTGAGTCAGGGTTACACGCTGGTTGGCCCGAATAAATTTAATGATATGGGTAACAGCAACGGTCTGGCCAATGCTCCGAAGACCTTTGATCAGGATACCAGTACCACCCCAACCTATGTGGTGGTATTAAGTAAAGTCAACAACGTTAAAGTAACGGCAACCATCATCCCTGTTGGCGATGATGGTCAGCCGATTCCTAACACCACCCCTACCACGGTTCATGATTTTCCTGGCACGGATGAACCGGTTCCCGTGATTCCTGGTTATACCACAACCACTCAGAAAGTCACGATTCCCGCAGCTCGGGATGGTGTCATCACGGTTATCTACACCCGCGACAGCAGTACGGGTACTGGGGTTGATAATCCACCGACTGGACCAACCACGCCTACTGGTCCTACTGATACACCCCCTACCCCAAACGATAATCCAGCTGAGCCGACCGGTACAACCGCTGATACACCGCAGCAAACCGTGACTACACCTCAAATCACTACTGAATCCGACCAAGAGTCCGCGTCTGGTTCTGGTACAAGCTCGTCAGCGAGTCATGGCACCGTGGCGACTGGATCACAATCTCCAACAAGCGGTTCAGCTACAATCACCACGCAACCAAACACTGCTGCATCACCTCAAATCTCAAACGGCAACCAATCAGGCACTAGTCAGAATAATCAGTTACCGCAAACTAACGAACAGGCAGAACAGGTAAAACCTGCTTCTATTTTGGGCATGATCATGCTAAGTTTGCTGAGCCTGTTTGGAATCAGTAAGAAACGTTCCGACGTTAAATAATTAAATTGTTTGAATAATCATGGCTTGATTCCCGATTTTTCTGGGAACCAAGCCATTTTTATATTTTAAATATAAGACGTTCTCACTAAAATGTTTGAAATACAACCATTATCATGATTATGTTCCGGAAAATCGCCTAAAACTTAAACACCTTATAATTATAAAAATCAGCTGAAAACACTAATGTATAAGCCTACAAATGAGAACTTATTTTTTATAAGCATTTTCAATGCCTTTAAATATGCTTTATGATATTATAATTCCTGGAGGGTAAATATTATCAATTTGTTATTGCAACGAGGGATTAAGCAAAAGGAGTGGGCTATTTACTATGTCTAAAAATAATCTGAGATCACCATTTATTGAAAATAAGCATCACGTTAAGCTTTATAAAAGAGGTAAAACCTGGGTAGCTATGGGTATCACCATGGCTATCCTTGCTGGCATTTCATTTGCAACCAGCACGACCGCCAGCGCGGCGGACGGTACGACGACTGATCCAGCCTCCAGCATGAGTCAAACTAACTCAACGGAACAAACAGTAACCAGTACAGATTCTCAAAACGATACCACGGCTTCGGCACCGGCTAACACGGGTAACGAATCGACAGATACCCCGGATACGGATCAGGGTGCGGCTGCACAGGCACAGCCAAAATCTACTGCTGCAGCTGATAGCACTACCCCATCGACTACTCAAGCAGCAGAAGCACCTACACAAGCTGTTGGACCGACCGTTAGCACAGTCGACAAATCTGGCTCAGCTTCAACCGATCCTGCCAATACGGGCAGCAGTAATGACACACCAACCGTCGTTACCGGCGAGGACGTTGCTAAGAACTTCGTTGCTGGCGGCAGTAACGGCACAACCACACCAAAAATCAACGGCGACACGGTGGATTTAACTAACCCGACTGATTCGACTTACGTTAAAAACGGTGTGGTCGTTGCCAAAGACGCGGTCGATTTTACCAGTGACTTCAACCTAGATGCCACAGTCAACGTTAAGTGGGACAGCACCATGGGCGGCTGGCTCGGCGGTGACGGGATGGCCGTTGCCTTTCAACCAGTATCAATTGATGACGCCATGACTAAGGGTGGCTATGGCAGTGGCATGGGTCTGGTCAGAAACACTGATGGTACGATCAGCTACATTATTTCCACTGATGCTATTAAACAATCACCTGCTACAAACGACGGCCAGCCATTTGATCAAGTAAAGAACTGGGTTATTTATCAGTCCGGCTCTAATAGTAACCAAGCTACTGGCGGTGTATATGATACCGGTGTAGCGCTGCCTCAGGGAGCGTCCACTGGCAGTTTAAGTTATTCCTTTGACGTGACCTATAAAGCGGATACCAAACAACTGTCAACCAACATTGTGGATAGCAATAACCAGGTCGTTAAGACTTATACTCAGACCATTGCTGATGACCAAATTGGTAAAAACTATCTGCTTGGTGTCACTGCGGCAACTGCCTTTTCAAAAGCCGCTTACAGCGTCACAATCAACAAGTACAGTTACGTACCAGCTGACGCCAAACTCAATATCACCAGCAACATGCCTAACGTTGCCCAGTCAAATATCAACGGGACTCCTGGTCAAGTAATTGCCTTCTATCAAGAAGGGACAGCTAAACCGACCGCTGACAGCAAGGGAAATGCTGTATCAGTTGCTTATACCGTTCCAAAAGTAGACGGCTATAGCCTTTCACCGCAGTTCGTGACGTTGACCGCCGGTGGTGAAAATACCGTTGCGATTAACTACGCCGGCAATCAAATCTCTAACGCCACCGTGACGATTCCTACCAATAAGGGTGAGCAAACCGTAAGTAACGTTTCCGGCAGAGTCGGCGACACCGTTCACATCTCAGTCCCTAGCCTTCAGGGTTACACCGCAGATAAGACGATGGTAGACGCTACGGTCAACGCCGATGGCACCATTACGGTCGTTACACCGAAGGCAGAAACTGGTGATGCGGGGTACGTTACCTACACTGCTGACACACAAACTGTAATCATGCACATTGGCGATAATACTTGGACGACCACCGGTGCATCAGACACCCCTATCAACTACGATCAGCAGGCAATTTTAGCACTGGTACCAAAGGGCTATACAATCAACGCTAATACGCCTAAGGATGTATTCGAAACTATTTTAAAGCAGTCGCATGTGCCAACAACATTTGATAATGACACAACTAAGGATCAAATTTTTACACTGAATCTGCAACCTGCAGAAGACTTTAACCACGCCACAACCACTCGGACGATTCACTTCGTCGACGGCACTGGCAAGACGGTATCACCGGACGTTGTCCAAACCGTGAACTGGGTTGAGGCCGTAAATGCAGCCACCGGCGAGCCAATTGGCTTTTATTCACCAATTGATTGGTATACCAGCCTCACTGCCCCGACCGTTGACGGGTACACACCTGATACCAGCAGCATTACAGAAAATCATCCGATAAGCACTGATAACCCTGAAAATGCCAAGGACGTTACCGTCACCTACACAGCCGATACGCAAACCATGGTGGTGCACGTTGGTGATAAAACCTGGACGACTACTGGTCCGTCAGATAGCGCCATTAACTACGATCAACAGGCCATTTTAGCCCTCTTCCCAGCAGGGTACACAATGGGCAGTCAGACTACCAAAGAAGCGTTTGATGCTATCTTGCAGCGGCTTGAAGCACCAACAGCCTTTGATCATGACACAGCGAATAACCAATCGATCACGCTGCCATTTTCAAAAGCAGAAGACTTCAGCCACACCACCACCACGCGGACGATTCACTTCGTTGACAGCAATGGTAAAACATTATCGCCAGACGTTGTTCAAACCGTGAACTGGGTTAGAGCGGGCGAGGCAACACCCGGATCAGAACCTGGTGTTTATTCACCAATTGATTGGTATACCAGCGTTAATGCGCCAACGATTGCCGGATATACGCCTGACATGACAAGCATTGCGGAAGAACATCCAATGATCACCGAAAATCCAGAAAACGCCAAGGACATTACGGTAACCTACACCGGTGAAACCCAAAAGATGATTGTGACAGTTGGCGACAAGACTTGGATCACTACCGGCGAATCAGGCAGTGACATTACCTATGACACAAAAGCCATCTTAGATTTGATTCCAGATGGCTACAGCATCACCGCCAGCACTTCTAGCACTACATTAGCAGACTGGCTGGCAAAAGCACCAAAGCAATTCGATACCGATACTGCTAAGGACCAAAACTTAACCTTACCGATTTCGCCTGCCGAGAGTTTCAACCACACCACCACGACGCGGACAATCCA
Organism: Secundilactobacillus yichangensis; assembly: GCF_016861565.1. GTDB lineage: Bacteria > Bacillota > Bacilli > Lactobacillales > Lactobacillaceae > Secundilactobacillus > Secundilactobacillus yichangensis. The sequence goes on from NZ_BOLK01000025.1 coordinate 13,171, forward strand.
CTTTGTTGACGGTAATGGCAATACTATTGCCCCAGACGTTGTTCAAACTGTGAACTGGGTTCAGCCGGTAAACGCTGCTACTGGTAAACCGACCGATGTCTACACACCGATGGATTGGTATACCGCAGTGACGGCGCCAACCGTTACCGGCTATACCCCTAACAAAGCCAGCGTGGCCGCTGACCATCCAATGATTACCGACGCGCCAACAAACGCCAAGGACATTACCATTGTATACACCGGCAACCAAATCACTGCTGACGTGACGATTCCAAGTAACCAGGGTCCTCAAACGGCGACCAACGTCACTGGTCAAGTTGGCGAAACAGTCTCCGTTCCCGTTCCACCGATCAACGGCTATACCGCTGATAAATCAACGGTGACTGCCACGGTCAACCCGGACGGCACGATTACCGTCAACGCGCCAAAGGATAAGCCTGGCGATGCCGGTTACGTAACCTATACCGCTAATAGCAACGGTGGCAGCACGGGTCAGCCTGGCGGCGATAACGGCAATCCTGGCAACACGGATAACACACCGCAAACTGGCAACGAAACTTCACCAACTGATGAAACGACACAGCCAGGTACTGTGCCAAATCAGACAACCCCAACCACCGATAACGGTACAGCCACAACGCAAGACGGGACTGCAACTAAACCGGCTAACCAAGGTGTCAGTGAGTCTACTGGTCACAGTACGGGAACTGCTAACATGAGTACTGCCGCAGCGGGTCAAGCAACGCCCGCAACTAACCAGCAATCAGCCACTCAGCTGTCACATTCAGTGGCAGCAACTGGTGAAACCGCTACTGGTCAGCAAAAGAATCAATCCGCTGCTGGTCAATTACCGCAAACTAATGAACAATCCGATCAAGCAAAAACAGCCGGGGTACTTGGCTTGATGATGCTGAGTCTATTGAGTCTGTTCGGTCTTAAAAGAAAAGAAACCGACGGCAAATAATCAATCGACTGGAGATCAAGCCAAGATAGACATAGCGAAATTCGCTATTGCCCAACCCTCCAAAACTAAAGACTTCTTTGTCGCCTCTGGTTGATAAAGAATTTGAGAGAAGATCAATTCATTGATGAATTGGTCTTTTTTCGTCTGAACCAAAAAAAGTGCTGATGATTGCTCATCAGCACCAAATATGACACATTACTTAAGGCCGCCGTCTTCGTCAAGCCGTGCAATTTGCTTCAAAACGGCAATCAAGTCCGCCTGACTCACCCGGCCGTCAGTCACGTTCAAGCACTGCCCTAACGCCTTTTCTTGACTATCCAGCGCCGTCTTAATCTTGGGATAAAGCACTTCACCCTCAGCCGTTAGTTTCAGTTCAAAACGCCGGCCATCGTTTGGCGACTGCCGCTTATCCACCAACCCCATCTTGGCTAGTTTGGCGATTTCACGGTTAACGTTGCTTTGATGGCGACTGTCCGAACGCACTAGCTGGTCTTGCGTAATTCCCGGATTATCGTGCAGCTTCAAAATGAAGAAGAATTGCGCGTTGTTCACACCAAGGGGCTTTAAACGCTTCTCCAATACCCGAATGGCAATGCTGGAAGCAGCGTGCAACTGTTTACTGATCGTATCGTTATTTTTATCGGTAATCATGCTATCACTTCCTAGGCAGTATAAAATTCAATTACAAGTTAAACAGTTTTTCGGCAGTGCCGTGTGCAATTGCCTCTCGCTGTTCTTCGGTGACATCCGCCTGTTCAAGGAATTCCCGCGTGGCTGAACCCGCCTGCACGTATGGGAAATCCTCCGACCACATGACGTGATCAGCACCCATTTCAGTGAGCACTAACTGCATTTGCGGTGCGGTATACATCCCTGATGGTGACAGGTAAACCTGACGCCGGTAGTAATCCGAGAACTTCAATGGCAGATCGGTAATCATTGGGCTGAAGCCATCAATCCGTTCTACGAACATGGGGATAAATTCGCCCCAGTGGCCGGTAGCTAATTTCAAATTAGGGTACTTTTCCAGCAGACCAGCCGTAATGATCCGCATGACCTGAATACCAGCTTCCATGTGCCAGCCCCACATCGCGCCGGCCATCATGTTTGCGGCTAAAGCTGAGTAGGCTTTACTATCGTAGAGCATCGCCTTTTGGTCGTTTGAAATAACGCCGGGATGCAGGTAAAGCGTGGTACCAAGCTTGTCAGCTGCCGCGAAAATGGCTTCAAACTTGGGGTCATCGAGGAACTGACCGTTGATACTGCCACTGATGATAGCGCCCTTCAGACCTAACTGAGTCACAGCGTATTCCAGCTCTTCGGCGGCCTTGTCGGGAACGTTAGCGGGTAAAGTTGCCAGTCCGGCGAACCGATCGGGATACTTGCTGATGTTTTCAGCCAACGTTTCGTTTTGGGCACGGGCGCCAGCAACGGCGTACTGATCAGGCAGCACTTGCGCTGAGTTACCGGCATCGGAAATGACTTGCATATCAATGCCGTTCTCATCCATGTAAGCAACTTTCTGACTGAAATCGACTAGCTTAGGCCTTAACTTGTCTTGCCACGGATTATTATTTTTAACTTCTGAGTATTTCTTGAACTGACTAATGTTAGCGTCAGTGTCATAATGTTCTTCAACCGTAATTAATTTCAATATATATCCTCCTGTACCGACTCACCTATTCGTAAGTCAAAACGAGTATAGCACAAATATATGCACGCGCATAGTTTTTAAAACAGGCTGCGTCAAAAAACCATCCAGCTCAACTGAATGGTTTTTTGACGCAGCTCGTTTAGACTGTTTCATAATAATCACTGACGCATTGCAAGATACGGTTTTCGATTACCACACGAACAGGCCGACAAAGCCAGCTGATAATAGTGATACGAGAATGCCTGAAAGTAACATGTAACCAACATTTTTAGCAACTAAATCGTTCTTTTCCTTGTCCACTAATCCCTTGAAGGCACCGATGATCATACCGGTGGTCCCAAAGTTAGCAAAGGAAGTCAAGAAGACGGTCAGCACGGCACGTAAATGAGGCGTGTAGCCGTTAATCACATTCCCAGCGACTTTACCCATGACAACGAATTCGTTAGTCACTAACTTCAAGCCCATGTCTTGGGATAAGATCCAAGCATCGTGAACTGGGAAACCGAGCAGCCAAGCAAATGGGAACATGATAACACCCACGATATGCTCTAAGGAAAGCGGCGCCCAGATCAAGCCTAAAATCTTATCTGCCAAAGCCGCTAGCGCGACGAAGGCAATGACATTAGCCGTAATGATCAAAATCAAGCGGCCGGCACCAAGGATTGAATCACCAAGGTAAGAGAAGAACGGTTCCTTTTTACCCTCGTCTTCGGAACCAACGGTAGCAATAATATCCTCTTCTGGCGCGACCTTCACTGGATTCAGTAAGTTAGTCACAATAATCGCGTTGATAACGTTGATTGGCACGGCGGTCAATACGAACTGACCGGGAACCATTTGCGTGTAGGCCCCAAGGATCGAAGCAGTCACGCAGCTCATGGACATCATGGCTAACGTGACGTTCCGGGTGGCACGCATCTGACGTAATTGACGACCCGAAATGGCCAGGACTTCGGTGTTACCCAAGAACATCATTTCAATGGCGAAAAATGATTCGAATCTTGGTTGACCAGTGACGTAGGATAAGCCACGGCCGACCCATTTGATGATCCAAGGCAAAACGCCAAAGTAGGTTAAAATATCAAACACTGGAACGATCATCAATACGGGCAGCAAGGCACTGGTAACAAAGTTCATCGACTTTGCTGAACCGCCAAAGGCTGGGGTGACCCAGTTTGGCAGCGCGAAGACGATTCCTTGGTAGGAAACCTCCACCAGCCAGTTGAACCCATCCGCCGCTGCTTTAACGGCGTCTCGACCAGCCGCGAAACTAGTGAAGAACCAGGATAAAGCTAAGTTTATCAGTAACATAATGGCAATTGAACGCCAGCGAATATCGCTTTTCTTCTTTGAAAATAGGAAGCCAATCACTAAGAAAACAATCAGCCCTACCAGGTTAATCAGGACATACATCTTAATGTACCCCTCTCTTTAACTAACGTTATTTGTAAGTTTTGATGCATTCAGCAACTAAGTCGAAGAACCCTTTACGGTCGATCCCCTTACCTACCTTGGCGTTTGGTGTTTGCTTCAGAACGTTTAATTCATCGCAAACTGTCCGGCCGTAACATGGTCCACGGTTAATATCAACGTTGACGTACATGTCTTGCATTTCAAACAGTGATGGATCAATTAAGTAACCAACAGTGGTAGCGTCATGGATTGGACCAGCTTCAAGGCCAAATTCTTCAAATTGGGTCTTCAAGGTAAAGCGCATCAAATCACCGAATAACTTACCGGCTTTGTTGCCAATGGCTTCCATCCGTTCGATCACGTCAGGGGTACAAATGGTTTGGTTCGTTAAGTCTAAGCCCATCATGACGATTGGACGACCTGATTTGAAGACCACGTGAGCAGCTTCCGGATCAGCGAAGATGTTAAATTCAGCTGAAGGCGTGAAGTTACCAGTACCGTATGCGCCGCCCATTAAGACGATTTCTTTGATCTTAGGGATGATCAGTGGTTCCATCCGCATAGCAGTTGCGATGTTAGTCAATGGACCAGTAGGAACCAAGGTAATATCGCCGTCGCTAGCTAATAAGGTATCGATGATGAATTGAACACCGTTTTCCTTTTCAGCAGTCCGCTTTAATTCTTCGAAAGTTGGACCATCTAAACCGGTCTTACCGTGGACATTACCGGCAACGACTTGTTCGCGGACAAGCGGCTGCGGCATCCCTGGGTAAAGTTTAACGTCCATATCCAATAATTGAGCGACGTTCAAACCGTTATGAACGGTCTTCTTCAAAGTTTGGTTACCGGCAACAATTGTAATACCTAATAAATCGATATCTGGATGTGCGTACGCCATCATCATGGTAATGGCGTCATCGTGACCTGGATCACAGTCGAGAATAATCTTTCTTGCAGTCATGGTAAAATTCCTCCTAGAGTTTAAATGTAAGGGTCTTGATGTAAGCCCTTACTTACGGATTGAATTATAGCCTGTGAATTGATACACTAAGTATGAGAAATCTCACACTAGGAGAAAATAATGGAAAAAATTGATGACGATGACTTGAAACAGCAATTCATGACCCAGTGTCATTACGAGTCCCTATTCGGCTCTGACCTGGCGCGGCACGCGGAATTACTGCACTTCAAGGCTCAGGAATACATCGTGGAAAATGGCATCCAGCCAGAATATTTATTTTATTTAGTCAAGGGGAAAGCCAAGCTTTACGATTCGCTGGCGAATGGCAAGGACACCCTCATCGACTTCTTCACCCCGCCCTGTTTTATCGGGGAAATGGAACTGCTGGACGCCCAAAACGAGCCCTTCGGCGTCCAAGTGATCGATGACTGTTACTGCCTGGCATTGCCCATGAAAAAATACCGCGACCAGCTATTAGCTGACCCCACTTTTTTACAACACGTCTGCATCTACCTGTCGCATAAAAACGCCCGTAATATCAAAACAGCCTCCAGAAATCAGGGCTTCACCCTGTCGCAGCGGCTGGCAGCCTTCGTTTTGCTCACCGCCCACGATGGTTACTACAACGAAAAACACACCCAGGTCGCCGAGTACCTGGGTGTGTCATACCGCCATTTACTGTTCGTCATTGCCGACTTTGTGAAAGCTGGCTATCTGCAAAAGGACCGGCGGGGTTACCGGATCGCGGATCAAAAGGCGCTGCAGCGGTTAGCTTGGGAAGTTAATTCTTCGGATAATGAGCTTAATTGAGTTCTCTACGAAAAATGGTTGTTAAATGCAAGTAATCGTGTTATAACTATCAGTAATTTCATAATCAAAGTAACACGAAGAAGAGTAACCAGTGCTGTTAGGTAAAGCGAATCCGGCTGATGAAAAAGGACACTAGCCAACTGGTGAAGATGAGCTCTGTAAAAACGTTGGGCTGTTCACGCAGACCAAACGGTAGGAACCGTTAGCTTCCCTGATATCAAGTTTTCTTGGTACCGATGAGGCACGCTCTGTGAAGGACGTGTGAAATTGGGTGGCACCACGGCGCATTCGTCCCTTGTTAACGGGAACGAATGCTTTTTTGTGTTTTCAATCATTTAAGGAGTGATCAGTATGCAATTCATCATTGATCCAAAAGTCATCGATTTAGGTGTCACCATCCGCGGCGTGGAGCTTACCGGCGTTAATAATCAGCAGTATCCAGAAGCCTTGACGCAATACATCCAAACAGAAGTCCAGCAGTCATTAATGGGGTTGGACCGCGACCAGATCAAAACCGATCCCATCATTCAGGGCTTCTGGGATTTGCACAAGGCGGTTCACCTGCCGAAGCGTAATAATACGCCGGCACCGGCCACCTTACTCAAACTGATTTTGAAACGCGGCACCCTCTTCTCTATTAACCCTATCGTGGACCTCTACAATTTAATCTCGATTCAAAGCCACTTAGCGCTGGGCGCGCACGATATTGACCAGATCGACGGTAATGTTAATCTGCGGCTCACGACTGGCACGGAACGGTTCGTGCCAATCGGTGCCGACAATCAACCGGAACCGGTAAAACCCAACGAATACGGCTACATCGACGATAGCAACGAGATCATTTGCCACTTGGAGACCCGCCAAGTGGAAAAGACAAAGGTAACCCCTGCTACAAGTCACGTCTTCTACATCGTTCAGGGCAATCAAAACACCACGCAAGAATACGTAGACGAAACTGCTCAGCGGGTGATTGATTTAACAACGCAGTATCTGGGGGGCGAGGGGCTTTTTTTGAATTAAAGACATAATCAAACCAGACTCAGTCAATGCGCTGTATATCACATTTTATATAATTTATCGCAATTAATTTAGACAAATAAAAAACAGCATATCTTATGATATACTGTTAGAGCAAAGGGTTTCATGGGTGGTGGCGTCAATACGAAAGTAGATGATGCCTATGATTTACAAAATCTACGAAAGATTCAGACTGTGTCAGTTTTTGACGCATTATCGTTAATGATTGCTTTTGCAACCTTGACGATACTGATCGACCGGAGAAACCGTAAATAAGAAGCCACCCCTGTTAACTTTAGCCGGTTGACGGGTGACTTCTTATAGTTGTCTGTCACAAGCTACCGCCTTTGAAGCGGTTTGCAAGGGGATTGGTGCTTGAACGCCAGTCCTCTTTTTATACTCATATTATAGCACAAAGGCGCCCAAATCAGCGAGAGTTTGCCTATTTCATATTCATATCACAAGTCCCTGCCTGGCTCAATCAAATTTTAGACAAATGAACCAATATGTAACGCTTTTCCCCTAAACCACATTATCCCCAAGTTACCTGTTATAATAACGGTGAAGTTAGTTGACCCCCTATGCCATTCAAAACTTTGAAGGTGAACGTTATGACTCACAAAGATTCCGGTGCCGACCTCGCTCAGCAGGTCGCTCTTCTGAACATGGTGATTACCAACCAAGTGACCGAAAAGCTGGCACCCTATGAAGTTAACGCGTCGAATTACTTCTATGTGATGAAAGTTGCCGAAAACCCGGGAATCTGTAAAAGCGACTTCAACAACTTGGTCCATTTAAATCATAGTACGATCACTCGCGCCATCAATCAGCTCACTAAAAAAGAATTGATCAGACAGTCCCTCGACCCGAAGGATAAACGGGCCACGAAACTCTATTTAACTGAAAAAGGCATGCGGCTCAACCGCGGGATCGAACAGTACATGAAGCAGCTTAACGCTGAATTAATGACCCGCCTCGCGCCGAATAGTGATACGGTTTTCAATCATATCGTGAAATTACGCCAATCCATTGAAGCAGATCACCCCGAACAGCTGTAACAAAACGGGTTAAAACAACCCTTTAAGATTCAAGTGAATAGTAGTACAAATTAGGTGCAAATGCACTTAGTTTGTGCTACTATTTTGATGGTTGAAATACTTTTTTTATTGGCATTAACCCAACGTTTACCAAGAATCGACATAGAGGAAGAGATTATGACAAATAAACGGATTCGCAAAAAGCAACTGAAAAAAGCCATCGAAACCGCTCGTGAAGGATCACCGCAATCAGTTAGTGAAGCCCTCTCAGGTTATGTAGACAAAGAAACGTTTGATTCCAAGGATGATTTGACAACGTACTATAACTCATTGACGACAGAATCGAAATAACGGAAAATTAGAATTTGGAGGAATGAAAATGTTAAGACGAGTTGAACTTCCTCATTATTATCACGAAACAGCTGCCGTGGATTCCCTTCATGACGTGCTGCCCTTCTACCAGATCAGCGCGGAAAAGATCGCGCAGCAGCTAGGCATCAGCACCCCGCAGATTTTGAAACTGTTAGCGCACAAAAACTGCTTGACGACTAAAGACGCCCAGCAGATTGAAAACATGTGCGGCATGTCGGCTGATTTATTATTGAAAATTGACGCGGATTATCAGAGGAATTATTCATAGATCTAAAAAATGCTTCCCAGTGATCAAAACAATCACTAGGAAGCATTTTTGTAACGCTATTTATTAGCTAAAAACGTCTTAGCTGCCGCCAAAGCTTTGCCACCGTATATCACACCGGGGCCGCCGCTCATCATCATGGCAACCTTGACCGTTTCATTGATTTCATCCTCAGTTGCGCCGGCTTTCACCGCGTTGTACACGTGGTCGGTAATGCAGCCATCGCAGCGAATGGAAATGGCCACTGCCACCGCCATCAGTTCTTTGGTCTTGGCATCAAGCACGCCATCAGCCACGGCATCCGCGTGCAACTGCCGAAAGCCAGCACCAGCGTCACCGGTTGCACCGAAAACCTGCTTGTAAGAAGTGTTTAGATCCTTCATGCTTTGATTATAATCTTCACTCATGAGTACACACCCTTCCTTTGTTATGAACACTGCCATTTTAACATGCAAAGTGCTTCACAACTAAGAATGCGGCTCCACGAATGTGCAAAAAGAGCCTTAGCAGTAACCAACTGCTAAGGCTCTTGGTGTCTAGAATGTCAATCCTCATAATTGCGCCACTTGTGGTTTCGATTATATCGATTTGGTTTTCGGACTGGTTGGGACGAAAACACCACAAGTAAAGTATTAGGCAACAGCCCAATCCACCCGCTTTCATAGCGTAAAAAAAGCCTTAGCAGTCACAACCTGCTAAGGCTTTTGGTGATAATATGTTTGATCTTTTGTATTTTCATTATACCATGTCCGCCACTTATAGCAAACCTAAAGCTTAACCTTAAACAAAAAAGCCTTAGCAGGCGCAACTGCTAAGGCTCTTGGTGTTAAAATGCTTCAATTCTTCTTCCAAATTATACCATGTCCGGCACCCATAGCAAACCTTTAAATTTCCTATATAACTCTTCATAAAAAAAGATCCCAGCAATCACTTCTGCTGGAATCCCAATAGTGAAACTCTCGTCTATCTCAGGTATTGTATACAGCAAACTTTTCGCTGCTCCTCCGAAACTTAGTGTTCCTGTTTTACCGCGTGCTTAAAATACTTCTCCTCAGCCTCTTTCCGCAACCTCACCGCTTCGCCAAAGTCTGGTGTCACGTGGTTCAGCACGTACTTGCCGTGGAACATCAGCCGGGCGACAAACCGCTGGGAGGTGGTATCAAATGACACGCCGATGACCCCCGTCCGGTTGCGCTTGCCCTTATACAGGCTGGAATAGCTGATGCCGTCCTCGTTGTGCAGCGGGTTGCCCTGACTGGCGACAAATGCCTTGTTGCACCGGGCCGCCTTACTGGAGACTTCCCGCCGCAAGCAGCCGCAGGACT
>NZ_BOLK01000026.1 GCF_016861565.1 Secundilactobacillus yichangensis
GTTCGCTAAACTCAAATGAAATATATCACCGGATAGGCTAAAGTACAACCCGGTCAAGTAAACGCTATTTTACATAGAATGAATAAATATTAAAGCACGTGAATAATTCAATAATTAATCTATCCATAAATCAGACTAAATAGTTAAACTGGTTAACGACATAAACAATATTTATAATTTTCCTAATTTAGATTAGCCCTCCATTTCATTTTTGATCCGTTGAATCAGCGTCAAACTTCTCCCAGTGAGTTGCTGAATTTTCCGTAATGGGGTGCCGACCTTCAATAACCGTTTGATTTCAAAGTACTGTTTCCGCCTATCTAAATTGGAGACATTTGGCCCATAAAGAATAGGGCGCCCTTGATAGACGCCCCGTTGTTTGGCTAGTGCGATGCCTTGACGCTGACGTTCGAGAATCTTTTTGCGTTCCTCAGCCGCCAGGTATTTTTGCAGTTCCATGGTGATTGAACTCAGTAAGTTGCGGGTGTTTTCATCATCAACTTCTTTGTAAGAAGGCATATCCAGAAAGTCAATGGTCGCGCCCTTACTCCTGACTTCGATGATGACATTGGTCACGTCATTAACATCGCGACCTAGCCGATCCAGACTGATGACTTTGATCTCATCTTCTGGTTCCAAGATGGCTAGGAGCTGTTTTAAGACTGGCCGGGATAAATTGGCACCCGAAGCCTTTTCTTTGAATATCCGATCAACGCCTAACCCAGATAATGTTTGGATCTGCCGAGCAAGGTTCTGATCTTTACTGCTGACACGTGCATAACCATAAATCATGAATTTCCTCCTAATAAAAAATGGACTGAGACAATCGCCTCAGTCCAAATTTTATACTTTTTGGGGTGTACCCTAAAAAGTTATGCTCATCATCCGCCCTTAACCAAACCTTAATAAATATACACCTAAAAAATTATGTGTCATTTTTTTCTAAATTTTTAAAATTTTTGGAGACTTTTCACCTTCTCCCGGCTTATACGTAACCGGGGTGTTGTGGTTTATGTTGTGGTTTATGTTGTGGTTTATGCTGTGGTCATGGGCTGATCGTCAGGCGCATTTTCCCCTACTCACTTAGTCATACAAGTTATGGGTGCGGTGGCGATCAGAACTCCGTATCGGGCAGCTGCCAGTAACGGTTATGGTTGAGGTCGTCATCGACTTCATCGGTGAACTCCAGGAAGCCCACCTTCCCTAGAATCAGTCCGCGCTTGAGCTTCTCAATCTTTTTCATGAGTTTTTCAACTGCTTCCGGTGTATGGTATTGACCCAAGTCTGCCATATCGAAGGTGGGGCAGATTTGCGCCGCTTGCTGCTTGAGGTAGCTGGCGATTTTTTTGCAACGTTCCTGCTGACTGTCGACTGCCCTTTTACTGATGGGCCACTCCAGTGTCAGATGATAGTCAATAATCACTCGGCTGTGGTTATCCGCGAAGTCCCAAATGTCGCTTTGATATCGCCAACGGAACCAAGAGCGGTTGGCCGCGTCCCGTTTACTCACAGGCACGAGCCAAAAATCACGGCAGATATACGGCACGTACTTATTGATGTTTAAAGCCTTCGCGATGGTGCAGCGGATATCGCTATGATAGTCCAACGGGAAGTGGTCATGCAGCCGCGTTATCAGCTGGTTCGGCGTTGGCCTGACTTTGATCAGCCGCTGGTCATCATACAAGATGATGGTGTTGTATTGACTTTGAGTACCAGCGCAGTTAATCAGCGCGAGAATGTGCTCCCAGTCTGGCTGGAACTTGAAGTCATCACTGGCGCGCGTCACCTCGTCAAGTTGCAGTTCTTCAGGGGCAAGATAGTTTTGTTTTTCCACTCGCTGGCGTGCTGCCGGAGTGAGATCCATATAGTAAGTCATGGGTGGAACCTCCTTGGTTGTTTGTGAGTTAGTTTTTGAAACTGGAGACATCATAACTGGAATAGACCAAAAAGAAAAGCCAAAAGAATCGGGAACGGCTGGCGGATTGGGCTGGTTTTAGGCTGATCGATTAGCTGGCGAGTATGGGAGATTGGGCGCTGGTTTATAGCTTGAATGTGATGGGTCATTCTGTGAAATGGGCTAGACTACGTAATTACTGGGTTATATGCGGGTGTTCGGCGGTCGGCTGGATCAGTTGAATCCTGAATAGTGATGATTTCAATTTTTGGCGGCAAAAATTTTTTTATTTTTTTGATTTTGGGGGCTTTTTGGAAACGCTTGCGGTGGGAAGTGCAAGTTCGGAGTCGTATATGTAGGGAATTTGCTGGTTTGATGATATAATTTGCCCGTAGTCGAGAGGCTACTACGACAGTTTGAAGGTGGTGTCATACTTTCCGCCACCTTTGGGTTCCTAGTGTTGAGCGTTCCGGTCCGTCAAGCCGGGGCGTTTTTTTGATCTCGTGCCCGTGGTACCGGGGTTCGCGGGGACTGTGAAAATTGCGAGTCGTCTAACAACGGAGATGTGTGGTTTGGTGCTATAATGCCTGCGTAGTCGAAAGACTACTTAGAACCCAATCGGAGGGTCCTCAGCCCTCCTCGATCTTTTATAGGCACCCTGACACATTTCACCTCGCACGAAATACTCAGGGTGTTTTTTGCGCGCGCCGGCGTGGCAGATTCGCGCGGGTGTCCCCCGTTTGGTGCTGGGCGGTCATTTTACATAGACGGTATGGTGGCAGTAGCGTATCATTTTACCTGCAAGATAGACTATTCGTTAAGGTGGGAAAATCGATGATGAACAAACGGTTAATAACGGCCATCGTCCTGTCGGCGGGCCTGCTGGCGGGGGGCGCGGCGACGGCTGCCACGGGAACGCTGACGGCTGAAGCGGAGACGACCTGGACCAAGGGATTGCCGAAGCCGCTGCGGCATAGCCGGTGGGAGTCGCACTCATTTAAAAGCATCGGCAACTCGCGGGCGCGCTGGGGCATGGCCTTCTGGAACAGCGATGCCAGCGGTGAGCTGCTGTCCGGCCACGACAAGTTCAAGGGGATCATGCACCACGCCTACTACCATCACGCCACCGGCAGCAATTACTACTACCTGAGGGGCGACGAGTGGCTCAACGACATGATGGATATGAACACCCACAAGACGTTTAAGGTTCACGAGTACGTGTACTACCGGATCACGCTGGCGAATAACAAGGCCAAGTACAAGTCGCTGAGCACTACCGACTACTACGTCGACCCCAAGCACCCGGAAGCCCAGCCGGTGAAGCAGCATAACAGCGCAAAGTATGCGATGGATTCGGGGATGTGGATGGATCGGGTGAAGCGGTGAAGGCGGTTGGTTGACTTGGTGCGGGGATTTGATATAATGAAGTTACATAAAATAGTACACAGTTAACACAGAAAAAAGAGCCGGGCTGGGCTCTCTTTTTTGGTGGTTTGAATCTACCACTAAAATAACAAATGGTTCATTCTTCATGAAATTAAATACATATTTAGTGAAGCAGACTATGATCCCCGGTTGCAACTAAAACGAGAACTAATTCTTCATGTTCAATGCGGTAAATCACAATCCACTGATCATATTCTCGTTTAAACTTTGATTTATATCTTGCCGGGTGAAACTCACGATAACCGGCCCAATTACCATGTAGTGCGTGATCATCGATTTGCGTTAATATTTCAGCGTCTTGCTCGTCAATTGCGTGTAAACAAAGTGAAACAAGTTCGACTGGATAGTGCTTCTTCTTTAACTTTTTAAATTCGCGTTTGAAGGTAGGAAGCCCTTTAATCTTCATCTAAATTCTCCGTCCACTTTTCAAAATCATCAATATCACCAATAGTTTCAGCCATATGATGTTGATCTTCGTATTTTGCTTGCTGGGCTTCGGGAGAATCTAGAAAACTGACTAATTTTACTTCATTGTTAGCTGCTTTAATCAGGGATAATCGGACGTACTCAGATACAGTTAAACCCATTTTAGCCAAGTTAGCTTTTGCACGATCACTGATATCTTTAGTGACACGGGTAGAAATAGTTTTACTCTTTTTGACGTTTTGCATAATCTAGCCCCCTTAGGATGTTTACTATCGTATTACATATTTATTTTAACAATTTACTATAATTTTGACAACAATTTAAATGTTCACCGTGTTGATAAGGAGTCAACAAATAGTTTTGTCTAATTTATATCGGAAATATCACTATCAGAAACCGCAGACTTGGTAATCAGCTGTGGTAAAAATCAGGGGGGAATGCCCACTTCTTCCAAAGATTAGCTTCAGTTCACTCATATAGGAATCACCATGCCTAAAAGCATACATACTTATCATTTCGTGTCCAATTATACAGTTGACTATCTTTGTCCCTATTTCGCGATTTGGGTATTTCAGGGGAACACATGTGCTAAAATAGTACTTGAGTTAGTTAAGTAAATTAAATCAGATTACATAGAAGGAAGTGTCCCACTTGGATAACCTCAGTGCTGAAATAGATAATATCGCGAACAACTGGCTAAAATCTATAAAGAACAGCAGCTCGTTTACAATGGCGAGTAAAAACCAATTACGTGTGAACACTCCCTTTTCTGACTCATTCGGCGATCAAATTTCATTAATAATTTTGTTGACTGATAATATGTATACAGTTACGGATCAGGGTTACACGTTATGGAATTTACAAACACATGGTGCCAATTTAACCGATAAGAAGTCTCAGCAATTTAAAAATCTAATGGCGATCCTCGATAAAGATGATGCCGAGCTGACTGATAACGAAATGATTCAAATAAAGGGTAGCAAAGATGAGCTTCCGCAAATCATCAACAATTTAACTCAAACACTGATACAAGTTTCTGTTCTGATTTACTTAAGTACCGGCTAAGAATTCAACATCACCCCTTTTTTCAATCTACATTGCAAGTTGCATTTGCCTGATTGATAGATACAAAGCAGATACCTTAACCAAAGATGAAAGGATGTTTTGTTATGAACCAGATAAAAGAACAAACCAAGATCACCCAGTGGGGACACCTCAAAGGCTATCCGTATTCCTAGCCATGTGATTAAACAACTTAACCTTGAAAATGATGACAACCTTTCAGTTACCATTGAAGATGGTTCTATTGTGCTCACCCCATTGAAAAAGAAACCAACCAATATTCATGAATTGTTTGATGGCTGGATTGATGATGGCGTTCGGGATAGTGAAGTTGATTGGGGCGAAACTAAGGGGAACGAATTTAAGTGGTAGAACGAGGGAGTACCCTTGATGGATACTCCCTCGCTATTACAATTATTGTTTATATTTTAGACAAGATCGCCATGGCCTTGCGAATTTCATCATTATTGAGTAATCGTGTCACCACAACTTGTTCAAACTGTCTGTAAATCTCATCCTGCTTCAAAGTTGACGGCTCGGCAACAGACTGATTGCTTTTTAATCCTTTAATCGTTAACATGTCAATTTCTCCTTGTAGCAGCTTTAGCAAGCCGATGTTTCTTGCGCTCATTCAGCCAAAGCAGAATGAAGAATATTCCACTGCTGATGCCCCAAGCAATACCCGTTATCAGCGACAGCCAAAGCGGGTGAAAAAAGATGGTGATCATCATTAGAATAAACGCAACTGAATTAAATCTCTCATTAATTCTGTTCCATTTGTCGTATGGCGCAACCCATACTTTTGCAGTTTTCATTAATAATCATCAGCTTTCAGAGATATAGTGATTGGCGCAATTTTGATTAATATAATCTTCCAATTCTTTAACGGGATTGAGTCAAATTATGGTTATGCAGTGCATCATTACGTGCTTCATCAATATTGTCCGGAATCAGAGATGACTTGTCAAGTGGCCATGAATTGTTGATGACCGTTTGTGCGAGGAACATATTGACTGCCGTGCTCAAATTAAGCCCAAGTGCAGCGTAAATCTTCTGGGCTTCTTCTTTAGTTTGCTTATCCACTCGTACGTTTAACCGAGCATTCTTATTTTTGGATTTGTACATGTCAGCCACCTCTAGGATTATTTTAGTATATTTATTTGAATTGAGAATCCTGTTTTACTTGCATTAAAAGCGAGACACATCTCGTCTAAGTCTAATAGAAATTGCCAGCTTATAAGTCATCATCCGCCATGCCAAACTGACGGAGAACTTCTGCCATTGAATAGGTCTCCTTGCCACTTTCTTGATAGCGTTTAAAGGCGACCTTGGCAGTCAGCTGATCGCATTTGTCTTCTAGTTGTTCCATCGAGTATTTCTTAACCAGGTCAGACAGCGTGATACCATAGAAATCCGCCATGCACTGCAGCCATTTCTTTTCGGCATCACTAACATGAACAGTAATCATTGTCATAAGTGGTCGCCCCTTTCTGTGTGTTTATCGTATTACATGCTGGCGGAATTGCAAAGAAATGTGGTTTGCTTGGTTGGCTATTTCTGTGATTCCTCTTCTACTTTTCTAGCATTGCGAAATGCACGCTTGATCTTGGTTGGATTAACTTTTTCAAAAACGGGTTCGTCCATACCGCCTAGCTGAATGGCACGAATGTATGTGTCACGCAGATTGTTCGTTGGTTTAATATTTTTGATCGTGATATACCGGTTTTCAGGATTAGTTGTTGTAAAGACAATCTTCTTATAATCTAACACCTCGAGCGGGCGCAGATTGTGAGAAGTAAAGATCAGCAACCCCTTTGCATTTTCAGCAATAACATCAACGATTTCACCTAGTAAATATTCAAAAATACCGGCATCTAGTTCATCAATGATGGCTATTGCCCGCGGTGTATTATAAACATTAATGAGTGTACTTAATATAGAAATGATTTTTTTGATACCATCGGACTCATACCGTAACGGATATTCTTTCCCGTCACGCTCAGCCATCAGCTCCACCACGTTCATTTCCTTTTGATCTTTGGTGACAACAGTATCCTTTTTGACCAGTGAGATGGTGAGCTGCGGAATCAATATTGGTAACATTTGATTAATTTGGTCGAAGATTTTTTGACTGAATTGATAGGTACTTGGTTCAATTTCGTGCTTACCATCCATCGGAATTTCCGTCATGCCAAAGCCGCCTTCAACAGAGAAGCTAAGTGGCAGGCTGATATCTGAATAGATTTGGCCGGAAATTTTACTTGAGTAAATGGATAAATTTAACGCGAAAGTATTAAAGACTTCCTGTACGTAATGTAATTCAGGACCGAATATCGTTTCGTCTTGAACAATTGCAACCATCTGATCGTTGAAAAACAGTGAATCACCCTTGGGCTTTACAATTCCGCTAACGATTCCAAGCTTGATTTGATTCTTGGGTTTAGCAACTTTACTTTCAACACTTTTAGTCAAATCTAGCAGTGGCAGGTCTATCGATGAACTTAACTTAGCACCCTGCTTATAGTGAAAAAGAAGTCTTGTTTTGGCACGAGAAACATTGCGTTTATAGTAAATTTTTTCATCGTCAATCCATAGTTTTGATTGCTTTGTGCTAAAGGTCACCTGATAAGTCACGTCCGCTTCTTCACCAGCAAGCGCAACGGAAATGGTTGAACCACTCCCTTCTTCAAGCGGTACTAGGTCGACCAAACTATGGTACAAGTTCTCCGATTGCGGCAGTACTGACGCCTCAATAATCATTTTTACCAAAGTCATTGCGTCAACAAAGGTCGTTTTACCAGAACCATTAGGCCCGTATATCCCCACCGTATTAAATGGCTGATTCTTATTAATAAAGTTGATTTTGCCGTATTTCACGTTCTGAACATTTTCAATAGTAACCTCTTGGAGATGATAATGAAGATCAAAATAACTAACTTGTTTTTTCATTTTAAATCCCCATTTAGTATATTTTATACTGATTATTGGCTTTAGTATACAAAATGTAACTGTTGATTACAAGGATGGAGCAATAAGTTGACGAAGTTATATCGTTTCCCGCTCTCTAATAATTACGAGTTTGTTGTCGGTTATCTTTAATTTTTTCTTAGAATCATAAAAGGCGCTTAGAATGAACGAACATTCTAAGCGCTTTTTGAAGTGTAATTTCTACTCTTGTTCATCTTCGTAGGTGTTCAGAGCCCCATATAAGTCAGCACCGACACTCATCCAATCTTGTTTCAGGGCGTCATAGTCTGACACTAGGTAATTATCAGAAGTATTATAATTACCCATGGTTGAACCCAAGTCTAAAACGCGTGCGACCCCTCTTATAATGACGGCATTGCAAACAATGTATTTCCATGTACCATACTGACCCCTCATTTCAAAAACGTTCTACATGATTACTTACGATAAGTATAGATACTTTGCTAATCACCGTTATAAATACTTAAATAGAAGTTTCTCATATCATCAGTATCAATAACCTTGTTACTATTTTGATTAGGTTCGTAACCTCTTCTAGCATTTTGCCAAGGGATCTCTGTATGAGTTAGCGCTTCAAGTTCATTTGCGTCCCTGTCTCCATACGTTGCCCAAACAGATTCTAGCAGATCAGTGGTTTGCTTATCGAACTCTGGCTGATCATCAGGTTGCGGAATCGGATTCCAACCACACTCACGGTATTTTGCATAGAGTTTCGGTGAAACCGGTCCATGAACCCATGCCTGAAATTGATCGTCATTAATAATAGAACGATGTAGTAATGCCCAACCCCATGCCACAGAATAGTAGGTCAGCTTTTGCACCTTCTTATCACTCATTGGTTCCTTCTTAAGAAACCAGTCAGCAACATCACATACTGAATAACTATCAGTCATCTCATGGCCCCCCTTCTGTGTCTTTGCTGATTCCTTTACATTCATATTAAATGACGAATTTGGGTTTAGCAAGCTTTAGGTGTTGCTATTAATTCGAGCATTTTAAGTTAACCGCAATCAGTTGCTTTAATAATATATACCGCGTGGAAAGCAACATGGTTTGTCTTTATTCATCACTTATTATTACCATTTTGTTTAGCTATCACTTCACCCACATTAACTGTTGGCATAATGTAACTCGGATATTCATTCGAGGTCATCGTCAGTGTGGAGACTACCATTCGAATATACGGATAAAGAATTGCGACTGCATTATTACGCACAAGCGTATCAGGTCCAATATTGTCTGTATCAGTCTCTGGATGATATATAAAGAAACCAGTAAGTGTACATTTTAAATCAAATGGTACGTTTGAATCTTCAATTGATCCTACTGACACTGATAAGGTCACTTCGATATGATTATCATTTATTGAATTTTTTACCTGAATTTTGGGATTCAACTTTATCTCGCTTTTAGATATTACTTTATAATTTTTATTCCGCTGATACTGCATGTTATCAACTTGATATCCCTCAAATTCTAAAATTGTCATTATGCTATCCCTCCAAAATTAGTTAGCTTAAACGCTTCATCAAATTTGCTTAACTTGATAGTTTCATATTTAGGTGTGTGCGCAGCATAGGTAGAAGTAGCTAAATGCTGATTTAATAAATCACTAGTAGTTTTGGGAGAATGTATTTTATGGAATGTACCATTTCGATAATCTCTCTCAGCACTCCGGAACAAATTTTCCTGATACTTAACCTGTACTCGGCGATTATTTTCTATCTGAGTCAAAGTGGACGAGGCAATACCTAGTTCATCAGCAAACTCTCTAACAGACAACCCCAAATTTTCCCGCAATGTTCTGATTTCATGCGGTGTCATGTAACCCTTACGTTTTCGATAAGCATCAACAGATCTTTTTACATTCTCCATCGGGTTATTAAAATCACTCCATAATTCA
The DNA here is from genome assembly GCF_016861565.1 of Secundilactobacillus yichangensis. Classification (GTDB taxonomy): domain Bacteria; phylum Bacillota; class Bacilli; order Lactobacillales; family Lactobacillaceae; genus Secundilactobacillus; species Secundilactobacillus yichangensis. The sequence continues at coordinate 9,720 of NZ_BOLK01000026.1, forward strand.
CCCTCTGAGTCACGCCAATAATGATTTTCCACTAATAAATCATCAACATCCTTAACTCTAACCGTCTCAAGTAGCCAAACCTCAGTGTATAGATCAGTTGTACCTAATTCTTCGTTATAAAACTTTTTTTTAGTTACCATCATACGTTCTCCTTTAAAATGAACAATCTTATCCTCTGCTATATGGAAATACCATTGGATATTCAGCAATATGTAATGATATCCAAATCACTGCTCCACTGGGCTTGTCCTGAAACTTTAAATAGCAATCTTCACCGTTAATATTCAAACCAAATACCCATATTACTCCAGGTACAATTGGTGTGTGATTATCTAACTCAGGTCCAGAAATGTAATTTTGGTACTTTAAATGATCATAGATAGTATCGAATGCTAATTCATCATCTTCAATTCCTAAAGCACTCAATGTTTGTTGATTCTTTCGACGCCGGCTCAGTTTCCAAAGCCTTCGTCGTTGTCTAATAGATTCTAACATGCTCTTAATGCTGTCGATATCGGCCAACCATTCACACATCCAGACTTTATTATCTATATTTTAGCATATCTGTATCTCAGGAAATACAATTTGGCTTTTAAAATTTTTCTTCTCTAGAAAAACTGAAAAAAGTTACTCCTAAAATAAACACTCATTTGTAGTTTGTTAAAATGCATCCCCTACCTAATATATAGTTTCGCAAAAGGCCACATAATGGTTTTATTTTGTACGATTTTTGGTTTTCGCCGATAAAAGCACAATTTTCTTATAATCAAAGGTCACAAGAAGATACAGGCTGTGAGAAATTACTTTTCTTGTAAATTTAAGTTTAGCCTTCTCTTCTTCATAGGTCATAAATAGGCGCTCAGAATGTTATTTCATTCTAAGCGCCTAATTTTGAAGCTAAACATTTACCTATTCTTCCCCTTGCCGATAATCATCCAGCATAGAAATAATAGACTCTTCATTAAAATACTCATCAAAGAAATGATCATCAAAGAAATGATCATCAAAACAGCATATTTTCGCTTTAAATCATATAGAAATCAGGGTTTGATTTCCGAGCGAGCTGCTGAAAGTCCTGGGTGAATTCCTCTTGTGGTAGCAAAAAAACGCCAGCAAAGTTATTGGCCTCATCCTCTAGTTTATCGACTTCGGATTTATCAAGAATTGCCATATCGATGTCATTGTGAAGCAAAATGTGACCTAGTTCATGCGCCAAATCGAAGTTTCTGCGAACTGCGGATTTTTTAACACTTCCAAGTACAATAAACGTGCGCTCAGATGTTGAAGCACTGTATGCATCAATGGCGGCACCAAGGTCTTTTTCCACAATATATATCCCACTGCGCTCTAACAGATACATCAAATCACGATTATTGGTGACTTTGAGTATTTTTCGACTACCTTTAGCAACAGTCTCAATTAGCTGACTCCGTGATATTTCAGAGTTCTTTTGAATGTACTTTTGAACCCGTTTTTGAAGGTCAGAGATAGTCGTTTGTGGAAGTTTCAAAGTCTGTTCAAACGTATCAAGATAATAAATTTGAAAATCTAAGAATCTCAGTTCCAAGCGGGTCTTCTTTCGAGAATCACGATCTTTCGGCCGATATGCAACCTGGGACTCATCCGCACTTCTTATTAACTCGCCTTTTTCAAAAAAATACTTCGACTCCACGTTGAACAAGTTTCGTATTTGGTTTAAAACCTCAATCTTGGGAATGATGTCTTTTTTTTCGTACTGCCAAATAGCCTGTTCAGAAACTGACAGCCGATCTGCCAAATTTTTTCTAGACATACCATTTAATTCTCTAAGATCAGCTAATTTCTCGCCAAAAAACATGTCGATCACATCTTTCTAAATGAGTTCACTAATTTCTTAATAACGCGATTTATGAAAATACAAGTTAATATTATCATTTCTAATTTAGCAAAACCCCCTTTTGCTAAATTAGAAGTAAGATATTGACCGTCTATTTAACGAAATGCTACTAAATCGAAAATAGATATTAACAATTCTGGAATTAAATCAGCTTAATCAGGAAAAGCCAATTTTCCGTGAACGACATTATTTTTAAAATATTTATGGTAAAATAAGCTAAAATATAGATGGCAATTTCTCCTGCTTAAACCCGGAGACGATCCCCATGAAGAAGTTCCTGATCGCATCACCCACGTTTGTCCTGCTGGCACTCATCATGATTAGTCTCGCAACACCTAGTCCTAAACCGGATCTGTGGAATAATCTGCTGGTTTTTGCCACGGTGGGCTTGATTGGTTATTCCTTCGTGGCAACCTTTATCTACGGTATCGCGCTGTCATCTCAAGGACACTCTAATCAAAAATTAGCCGATATGCCGCTTGGCCGCAAACTGCTATTTAGCTATCTGCTGGCCGTTTTGGTGATTACAGTAGCTATCGTCATTTTCCTGATGGCGCATAATTAAACAATCAATTAACCAAGGGGCGCAAACACTTAGCTTGCGCCTCTTTTGTACGCTAATGGGACTTTCACCACAACCGATAGTCAGGTATACTGAATTAAATTTCCCACGACAATAAAGGAAGCGAAGTTATTGAAAAAAGGTTTAGATGCCCCCTTAGTTCCCGTCTTGCTGCTTGGCTTCGGCCTGGTTGCCCTAGTTACCGCGCTGTCCTCGCATGACCTGATCAACTTAATTTTCTCGCTGATTCTCTTAGTATCAGGCGTTTTGTATCTGTACACCTCTTTAGTTGGTAAATACAAGATCATCACGACGGTGGTCAGCCAGATGGCACTGCCACCCAACGCGCAGGTTTTAGATCTTGGCACCGGTCACGGCGCGTTTCTGATGGAAATCGCTAAGAAATTAAAGGTCCCTGGAAAAGTAACCGGCATCGATATTTGGCATCAAAGTGATCAATCAAACAACGCCTTGGCAAACACGCAACGGCTCATTGACGCGCAAAACTTGACTGGTGTCAGTCAACTCACTACCGCCAACATGACTGATCTGCCTTTCGATGACGAAAGCTTTGATTTTGTGGTGGCCAGCGTGGCGATTCATAACGTCAAACCGGCATCCGCCCGGGCGAAAACCATCAGTGAAGCTTACCGCGTTTTAAAACCCACTGGTGAAATCATCATTATTGACATTGAACACGTTGCTCAGTATCGGCAAACCTTGCAGCAGCTGGGTGTGACTGAACTCACGGTCTCTAATGCCGGTGTGAACGGGATGTATGGCGTCATGATGACGAAAATTTTACGCGCCAGAAAATGACGCAGACGGCTACTGCACCTTGAACACACACAAGCAGCGTGCAATACTGAAACTAATATCAGTTCATTAGAAAGTTGGGTGAAGATGATGTATCGCATGATCAGTTTTGATTTAGATGGCACTCTGGCGGACACTTTTCCGGTGATCTTGAAGTCGTTTCGCAGCACGGTTCAGCATTTTACCGGTGAAAAGATTGACGACCAGCGGATTTTCGACACTTTTGGAACGAATGAGCAAGGCATGCTGCGCAGTTTGCTGCCAGACGTCCCGTTAGATACCGCTTCGGATTACTTTTACGACGCCTATCAGCAGGCGCACGAGGATTTACGCCAGCCGTTTCCCGGCATCGTGGATTTACTCAAAGACTTAACCAGCCATGGCATTCAAATCTCGCTGCTCACTGGCAAGGGTCAGCAGGCGTGCGACATTTCACTGAAAATGCTGGGGCTTACCGGCTACTTTAAGCCCATTCTAGTGGGCTCGCCGGAACGCAACGTCAAAACCGATAACCTTAAACGCCTGGTGGCGACGCAACAGATTGCGCCGGCAGAATTAGCCTACGTCGGCGATGCCACCAGTGATATCAAGGCTTCCCAAGCTGCTGGCATTCACTGTTTCTCAGCCGCTTGGTCACCCAGTGTTCAGCTGGATGCGCTCAAAGCGATGAACGCGGATGTTTATGAATCGGTGGCGGCTTTGCGGGAGAAGCTGCTGGGTTAAATATTTTATAAATTTGCAACAAAAACCGGATTACCTAACGAGGTAACCCGGTTTTTTGTTGTTGATACCAACTATTTTTCACTAAAATTAATGTTGTACAGTGTCTGACCCAACTGCTGCATGGCACTGATTTGCTTATTTTCACTTCCATTTTGCGACAGCACCACCGCAACAAAGGCCTGGTTGCCCCTTTTGACAATAGCAGCATCATTTTGCACGCCATAATCAGGAAATTCACCAGTCTTATTGTAAACAGTCGCTTTTTGATTGATCAAAGCAGGTAATTTACTTTGATTGGCATTATTCGTCATTAGCTGCAACATCTCTGAATCATATGGCGCACCCAAAACGCTGTGCTGATAGAGTTTGACCAGCAGGCTGCCCACATCTTTCACCGAAGTCAGATTATCTTTACCATTCTTCAACGCTTGATAGTCCAACATTTTCCGCTGTAAATACGTATCGCTGCAGCCCAGTCGTCTGATTTCACCATTAACGGTACTTAGCCCGCCTAATCTATCAATCAGCACGTTGGTTGCTGAATTATCACTATTACGAATCATCAGCGTAAGCAACTGCTGAACGGTGAGCTGACTGACGTTTTGATGCGCTAACTCGCCAGTACCGCCCACTCGGTCCGCTTTGGAAATCTCGACGTCTTGGTTTAACGACAGCCGTCCCGCTTTTATCTGGTGAAAAGCTTCAACCATGATGAATAATTTAATCACGCTAGCAGAACGCTGCGAGCGATTATGCATGATAACGGGTTGCTGGGACTTTAAATTGTAGACGTAGATTGAAGTCTTGCCGGATGCCGAAGTCACACACTTTTTCTCAGCTGTTTGAATTTCACGTTGTGCTGAATCCACTTTTGAAGTTGCATTTGGAACACTGCTTGCTACTCTGGTATGGCTAGAACTGGAAGCAGCTTTGCTGGTTGAGACTTTCGACTGGACTTTGCTGGCGTGCTGATTGGCTTTGGAACAACCGCTGATGCCAATGGCACAAAGCAGCATTAAGACAATTAATTTATTGAACCCAAACTTCATTGACCAAATCTCCCTTGTAGGACTTACCATCGGTCAAAACGGCACCACCATCATAAGACGTGTAGCCGTAATAAGTTTCATTTTCACCGTTGCTCCAGGTAACATCAATCTTAACGTTGGCATTGATGGACTTGGTATCGTTGGTACCTGAGGTCACATCGTAGGATAGAATGCCGCTTTGATTGGTTGCAGATATAGTGGCCACACCATGATAACTGCTGCCATCGTTATTTTCCTGAACTACGGTACCATCAGAATCAATAACCAAGTCGCTTTGCGGACGCTTGGAGTCATAGTTATAGAATGAATAATCGCCCACAAACTTGGAATAGTTTGAGAAACTGTCATTCGTAGCCATATTGCTGGAGCCGTTATTGGCCGCGGCTTGGTTCTGCTTTTTACCCTGCTTCAGCAGAAAAGCATCGTTACTCTTTTGAATTTGAAAGTATTCCGCTTTGAGTGAGCCAAAACCCCTTTTACTCAGATCGGTAATTTGGATGCCATTGAGGGCTTTGTTGGAGTCTTGATAGTGACCATCTTCATTTAAATTCCGAGCCGTCTTAATAACGCCTTCATCTTCTGAAATCTTACTTTGATTCTTGCTAGAACTGCTGGCACTTTGGCTGGCCTGAGAACTTCCGCAACCTGCAAGACCTAGTGTGACAACAGTAAATAAGCTTAGTAAAACTGGAATTTTCTTCATGATAATACTCCTTAGACTATCGATATATAACCATTAACTAACTATTATTGTAAGCTAATCGTTTAACCAAAACAATTTGATTAAGCAAATAATTCCAATTTTCTTAATTCATGAAGCTTAAAAGTTGGTACTATTTTTAATTTACTTTCCATATACAAACGTCAGTGATAGCATTAACTATGAGTGTTTTGCCAATCCTCGCCGATGGCATTTCACGAATCCAGATTAAGGTGGAATCATCCATGAATGATACTGAACCCGCCGCCGATATTGGCGACTACCTCAAACTTGGTGCCTGCACGGCCGTGATGTCGCAGCCGATTATGGGCTACGCGCTGACCACCAGTCCAAACATCGCCGCCCAAACGTGGATTGGTATTTTGTATAACCTGGTTAAGTACACAGCACCAGCCTTTATATTTGGCATTTTGTATACTACAACTCGAATGACGATTGATAATCGTGACCTCACATACCGCCGCTACATGAGAAATACGTGGCACGCGCTGTTCATCCCAACGATTTGGTGGACGCTGATTTACTTGCTGGTAATGCCGCAGATGCAGCAAGTCAGCCATTACCATAGTCTCGGCTTATTTCTGTGGCAATTTATCAACGGCAACGCTGCCCCTCATCTGTGGTATAACACCATGATGTTGCAGTTCATTATCCTGATGCCGTTGTTTTGGACAATTGGTCGCTGGTGCGGTCATCAACGCAATCGTGGGACAATGGTAGTTTGCGTTACCGTGCTAATTGCTGGCGCATGGCTGTGGTTCTACGACTCGCAGGTTTTTCACGGCCCGCACGCCACCGATTGGTACCTGCTGGACCGGCTGTTTATCAGCTTCTTCATCTACGGCGTCTTTGGTGTGCTGGCATGGCAGTATCGCGAACAGTTCGACCGGTTGATTATGAAATGGTGGCCGGTGATTGCAGTAATTTTTGCTGGTGCGTTCTGGTGGACTAACCATGAGCTGTTCAGCTATGGTTTTCCGGTCAAGTTGACCAACGCGCCCTACTACAAGCCGTCCATGACGGTCTACGATCTGGCGGTGATCGGTTTGTTCGCGGCACTCTGCTTGTTTCAGGTGCGCGCCAAACGGCCGTTCACCAAGTTCGTGCACCGCTTTGCCAGTTTCGCCTACAAAGCCTACTTATCTAATGTTTTCTGGTCCGAATGCCTGTGGCTGCTGTTCGGTAAAGCGCTGACAACGGCTCATCCTTTGATTGGTATTTTGACCGTCTACGTGCTGACTTGGTGTTTGTCCTTTGGGTCGGCGTTTGGGATTCATGCGGTTTGGGTGAAAATAATGAAGTGAAGGATTAAAAAACTAGATAACAAAACAAAGGCCAGTCAAATTTAACTGGCCTTTGTTTTATTATGCCCCTTCATGAGGTGCTAATTTATGATTAAATAGTCCCTTATCATAATCGGGTTGATTTGAAATATGCATGGCTGATTGTAACCGGACAATTAAGAAATTCCACATTGCTGGTGTAATCCCTAGTTCGTCTAGATCAGAAGTGGAAATCGTGTAACGGATGCTGTCTTCATCATCTGTTTCTACCTTTTGGACCCAGTTTGGCTCACGCAAGATTTCACGACCAAGTGCCACAAACGTAATGCCGGCATCCATAACTTTCTGAGCATCTTCCGGTTTTTCAACTGAACCAACAGAAATCAATGGTAACCGATCAGCTACTTGTTTTTTGATTTTTAGAATCAAAGGTTCCTTATCAGAATCATCGTTTAATGACGTCCGCCAAGCATAACCCATCGAAATGTGTAAATAATCAATTGGTTGTTTGCACAAAACATCGATAAATTTCAGTGTGTCTGCCATCCGAATACCAGGCGTTTCAATTTCTTCAGGAGAAATTCTGTAACCCACAATAAAGGGACGATCCGCATACTTTTCAACTGCTGCGTGACATGCTTCGATAACTTTCAAAGCGAATGTCATTCGTTTCTCAACTGAACCGCCCCACTTATCTGTTCGACGATTAGAATGAGGAGAGAAGAACTGCTGCAGTAAGTATGTGTTAGCTCCATGGAGCTCGATTCCATCGAATCCAGCTTGAATCGCTCGACGGGTTGCTTCACCAAAATCTAAAATAATTTGCTCAATTTCATCATTACTCAACTCCCGTGGCGTTTCTGCATTAGGACGTTCAGCCGCTACTGCACTGGCACTCACAGTCTGTTCACCACGGAGCACTTTCGAATTTGACATCCGTCCGGCATGAAAAATCTGTAACACGGCTTTCGTACCATTCTGCTTCATCGCCGCAGCCATCTTAGTCAATCCGGGCAGGAACCGGTCATCAGTGATCGACAGTTCGCCTTCAAAACCCTTACCGTTTTCAGAAACGTTGGCAACTGGTGAGATAAATAACCCTACCCCACCGCTGTGAATTTTAAAATAACGTAACTCATCTGATGTGATTGACCCTTCCTCAAACGCAGACGCTTCTGTCATTGGAGGTATAACAATTCGGTTCTTTATTTTAAGACCATTGCTAAATTGATAAGAATTCAAAAAGCTGTACTTTGTTTTTGACATCACAATCATCCTTCCTAATATAGCGGGTAATTTATTTTACATCTTCAGTATAGTATAATTAATCACAAAGTCGAATACTTCTTGTAATACGGTTTCATAACTAATCAGTTATAAAAAAGAGATGAATGATATTGGAAAATCAAAGAACAGTTGCCGATATTTTAAAAGCGATTCAACAATTAGGCAGTATTACGGCGGCTGCTAAACATCTTTACGTTTCACAACCATATGTCAGTCGCATTATTAACCAAACTGAAAAAGATCTCAATGTCCAACTAATCGACAGAAGCGCCAAACCACTAAAGCTGACTTTCGCTGGTTCAACTTATTTAACGGGGTTAGAGAAGATTTCTTCACAACAGCTGTTGTTAATACAAACCATGGAAGAGATCTCACAATCGAAATCAGGCAATATTTCTATCTCAATGAGTTCACACTTAAACCAACCCGAAATTACCAATTTATTCGCCAACTTTGTTCAACGCTACCCACATTTTCACCTTGAAGTTCACGAAGCACCATCAGTAGAAGCGGAAAAAATCGTTCGCGATAATCAAGCTGACCTTTATATTGGACCAAAATCCAGTCGGCAAAGTAACTTTTCATACCGAATTTATCGCCAGCTTGGCTTCAGCATTGTCATGCCCAACGACTATTTACCCGCTGTTTCAAAACAAACTACTGCTGATCTCCTCAAACAATTACAGAACTACCCCTACATTGCTATTGATACCGCAATGGTAACCGGAGAACTCGTTTCTGCTTATCAAAAGCAACTAAGACGGACCACTTTACCAGTGCTGACTATGAATAATCCGCAGCTCATCATACAACTAGTCAATAGCGGGACTGGCTGGTCAATTGTACCGAACAGTTATCTAAAAGATAAACGTTTAAATATTCAAATTAAACCGATCCCAATCAACGAATTAGAATACACCTTCATCATGGCCCATCGCGATAGTAAAGAAAATACACCAGAAATGAATGCCTTGTTGAAAATCTCGCAGCAAGTCTATGGAATTGACCCAAAAACACAGTTAAAGTTGCACGACTAAGAGGTTCTATTTCCTGTGTGATTCAGTAAGTTCCATTAAAAAGCGGGCTGCCATCGCTGGTAACCCGCTAAGCTTCCTAATTAAAAATCAGCGGTGCAATTTTACTCAAATACTCTTCATCAACTTCATCAAACGTCCCGTATTCTGGACTGTCCAAATCTAGAACGCCCCAGAACTGACCGTCTTTGAACACCGGCACCACTATTTCAGATTTAGAGGCACTATCGCAGGCAATATGTCCGGGAAAGTCGTGCACGTTTTGGACGATCTCTGATTTTTGCGTTTTCGCAACGGTACCGCACACCCCTTTGCCGATTGGAATATGCATGCAAGCTGGCCGACCTTGGAACGGACCGAGGATCAGCTCGCCATTTTTGAGTCGATAATAGGTTGTACCGTTTAACTTCGGTAATTCATGAAAGACCAAAGAGACCAAATTACTCATATTGGCCACCAGATCCGTTTCGCCTTCTAATAAACTTTCAGCCTGTTTCACTAGCAGTTCGTAATTCTCTCGTTTATTCGCCATATCGTATTTCCTCCTCAAAACAAAAAAGCACTTTCGTCCGTTATCAGAATTTGATTCCAATAAGGGACGAAAGTGCTTTTCCGCGGTACCACCCAGTTTTACATCGTTCACACAAACAACGTACACTTCGAAAATAGCAAAAGCTACCTCCTAGCCCTGTAACGGGGGCACCCGACATTATCTTACTTGCTACTTGATAATGAAGACCATTGTAAAGACCATCTTCAAGCTTCACCGATGCCACCTTTCATCAAACGGCGGCTCTCTGCAATCAGGCTGCGCTCTACTCATCTTATGTCCGTTTTAGCTGTTAAATTGACATTGATTATTAACCAAATGCACGTCAATGTCAACGAGTAAGTCCTTCCTATATTGTATCCGACATCAAGTTTACATTATATAAAACTGTTTTATGAAATAGATTGAATTTCTTCTAACGCTAAGATATACTGAAAAAGTCGCAAAAAATGGTTTACAAGTCAAGGTACTTATAATAAGTAAGTTCCGCCGATTTGAAGCGCTAATGAGTTATCACAAAAAAATGCATAAGGGAGAAAACAATGCGAAACAAAGTGCTAACCGATAGTCAGAATACGAAGTGTCATTACAAGATGTACAAAGCTGGGCGTAAATGGATATTTTGCGGAATTACGCTGGCGAGCCTAACTGCAACTTGCTTGGTAGGCGCCACCACGGCACATGCTGCCGCTCCAGAAGTAACGCAGCAAGCTCAGACTGCCATAACTCAACCAGCTGTTTCTGGAATGAAAGCAACTACGGATCAGGTAAATTCATCAAACAAGCCTGGTTCCCAAACTGCCGCAACGCAGCCAACCACTCCCTCAGAACCAGCGGGACAATCAGCAACTCCAAATCCAACTGCTACACCTGAGGCACAGAAAGCTGATACCTCAGCGACTCCAACTAGTCAAACTGGCAACCAAATTACCATCGATCCGTCAAACTTTCAGCAAGCCTTCGAAGTTCATGGTGACGCTCATTTTGACAATACAAACCCGGGAACTGTGACCCTTACGAATTACATTGGCGGCCAGCAAGGCAGCATCACCCTCAACAACAAGATCAGCCTCAACCAGTCATTCGACATTAAGGGTCAAATCAACCTCGGTGCCGTGGACCAGCATAATGGCGGTACCAGCGGCAACAATGGTAACGGTGGCGATGGTTTAGCCTTCGGTTTCCATGATGCCAACAGTGATACCGTTGGTGATGGCGGCGCAGGTCTTGGCCTTGCCAAAATTCCTGACGCGATTGGTTGGAAAGCAGATACTACATACAACTGGACGCTTACCAACGATGCCCAGCCTGATCCAGGCGACTTTAGTAACGGTCCTCGCACATCTAAACGTAACGATTGGGGTGGCGGCCAAGCCTTTGGTGCCTTTATTCAAAGCTCCAAGGATACCGGTGTTCCAGGCAACACGCCAGGAGTGGTTTACACCACTGGCGTCACTAAAGGTTTAGATAGCGCGCAAGCCATTGACGCACCGGCGCCAAGCGCCGCTGATAGATCTAAGTCCACCGACCCTAAGAACTGGACCGGTGAATTTAAGGACATCGAAATCAATTACAACCCCAACTTCGGCGGTAAAGTCGTTGACGGTAAAATTGTCGATGGCAAAAAGATGCTGACTGTTACTTATGATAGTAAAAAGTGGCAAAAGGACATCACCGATTGGGCAGCTGATAAAACTGACACGGCCTTCTTCGTTTCCGCTGGGACGGCGGCTAATCTGAACCTCCAGCAATTCCGCCTGCAGTCGTTTACCTATCAGCCAGCCGCAACCGTTGACGTTAAATACTATTATTCTACGGATCAAAACCTCATTGACCATCCTAATGCTCCGGTAGATCAAACTGGTCTTAAAGAAATTCCGGATTACGTTGGTGAAGTTGATTATCCTTCCGGTGCATACGTTGGTAATGCTTACCTGACGTGGTCTCAATCGATCAAAGGGTATTCATTTGTTCGTGTACTGGATGGTTCACTACCCGTAAATGGTACCTTAGATAAGGCTGGAAACAACGGTTCCGTCAAGTATCTATACGTACTAAACGGTAATTTTGGGCAAAAAGCAACCATCAAGTTTTGGGATAAGAACACCAATCAGCAACTGGGCCAGACTGTCACAATTGAGGGTAAAAACAATACCCAGGCCAACTACTCAGATCAAGCTGCCATTGATGCCTATATCAACGACGGCTACGCGTATAATCCGAAAAATGACGAAACGCTACCTGGTATCATTTACGATAATAACAATGATCAAGATCAAACCTACAACGTTTATCTGTCACATCAACTAAAGACAGTTCCAGAAACGCAAACTGTCACCCGAACCATTAATTACGTCAATGCGGAAGACGGTTCAAGTCTGCACAACTCATTAGTAAAAACCTTGAACTTTACTCGCGGTGCAACCACTGATTTGGTAACGAATACCACTACGTACGGTGACTGGTGGTCAGCCAAACCAGCCTTTACTTCTATTACAAACCCGGATATTGACGGATATTACACAACTGATCAGCCGGCGCCAGCGCTTAACGTCGATTTGAAGCAAGGTATGCCATCAAAGGATCAGCTCAATTTGGTAGTTAAGTATATGAAAGATCAGTTTAAGGCACAAGTTGATGTTCCTACCCCTAAACCTGGGACGGTACCCACTACTGATCCGCAAGTTTGGACTAATGTGAAAGTTGGCGAACCACTCTCTAAACCTGGGACAGTCCCTACTACTGATCCGCAAGTTTGGACTAATGTGAAAGTTGGCGAACCGCTTTCTAAACCTGGAACAGTCCCTAC
>NZ_BOLK01000027.1 GCF_016861565.1 Secundilactobacillus yichangensis
TTCAATTCAACGGGATGCGTTCGACTTGCATGTATTAGGCACGCCGCCAGCGTTCGTCCTGAGCCAGGATCAAACTCTCAATTTATGATTGTTTGTGACTCATTAATATTACTAGCGAAATTGACTTCGCAAATTACATTTGATATCAACCGAAGCTGATATACCCTGCACATTTGTGAAACAAAACTTTGTTCAGTTTTCAAAGGTCTACCAAGCTGATTACTTATGAATCAGCCTTTTAATCATATCTCATTGTTTGTAACCTGTCAACCAAAATTTAAAATTTTATAATTTTGAATTTCAATATCTGTCGCAAGCAACTTAATCAATATACCGCTTCGTTGTAAGAAAGTCAAACATAAATTTATATTTTTTAAATTCATATTTTTGTGTTTCCCTTGCGAAGCAACTTAACTAATATAGCATCAGGGCAAACATGTGTCAACGCAATTTTGAACTTTTAATGATACTCACATTTACTTTCCAGACATTTTGAACAAGATACTCGACAGAATACGCTTTAATCCAAACTTTTACCGTGTTAAAAAGGTTAATCAATACCCACATCCATTTCTCATGTTAATCATCCTGCGTAAAAAACGCACCGCCCTCATCCGGGTGCTGACGCAAATACTGCTTAGTAAATGCTGCAACTGCGCTTTGATCATTGACGTCCACGTTGGCATCCATCATCGCTTTGGAAAGCTTAGCATAAAAATGATCTGCCATGGGATCATATAAATGAGTCAGCTGATCGTGATTTTTCCTGATCCAATTGCTTAGCCGTGATTGATTCCTTGGCTGCAAAGCTTCCAGTAAAGCTGTTACCGCAGCTGGAATCAATTCAAACAACCGTTTTTGCTTTTCATTCTCATCTAACAATCTCACGAACCGATTAAAGAAAAGATCTGCCAGCATATCTTTAGTCCACTCATCCGGCTGCTTACCATACCCTTCTACTGCTATCTGAATAACAATTGAATCAATTAACGTGACCTTCTGCTGATCTGCTTCAGCCATATTATGAATTAGTGGCACCTCAGCAATCTGATCAAGCCAATTATCTAGTTGTTCATCGAACTGCATCATTAACCGACCTCCCATTAAGTTTTATCATTATATGAAAGATTCTACTATAATACAAACACTTAAAATTCCAGTAAAGCAAAATCAAAGCTAAAGACATTTTAACGATTATCATGTATTCTTATCAGATGTAGATTGAATTTAAAGAGGAAGTTAATCATGAAAGAAGTCGTTATCTTAAGTGCAGCTAGAACCCCAATCGGAAAGATGGGACGTCAACTAGCCCACTATTCAGCTGTTCAGCTAGGAACCCTGACTGCCAAAGCCGCCATTCGTCAAGCGGGCATTCAGCCTAAAACTATTAATCAGGCGATTATCGGTAACGTGCTGCAAGCCGGCTCAGGCCAAAACGTTGCGCGCCAAATCAGCCTTAATAGTGGTTTACCCGTTACTAGCACAGCAATGACCATTAACCAAGTTTGCGGATCGGGAATCAAAGCAATTCGGCTTGCCCAATCAGCCATTATCATGGGAGACGCCGATATCGTTCTAGCCGGTGGCACTGAAAGTATGTCAAGCGTGCCTTACCTACTGCCTGATATGCGCCAAGGTACCAAGTACGGCGAGAAAAAAGTCCTGGATGGTATTGAACACGATGCCTTACGCGATGCTTTCACACAGGATTTAATGGGAATTACCGCAGAAAACGTTGCTGCGAAATACCACGTTTCCCGGACTGACCAAGATGCCTTTTCGCTGCGTTCACATCAGCGGGCAATTGCCGCGACTAATGCCGGTTATTTTAAAGATGAGATTGTGCCAGTCAATCTTGCTGATCAATCCGGCACCCAGATGGTTAAAGACGAAGCCATCCGTCCCGACACTTCATTGGAAGCACTGAGTCATTTAAAACCAGCTTTCAAATCAGACGGCACCGTGACTGCGGGAAACTCCGCCGGCTTAAATGACGGTGCCAGTATGCTGGTCCTGATGGCTAAGGAAGCCGCCGACGCAGCTGGCTTAGACTATCTCGCCATATTGGACGGTTACCAAGAAGTAGGCATCGACCCTAGTATCATGGGATACGCACCCTATTACGCGATCAGCCAGTTATTAAAAAAGCAGGGAAAGATCATCACTGATTTTGACCGCTACGAACTTAACGAAGCTTTCGCTGCCCAATCAGTTGCCGTTTCACGGGATCTAAAGATTCCAGACGACCGGCTCAATGTCAACGGTGGGGCTATTGCCTTAGGACATCCTGTTGGTGCTTCTGGTGCCCGAATCCTGACTACTCTAGTCCACGAGTTACAGCGTGAACAACTTGATTCTGGAATAGCCGCCATTTGCATTGGCGGCGGCATGGGTATTGCCCTTTCTGTTCATCGTTAAATAATGTAGATAAAATAAGCTCCGTGGCCAAATGATTGGTCACGGAGCTTTTATGTACCCCATTATTTCGTTTCCTCAAATTGAGCGTGCAGATCAAACGGTACGGGTCGTCTTAACACAACCTCATCCGGTGCGACCTGACAGTCCAATGCCACCACGTGAACACCGGCTTGCTGCGCCGTTTCTATCGCTTCGGTCAATTTTGGCGCCCGCTCCCGATAAATAGTCATGATATGAGCATAATCAAGTTGGACGACAAACAGCAAATAAGCCATTGCTCCCTTCTGAACTGCTCGCGTCAGCTCATGGACGTGCTTTACGGCACGAACAGTGGGCGCATCCGGAAAGGCCGCTACCCCATTGTTCTCCAAGGTGACCCCCTTCACTTCGATCCAAAGATCCTGTCCCGATTGCGTCTGGCCCCAAAAATCCAGCCTTGAATCATGATAAACAGTTTCTGGTTTAAAGTGACTGAGTGCCGGTAAATCCGGCAGCTGAAGTTGATGAGTCAGCTGGGCTTCCTTGACCAATTGGTTGGGCAGCTGACTGTCAATATTGATCCAGTGCTGTCCCTGCTTTTTGACGGCCACCAAATCGTAATCCGTCTTTCGCGTCTTTTTTGGTTGATAATTCAACGCAACCTGCGTACCGGGAACCAGTAATTCTTTACTGCGACCGGTATTTTTAACGTGAACCGTCACAACCTCATCGTCTAGTTGGCAATGAGCAATGAATCGGTTTGGCCGTTCAATAAACGTTGCTAGTTTGATATCTTCGTACTGCATTCAACCATCTCCCGCATTTTATACTGCACTAGACCTTTTTAAAAAGCAATTAAAGGGGTAAAATTTAGGCTATATATTTATTAGGAGGCAAACCATGCCAGCAACATACTTAAGACGGGCTACCCAAGCAGACTTACCCGCAATTACAGCCATTATTCATGGTGCTAAAGCCTACTTAAAAGAACAGCAGATCAATCAGTGGCAGGATGGTTATCCCGATCCCGCAACCCTTAAACAAGACATTAAAGACGGTATTACCTTCGTTTTGATCTATGAAAATACGATTGCCGGAACCGCTGCTTTGCACCAGGGAATCGACGTTAACTACCTTAAAATTGAAGATGGCCAATGGATCGACGGCACCGATGATCACTACGCTGCCATCCACAGAATTGCTATGGCCAGTGACTTTCGTGGTCATCACTTGTCAGAAACACTGATGACTGGTCTGATTACCATCTCCGGTCTACTGGGTTTCAAGGATATTCGAATTGACACCCATCCCGAAAATAAAGGGATGCAGCACGTCATCACTAGTTGCGGTTTCGACTATCGTGGTATAGTACACATGCATGAAGATAACGCGATTCGTTATGCTTATCAACTGTTAATCAAGTAGTCAGTGAGGTGAAGTTTTATGACCATCGCGGATACGGCAGTGCAAATCAAATTAATGATTTTGTTTGCGGTTGGACTGATTGCATTGCTGACCGTTATCATCGTTAGCATTCGTCATGACCACCGAATTGCATTTAATTCAACGTTGCCACTAATGATCGTGGCGCTGTTTATGTTAATCGTCCTAATCAGCTTATTTCTATTATGATACAAAACTCAAAAGGCCAGCGCCTTCAGTAGTAAATACTGAAAGTGCTGGCCTTTTATGCTACATTTTTAAATTAATGTTTCGTTACTTGATTACGACCTAAGTACCGCCAAAATTCAAGGGCAACGCCCAGTACAAATAATACGAGTCCCAAAACTGACAGCACGCGCCCTGCTAGTAACCCAGGAGTGCGGTAAGTTAACTGAACCCGGTGTTTACCAGCGGGAATCTTAGCACCGACAAACCCGGCATTTACCTTTTGGGTAGGCGTATCATGACCATCAACCGTTAATTTCCAACCCTTTGTATAAGGAATGGAAGTCGTCAAAACACTTGCCTGAGAACGGTTAGTCGTACCAGAAACACGGTCGTTAGCAACCTTAAGCTGCTTAAGACTTTGTTTTTGAATCTTGGTCGTTTTTTGACGGTAATTCTGACCAAAAGGTACGGCAATGACACGCACTCGCTTAAAGCTCATGTGATTAGCTTTGGTAAAGGAAATGTTGATCGTGTTGCGGGCTTTCTTAGCATAGCCCAAGTTGACCAACGCCCGATCCTTTCGTTCATAATCTGACATATTATTAACACCCAACTGCTGGACAACCGATTTTCTGTGCTTAACTCCCACTTTCATATTGAAGGAATCAAAGTATTGGTGGTTACCCAATTTACGGGTGTAATTCAATCGATCACCATGTGAGAATGGAATCCCTGCCATTAGTGACCGTCGAGCAATAAAGTTCGTCCGATCACTGAGTGAAGGACATTTAGACTTAATACCGTCAAACTCAATATAAAGCTCACTGTTTTTATAAGCTGACGGATTCTTCAATTTAAGCTCATAGTCCACATTTTGCCCCAGCGTGTCACTGGTCATTTCTTTCAGACCATTGTGATTGACCTCATTATTCTCATCAACGATCCTTTGGTTCTGCGCAAGTAAGTTCATCACCGATTGACTTGGTTTGACAACCTTAGCCATGGCATTATTATATTTAACCTGCTTGGAGGTCAGCTTTTTCGAAATGATTTGACCGACCACCGAATCGTTTTTATCCTGGCTAAGCCTGTATGCCGTGGCTTGGGCTACTGTCGTAAACGGCTGATAGTTCATTTTCACCGAATAAGGGACCGTTTTACCCACTGTAGCAGCCTTTACTGTCTTAACATTACTCAGTTTGTGACTGGTTAACGTCCCGTCTAACAGCGCCTGTTCCTTATCATAAGAGGACAGTTTTTCGAAAGCGTTATGGTCTAATTGGCTGGTTTGAGTATAAGCCAGTGGTAAGGCATATTTATTACGGTATAGCGCTGTACCAAATTTATTATCCGCCATGTAAACCTGTCGATTAGCAAAGATCAGCGGTTTACCCTGCTTATTTTTAATGAGCTTAAAACCATAAGGTACCTTTGAAAAGCCAACCTGATTTTCGCGAACATACATATATTTCACGTTAAGTAATGACGACATCGTAGTGCGATTATCCGCGTTACTGGTTGGATTATTCATCGTGTTTTCGTTGTTTTGCAATACCTTGTTAAAATCGTTCACCGCACCGCTTTGGACTGAGAAATAAGAACCGATAGCGTGCGTATTCAGCAGCATCGGAATATTGTTCCCCACGGCCTTAGAAGAATAATAATTCGAAGTGGTCGCCGTCCGGTAAAATGATTTGTCATGTTTGTTCAAATAACGGTCGGCGTAATCATAATAAGCTTTTATCCAGTGATCACCAACGCCGCGGCTTAATTCACCGACCTGCAGACGATCATTATAGCTACCGCTGTAAAAACCAAGACCAATGCTCGTCACGTTAACAATGACCAATACTAATAAAGCCAACCGGAACTGAATAGTCTTCAGCCCAAAGATAATACCATATGCAATGACCAGCAAAGTTAGTAAATAAATACCGTAAATAACGAGATGATGCGCCTTCATGTTGAAGACCAGCCCGTTACCGACCCAAACTAGGGCAAAGAAAATCAGTGTCCCGCCGAGGAACCACTTAAAGTCTGCTGGCACCAGTTCATGCAGATGGTCAACAAAGATACCAGCGGTCAACGCAAACACCATCTGTGCCAACAGCAGCCAACGGTTTGACGGGGTACTCATCACGTTCATGATGGCTGCAAATTGCGGCAGCAGCATGCCGGCCGCAATCAAAAGCAGCGTTACGTTTAACACCAAATATTTCTTAAAGTGCCGCAACGTCCACATCGCCGCTAGCAATGTCAGGCCACTGGTTCCCATAACGGCCCAATAGTATCGGTCGCCGCTGGAATCCAAAAGCATGTTGGGTAATTTAAAATAGTAAATTGGTGGATAGAGTTTCAGCCCGTTACCAAAAATTGAAGCACCTGACGATCTGGACGCATTCAGCATTGAATAGATGTTTGGTAATAAGACCATAGCTGAGATCAACAGTGCCATAACCATTGTTAACATAAAATAGCCAACCGAACTTGGTAACGAACGGACTAGCTCGTTTTTGCGCTTCAGATCAACGTATCTAATCACGGCAAAAATTAGTGAGCCCAAACCTAGCAGATAGGCAAAATAAATGTTGCTAATTAACGCAACTGCCGTAATTGCCACTAGCCACATGAACGACTGCCCGTGATAAATCTTATCTACCGCAGTACACAGCAATGGGAAGAAAATTAACGGCAAGAGGAAAAATGGGTGATGAAAGGATACGTAGAACGAAAAACTGGTGAACGTATAGATCAACGCTCCAAATAAGCTACCTGCCCGCTTTAATTTCATTTGCTTAGCAAACGCCAAGAAAGCCAATCCCACAGCGTATAAACGGACAATCGTCAGCAGCTGATAGCCCAGCTGAATCTGGTCAGCAGGGAAAAGCGCTATCAAATAACTGAACGGGTCACCCACAACGTAGTAAGCAAAGGTGGTCATCTGATCTGCACCCAAGCCTAGATTCCACGACCACCCGAATAAGGACTGGTGCGCTGTTCCGTGCAGGATACCGTAGAATTGGTTTAAAATTGGATAATGTTGAGAAATACCGTCCATTTTCCAAATCGTCGTCAGCCCCATAAAGCGTAACGACCCAAAAGTACAGAGTACAATCAAAGCAAAAGCTGCCGAATAAATCAGCCACACGGGGAGCTTTTCATAAATTTTTCTCAAAACGATTCTCTCCAGTTTAATAATTTAATACCCCTATTATGCCATGATACCAGTGCTGAAAACAAATTCAGCGTAGGCAATTTCTGGCTTTAAAATCGACTTTACAGCCAATTTTGTCATCATCTTCCTTCACGGTTACAGAAAACAACAACACCTGCCAAACGTGATAAATACACGTCTGACAGGTGTTATTGCTACGCTTTTCGATACCGGTTTACGCAAGCACCTTACGAAAAATTAAGTTTTTAATACATAATGGTAACAAAGCCTTAAACCCGTACTAACCGGTCAATTGACAGTAAGTAGAGATACTGATCATGAACTGGCTGATGCAGCATTTTTGCCAGCGCCAAAGCGTATAACCGCAGTTGGCCTTCATAGCGGTGCTTGACCTTTTCAATCCCAGCTGCAGTCGGTTGCAGATAGTCGGTCTTGTAATCAAACAGGGTAATTCCGTTTTCGGTGATAAAGTAGCCGTCAATAATCCCGTGAATCAGGATCTTGGCGTCGGCATCGTGCACCGTCGCAAACGCATCCTTGGCCGGTAATAACAGTGAAAACGGTGTTTCCCGTTTCAAAGTATCCCGGTGCTTCAGGATGGTTTGCCCAAACTCGCTAGCAAAGAAGTTGACCACTTCTTCCTGCTTAATCCGGTCTGCTACCGGCTGCTGCATGACTTTCTGATCGACTAACCGATTAATCACTGTCTGAACAGCATCGAGATCAATCGGCTGCGACAAATCGATTTCCTGAAAGATCAAGTGGGTCGCCGTTCCAATCTCAGCAGCAGTTGGCGCGTTAATGGTTTGCATAAAGGTCGGCTGTTCCAGTTCGTGGGTAACGAACCGGTTACCGCCCTGCGCTGTTTGCCAGTCCGGCTGATAGTCACCCAATTGTTTGATATCAGGGTCTTCAAACAGCCGTTTAATTTCTGATACTGATTGGTATGCCGTAGTCTGCGTTTCAGCTTGGTGCTGATAGCTAAAAGTCATTAGCTGATCGATTTCATCCACGTTCACATCAGCATAATCCGCAGCAGCTGCTTGTTCCTTCAAATCTTGCAGCCATTTTTCACCGGTTTCAGCCTTTAATCGCGGTCCCATGCCAATGAGGTCGTCCGCGGAATAAAAATGGATGTCAAACTGGGTGTCATCGTCTCTCAAAGCCGGCAGAACCTTACTTTCTGGGTTCAACTTAAACTTTGGGTGGCGCATCAGGGACAAACCGATCCAGTCCAAAAAGTTATGCGTTTTTTCTCTCAAATTAGGATTCAAAACCAGCGCATCATCGTGATTAGCTGCACTCCAGCTCTTCAGCAGGCTATCCTGGCCCTTGCATTCACCCACGATGTACAACCGCTGTTCGGCACGGGTCAACGCCACGTATAGCTTACGCATTTCCTCAGCGAGTGCTTCCTTTCGGGTAGCCGCCTGAATGACCAGTTTAGGTAACGTTGGCGCGGACACCCGCTTTTCTGGGTCAAAGTAATCGATCCCAATACCCAGCTGATTATTGAGAATTGCCTTATCAGTCAAATCCTGAAGGTTGAACTTCTTTGACGCGTTCAATAAGAAGACCACTGGAAATTCCAGCCCCTTACTGCCATGAATGGTCATGACCTGAACGGCATTTTCCGTCGCCCGGGTTTTAGCTTCTGCGAGATCATGATCGTTTTTCTGCATCCGTTCAATAAACCTCACAAATTGGAACAGCCCCTTAAAGCCGTTTTGCTCGTAGTCTGCCGCCCGCTCATATAAGGCGTGTAGATTAGCCTGCCGCTGCGGCCCTGCCGGCATTCCGGCCACGTAATCAAGAAAGCCGGTGGTTTGATAAATCTGCCAAATCAAGGTCGCCAGCTGTTTTTGCCGAGCCGTCGTCTGAAATTGGTTCAGCTGTTCCAAAAACTTCTGGATCTTGGGATAAAGGTCGTCAGCGTAATGGTTGCTGGCATACTCAGTGTGATAGGCATTGTAAAAATGCAGGAGTGCCGAATAGTAATCGTCAGTTTTATCACTGATCCTTAGATAGGCCAATTCATTTTCGTTTAAGCCAACGATCGGCGACCGCAGTACTGCTGCTAACGGAATGTCCTGATACGGGTTATCAATGATTTGCAGCATGGACATCATGATCTGGACTTCCGTGGTCTTAAAGTAGGACTGCGCGTCATTGATCTGTACTGGAATGTCCGCCCGGCCAAACTGGTCTTGAATCTCTAAATTATTTTTCTTAGTTGACGCAATAATGGCAATATCCTGGTACTTCAGCGAACGCATTTCCTGCTTAGATCGGTCCCAAATCTGGGTATCCTGTCCCAGCAGCTCACGAATCTTTTGGGCAATCAAAGTCACCTGACCTTCATCACCGTCCGGAATATCATCCGCCCCGGCCGTAGTTGGCGCTTCAGTGTCATAAATCATCAATGAAGCCACGTTTGGCAGCGTCTCTGGATAGCTGGCGCCATAAACTAGCTTTGCTGACCCAGCGTATTTGATTTGACCCAGCTGTTCATCCATGATCTGGGTAAAAATCAGGTTGGTAAAATCATCGACGTTTTTCATTGACCGGAAATTTTCCGCTAACGTAATTTCTTTACCGGCCTGGGGATCTTTTTGATACCGGTTAAATTTATCAATAAACAGTTTCGGTTCCGCTAATCTAAACCGGTAGATGGATTGTTTAATATCGCCCACCATGAAGAGATTACCAGGATGATCATGGGCCAGAGTGGTCACAATGGCTTCCTGCAGTTCGTTGGTATCTTGATATTCATCCACCATAATTTCGTGGTAGTCCTTGGACAGCTGCTCCCGAACGGCCACGGCTTCAGGTGATTTGGCCCGCAGTATTTTCAGTGCGAAATGTTCAATATCACTGAACTCCCACACGTGGCGACGGCGTTTTTCAGCATCGTACGCCAGGGCAAATTTTTGCACCACAACTGCTAGTTCCGCAACAATTCCCTGACTATTATTCATAGCGGTTGCCGTTTCTTCCTCAGGTAACGGCATGAGTTTAGCAGCTGCCTCAAGGGCATCCTTGGCGTTATCGCGGTGAGTGACGTAGGTTTCTTTGATGGCTTGGTAATCGTCGTATTCAGCCGACTTTTTACCGATCGACGGCAGCCGTCCCCACGGAAATTCGTTGAGCCCTAACCGTAAACCATTCCAGGAAAGTTCGTCCATATTGAACTCCGATAGCGGAGATAAAAGACTGTCCATGTAAGTCACCGCTTTGTCAATACCGACGTTTTCGGCAAGTTCACGCCCCTGCTGCAATTCTTCTTTGGCTGTATCTAATTGCTGCTGAATTAATGGCAAAAGCTGCTGTTGAACAATTTGGCTTTCCATCAATGGGCCATCCACCTGATACGGCTTGGCTAGCGTTTCTAGCCAAGCATTGGGATCCGGTTTGGCACCCATGAACTGGAAGACCTGCATCACTTTATCGGTGAGACCGTCATCGCTGCGGTCACTTGAGAAATTCGTGACTAATCGTTTAAACACACCGTCTTCATCATCTTGGTAAAGCTGTTCGCGGACATCGTTCCAAACTTCATCTTGCAGCAACGCGCTTTCAGATTGATCACCAAGGATCCGAAAAACGGGATCCAAATCGATCAAATAGTAATAACGCTCCACGATTCGCTGACAGAAGGCATCCAGCGTACTGATATCTGCGACTGGTAAGACCGCTAATTGGCGGGATAAATACCGCTGTTCGCTAGCATTAGCCCGACTGATCTGTTCTCTCAGCGCCGTTTCGATCCGGTCCTTCATTTCGGCCGCGGCAGCCCGGGTAAAGGTCACGATGAGGAGGTTTTCCAGACTTTCGTGAGCCAGGATCATATTGATGACGCGATCCACTAAGACTCGCGTTTTCCCAGAACCAGCGGAGGCTGATACCAGTAAATTAGTCTGGTGGGTATCTAAAACTTGCTGTTGACTCTTAGTGTATTTCACGGCGTTTAACCTCCTCTGCGATTTGTTTCATGATCTCGTCCGCCCTAGACGGTGCCGACTGCAGTCGATAACCATTTTCTGGCAGCATGGGATCAAACTGCATAATAGCCGTATATGGTGAGTTGGTCATTGCCGTAGGGCCACTCAGCGGTTTATACGGGTTGATGTCAACCTGACCGCTAAAAATACTGTTACCAGCTTCTGTAATTTTCATTTCAGTGTATTTCAGCAAATTCTTGAGCTGATCCATGGTAATGATCGAATTAGACTTAGCAGCTGAACCGTCCTTCTTGAATTTAAACGGAAAGACTTTGGCCGCTTCACTGACGGCCAGTTTCGGCTCCAGCCCGTGGAGCAAGTCATCATCGGCGACTAAGACCCCTTCGTAACGTTCCTTTGCTAATAAGGCGCTCGCAATATCCGTTTTGATGTCACTTGGCTTTAATCGTGGATTCTGCAAATGCAAATACAGCGCGCCTGCGAGCTGGGCATCCGGATCATCCGCGATTAACCCCATGTTTTGCTGCACCACGTCTAGATACGTCATCATCTGCATGGCGATCCCTTCGTAGATGTCATTGAACTTAACCGTGTGCTCACTGGACTTATAATCAACGATCCCGATGTACTCGTTATTGGGGAGTCTCAGGGTGTCGATCCGGTCAATCTTCCCCCGCACGCGAATCTGCTTCTTCTTTGGTAAATCAAATACCAGCGGCGGCAACCCGTCCTCCGCGCCAATGTGGCCAAATAGCACCTCGGTTTTTCGGGCGCGCATCGGCGTGTACTGACTCTGCTTGTGAAACGTCACCGCCATTTGCCGAACCACGCCAATCAGCTGACTCTTGATAAAGCTCATCCGCTGACTGCTGTTTAAAATAGCGTACTGCAAATTCTTAGGATCATTTAAAATCTGACCGGTAATGTCATCGATCAGCTCGTTGATCTGCTGGTCATCCAGGTCAGCCAAATCAATATTTTCCGCGTTGACCTGCTTCATTAAATGGTCCATGGCAGCGTGGAAGAACTCCCCAGTATTCGCTGGTGACAGCTCGAACTCATCGCGCTCACGCAGCTTCAGGCCGTACTTTAAGAAGTAGGCGTACTGGTTGCGATAAAACTCTTCCAGCTTGGAAATGGAACTGTTGATGGTACTGCCATACAAGCCGGTCACGATTTCAGCATCCAATTGCTGGGGCACGTTACGGTACGAAATACTGCCCAGTAATTTTTCAGTTAAACCTTTGGTGTCCCCTTGGTCGAGTACCCGGTAAACGTACTGCCATGACGGGCTTAACCGCACGTTACGATCACGGCTGTCATTGCTAGCTTGAATCAGGTGCCGCAGCGTTGCCCGCTTAGCACCCAAGTATGGTTTGAGATCCTGCTGGTCTGCTTGCGGCGTTGCGGTATGACTAATAATTGGCAAATTAAAGTGTTTTTGAATCCTTGCTAAATAAGGGCTGATCTGATTTTGATCATCGTCGCCCGCATTGATCGGGTAGGTAAAAATCAGCCGTTCACTGGGTGTCATATAGGCTAAATAGTTAATGTACGGCTCACCCTGCAAGGTCATGATACCGTCATCGTTTAAATACTCGCCTTCTGGCAGCGTTAATTTTTGCCGGTCCTGGTCATTAAGTAAGTGCGTCGGTAACGTGGTGTCCGGCATAGTTTTATCGGTGGAACCAATCATAAACGTGATTTTCCGGTTATTCATCTGGATGATCCCACTTTCCGAAATCATCACCTGATCTAACGTTGACGGAATCTGCGAGTAATTAGCCCCTTCAAAACCAGCCTGCAGTAAGGACAGGAAGTCCGCTGACTGAAATACGCGGTCACCTAAAATCGTCACGTATTCATCCAGCAAATCACAAAACGTCTGCCAAACCTGTTCCGGCTGACCGGCTTGAACCAAGTCGCCGTCATCGATGGCCTGGTCGCGCCAAGCCATCAACTGATCCACCACCCCATTTTCAGTCATAAAATTAACTAATAGGGTAGCTGCTTCACGGCCATTGTTAATCTTATCTAATTTCTGATAAAAAGGCACCAATGTGTTGCGGACGAACCGGCGAATCCCGTTAATTTGGTCGGAAGTCGCCTGATCCGCGCTGGTTGCCGTCCCCAAGTCGTCACTTCGCAGCCGAGCATAGGGCCAATCTTCCTTCTGCAGCCAACGGGACCCTTGATAGCCCATTTTCAGCACCCAATTTTCAGCCTTAAATAAGGCATCACGAAAGGCATCGATCGCCATATACTGACCATCACCAGTTTTAGGAATCAACAATTCCGTTTTAAGTAATCGCATGATGTCGGCGTACTGAAAATGCTTGCGTTTGATTTCAAAGATAGCATCGATCAATTCCACTAATGGGTGGTCCGCCATGGACTGCTGGACGTCACTAAAATACGGAATTTCTTGAGCATTCATAATGGGTGCCAGAATTGTCTCATACTGATCCAAATGCCGGGTCACAATTAGAAAGTCACGGTAACGGTACCCCTTTTCAGCAACTAACTGCCGAATCATGGTTGCCACTCGCGAAACCTCCGCGTACCGGTTATCTGCTTGGATGATTTGTAGCCGATCAGGCTGCTGCAGCGTTTCAGTCTGCGTTGAGGTGACTCCTGTGGCCGTGTTCTGCCAATAGTTTTCCAGTTGCTGCAGTTCTGGCGTTGTGCGCGGGGTAGTTGCTTTAATATCGCGTAACACTGGTACTGACAGCGCCCGTGCAGTTTGGTAAAGTCGCATATACGTCCGGGAAGACTGGTAAAATAAGCTTTGCTCGTTAACAGAATCAGCCGTTGGCGTTCCCTGATCCAGGATCAAAGCGATTTTCACCTCAGCAGCTCGTTTCATTAACGTAGACAGTAATTTCATTTCCTGAGCGGAGAACTGAGTTTGAGAAAAGCCGTCAAAGTAAAAATGGGCGTGGCTTAAATCAACATTCTCTAAATACGTACTCAGCTGATTCAGCAGATCCGTATTGGCGACATATTTATTGGTCATGGCCTGCTCAAAACTATCGTAAATCAATACCAAATCATGTAATTTGGCATCTAAATCAGCACTGGTACCCGTCATTTCTTTGGCTACCTGGTCTAAATCAAGAACGCTGACCTGCCCAGTCTTCAATTCTAATATTTGGCGGGTCAATAAGCTGATAAACCCCGGCCGGTCGGCTTCACCGGCAAACAGCTTCAATTCATCTTGATGGTCTAAAATCGCTTGATAAACCAGCATGTTCATCCCCGCTTGCGAGATTCGCGGTAACTGATAAGCTGGCGCATTTTTCATGAAGAACCAAGCCAACCGAGTCAGCGAAAGCACCTGAACACCGGACTGAGCGTAGGCGTCGTTTTCAGCACTGGACAGTTGAGCAAGCTTCGTGAGTACCTGGACTTCGGATTCAAATTTAATGTGGTTTGGTACCAAATAGTAAAACTGGTCATCGGGATGTTCCTGCTGAGCCTTTGCAAGTTCTGACAGCAGACTTTCCTCATGATCAACACTCGCTTTTCCAATCACAAATTGTAACGTCATGATGTTTATTCCTTTCTATCAACATGAAACCGTGAACCCGATTAAAACCGGTTATTGCTCGGAATTTTTGCTGGTTTTATCATAGCATATTTGAACGTTTGTTCGAACGTTTTAAAGACTTTAAACCGAATTATTTTAGTATCTTATTTCGCAAAAAACGACGAAGCCCTACACAGGAATTCGTCGTTGTTGATTGTTATTGATTTTTAAAGACGCCGTTATTTTGCCAGCGCTGCAACCAGTGCTTGATTGAATGCCGGGATATCTTTTGGCTCCCGGCTGGTAATCAGATTGCCATCAATAACTACTGGCTGGTCGCAAACTCGAGCGCCAGCGTAATAGAGATCTGGCTGCACGGTCAGATAAGATGTCATCGTTCGGCCATGAATCAGGCCGGTTTGAATCATCAATTGGGGACCGTGGCAAAGGGCTGATATGAGTTTATTGGTCATCAAGAAGTGTTTGGTAAACTCAACGAATCGGTTATCTGCACGTAACTGATCCGGTGAAAAGCCACCGGGAATGTAAAGCGCATCAAAGTCTTCAGGGTTAACTTCAGCAATCGAACGATCAATAGTAATCGCGGTACCATGCTTACCGGTAACGGTTGTTTTTTCAAAGCCAATTACCGTAACATCATGTCCGGCATCACGAATTGCTTTTACTGGATCAACAAATTCAACGTCTTCTACCAAATCGGTAACAACAACTGCAACTTTTTTCATTACGTGTTCCTGCTACTGATAACTTATAAAAAGTTATAGATTATTCTTGCTTCTTTCTATCCTGCCTCGTATAAAGCTTACTAATACAGTTGATATGATAGTCCACAAGCGTTAATTCCCGGCTAGCCACCGGTACATACTCTGAAGCCTGTGTTAGTAGGCTAATTCAAAGTTTTCAGTATCCCTGATATTCAGGGCCGCATTGATGGCACAACTTAGAAGTTGGCTCAAAACGATTGGTTAAGTGTACCGGAATGCCTAATTGCTGGCATTTAGCGATTAATTTGATTTTGAAATTATAGAAGCCTTGGTAACTGACCGCTTTAGCTAAATGTCGATTTTTCATCATACCTTTAACATTCAAGTCTTCTAAGGCTACCCACTGCGGCTTGGTTCTCACCACAGTGGCAATAATCTTATTTTGATAGTCTGACTGAATGTTGGTTAATCGTTGATACAAGCGTTGCACTTTCCGCTGAGTTTTGGCTAGATTCAAATCAGTAGCAGATTTTCCTTCTTTCTGTCTTCTAGCTTCCAGTGCGTGATACTGACGGGACATTTTTCTTTGCAGTCGGCGCAG
>NZ_BOLK01000028.1 GCF_016861565.1 Secundilactobacillus yichangensis
GTTCTAACTTTGGTAGTTCAGCTTGTTCCACTAAGCAAGTCAAGTAATACCGGCCAGCCTTGAATTTGATCCGGCCTTGTTTGATAACGAAGTGTTCTGAGTCTGTAGGGATGTAGCCCAGCTCTTTCAAACGTACCCAGCCAAGCTTGGGTAACTTAATCCGATGGCGTTCGCAGGCAATCACTTGTACTTTACTATTCTTCACAAAATAATAACTTCCCTGGCCACGTTTAAACGAACGCCAATGTGGGAAACCACTCAGCTTCTTAAAGAACCGTTTCATAGCCATATCGGCATCGATAAAAGCCTGTCTAACTGACTTGGCATATAAATCCTTGACCCACATATCATCAGGATTGCTCTCAAGGTACTCATGGTTAAACCACTTACTGAACTCATAAGCGCTCATATAGTGATAACCTTGTTCATAACGCTGCCGGTTGATATCCAAAAACAGGTTATAGGCCCAGCGACTACCGCTGATGTGGGAATCAATCTGCCAAGCTTGTTTTTCAGTCGGCTTAATTTCGACTTGATAGGTGAGTAACATCAGTTGTGCCGCCTTATTGAATTTAATCACCAAGGTGAGGTGTCCCCCATATTATACCGGATGACTTTATCCCAAAACGTCTTTTAATGAAATTCATATAAATCACTACTTATATGCTATCAGCTAATACGGAATAGGATAGAAGTACCACTTTACAAAGATTTATAGCCTTTTACAACAAAACAGGTACTGTTCGTGCCCCCTAGTAGATGTTGTATAATGCTATTATAGGCTAGTGGAACATTTCTACCTAAGGACTTGTTTTTAAGCCTCACTTTCGATAATCTAGAAGGAAGTTAAGCGCTTCTCCAGATGGAACAAAGCGACAAAAGCGTTAAATCATGGATAAGAATGGGAGATTGAACATGAAATCAGCATGGAATTTAGTTGGAATGGGGCTTTGGCTCCTATTATTAATCTACTTAATTTGGATGGTGCACGATATGCGGGTGCGCCGGCTGAAGCTTTTGGTAACGGAGAAACGTTCATGGTCGTGGGAAAATATGACTAAATCAAGTATTGAATTGGTGATTTTTCTGCTCGGCCTGTGGGGCATGGGCTACACCACGTTATTTCAGGATGTGAGTCAGCTGAATCCTAAACGGGTGACGGTTTCCTACCAATACAAGCCGCTGGTGCTAGATACCAGCGCGGCCGACCGTTCAGACTACGTTATTGTCAAAACGGGTAATGGCCGTAAGCCAGCGCAGTATTACACCTTTTACACTCAGGGTGAAAAGGATATTGTTCCCGGTGACAGTGCCACGGTTTCAGCAGGAAAGCACCCGATTAATCTTGTAGCCTCATCGTATAAGTGGAATAAGGCTAAGGTCAATCAGATGGAAAAGCAGCACCAAAAAGCTTGGGTCGGTGTGATTGAAACGACTTATAAGAAGAATTTCCTAAACGGGATTGGTCTTCATGCCGGTCGATTAGCCAACCGCTTCACGTTGATTCGGGTGCCAGATCACTCATTTGTTAAACAAACTACAGATGCAAACGAACAATAATATATGTAGACACTAAAAGCACCGTCCTTCACACAAAGGGCGGTGTTTTTTGAGTTAACTCAGTTCCAACCTTTATCAGATTGGGGGTAATCACCATGGTCAAGCCTGGTCGTATTTCTGCGGAGCCACGTACTTGATATTATCGTTTGGAGGTGGTAATCACCATAGAATAGTATAGTCAGTTTTGTGATGAATGTTTAACATATGGCTCATTTTTTTATGAGTGTGCGTAGTCGTTTGGATTGGCATCTAACGGACCGTATTCATCCATCCGGTTATCGCGGTAGTCCCACCACTCGTTTTCGTAGCCGACAAAGCCGGCGTCAGTCATAGCTTTAACTAGGGTTTGAAAGTTCTTTTCTTGCGTGGGTGTTCGTGGATAGTCACGGACCGCCTTCCCTGTAAAATCATCGAAGCCGGACTGCATTTCCACTTCTTTACCATCTAAATCAGTCAGGGTGAGATCAAACGTGACACCCTTTTGGTGGGAGTAATTCGGGTCTGGTTTAGCCACCCAGGTCGGGTCAGAGACGACCTCAAATAGTTTTTCCTGAGCTGCTGTTGGCCGATAAGCGTCCCAAACTTTAATGCGGAAGCCTTGCTGTTTGAGTGCTTTAGCAGCTTTACCAAGCTTCTTGGCCGTACCGATTCTAGCAATCGCCGTTGTAAAGTCATAGATGACGCGGCCGGTGAAATTATCCGTAGTCGCATACTTAAGGTCAACAATAATGTCTGGATCAGCGTCTTGAATGTTCATGTAGCCTTCTTCAATCATTAATATCCCTCCTGTAATGACGGTTTCAAGAGGATTATAGCATACATATAATGATACTTGATACTGACAAGTGCGACAAACCAAAATAATTTACTTGACTTAGACCAATAAGTAAAGATTAATGCTCACGATTAACAAAAAATTAGAAATTTTCAAACAATAGTCATAATTTGTTTACTTGTCTCCGATAAACTAAAAGTTGTAAACATATTAGTAATAAGGAGATGAGGACCAATGCAAACACCTAAAACAGAACCAAAAAAAAGACGGTTTAAAATGCCGTCAGCGTATACGATTTTATTCATGATTATCACTTTAGTTGCGATTCTCACCTGGATTATTCCAGCAGGGGCTTATAACACAGATAAAGCCGGCAATATTATTGCGCATACGTATAAATCGGTTACCGCGAACCCGCAAGGTATCTGGGATGTTTTTATGTCACCTGTGTACGGGATGATCGGTAACGACCACACTGAAGGCGCAATTTCCATCTCGCTATTCATTCTGGTAATTGGTGGTTTCCTTGGCGTAGTTAACAAGACCAAGGCTTTGGATGACGGTATTGGTGCTGTCGTCCGCAGATATAAAGGTAAAGAAAAACGCTTAATTCCGATTTTAATGATTTTGTTTGCTTTAGGCGGAACCACTTACGGGATGGCAGAAGAAACCATTGCGTTTTACCCGCTGCTGATTCCGGTAATGATTGGGGTTGGGTTTGATTCGTTAACGGCGGTGGCCATTATTCTGGTTGGGTCACAAATCGGTGTTCTGGCCTCAACTGTGAACCCGTTTGCCACCGGGGTAGCTAGTCAGACATTGGACCTTTCAATGGGTCAGGGTATTTTCCCTCGGTTAATGCTGTTAGTGATCACGCTGGTGGTAGGTATCTGGTACGTTTACCGGTATGCCTCAAAGGTTGAAAAGGATCCAAGCAAATCAGCCGTATACGAACAGCGGCAAGAAGACCTGGACCGTTTCTCCGTAAGTGATGCGGATGAAGCTGGTACGATGACGGGACGGCAAAAGGGTGTTCTGGCATTATTTGGACTGACCTTCCTGCTGATGATCATCGGGCTGATCCCGTGGAGTACCATTAACGATAAATGGACCTTCTTCGAAACAGCAACCAAATGGCTGGCTGGTATCCCGGTTCTTGGGAATATCTTAGGTAGCGACATGGTGCCGATGGGTGACTGGTACTTCTCAGAAATTACCATGCTGTTTCTATTAATGTCAGTGGTAGTGATGTTCGTTTACAAAATGAAGGAAGCAGATTTCATTAACGCCTTCATTGGCGGGATGGCAGAATTCCTTAGCGTAGCGATTATCGTGGCCGTGGCTCGGGGAATTCAAGTGGTTATGAATGACGGCTTAATCACCGACACAGTGCTGCATTGGGGTGAAATGGGACTTAAGGGTCTTTCAGAAAGTGTCTTCATTATCATCACGTACATTTTCTACATTCCAATGTCCTTCCTGATTCCGTCAACCTCAGGGTTAGCATCGGCAACCATGGGAATTATTGGTCCAATGGGTAAATTCGCCGGCGTTGATGGCAGCGTCGTTATCACGGCGTATCAAGCAGCGTCTGGCTGGGTAAACTTAATTACCCCAACCTCAGGTGTTGTGATGGGTGCCTTAGCCATTGCCCACATCAACATTAGTGTGTGGTGGAAGTGGATTGCGAAGCTGATGATTTATCTGTTTATTGTTAGTTGTGTATTCCTCGGAATATTGGCGATTTTGTAAGGTGCGGAAACAAGCAAGGTGCGGAAACAAGCGGTTAGAGAGCGGAGTGTAAGACGATTTCGGCAAAAATCCCGAACTTGGATTTATGCCGGAATTGACTTACATGCAGCTCTCTGCTTGTTGTAGCCCAGTTCGGCAATATAGCCTTAAAAGCAGGAATAACAATAAAAACTCAAGACGTAAAAAATCCACCAACCAAAAAGGAGGCCACCAACCATGCAAGACTACATCAAAATAACCCACCAAAAAGCCGCCGTAGACGCCCTCAAACGGCTGGTAGAACATCCATCCAGTAATACTGATCTGGCACCCGGTGCACCATTTGGGCAGCCCATCAGAGATGCATTAGATGAAATGATGCAAATATGCAGTGAGTTAGGGTTTAAAACCTATACGGATCCCGATGGCAATTACGGTTATGCGGAAGTCGGTGAAGGTGAAGCAATCTTTGGTATTCTTGGCCACATGGACGTGGTGCCAGCTGGCGACGCGGATGATTGGAGCCACGCACCATATTGTCTCACCGTTGAAAACGGCGTGATGTATGGTCGTGGCGTTCAAGATGACAAAGGGCCATCGATCGCGGCACTGTATGCCGTTAAAGCGCTGATGGATGCTGGCGTGACCTTTAAAGAGCGGATCCGGTTTATCTTCGGAACCGATGAAGAGACCCTGTGGCGCGGTATTGCCGTGTACCAGCAAAAGGAAGAGCCAATAACTCACGGTATCGCTCCCGATTCTGAATTCCCCGTAACCTATGCGGAAAAGGGGCTGCAGCAATCCTACTTCGTGGGACCAGGCAGTAGCGAGTTTAGTCTAACCATGCAAAATGCTTTTAATGCTGTGCCAGCGAAAGCTCAGTACAATGGGCCAAAATTAGCGGCAGTTAAAACAGCACTGGATGATTTTGGGTTTGATTACGAAACAAATGAAAATGGCGTTACAGTTACCGGTAAATCAGTTCACGCCATGTTAGCACCGCAAGGGACTAACGCGGTGTTGCGGCTGGCAATGGCGCTGGACAAAGTCTTTCCGGATGGCCCGCTGGGGTTAATTGGACGCTGTTTCAAAGAAGACGCGACTGGCACTAACTTAGTGGGCGACGTAGCTGACAAAGCCTCCGGTCATCTAACCGTTAATATTTCAAACATTGAAGTTAATTCAGAAGAAACACGGATGCAGGTAGACATGCGGATACCGGTAACCGTGGATCACGATGAATTGATCCAGAAAATGACGGAAAAGGTTGCGGAATACGGTTATCATTACGAAGACTTTGATTATCTGGCACCGCTGTACGTTCCCAAAGATAGCGAGTTAGTTGAGAAATTAATGACGGTATATCATGAAGTAACCGGCGATACCACTGAACCGCAAGTATCTGGTGGCGCGACCTACGCACGAACGATGAATCAATGTGTAGCGTTTGGTGCCATGTTGCCAGGAGTACCGGATTACATGCACCAAGTTGATGAGCAATGGGAACTGGAAAAGATGTTCACGGCGATGGACATCTATGCCGCGGCGATTAAAGGTATTGCGGGCAGTGATTAAAAATAAAGGCTTAGGAACGGTGATTGCCATTCCTAAGCCTTTTAACTGTTTAATCAAGCCTCATAATGATCATCCAAGTACACGCCGATGTCTTCAACGTAAAGTTTACCGGTATACTGCTTACCTTGATCGGTCACGAACCCCTTCTTGGCGTAGGCAAATGAGCTGGTGGCATCAGCCTTAACTGTGGCACCCTGCGGCTCACCGGTATCAGCATTCAGTCCCGATGGCACGTCGACACTATAGACCTTGGCAGGCGAAGCGTTGATGGCGTTGATCCAGTCGGCAAATTTACCTTCAACTGGCCGATCCAGACCGATTCCAAAAATAGCGTCCACGATCGTGGTGTAACCCTTCAAGTCGGTGTGTGCTGGAATGACGGGGATCTTGTAGTAGTGCAAGATCTTCAGCTGCTGAGCTGTTTCAGTAGAGGTATGATCTTCCGCACCGGTCAGCATGACGGTGACGTTAACGTCCCGAACATGTAGCATCCGAGCAATTGCTAGTCCGTCACCACCGTTATTGCCAGTTCCAGCGAAAACCAGAACGTTGGCTAAATCAAAGTCACCATTTAATAGTCGTCCGGTTGCACCTAACGCTGCCCGTTCCATCAGTACCAATGATGGGATGCCGATTTCTTGAATTGTGTGCGAGTCACCCTGACGTGCTTGCGCAATGCTTACTGTTCGTGCCACCCTAACCACTCCTTACTAAAGATTATTTAATTCTAGACTAATCGTTTAAGGGTAAAAATGCCAGTCAAAAAAAATCCGCTAACAGCAATCGATCACCGTTAGCGGATTTTTAATTTATAAAATATCAAGCGTGTCATTACTTTTCTAGTTCTGCATCGACACGGTCGTTGCCCAATGGCGTTTGATGCCGATCGGACAAAACGACTTTTGAAATATCAAAAAGTTCACGCCCAAGATTATTAATATCAATCTCTTTCAAATCAGGTTCGATGGACTCCCACCAATTGTTGACTTGAGATAAACCATAATCCAGCAGCTTTTCGCCATCTTTTGTCAGCGTTAGCTGTTTGACGCGTTTATCACTGGCGGATGATTCCTTATGAATTAAGCCAAGCGCGGTTAAGTGCTTGACCATTCGCGTCATCAAGCCTTCATCGACTGCTAACGTAGTGGATGCACGGCGCTGACTGATAGGTTGGCTTTCCAAGATAAGCACCATCAGGTACATTTCTGTAATGTTGACGGGCAGCTTATCCTTGATCAGCAGCTGGTTCATATCACGTTGAAGCTGACGATGCAGAATGGCGTTGTAGGTTGAGACGGTTAAATAATCCTTCTTAATATCTGCCACAAACTTTCACCTCGGTTACTTAACATTTGACTATTAAAGTATAACTGTCTTTATATAATTTGAATAGCTTTACTTAGCCGATATTAAGAATTTTTACAATTGCTTCCTGCATTTTATCTGGCTGAACCGTATTATTGTGCCGGACTTGTGCATGGAAGAGGGTTTCAATCGCTTTTGGTAAGGGGACATTAATGTGTTCTTGAACCTGTTTAACCGCGTCTAGGCCGTCGACGTCAACTTGATGACCTTCAATAGCACTGAGTACGGCGTTGGGGAACTTATACGGGCTGGCTGTGGAAACAATGACCATTGGATGGGTGTCGTTTGTTGACTGACGGTATTTGTCCGCAACTGCTTTAGCGACCGCCGTGTGGGGATCGATGGCAAATTGTGACTGGTTGAAAACGTTAGCGATTGCCTGCTGGTCGTCGTCACCGCTGGCAAAATCGGCCGAG
This sequence comes from Secundilactobacillus yichangensis, assembly GCF_016861565.1. Taxonomy (GTDB): domain Bacteria; phylum Bacillota; class Bacilli; order Lactobacillales; family Lactobacillaceae; genus Secundilactobacillus; species Secundilactobacillus yichangensis. The sequence continues at coordinate 7,423 of NZ_BOLK01000028.1, forward strand.
AAGGTGGCCTGCAGCTGTTTCAGTACGTCAGGTTTGACCTGATAATGGCCGTCTTTTTCCAGTTCGTGCATGTAAGCAGCGGTCTGGGCGGCATCTTCACCGGTGGCGTGGAAGATCAGCCGTTCTAAGTTGCTGGAAACCAGAATATCCATGGATGGCGAAGTCGTCGTGAAGAACGGCCGGATGCGGTCGTAATAACCAGTTTTGAAGAAATCGGTTAAGACGTTATTCTGGTTAGAAGCGCAGATCAGCCGGTTCACAGGGAGCCCTAACTGTTTGGCGTAGTAGCCGGCCAGAATGTCGCCAAAGTTACCAGTTGGCACGCTAAAGTTAATGGTGTCACCGTTCTTAATAGCACCTTGTTTGATCAGTTGGCCATAAGCGTAGAAGTAGTAGGCAACTTGCGGTATTAGACGACCAATGTTAATGGAGTTGGCTGATGAAAACTGGAAACCATGAGCATCAAGCTGGGCTTGGAAATCCTTGTCATTGAAAATTTCTTTGACGTTGGTTTGAGCTTGGTCAAAGTTGCCATTGATGGCGACCACGTAAGTGTTTTCACCAACTTGAGTGATCATTTGCTGCTTTTGAATGGCACTGACCCCTTGGCTTGGATAGAAGACGATGATCTTCGTACCCGGTACGTCAGCGAAGCCTGCCATAGCAGCTTTACCAGTATCACCAGAAGTTGCCGTTAGAATCACGATTTCCTTCTTAAAATGATTTTTCTTGGCAGCCGTTGTCATGAGGTGCGGCAGAATGGATAGTGCTAAATCCTTAAAGGCGATAGTGGCGCCATGGAATAGTTCCAGATAATAGTCTTCACCATGATGAGAGACGGGCGCAATCAGCGAGTCGTCAAATTTATCGTCATAAGCCGCGTTCACACAATTGCGGATCTCCGAGTCCGTGAAGTCGGTCAAGAAGGCTTTCAGAACTTTAAAGGCAACTTCTTGGTAGGTCAAGCTTGGCAGCTGCTGCAGGTTCAAGTCGAGCTTCGGTGCCTCCGTTGGCACGTAAAGGCCGCCGTCTGGGCTTAAGCCTTGTAGGATTGCAGCGGATGCAGTGAGCGCGTTGGTTGCGTCGCCACGAGTACTGCGGTATAAAAGTGTCATGATTATCCTCCTTATTTGCATACAGAATGAGGTTTCTTTACCACTAGTTTACCTGATTCAATGAGAAATTGCAGAGGAGATTTTAATTTGTTATTCATTTTGAAAATAACCAGTGCTTTCCTTTAGTAGCCATGATTGTTAAGATGTTTTAAAAGCAATTCATTCTTCAGGAAAATTTAACAGGAGTTTTGTAATGTAACATGCTAAAATGTGTTGAAGACTATGACAGAAAGAGGAATCACTCATGGAAATTGATGTCCCAGAAACCATGGCAGAAGTTGAAAAGGAAGTTTCCCGTCGCCAAGCTAACGGTGAAACGATTACTGAAGCCGATGTTATTAAAAAGACAGTGCTAGCGTCATTCCAAGCCTACTTGGAGTTTGCCGAGGAAGGCCACTATGATTCAGCCAAATGGCAGGGCGATAACATTGAAGTTATTGATATTATGAAACAGCCGATTGACACGGTTAAGCCGCAGACGGAATCGTTCGTTAATGACTTTAAAACGAGCAACGACGCCTGCTTCTTATACCTCCAAGAGGCAGCAACAAAGATTGCTGGCATGCGTTAATGCTTGAAATCATCTCTCAACACCGCTATCATAGTTGTGTTGGGCGCCCTTAGTGTAATGGATAGCACATGAGATTTCGGTCCTCATGATCCGAGTTCGACTCTCGGGGGGCGCATTCTATGAAATAATATCCGTTATAAACGTTGATATATCTAATATATCAGCGTTTTATTTTTTGCCTTGATGACCTTTTCGAAACATCTAAAGCCTTGAATCAGCCCTTAAAATCTGTTAGGATTTACTTGACTAAACACGAACGTATGTTCTACACAGGATTTGAGATGAGAAAATGTTAGCAGAAACTAAGGCGTTAAAAGCCCAGTACGAGCACTACTTCTTACGTGAATACCGTTTTCGTTACTGGTTATTAGTTGTCGATAACCATTTTTTTAATCGCTATTATTTCTTTCTTGAAAAGCAGAAGCAGGGCACCCAGCTCTTGCATTCGCATGAATTACTGGCACTGGAACACGATCCGGAGAAGTACCAGCAAGTTTTGAAGGAATTAAAACAGTTCTCCCAGTTGCGGATTCAGTATCGCAACACGCACCAGTTGGTACACCCAACCAAGGACATCAAAAACGACCGGGTTCACGGACACAGTTAAGCGAAAGGGTGACAAATATGATTAGAGAAGTACCTCAGGAAAACTGGCTATATCATGACCGTGGCATGATGAAATGGATGGGCTTCTTCATGTCGGACCACACCGTTTACATGGATCAGCAAAAGGATAAAGAGTCGGCTGAGCGACCGTTACCGCAGATGGACAAGCTTGTGATTGACCGTTTGCTGCAGCAGAGCTGGCAAAACACGACCCCGTTAAGATTGCAGGTAGATCGGGGTAATGATTATCAGACCATAGACGGCATTGTGATCGGCTACGAACAGGACTTGGTGTATGTACAAGGCGACAGTGGCCTGATGACGATTCGGTTTTCGCATATTCGCCACGTTACTTTAGAGAAAGCAGAGAAGTGGTGGTCAGCATGAACGATCCACTATCCGATCCCAGCCGGCTGCCGGTACACGACATCATGTGCATCGACTGCAAATCGTTCTACGCGTCAACGGAGGCTATCAAGCGGGCGGAGTACCCGACTTCGGCAAAAATTGCGGTGCTCTCCAGAGAAGAGTCCAGTGGCGGGCTCATTCTAGCAGCGAGTCCATACAGTAAGCAGAACTACGGTGTGAAATTAGGAACGCGGCGGTTTGAACTACGCGATGATATGGACCTGAAGCTGGTGGAGCCGCACATGAAGGATTACATCAAGCTCAACTACCGGATCAACCAGATTTACCGGCAGTTTACCGACGACGCGCACTGGTTTCCGTATTCGATTGATGAGTCCTTTATCGACGTCAGCGGCAGTCACCAGCTATTTGGCAATAATCAGCAAATTGCTCGGCAGATTCAAAAACGGGTGTTTGATCAGACCGGTATTATCACCACGGTGGGTATCGGTCAAAATCCGTTACTGGCAAAACTGGCTCTAGATAACGCGGCTAAGGAGCAGGCACCCTGGATCGCTGAATGGACGTATGATCAGGTACCGCAGACCATTTGGCAGATCCCCAAAATAACGGCTATGTGGGGCATCGGCCACCGAACAGCTAAAAGCCTGGCTTTGATGGGGATATACTCAGTGGCTGATCTGGCTCACGCTGATCTGAAACGGCTCAAACAGCGCTTTGGCGTGCTTGGTGAACAGCTATATTACGACGCGTGGGGCATTGATTATTCAACCTTGACTAAACGTTATGTCCCGCGGGCTGCCAGTAAGGGTTACGGCAACTCACAAATTCTGATGCGGGACTACCTTACATCCACGGACTTACAAGTTGTCTTAGAAGAAGTGACCGACCAAGTTGCCACCCGACTGAGAGACAATCACGTGGTTACCGAGCTGATCAGCTTGCACATCGGTTTTGCGGACGTGGACAAGAGCAACCGTACCCACTTCTCGGCGCAGATGCACGTGGAAGCGACCAACGATACGAAACAGCTGACTTCGGCGATTTGGTACTTACTCAGTACCAAGTGGGATGGCAGCCCTGTACGGCAAGTGGGGGTCAGATGCGCCAAGATCTCGACGCAGCGGATGACTCAGTTTTCGCTATTTGAAGATCCAGAAGTTACGCTGCACCGCCAGCAATTGGCGACCACCATCGACCGTATCCGCAAACGATTTGGCTACAAGGCACTGGTACGGGCATCTTCTTTGACACCTGGCGGAACCGCGATTGAACGTTCTGGCTTGGTGGGCGGCCACCATGCTTGAGTGATACAGCTTTAATCGGCTGTTTAGTGGATAGATAACAAAAAGCAATCTGACCATCATGGTTAGGTTGCTTTTTTGAGAAATCGAATGCATGACAGCGATCAGTCTAAAAAAATTTTTTTGCTCCCAACTCCCCGAAAATCTCAACCTTCACTCTTCAAGATTCAACTAAATGAACGATGTCATCCAGTTTGCATATAACTATGGTAAATCATGGTTCAGCCCGTTCACTCAAACTACCCACACCATCCAAGCTATAAACCACCGCCAAATCGCCCATAGCACCCGCCTAATCGATGAGCGAGATTCGCCAAATACCCCCGATTCGTTTGGCTTTTCTTTTTGGTCTATTCCAGTTATGATGTCTCCAGTTTCAAAAATAATTCCCCAAAAGGAGAACAACAACGTGACATATTTTAATGATCTGGAACCAACTTGCCGTGAGCGTGTCGAAGAACAAGGCTATCTTGTCCCTGAAAAACTGAACCTTGATTCGGTGATTCCCTCCAGTGAGGACACCAATTTCGTGCCAGAATGGGAGCACGTGATCGCTTTGATTAATCGCGCTAGTACTCAAAGCCGCTACAACACGATCATCTTGTATGATGACCTGCGGCTGATCAAAATCAGACCAACGGCAAACAAACTGATCAAGCAGCTGAATGACCACTTCCCTTTGGACTACCACAACGATATGCGCTGCACTATTGCGAAGGCTTTAAACATCAACAGGTATGTGCCGTATATCTGCCGTGATTTTTGGCTGGTTCCTGTGACCAAGCGGGACGCGACTAACCGCTCTTGGTTTCGTTGGCAATATAAAAGCGATATCTGGGACTTCGGGGAGATCCACAGCCGAGTGATTGTTGACAAGCATCTAACACTGCAGTGGCCACTTAGTAGACGGGCAGTTGAGAGTCACCACAAACGTTGCAAACAAATCGCCAGCTACCTCAAGCAGCAAGCGGCGCTCATCTGTCCCACCTTCGATATGGCAGACTTGGGTCAGTACCATACACCGGAAGCAGTTGAAGAACTCATGAAAAAGATTGAGAAGTACAAGCGAGGGCTTATTCTAGGGGAGGCCGGTTTCCAAAAGTTCATCGATGAAGTCGATGACGACCTGAATCATAATCGCTACTGGCAGCTACCCGATACGGAGTTCTGATCGTCACCGCACCCATAACTTGTATCAATAAGTGAGTAGGAGAGGCAACCACAACACCCCGGTTACGTATAAGCCGGGAGAAGGCGAAAAGTCTCCAAAAATTTTAAAAATTTAGAAAAAAATGACACACAAATTTTTAGGTGTATATTTATTAAGACTTGGTTAAGGGCGGATGATGAGCATAACTTTTAGGGTACACCCCAAAAAGTATAAAATTTGGACTGAGGCGATTGTCTCAGTCCATTTTTTATAGGAGGAAATTCATGATTTATGGTTATGCACGTGTCAGCAGTAAAGATCAAAACCTTGCTCGGCAGATCCAAACATTATCTGGGTTAGGCGTTGATCGGATATTCAAAGAAAATACTTCGGGTGCCAATTTATCCCAACCAGTCTTAAAAGAGCTCTTAGCCATCCTGAAACCAGAAGACGTGACCAATGTCATCATCGAAGTCAGGAGTAAAGGTGCGACCATCGACTTTCTGGATATGCCTTCTTACAAAGAAGTTGATGATGAAAACACCCCGCAACTTACTGAGTTCGATCACCATGGAACTGCAAAAATACCTAGCGGTGGAGGAACGCAAAAAGATCCTCGAACGCCAGCGTCAAGGCATCGCACTAGCCAAACAACGGGGCGTCTATCAAGGGCGCCCTATTCTTTATGAGCCAAATGTCCCCAATCTAAATAGAAGGAAACAGTATTTTGAAATCAGACGGTTGTTAAAAATTGGCACGCCGTTACGAAAAATTCAGCAGCTCACTGGCAGAAGTATGACGCTGATTCAAGGAATCAAAAATGAAATGGAAGGCTAGTCTAAAATAGGAAAATTATAAATATTGTTTATGTCGTTAACCAATTTAACTATTTAGTCTGATTTATGGATAGATTAATTATTGAATTATTCACGTGCTTTAATATTTATTCATTCTATGTAAAATAGCGTTTACTTGACCGGGTTGTACTTTAGCCTATCCGGTGATATATTTCATTTGAGTTTAGCGAAC
>NZ_BOLK01000029.1 GCF_016861565.1 Secundilactobacillus yichangensis
TACGGATCAAACTAGTCGCAATGCGCTGACAAAGCCAGTGACTGAATACGTCACTTACGGTAATCCAGTTGGCGATGGTACGACTAAGGAAGAATTGAAGGATTACGACCTTTATCGGACAGTTACGGTTTCCTTTAAAGATGGCCAGACAGATGCAACCATCACTTACAGTCCATGGACAACCAACACTAACGGTGATGTAAAGCTTGATGCTGACGGCAACGTTTCTGATGGGACTGATACGATCAACGTCGCAAAGCTCACCACGAATGAACTGCAAAAGCAACCTGGCTACACGGAATCCTTCGCGAACACCGCAACTGGCGCTACGCTGACGGATGATCAGAAGGCAGCTAACGTTGATGTTTCACTGAAGATTGCTAAGGACGCGAATAACTCGCCGATTGAGATCGATCGGGTGGTTAACTACGCTGCTCAAAAGCAGACTGGTTATGTTCACTACGTATACGGTGGCATTGGCGGCCCAGAGATTGCCCCAGAAAAGACAATCACTGGTGACGCAGGTACCTCATACGCTGATCAGTACACGATTCCTGAAACAATCAAGGCAACTAAGAATACCGACAACAAAATCACTGATATTGACGGTAACGTGATTACCGATAATGATGGCACCTTTGACCTGAGCAACTACTACTACAGTCACACGGAAGATCATGGTGGCGGTCAATTCGACTACTTCGATGATAATACTTCACCTGACGATACTGCTTACAATACTAAGGGCCAGGATATTTGGGTCGTTTATACGGCTAAGGCTAAAGATGATGCGGCTAACTGGCAAGTAACGACTAATACTAATAAGACAGGCTTTACAACAGTTGTCATCAGCGACAAGAACAACCCAAGCAATGTCATTAATACCTTTGATATTCCGGATGGTCAGCCAGGTCAGCCTGGACAAGATGCAAAAATCCAAACCCTTATTGTTAACACCGACCCAGTAGCAGCTACTGGCACGACAGCTGCTAAGCCAGCTACTCACACCGTTTACTTCTACAGTGGTGATCCTGCTAAGGATACTAATGGCGACGGCAAGATTACTCAAGCTGACATTAAACCAGCTGATGTGCTTGGCAGCTTTAAAGTCAGTGATGGTACTTCACCGGTTATTGATCCAACGGGTACGCCTACCGAGAATGGTACCGTTTATAATATTACTGAAAATGGTAAGCCTGCAGGGACAATCACCATTCCAAACGCTACGGCACCAGAGATTAATTCATTCACAGTTGATAATGGTGGCGCTCACACAACTTACTTCTATACTGGATCAAAACTGACTACTCACGCGGATGGATCAGCAATCGGTGATAAGTCACCACTGACTGCTGCTGATATTCCAGACGGTAAAGGTATTGGTCAAATCACTGTTAACGATGGTCAGGGCGGTACTGATACCACTGTACCTGAAGAGATTCACTCATTAACAGTAAAAACAGAAGCATCAGGTACTACTCCTGCCAAGGAAACAACTTACTTCTATACTGGTCCAGAAATCCCAGCGCACGCTGATAAGACACCTCTGACTGAGGCAGATATTCCAGCCGGCAAAGAAATCGGCCATGTTGATGTCGAAAACGGTGCGGATGGTCAGACACCAGAGGTTCACGCTGTTACCGTTGATACACCAGCTCCGGTTGACAAGAATGGTAACGCTACAGGGCCAGCAAGTCACACCACTTACTTCTACACAGGTGATGTAAAGGGTTCAGATGGTAATGTTATCGATCCTAAAAACGTCACCTATGATGAACTTACGGCAGCTAACATACCAACTATTGGCCAAGTAACGACTAATGATGGGGTGACACCAACCATTGCCGTTGCTCCAGATCCTACAGATAACAAAGACGGTTCATTCACTTACACATTAAATGTGAATGGTAAAGGTGCTGGTACGTTCACCGTTAAGAATGGTACTAGTGCTAAGGCACCAACTATCACGACCAATCCGATCAAGGAAAATGGTACTACCGGTCCTATCGTTGGCTATGAAATTGATGTTCAGAACTACAAGAATGATGGCACAGCTGATGGCGAGCCTCAAAAGACCTTTATTGCAAGTCCTGTTCTCACGCCAACGCCTAAGCTTGGAACTGATAACAAGACAGCTATCGGTACTACGGTCACGATCAGCACTATTGATGATAGTGGTAAGCCAACCTCTGTACCATTTGATATCTTGAACGGTGCCAACGGTAAAGACGGTGGCAACGGGACTGACGGTCAGCCTGCTATTAAAGAAGAGGGCGGCAAGTTAATCCTCTATATTCCAGCTGGTAAAGATCCTTCTGGTACCGATATTCCTGAAAAGGATCTTGGCACGGTTGATATGCCAAGTGCTGGTGACAAGGTTACCGCAGAGCGGGTTCAGGATACCGATAAGCCAGGTGTCAGTGGTGTTAAGATCACTGTTACCCATGCTACTGGCGATCCAACGATCACTTACCTGTACGATGGTACAAATGGGAAGAATGCCCAAACGCCAAATGTCAGACCTGGGACGGATGAAAAAGGTAATCCAATCTTGACCTTCTACATTCCAGCTGATGGTGACACACCTGAACAAGACTTAGGTAACGTTCCAGCACCTAAGGATGGCGACACGATTTCCATGACCCCAATCAAGGGTGATACTGATCATCCAAACGGTGGGGAACAAATCACTATCAAGCACGGCGACGGCAGTCCGGATACTGTTGAAACCCTTTGGAATGGTAATGATGGTGCTGTGCCAACCCTCGATGGCGGTAAGGACAACGGCGATGGCTCAACCACATACAACTTCATGTCGGGTGGTAAGTCAGTCGGTACCTTTACCGTCAAGAATGGTAAAGATGGTGCTCCTGGAGTATCGCCTCAAGCTAAAAATGGGACGGATATCAACGGTAAGCCCGCAATTATCTTCTACATTCCAGCTAGTGGTGATAAACCTGAACAAGACCTTGGTACAATTGCTGCACCAAAGGATGGCGATACGGTTACTGCAACTCCAATCAAGGGTGACACTACTCATCCGAATGGCGGTACGTTGTTAACCATCAAGCATGGTGACGGCAGTCCTGATACTACCGAAACTATCTGGAATGGTAACGACGGTGCTACACCAACTCTTGATGGTGGCAAGGACAACGGCGACGGCTCAACCACTTACAACTTTATGATGAATGGTCAGCCAGTCGGTACCTTCACGGTTAAGAATGGTAAGGACGGTGCCAATGGTCAAACACCTCAAGTAAAGCCTGGGGTGGATGCTAACGGCAAACCAACCTTGACCTTCTATATCCCAGCTAATGGCGATACCCCTGAAAAGGACATTAGCACGGTCCCAGTTCCACAAAACGGTGACACCATTACCGCGGAGCGGGTCAAGGATACTGATGTTCAAGGTGTCGGTGGCGTTAAGATCACGGTTAAGCACATTAACGGCGATCCTGACACAGTCACTTACCTCTATGATGGTACAAACGGTACTAATGGTAAGAATGCAACAACACCAAGTGTCAAGCCTGGGAAGGATTCAAACGGTAATCCGGTATTGACCTTCTATATTCCAGCTGACGGTGACACGCCTGAACAAGACTTAGGTAATGTTCCAGAACCTAAGGATGGCGACACGATTTCTATGACCCCAATCAAGGGTGATACTGATCATCCAAATGGCGGTGAACAGATTACCATCAAGCACGGTGATGGCAGTCCTGATACTGTTGAAACCCTTTGGAATGGTAATGATGGTGCTACCCCAACGCTTGATAAAGGAACACCAAACGCTGACGGCTCAACCACTTACAACTTTATGTCAAATGGTCAGCCAGTCGGATCGTTCACTGTCAAGAATGGTACCAATGGGACTGACGGTCAGCCTGCTATCAAAGAAGAGGGCGGCAAGATCATCCTCTATATCCCTGCTGGCAAAGATCCTGCAGGTAACGATGTTCCTGAAAAAGACCTTGGCTCAGTGGATGTCCCAACTGCCGGTGACACTGTTACTGCAGAGCGGGTAACCGATACTGATAAGCCAGGTGTAAGCGGTGTTAAAGTGACGATCAAGCACGCCAATGGCGATCCTGATACCATTACTTACCTCTACGATGGTGCAACTCCAGAAGTCACACCTTCTCAAGATGGTAAGAGCTACACGATCTCATTTGGTGGCAAGAACGTTGCTACTATCAAGAATGGTGAAGATGGTAAGACACCAGTTGTTGCTGTAACGCCTAACAAGGATGATGCTGGTAACGTTATCAGCAACACGCTGACGATCTCGACTCCAGGGTCAGATCAACCAGCTCAAACCGTTACGATTACTAATGGTAAAGATGGTAAGCCTGGTTCGGTTGTAACGACTAAACCAATCATTGATCCGAAGACTCAGAAACAAACTGGTATCACGCTGGTCATTGACGGTAAAGATGCTGGTACTGTTATGAATGGTGCCGATGGTGCCCAAGGACCACAAGGTGAAGCTGGTAAGACGCCAACGATCACACCAACGACTGATGGCAGCGGTAACCCAACTGGATTCATCATTACTGGTGCCGATGGCAAGCCGGTTACCGTTACAAACGGTAAAGACGGTGCTACGCCAAACTTTGTTCAGACCGCTACTGGCTACGATATTATGCTGAATAATACCAAGGTCGGCGAAGTCACAAACGGTAAAGATGGTGCCACGCCAACGGTTACCACGATGCCGGTTTACGACAAGAATAACAACATCATCGGGACCCAGATGGTCATTAACGGCTTACCTGGCGCTAAGATCATGAACGGTTCTGACGGTATTTCACCAGTCTTCACACCAACTAAAGATGGTTACACCATTACTATTGGTGATAAGACGGTTGGAACTGTCACAAATGGTAAGGACGGTGCCACCCCTCAATTTACCGAAGTTAAGGATAACAACGGTAAGGTTACCGGCTACACCATTACGGTTGATGACAAGACTGTTGGTACCATTACCAATGGTAAAGATGGTTCAGTTGTAACGACTAAGCCAGTTAAAGATAGTGATGGCAACCAGATTGGTGTTCAGCTGTTCATCGACGGTAAAGATGGCGGTACGATCTTGAACGGTGCCAAGGGTGATAAAGGTGACCAAGGCCCTCAAGGTGATTCACCAGTTATCACACCAGATGTTGATGCCAGCGGTAACCCAACTGGGACTTACACCATTAAGATCGGTGATAAGGTTGTTGGTCAGTTACACAATGGTAAAGATGGTGCAACACCGCAGTTCAACCCAGTCAAGGACAATGACGGTAACGTCACTGGCTACGACATTCTGATCAACAACACCAAGGTTGGCTCTATCACAAATGGTAAAGACGGTGCTACACCAGTTATTACCCAGACGCCGACAACGGATTCCGATGGCAAGGTTACTGGTACCACGATCACGATTACCACGCCAGGTTCTAACGAAGCTCCGCAAACCATCAATGTTACTAATGGTAAAGACGGCTCAACGCCGGTACTGACGCCTGAAAAAGACGATAATGGTAACATTATTGGTTACGCGATTACCATCAACGGCAACCCAGCCGGCGAGCTCAAGAATGGTAAAGATGGTTCTGTTGTCACGACTAAGCCAGCACTCGACAAGGATGGCAACCAAATCGGTGTCACCATTGTGATTGATGGCAAAGACGGCGATACGATCCTGAATGGTAAAGATGGTGCTTCACCAGTTATCACGCCTGAAAAAGATCCTAACGGCAACCCAACTGGGATCCTCGATATCGTCATCGGCGGTAAGACTGTCGGGACTTTGCACAATGGTGTAGATGGTAAGACCCCTGACTTCACGCCAGTTAAAGACAATGATGGCAATGTTATCAGCTACAACATTACCATTGACGGCAAGACGGTCGGCACCATCAAGAATGGTACTGATGGTAAAGACGGTGTAACACCAGTTATTACGACTACACCTGAACTGGATGCTGACAAGAAGACGGTTATTGGCACGACGATCACCATTACCACACCAGGTTCTAAAGATGCACCACAAGTGATCAACGTCGAAAATGGTAAAGATGGGACTAACGGTACAAATGGTCAAACACCATCCGTTAAACCAGTTACTGATGCCAATGGCAACGTCACATCATACGAATTCTTCATTCCAGGTCCAAAGAAAGACGGTACTGATGACCAGATCGTTGGTACAGTTCCAGCACCTAAGAATGGTAAAGATGGTACTGATGGTCAAACGCCGCAAGTTAAACCAGTTAAGGATGCCGATGGCAACACCATTTCATACGAATTCTTCATTCCAGGTCCTAAGAACGACGGTACTGACGACCAGATCGTTGGCACGGTTCCAGCACCTAAGGATGGTAAAGATGGAAAAGATGGCGAAACCCCAACGGTTAAACCACACACTGGTGTTGACGGCAAGGTTGATGGCTTCACTTACACTCTGAATGGCGTTGATTACACTGTTTTGAATGGTAAAGACGGTAAAGACGGCACCGATGGTAAAGATGGCGCTGACTTAACCGTTACCGGCTCAACTGTTGATAAGGATGGCGACACGATCGTTACCTTCTCTGATGGTAATAACGTCAAGATTCCTGCCGGCGCTGCTGGTAAGGATGGTCAAACACCACAGGTTAAGGAAGTTCCTAACCCTGATGGCACTAAGTCACTGGTATTCTACATTCCAGGTGCTAATGGTTCCGCTGACCAAGTTGTTGGCACGATCGCCGCACCTAAGGACGGGACTGATGGCAAAGACGCGCAAACACCATCTGTTAAGGAAGTTACTAACAATGACGGTTCGAAGTCATACGAATTCTTTATCACCAACCCAGATGGCTCTGTCACGACTGTCGGAACTGTTCCGGCACCTAAGGATGGGGTCGATGGTAAGGATGGCGCTACGCCAACGATCACGCCAAACACTGATTCAGACGGCAACGTTATCGGCTACACCCTGACATTGAACGGCGTACCATACGTCATCAAGAACGGGACGAACGGTAAAGACGGCGCGGCATTGACCGTTAAGAGCCAAGTCATTGATAAAGATGGCAACACGGTCGTTACCTTCAGCGATGGTTCAACAATCACTGTTAATAAAGGTAAAGATGGGACCAACGGTACTGATGGTAAAGATGCTCAAACGCCTCAAGTTAAAGCTGTTGTAGGCGAAGACGGAACGACTTCATACGAGTTCTTCGTTGTTAACCCAGACGGTTCAACCAAGACGATTGGGACAGTCAAAGCACCTAAAGATGGTATCAACGGGACTAACGGTAAGGACGGTAAAGACGGTAAAGACGGTCAGACACCACAGGTTAAGGAAGTTACTAACCCAGATGGCTCGAAGTCATACGAGTTCTACATCACTAACCCAGATGGTTCTACCACTGATATGGGTAACGTTCCGGCACCTAAGGATGGTAAAGATGGCGAAACTCCTACGGTTACACCGCACACTGATCCTAGCGGCAACGTTGACGGTTACACATTTACCATCGACGGTCACGATTACACCGTTAAGAATGGTGAAAACGGTAAAGATTTGACCGTTAAGGGTTACACCACTGATAAGGATGGCAACACGGTTATCACCTTCAGCGATGGCTCAACTGTCACGGTTGACAAAGGTGCCAAGGGTGACAAAGGTGATAAGGGTGATCAAGGTGAAGCCGGCGAAACGCCTAATGTCAAAGCCGTGGTTGGCCAAGATGGCAAGACTTCATACGTCTTCTACGTCATGGATCAAGACGGCAAAGAAGTTGACTTAGGTACTGTCGACGCACCTAAAGACGGTGTTGACGGTAAGGACGGTCAAACGCCTGAAGTCAAGGAAGTCACGAATAATGATGGTTCGAAGTCATACGTCTTCTACATCACTAATCCTGATGGCTCCGAAAAGACTGTCGGTAATGTACCTGCACCTAAAGATGGTAAAGATGGCGAGACCCCAACGGTAACACCGCACACTGGTACTGACGGCAAGGTTGACGGTTACACCTTCACCATCGGCGGTCACGATTACACCGTTGTGAATGGTCAAGATGGTAAAGACGGTAAAGATGGTCAAGACATTACTGTTAAGAGCACGGGTACTGATGCCAAGGGCAACATCGTGGTTACCTTCAGTGACGGTTCAAACGTCACGATTCCTAAGGGTACCGATGGCAAGGATGGACAAACACCACAAGTTAAGGCTGTTCCAAACGCGGATGGCTCAACTTCATACGAGTTCTTCATCACTAACCCAGACGGTTCTACCACGACTGTTGGTACGGTACCTGCACCTAAGGATGGTAAGGATGCTCAAACACCATCTGTTAAGGAAGTCACTAACAATGACGGCTCGAAGTCATACGTCTTCTACATCACGAACCCAGATGGCTCAACCAAGGAAGTCGGTAATGTTCCTGCACCTAAGGACGGTAAAGATGGCGAAACACCAACTGTTAGTGAAACCAAGGATCCAAGCGGCAACGTTGACGGCTACGTCTTCACCATTAACGGTAAAGAATACACCGTTAAGAATGGTAAAGATGGTAAGGACGGCAAGGACGGTCAGACTCCGCAAGTTAAGGAAATCACCAATAATGACGGCTCCAAGTCTTACGAATTCTTTATCACCAACCCTGACGGTTCTACCAAGGATCTTGGCGAAGTTCCGGCACCTGAGGATGGTCAAACACCAAAGGTTAAGGAAATCACCAACAATGATGGTTCGAAGTCTTACGAGTTCTACATCACTAACCCAGATGGTTCTGAAAAGAACATGGGTACGGTGGATGCACCTAAAGACGGTGTTGATGGCAAGAGCATTACCGTTACCAGCACCACTAAGGACCCAGAAGGCAACACAGTTGTTGAATTCAGCGATGGCAACAAAGTTACGATCGACAAGGGTGCTGATGGTAAAGACGGCAAAGACGGCAAAGACGGTCAAACGCCTGATGTCAAAGCAGTCGTTGGGCAAGATGGTGTCACTCATTACGAGTTCTACATCACCAACCCTGATGGCTCAACTAAGACTGTCGGTGATGTCACTGCTCCTAAGGACGGTAAAGACGGTGAAACACCGCTTGTTCAACCGGTCAAGGATGCTAACGGCAACACGGTTAAGTACGAATTCTACTACATCAACGACAAGGGTCAAAAGGTCTTGCTTGGTACGGTGGATGCACCTAAGAACGGTGTTGACGGCAAGGATGGCGAAACGCCAACGGTTGCGCCTCACTACGATGCTAACGGCGACGTTGATGGCTGGACCTTCACGTTAGATGGTCACCACTACATCGTGAAGAACGGTAAGAATGGTACTGACGGTGTCGATGGTAAGGACGGTAAAGATGGTCAGACTCCTCAGATTGATCCTTCAAAGACAATCGTTGATAAAGAAGCCGGCACGACCACTTACTACTTCATTAACCCAGACGGCAGCAACGCTGGTTCGATCGTTGTTCCAAATGGCGGCGGCACTACCAATGGCGGCGGTACTGGTAAAGAAACTGGTACTGACAACGGCACTGGTACAAGCACCGGCACTGGCAACGGCAGCGGTATTAACATCAACAACACCAACAACCAGAACAACGGCGGCGGTACTGATAATGGTCAAGGTACGAACGGTTCAACGACTACGAATACTACAACCACTAACAACACCACGACTGAAAAGACCATCACCACTAACCCTGATGGTTCAACCACTGAAACTGATACGACCACAACTACTGATCCAAGTGGTAACAAAGTCGTCAAGATCGTAACTATCGAAACGATTCCTAACAAGGACGGATCGACTACGACCAAGACCACGACGACTACTACGACTTATCCAGCTCCTAGTGGCGACAACGGTGGTAAGACAACTGGTGACAACAACACTGGTTCAACTACTCCAGCTGGCGGTGGAAACAGCAATGTCAACACCAATACCAACACCAACACGAACACCAATCCTGGTGGCAATGGTGGTACAAATACCAACACAACTACCCCAGGCGGTAATGGCGGTACAAACACCAACACGAACACTAACGGTGGTAATGGCGGTACAAATACCAACACAACTACTCCAGGCGGTAACGGTGGAACCAACACGACCACTCCAGGCGGTAACGGTGGAACCAACACGACTACTCCAGGTGGTAACGGTGGTACTAACACGACCACTCCAGGCGGCAATGGTGGTACTAACACGACTACCCCAGGTGGCAATGGTGGTACTAACACGACTACCCCAGGCGGCAATGGTGGTACTAACACCACAACACCAGGCGGTAATGGCGGTATCAACACGACCACTCCAGGTGGCAATGGTGGTACAACTACTCAAACCACGACTACTACCACTACTGGTACAGCTGTTCCAGGCGGCAATACTGGTAACGGCACTGGTACTACTTCGACTGGCGTTGACGGCGGTACTGCTACGACAGCTGCTGGTGATACTGGCTCAGCCACTACTGGTGGCGACGGCTTGACCACTGACGCTGCTGGCGATACTTCAAGTCAGCAATCAGCTGGCATGGTTCCGACAAGCGAAGCTGGTAACGGCGGTGCTTCAACGATCCACGAAGCTGTAGCAGGTGGTACGGCTACTGGTTCAACTGCTACTGGTTCAACCAATGGCAATGGTTTGACAAACGGCAACGGTGAAGCTGCTCAAAGCACTTTGCCGCAGACCGATGAAAGCTCGGCATCAACAATCGTTATGCTGGGTGTCGGCATGACTATTATGGAAGCTACCTTGGCTTACGGCGTCACCCGTCGCAAGCGTCATGGCAGTGACGATAATGATCACGAGTCCCTCTACTAATCATTTCACATGCCCATGACTACTAGTTCGGACTCATAGTGAGAGAGGCTGCATGTCGCAATTGTCCCGCGATGATGCAGCCTTTCTTCTAGGGAGGGCGGTTCACGCCGCCTTCTCATACATAGTAAAAAATACAAGGAGGAGACTACTATGGCAAAGCGAATCAGTATCATTATTGCGGTTAACGACGCGCGGGAGGCAGATTTAGCGATTCCGCTGTCATCGATCAATAATCAATTGGGGATTGATTTCCGCGACGTTGAGGTAATTTTAGTGGATAACGGGCAGTACCGGCTGCAGGACGTGAACCAGTTCCGGCTCTTCAAGAACCTGGATATTCACTATGAAAACCCGCAAAACGTTTTGTCATGGGAAGAAGCCTTTCAGCACGGGGTGGAAAGTGCCACGGGTGACTACGTGATGTTCATGGGGCCGGACGGCTTGCTGAACCAGACCAGCGTGATCCAGACGTTTGGCGCTTCGGTGCAGGGCAATCCCGATGCCGACGTGCTCACCGGACTGGTGCTGGAACAGGATATGACGCCGACGCGCACCTCGCAGTATAAGGTCGGCCGCGACTTCATGACCGCCCGGGGGCGCTGGTTCAGGCGCAGCTTCTTGACCCAGTACAGCGTGCGCTGGCAGAAGGTGGGCAACTACTCGGATGAATTTTACAGCCGGTTAGTGAACTGCCTGTCACGCACGGACGTGGAAGTCAACGAAATCGCCTACGCCCAGTTCATGAGCCGGGACCTGCGTTCCGACGTCATGGCGCCGATGCCGCAGGTGGCTTCCGTCGAGCAGATCACCATGTTGAGCAAGTTCTTTGAGACGCTGAAACAGATTGACCCGATGACCTATATTGACGAGTTCGCGCGGGAATGCGTGCGTTATTACACGCAAAGCAAGCAAGTGCCAGAAGCTGACCGGGACCGGGTAGACCAAGCGTTTTGGCTGCTGGTTCAGGATAACGCCGATATCTGGCAAAACGTCCAGGCGCTAGTCGATCATTTGAAACTCACCGACCAGTCGCCGGAAGCACCATGGATCAAGGAACAGGGGTTATTTGACGGCTACATCCAGGCGCTGCAAAAAGTCGCCGCGACCCGGAGCTAGCTTTGGATGACAGTTAACAGTCAACTGGGGAGGGCGGCTGCTGACTGGCATCAGGCAAGGAATAAATATACTAAGGGGGCTGACTGTCATGAGCAGGATGATTGATTTGACACATCAAAAATTTGGTCGGTTATATGTAGAGGAAAGAGCAAATACCACGTCGTCGAACGGCAACATGCGCTGGAAGTGCGTGTGCGACTGCGGCAATCACATCGTGGTGGATGGCTATTCACTGCGCCACGGGATCACGAAGTCCTGCGGCTGCTTGCGGCGGGAAGTCTCCAGTAAGGCGGCCCGGTGCAACAAGGCATTTGTCGCCAGTCAGGGCAACCCGCTGCACAACGAGGACGGCATCAGCTATTCCAGCCTGTATAAGGGCAAGCGCAACCGGACGGGGGT
>NZ_BOLK01000030.1 GCF_016861565.1 Secundilactobacillus yichangensis
TACGGATCAAACTAGTCGCAATGCGCTGACAAAGCCAGTGACTGAATACGTCACTTACGGTAATCCAGTTGGCGATGGTACGACTAAGGAAGAATTGAAGGATTACGACCTTTATCGGACAGTTACGGTTTCCTTTAAAGATGGCCAGCCAGAAGCAACCATCACTTACAGTCCATGGACAACCAACACTAACGGTGATGTAAAGCTTGATGCTGACGGTAACGTTTCTGATGGGACTGATACGATCAACGTCGCAAAGCTCACCACCAATGAACTGCAAAAGCAGCCTGGCTACACGGAATCCTTCGCGAACACCGCAACTGGCGCTACGCTGACGGATGATCAGAAGGCAGCTAACGTTGATGTTTCGCTGAAGATTGCTAAGGACGCGAATAACTCGCCGATTGAGATTGATCGGGCGGTTAACTACGCTGCTCAAAAGCAGACTGGTTACGTTCACTACGTATACGGTGGCATTGGCGGCCCAGAGATTGCCCCAGAAAAGACGATCACTGGTGACGCAGGTACCTCATACGCTGATCAGTACACGATTCCTGAAACAATCAAGGCAACTAAGAATACTGACAACAAAATCACTGATATTGACGGTAACGTGATTACCGATAATGACGGCACCTTTGACCTGAGCAACTACTACTACAGTCACACGGAAGATCATGGTGGCGGTCAATTCGACTACTTCGATGATAATACTTCGCCTGACGATACTGCTTACAATACTAAGGGCCAAGATGTTTGGGTCGTTTATACGGCTAAGCCAAAGAATGATGCGGCTAACTGGCAAGTAACGACTAATACTACTGATAAGCCAGGATTTACCACAGTTGTCATCAGCGACAAGAATGACCCAAAGAATGTCATTAATACCTTCAATATTCCCGATGGTGCGCCTGGGCAAGATGCAAAAATCCAAACCCTTATTGTTGACACCGACCCAGTAGCAGCTACTGACACGACAGCTGCTAAGGTAGGTACTCACACTGTTTACTTCTACAGTGGTGAGCCTGCTAAGGACACTGATGGCGACGGCAAGATTACTGAAGCTGACATCAAGCCAAATGAACTTGGCAGTTTTGTAGTCAAAGATGGTGCTACACCGGTTATTGATTCAACGGGTACACCTGGCAAGGATGGTACCGTTTATAACATTACTGAAGATGGTAAGCCTGTAGGGTCAATCACGATTCCAAACGCTCAACCAACTCCAGTTAACTCAGTTACTGAAAATGATGATAAGGCTGGTACACACACCACTTACTTCTATACAGGTGATGTACCAACAAAGCATGCAGATGGTTCAGCTATTACGCCTGATTCCCCACTAACATATGATGATGTCAAAGCTGCAGGCAATTCATTTATTGGTGATGTGACGACTAAAGACGGTGCATCTGGTAAGACACCTGCAATCGTACCTGGGACTCACGTTGATAGTACTGATAAAGTGCACGGTTATACACCGTTCACCATTTATGTAGACGGTAACACCGCTTCAAAGGATCCTAAAGATATTCAGACGTTTAATATTCCGGATGGAGCAGATGGTAAGGCTCCAGCGTTGAGCCTTGTTGACAATGGCGACGGAACGTTCGCAATTAAATATGGTGACAATACTACTAACAGCATCTCAACGCCGACTGTCCACTCTATAACTGTTGATAATGGTGACTCTCACACCGTTTACTTCTATACAGGTAAGGAAGTAACTACTCCTGCTAACGGGAAGACATTTACTGCTAGTGATGTTCCAGCTGGTAAGGGCATTGGTCAAGTCACTATTGAAAATGGTAAGGGCGGTACAGACACTTCTGTTCCTGTAGATATTCACTCATTTACAGTAACAACTCCTGGTTCCGGTACTACTCCAACCAAGAAGACTGTTTACTTCTACACTGGTGCTGAGCTTCCAGAACCTGCAAAGGGTACTGAACATACTGAAGCAGATATTCCAGCTGGCAAGGAAATTGGTTCTGTTGATGTCGAAAACGGTGCGAATGGTGAGACGCCAAAACTTGGTTTACAAGATAATCATGACGGCACGTTTACACTGCTTGTTGATGGAAAAGCTAATGGTGATGCAGTTGGCATGCCAACGATTAATTCATTGACTGTTAACAACCCAGGCGATGCCACAAAGGACATTGTCCCAAGTCACACCACTTACTTCTACACGGGTTCAATTCCAACGAAGCACGCTGATGGATCGGCAATTACGGCTGACAGTCCACTGAATGAAAATGATATCAAGAGTGCAGAAATTGGTCATGTAGTGACTAACGATGGTAAGACACCGACAATCGAAGTTGCTCCAGATCCTAAGGATAACGGCGACGGTTCATTCACTTACACATTAAATGTGAATGGTAAAGGTGCTGGTCAGTTCACCGTTAAGAATGGGGCTAATGGTAAGACACCGACAATTACTCCTACACCTGTAAACGATAAAGATGGTAAGCCGATTGGCACCAAGATTGTTGTGAAGTCCTTCAATGAAGATGGTACTGCAGCTCCTGACCAAACTTACTATGTATCGAATCCACCAGTTGTGACAACAGCTGACAAGACGGATGGTACAACTGCTAAAAATGTCATTGGTACGACGGTTACGATTACTTCAATGGATGACCAAGGCAATCCAATATCTAAATCATTTGATGTCTTGAATGGTACTAATGGTAACGATGCTGATGCGCCAACTGTCACAAACGGAACAGATGCAAAAACTGGTGGTCCAACACTCGTCTTCACTTATCCTAATGGTACGAAGCAGACTGTTGACTTACCAAATACTGCTGGAGATACAATTACTGCTACTTCAGAAAAGGGTACTACTGATCATCCAAATGGCGGAACAACCTTCGTGATTAAGCATGCTAATGGCGATCCAGATACCACTCAGACTGTTTGGAATGGTAATAACGGTGTCACACCAAAGGTTAAGGAAGTTGATAACCCTGATGGCACTAAGTCTTATGTATTCTATGAACCAGGTCCAAAGAACGATGGTTCTGATGATATACCTCTTGGTACTGTCGCTGCGCCTAAAGATGGGATTACTCCGGTAATCACTCAGACGCCTATCATGGGTGGTACTGATAATAAGACGCAAATCGGGACCACGGTTACGATTAGTACACCAGGTAGCAATGACAAGCCGCAAACCATTAATATTACCAACGGTAAAGATGGTGCTACACCAGTCTTCACTCCTGAAAAGGATGACGCTGGCAATACCATTGGCTACACGATTTCCATCAACGGTAATCCTGCTGGTGAAGTCAAGAATGGGACGACACCAACGATTACGACTAAGCCAGCAACTGACGCTAACGATAGTAGTAAAGTTATTGGAACGACGTTAGTGATTGATGGTAAGGATTCAGCTACGATTTTGAACGGTGCTAAGGGTGATACTGGTGCCGCTGGTGCAACTGGTCCACAAGGTGCTCCTGGGACTTCAGCAGTTGTTACCGCTGATGTTGATGGCGATGGCAACCCAACTGGG
Organism: Secundilactobacillus yichangensis; assembly: GCF_016861565.1. GTDB lineage: Bacteria > Bacillota > Bacilli > Lactobacillales > Lactobacillaceae > Secundilactobacillus > Secundilactobacillus yichangensis. The sequence continues at coordinate 3,527 of NZ_BOLK01000030.1, forward strand.
ACTTACACCATCAAAGAGGGCGATAAGGTAGTTGGTACCCTTAAAGACGGTGCAACACCTCAATTTGAAGAAATTAAGGATGATAAAGGTCAGCCTACTGGTTACAACATCTTGGTTAACGGCAAGATCGTCGGCACTGTTACCAACGGTAAAGATGGTTCAGTTGTAACCACTAAACCAATCTTGGATAACAAAGGCAAGCAGACCGGTGTCACCATCGACATTGATGGCAAAGATGTTACTACGCTGATGAATGGTACAGATGGTGCTGCTGGTCCTCAAGGTCCAGCAGGTACCCCAGGTAAGTCAGCAGTTATTACACCAACGAAAGACGATCAAGGTAAGGTTACTGGCTACACCATTACCGATGGCGATGGCAACGCGGTTCAAGTTACCAACGGTAAAGACGGTGCTACGCCTAGCTTTGTTAAGACCGCGACTGGCTACGACATTATGCTGAATAATACCAAGGTCGGCGAAGTCAAAAACGGTGAAGATGGTGCCACTCCGATGGTTACCACCAAACCAGCATATAGCACAGACATCCACGGCAATACCACGAGAATCGGAACCACACTGGTTATCAACGGTATGGATGAAGATACGATTTTGAACGGTACAGACGGCATTTCACCAGTCTTCACACCTGTTAAGGACACTGACGGCAACGTTACTGGCTACAACATTACTCTCGGTGACAAGACTGTCGGAACTGTCACGAATGGTAAAGACGGATCCACACCTCAGTTCACCGAAGTTAAAGATGGTGACAAGGTTACCGGATACACCATTACGGTTGATGGCAAGCCTGTTGGTTCGCTCACCAATGGTAAAGATGGTTCAGTTGTAACCACCAAGCCAGTTAAAGATAGTGATGGTAACCAGATCGGTGTTCAGCTGTTCGTCAACGGTCAAGATGGCGGTACGATCTTGAACGGTGCCAAGGGTGATACAGGTGCCCAAGGACCTCAAGGTGCTTCACCAGTCATCACACCAGATGTTGATGGCAGCGGTAAACCAACTGGGACTTACACCATCAAAGTCGGTGATAAGACTGTTGGTCAATTGCGTAATGGTAAAGATGGTTCAACGCCACAATTCAACCCAGTCAAGGACAATGACGGTAACGTCACTGGCTACGACATCATGGTTGATAACAACAAGGTTGGTACCATTACCAATGGTAAAGACGGTGCTACACCAGTCATTACCCAGACGCCGACAACGGATGCCGATGGCAAGACTACTGGTACCACGATCACCATTACCACGCCTGGTTCTAAGGACGCACCGCAAACCATCAGCGTTACGAATGGTAAAGACGGCTCAACGCCTGTACTGACTCCTGAAAAGGACGACAACGGTAACGTTACTGGTTACGCGATCACCATCAACGGCAACCCAGGCGGGGAACTCAAGAATGGTAAGGATGGTTCGACTGTCACAACTAAGCCAGCACTTGATAAAGATGGCAACCAAATCGGTGTCACCCTTGTGATCGATGGTAAAGATGGCGACACAATCTTGAATGGTAAAGATGGTGCTTCACCAGTTATCACGCCTGAAAAAGACAAGGACGGCAACCCAACTGGAACTCTTGATATCGTTATCGATGGTAAGACTGTCGGAACACTGCAAAATGGTAAAGATGGTTCAACACCGACCTTTAACGCAACTAAAGACGACAAAGGTAATGTAACCGGATACGACATCGTGGTTGACGGCAAGACGGTTGGTACCATCAAGAATGGTACTGATGGTTCTGATGGCAAGACACCAGTGATTACCCAAACTCCTGAAAAGGATACAGATGGCAACGTCATTGGTACAACCATCACCATTAACACGCCAGGTTCTGATCAACCAGCTCAAACCATTAACATTTCTAATGGTAAAGATGGTACTAATGGTAAGACACCGCAGGTTAAAGCCGTTCCAGGCGCTGATGGCAAGACGTCATACGTCTTCTACACGGTTGGCCCAGATGGTAAAGAAATTGACCTTGGTACCGTTGACGCGCCTAAAGATGGGAAGTCAATTACCGTTACCAACACATCGAAAGATGATAAAGGTAACACGGTTGTCACCTTCTCTGATGGTACTAAAGCGACTATCGATAAGGGTGCTGATGGTCAAGACGGTAAGACGCCTACGGTTAAGGAAGTTACCGATGACAAGGGTAACAAGACGCTGGTCTTCTACGTTCCTGGCGATAAGCCGGATGGCTCAGATGACCAGATCTTCGGCAACGTTCCAGCACCTAAGGATGGTTACACACCGCAAGTTGAACCAGTTAAAGATAACGACGGTAAGGTAACCAGCTACGAGTTCTACTACACCAACGATAAAGGTGAAAAGGTTTCAACTGGTATCGTTCCGGCACCTAAGGACGGCTCTACACCAACGGTTAAACCATACACTGGTACCGATGGTAAGACGGGTTACACCTTCACTTTGAACGGTGTTGACTACAACGTCACCAACGGTGTTGATGGTGCCCCTGGTAAAGATGGTACGAACGGTACAAATGGTACTAATGGTAAAGATTTAACCATCTTGAACTCAACGGTTGATGGGGATGGCGCTACAGTCATTACCTTCTCTGATGGCCAGACGCTCAAGATTCCTGCCGGCGCAGCTGGTAAGGATGGTCAGACACCATTAGTTAAGACTGGTACTGACAACGATGGTAATAAGACGATTGTCTTCTACACGCCAGGAACGAAGCCGGATGGTTCTGATGACACAGTCGTAGGTACGATCCTTGCACCTAAGGACGGGACTAACGGTACGAATGGTACGAACGGTAAGGATGGTCAAACACCATCAGTTAAACCGCTTAAGGATGCCGATGGTAACATCACTTCTTACGAGTTCTACATTCCAGGTTCAAAGACCGATGGTTCCGACGATCAGATTGTTGGCAATATTCCTGCACCTAAGAATGGTAAAGATGGCGCTACGCCTGTTGTTACGCCACACACTGGTGCTGACGGCAAGGTTGACGGTTACACCTTCACCTTAAACGGCGTGCCATACACTGTTTTGAATGGTAAAGATGGTGCTAATGGTAAAGACGGGACTAACGGTACGGATGCCCACGTTACTAGCTTTGGCCTCGATAAAGACGGCAACACGGTTCTGACCTTCAACGACGGTAAGGAAGTTACTGTTCAAAAGGGTAAGGACGGCGCTGCTGGTCAAACACCGACAGTTAAGGAAGTTACTAACCCTGATGGCACTAAGTCACTGGTATTCTACATCCCAGGTTCTAACGGTTCTGCTGACCAAGTTGTTGGCACGATCGCCGCACCTAAGGATGGGACGAATGGTAAGGACGCGCAAACGCCTGACGTTAAGGAAGTTACTAACCCTGACGGCACGAAGTCATACGAATTCTTTATCACCAACCCAGATGGCTCTGTCAAGACTGTCGGGAATGTTCCAGCACCTAAGGATGGCGAGACCCCAACAATCACGCCAAACACGGATGCTGGCGGCAACGTTACCGGCTACACCCTGACATTGAACGGCGTACCATACGTCATCAAGAACGGGACGAACGGTAAAGATGGCGCAGCATTGACCATCAAGAGCCAAGTTCCTGATAAAGATGGCAACACCCTCGTTACCTTCAGTGACGGTTCACAAATCACCGTTTACAAAGGTAAAGACGGTGCTGATGGTAAAGATGGTGAAACACCTCAAGTCAAAGCGGTTGTTGGCCAAGACGGTAAGACTTCATACGTCTTCTACACGATGGGTCAAGACGGCAAGGAAGTTGATTTAGGTACGGTTGACGCACCTAAGGATGGAATCAACGGGACGAACGGTAAGGACGGTCAGACGCCACAGGTTAAGGAAGTTACTAACTCTGATGGCTCGAAGTCATTCCAGTTCTACATCACTAATCCAGATGGTTCTACCACTACTATGGGTAACGTTCCGGCACCTAAAGATGGTGAAACCCCTAAGGTAACACCACATACGGATGCTAAAGGCAACGTTGATGGTTATACATTTACTATCAACGGTCAAGATTACCTCGTTAAGAACGGTCAAGATGGTAAAGATTTGACCGTTAAGGGTTACACCACTGATAAGGATGGCAACACGGTTGTTACCTTCAGCGACGGCTCAACTGTCACGGTTGACAAAGGTGCTAAGGGTGACAAAGGTGATCCTGGTGAAACTCCGCAGATCAAAGCTGTTACGGGCGCTGACGGGAAGACTTCATACCAGTTCTTCGTCACTAACCCAGATGGTTCTACTAAGACTGTTGGTACAGTCGATGCACCTAAAGACGGTAAAGATGGTGAAACTCCTAGCGTTGAACCGGTTAAGGATGCTAACGGCAACACGGTCAGCTACGAATTCTACTACACCAACGACAAGGGCCAAAAGGTATCACTTGGTACGGTTGACGCACCTAAAGATGGTGAGACGCCACAAGTTAAACCTCACACCGACAGCAATGGCGATGTAGATGGTTACACCTTCACGCTGGATGGCAAGGATTACACCGTCAAGAACGGTGAAGATGCCAAACCATTAACGGTCGTAGGCTCTACCACTGATAAAGATGGCAACACTGTGATTACCTTCAGCGATAAATCACAAGTTACTGTTGATAAAGGTGATAAGGGTGACAAAGGTGATCCTGGTACTAATGGTAAAGATGGTCAGACACCTCAAGTCAAAGCGGTTGTTGGCCAAGACGGCAAGACCTCATACGTCTTCTACACCAAAGATGAAAACGGTAAGGAAGTCGACGTCGGCACGGTTGACGCACCTAAAGACGGTATTGACGGCAAGGATGGTCAAACACCTTCAGTCAAGGAAGTTACTAACTCAGACGGCTCCAAGTCATACGAGTTCTACATCACGAACCCAGATGGCTCCGTCAAGACGCTTGGTAACACGCCTGCACCTAAAGATGGCGAGACCCCAACAGTTACACCGCACAAGGATAGCAAGGGCAACGTTGACGGTTACACCTTCACCATCGGCGGTCACGATTACACCGTGACGAATGGTCAAGACGGTAAAGACATTACCGTTAAGAGCACGGACACCGATGCCAAGGGCAACATCGTCGTTACCTTCAGTGACGATTCCAAGGTCACGATCCCTAAGGGTACCGATGGCAAGGACGCACCAACACCAGAAGTTAAGGCTGTTCCAAACGCGGACGGTACAACGTCATATGAGTTCTACATCACGAACCCAGACGGCTCTACCAAGACGATTGGCACGGTTGCTGCTCCTAAGGATGGTAAGGATGCTCAAACACCTTCAGTCAAGGAAGTCACGAATAATGATGGTTCGAAGTCATACGAGTTCTACATCACAAATCCTGATGGCTCAACCAAGACGGTTGGTACTGTTCCCGCACCTAAGGACGGCGAGACACCAAAGGTTACTGAGACCAAGGATACCGATGGCAACGTTGACGGCTACGTCTTCACTATTGACGGTAAAGATTACACCGTTAAGAACGGTAAAGATGGTAAAGACGGCAAGGACGGTCAGACTCCGCAAGTCAAGGAAATCACCAATAATGATGGCTCGAAGTCTTACGAATTCTTCACCACTAACCCAGACGGCTCTACCAAGGAACTTGGCAATATTCCAGCACCTAAGGATGGTCAAGCACCAAAGGTTAAGGAAGTTACTAACGCTGACGGTTCGAAGTCATACGAGTTCTACATCACCAATCCAGATGGCTCTGAAAAGAGTATGGGAACTGTCGCCGCACCTAAAGACGGTGTTGACGGTAAGAGCATTACCGTTAAGAGCACTGACACTGATGCCAAGGGCAACATTGTGGTTACCTTCAGTGATGGCAACAAAGTCACGATCCCTAAGGGTGTTGATGGCAAGGACGGTCAAACGCCGCAAGTTAAGGCTGTTCCGAATGCTGATGGCACAACTTCATATGAGTTCTACATCACGAACCCAGATGGCTCCGTCAAGACGGTTGGTACAGTACCTGCTCCTAAGAACGGTCAGACACCTTCAGTCAAGGAAGTCACTGCTAATGATGGTTCGAAGTCATACGAGTTCTACATCACAAATCCTGATGGCTCAACCAAGACGGTTGGTACTGTTCCCGCACCTAAGGACGGTCAAACGCCAACAGTTACTCCGCACAAGGATAGTAACGGCAAAGTTGACGGCTACACCTTCACCCTTGATGGTAAGGATTACACCGTTACGAATGGTAAGGACATTACCGTTGAGAGCACGACCACTGATAAAGATGGCAACACGGTAGTTACCTTCAGCGATGGTAACAAAGTTACGATTGCTAAGGGTGCCGATGGTAAAGATGGTGTTGACGGCAAAGACGGTCAAACGCCTGAAGTCAAAGCGGTCGTTGGTCAAGATGGCGTCACTCATTACGAGTTCTACGTCACTAACCCAGATGGCTCAACTAAGACTGTCGGCAATGTCATTGCTCCTAAGGACGGTAAAGATGGCGAAACACCACTTGTTCAGCCGGTCAAGGACGCTAACGGCAACACGGTTAGCTACGAATTCTATTACACCAACGACAAGGGTCAAAAGGTCTTGCTTGGTACGGTAGACGCACCTAAGAACGGTGTTGACGGCAAGGATGGTGAAACGCCAACGGTTGCTCCTCACTACGATGCTAACGGCGTCGTTGATGGCTGGACCTTCACGTTAGATGGTCACCATTACATCGTGAAGAACGGTCAAGACGGCAAAGATGGCAAAGACGGTAAGGACATCACCATTCAAAGTTCCGGTCTTGATAGTAAAGGCAACACTGTTATCAACTTCAGTGATGGTTCCGAAGTTACTGTTCAAAAAGGTCAAGATGGTAAGGACGGTCAAACGCCTAGCGTCAAAGCAGTTACGAACGCTGACGGAACAACATCTTACGTATTCTATGTCACCGACGAAAACGGCAAAGAAACCACAGTTGGTACGGTTGCCGCACCGAAAGACGGTATAGATGGTAAGACCCCCCATGTTGAACCGATCAAAGGCGCTGACGGCACGACGGTTGCTTACAACTTCTACTACACTAACGCTGATGGCGATAAAGTCTCCGTTGGTCGCGTGGATGCTCCTAAGGACGGTGCTACACCAACTATCAAGCCATTCTACGATGCTGACGGTAACGTCACTGGCTGGACCCTCGTATTGAACGGGACCAACTACGTCATCAAAGACGGCAAGAATGGTGTCGATGGTAAGGACGGTAAGGATGGTCAGACTCCTGTAATCGATCCTGCAAAGACGATCGTTAATAAAGAAGCCGGCACGACCACTTACTACTTCACTTACCCAGACGGCAGCAACGCTGGTTCAATCGTTGTTCCAAACGGCGGTGGTACTACCAATGGCAGCGGTACTGGTACAGGCACTGGTACTGATAATGGCACTGGTACAAGCACCGACACTGGTAAAGGCAGCGGTGTGAACATCACCAACACCAACAACCAGAACAACGGCAGCGGTACAGGCACTGGTACTGATAATGGTCAAGGTACGAACAGTTCAACGACTACGAATACTACAACCACTAACAGCACTACGACTGAAAAGACCATCACCACTAACCCTGATGGTTCAACCACTGAAACTGATACGACCACAACTACTGATCCAAGTGGTAAGAAAGTCGTTAAGGTCGTAACTATCGAAACGATTCCTAACAAGGACGGATCGACTACGACCAAGACCACGACGACTACTACGACTTATCCAGCTCCTAGTGGCGACAACGGTGGTAAGACAACTGGTGACAACAACACTGGTTCGACTACTACTCCAGCCGGTGGTAATACCAACAACAACACCAATACCAACAATAATGATAATGGTGGTAAAGGCGACAATGGTGGTAGCACTACTAACGGTGGTACTACTAACCAAGGTGGCAGCACTACTAACGGTGGTACTACTAACCAAGGCGGCAGCACTACTAACGGTGGCACTACTAACCAAGGCGGCAGCACTACTAACGGTGGCACTACCAACCAAGGCGGCAGCACTACTAACGGCGGCAGCACCAACCAAGGTGGCAGCACCACTGGCGGTAACACTACCAACGGTGGCAGCACTACTGGTGGCAACATCCCTGGTGGTAACACCACTGGTACTACTACTCAAACCACGACTTCTACCACTACTGGTACAGCTGTTCCAGGCGGCAATACTGGTAACGGCACTGGTACTACTTCGACTGGCGTTGACGGCGGTACTGCTACGACAGCTGCTGGTGACACTGGCTCAGCCACTACTGGTGGCGACGGCTTGACCACTGACGCTGCTGGCGATACTTCAAGTCAGCAATCAGCTGGCATGGTTCCGACAAGCGAAGCTGGTAACGGCGGTGCTTCAACGATCCACGAAGCTGTAGCAGGTGGTACGG
>NZ_BOLK01000031.1 GCF_016861565.1 Secundilactobacillus yichangensis
TAGTTCCAAGACGATGATATCGTTCTATCCACTGAATAATCTGATCATCCTTAATGTTAAAACTAGTGCCTACTGCACTCGGTGAAATTCCAGATTCCACCAATTGAATACACGCTAGTTTTTCTGCCAGCGTGTATCTGGATCCTTTTTTTCCCATACAAAAACTCCCTCTATAGTACACAAGCTTTAATTATTTGCTTGTCTACTATAGAGGGAGTATAGCCGCCTTCATCAAAGGCACCCGCTTTAAGCTTTTTTTAAGACCCAAAATTTAATATTAGAGGTTGCTATTTTTGGTGTAAATGATAACTCACTTGATATGATTCGATGCCGTGCTCCTCAAAGGCAGCTTCTAAAATATGAGCAAATTCGTTGATATCAACCGACTGGGGTAAATGGATCACGACATCGTTTTTATCTGGCATCACTGGCCACCTCCACGTTTAACTGCTTCCATTATACGAACATACGTTCCAGATTGCAACACTCGCTGCCATTTTTTCACCCGATAATCAAAAGCAACTTTTTACGTGCCTTTTTGTCAAATAGGTGTACAATAATTGGTTGCACATGTTTGTTTTGCACACACGAAAGGAGATTATGCAATGCTCAAAATTGCCAAGGGTCGTGTCTCCTATCTAGCCGTTCTCGGCGCGATTATATTCATGACCATTCAGGTTATTGCTAACCTGAACCTGCCTAGTTTGACCTCTGATATTGTTAACAATGGGGTTGCGACAGGTAATATCAGCTACATTTGGAAAGTCGGTATGAAGATGATCGGGTTCTCATTGCTCAGTATCGTTGCCGCGATCTGTAACGTTTTTCTGGCAGCGACAACCTCGCAAAAACTCGGTCAAAACCTGCGAAGCGACATTTATCGCAAGGTCATGAACCTCTCCACCGACGAATACGATGAAATTGAAACTTCTTCATTAATAACCCGAACCACCAACGATGTGGTCCAAATTCAAAACGTCGCCATTATGATGTTAAGAATGATGATCATGGCACCTATTATGCTGATTGGGGCCAGCTTCCTTGCCTACAATAAAAATCACACATTGACCCTGGTCTTTGTGGTGGCACTGCCATTATTAGCGCTTTTTATGGGAATCATGCTGAAGTTTGCTATGCCAATGTTCCAAGCCATGCAAACCAAAACCGACCGGATCAACCGAATTTTCCGTGAAGGCTTAACTGGCGTTCGCGTTATTCGGGCTTTTCGCCAAGATCAGTTTGAACAGGACCGCTTCGAAGATGCCAACGTTGACTATACAAAAAACGCCATCAACGTTAACACCCTGTTAGCACTAGCTTTTCCAGTGATGACTTTAATTATGAGCGGCACTAACGTTGCCATTATTTTATTTGGTGCCCGTTTAATTGGTAATCAGGCGATGCAAGTTGGTAATTTAATCGCCTTCATGACGTACGCGATGCAAATTTTGATGAGCTTCATGATGCTTTCAATGGTCATGATTTTCATTCCACGGGCGCAAGCTTCAGCTAAACGGATTCAACAGGTCTTTGATTTGAAATCGTCGATGAAAGTCGCCGAAAAGCCTAAGAATTTACCCGTTGAAGCCGCCCACAGCTTGGAATTTGACCACGTCACTTATCGCTACCGCAACGCTGAAAAGCCAGCGTTAACCGACATCGATTTCAGTGCCAAAAGTGGCCAGACAGTTGCTATTATAGGTGGTACCGGCTCTGGAAAATCCACGTTGATCAACTTGATTCCGCGTTTTTACGACGTTGAAAAAGGCCAAATTAAAATTGATGGTATCGATACCACTCAGATTGCTCCAGAAAAATTACGGGATGCAGTTTCTCTTGTACCACAAAAAGCGACCTTATTTACGGGTACGCTGCGTGAAAACATGCGCTATGGGAAACCGGATGCTACCGATGACGAAATCTGGCACGCACTGGAAATTGCCCGTGCCCGCGACTTCGTCGAAGCTGACCCAGACGGCCTTGATATGTACGTTGAACAAGGTGGCGGTAACTTCTCTGGTGGTCAGCGGCAACGCCTAGCGATTGCCCGTGCCCTAGTTAAGCAAGCTGCGATCTACGTCTTTGACGATTCCTTCTCCGCACTAGACTTTAAGACTGATGCTGATTTACGGGCTGAATTACGTCAAGATGAACACATTCAAAAGAGCATTACAGTAATTGTTGCCCAGCGGATCGCCACGGTGGCTGACGCCGATTTGATTCTGGTTCTTGATAACGGTCAATTAGTCGGTAAGGGCACTCATGATGAACTGCGAAAGACTAATAAGGTTTATCAAGAAATTATCAATTCACAGATGAGAAAGGGGGATGACGAATAATGGCAGATTCAAAGTCAAAACAATCCACCCGTTCTAGTAATGTCGGCGGCCCAGGTCATGGTCCCGGCCACGGTCAAGGACTCGTTGAAAAGCCCAAGAACTTCTGGGGTACGGCTCGCCGGTTAATGAGTTACATGTCGGACCGAATTTTTGGCCTCATTTTGGTGCTGATTTTTGCAATTACCAGCGTCATCTTCCAAATTCGAACCCCTAAGATTTTAGGGAAAGCCACTACTGAGATTTTTACCGGTGTCATGAAGGGGCAATCCCAACAAAAAGCCGGCTTCAACCTCTCCCACCTCCCCATTAATTTCGATAAAATTATTCACATTATCATCATTGTCGGCTTAATGTACCTTACCGCAGCGGTCTTCAGTTTTCTTCAGCAATGGCTGATGACCCTGATTTCCCAAAGAACGGTCTACAAGCTGCGGCGAAATATGAAACGAAAAATGCGCGTTGTTCCAATCCGCTACTACGATACCCACAGTAACGGGGACATTATGAGCCGGGCCGTTAACGATATGGATAACATCGCTAACGTGCTACAACAAAGTTTGACTCAAGCGGTCACCTCAACCGTCACTTTTATTGGGACCTTGTGGATGATGATGACGATTAGCTGGAAACTATCACTGATTGCCTTAATTACCATTCCGCTCAGTCTCGTCATTGTGGGCATTGTCGCTCCTAAATCACAGAAATACTTTGCCAGTCAGCAAAAGAGTTTAGGGTTGATGAATAACCAGGTTGAAGAGAATTACTCTGGTCTGCAAGTCTTGAAGAGTTTTAATAAGGAACAAGACACCATTGACGCCTTTGAAAAGCAAAACAAGGTCTACTATCAATCAGCTTGGAAAGCCCAGTTCGTATCCGGTGTCATCATGCCACTGATGATGTTCCTGAACAATATCGGTTATGTCTTCGTTGCCATTATTGGCGGTATTTCGGTTGCTAACGGTAATATCACCCTTGGTAACGTACAGGCCTTTTTGCAATATACGAACCAGTTCTCACAGCCAATTTCGCAGCTGGCCAACTTGCTGAACACGATTCAGACCACCGTGGCCTCTGCCGAACGGGTCTTTGAAGTACTGGACGAGGAAGAAATGAAAGATACTTCCACTGATACGCCCGTTAAACAGACTAGTAATCTGCTTGAAATGGACCACGTGAAGTTTGGTTACGATAACGAAGAATTACTGATGAAGGATTACAACCTGACCGTCAAGCCTGGTCAGCAGGTCGCCATTGTGGGGCCAACTGGTGCTGGAAAGACAACCATTATCAACTTGCTTGAGCGTTTCTACGACGTTAAGGGCGGTGCCATTCTGCTGAACGGTCAAGATACCCGCAATATGGACCGTGAAGCTCTGCGCTCGCACTTCGCCATGGTGCTCCAAGACTCCTGGCTATTTACGGGCAGTATTTACGACAACATCAAGTACGGCCGTGAAGCGGCCACGAAAGAAGAAGTCATGGATGCTGCTAAAGCGGCCCATGTGGATGAATTCGTCCGCAAGCTGCCAGATGGCTATGACACCGTGCTAAACGAAGATGCTTCCAACATCTCTCAAGGTCAGCGTCAGTTAGTGACCATCGCTAGAGCCTTCGTTGCTGATCCCGAAATCCTCATTTTGGATGAAGCAACCAGCTCCGTTGATACGCGAACTGAAGTGCAGATTCAGCATGCCATGAGTCAGTTGCTTAAGAATCGGACTAGTTTCGTAGTAGCCCATCGGTTATCAACAATTCAAAATGCCGATAACATTATCGTCATGAACCACGGCTCAATTGTCGAAACCGGGACGCATGACGGTCTGCTCAAGAAGGGCGGTTTCTATGCCGATCTGTACAACAGTCAATTTACCGAAGGCATCTCATACAGTTAGGAGGAATGAACAGTAAGTGTTTTACTGTAAAAAGGTATAAATCTGTGTAAAGTGGTGATTCTATCCTATTGTGTATGCTTATAAATCTGATAAAGATATAATAAGGTTAAAGCCAGGAGCTAAATTTTCCGTATTAGCTAATAGCATATAAGTAGTGATTTATATGAATTTCATTAAAACGCGTTTTGGGATAAAGCCATCCCGTATAATATGAGGGACACCTCACCTTGGTGATTGAATTCAATAAGGCGGCACAACTGATGTTACTCACCTATAAAGTCGAAATTAAGCCGACAGAAAAACAGGCCTGGCAGATTGATTGTCATATTGGCGGCAGTCGTTGGGCTTACAACCTGTTTTTAGATATCAACCGGCAGCGTTATGAATGCGGATATCACTATATGGGCGCTTATGAGTTCAGTAA
>NZ_BOLK01000032.1 GCF_016861565.1 Secundilactobacillus yichangensis
AATTGGTTCTTTGAAAACTAGATAATATCAATTTTCTTTTATATTAATTAATTTCATTAATTAAGCCGAGAACACCGCGTATTTTGAGTTTTTTATTAGTAAAGTTTATTTACTTCGCGTAATACTCAATTAATCCATCACGTTAGTGATGAGGTTAAGTTATAAAGGGCGCATGGTGAATGCCTTGGCACTAGGAGCCGATGAAGGACGGGACTAACACCGATATGCTTCGGGGAGCTGTACGTAAGCTTTGATCCGGAGATTTCCGAATGGGGAAACCCAATCATCTTAGTCGATGATTAATGCTTAGTGAATACATAGCTAAGTATTGGCAGACGTGGGGAACTGAAACATCTAAGTACCCACAGGAAGAGAAAGCAATTGCGATTCCCATAGTAGCGGCGAGCGAAGTGGGAACAGCCCAAACCAGGAAGCTTGCTTCCTGGGGTTGTAGGACTGAACATTTGAGTTACCAAAGCAGCAGATAGTCGAACGGTTTGGGAAGACCGGCCAAAGCGGGTGATAGCCCCGTAGACGAAATTTACTGCCCTCAGTTCAGGATCCTGAGTACGGCCAGACACGTGAAACCTGGTCGGAATCCGGGAGGACCATCTCCCAAGGCTAAATACTCCCTAGTGACCGATAGTGAACCAGTACCGTGAGGGAAAGGTGAAAAGCACCCCGGAAGGGGAGTGAAATAGTTCCTGAAACCATGTGCCTACAATTAGTTGGAGCCCGTTAAGGGGTGACAGCGTGCCTTTTGTAGAATGAACCGGCGAGTTACGTTAACATGCAAGGTTAAGATGAAAAGTCGGAGCCGTAGCGAAAGCGAGTCTGAAACGGGCGTTTCAGTATGTTGATGTAGACCCGAAACCAGGTGACCTACCCATGTCCAGGGTGAAGGTGCGGTAAAACGCACTGGAGGCCCGAACCCGTGTACGTTGAAAAGTGCTGGGATGAGGTGTGGGTAGCGGTGAAATTCCAAACGAACTTGGAGATAGCTGGTTCTCTCCGAAATAGCTTTAGGGCTAGCCTCGGAAAGAGAATCGTGGAGGTAGAGCACTGTTTGGACTAGGGGCCCGTCACGGGTTACTGAATTCAGATAAACTCCGAATGCCATAGATTTATATCCGGGAGTCAGACGGTGAGTGATAAGATCCATCGTCGAAAGGGGAACAGCCCAGACCACCAATTAAGGTCCCTAAGTGTATCCTAAGTGGAAAAGGCGGTGGAGTTGCATAGACAGCTAGGATGTTGGCTCAGAAGCAGCCACCATTTAAAGAGTGCGTAATAGCTCACTAGCCGAGTGATTCTGCGCCGAAAATGTACCGGGGCTAAGGATACCACCGAAATTGTGGATGCGACCAATAGGTCGCGTGATAGGAGAGCGTTCTAAGGGCGGTGAAGCTAGATCGCAAGGACTAGTGGAGCGCTTAGAAGTGAGAATGCCGGTATGAGTAGCGAAAGATCAGTGAGAATCTGATCCACCGAATGACTAAGGTTTCCTGGGGAAGGCTCGTCCTCCCAGGGTTAGTCGGGACCTAAGTCGAGGCCGTAAGGCGTAGACGATGGCCAACAGGTTGATATTCCTGTACTAGTAAGATATGTTTGAGCGATGGAGGGACGCAGGAGGCTAAGCCGTGCGCACTGTTGGATATGTGCGTTCAAGCAGCAAGTCTGGTTGTTAGTTAAATGCTTACAACCGGGTAGACAAGCTGTGATGAGGACCGAATTTAAGTAGGGAAGTGGCTGACGTCACACTGCCGAGAAAAGCTTCTAGTGAGTATCTTACTACCCGTACCGCAAACCGACACAGGTAGTCGAGGAGAGGATCCTAAGGTGAGCGAGTGAACTCTCGTTAAGGAACTCGGCAAAATGACCCCGTAACTTCGGGAGAAGGGGTGCTGCACGCAAGTGCAGCCGCAGTGAAGAGGCCCAGGCGACTGTTTATCAAAAACACAGGTTTCTGCAAAATCGTAAGATGACGTATAGGGGCTGACGCCTGCCCGGTGCTGGAAGGTTAAGTGGATGAGTTAGCTTCGGCGAAGCCCAGAAATGAAGCCCCAGTAAACGGCGGCCGTAACTATAACGGTCCTAAGGTAGCGAAATTCCTTGTCGGGTAAGTTCCGACCCGCACGAAAGGCGTAACGATCTGGGCACTGTCTCAACGAGAGACTCGGTGAAATTATAGTACCTGTGAAGATGCAGGTTACCCGCGACAGGACGGAAAGACCCCATGGAGCTTTACTATAGCTTGATATTGGGTGTTGACACAACTTGTACAGGATAGGTCGGAGCCGTAGAAACCGGAACGCTAGTTTCGGTGGAGGCGCTGGTGGGATACGACCCTTGTTGTGTGAACACTCTAACCCGCGCCACTCAGCGTGGCGGGAGACAGTGTCAGGTGGGTAGTTTGACTGGGGCGGTCGCCTCCCAAAAAGTAACGGAGGCGCCCAAAGGTTCCCTCAGAATGGTTGGAAATCATTCGCAGAGTGTAAAGGCACAAGGGAGCTTGACTGCGAGACAGACAGGTCGAGCAGGGACGAAAGTCGGGCTTAGTGATCCGGCGGTACCGTATGGAAGGGCCGTCGCTCAACGGATAAAAGCTACCCTGGGGATAACAGGCTTATCTCCCCCAAGAGTCCACATCGACGGGGAGGTTTGGCACCTCGATGTCGGCTCATCGCATCCTGGGGCTGTAGTCGGTCCCAAGGGTTGGGCTGTTCGCCCATTAAAGCGGTACGCGAGCTGGGTTCAGAACGTCGTGAGACAGTTCGGTCCCTATCCGTCGCGGGCGTAGGAAATTTGAGAGGAGCTGTTCCTAGTACGAGAGGACCGGAATGGACACACCGCTGGTGTATCAGTTGTGCCGCCAGGCGCATTGCTGAGTAGCTATGTGTGGATGAGATAAACGCTGAAAGCATCTAAGTGTGAAACTCGCCTCAAGATGAGATTTCCCATTCCTATATGGAAGTAAGACCCCTGAGAGATGATCAGGTAGATAGGCTAGAAGTGGAAGTGCAGCGATGCACGGAGCGGACTAGTACTAATCGGTCGAGGACTTAACCACGGAAGTGGTGTTCATCGGTAAGGAAATTGATATTGTCTAGTTTTGAGAGCACCAGTTCTCAATAGTGTGGTGGCGATAGCCTGAAGGATACACCTGTTCCCATGCCGAACACAGCAGTTAAGCTTCAGCACGCCAAGAGTAGTTGGGGGATCGCCCCCTGC
>NZ_BOLK01000033.1 GCF_016861565.1 Secundilactobacillus yichangensis
GGCCGCCGTTTACTGGGGCTTCATTTCTGGGCTTCGCCGAAGCTAACTCATCCACTTAACCTTCCAGCACCGGGCAGGCGTCAGCCCCTATACGTCATCTTGCGATTTTGCAGAAACCTGTGTTTTTGATAAACAGTCGCCTGGGCCTTTTCACTGCGGCTACACTTGCGTGTAGCACCCCTTCTCCCGAAGTTACGGGGTCATTTTGCCGAGTTCCTTAACGAGAGTTCACTCGCTCACCTTAGGATACTCTCCTCGACTACCTGTGTCGGTTTGCGGTACGGGTAATTAATCACTAACTAGAAGCTTTTCTCGGCAGTGTGACATCTGGCGCTTCCCTACTAAAATTCGGTCCTCGTCACGCCTTGTCCTTAGCGATAAGCATTTAACTCATCACCAGACTTGACGCTTGAACACACATTTCCAATCGTGTGCACACCATAGCCTACTGCGTCCCTCCATCGTTCAAACATGATTAACTAGTACAGGAATATCAACCTGTTATCCATCGCCTACGCTTCTCAGCCTCGGCTTAGGTCCCGACTAACCCTGGGAGGACGAGCCTTCCCCAGGAAACCTTAGTCATTCGGTGGATCAGATTCTCACTGATCTTTCGCTACTCATACCGGCATTCTCACTTCTAAGCACTCCACTAGTCCTTGCGGTCTAGCTTCGTTGCCCTTAGAACGCTCTCCTATCACGCGACCTATTGGTCGCATCCATAATTTCGGTAACATGCTTAGCCCCGGTAAATTTTCGGCGCGGGATCACTCGGCTAGTGAGCTATTACGCACTCTTTAAATGGTGGCTGCTTCTGAGCCAACATCCTAGCTGTCTGTGCAACTCCACATCCTTTTCCACTCAGCATGTATTTAGGGACCTTAATTGATGGTCTGGGCTGTTCCCCTTTCGACGGTGGATCTTATCACTCATCGTCTGACTCCCGGATATAAATCAGTGGCATTCGGAGTTTATCTGAATTCAGTAACCCATGACGGGCCCCTAGTCCAAACAGTGGCTCTACCTCCACGATTCTTAACTCCGAGGCTAACCCTAAAGCTATTTCGGAGAGAACCAGCTATCTCCAAGTTCGTTTGGAATTTCACCGCTATCCACACCTCATCCCAGCATTTTTCAACATACACGGGTTCGGTCCTCCAGTGCGTTTTACCGCACCTTCAACCTGGACATGGATAGGTCACCTGGTTTCGGGTCTACATCAACTTACTGAAACGCCCGTTTCAGACTCGCTTTCGCTACGGCTCCGGTCTTTACACCTTAACCTTGCAAATTAACGTAACTCGCCGGTTCATTCTACAAAAGGCACGCTATCACCCATTAACGGGCTCTAACTAATTGTAGGCACATGGTTTCAGGAACTATTTCACTCCGCTTCCGCGGTGCTTTTCACCTTTCCCTCACGGTACTGGTTCACTATCGGTCACTAGGGAGTATTTAGCCTTGGGAGATGGTCCTCCCGGATTCCGACCACGTTTCACGTGTGTGGCCGTACTCAGGATACTGAACTGAGGGTCAACAATTTCATCTACGGGGGTATCACCCTCTATGCCGAGTCTTCCCAGACTCTTCGATTATCATTGACTTTGGTAACTCAAATGTTCAGTCCTACAACCCCAAAGAGCAAGCTCTTTGGTTTGGGCTATTCCCCGTTCGCTCGCCGCTACTTAGGGAATCGATTTTTCTTTCTATTCCTGCGGGTACTTAGATGTTTCAGTTCCCCGCGTCTGCCTCAACTCAAGTATGTATTCCCTGAGTTGTAATTACTGATTAAAGTAATTGGGTTTCCCCATTCGGAAATCTCCGGATCAAAGCTTACGTACAGCTCCCCGAAGCATATCGGTGTTAGTCCCGTCCTTCATCGGCTCCTAGTACCAAGGCATCCACCATGCGCCCTTCATAACTTAACCTAACGATTACTTCGTAATCGCTGATTAATTGAGTATTAGCGATATAAACTAATTAAAAAACTCAAAAATACGCAGTTGTTTCTCGGTTTTAATTATCTTAATAATTAAAGGAAAATAATTGATAATATCTAGTTTTCAAAGAACAAGTTTGAGGGTAGACCCCTCAAAACTGACCATTGTTTCGACAAAGTATGTGTAGCCTCCGTATATTCCTTAGAAAGGAGGTGATCCAGCCGCAGGTTCTCCTACGGCTACCTTGTTACGACTTCACCCTAATCATCTGTCCCACCTTAGACGGCTGACTCCCGAAGGTTATCTCACCGGCTTTGGGTGTTACAAACTCTCATGGTGTGACGGGCGGTGTGTACAAGGCCCGGGAACGTATTCACCGCGGCATGCTGATCCGCGATTACTAGCGATTCCAACTTCATGTAGGCGAGTTGCAGCCTACAATCCGAACTGAGAACGGCTTTAAGAGATTAGCTTAGCCTCACGACTTCGCGACTCGTTGTACCGTCCATTGTAGCACGTGTGTAGCCCAGGTCATAAGGGGCATGATGATTTGACGTCATCCCCACCTTCCTCCGGTTTGTCACCGGCAGTCTCACCAGAGTGCCCAACTTAATGCTGGCAACTGATAATAAGGGTTGCGCTCGTTGCGGGACTTAACCCAACATCTCACGACACGAGCTGACGACAACCATGCACCACCTGTATCCATGTCCCCGAAGGGAACGTCCTATCTCTAGGATTTGCATAGTATGTCAAGACCTGGTAAGGTTCTTCGCGTAGCTTCGAATTAAACCACATGCTCCACCGCTTGTGCGGGCCCCCGTCAATTCCTTTGAGTTTCAACCTTGCGGTCGTACTCCCCAGGCGGAGTGCTTAATGCGTTAGCTGCGGCACTGAAGGGCGGAAACCCTCCAACACCTAGTATTCATCGTTTACGGCATGGACTACCAGGGTATCTAATCCTGTTTGCTACCCATGCTTTCGAGCCTCAGCGTCAGTTACAGACTAGACAGCCGCCTTCGCCACTGGTGTTCTTCCATATATCTACGCATTCCACCGCTACACATGGAGTT
>NZ_BOLK01000034.1 GCF_016861565.1 Secundilactobacillus yichangensis
CATTGGATGAGTGGCGAACTGGTGAGTAACACGTGGGTAACCTGCCCAGAAGCGGGGGATAACACTTGGAAACAGGTGCTAATACCGCATAACAACTGAAACCGCATGGTTTCAGTTTGAAAGATGGTTTCGGCTATCACTTCTGGATGGACCCGCGGCGTATTAGCTAGTTGGTGGAGTAATGGTTCACCAAGGCAATGATACGTAGCCGACCTGAGAGGGTAATCGGCCACATTGGGACTGAGACACGGCCCAAACTCCTACGGGAGGCAGCAGTAGGGAATCTTCCACAATGGACGAAAGTCTGATGGAGCAACGCCGCGTGAGTGAAGAAGGGTTTCGGCTCGTAAAACTCTGTTGTTGAAGAAGAACACATCTGAGAGTAACTGTTCAGGTGTTGACGGTATTTAACCAGAAAGCCACGGCTAACTACGTGCCAGCAGCCGCGGTAATACGTAGGTGGCAAGCGTTGTCCGGATTTATTGGGCGTAAAGCGAGCGCAGGCGGTTTCTTAAGTCTGATGTGAAAGCCTTCGGCTTAACCGGAGAAGTGCATCGGAAACTGGGAGACTTGAGTGCAGAAGAGGACAGTGGAACTCCATGTGTAGCGGTGAAATGCGTAGATATATGGAAGAACACCAGTGGCGAAGGCGGCTGTCTGGTCTGTAACTGACGCTGAGGCTCGAAAGCATGGGTAGCGAACAGGATTAGATACCCTGGTAGTCCATGCCGTAAACGATGAATACTAGGTGTTGGAGGGTTTCCGCCCTTCAGTGCCGCAGCTAACGCATTAAGTATTCCGCCTGGGGAGTACGACCGCAAGGTTGAAACTCAAAGGAATTGACGGGGGCCCGCACAAGCGGTGGAGCATGTGGTTTAATTCGAAGCTACGCGAAGAACCTTACCAGGTCTTGACATACTGTGCTAACCTAAGAGATTAGGCGTTCCCTTCGGGGACGCAGATACAGGTGGTGCATGGCTGTCGTCAGCTCGTGTCGTGAGATGTTGGGTTAAGTCCCGCAACGAGCGCAACCCTTATTGTCAGTTGCCAGCATTTAGTTGGGCACTCTGGCGAGACTGCCGGTGACAAACCGGAGGAAGGTGGGGATGACGTCAAGTCATCATGCCCCTTATGACCTGGGCTACACACGTGCTACAATGGATGGTACAACGAGTCGCAAACCCGCGAGGGCAAGCTAATCTCTTAAAGCCATTCTCAGTTCGGACTGCAGGCTGCAACTCGCCTGCACGAAGTCGGAATCGCTAGTAATCGCGGATCAGCATGCCGCGGTGAATACGTTCCCGGGCCTTGTACACACCGCCCGTCACACCATGAGAGTTTGCAACACCCAAAGTCGGTTCGGTAACCTTCGGGAGCCAACCGCCTAAGGTGGGGCAGATGATTAGGGTGAAGTCGTAACAAGGTAGCCGTAGGAGAACCTGCGGCTGGATCACCTCCTTTCTAAGGAATAATACGGAAACCTGCACAG